>CAXSDA010000020.1:0-134368 GCA_964236515.1 uncultured Actinoplanes sp.
GGTCGCGGCCGGGGGGGTTGGAGGCGGGAGGGTTTGGGGGGCGGCGGTCGTAGTTGGGGGGGTCTGGGTCGCGGGGGTCTGGGTCGCGGGGGTTTGGGTCGCGGAGGTCGGGGGCGCGAACGGCCGGCGGTTCGGGTTCGGGTGGCGGATCGCTGGCGGTTTCTGGTGGTGCCGGCGACGGTGGCTGTGGTGGTCGACCTGGGGGTGTGGCTGGCGCAGCGGGATGTGTTTGCCGCGCTGCCCGCCGCGTACTGGCTGATGGCTCTGCTGGCCGTGGCCGTGGACGCCCGGCCGTATGTCGTGGCCGGGCGGCGGGCCAGCTCGGTGATTCTGCCGTCGATCTGCTTCACCTTCGCCATCGCGCTGGCCTGGGGTGTGGGGCCGGCGCTGGTCGCGCAACTGGTGTCCGTGACCGTGGCCGGAGTGCGCATGCGGGAACCGGCCCGGCGGACGCTGCACCTGGCCGCGCAGCACGTGGTCGCGCTCGGTGGGGCAGCCCTGATCGCGCACCTGGCCGGGCTGCGGCTGGACCAGATGGCGGGGTGGGCCGACGCGCTGCTGACGGTGCTGGCCGCGGCCGGGTGGATGGCCGCGCGGTACGCCGTGGCCGCGCCGATCTTCGAAGGTAGCGCGCCGAAGCGGGCGCCTCGCTGGGGGACGGAACTGCTCGCCACCGGGGCGCTGCTGCTGCTCGGGCCGGTGGTGCTGGCCGCCGCCCGGGCCGGGCTGGCGCTGGTGCCGCTGGTGCTGCTCGCCCTGCACGCCGTGCATCGGATGGTCCGCTCGGCGGGCGAGCACGAGCGTGCGTCCCGGATGGACACTCTCACGGGGCTGGCCAACCGGCGCGTGCTGCAAGGGGCGCTGGCCGAGGCCAACGGGCGCATGGTCGCGCTGCTGCTGCTCGACCTGGACCGGTTCCGCAACGTGAACGATGCGCTGGGTCATCCGTACGGCGATCGGATCCTGATCGAGGTGGCGCACCGGCTGGTGGAGGTCGTGCCGGGCCACGACCTGGTCGTACGGCTGGGGGGTGACGAGTTCGCCGTGCTGGCCACCCGGGTGGACGGACCGGCGGCCGCGCGGCGGATCGCGATGCACCTGGCCGAGGCGCTGAACCGGCCGTTCCTGCTGGACGGCCTCCCGATCGACGTGAGCGCGTCGATCGGGATCGCGCTGCAGACCGAGCGCGGGTCGGACGCGGGCGCGCTGCTGCGGCAGGCGGAGACGGCGATGTACGACGCCAAGCACCGCGGGGATCAGATCGCGGAGTACGGGCCGGACGCCGCCCACCACTCACCCGACCGGCTGTCGCTGCTGGCCGACCTGCACGCCGCGCTGCGCTCCGGGCCCGGGCAGGACGGCGTGACGATCTACTACCAGCCGCAGATCGCCATTGCCACCGGGGAGTTCGTCGGGGTGGAGGCGCTGCTGCGGTGGCGGCACCCCGAGCGCGGCCCCGTCTCGCCGGAGGAGCTGATCCGGGTGGCCGAGCAGACGCCGGTGATGCGGTTGCTCACCGGGCGGGTGCTGGCCGAGGTGGTCGGGCAGCTGGCGCAGTGGCGCGACGCCGGGCGGCCGGTGCGCGCGGCCGTGAACGTCAGTGCCCGGGACCTGCACGCCGGTGACATCGCCGATCGGATCGACCAGCTGCTCCGGGCGTACGGGCTGCCTCCTGACCTGCTGCAGCTCGAGATCACCGAGAGCGCGCTGATGGCCGACCCGCCGCGGGTGCTGAACACGATCTCCCGGCTGGACCGGATGGGCGTCGCGATCTCGCTGGACGACTTCGGCACCGGGTACTCGTCGCTGCAGCATCTGCGCCGGCTGCCGCTGGCCGAGGTGAAGATCGACCGGTCGTTCGTCCTCGGCATGGCCACCGACCCGGGCGACGCCGCGATCGTCCGGTCGGTGATCGACCTGGCCGCCGCGTTGGATCTGCGCGTGGTCGCCGAGGGCGTCGAGGACGAGCGCACCTGGCGCCTTCTCTCGGCGGCCGGCTGCCACGCCGCGCAGGGCTGGTTCCACGCCCGGCCGATGCCCGCGGCCGACCTGGATACGTGGCTCGCGCGGTACCGGCCGCTACGCCCGGGCACGCCGCTCGTCGCGACCTGAGGCGCGACCTGAGGCGCGACCTGAGGCGCAACTTGAGGCGGCCGCAATTCCAGTTCCAGCCGGCGGCCGAGCCGGGCCGGGCGAAGCGTCGAATCGCGGCGAAATAGACTCGTGGGGTCAGCAGCACCGGACCCACTCCAGGGAGCACCTATGGCCGCCATCTCCCGCGACGAGGTCGCGCACCTCGCGCGCCTGTCGCGGCTTGCCGTGACCGAGGAGGAACTGGACAAGTTCGCCGGGCAGCTCGACGTCATCCTGCAGTCGGTCGCGCGGATCGGTGACGTCGCCGCCGACGACATCCCGCCGACGTCCCACTCGGTGCCGCTGACGAACGTGTACCGCGACGACGTGCCGCGGCCGAGCCTCACGCAGGAGGCGGTGCTCGCAGGGGCGCCCGACGCCTACGAGGGCCGGTTCCGCGTACCCCGCATCCTGGACGAGGAGGAGTGACCCCGGTGAGCGACGTCACCCGGATGACCGCGACCCAGATCGCGGATCTGATCGCGAGCAAGGAAGTCTCCGCGGTCGAGGTCACCACCGCCCACCTGGACCGGATCTCCGCCGTCGACGAGCGGGTCCGCGCGTTCCTGCACGTCGACCGCGAGGGCGCGCTGGCCGCGGCCGAGCGGGTCGACCGGGGCGAGGTCACCGGACCGCTGGCCGGCGTGCCGATCGCGGTCAAGGACGTGATCGCGACCCAGGGCGTGCCGACCACCGCCGCCTCCAAGATCCTCGAGGGCTGGCGGCCACCGTACGACGCGACCATCGTCAAGCGGCTGCGCGCGGCCGGCATGCCGATGCTGGGCAAGACCAACATGGACGAGTTCGCCATGGGGTCGTCGACCGAGTACTCGGCCTACGGACCGACCAACAACCCGTGGGACCTGGGCCGGATCCCGGGCGGCTCGGGCGGCGGCAGCGCGGCGTCGCTGGCCGCGTACGAGGCGCCGCTGGCGATCGGCACCGACACCGGCGGCTCGATCCGCCAGCCGGGCGCGGTCACCGGGACTGTCGGGGCCAAGCCGACCTACGGCGGCACGTCGCGGTACGGGCTGATCGCGTTCTCGTCCTCACTGGACACCCCCGGACCGTGTGCCCGGAACGTCGCGGACGCCGCCCTCCTGCATTCGGTGATCGCCGGATACGACGAGTGCGACTCGACCTCCATCCCGTCGCCGGTGCCGGACGTGGTCGGCGCCGCCCGGCAGGGTGCGAGCGGCGACCTCACCGGCGTCAAGCTCGGCCTGGTCAAGGAGTTCGCCTCCGACGGTTCCGAGCCGGGCGTGCTGGCCGCGTTCCGCGAGTCGCTGGAGGCGCTGGTCAAGCTGGGCGCCGAGGTCGTCGAGGTGTCCTGCCCGCACTTCCAGTACGCGCTGCCGGCCTACTACCTGATCGCGCCGAGCGAGTGCTCGTCCAACCTGGCCCGTTTCGACGGCGTCCGGTACGGCCTGCGGGTCGGCGACGACGGGAACCGCTCGCTCGAGGAAGTCATGTCGCTGACCCGCGAGGCCGGCTTCGGGCCCGAGGTCAAGCGCCGGATCATCCTCGGCACGTACGCCCTGTCGAGCGGCTACTACGACGCCTACTACGGCCAGGCGCAGAAGGTGCGGACGCTGATCACCCGCGACTTCCAGTCCGCGTTCGAGCAGGTCGACGTGCTGGTCTCGCCGACCACGCCGTTCGTGGCCTTCCCGTTCGGGTCGCGCACCTCCGACCCGTACCAGATGTACCTGGCCGACCTGTTCACCATCCCCACCAACCTGTACGGCGGGCCGGCCATCTCGGTGCCGTGCGGGCTGTCCGAAGGGTTGCCGGTCGGGTTCCAGGTGATGGCCCCGACGCTGGGCGAGGACCGGATGTACCGGGTGGCTGCCGCTCTCGAGTCGGCCGTCGGAACGTTCACGCCGCCGGAGTTGTAGGAGAGTCCAGCCAGCTGTCGATCAGCCCGGTGAAGTCGCGGCCGGTCTGCCGGTTGACGAACGCGGTGAAGGACGCCCGGTCCTGCTGGGAGTCGCGCTGGGTCTGCACCCAGGCGGTGGCCAGCGCGGAGAACCGGGTGTCGCCGAGAGCGTCGTCGAGTTCCTTGAGCATGCCCGCCGGGCACAGGTAGACGTTGCTCTCGGCGAAACTGTCCGCCTTCGGGTGGGCCGGCGGGCCGAGCTCTTTCCGCAGTCGGGCGTCCGACTGCCGGAGGGACTTCTCCAGGGCGGCGTCGCTGAACTTCTCGATCTGCTGCTGCCACCGCAGCTGGGCGTACATCGCCCAGCCCTCGTTGAGCCACAGGTCGTCCCAGTCGCTCGGGGTCACCGAGTCGCCGAACCACTGATGCGCGTACTCGTGCAGCAGATCGGCCTCGAACGACCCGGCGTTGAAGGTCTTGATCCGGCCGCCCATGGTGATCATCTGCTGGGTCTCCATGCCGGAGGCCGAGTCGACCAGCACGATGCCGGCGCTGGGGAACGGGTACGGCCCGAAGCGGCTCTCCAGGAACGACAGGAACTGCGGCGACTTCCGCAGCGACGGCAGCTTGGCCTCGTCCACGCCCGGCCGGTACCAGTAGGTCAGCGGCAACCCGTGCGGGCCGGTCGCGGTGACCTTGGTGTACCTGCCGACCGCGAGCGTCTGCAGGTACGTCGCCATCGGGTCGTCGCTGTGGTAGCGGAACGTCCGGCCGGAGACGCCCGCCGGGGTGCCCGCGGCGATCGCCGACCAGCCCGCCGGCACGGTCACGGCCACGTCGTACAGCGCCTTGTCCGAAGGCTGGTCGTTCGCCGGATACCAGGTGTACGCGCCGTACGGCTCCTGCATCGTCCACAGGCCGCCGCCGGACGTGATCG
Source organism: uncultured Actinoplanes sp. (assembly GCA_964236515.1). Classification (GTDB taxonomy): domain Bacteria; phylum Actinomycetota; class Actinomycetes; order Mycobacteriales; family Micromonosporaceae; genus Actinoplanes. The sequence goes on from CAXSDA010000020.1 coordinate 4,950, forward strand.
TCAGGCCGAGCGGCTCGACGTCCCCGCGGTGCGACGGCATCGGCGTGGTCGTGGGCGTGCCGTGGTACGCGACCACCAGCGTCACCGGCCGGTCCCGGGTCACCGCCACCGGGACGGCCAGCTTCTCCGCGGTCACCGCCGCTCCGGCGACCGCCCGGCCGTCCACGGTGACCTTGTCCAGGGCATACGGCTTGAAGTCGAGCTCGATCCGCGGCGCGTCGGCGACCGGCCGGATCTGCTCGGTGGCCGTGCCGGTCAGGGTCTTCGACGTCGGGTCCCACGACAGCGCCAGGCCGTAGTGGAGCACGTCCAGCCCGGGGTTCCCGTGCCGGGGGTAGAGGCGATCGGCCACCGGGGCCGACCGGCCACCGGAGTAGTCGAAAGCGGCCGCCGGCGAGGATGACGGCGACGCCGGGGAGACCGCCGGGCGCGGCGACGGATGGCAGCCGGCCACGAGCACGACCGCCACCAGAGCCGGAGCGAAACGCCGCATGGCCGCGAAGGTAGTCGAACCGGGGCCGTCCGTGGGGCCGCCCGGTGGACAAACTAATCTGTATTCATGACCACACCCGTGCTGTCCTCCTACGACGAAGCCGTGTCCCGCTTCGAACCCGTCTTCGGGCTCGAGACGCACGTCGAGCTGGGCACACGGACCAAGATGTTCTGCGGCTGCCGGACCGAGTTCGGGGCTGGGCCGAACACCCAGGTCTGCCCGGTCTGCCTCGGTCTGCCCGGGGCGCTGCCGGTCGCCAACCGGGCCGGCATCGAAGCCACCATCCGGATCGGCCTCGCGCTCAACTGCGACATCGCCGCCTGGTGCCGGATGGCCCGGAAGAACTACTTCTACCCCGACATGCCGAAGAACTTCCAGACCAGCCAGTACGACGAGCCGCTGTGCACCGAGGGGTACGTCGACGTGGCGGTGGACGGCGAGACGTACCGCATCGGCATCGAGCGGGTGCACCTGGAGGAGGACACCGGCAAGTCGCTGCACGTGGGCGGCGCCACCGGCCGGATCCACGGCGCCACCGAGTCGCTGGTGGACTACAACCGGGCCGGCATCCCGCTGGTCGAGATCGTGACCAAGCCGGTGCCCGGAACGGGGGCCAAGGCGCCCGAGATCGCCCGCGCGTACGTCGCCGAGCTGCGCGACATCGTCCGCTCGCTGGGCGTCTCCGACGTCCGGATGGAACAGGGCTCGCTGCGCTGCGACGTCAACACCTCGCTCAACCTCCCGGGCGACGGGTGGGGCACCCGCAGCGAGACCAAGAACGTCAACTCGCTGCGCTCGGTCGAGCGCGCGGTCCGCTCCGAGATCATCCGTCAGGCCGGCGTCCTCGAGGCCGGTGGCCGCATCAAGCAGGAGACCCGGCACTTCCAGGAGGACACCGGCGAGACCCGCTCGGGCCGCTCGAAGGAGGAGGCGACCGACTACCGCTACTTCCCCGAGCCCGACCTGGTGCCGATCGCGCCCGACCCGGCCTGGGTCGAGGAGCTGCGGGCGGCCCTCCCCGAGCGTCCGAGCGCCAAGCGGGCGCGGCTCCGCGAGGAGTGGGGCATGAACGAGCTCGACATGCAGTCCGCCGCCAACGCGGGCGCGATCGAGCTGATCGAGGAGACGATCGCCGCGGGTACGAGCGCCGCCCACGCCCGCAAGTGGTGGCTGGGCGAGCTGTCCCGCCGGGCCAACGAGACCGGCGTCGACCTGGCGTCGGTGGGTGCCACGCCGGTTCAGGTGGCGCAGCTCCAGCGCCTGGTCGACGACGGCAAGCTGAACGACAAGCTGGCCCGTACGGTGCTCGAGGGCGTCGTGGCGGGCGAGGGCGACCCGCCCGCGGTGATGGCCGCCCGCGGCCTCGAGGTCGTCTCGGACACGGGCGCGCTGACCGCCGCGGTGGACGAGGCGATCGCCGCCAACCCCGACATCGCCGCCAAGATCCGCGACGGCAAGGTCGCGGCGGCCGGCGCCCTGGTCGGCGCGGTCATGAAGACCACCCGCGGCCAGGCCGACGCCAAGACCGTCCGCGACCTCATCCTGGAACGCCTTTCTTAAGCCCTCGTGCGCCATCGTAGGAGCGGCCGGGCGCTGGCGACTGCTCGGTAACCTTGCGGACATCGACGGGGATGAGCCGCAAGGAGTGCTTTGGTGACAGTCGGTACGGGCGACGGCCGGTTGACGATCACCGGCCTCGGACCGCTCAGCGCCTTCGTCGACGACGTCCAGATCGACCTCGGACCACCCAAACAACGCGCCGTCCTCGCCGTCCTGGCCCTGTGCGCAGGGGCCACCGTGTCCCCGGAACAGCTGGTCGACCGGGTCTGGGGCGAGTCGGCGCCGGCCACCGCGGCCGGCAGTCTGCACACCTACCTCTCCGGTCTCCGCCGCGCCCTCGGCCCGGTGCCGGACCGGCTGGTCAGCAGTCGCGCCGGCTACTCGTTGCGACTGCCGCGGGAGGAGTTCGACATTGCCCGGGCCGAGGATCTGGCCGCGGACGGGGCGTACGAAGAGGCACTCGGGCTGTGGACTTCGGGCACCATCTTCGCCGGCGTGCCGGGGCCGTTCGTCGGGCAGGCCCGGGACCGGCTGGACGGCCTGCGGCTGCGGCTGCTGATCGGGCTGGCCGAGCACGCCGGCCCGGAGACGCTCCCGGACGTGATCGGGCGGCTGGGGGCCGAGGTCCCGGACCACCCGTTCGACGAGCGGCTCCGCGGGGTGCTGATGGGCGCGCTGCACCGGACCGGCCGCACCGCCGACGCCCTGGCCCAGTACGAGGACCTGCGCCGCGGGCTCGCCGACGACCTGGGTATCAGCCCGTCCGAGGCCACCCAGGCGGTGTACTCGAGGATCCTGGCGGACGACAAGCCGCCGGTCGGGGACACGGTGAAGCCGGCTCAGCTGCCACACGACAACGACGCCTTCGTCGGGCGTACGGACGAGATGCTGGCCCTGGTCGAGACCGCACCGCGCCGGCGGATCGTGATGATCGTCGGCGTCGGTGGAATCGGCAAGACCACCCTGGCCGTACGGGCGGGGCACCGGCTGCGAGACGCCTACCCCCACGGGCAGGTCTACATCAACCTCCGCGGGTTCGACCCGTCGCACTCGGCGCTGACTCCCGAGGTCGCCCTGCACCAACTGCTGACCTCGGTGGACGCCCCGCACGTGCCCAGCGGCCGGGCGGACCGGGCCGCCCTGTGGCGGAGCCTGGTCGCCGACCGGCGGATGCTGCTGATCCTGGACAACGCCGCGTCCACCGACCAGATCGAGGATCTGCTGCCCGGCGGCGGCACCGGCCTGGTCATGGTGACCAGCCGCAACCGGCTGTCCGGGCTGGCCGTCCGGCACGGCGCCCACCGGGTCACCCTCGGCGCGCTGAGCGACGACGAGTCGCTGCGCCTGCTGACCACGGTGATCGGCGAGGACCGGGTCCGCGCCGAGCGGGCGGCCGCGGGCCGGATGGCCGTGCTGTGCGACCGGTCCCCGTTCGCCCTGCAGATCGCGGCCGAACAGGTGGTGTCGACGACCGGGGCCGGCATCGGTGACCTCGTCGCTCAGCTCGAGGACGTCCAGCACCGGCTGGACGCGCTGCAACTGCCCGACGACGCGCTCTGCTCCGTCCGCGGCGTGTTGTCCTGGTCGTTCGCGGCGCTCGGCGCGGACGCGGCCCGGGCGTTCCGGTTGCTCGGCGTCTTCCCCGGTCCGTTCGTGACCCGGCGGACCGCGGCCGCGCTGTTCGGGGTGGGCGAGGCGGCGGCCGGGACGCTGCTGGACACGTTGCGCACACTCTGCCTGGTCGAGCGGGACGGCGACGCGTTCACCATGCACGACCTCGTCCGGGCGTACGCGGCGGAACTTTCCGGAGGGCTGACGCCCGGCGACCGCGGAGCCGCCCTGGCCCGCGTCCTGTCCTGGTACCGCGTCTCGCTGTCCATGGTGGGCGACCGGCTGGTCGGCCGGGGCGCGCCGATCGAGCCACCGCACACCGACGTGGCGCCGGTCGTCCTGCACGACCAGCGGGATTCGCTGCGGTGGTGCGGTGTGGAGTGGCAGAACATCGCCGCGCTGGTCCGCCGGGCGAACCGCAACGCGCAGTACGGGCCGGCCTGGCACCTGACGCTTCTGCTGTTCGACTACTTCTACGCCGCCGGCCGGGCGCTGGAGTGGCTGGAGCTGCTGCGGGTGGCGATGCGGGCGGCGGAGACGGAGGACAATCGGGTGGCCCGGGCGATCCTGTTCAACCACTCCAGCGTCGCGCACTCCCGGCTCGGGCAGAACGACACCGCTGTACGGGAACTGGAACGGGGGCTGGAACTGCTGGACGATCCGGACGACTGGCCGCACCGGATCAGCCTGCTCGGCAACCTGGCGTCGACGCTGCGCGAGGCCAAGCAGTACGACGCCGCCCGCGCACCGGCTCAGGAGGCGATGGAGCTGGCCCGCCGCGAGGGCATCGACTACTACGTGGCGGCCACCCGCGACGTGCTCTGCGAGCTCAACGCCGAGACCGGCCGGTGGGCCGAGGCGATCGCCGACGGCCTGCCCGGCCTGGAGTACGCCCGGCGTTCCCGCAGCCAGCTCCTCGAGGCCAACCTGCTGATCAACATCGGGCTGGCCCGGCACGGTCTCGGGCGGCCGGCGGAGGCCGAGGAGACGTTCCGCGAGGCGTTGCGGATCAGCGAGGACGCCGGCGACCGTTACCACGAGGGGCTGGCCCGGTTCGGCCTGGCCCGCCTGGGCGCCGGCGGCGAGCAGGCTCGCCGGGCGCTGGCCGTGTTCGAGGAACTGGACGCCGAGGAGGCCGGCGAGGTCCGAGCCTGGCTGGCCGCGCCCGTCCAGGCCACCCCGTTCTAGGCCACCCGGTCGCGCTGCCAGATCAGGACGGCCTCGACGCGGTTGCGCGCGCCGAGCTTGGTGAAGATCCGGTTCACGTGGTTCTTCACGGTCTTCTGCTGGACCTTCAGCTGGGCGGCGATGTCGGCGTTGGGCAGGCCGCGGCTGATCGAGTCCATCACCTCGGCCTCCCGCGGCGACAGCGGCCGGCACGCTCGGCCGGTCCGGCCGGCCGGCTTGTCGGCCTTGTGAGCCGGCCGCCCGTGCGGGACCAGCGCCAGCCGGTAACGGGCGGTGGCCGGGTCCCGCCGCCGGGTGTGCGGACCGGCCAGCCCGTTGAGGGCGTCGGCGAACGCGCCGATGGCCGGGGCGGCCCCGGTGCCGGGGGTGACCACGACCTCGACCTCGGGCAGACCGTCGATCTGCACGTCCAGGCCCTTGCTGGCGAATTCGTGACGGATGTGCGCCAGGATCTCCGGACTCGAGATCGCGATGCGCACCCGGCCGCGGGCCGCGATGCCCGGGGTGGCAGGAACCGTGCTCATACCGGTCAGTCTGGTGCGCCCCTCTTCACGAATCCTTCACACGAGCCGGACGGCCTCCGTCAGCAGACCGGTGTCGAGGTTGCCGTCCATCCGCACGGTGAACCGCCAGGTCGCGTCCTCGGCGTTCACGGCCACCACCGACCAGCGCCGGTCCGGCTCGCTGAGCAGCTTCTCGACCTGGTACAGGTCCCGGCCCAGGGGCCGTTCGGCGAAGAACAGGATGCCGCCGTCGGGCGACTCGTCGAGCACGCCCACGGCCACCGCCAGCCGGCTCACGTCCCAGCCGGTGAAGCCCGGGTCGGGCGGAAAGCCCACGCGGATCACCGTTGCTCCGGCCGCCCACGGGCTGGTGGTCAGGCGGCGCGACCACGACCGCATCAGGCTCCGGGCCAGTTCCAGGTCACCCTCGATGCTGATCAGCCCGTACGCCTCGGCCAGGTTCAGCAGCAGCCGCCCCGCGCCGATCGCGCCGGCCGAGACGAGCAACGGGTACGGCTCGGGAATCCGGTCGTCCGGCGCCGCGGCCTCCAGCCGGTCCACCGGCGACACCCAGGTCCGGCCGGAGTCGGCCACGGTCCATCCCGGGGGCGGTGCCTCGTCCGGGGTGGTCAGGCGCAACGTGACCGAGTCGGCGCCCAGGACCAGCGCGCCGACCGGGGGCACGGGCCGCTGCCGCTCGGCGCAACCGGTGGCGAGGACGCGGACGGCGTGGTCGACGGTCCACGCGCCGGACCGCTCGTAACTCATGGCGAAAGGGTGCGGGGGGCGCGTACCGCTGTCAACGACGGCCGTAGGCCCATGGGCCCACATTCGCGAACTTCGATCTGGACCCGGGCCGTACGCGCTTCCTAAGTTGTGGTCCGTTGCTTTCCGCACCATTCGAAGGGACAACCGATGGCGAACCTCAACATCACCTACACGGAGATGTCGGACAGCGCGACCCGGATGCGCAACAACAAGAACGACGTCGACGCCCGCCTCACCGAGTGCAAGTCGATCGTGGACAACCTGACCGGTTCCGGCTTCGTCACCGACCAGGCGTCGGGCAAATTCGACGAGGTCCACACGGAGTTCGTCAACACGGCGAACCAGCTGATGGAGAACCTCGAGCTGCTCAGTGAGTGGCTGGACAAGGCCGTCGAGGCGCTGCGCGACATGGACACCCAGCTCGCCGGCTCGCTCAACAAGTAACCCGGGGACACATCGTGCGCATGCTGATCACCCTCGCTTCGCCGCAAGCGTGGTCGGCCGACGTGGTCGTGGACGCCGATCCCGCCACACCGGTACGGGACATCGTCAAGAACCTGCTCGACAGTCTCGACCCGTCGTACGCGCACGTCGTGGGCTCTCGGATCCACCTCGAGGACCGGCCGCTCGACCTCGACCTTCCGCTGTCCGCCAGTGGCGTGCACGACGGTTCGGTGCTGTGGGTCGGCGGGCCGGGCCCGTCCCCGTACGTCACCGGCGGCCTGGTCACGATCCGTGCCGTGACCGGCGCCGGTGCCGGGCGGATCTGGTCCCTCGGGCCGGGCGAGCACCGGATCGGCTCGGCCGCGCGGTGCGCCGTACGGCTGGACGGCACCCCGGACGTGGCCGCGGTCGTCCGGGTCACCTTCGACGCCGAGGTCCACATCCGGGGGATCGGCGGCGGACTGCAGCTCGACCGGATTGATCTGGGCGCCAGTGAGGTCGCATGGCGCGAGACGTCCCAGCTGACCGCGGGCGGCGCCGCGCTCGAGGCGCACCCGGTGCGCTGCCCGGACGCGGTGGTCGAGCCGTCGCCGGAGAGCGAGTACCTCGACTACAACCGGCCGCCGCGGCTCCTGCCGCCGATCCGGCCGGACCGCTTCTCGATGCCCGCCGAACCCCGCACGCCGACCCCGAACGCACTGCCCCTGTTGGCGGCGGCGCTGCCGGCGGTGTTCGGCGCCGCCATGTGCCTGGTGCTGCGGAATCCGGTTTACCTGATGTTCGCGGCGATGTCCCCGGTGATGATCGTCGGCAACTGGTGGTCCTCGCGGCGCCAGGGCGGCCGCAACCACCGCGGTCAGGTCGCCGACCACCAGGCGCGGGTCACCGCGATCGAGGCCGACATCGCGGAGTCGACCGTGCTGGAACGCCGCGACCGCCGGGTCGCCGCCCCGGACCCGGCCGAGCTGCTGATCGTGGCCACCGGCCCGCGCGCCCGGTTGTGGGAACGCCGCCGGACCGACCCCGACCATCTCGTGGTCCGGGTCGGCATCGCCGACCTGCCCAGCGTCATCACCATCGATACGGCCGGCGGCCCGGACCGGCGCACCGAACCCCGGCAGCTCTCCGACGTGCCCGTCGCCTTCTCCATCGTGCAGGCCGGGGTCGTCGGCGTCGCCGGGCGCGACGAGTGGCCGCGCCGCCTGGCCCGCTGGATGACCGGGCAGCTGGCCGTGGTGCAGAGCCCCCGCGACCTGCAGCTGTACGTGCTGACCGACTCGGCCGGCGCGGCCATGTGGGAGTGGGCGGCCTGGTTGCCGCACACCCGCCCGTCGCTCGGCCAGCAGACGCTGACGCTGCTCGGCACGGACGCCGAGACGATCGCCCGCCGGATCGCCGAGTTGACCGAACTGATCGACGCCCGGCGGCAGAACCGGCTCAACGCCGGATCCGGTGCGGCCGGCGACCCCGACGTGGTCGTCGTGTTGGACGGCGCCCGCCGGTTGCGGGCCCTGCCCGGGGTGGTTTCCCTGCTGCTCGGCGGGCCGGCCGTCGGCGTCTACTTCATCTGCGTCGACAGCGACGAGCGCACCCTGCCCGAGGAGTGCACGACCGTCGTCGTCGGCGGCGACGGAATCCCCACGACGCTGCGCCAGCAGCGGGCAGCGACGATCGAGGGCATCCGGGTCGACGAGGTCGTCGACGACTGGTTCCCGACCACCGGGCGGCGGCTGGCCCCGGTCCGCGACGTCAGCGACTCGCACGGCGACGCCGCCCTGCCGGCCGCCGCGCGGCTGCTCGAGGTGCTCGGCCTGGAGGATCCGTCGGTGGCCGCGATCAGCGCCCGCTGGACGTCCGCGCTCCGCGGCACCCGGGCCGTCGTCGGCTACAGCCTGGACGGGCCGTTCGCGCTCGACCTGGTTCAGCACGGTCCGCACGGACTGGTCGCGGGCACCACCGGGTCCGGCAAGTCGGAGTTCTTGCAGACCGTGGTGGCGTCGCTGGCCGTGGCCAACCGCCCGGACGCGATGAACTTCGTGCTCGTCGACTACAAGGGCGGCGCCGCGTTCAAGGACTGCGTCGACCTGCCGCACACCGTCGGCATGGTCACCGACCTCGACCCGCATCTGGTCGAGCGGGCGCTGACCTCGCTCGGCGCCGAACTGACGCACCGGGAGCACCTGCTCGCCGCGGTCGGCGCCAAGGACATCGAGGACTACCTCGACTACGCCACCCGGCGTCCGGTGCCGGAAGCCGTCCCCCGGCTGCTGATCGTCATCGACGAGTTCGCCTCGATGGCCCGGGAGCTGCCGGACTTCGTCACCGGCCTGGTCAACATCGCGCAGCGGGGCCGGTCGCTCGGCATCCACCTGATCCTGGCCACCCAGCGCCCGAGTGGCGTGGTGTCGGCGGAGATCCGGGCCAACACCAACCTGCGGATCGCGTTGCGGGTGACCGATGCCGGGGAGAGCGCCGACGTGATCGACGCCCGCGAGGCCGCCGGCATCTCGGCCGCCAACCCCGGACGCGCGTACGCCCGGCTCGGCCACAGCTCGCTCATCCCCTTCCAGACCGGCCGGATCGGGGGGCGCCGCCCGCAGGCCGATGCGGCCGACGCCGTGGTCGCGCCGTTCCTGCATCCGGTGGGCTGGCAGGACCTCGGCCGGCCGGTGCCGCAGCGCCGCCGGACCGCGACCGCGACGAACGAGGCCACCGACCTGTCGGTGCTGGTGGCGGCCATCCGGCAGACGAACGACATGCTCGGCCTGGCCGTCCCGCGCCGGCCGTGGCTGCCCGCGCTGCCGGCGGCGCCGGTGGTGGACCTGCCGCCCGATCCGCCCCTCGACGACCGGGGAGAGCCGTCGTTCGCCTGGGCCGTGCAGGACCTGCCGATGACCCAGCAGCAGGTGCCGCTGACCATCGACCTGTCCACGTTCGGGCACCTGCACATCGTCGGGGCGCCGCGGTCCGGCCGCTCGCAGGCCCTGCGCACCATCGCCACCGCGGCCGCCTCCGCCGCGAGCGTCGCCGACCTGCACCTGTACGGGCTGGACTGCGGCAACGGCGCGCTGCTGCCGGTCTCCCGGTTCCCGCACTGCGGCGCGGTCGCGCAACGCTCCGATGTGGAACGGGCCAGCCGGCTGCTGCACCGGTTGCACGAGGAGGTGCAGCGGCGGCAGCGTCTGCTCGGCGAGGGCGGGTTCGCCGACCTGACCGAGCAGCGCGCGGCCGTCCCGGTGGCCGAGCGGCTGCCGCACATCCTGCTGCTGCTGGACCGCTGGGAGGGGTTCCTCGGCACCCTGAGCGAGCACGACAACGGGACGCTCACCGACCTCGTCTTCATCCTGATGCGAGAGGGCGCCAGTGCCGGCGTCCACCTCGTCGTGACCGGCGACCACAGCCTGCTCAGCGGCCGGATGAGTTCCCTCTGCGAGGACAAGCTGGTGCTGCGGCTGTCCGACCGCAGCGACGCCACGATGGCCGGGCTGAACCCGCGGAAGATCCCGGAGAACCTGCCGCCGGGCCGCGGATACCGGTCCGTCAGCGCGATCGAGGTGCAGGTCGAACTGGTGGCCGCGGACCCTAGCGGACCGGCCCAGGTGTCGGCGATGCACGCCGTGGCGGCCCGGCTGACCGACCGCGAGGCCGCCGTCCCGCGGTCGTTGCGCCCGGGCAAGATCGCGGTGCTGCCGACCCAGCTGACCTTCGACCAGGCGTGGGCCTCGGTGCCCGCGCCGCGGCCGGGGTGGGCGCTGGTCGGGGTCGGCGGCGACGAACTCGAGCCGGTCGGCATGGACCTGCTCGGCGACCAGCCGACCTTCCTGATCGCGGGGCCGTCCCGGTCCGGCCGCAGCACCGCGCTGCGGGTGATGGCCGAGTCGCTGCTGCGGTCCGGGGTCGAACTGGTGATCGGGGCTCCGATGCGGACACCGTTGCTGGAGCTGGCCGGCCGGCCGGGCGTACGGGGAATCGTCGGCGGGGACAACCCGGCCGAGAATGAGTTCGCCGCCCTGGTCGACCCCGGCGACGGCCCGGTCGCCCTGCTGGTCGACGACGCCGAGGCCTGGCGGGACGTGACGTGCCGGGACTGGCTGCGGCAACTGATCCGCTCGGCGTCCGGGCGGCGGCGGGCGGTCGTCATCGCCGGTGAGATCTCCTCGGTGGCCATGGGCTTCTCCGGCTGGCAGGTCGAGGTCAAGAAGAACCGGCGTGGTGCGCTACTCTCCCCGCCGACCTTGAGCGCCGGAGATCTGGTCGGCGTCCGGCTGTCCCGGGCCCACCTGGCCGAGCGGGTGGTGCCCGGCGCCGCCCGCGTGCACCTCGGCGACGGTGCCCTACGGATCGTTCAAGTTCCTCTGCTGGAGACAACGACGACAGTGGAAGCGGTGATGTGATGGCCGACATCGTGGTCAAGGACCTGGCACAGCTGGTCTCCGACCTCAACGATCTGATCGGGCAGTTCGAGGGCGCGCTGGACTTCCAGGACGACTACAAGGGTCACTGGGGACAACTCAACGCCAACCTGTCGATGGGCGACTTCGCCGACAACTGGACCGTCAGCCGGGACAAAATGGTCGACGCGATGAAGAAGCTCCGGGACTCGGTCCAGGGCGCCGACGACGCGTGGGCCCAGGCTGAGCAGCAGATGGTCGCCAGCCTCGAGGAGAAGAAGTGAGCGACGGCCGCGTCCACACCGTCAAGGCCGCCGACCTGGCCTCGATCGACTCCGCGCAGAAGCGTTACCAGCACATCTCCGAAACCATCGACGACGCGGTGACCAAGCTGCAGAAGATCGTCGACACCGGCGACGCCAGCCTGCAGGGCCAGTGGGTCGGGCCGCTGAAGAAGGACTCGGAGTCCCTCAAGGACAGTCTGAGCAAGGCCGCGGTGCGCTACCGCGACGTCGCCACCGAGGCCAAGAAGTACGAGCCCGACCTCGAGCACGCGATCGCCGAGGTGGCCGCGGCCGAGCACGACGAGGACGACGGGAACGCCTCGGTGACCAAGGCGAACGCGTTGTCCGATCCGCAGAAGGGCACCGACGGCACCATCTCGCCCGAGGAGGCCCAGAAGGGCACCGACAAGCAGCACGCCCAGGACGAGGCGAACGCCGCCGTCACTGCGGCCAAGAACCGGCTGACCGGTGCCCTCGACGCCCTGGACGTGGCCGGCAAGCGGTTCGGCGACGCGGTCAACTGCAAGAACTACGACGACGGGCTGACCGACAAGATCAACTGGCGGGTGATGGCCATCTTCAAGAAGATCAGCGAGATCTTCGGCATCATCGCCATGATCCTGACCGCGCTGGCCTTCCTCATTCCCGGCGTCAACGTGATCGCGATAGCCGGCGTGGCCGCCGGCGCGGCTCTCCTGATAGCCGACAGCGTCCTCCTCAGCGGCGGGGACGGAAGCGTCCTCAGCGTCGTGCTCGACGCCGTCGGGCTCGGGTTCGCCGGGCTGGGCGCCGCCTTCGGGGCCTTCGGCAAGACGATCGATGGGCTCACCAAGCTCCTCAAGGGCATCCCGTTCTTCAAGCTCAAGCCGGTCATCGGCCCGAACGGCCAGATCATCGAACTGTTCGACTTCACCAAGCCGCTCATGATCGGCGGCTCCAAGCCCGGCTTCTTCGACCTCGGCAAGAGCTGGCTGGCCGGCATCCTGAGCGGCCTGGTCGATCTGAAAGCCCTGAAGAACCTGGGCTTCCTGAGCAACCTGCCGATCTTCGGCAGTCTGTTCGCCGGCGGTCTGCAGGCCGTCTTCGCGTCCTGGGGCGGGATCAACCAGCTGTTCAACCTCGTCGCCGGCTTGATCATCGGCGGTCTGCAGGCCACGCAGAACCCGGCGCTGGCGGGCGCCTGATGGCGATTCAGCTCGATCTCGAGGTCTCCTGGTTCTGGGAGTGGGTGCCCGCCGCCGGAAATGACGAGGCGACGCGCGCGGCCTGGACCGAATCCCTGATCGGCCGGCTCGACGAATGGGTGGGCGGCAAGGTGGCGGCCGCCCGGGCCGCCTGGCCGGCCGACGCCGGCCAGGAGTTCCCGTTCACCGCCGGCGACATGGGGTCGGCGGTGGCCCGCGACCTGTTGCTGCGCGCCGGCGACATGCCGGCCAACTGCCGTCTGGTCTGGGGCGCGGGGTTCGTCGGGGACGACGCGCGGTGGCTGCCGCTGCTCGTCTTCACGGAGTTCCGGCAGGCCCGTCCGGGGGACTCGGCCTACCTGATGGAGCTGGCCGGGGCCGGGGGCTTCGCCGAGGACCTCCGGCCGCCGACGGTCGAGTACGTCACCACCGAGCACGGCGACGGCGTCCGGGTGGTCGCGCTCGCCCGGTCCGAGGGCGAGGGCCTGTACGGCCGGGTCAACGCGGCGCTCCGGCTGGAAGGGCCGGCCGGCGACGTCGACGTGCTGCTGGAGACCCGGGTCAAGGGCCTCGACCAGCTGGCCGTGATCGGGACCGGGGTGGAAGCCGTGATGATCATGATCGCCGACCAGCACGCCGCCGGACCGCTGCGGTTCGTGCCGGCGTCCACGGAGGAGCAGGCGTGATCGACTTCGAGCTGATCATCCCCGAGGGCTGGGTGCACGTGCCGACCACGCCCGGGCTGAGCCGGGTGCGGGAACGCACCATCGAGGCGATCATCCGGCACGCCCTGCCCGACACGCTGCCCCGGGACAAGGCGGGGCCGTGGCGGCGGATGCTGCGCCGGGAGCTGGCCGAGGCGACCGGCGAGGCCGAGCGGCAGGGTGCCCGCGCGGTGGTGCTGCCGATCCAGGAGATGCACGGCGTACGGCTGCCGGGCACCATGCTGCTGTCGGTGATCGAGGACGACGGCGAGCCGGTGGACCCGAAGCAGGTGCTGGACACCATCCTCGCCGACGCCGGGGCCGACGGGATGGCGCTGGAGATCGGCGGCGGGCCGGCCGCCCGGATCAGCGCGGTCGTCGACGGCGGCCCGGTGAAGCGCGCGGCCCCGGCCGTACGGGTGAACTATCTCGTGGCCGCGCCCGACGCGCCCGGCGTCTGGGGAACGCTGACCTTCACCGTCCTCACCGACGGCGACGTCGACGCGGCGCCGGTGCAGGCCATCGTGCTGCTCTTCGACGCGGTCGTCGGCACCCTGCGCTGGGCCGACCAGGTCGACGTGCCGACGGAGGACGAACTGCTCGGGATGATGTCGTGAGCGTCCGCCGGCCGACCCGTCCCATCCTGCTGGGCATCGGCTTGGCGCTCGCCGTCCTGCTCGGCGCCGGCGGTTTCGTGGCCCGGCAGGCGGCCCACGCCGCCGAACCGTTGCGCGGCAACCAGCTCTCCGCCGCCGACGTGCGGATCCTGGCCGCGGCCGCGTCGTCCTGCACGGCCCTCACCCCGGCCCGGCTGGCCGGTCAGGTCATGGTCGCCTCGAACTTCGGCGACCGGCCGGTGGCCGGGATGCGTGACGGCGGCGCGACCGGCGTGGCCGCACTGACCCCGGTGCAGTGGCAGCAGAACGCGCCGTGGCCGGGCGCGGCGCCGACCGACCGCGACGCCGCGATGACCGCCCTGGCGCATCTCATGTGCCGGCTGGTCGGGCAGGCCCGCGCGGTACAGATCCAGGCCGACCCGTGGTTGATCGCGCTGGCCGCGTATCGGCTCGGGATGGACAAGGTGGTCGCCGCGGGAGGCATCCCGGACACCGCCAAGGACTACGTGAACACTGTGGACCGGTACGCCGACTGGTACGCCCTGCAGCCCGCCCTGGGCGGCGGCTCGGCGGCTCCGGCGGCGGTCGCCTCCTACACACCCGGCGGTGCGGTCGTCCCGGTGCCCGATCCGTACGTCAAGTCGGTCGTCGCGGCCGGGACGGTCTGCACCGAGATCCCGCCCACCCTGGTCGCGGCGCAGATCATGGTCACGTCCGGCTTCGACCCGGGCAAACTCGGCCCGGCCGGGGAGCAGGGCATCGCGCAGTTCCTGCCGGGCGTGTGGACCGACCACGTCAACGAGGCGGCGACCCGGTCCCCGTGGGATCCGCTGGTGGCCATCCCGGCGCTCGGACTGACCATGTGCGCGCTGATCCGGCAGGCCGGCGGCCAGTACGCCCCGGCCCTGGCCGCCTTCGCCCGGGGCAACCAGGCCGCCCCGGTCACCACGCTCGCCGACGCGGTGACCAAGGCCCAGGCCGAGTACGCCAAGGACACCCGGTTGCCGGCGCCCAAGCCGAGCCCCTCGGCCACCCCGAAGCCGGGGAAGTCGAAGCCGAAGGCGACCAAGCCGGCCCGGAAGAATCAGCCGGCGGTCGAGGCGGCCGACTCGTCGGGCCAGCCGTACGGGCCGTACTTCATCCTCGACCTGGCCACCAAGGAGTGCGTCGACCTGCCCGGCAGCGGACCGGGACCGCGGGACGGGCCGGTGAACCAGTTCCCGTGCACCAAGACCGGCGACGACAACCAGGAGTGGTCGTTCGAGCCGCGGACGGTCGACGGCAACGGCAATCAGCTGTACTGGATCCGCAACACCGACGACGGGTTCTGCATCGACGTGCCGGGTCAGGGGCCGGTGCCGTCCAGCACCCCGCTCGACGAGACCGGCTGCTTCGATCAGGACAACCAGTACTTCCGGCTGGATCCGAAAATGACCGCGGGCGGTTTCCAGTACTACTGGCTGCGCAACACGGTCGCCGACGACATGTGCATCGACGTGACCGGCAAAGCCGACGGCGGACCCAACACCCCCCTGACGCTGGTGCCCTGCATGGCGAACGACGACCACGAGTGGGCGCTCGTGCAGAAGTCCGAGTGGTGAGGGTGATGAGGCGACTCGCATTCGTGGCCGCGTCGGTGGCCACGCTGATCGGCGCGGCCGTTCTGCCCGCGCAGGCCGCGCCCGCCGGGAACCGGTACTACTACACGGTCACGGCCTCCTATCAGGGCGCGCCGGAGAACCTGTGGGAGGTGGCGACGCGGTTCCTCGGCAACGAGAACCGGGCCGGCGAGATCCTCGACCTGAACGCCGGCCGGGTACAGCCCGACGGCGACCGCCTGTCCGGCGCCAGCAGTCTGAAGGCGGGCTGGCAACTCACCTTGCCGTGGGACGCGACCGGCACGGAACTGCACTACGGACCTCTCCCGGCCACCGGTGACGCGTCCGCGAGCTGCGCGCCGGTGACGAACGAGCCGGCGACGGCCTGGGGGCAGACCCTGCTGGCCCCGAGCCGGGCCTGGACGTTGGCCAACGGCTCCGGAGTCGGGGTCGCCGTCATCACGTCCGGTGTGGACGGTTCGGCGCCCGCGCTGGCCGGCCGGGTCACCGCCGGGGCTGACGTGGCGGACGGCGCCGGCCGCGGCGACACCGGCTGCGACGCCACCGGCACGGCTCTGGCGGGCATCGTGGCCGGCGACGACCACGCCGAGGGCAGGACATTCGGGGTGGCGCCCGGAGCCCGGATCGTGCCGGTCAAGGCCGGCTCGAACCCGCTCCCGGCCAACCTGGCCGCCACCGCGATCCACATCGCCGGCGCGTCCGGCGCCCGGGTCGTCCTGGTCGGCACGGGCGTCAACGCGGCCGACCCGCAGGTCCGGGCGGCGATCAGTGACGTGATCGCCCGGGACGTGGTGGTCGTGCTGCCGGACACCGACTCCGCCGACCCGGCCGACGGGCTGCTCCGCGTGGGCGCGATGGCCGAGGACAGGAAGCCGGGCGGCGGCGACCTGTCCGCTCCCGGCAAGGACGTGGCGAGCATCGTCGGGTCGGTCAGCGGACCCGAGTTCGCGGCCGCGTTCGTCGCCGGCACGGCCGCCCTGGTGCGGTCGTCGCACCCCGAGTTGCACGCCGCCGACGTGACCCGTCAGGTGAAGGCGACGGCCGCGGGCGGGGTGGTCAGCCCGGTCGCCGCGGTCACCACGGCGCTGCCCGCGGGGGTCGGCGTGAACGCGGTACCGGTGTCGTCGTCGAGCGGCCTCGGGACGCTGAGCCGATGGCTGTTCTGGGTCGCGATCGCTCTGGCCGTCCTGCTGCTCCTGCCGTATCTGCTGCGGCGCCCGGTGCAGATGGTCCGGGCGATGGTGGCCCGCCGGTGGGCGGCCCGGCAGGCGCAGCTGGTCCGGGCCCGGATGGCCGACGACAGCGACGACGAGTTCTGGGAACCGCCGCCGGTTAGGACGGGGTCGGGCTCGGGCTCGGGCTCGGGCTCGGAGTCGGGCTCGGAGTCGGCGAGGGTGTGACGTCGGTCGAGCCGTCGGCGGTGCCGTCGTCCTGGCCGATCACCTTGCGCTGCACCGTCACGTTCGACTGGCCGGTGCCGCCGAGCGAGATGTCGTCGTACGCCTTCAGTTGCTGGTTCTCGTCGAAGTAGAGCACCGACAGGGCCAGCGGGGTCGTCTGGTCGTTCTCCAGGCCCCGCAGACCGGCCCCGCCGGTCGACCCCTCGACCATCAGGCGCGTCGGGACGGCCGTCGTCGCCGTCGCCGTGGCTGCGGTCGGCGAGGGCGACGGCCCGGGGGACGGGCTGGGCGCGGTCAGCTCGCTGACCTCGCGCTTGTGCAGGTGCCCGGCCAGTACGAGCGGGACCACGCCGGCCAGCGGAGTGGCCATCGGCGGTTCGTGCACCATCGCCACGTCGACCTTGCGCGGCGACGCCCGGATCAGATCGGCCAGCCGGTCGCCGGCCTCGGTCAGCGGGTTCGGCACGTCGTCGTGCACCTCCGGCGCGGTGGTCTTGTCCGGCGTGAACAGCGGGTCGCCGATGCCGGCGATGGTCAGCCCGTTGACCGTGGTGGTCGAGTCGTCCAGCACGATCGCGTTCTTCTCCCGGCCGACCGCCGCCTGGATGGCCGCCGAGTCGTGGTTGCCGCGCACGTAGACGTAGGGCACGTTGATGGTCGAGATGTTGTCGACGTACTGCTCCTCGGCCGGTGTGCCCCAGTCCACCATGTCCCCGGTGTCGACCACGGCGTCGATGTTCCACTGCTTGATGACGGTCCGGATCAGGTTCCACGACGACGGGTTCAGGTGCAGGTCGGACACGTGCAGGATGCGGGTGGTGTTCCCGGCCGGCTCGTACACCGGCAGGTTCGACACCGTGGTGTAGATCCGGCTGACGTTGGTGACGAGCTGGCTGAGCTGGTCGGCGTACCGGCCGTAGTTGTCCGCGATCCGGCGGGCGTCACCGACCACGGCCGGAGCGTTCACCAGCAGGCCCTCGTACCGCGGCTCACTGATCGACTGCGGCCGCAGAGTGCCGGCGGCCACGCCCAGGCTGCCGCCGGTCACCACCAGGGCGACCACGCCGGACCAGGCCACCCGGTCGACCTTGCGGAAGATCAGGGCGGACAGCAGCAGCGCCGTCGCCACGGCCGCGCCCAGCGCCCGCAGCCCCAGCCGCAGGACTCCGGCGGTCACGTCGTCGACCGCGCGCTCGCCGGCTGTGCCGATCGCGGCCGGGTCGTCGATCAGCTCCTCGGTCCGGGCCTGGTCCAGCGACCCGAGGTCGACCTTGAGGTGGATAGGGCCGTCGTGGCTGTCCAGGTGCAGCGACCCCAGCGGCGGGATGTTCACCTCGGTGCCGCCGCGGAACGACGGGCTGACCGACATCTGGGCGTGGAACGGCCCGACGTTGATGTGCGTCTGGGCGAACAGCAGCACGCCGACCAGGACGCCACCGAGGCTGACGAGCGCCACGGCGGCGCCGATCCGCACGTGGGCCGCCCACGGGTTGCGCCGGATCCGCGCGGCGACGCGGGCCACGAAATCGGTCATGTGATGGATCAGCTCCGGCCGGCTCCGCCGTCCGAGAACACCAGACGGATCAGCCGGTCGTCGTCCGGGGCCGGCTCGCCGCCTTCCTCCTTGTTCGAGGTGCTGACCCACAGCGAGCCGTCCGGGGCGGCGACCAACGCCCGCAACCGGCCGTACTCGCCGACCGCCACCGGCTGGGGCTGGCCCAGCTGGGTCCCGTTGCCGGTGGTGTTGACCAGCCAGAGGCGCTTGCCGAGCAGGCAGGCGGTGGCGACCATGCGTTCCAGAACGGCCACGCCCGCGCAGGACGAGTCGGCGATCGGCCAGCTGGCCAGCGGATTCGTCAGCTTGGCGTCGCTACCGGGGCCGTCGGCGGCCGGCCAGCCGTAGTTCTGGCCCTTCTCGATCAGGTTGAGCTCGCCGTTGACCTTCTGGTCGGAGTCGCTCGCGTACATCCGCTTCCCCGAGTCCCAGGCGAAGCCCAGCACGTTGCGGTGGCCGGATGACCAGATCACCGACGTCTTCGACGGGTTGCCGGAGGCCGGCTTGCCGTCCGCGGTCATCCGCAGGATCTTGCCGCCCAGGCTCTTGGCGCTTCCCGCCTGCGTGCCGCCCGGGGTGCCGTCGCCGGTGCCGACGTAGAGATCGCCGTCGGGACCGAAGGCCAGCGCGCCGCCGTTGTCGCCGGCCGAACGCGGGATGCCGGTCAGGATCGGCTGCACCTTGCCGCCCAGCTGCAGCTTCGCCACCCGGTTGTCGGCGGCGGTGGAGTAGTAGACGTACAGCGTCTTGTCGGTCTTGTACGTGGGGGAGACCGCGATGCCGAGCAGGCCGTCGTCGCCGTCGCCGGTGGAGTCGACCTCGGCCAGCTTCTGCGTCTGGGTCACCTTCAGGCCGTCCTGGTCGGTCTGCGGCCCGACCTCGAGGATGAGCGCCGTGTCCCGTTCGGTGACCAGCGCCGTCCCGTCCGGCAGGAACGCGATCCCCGACGGCACCGACAGCCCTTTGGCCAGTACGGTGACCGCGATCTCCTGATTCGTGTCGTCGCTGCCGGGTGCGGCCGAGGCGGCCGATGGCGCCGGCAGGTTCGGGGGCTCGCCGGCCTGGTCGGGGTCGGGCGGCCCGAACGCGCACGCGCCCAAGGCCAGCACCGCGCCGGACGCGATCGCGGCCGCACGGATCCGCCGGAGTGCTCCACCTCTCACGCAGACCAGGGTAGCGGTGCGGGCTGGGAGCCACGGGCGGGCTAGCGTGGGAACGGTGAAGGTGTGGATCTCGCATGCGGCCGGCCGTGAACTGCTCGGCGAACTGCCGCCCGGAGTCGAGGTCGAGGTCTGCGATGACGTCGCCGACCCGCCCTCCGATCCGGCCGGGGTGCAGTTCTGGGTGCCCTCGTGGGTGCCGGGTACGGCCGAGCTGCTGACCAAGCTCTCCGACCTGAAGGTCATTCAGCTGCTGTCGGCCGGGGTGGACGCCTGGTCCGGCCGGGTGCCGGACGGCGTCGAGCTCTGCGACGCCCGCGGCGTGCACGACGCCCCGGTGGCCGAGTGGGTCCTGGGGGCGGCCATCGCCGCGCTGCGCGGCTTTCCCGGGTACGCCCGGGCCCAGCACCGCGAGCAGTGGGGCGGCGACGTGGTCACCCCGAGGGCCGAGTTGACCGGGGCGCGGGTGCTGATCCTGGGCGCCGGCTCGATCGGGCGCGCAGTCGAGGAGCGGATGGCGCCGTTCGGGGTGTCGATCACCCGGGTGGCCCGCAGCGCCCGGCCCGCCGACGACGTGCACGGGGTCGACGAGCTGCCCGTGCTGCTGCCCGAGGCCGACGTGGTGGTGCTGCTGGTGCCGCTCACCGAGGCCACCCGGCAGCTGGTCGACGGGGCCTTCCTGGCCGCCCTGCCGGATGGTGCCCTGCTGGTCAACGCGGCCCGCGGGCCGGTGGTGGACACCGCCGCGCTGCTCACCGAGCTCGGCGCCGGGCGGATCTCGGCCGCCCTGGACGTCACCGACCCGGAACCGCTGCCCGCCGGGCACCCGTTGTGGCAGATGGAGAACGCGTTCATCACGCCGCACATCGGCGGCGCGGTGCGGGGGTTCATGCCCCGCGCGTACGGGCTGGCGGGCACCCAGCTACGCCGGTTCGCCGCCGGGGTTCCCCTGCTCAACCGGGTTGTCGGCGACTACTGACGGGTTCCGCCCGGCCGCCCGCAGCACCACCGGCAGGTTGCCCACGGTGACGCCGGTCAGGCGGATCACGTTGCCGTTGTCGAGCAGCGCCGACACCTGCTCCTGGCGGTTCGGGGCGAGCTCGGTGATCCGGTCCCAGGGCACCGAGGTGCTGCCGACGAGCGCGCGGATCTTCAGCCGATCGGGGTAGACGTCGGTACCCGCACGCCACGCCCAGATGCCGGCGAGCAGCGGAAGCAGCAGAATGGGCGCCAGTTCCCATCGCACCCCGGCCAGCGGCACCGTACCGGCGAACGCGATCAGGGCGGCCACCAGTGCGGCCCCGGATCGACGGACACGCAGTGCGGGCTTGGTGCTCACCTGCACATCCTTGCATCCGTACGCCGGTTGACCGTGGCCGGTCCATAGCCGACGATCCGAGCATGGCCAGGAGTACTACCGCCCCGTAACCTCAACCCAGGACGGTCGTTGACCGGTGCAGGTGGCCTGCACCCCCGCGACCCCGTTCTGCCAACGGCAGGAGAACCGCCGACGTGGCAATGCCGCCGATCGCGTCTGTCCGCGGCCGGATGAACCCGGCCGTCTGGCTCGCCGTGCCCCTCGTGTCCACGCTGATCTGCGCGGCCGGGATCGCCGGCCTGCTCTCCCGGCCGTTGTCCCTGGCCCTCGGGGCCGGCCTGACCGCACTCGGGGCGACCGTGGTCCTGGTACGGACCGCGCTGCGCATCCACCACGCCGACGATGCCTTCGCCGCCTGCCGCGGGGCCGGATTCATCGGCTGTGGCGCGGCCGCCGCCGGACTCACCGCTGCCCTGCCGGCTCTCCATCTGCCCTCGTTCGGCGTCACCGGGCTGATCGGCGTGTGCGTGACCGCCGCCTTGTACATGCTCGGCACCCTGTTGTTGCCCGGAGCGGCGACCAGCGCGCCGGTCCGGTTGCGCCGGATCTACGACGGCGTCGGCCTGGGCGTCAGCCTGGGCTTCGCCGCCTACCTGATCACCCCGATGCCGAACACGCCGGGGATGAGCCTGGCCGTGACCATGGTCGCCGCCGGCGCCATCTCGGTGATCACGGTCGTCGTCCTGCGGGCCCGGCTGCACCGGACGGCGGCGCTGCGGTGCGCGGCCGGAGCGATCACCGTCCTGATCGCCCTGTGCGTCGAGGTCAACTTCGTCAACGCGCACAACTCCGACATCGCGCTGCCCATCCTCGGGCTGTTCGTGATCGCCGGCCTGACTCTGAGCGCGGAGGGCGCGTCCCGCCGCGAGCCGTTGCCGCAGATCGAGGCGCCCGAGCCCGAGCAGTACCTGTCCAGCTATCCGCTGCTGGCCGTGCCCGCCTCGGTCGGCGTCGTCGCTGCGATCTACCACCTGGTGAGGTTCCACCACCACTTCGATGCGCGGGCGATCGTCCTGGGCATCACCATGGTCGCCGTCCTGATGACCCGCGAGCTGCTCATCGTCCGGGACATCCGGACGTACGCAGATCAGCTGGCGGAGAAGGAGGCGCACTTCCGGTCGCTGGTGGCCGGCGCCACCGACCTGACGCTGGTGCTCGACGAGCGGCTGACCATCGGCTGGCAGTCGCCGGCCGCGGCCCGGGTCTTCGGGCTGGCCGACTCGGCCGTCGTGGGCCGGTCGTTCGCCGAGCTGATCCACCCCGAGGACGTCGCCGGGGCCGAGGCGGTGATCGCGTCGGTGCTGGCCGGCGAGCTCGCCGACGGCCCGCCGGCGCTGGTCCAGGCCCGTTTCTCCGACGGCCAGGGCGTGTGGCGCGACACCGAGTCCACCGTGTCCGACCAGCGGGCCGTGCCCGAGGTCGCGGCGCTGGTCGTGCACGTCCGGGACGTCGGCGAGCGCAAGCAGCTGGAACGCACCCTGCACGCCCTGTCCTACACCGACCAGCTCACCGGACTGCCCAACCGCCGCTCGCTGATGCGCGACCTCTTGGCCTACCGGCGTCGCGCCGGGCAGCAGGGGACGGTCCTGGTGATCGACCTGCACGGCCTGGACGAGATCAACGAGGAGCACGGCCGGGAGACCGGCGACACGGTCCTGGTCGAGGTGGCCCGCCGGATCCGGGGCCTGGTGTCCGACGGCGAGGTCCCGGCCCGGCTCGGTGGCGACGAGTTCGCGGTCCTCACCGGTGACGGCGCGGTCTTCACCTACGCCCTGGCCACCCGCCTGGTCACCCGGCTGATGGAGCCGTACGAGCTGCCCGGCGTGGTGGCCGAGGTGCACACCAGCGTGGGCCTGGCCGAGGTGTCCGGCGGCGCCGACTCGGACGAGGTGCTCCGGCACGCCGACCTGGCCCGCAAACGCTCCTGCCAGCTTGGTCCGGACCGGGTCGAGTGGTACGACCCGGACGTCGAAGTCCAGCTGCACCGGCGGATGGACCTGGAACAGGAGCTGCTGTCCGCGGTCGACCGGGGTGAGCTCGACGTCGTCTTCCAGCCGGTGGTGGACCTGCGCGACCGCCGGCCGGTCGGGGTCGAGGCGCTGCTGCGCTGGCGCCACCCGAAACTGGGCACCATCCTGCCGGCCGAGATCCTGCCGATCGCCCGGGACGTGGGCGTCGCCGCCGATCTGGACGAGTGGGTGCTGGACGCGGCCTGTCGGCATCTGTCGAACTGGTTCAGCGCCGACGAGACCTTCTGGCTGTCGGTAAACACCGCGCCCCGCGAGCTGCTCAGCGCGCGCTTCCCGGAACAGCTCATGGCGACGCTGGAGAAGCACGACGTGTCGCCCGAGCGGCTGGTGGTCGAGGTGGCCGAGGAGTGGATCGCCGCGGACGTGCCGGCCATCGTGGCCGCGCTGGCCGGGCTGCGCAAGCTCGGCGTCCGGGCCGCGCTCGACGACTTCGGCGCCGGCCAGGCCTCGCTGTCGCATTTGCGCCGTCTTCCGGTCGACCAGCTCAAACTGGACCGGGGACTGATGAACGCGCTGCCGCACCGGACCGGGCCGGCCGTCCTGGACGTGGTGGTCAGCCTGGGCCGGCGCCTCGGCCTGGAGGTCGTGGCCAAGGGCCTGGAGACCGAGGACGACGTGGACCGGGCACGTGCGGCCGGCTGCGTCTACGGCCAGGGTTTCGCGCTGGCCCGCCCGGCGCCGGCCGAACGGACCGAGGCGTACCTGGACAGCCACCGCGCCGACGCGCACTGAGCCGGCCCGTCAGCCGCTCGGCCGCTTCCAGGACCTCGGCCCGGTTCCGTACGGCATCGGCGCGCACCCGGCGCTGGGCGAGCTGTACGCCGACGACGCGGTCGTCGAGATTCCCTTCGCCGCCCCCGGCGCCACCCGGGTCGCCGGCCGCGCCGACATCCACGCCCACTTCGCCGCGGCCGCCGCCGGGCCGCTCGCGTTCACCGCCGACCACGTCGTGATCCACCGCACCGAGGACCCCGAGGTGGTGGTCAGCGAGTTCGAGTACGCCGGCCGGGCGCCCACCACCGGCAAGCCGTTCCGGTTCCGCACCATCCAGGTCGTCCGTGTCCGCGACGGGAAGATCGGGACTACCACGACCGCCGGGCCATCGCGCGGGCCCTTGACCTCGACCCCGCTTGAGGTTGCAGACTGGGCGGATGCCCTTCGAGGACTTCGAGATCGCCTACCTGAACAGCCAGCGCCTCGGCCGCCTGGCCACCCAGCAGCCCGGCGGAACCCTGCAGAACAGCCCGGTCGGCTTCAGCTGGAACGAGACCACCGGCACGATCGACATCGGCGGCCGGGCGATGGCCGCCAGCCAGAAGTTCCGCAACGTCGCCGCCAACGGCCACGCCGCCTTCGTCGTCGACGACCTGGCCTCGGTCGACCCGTGGCGCGTCCGCTGCCTGGAGATCCGCGGCCGGGCCGAGGCCCTGACCGACCCGGCGGACTCCGCCTCCCGGTTCCCGGGCGCGATCATCCGCCTGCACCCGGAGCGCATCATCAGCTTCGGCGTCGACGAGACCGACAAGGCCCCCTACGAGCTCACCCCGCACAACCGCGACGTCACCACCTGACGGACCACTGATCCAGCCCGGCGGCCGGGAACGGCCAGGACCGCCCACTCGGCTTCGCGGGCGGTCCCGGTCACTGTCGTCGGGCGTACGGGAAAGGGCTATTCGGGGACCTTGCGGTAGGCGCCGTCGCTCGCGCTGGTGGCCATCGAGGCGTAAGCGCGCAGCGCCGCCGAGACCGGGCGTACGCGGCCGGTCGGGGAGAACGGCTTGGGCTGCCGTTCCACCTCGTGGCGGCGCTGGGCCAGGTCTTCGTCGGAGACGTGCAGGGTGATGCTGCGGCCGGGGATGTCGATGCTGATCTCGTCGCCGGTCTCGACCAGCGCGATCAGGCCGCCGGCCGCCGCCTCGGGCGAGACGTGGCCGATGGAGAGGCCGCTGGTGCCGCCGGAGAAGCGGCCGTCGGTGATCAGCGCGCACGCCTTGCCCAGGCCGCGGCCCTTCAGGAAGCTGGTGGGGTACAGCATCTCCTGCATGCCGGGGCCGCCCTTCGGGCCCTCGTAGCGGATGACCACCACGTCGCCCTCGACCACCTGCTTGCCCAGGATGCCGTCGACCGCCTGTTCCTGGCTCTCGAAGACGCGGGCGGGGCCGGTGAACTTCCAGAGGCTCTCGTCGACGCCGGCCGTCTTGACCACGCAGCCGTCGGGCGCGAGGTTGCCGAACAGCATGCACAGGCCGCCATCGGCCGTGTACGCGTGCTCGACCGACCGGATGCAGCCGCCGACCGCGTCCGTGTCCAATGTCGACCAGCGGTTCGACGTGGAGAACGGTTGCGTCGTGCGGACGCCGCCGGGCGCTGCGTGGAACAGCTCGAGCGCCTCGTCCGACGCGTGGCCGCTGCGGATGTCCCAGGCGTTCAGCCACGAGACCAGGTCGGGGGAGTGGACCGAGCGGACGTCGGGACGCAGCGCTCCGCCGCGGTACAGCTCGCCCATCAGCGCCGGGATGCCGCCGGCCCGGTGCACGTCCTCCATGTGGTATTTCACGCTGTTCGGCGCGACCTTGGCCAGGCACGGCACCCGGCGCGAGACGGCGTCGATGTCGCTCACGCTGAAGTCGAGCTCGGCCTCGCGGGCCGCGGCCAGCAGGTGCAGCACCGTGTTGGTGGAACCGCCCATGGCCACGTCCAGCGCCACCGCGTTCTCGAACGCGTCGCGGTTGGCGATCGAGCGCGGCAGCACCGAGGTGTCGTCGTTCTCGTAGTACTGCTTGGCGATGTCGACGATCAGCGCGCCGGCCCGCTCGAACAGCGCCTTGCGGGACGCGTGGGTGGCCAGCGTCGAGCCGTTGCCCGGCAGCGCCAGCCCGATCGCCTCGGTGAGGCAGTTCATCGAGTTGGCGGTGAACATGCCGGAGCACGAGCCGCAGGTCGGGCAGGCCGAGCGCTCGATGACGCCGAGCTGCTCGTCGGTGACGTTCTCGTTGGCGCTGGCGCTCATCGCGTCGATCAGGTCGAGCTTCTCGTGCACGACGCCCTCGATGGCGACCGTCTTGCCGGCCTCCATCGGGCCGCCCGAGACGAAGACCGTCGGGATATTCAGCCGCAGGGCGGCGATCAGCATGCCGGGGGTGATCTTGTCGCAGTTCGAGATGCAGACCAGCGCGTCGGCGCAGTGGGCGTTGACCATGTACTCGACGGCGTCGGCGATCAGTTCCCGGCTGGGCAGCGAGTACAGCATGCCGCCGTGACCCATCGCGATGCCGTCGTCGACGGCGATGGTGTTGAACTCGCGCCCGACGCCGCCTGCCTCGGCGATCGAGTCCGCCACCAGGCCGCCGAGGTCCTTGAGATGGACGTGGCCGGGTACGAACTGGGTGTAGCTGTTGGCAATGGCCACGATGGGCTTGCCGAAGTCGTCGTCGGTCATGCCGGTGGCGCGCCACAGGGCGCGCGCGCCGGCCATCGTCCGACCGTGGGTCGAGGTCCGGGAGCGTAGCTCAGGCATCGCTACAGTCTGCCACTGTGCCCGCGGTGGGCAGCGCCGATGTCCACAGCCCGAGACGCGGACATATCGCCTGAGCCGTTAGCAGGAGATCGAGACTCTCCCCAAACGGCCGTCTATCCGGCAGGCTGTGGGGCGTGCATGCACCGTCCGGCGTGGAGCTGGCCGGGCTGGCGACCCTGCTGGTCGCGGTCCCGGCCGTCGCCCTGCTGGCCGATTCCGGGCGAAAGCACACGGGAGCCGCCCGTCAGGCCCACCTGCTGCTGGCCGCCGGAGGAGCGCTGTCCAGCGCCGCGGCGCTGGCCGGGCTGATCAGTTCGCTACTGGTGCCCGCCGGGGCCGAGGAACACCGCGAGGCGCTGGGCGGCGCGCTGGCCATCGCGCTCGCCGCCGGCACGATCATCCTGCTGGCCGGCACGTTGCGGCTGCCGGGTGCGGCCGAGGGACCCGGAGCCGCGCTCCGCCACCTGGTCGACGGCCTGGTCATCGCGTCGGCGCTGGTGTTCGTGGGGTGGGTGCTGCTGGCCCCGCCGACCAGCCTCCTGCCCGGCGAGACCGAGCCGATGCTGGTGCTGTCCGGGTCGGTGGCGGCGGTGGCGATCGGGCTGACCACGGTGCTGGCCCTGCACGCGCACCGGCCCCGCCAGGTGACCGTCGAGGTGGCCGGGGGTGTGACGCTGGTCGCAGTGGCCGCGCTCGGGCTGTCCGGGGGTATCTGCGAGCAGTGGCCGATCGTGGTGCTGGTGGGCGCGATCCTGCTGCCGGCCGGGCTGGTCGTGGTGGCCCGGGCGGTCAAGCTGGCCGACCGGCCGGTCGAGGTCGCCGGGGACATCACGCAGCGGCACACGGCGTACGCGTTCCTGCCCGTCCTCGCCACCATCGGCGCGGCGGCCTACCACCTGATGCGGGGCGGCGTGCTGACCGGCGCCGGCGTCATCGCGGTCAGCGTCGAGGGTCTGCTGCTGGTCAGCCGGCAGTACCTGGCGCTGTCCGACGTGAAGCGGTACACGCTGGCGCTGCGGCAGCGCGAGGCGCACTTCCGCGAGCTCGCGCACACCGACCCGCTGACCGGGCTGGCCAACCGCCGCGGCCTGCTGGTGGCGCTGAGGGAACGGCCGGGGCCGGGCCGGCGGGTGCTGATCAGCATCGACCTCGACGGGTTCAAGAACGTCAACGACATGCGCGGCCACGACGTCGGCGACACCGTGCTGGCCGAGGTCGGCGCCCGGCTGCGGCGCAACCTGCTGACCGGGGACGTGGCCGCCCGGCTCGGCGGGGACGAGTTCGCGGTGCTCATGACGGGCTCACCGGACGAGGCGATGCTGGCGGCCAAGCGGTTGCTGGCGGTCCTCGGGCAGCCGTACGAGGTGGACGGCAGCGGCTCGGTGTTCCTCTCGGCCAGCGTGGGTGTAGCCGGCGGCGACCCGACTCCGAGCGACTCCGGACGGTTGATGCGCGACGCCGATCTGGCGCTGCGGTACGCCAAGCAGCAGGGCAAGAACCGGGTCGAGCGCTACCAGGTCCGCTACGACGAGCTCCTGCGCCGCCGCAGCACCCTGGAGAACGAGCTGCGCCACGCCATCGAGCGGGAGGAGCTGCGCCTGGTCTTCCAGCCGGTGGTGGCGCTGCCGTCGATGCGGCCGGTGGGCGCCGAGGCGCTGCTGCGCTGGCGCCACCCGACGCTGGGCGCGGTCCGGCCGGACGAGTTCATCCCGGTGGCCGAGGAGTCCGGCCTGATCGATCGGATCGGTTCCTGGGTGCTGCGCCGGGCGTGCGAGCAGCTGTCGTACTGGCTGGTGGCCGGGCACGACGTCTGGGTGTCGGTCAACCTGTCGCCCAAGGAGCTGCACGCCGCCGACTACGCCGGGCAGGTCGCCGACGTGCTGGCGGAGTTCGGCGTGCCCCCGCAGCGGCTCGTGCTGGAGGTGACCGAGCACGCCGTGGCCACCGACATGGAGGAACTGGTCCGCCGGCTGACCGAGCTGCGGGCCACCGGGGTGCGGATCGCGCTCGACGACTTCGGCGCCGGCTACTCCTCGCTGGGCCAGCTGCGGACGCTGCCGGTGGACATCCTGAAGATCGACCGGGCGCTGGTGATCGAGCCCGAGTCGCGCACGGGCATGGCCGCGCCCCTGGTCGACGTGGTCGTCCGGATGGGTCACCGGCTCGGGCTGGAGGTGCTGGCCGAGGGCATCGGCACCCCGGCGCAGCGCGAGGCGGTGGAGGCCGCCGGTTGTCGGTTGGGTCAGGGGTCGCTGTTCGGCTGGGGTGTGCCGGCCGAGCAACTGGAGGCGCAGCTGCGCACGATCCGGTCCGGTGTGCGGGTGCCGGCGCCGCGTCCGGCCCCGCCCCTGCCGCCCGCGCCCGGGGCCGCCGCGCGCAGCCAGGTCGTCATGCTCGGCCCGGGGATGCGGCAGCTCAGGGCACTGCTGCCGACCGATCCGGCGTTCGACCCCTCCGGCGAGTGATCAGCATGTGGGATCAGTTGACTCAGCGCGTGAGATCGGGCAAGGTTAGCCACATGTGCTTGTCCGCCCGAGTACTTATGTGAGCGCACCCTTGCCGCTTCAGCGTTTCCCGCAGCGGTAAGAGTGCGCCAGGTCCCGTGCCTTTCTAGGCATGAGGGCCTTTTTTGTTGCTCGAGTTACGGACCCACCGACCGAATCGAAGGCAATGCCATGACGAGACCACCCACTCCCGAGTCCCTCGCCCACCGAGCAACGCCGGCCACCGTGGCCGCCGGAGCCGGGGCCCAGGCGGTAGTCGCCGTGTCCCCGGTCGAGACCACCGGAGCCGGCTCGCTCGTCCGCTCGCTCGAGGCGCTCGGCGTCGAGGTCGCCTTCGGCATTCCCGGCGGCGCCATCCTCCCGGCCTACGACCCGCTGTACGACTCGAAGGTGCGCCACATCCTGGTCCGCCACGAGCAGGGGGCCGGGCACGCCGCCACCGGGTACGCCCAGGCCACCGGCAAGGTCGGCGTCTGCATCGCCACCTCCGGGCCGGGTGCCACCAACCTGGTCACCCCGATCGCCGACGCCTACATGGACTCGGTGCCGATCGTCGCCATCACCGGACAGGTGGCCCGTCCCTCGATCGGGACGGACGCCTTCCAGGAGGCGGACATCCAGGGGATCACGCTTCCGATCACGAAGCACAACTTCCTGATCCAGACCCCCGAGGAGATCCCTCAGGTCCTCGCGGAGGCGTTCCACCTGGCGTCCACCGGCCGCCCCGGGCCGGTCCTGGTCGACGTGCCCAAGGACGTGATGCAGGCGCAGACCATGTTCTCCTGGCCGCCCACCCTGGACCTGCCCGGGTACCGGCCGACGCTGCACCCGCACGGCAAGCAGATCCGGGAGGCGGCGCGGCTGATCGCCGAGAGCCGCCGGCCGGTGCTGTACGTCGGCGGCGGCGTGCTCAAGGCCGGCGCCACCGACGGGCTGCGCAAGCTGGCCGAGCTGACCGGCATGCCGGTGGTGACCACGCTGATGGCGCTGGGCGCGTTCCCCGACTCGCACCCGCAGCACCTGGGCATGCCCGGCATGCACGGCACCGTCCCGGCGGTCTACGCGCTGCAGAAATCCGATCTGCTGGTGACCCTGGGCGCCCGGTTCGACGACCGGGTCACCGGCGCGCTCGACTCGTTCGCCCCGGACGCCAAGGTGGTGCACGCCGACATCGATCCGGCCGAGATCGGCAAGAACCGGCACGCCGACGTCCCGATCGTGGGCGACGCCCGGCACGTGATCGACGAGCTGATCGCGGCCGTGTCCGACACCGCCTCGCCCTCGGCCTACGAGCCCTGGTGGGCGACGCTGCGCGAACTGAAGCGGCGGTACCCGCTGGGCTACGACGAGCCCACCGACGGCACGCTGGCCCCGCAGTACGTGATCCAGCGGATCGGCGAGCTGGTCGGGCCGGACGCGATCTACGTCGCCGGGGTCGGCCAGCACCAGATGTGGGCCTCGCAGTTCATCTCGTACGAGAAGCCGGCCACCTGGCTCAACTCGGGCGGCGCCGGGACCATGGGGTACGCGGTGCCGGCGGCGATGGGCGCCAAGGTCGGCAAGCCGGGCACCGCGGTGTGGGCGATCGACGGCGACGGCTGCTTTCAGATGACCAACCAGGAATTGGCCACCTGCGCGCTGGAGGGCATCCCGATCAAGGTGGCCGTGATCAACAACGGCAACCTGGGCATGGTCCGGCAGTGGCAGACCCTGTTCTACGAGGGCCGCTACTCCAACACCAACCTGGGCACGCACAAGCACCGGATCCCCGACTTCGTGAAGCTGGCCGAGGCTCTCGGCTGCATCGGCCTCCGCTGCGAGTCCAAGGACGACGTGGACCGGATCATCAAGCAGGCGATGGAGATCACCGACGCGCCGGTGGTCATCGACTTCACCGTCGGCCAGGACGCGATGGTGTGGCCGATGGTTGCCGCCGGTAAGAGCAACGACGAGATTCTGTTCGCCCGGGACGTGCGCCCCAGCTTCGAAGAGGACGAGCTCTGATGACCAAGCACACCTTGTCCGTCCTGGTCGAGAACAAACCGGGCGTTCTCGCTCGCGTCTCCGGCCTGTTCTCCCGGCGCAGCTTCAACATCGACTCGCTGGCCGTGGGTGAGACGGAGAATCCGGACGTCTCCCGCATCACCATCGTGGTCAACGCCGAGACCTCGCCGCTGGAACAGGTCACCAAGCAGCTCAACAAGCTGGTCAACGTCCTGAAGATCGTGGAACTGGACCCGCAACAGTCGGTCCAGCGCGAACTGCTGCTGGTCAAGGTGCGCGCCGATCGCGCGCTCCGGAGCCAGGTACTCGAAACGGTCGAGCTGTTCCGGGCGCGTGTGATCGACGTCGCCCCGGACACCCTCACCATCGAGGCCACCGGCGACCCCGACAAGCTGGACGCGCTGCTGCGCGACCTCGAGCCGTACGGCATCAAGGAGATGGTGCAGTCGGGCCTGGTCGCCATCGGCCGCGGTTCCCGCTCCATCACCACCGGCCCGGCGCTTCGCGCGGCCTGAACCAGCACCCGGAACGGAAGCCCCGTCCAACCGCCCCGCCGCCCCTAACCGGACCAAAGACTCAGTGAGGATTCAATGACCGCGGAAGTTTTCTACGACGACGATGCCGACTTGTCCATCATCCAGGGACGCAAGGTCGCCGTCATCGGCTACGGCAGCCAGGGCCACGCGCACTCGCTGTCGCTGCGCGACTCGGGCGTCGACGTGGTGGTGGGCCTGAAGGAGGGCTCGAAGAGCCGGGCCAAGGCCGAGGAGCAGGGCCTGCGCGTGGACACCCCGGCCGAGGCGTCGGAGTGGGCCGACGTGATCATGGTGCTGGCGCCGGACACCGCGCAACGCAAGATCTACACCGACTCGATCGCCCCGAACCTGACGGCCGGCAAGGCGCTCTTCTTCGGGCACGGACTGAACATCCGCTTCGGCCTGATCGAGCCGCCGGCCGACGTCACGGTGGCCATGGTCGCCCCCAAGGGTCCGGGTCACCTGGTCCGCCGCCAGTACGTGGACGGCAAGGGCGTGCCCTGCCTGGTGGCGGTCGAGCAGGACCCGACCGGCGACGGGCTCGCGCTGGCTCTCTCGTACGCGAAGGCGATCGGCGGATCCCGGGCCGGGGTCATCCGGACCACCTTCAAGGAGGAGACCGAGACCGATCTCTTCGGCGAGCAGGCGGTCCTCTGCGGCGGTACGGCGGCGCTGGTGCAGACCGGCTTCGAGGTGCTCACCGAGGCCGGTTACGCCCCGGAGATCGCGTACTTCGAGTGCCTGCACGAGCTCAAGCTGATCGTCGACCTGATGTACGAAGGCGGCATCTCCCGGATGCGGTACAGCGTGTCCGACACCGCAGAGTTCGGCGACTACACCCGCGGTCCGCGGGTGATCGACTCCCGGGTCAAGGACGAGATGAAGAAGATCCTGTCCGAGATCCAGTCCGGGGAGTTCACCAAGGAACTCATCGCGGACGACGACAACGGCGGCCCGCTGCTGACCAAGTACCGCGCCGAGGGCGCCGCCCACCCGATCGAGGTCACCGGCAAGAAGCTGCGCGACATGATGAGCTGGGTCGACCGGCCGATCACCGAAACCGCCTGATTCTCCGTTACCGGGGGCTCACCGTGGGATGACCTCCCACGGTGGGCTTCCGTCTGCATACCATCCGGTCGATGCCCGTGACCGGATGGAGATCGATGGCTCCCGTCGTACTGATCGCTGAGGAACTCGCCCCCGCCGCCCTCGAGGTGCTGGCCGACGACTTCGACGTGCGCCACGTCGACGGCACGGACCGGCCCGCCCTGCTGGCCGCGCTGGCCGGCGCCGACGCGGTCATCGTGCGCAGCGCCACCCGGATCGACGCCGAGGCGGTGGCGGCTGCGCCCCGGTTGCGGGTGGTCGCCCGGGCCGGGGTCGGGCTGGACAACGTCGACATCGCCGCCGCCACCGCCCGGGGCGTGATGGTGGTCAACGCGCCCACCAGCAACATCGTCTCGGCCGCGGAACAGGCGATCGCGCTGCTGCTGTCGGTCGCGCGGCACACCGCCACCGCCAGCGCCACGCTCAAGCGCGGCGAGTGGAAGCGGTCGAAGTACACCGGGGTGGAGATCCAGGGCAAGACCGTAGGCGTGGTCGGACTGGGCCGCATCGGGGTGCTGTTCGCCCAGCGGATGGCGGCGTTCGGGACCCGGCTGATCGCGTACGACCCGTACATCCAGCCGGCCCGGGCGGCGCAACTGGGCGTACGGCTGGTCGGTCTGGACGAACTGCTACGGGAGAGCGACTTCATCTCCATCCACCTGCCCAAGACCCCGGAGACGGTCGGCCTGATCGGGGAGAAGGAGCTGCAGACCGTCAAACCGGGCGTACGGATCATCAACGCCGCCCGGGGTGGCCTGATCGACGAGCAGGCCCTGGCCGACGCGCTGGCCGAGGGCCGGGTCGGCGGCGCCGGGATCGACGTCTTCGTGTCCGAGCCGGCCACCGACTCGCCGCTGTTCGCCTTCGACAACGTGGTCGTCACCCCGCATCTGGGCGCCTCCACGGCGGAGGCGCAGGACAAGGCCGGCCTGGCCGTGGCCCGCAGCGTCAAGCTCGCACTGCTCGGCGAGTTCGTGCCGGACGCGGTGAACGTGCAGGCCGGCGGCGTCGTCGACGAGGACGTCCGGCCGCTGCTGGCGCTGGCCGAGAAGCTCGGAACGGTGTTCACCGCAGTCGCCGGGGGCGTCGCCGCCGGGGTGACCGTGGAGGTGCGCGGGGACCTGGTCACGCACGATCTGGCCGTGCTCAAGCTGGCCACCACCAAGGGGCTGTTCGCGCCGGTGGTGGACGAGCAGGTCACGTACGTCAACGCGCCGCAACTGGCCGCCGACCGGGGGGTCGTGGTCGACCTGGTGGTCGGCGACGAGGCCACCGAGCACCACAACCTGGTCATCGTGCGCGGGGCCATGCCCGACGGCCGTACGGTCAGCGTGGCCGGCACGGTGACCACGACCGCCACCCGCGACATCCGGCGGCTCACCGAGGTGGACGGCTACGACCTGGAACTCGGCGTGGAGGGCGTGCTGCTGTTCTTCCGGTACGCCGACCGGCCGGGCGTGGTCGGCGCGATCGGCACGATCCTGGGTGAGAACGGCGTGAACATCGCGTCCATGCAGGTGGCCCGGCGCTCGATCGGCGGGGAGGCGCTGATGGCGCTGACCGTGGACTCGTCGGTCGACGCCGAACTGCTCTCCTCGGTGGCGGCCTCGATCGGCTCGTCCGTCGGCAGCATCGTCGACCTCCGCTACTGAGCTGGACTGCCGACGCGCCGTAATGGGGGGTAAACGGTGCCGTCCTGCAGGTCGAGCAGGTCGAGGTTGAGCTCGGCGGCCAGCTTCTCGATGGTCTCCAGTACGGCGTCCGGGCAGGCCTCGTCGAGCTGCATCTGGATGTGGTCCGCGGCGGCGTGCAGCGGCGACTTCGCCCAGGGCGAGCCGGGCTGACCGGCCCGCGGCCCACGGTCCGGGTACGTGCTGGTCAGGGCGTCGTAGAAGGCCACCACGCGGGGATCGGCGGGGCGCTGCCGGTGGTCTCCGGAGACGCAGCGCGCGTTGGCCGCGCGGACGGCTTCCGGCCGGTCCGCGGCTTCCATGGCCCACACCACAAGGTCGAAACTCACCGGCGCATGGTGCCACACGCGTTGTCCGCACTCGCGATCATTGGGCCGACACGCGGGGGATGCGTCTTGCGCGTTATTAGTCCGCATCGCTAGCGTTGGTCCCGCCGCGCGTGACGGGGCGGGCTCGTCTTCGGGTGACGCGTTCGTCACCGTCCGGGCGGTGGCACCCCCGGCGGGCGCGAGCCACGCGCTTTCGTCACGAACAGCCCTCGGATCTCTTGCCGGAATCCGGGGGCTGTTCCTCGTCCGGCACTGTTCCCTACCTGTCTGGCGTACCAGTGGAGCGCGCCAGTGGTACGGCAGGTGAGTGGCCGGCACCGTGGTGTGCCACTGGTACGCCAGTAGCCCAATTCGGGCGCTGTTAGCTCGCTGGCGTACCACTGGAGCGCGCCAGTGGTACGGCAGGTGAGTGGCCGGCACCGTGGTGTGCCACTGGTACGCCAGTAGCCCAATTCGGGCGCTGTTAGCTCGCTGGCGTACCACTGGAGCGCGCCAGTGGTACGGCAGGTGAGTGGCCGGCACCGTGAGGTACCACTGAGGAGAGTGCCCGGGGTAACAGCCGGGAACTATCTTGCTGAGACCTCGGTGAGGTGAGCTCAGCCGGTCCGCGGATGTCTTGCCGGCTCCTTGTTATCAGGGAGAGTTGCCGGTGGTACGCCACGGTGGCGGGCGCCGCCGTGGTGTACCACTGGAGCGCTCCAGTGGTACACCGAGGTGGAGTTGACCGGCGTGTCGCGACGCTGCTGTGCCACTGGTACGGCAGGTCGGGCCCGGCTCTGGGCCACGCCCCGGCGAGCCGCCGTCATCGGGACCCATGTGGCGTTCCAGAGGGACGGATCTCGGGCACCGCGGCGCCCGATGACGGCCGGCGAGGGACGCAAGGGGTCGGGGCCCCCAGCAGCGGGCCGGCCGGGCCGGGTCCGGGATGGGAGCAGGCCGGGGATCGCCGGGGCCGACCCTCGGCGTGAGCGACGGTCGGTACGCCCGCTCAGCCACGACATTGGAACCTTAACGTCCATTCAGTGGGACCGGCGTACCGAAGATCGGGACCGCGGTTTAGCCTGGATCGAGTCAGCAGGCCCAGCAGATCAGGAGTACGACGTGAGCGTGGCGCGGATCGCGGTGGTGGCCGGCGACGGCATCGGAACCGAAGTGACCGCCGAAGCGCGCAAGGTCATCGACGCCGTTCTGCCCGGCGTCGAGTACTCGGAGTACGACCTGGGCGCCCGCCTCTACCACCGCACCGGCGAGGTCCTGCCGTCCGCGGTGAAGGACGAGCTGGCCGGCCACGACGCCATCCTGCTCGGCGCGATCGGCGACCCCAGCGTCCCGCCCGGCATCCTCGAGCGCGGCCTGCTGCTCAAGCTCCGCTTCGACTTCGACCAGTACGTCAACCTGCGCCCCTCCCGCCTGTGGCCCGGTACGGTCAGCCCGCTGGCCGGGATCAAGCCGGGCGAGATCGACATGGTCTGCGTCCGCGAGGGCACCGAGGGCCTGTACGTCGGCGCCGGCGGCATCCTGCACCAGGACACCCCGGCCGAGATCGCCACCGAGGAGAGCCTGAACACGCGGTTCGGCGTGGAGCGGGTCATCCGGGACGCGTTCGCCCGGGCCCGGCGCCGCGACCGCCACCACCTCACCCTGGTGCACAAGACCAACGTCCTGACCAAGGCCGGCAGCCTCTGGGCGCGGACGTTCGCCGCCGTCGCCGCCGAGTTCCCCGAGGTCACCACCGAGTACCAGCACATCGACGCGGCCAGCATGTTCATGGTCAGCAACCCCCAGCGGTACGACGTGGTGGTGACCGACAACCTGTTCGGTGACATCCTCACCGACATCGCGGCGGCCGTCACCGGCGGCATCGGCATGGCCGCGAGCGGCTCCGTGAACCCGGAGCGCGCCTACCCGTCGACGTTCGAGCCGGTCCACGGTTCCGCGCCGGACATCGCCGGTCAGGGCATCGCCGACCCGGCGGCGGCCATCCTCTCCGCGTCGATGCTGCTCGAGCACCTCGGGCACGCCGACGAGGCGCGGCGAGTAACCGAGGCGGTCGCGGCCGAGGTCGCGTCCCGCACGCCGGGCGCGCCGCCGCGTACCGCCGAGGTCGGAGATCGGGTCGCCACCGCGGCCTGAGCCCACTCGTTCCCTGCTCCACCGCCACCGGACGGCCCACTTGAACGACCGTTCGGGGTATCTTCGTGCTCATTCACACTTCGCAGAAAGCAGGTCACGTGCCATGAGTGGTGGTGACAACAACCTCGATTTCGAGATCCGTCCGAACCTGTCGCCGGTAGACCCCGCGGAACGCGCCGCGCAGATGGTCAACCCCGGGTTCGGCCGCATCTTCACCGACCACATGGTCACCGTCCGATACGCCGAGGGCAAAGGGTGGTACGACGCCCGGGTGGAAGCCCGCGCGCCCATCCCGATGGACCCGGCGACCGCGGTGCTGCACTACGCGCAGGAGATCTTCGAAGGCCTGAAGGCGTACACCATGCCGGACGGTGGCGTGGCGATGTTCCGGCCCGAGGCCAACGCTGCCCGATTCACCACGTCGGCGCAGCGGATGGCGCTGCCGCAGCTGCCCGAAGCGACCTTCCTCGAGTCGCTGCATCGGATCGTCGAGATCGACCGGGAGTGGATCCCGACGTCCGAGGACGGCAGCCTGTACCTGCGCCCGTTCGCGTACGCCAGCGAGGTGTTCCTCGGCGTACGACCCGCGCTCGAGGTGCTCTACCTGGTCATTGCGTCGCCGGTCGGGTCGTACTTCTCCGGCGGGGTCAAGCCGGTCACGGTGTGGGTCACGCCCGACTACACCCGGGCCGCGCCCGGCGGCACCGGTGCGGCCAAGTGCGGCGGCAACTACGCGGCCGGGCTGTCGGCCCAGGCCGAGGCGATCGAGCACGGCTGCGACCAGGTGGTCTACCTAGACGCGGTCGAGCGCAAGTACGTGGACGAGCTCGGCGGCATGAACATCGTCTTCGTGATGGACGACGGCCGTCTGGTCACCCCGCCGCTGGCCGGCACGATCCTGCCCGGTATCACCCGCGACTCCATCCTGAAGCTGGCCCAGAAGGCCGGTCGCGGGATCGAGGAGCGGCCGGTGAGCATCGACGAGTGGCGCGACGGCGCCGCGTCCGGCCGGATCCGTGAGGCGTTCGCCTGCGGCACCGCGGCGGTGATCACCCCGATCGGCACCGTCCGGACGCCCGACGGCGAGTTCACCGTGGCCGACGGTGGCTCGGGCGAGGTCACCATGGCGCTGCGCCAGGAGCTGGTCGACATCCAGCGCGGCCGCGCCGCCGACCCGTACGGCTGGGTGCACAAAGTTGCCTGAGCTCGATCGCGCGTGCGCCGCTGAATGCGGATGAGTTCGGCCTGCGCCCGTTGACGGCTTCGCCGGCAGCGTTCGGAGGCCGAACTCATCCGCGCGGCAACGCGCTCCTCGCTACTCGAGCAGGTGGTCGCGCATGGCCGCCACCTGCTCGGCCGTCACGCCGATGGAACGGGCGTACTTCTCAACCGAGCCGTGCCCGGCGCGGAGGTCGGACAGGAACAACGTCATCGCGGCGGCGGGCGAGTCGAACATGTGCTCCTGGCCCTCGATCGCCTCCGGGTTGGCCACCCGCAGGTAGTCGGTGAGCCGCCGCATCGCCGTCTCGGTCATCGCGTAGTCGGCCGCGATGTCCTCATCGGACACTCCCAGCAACGACAGCGAGAGCGCGCAGACCACCCCGGTCCGGTCCTTGCCCGCCATGCAGTGCACCACGACCGGCGCCTGGGCCGGGTCGGCGATCACGCCGAGCGCGACGGCCAGCGCCTCGTGCCCGTCGACGAGGAAGTTCAGGTACCGGTCGGCCAGCCAGCGCTCGTGCACGGTGCCGTCCGGATGCGGCACCTCGGCCCAGTCGACGTGCTTCAACACCGGATTGACGTAGTTCAGGCCCTCGGCCTCCGGCACCCGGCCGAACCTCTCCACCTCGAACCCGCGCCGCAGGTCGATCACGCTGCGGACACCGAGCTCGCCGAACGCGACCCAGTCGTCATCCTTCAACCGGTGCAGGGAGTCGGCGCGGAACAGTTGCCGCCACCGTACGGACCGCCCGTCCAGACCGGCGTACCCACCGACGTCGCGGAAGTTGTAGACCGACGAGAAGGACAGATTCCGGGGGTACGGATGGTCAGCCACCAGCCCAACCTAGTCCCGAAAGGTGGAACAACGCTTCCCACGACGGCGGTTAGTGGCATGCTTCATCCCGTGACCTCCAGCGTGCTGATTATTCGCACCTAGCGCACCGGCTGACTCCTCGCCGATGCGCAGACCTCCCGCGACCGCGGGGGGTCTTTTTGTTGGTCCGCACCCCTCGAAAGGAACCCCGCCATGGACTACCAGGTCTTCGACACGACGCTCCGCGACGGCGGGCAGCGCGAAGGCATCAGCTATTCGGTGGCCGACAAGCTTGCGGTGGCCCGGCTGCTGGACGAGTTCGGCGTGGGGTTCATCGAGGGCGGCTGGCCGGGTGCGATGCCCAAGGACACCGAGTTCTTCGCCCGTGCCCGGACCGAACTGACCCTGAAGAACGCGGTGCTGGTGGCGTTCGGCGCGACCCGCAAGGCCGGCGTCGACGTGGCCGGCGACCCGCAGGTGCAGGCGTTGCTGGATGCGGAGACCCCGGTGGTGTGCGTGGTCGCCAAGTCCGACATCCGGCACGTGGAACGGGCGCTGCGCACCACCGGCGACGAGAACCTGAACATGGTCCGCGACACCGTCCGCCACCTGGTCGCCAACGGCCGCCGCGCGTTCGTCGACTGCGAGCACTTCTTCGACGGCTTTCGTTACGACCCGGACTACACCGCGTCGGTCGTACGGACGGCGTTCGAGGCCGGCGCGGAACGCGTGATCATGTGTGACACCAACGGCGGCATGCTCCCCTCGATGATCACCACGGCGATCAACGACGTGGTCGAGCGGGCCGGCGTGACCCCCGACCGGCTCGGCATCCACTGCCAGAACGACACCTCCTGCGCGGTCGCCAACACCGTGGCCGCGGTCGAGGCCGGCGTCGAGCACTTCCAGTGCACCGCGAACGGATACGGCGAGCGCCCCGGCAACGCCGACCTGTTCGCCACGGTCAGCAACCTGCAACTCAAGCTCGGGCTGAAGGTTCTACCGGACGGATGCCTCGAGCAGGCGACGCGCGTCTCAGCCGCGCTC
This sequence comes from uncultured Actinoplanes sp., assembly GCA_964236515.1. Lineage (GTDB taxonomy): Bacteria > Actinomycetota > Actinomycetes > Mycobacteriales > Micromonosporaceae > Actinoplanes. The sequence goes on from CAXSDA010000020.1 coordinate 44,742, forward strand.
GCCGAGATCGCGAACATCGCCCCCGACACCCACCAGGCCTACGTCGGGGCCGCCGCTTTCGCTCACAAGGCGGGGCTGCACGCGAGCGCGATCAAGGTGGATCCGCTGCTGTACAACCATGTGGACCCGTCGGTTGTCGGCAATGACATGCGGATCCTGGTGACGGAGATGGCCGGCCGGGCCAGCATCGAGCTCAAGAGCCGCGAGCTCGGACTGGAGCTGGCCGGCCACCCGGACACGCTGACCTCGGTGACCCGCAAGGTCAAGGAGATGGAGGCCGGCGGCTGGTCCTTCGAGGCCGCCGACGCGTCCTTCGAACTGCTCGTCCGGGACGAGCTGCCGGGTGCCGCACTCGCCCGGCCGTTCGCGCTGGAGTCGTACCGGGTGCTGGTCGAGCACCGGGAGGACGGTGCGGTCGTCTCCGAGGGCACGGTCAAGGTCCGGGTCCGCGGCGAGCGGGTGATCGCCACCGCCGAGGGCAACGGCCCGGTCAACGCGCTCGACGAGGCGCTCCGCAAGGCCCTGCTAATGCACTACCCGCAACTCAAGTCGTTCGAGCTGGCCGATTACAAGGTGCGCATCCTGGAGGGGTCGCACGGTTCCGGCGCGGTCACCCGGGTGCTGCTGGAGACCACCGACGGAAGCCGCGACTGGACCACGGTGGGCGTGCACGAGAACGTGGTCGAGGCCAGCTGGCACGCGATGGTCGACGCCCTGACGTTCGGCCTGGCCCAGTCCGCGTCACCGGCCGTGGGCCAGGCCGGGTAGCAGCGTCACGCCCGCGTCGGGGTCGGCGTCCGGCGGGCGGTCGGCGACCCCGGCCGGCAACGTGCCGGCCAGATTCCAGGGCACGTCGGCGCCGGACTGGCGCAGGGCGCGGACGGCGGCCACCCGCTCGGCCGCGGCGACCACGGCGGCCGGTTCCAGCGCTGCCGGGAGCCGGTCGGCCGACTGGGTGGCGAAACTCGCGTGTTCCTCGGTGCCGAGCGACAGCGCGGCCTGGGTGAGCGCGGCGATCAGATCATCCGGCGGCCGGCACGACCAGGTCGGCCAGGACCGCGCGGTGGTCGCTGCGGGGCTGGTGACGGACCAGCACCGCGCGGACCCCGATCCGGCGGTCGACCAGGACGTGGTCGATGGTCACGGGCGGGACCGGCTTGCCGTCGTACGGCCCCCAGGTCCCGATCAGGCCGGCGCCCACCGCGTCGGCGGAATCCCGGTAGCCGTGCGAGATGAGCGCCCGCAGCGGCTCGTGGTCCAGGGTCGAGTTGAAGTCGCCGAGCAGGATCCGGGGCGTGCCGTCCGGGTCGGCGCGCGGCTCGGCGTCCAGGTCGGCCCGCCAGTTCCTGAGGTACGGCAACGTGGCCGGGGCCAGCGGGTGCGCCGACTCGACCAGCAACAGGCCCGCGCCGGGCGGCGTGACCGTCGCGTACGCCTGCAGGAAGCCACCGCCGTTGCGATGGAACCCGTCCGCGGTCACCGGCCAGCGCGAGTAGAGCGCCGACCCGGTGGTGTCCAGCTCCGGGGCCAGCGACCCGTACGGCAGCATCGTTCCCAGCCCGGCCGCGGCCAGCCCGTCCCGGGCCGCCGGGGTGTACTCCTGCAGCGCCAGCACCGCGATGTCGTGGTTGCGGACCAGCGAGACGATCGTCGCCGGGTCGGCGCCGCCCTCGAGCATGTTGGCCGTCATCACCGTCAGGTCGACGCCCTGGGTCGGCCCGGGGTGCCGGTCCGGGAATGTCCGAGGGAGGACCGACACGGCGAACAGAGCCACCGTCACCGCCGCGATGGCCGCGCCCAGCCAACGGCGGGCGAAGAGCGCGATCAGTGCCGGAAACACCGACCAGGCCGCGACGTACGGCGTGAACGCCAGCAGCGGGATCAGCGGGCCGCGCTCCCAGCCGCCCAGCCGGACCACCGCCCAGGCCGCGCCGGGCAGCATCAGGAGCCAGACCAGCAGGGTCCGGCTGATCCGCTTGCCCGGCCGTGTCCGGGCCGGCACGTCGGTGAGCGTCATGACGCCGACGCTATCCGCCGGTCGCCAGCAAGGACGGCAGGAGCTACCGGTACGGGTTGAAGTTCTGTGCCGCCATCAGGAACCAGGCGGTGGTCCCGACGTGCTGACGCTGGAAGTAGCTGAACGCGAAGCCCGTGTCGAGGGCGCTGGTCGCGGCCACGATTCCGGACCGGGCCGGCAGTGGGGTGCCGGCCCAGGTGCCGCCCTCGGCCGGGTTCGAGAGCCGGCCACCGGCCGGGTCGGCGGTCCGCCCCACGGTCTGGCCGTCGCCCACCCGTTCCTGCGCGGTCACCACCTCGCCCAGCAGCCGGCGGGCCCGGGCGCCGTCGCCCCGCTCGTCGCGGTGCAGCAGCGCGAGCGCGGTGTGGGCGGTGCCCTCGAGCCATACGCCCTTCTGGTGGTTGGGCACGTCGCCGCCGGCCACCGGGTGCGTCAGCGTCTTGGCCTGGGTGCTGTACGTGACCCCGGAGATGGTCACGCCGGCCGGCAACTGGGTGCCGACGCCGCCGTCGGTGTTGCGCAGGTGGTCGGTGACCCAGTCGACCGAGTTGCGGAACCGCCGGTCGCCCAGCGCCAGCAGGCTCCAGGTCTGCGCGTCCTCGGGGATGTTGGTGGTGTTGATCTCGTTCGGGTCCTCGCCCTCGTCGGCACCCAGGGTTCCGGTCCAGAAGTACCGGCCGGCCTGGTGCCACATCGCCTGCAGGAAGTCGGCGGCCGGCGTCGCCCGGCCGTTCCATCCTCGGTTGCGGGTGAGCTTGGCCAGAAGCGTGAACAGCGCGTACGCGTCGATGTTGTGCTCGGTCGAGGTCCACGTCTGCGGCGTCCGACCGTCCGCCTTGAGGCCGCCGTGGTAGCCGCCGTAGCGGTACGGCGACTCCTGCCGCGCGACCCAGCCGGCCAGCCGGACGGCGCCGTCCAGGTACTTCTGGATGCGGCTGTCCACGTACAGCTGGGCCAGGGCGAGGCCGGCCCAGGCGACGTCCCCGGTGGAGGAGCCGCCGAACCCGTACGGCTGGAGGTGGGCCGCGGTGCCGTTCTCCCGCTTCAACCCCGGATAAGCCGGTCCGCCGGCGCACAGCATCGGACCGGCCGCGTACGCCTGGCGGACCCGTCCGTCGTCGTACGTCTCGTCGTGCTCCTGGATCCACAGCAGCGCGTCGGCGATGAGCCGGGCCCGGCGCACGTTGGCCACCGTGGGGTTGGCCAGGTAGGCCAGGACGGCGAGCGCGTTGTCGTACACGAAGGCGGCGGTCATCAGCCCGCTCTCGTTGTTGTACGACTGCAGCAGCCGCGGCTCGCCGCCCTTGATGTACGCGTCCTGCACCACGTCGAGATAGTGGTACGCCCGGCCGACCGGATCGGCGAACTCCGGCCCGGCCAGGCCCCGCGGCGCGTACGAGGCGACGGCCGACTCCGGCGCCATCAGCGTGGCCGGGTCGGCGGGGCCGTCCGGCGTGGCCAGCAGATGCGCTCGCGATTCCGGCACGGACAGGGTCGAGAAGTTCGTGGGCATGAGATGTCTCCGGTGGGTGAGAGCGCTCTCAGGTGGCAACGCCGGACCGTATTGAAACTCGTGAAACAGTCCGGCCGCAACCTTCACCCGAGTTCGGCGTCGACGATCTCCCCCAATCCGGCCGCGACCAGCTCGTCCCGGATCAGTGCGGCGTCGCCCTCGACCACCAGCGTCAGGCCCTGCGGGTGCAGGTGGGTCGCGGCGGCCGCGGACACCTCCTCGACCGTCGCCGCCAGCAGCTTGCGGCGCAGGTCGGCGTAGTAGTCGTCGGGCAGGCCGTGGACCACCAGCGTGGCCAGCGCGCCCAGGATCGAGCCGGGGGTCTGCATGTCCACCGACAGCTGACCGGCCCGCCAGCTGCGGGCCACCTCGAGCTCGTCCTCGTTCACGCCGTTGGCGGCGGTCCGGCTGATCTCGCCGACCGTGTCGATCAGCGCGGGCGCGGTCACCGCGGTCTGCACCGACGAGCTGACCAGGAACCGGCCGAACCGGCGGCTTAGCCCGAACTCGCCCCGGATCCCGTACGTGTAGCCCTTCACCTCGCGGATCAGGTGGTTGAGGCGGGAGGTGAACGCGCCGCCGAGTACGGTCGCGGCCAGCCACATGGTCACGTAGTCGGGGTGCGCGCGGTGCGGCGCGCGGTGCCCGAGCCGCAGCACCGACTGCACCGAGGTGGGCCGGTCGACCAGGATGACCTTGCGGGTGTCCCGCAACGGGACGGTCAGCGGGCCGCCGGGCGTACGGGGCTCACCGGAGGTGCCGGCGAAGGCGACCTCGCCCAGCTCCTGCAGGTCGAGCCGGTCCAGGTCGCCGGCCACCAGCAGGACGCCCGGTCGTTGCAGCCCGCCCGCGTGGAACTCGTGCACGTCAGCCACGGTGACCGCGGCCGTCGAGTCGGGGTCGCCGTGCAGGGGGCGCCCGTACCGCTCGGTGAGTCCGAACAGGTCGGCCCGCAACGCCGCGTCGGCCCGCGGACCGGGCTGGGCCCACTCCATCCGCAGAGCGCTCACCTCGTCGTCGCGGACCCGGAGGATGTCGGCGTGGTCCAGCTTGGGCGTGCGGGTGGCCTCGGCCAGCAGCCGTACGGCGGCGGGCAGCAGGTCGACCGGCACGGTCACGCCGGTGCGGAACGTGTCCCAGTCCACCGACACCGACAGTTCGGCGCCCAGACCCTCCAGGGCCAGCGCGAACGCGGCCGCGTCGCGGGTGGTGGTGCCCTCCTCGAGCGCTTTGGCCAGCACGCTCGCGGTCCCCTCGCGGCCCTCGGGCTCGTGCGCGGCGCCGGCGTCGAGCAGCAGCGCGGCGCTGGCGATCAGCTGACCCGGCATGTTCGCGGCCACCACCTCACCGCCGGCCACGGAGATGCGGACAATCTGCGGAAACGCGTACGGCCGGGCCTCGCCAGGCTCGGGACGGGTGGCGATCAGGGTCACGACGGGTCTCCCGGAACGTAGGTCAGCGTCACGCGTGAGGTCGGCTTCAGGGCGAGGGTGGCCGCCTCGGCGATGTCGTCGGCGGTCACCGACTGCCACGCCGGCAGCCGGTACGCGGCGGTGCCGGCGTCGCCGAACTGGGTGGCGTACCGGCTGAGCGTGTCGGCCCGTCCACCGACCGTGGACAGTCCGCGCCACCACTGGTTGGTCAGCAGCGCCTTGGCCCGCGACAGTTCATCGTCGGTCACCGGCTCGCCCGTTCCACTCGCGAAGGAGTCCAGCACCTCGGCCAGCCCTTCCTCCAGCGTGGCCACGTCGACGCCGTCCTTGGCCGTGGCGGTGACGATCAGCGGGGCCGGGGCGTGCGCCAGATCCACGCCGTACGAACCGATGTAGTCGGGCTGGGCGATCCGGCGGCCGTCGGCCAGCCGCTGGTACAACCGGCTGCCCCGGCCGTCGCCGAGCACCGTGGCCAGCACGGTGATCGCGTCGTACTGGGCCGTGCCGAACGGGAACGTCCGGTGCGCCAGGTAGATCCGGGGCGCCGGGACCTTGCCGGTCACCGTCTCGCGGACCGGCTCGGTGGCCGGTCCGGTCAGGTGCCCGCCCGGTGCCGGTGGGATCCCGCTGACCGGCTCGATCACCCCGAAGTACTTCTCGGCCAGCGCGTACACCTGCTCCGGCGACGCGTCCCCGGCCACCGTGAGCACCGCGTTGTTGGGCGCGTAGTACTGGGAGTGGAACGCCTGGAAGGTGGCCAGACCGGCGGCGTTCAGGTCCTCCATCGACCCGATCGTCGAGTGGTGGTACGGGTGGCCGGGCGGATACAGCAACGGCAGCAGGCGTAGCCAGGCGTCGCCGTACGGCACGTTCTCGTACCGCTGGCGCCGTTCGTTCTTGACCACCTCGCGCTGATTGTCCAGCGTTTCCTGGGTGAGCGCGGGGACCAGCCCGCCCATCCGGTCCGCCTCCAGCCACAGGGCCAGCTCGAGGTGCTCGGACGGCAACGTCTCGAAGTAGTTCGTCCGGTCCGGGTTCGTGGTCGCGTTGAGGTTGCCGCCGTTGCCCTGCACCAGGCGCATGTGCTCGGTCTTGGCCACGTGCTCCGAGCCCTCGAACATCAGGTGCTCGAACAGGTGGGCGAAACCGGTCTGACCCTCGGGCTCGTGCCGGGAGCCCACGTCGTACCAGAGGTTGACGCTGACCACGGGAGCGCTGCGGTCCTCGCTGACCACGACGCGCAGTCCGTTGGCGAGGCGGGTGGACTCGATGGGCCACGGGTAGCCGGTGGTCGCCACCGGCGTCGGTTGGGACGTCACCGGACCAGTATTGCTTCTCCCGGCGGCTCTCGTTGTCTCGCTTCGGTCCGTGACATGCTTTCCGGATGCCCGACGACGTACACGTGAGCGACCGTCTGACCATCCCGGCGGCCGAGCTTTCGTGGCGCTTCTCCCGCGCGAGCGGTCCCGGCGGCCAGGGCGTCAACACGACCGATTCGCGGGTCGAGCTGTCGTGGGACCTGGCCGGCTCCGAGATGCTGCCCGCGGCCCTCCGCGAGCGTGCCCTCGTACGCCTTGGTCACCGCCTGGTCAACGGCGTCCTGACCGTGGTCGCCTCCGAGCATCGGTCCCAGCTCCGCAACCGAGAGGCCGCGGCGGCCCGCCTGGCCGGCATCGTGGCCGGCGCGATCGCCCCACCCCCACGAAACCGCCGCGCGACGCGTCCGACCAAGGGCTCGGTCGAACGCCGCATCGCCGACAAGAAACGCCGCGGCCAGACCAAACGCAATCGCCGCCCCGACCCCAGCGACTAGCTCTCCGCTCGACCGCCATGGGTCGGTGGGCTCAGCGGTGGTTGAAGGGGGCTACGGCCTCGCGGTTGTCGGCGGCGGCCTGGGGGCCCAGGAGTTCCTCGCAGACGCGGATCAGGCGGGAGCGCAGGGCCGCCGCGCGGCGGGCGAACTCGCGCTGGCGGGACACGTACTCGGCCTTGCCCTCGGGGGTCTCGATCTTCACCGGGGGATGGCCGTAGGAGCTCAGATCGTACGGCGAGGCCTGCATGTCGAGCAGCCGGATGTCCCCGGCCAGCGTGAAGCAGTCCAGCGCCAGCGCGCCGGGCACGGCCGGCCCGAGCTTCGACGCCCACTTGTGGACGTCCATCGCGGCGTGCAGGCAGCCGGGCTGGTCCAGGTCGACCTGGGTGGCGCGGGTGGGCTGGAGGCGGTTCAGGCCGACGGCCTCGGGGGTGAAGAAGCGGAACGCGTCGAAGTGCGTGCAGCGGATCGGGTGCTGCTCGACCACCTCGTCGGTGCCGGCCTGACCCAGTCGCAGCGGCAGCGGGTGGCGGTGCTCGGGCCGGCGGTAGACCATCGCCCACTCGTGCAGGCCGAAGCAGCCGGAGAACACCGGGCGCGAGGAGGTCGCCGTGAGCAGGCCGTGGATGTAGCGCACGCTCTCGCCGCGCGCGGTCAGATACGCGTCGGTGTCCAGAGTGACCACACCGTCGGGATATCGCTGGTACCACTTCCAGGCGGCGTGCTCGGAGAGGCCGTCGGGGGAGGGGGCCAGGCCGGCGCCGACGCCCGGATGCCAGCGCCGCAACTGGGCCGGGCGGGTGCCGTAGTAGTCGTAGAGAAAGTCCTCGATGGCGTGTCTCTCGCCGGCGGCCCTGCGGGCGCGATGGCCGGCGGTCATCTCGTCGGCGCGTTCGGCGTGGGCGCGGGCGAGCGGAATCCAGGTGACCGACGGCAGCGTCGTGGTGAGTGTCTGGATCCCCATGCCGTCAGGGTATCCGGGTGTGCTAAGGCTCGGCATCCGCCGGGGTGGGGAATGCGCGCGCCGGGGCCCGCCGGAGCAACAGCCACAGGGTGAGGGTCGATGGCATAGTCATCATGCGGACTAATGTAGTACATCTGCTACATCCTTGATAGTGTGCTTGACATGACAGCAATGACGGGGGCGCTGGTGGCGGACGTGGGGACCTTGCCTGAAGACCTGGTCATCGACGTCCGCGACCTGCGGATGCGCTACGGCCGCAAGGACGTGCTGGAGGGCATCGGTTTCACCGCGCGGCCGGGCGAGGTGCTCGCCCTGCTGGGGCCGAACGGGGCCGGCAAGACCACCACGATCGAGATCCTCGAGGGCTTCCGGATGCGGTCGGCCGGGGACGTCCGGGTGCTGGGCGTCGATCCGTCGGGTGGCGGCGAAGCCTGGCGGGCCCGGATCGGCGTGGTCCTGCAGTCCTGGCGCGACCACGGCAAGTGGCGGGTCCGTGAGCTGCTGCACCACCTGGGCACCTACTACGAGCCCTATTCGACCGCCCGGATCCGGCGTCCGTGGCCGGTGGACGACCTGCTCGACGTGGTCGGCCTGACCGCACACGGCCGGCGCCGGGTTGCTCAGCTCTCCGGCGGTCAGCGTCGCCGGCTGGACGTCGCCATCGGCATCGTCGGCCGGCCCGAGCTGCTCTTCCTGGACGAGCCCACGGTCGGCTTCGACCCGGCCGCCCGGCGCGAGTTCCACGACCTGGTGCACCGGCTGACCGATGTGGACGACACCACGATCCTCTTGACCACCCACGACCTGGACGAGGCGGAGAAGCTGGCCGACCGCATCCTGATCCTGGCCGGCGGGCGGATCATCGCCGACGGCTCGGCCGATCAGCTCTCCCGCCAGGTCGCGGGGGAGTCGGAGATCCGCTGGACGCGGGACGGCATGCGGTACGTGCACTCCGCCGCCGACGCCACCGCGTTCGTCCGCGAGCTCTTCCAGCAGTACGGCGACGGCATCGGCGAACTCGAGGTGCACCGGGCCAGCCTGGAGGACACGTACATGACGATGGTTCAGGAGTACGAGCGATGAGCGTGATCGGCCGCGTCGCCCGGTCGGGGTTCGCCCGCGGCGGCATCGAGATCCGGCAGAGCCTGACGACCCTCTCCGACCTGTGGACGTACCTGTTCCCGGCGGTCGCGCTGTCGGTCACCATCTTCTTCATGCGGGACGCCCACGTGCCCGGCACCACCTTCTCGCTGGGAGCGCGGACCTTGCCCAGTACGTTCGGCATGGGTCTGGCCTTCACCGGCCTGGTGACGGTGTCCCAGTTGCTGATCGTGGACCGGGAGGACGGCACGCTGCTGCGGGCCAAGGCGACGCCGAACGGCATGACCGGCTATCTGATCGGGAAGATCGTGCTGGTCGGTGGCATGACCGCGATCGGCTTCGTGCTCCAGTTGGTTCCCGGGCTGTTCATCGTCAAAGGCCTGCACGTCGGCGCGACCGGCTGGCTCACGTTGCTCTGGCTGGTCCCGCTGGCCTTCTTCGCCACCATGCCGCTGGGCGCGGTGATCGGGTCGCTGTTCGACAACCCGCGCAACATCGGGCTGGTGATCCTGCCGATCGTCGGGCTGGTGGCCGTCTCCGGCATCTTCTACCCGATCACCGCCATGCCCGGCTGGTTGCAGGCGGTGGCGCAGGTCTTCCCGGTCTACTGGCTGGGACTGGGCATGCGCTCGGTGTTCCTGCCCGGATCGCTGGCCGCGGTGGAGCTGCACCACTCGTGGATGCACCTGACCACGTTCGGTGTGCTGACCGCGTGGAGCCTGCTGGGGCTGGTGCTGGCTCCGGGCATCCTGCGCCGGATGGCCCGCCGCGAGTCCGGTTCGGCCGTGGCCGCCCGCCGCGAGCGTGCCCTGGCCCGGACGGACCGATGAGCGCCGAAATCACGTACAACCGCATCGTGATGCTGCGCGCCGAGCGCGGCATCTCGCGGCGTCAGCTGGCCGACGCGCTCGGGGTGCACTACCAGACGGTGGGCTATCTCGAGCGCGGCGAGTTCAGCCCGAGCCTCCATCTGGCCCTGCGCATCTGCGACTACTTCGAGGTGCCGGTCGAGGTGGTGTTCTCGCTCACTCCGTTCCCGCGGCTGGGTGCGGACCAGAACTCCCGTACGGCGTAGATTTGCCTGTGCTGGCTTCCTGACGGGATGGGGTTTCTGACGTGCGGTTCGCTCGGTTCGTCCATGCGGGTGGGGTGTCCTTCGGAGTGGTCGAGGGGGAGGCCGGGGCCGGGCCGTCGGGCCTGACCGTCGCCGAGATCGAGAGCATCCCGTTCGAGAAGGTGTCCTTCACCGGCAACCGCTGGGCGCTGGCCGACGTCCGGCTGCTGGCCCCGATCTTCTCCAGCAAGGTGATCGGGATCGGCCGCAACTACGCCGACCACGCCGCCGAGCTCGGCAACGAGGTGCCGAAGGAGCCGCTGATCTTCATCAAGCCGTCCACTTCGGTGATCGGGCCGAACGACGCGATCCGGCTGCCTCCGGCGTCGAAGCGGGTCGACCACGAGGCCGAGCTGGCCGTGGTGATCGGCGCCTCCGGCGCCCGCCGGGTCGACCGGGCCGGCGCCGAGCGGGCCATCTTCGGCTACACCTGCGGCAACGACGTGACCGCACGGGACCTGCAGAACCTCGACAAGACCTGGACCCGGGCCAAGGGGTTCGACTCGTTCTGCCCGCTCGGGCCGTGGATCGAGACCAGCCTCGACGTCAGCGACGTCGAGGTGAAGTGCGAGGTCGGCCGCGACCCGGAACGGATGGAGCTACGGCAGCTCGGCCGGACCAAGGACATGATCTTCGACGTGCCGACCCTGGTGTCGTACGTCTCGCACGTGATGACGCTGCTGCCCGGCGACGTCATCCTGACCGGCACCCCGGCCGGCGTGGATCGGCTGGTCGAAAGCGACCGGGTCACGGTCAGCGTCTCGGGCATCGGCGAGCTGACGAACACCGTGACCGCACTCACGTAAATCCGTTGAAACGGCTCGCGGCCACCCGATTTGGCGGGCACCATGGGCTACAGGTAGAGTTCGGCACCGGCGCGGTGAGCCGCACCGATGGGGTATGGGGTAATTGGCAGCCCGGCTGGTTCTGGTCCAGTTAGTCTAGGTTCGAGTCCTGGTACCCCAGCGCAGCCGATCTCACGAGGTCGGCGGTGCTGGAGCTTTCTGGTAGAGTTCGGCACCGTCGTTCGAGTGCGAATGGCAGTCCTGGCCCCGTCGTCTAGCGGCCTAGGACGCCGCCCTCTCAAGGCGGTAGCGAGGGTTCGAATCCCTTCGGGGCTACAACGCATCCGGTCCGCGTCATCACGACGCGGGCCGTTTTCGTCTTCCGGGGCGGCGCCGCCGACGCGGAGGCGACTATGGTCTGGCTTCGGCCAGCCGACCTTCGTGGCCGGTGGAGCGCGTGTCGCGGATGCGCTCGAGATGTTCTGGGTCGGGCGAGTCCCTGGCGACCGTCTCGGCCGAGTACCGCTTACCCGAGGGTCAACTCGAGGAACGAGCGGATTCGGCGGCGCCCGGCTGAACGTCAGGCTTTGGTGGCAACCAAGGCGCGGTGCTTCTGGCCCTTACCTCTGCTCCGTTCGCGCGACTGGGCTCGTCGAGCTGCCCGTCGACTGATCGGTGAAGCAGGTGGCGGGTCTTCCGGGCAGACTGGCGGACATGATCGCCGTGCACCGCATCGACTACGGCTGGTTCGTCCGGCCCGGGACCGAGACGCCCGACGGGCGGGAGCGGGCCGAGCCCGTACTCGGCTATCTGATCGAGCATCCGGACGGCGACCTGCTGGTCGACACCGGCATGGGCGAGGACGACTGGGTCGACGGCCACTACCAGCCGCGCCGGGTCCCGTTGACGGACGCCCTGCGAGCCGCCGGCCGTACGCCCGGGGACGTCGCCGGCGTCATCAACTGTCATCTGCACTTCGACCACTGCGGCGGCAATCCGCAGCTGCCGGGGCGACCCGTGTTCACGCAACGGATCGAGCTCGACATCGCCCGGGAGACCGACTACACGCTGCCGGAGCTGATCGACGCCCCCGGCCTGACCTACGTCGAGCTGGACGGCGAGACCGAGATCCGGCCGGGCGTGCTCATCCTGCCGACCCCGGGCCACACCGTCGGCCATCAGTCGGTCGTGGTGCGGCTCGGCGACGGGACGGTGGTGGTGGCGGGACAGAGCCACGACAGTGCCACGGCGTACGGGACGGACGTGTTGAACCACCACGCACATGTCGGCGATCCGCCGTCCTGGGTCGCGCGGCTGCAGGACCTGGACCCGCGCCGGGTGGTCTTCGCCCACGACCACGCCGTCTGGGAGCCGTGACTCCAACGGGGTGCTCAAACAGGACGGATCGGTCGCAGCGGCGGGGCAACGCCACCGAACATCCGCTGCGGCGTTAGCCGACCGTGCAGATCGAAGCCTCAGAGACCGGACAGGCGTTGCCCGGCGCGGACCACGGCCATCGCGTGCCGTTCGCCCGGCCGGCGCCCCAGACGCTCGATCGGGCCGCTTATCGAGACGGCGGCGATTACCCGTCCGGTCCGGTCGCGGATCGGCGCGGACACACTGGCCACACCCGGCTCGCGCTCGGCCACGCTCTGGGCCCAGCCCCGGCGCCGGACCTCGGCCAGGGTGCGGCCGGTGAACTTGCAGCGCGGCAGCAACGGCATCACGGCTTCCGGCGGCTCCCAGGCGAGCAGGATCTGCGCGGCCGAACCGGCGGTCATCGGCAGCACCGAACCGATCGGCACGGTGTCCCGCAGGCCGCTCGCGCGCTCGGCCGCGGCGACACATATACGTTCGTCGGCGCGACGCAAGTAAAGTTGCGTACTCTCGCCGGTCGCGTCCCGAAGTGCGGACAGCAGCGGCTCCGCGGCGGTCAGCAGCACGTCCGGCGCGGCGTTCGCGAGCTCGCCCAGACGGGGTCCCGGACGCCACCGTCCCTGGGTGTCGCGGACCAGCAGCCGGTGGATCTCCAAAGCCTGGGCCAGGCGATGTGCAGTCGCCCGAGGCAACTTCGTCCGGTCCACCAACTCGGCCAGACTGGCCCCGTCGACGCAGGCCGCGAGGATGACCACCGCCTTGTCGAGAACGCCGACACCGCTCATACTGTGTCCCACAAGCCGAAACATACCTCCCAGAATTTAGGATGTCCAGATGGTGGGAGACACCGCGCCGAGGACCCTGGCCGAGAAGGTCTGGGACGACCACGTCGTCCGCGAGGCCGATGGCGAACCGGATCTGCTCTACATCGACCTGCACCTGCTGCACGAAGTGACCAGCCCGCAGGCGTTCGACGGGCTGCGGGTGGCCGGGCGTCCGGTCCGCCGCACCGACCTCACGCTCGCGACCGAGGATCACAACACCCCGACCGGGTACGACGACCCGTCGTTCAACGGCCGCCGCGGTGACCTGTTCACGATCACCGACACGACGTCGCGCACGCAGATCGAGACGCTGCGGAAGAACTGCGCCGAGTTCGGCGTGCCGATCCGCCCGCTGGGCAACCAGCAGCAGGGCATCGTGCACGTGATCGGCCCGCAGCTCGGACTCACCCAGCCCGGCATGACCATCGTCTGTGGTGACTCGCACACCGCGACCCACGGCGCGTTCGGCGCGCTCGCCTTCGGCATCGGCACCAGCGAGGTCGAGCACGTGCTGGCGACCCAGACGCTCCCGCAGTCGACGCCGAAGACGATGGCCGTCACCGTCGTCGGCGACCTGCGTCCGGGCGTCACCGCCAAGGACCTGATCCTTGCGCTGATCACCCAGGTCGGCACCGGCGGCGGCAACGGCCACATCGTGGAGTATCGCGGCGAGGCCATCCGCCGGCTCTCCATGGAGGGCCGGATGACCATCTGCAACATGAGCATCGAGTGGGGCGCCAAGGCCGGCATGATCGCTCCCGACGAGACCACCTTCGCCTACCTCAAGGGCCGCGAGCACGCGCCCGCGGGCGAGCAGTGGGACGCCGCCGTGGCCTACTGGTCGTCGCTGGTCACCGACGAGGGCGCCGAGTACGACACCGAAGTGATCCTGGACGCCGCGGCGATCAGCCCGTTCGTCACCTGGGGCACCAACCCGGGCCAGGGCGCGCCGCTGGACAGCGTGGTGCCGGACCCGGAGGAGTTCCTCGACGAGAGCGAGCGCAACGCCGCCCGCCGCGCGCTGGAGTACATGGGACTCGAGGCCGGCACGCCGCTCAAGGAGGTGCCGGTCGACGTGGTCTTCGTCGGCTCCTGCACCAACGGGCGGCTGGAGGACCTGCGGGTCGCGGCCGAGGTGCTGCAGGGCCACACCGTGCACGCGGGCGTCCGGATGATGATCGTGCCCGGCTCGGCCGTGGTGCGGGAGGCGGCCGAGGCCGAGGGTCTGGACAAGATCTTCACCGAGGCCGGCGCCGAGTGGCGCTTCGCCGGCTGCTCGATGTGCCTGGGCATGAACCCCGACACGTTGAGCCCGGGCCAGCGCGCCGCGTCCACGTCGAACCGTAACTTCGAGGGCCGGCAGGGCAAGGGCGGGCGTACCCACCTGGTCTCCCCGCAGGTGGCCGCGGCCACCGCGGTCACCGGCAAGCTGGCCGCCCCGGCGGATCTGTAGAGGGGAACGCAATCATGGACAAGTTCACCACCCACAGCGGCACGGTCATGCCGCTGCGCCGTTCCGATGTGGACACGGACCAGATCATCCCGGCGGTCTACCTCAAGCGGGTGACCCGGACCGGTTTCGAGGACGGGCTGTTCAACGCCTGGCGGGAAGACCCCGGATTCGTGCTCAACCACCCGGCCCACGCCGGGGCCACGATCCTGGTCGCCGGCCCCAATTTCGGGACCGGATCATCGCGTCAGCATGCCGTCTGGGCACTGCGCGACTGGGGCTTCAAGGCGGTCATCGCCCCCCGATTCGGGGACATCTTCCGGGGTAACGCCCTCAAGGAGGGATTGCTGCCCGTACAGCTGGAGCTGAAAGCGGTCGAGGCCCTCTGGGAAATGGCCGACAGCGAGCCGGACAAGGAGATCGTGGTCGACCTGAGCACCCGCGAGGTGCGTGTGGACGACGCCGTCTGGGCCTTCCCGATCGACGATTTCAGCCGCTGGCGGCTGCTGGAAGGGCTGGACGACATCGGACTCACCCTGCGCCATGCGGACACGATCGACGCTTACGAGAAGACTCGCCCGGCGTTCAAGCCGGTCACCGTCTGAGCCTCATTTCGCCTGTCCCAACGGCCTTTTCGCCCCGATCGGATCCCCGATCGGGGCGATTTCGTTGCGACACAAGGCTTTTTTCCATGCACATGTTTGTGTCTGCTGGTCAAAGGGCATATCGTGCGCGCAGAATGGCCTGCGTTGGGCCGATGATGCTTCTTCACGACGAGTGGGAGCCATGTGCACCATTCAGGCAGGGACAAGCATCAGTTCTCACGTTCGGGAGGAAAACCGTGAACAAGGCCGAGCTCATCGAGGCGCTCGCCGCCCGACTGGGGGACCGGAAGACGGCGACACAGGCGCTGGATGCGGTCATCAGCGAGGTGGAGAGCGCCGTCACCAAGGGCGACCGGGTGGCCATCACCGGCTTCGGCGTCTTTGAGAAGCGGGCGCGCAACGCCCGTACCGCGCGGAATCCGCGCACCGGCGAACCGGTCAAGGTGAAGAAGACGTCCGTCCCCGCGTTCAAGCCGGGTACGGCATTCCGCGAGATGGTCGCGAGCGGAAAGGTGGTCAAGGCGACCGCCGCGAAGAAGACGGCGGCGGCGCGGTCCACCGCGGCCACCAAGTCCGCTCCGGCCAAGAAGACCACGGCCACCGCGGCGGCGAAGTCCGCCACGGCTCGCAAGACGACCGCCACCAAGGCGGCGCCGGCCAAGACGACCGTGGCCCGCAAGACCACGGCCACCAAGGTCACGCCGGCGAAGTCGAGCACGGCAGCCAAGAAGACCACCGCCACCAAGGCGGCGCCGTCGAAGAAGACGGCGACCGCGACCAAGGCGGCACCGGCCAAGACCACGGCGGCCAAGAAGACCACGGCCACCAAGTCGGCGCCGGCCAAGACGACGACCGCGGCCAAGTCCACGGCGGCCAAGAAGACCACGGCCACCAAGGCAGCGCCGGCCAAGACGACGACCGCGGCCAAGAAGACGACCGCGCGCAAGACCACGGCGGCGACCGCGTCGACCACTCCGGCGGCGCGGGCCACCACGGCGCGGACCCCGCGCAGGACCCGCTGAGTTCTCCGTAGACCGTCGAAAGGCGTCCACCCGTACGGTGGACGCCTTTCGCGTGTCCGCCCGCGCCCCGGGGCGCTGAGCCTACCGTCCGGGCATGGACCGATCTACCCGGCCGCGCGGCCTCACCGCCCGCTCGGCGCTCGCCGTCGGGATCTTCGCGGCCGTCGTCGTGCCCGGGTGGACACTCGGCGACGTGGTCGAGCGCTGGACCGGTGCGGGGCTGCTGGACTGGCTGGTGTCGTGCGCCTGGACCGGCTTCGCGGTCGGTCTGCTCGGGCCGTACGCCTCCTACCGCCGCCGGGACGCCCTCCTCGGCCTGGTGCCGCTGGCCGGCTGGTATCTGGCCTGTGTGGTCGCCTGGCGGGTGTCCCTGCTGCCGTACCGCGACTGGGAGCCGCGGGCCGGGGAACTGTGGCGGGCCCGCTGGCTCAGCGGCGACCTGGTCGGATACTGGCGGGCCGACCCGATGCCGCCTACAGACGTGACAGAGCGGCCAGTTTCCCGCCTGACCAGCTGAGGATCCAGCCGCCGCCCTTGGGTGTCCGGTAGGGCGCCGGGTCGGCCGCGCCCTCCAGGGCGGCCAGCATCGGCGGGATCATCTTGCCCTGACTGCAGATCCCGGCCCGCTCGTCGCGCAGCTCGAGCAGCCGGGCCACGGCCAGCTTGCCCTTGGCCGGTGCGTCGGCGGCGTCGGCCGGCTCGGCGAACGCGGAGTCGATCAGGATCGGCAGACCAGCCGCCTCGGCCAGCGGCTCCAGGGTCTGCTTGCACCGCAACGGAGTGGCCGCGTACAGCCGGTGCGGCGCGAACGGGGCCAGCACCTCGCCCAGCACGGCCGCCTGGTGCCGGCCCTCGTCGTCGATCGGGCGCAGCGCGTCGTCGCCACTCCACTTCTTGCGCTCGCCTGCGGTGGCGTGCCGCACCACCAACGTCTGCATGGTGATCGGCGGCAGCGCGGCCACCCGCGCCACCAGCGCCCGGTCGGCCGCGTAGGTCAGCTGCGTGGCCGCGTGCGCCGGGCTGACCCAGGCGAGCGCGTCCACCTCGAACGGATCGGCGATCGGCACCACCGGGCGGCGCTCGTCGGCTCGCATCGACCAGAACTGCACCGTCTTCGGCGTCCCGTCCGGCAGCGTGTACCCGACGTCGTCCAGGCGGACCTCCGGGATGCCGGAGACCCCGGTCTCCTCCCGGACCTCCCGCAACGCGGCGAGCAACGGGTGTTCGCCGTGTTCGAGCCTTCCCTTGGGCAGACTCCAGTCGGAGTAGGCCGGGCGGTGCACCAGACACACCTCAGGGCCGGCCGCGGCCGTACGCCAGAGCACCGCGCCGGCGGCCCGGACCGTGTCCGCCATCAGGCCGCCTTGCCGATGATCCGGCGCAGCAACGCCTCCTGCAGATGGATCCGGGGCTCGGTGGCCCCCTCCGGATGACGCGACCAGATGCCGTTCCCGTCCAGGTCCCAGCCCTCGGTGTCGTCGGCCATGGACCGCTCCAGCACGTTGCGCAGATCCTGCTGGGCCGACGGCAGGGTGACCCGGACGAGCGCCTCGACCCGGCGGTCGAGGTTGCGGTGCATCATGTCGGCCGAACCGATCCAGTACTCGGCGTCGTTCCCGGCGCCGAACCGGAAGACCCGCGAATGCTCCAGGAACCGCCCCACGATGGAGCGCACCCGGATGTTCTCCGACAGCCCCGGCACCTGCGGGCGCAGCGCGCACATCCCGCGGATGACCAGATCGACCTGCACGCCGTCGCCGGACGCCAGGTACAGCGCGTCGATGGTCTCCTCGTCGACGAGCGAGTTCACCTTGATCTGCACCAGTGCCTCGCCGCCCTCGCGGGCGATCCGGGCCTGTTCCTCGATGCGTTCGACGAGACCGCGGCGGACGCCGTGCGGGGCCACCATCAGGCGGCGGTACGCGGTCTGCCGGCTGTAACCGGTGAGCACGTTGAACAGATCGGTCACGTCCGCGCCGACCTCGGGATCGGCGGTCAGCATGCCGAAGTCCTCGTACAGCCGGGCGGTCTTCGGATGGTAGTTGCCCGTACCGATGTGGCAGTAGCGCTTGATCTGGTTGCCCTCCTGCCGGACGACCAGAGCGGTCTTGCAGTGGGTCTTCAGGCCGACCAGGCCGTAGACGACATGGCAGCCGGCCCGCTCCAGCACCCGGGCCCAGCCGATGTTGGCGATCTCGTCGAACCGCGCCTTCACCTCGACCAGCACCACCACCTGCTTGCCGGCGGCGGCCGCGTCGATCAGCGCGTCCACGATCGGCGAGTCGCCCGAGGTGCGGTACAGCGTCTGCTTGATGGCCAGCACGTTCGGATCGGCCGCGGCCTGCTCGATGAACCGCTGGACGCTGGTCGAGAACGAGTGGTACGGGTGGTGCACCAGGATGTCGGACTCACGCAGCCGGTTGAAGACGCTGCGCGGCACCTCACCGTCGGCCAGCTGCGGATGGGTGGACGGGACGAAAGGGCGGTCCTTCAGGTCGTCCCGATCGCACTCGCCGAACACCTGCCACAGCGCCGACAGGTCGAGCAGGCCGGGCACGCGCAGCACGTCGTCGTCGTCCATGTCGAGCTCGCGGACGAGCAGATCGAGGACGTGGTCGCTGATCGAGGCGGCGACCTCCAGCCGTACGGGCGAACCGAACCGCCGTTGCGCCAGCTCACGTTCCAGCGCCTGCAGCAGGTCCTCGTCGCGGTCCTCGTCGACCTCGAGGTCGGCGTTACGGGTGACCCGGAACAGGTGCCACTCGACCACCCGCATGCCCGAGAACAACTGGTCCAGATGGGTGGCGATGAGCTCCTCGACCGGCAGGAACCGCGCCCCGCGGCTGTCGTTCTGCACGGCGACGAACCGGGGCACGTTGTTGGGCACCTTGATCCGGGCGAACAGCTCCGACCCGGAACCGTCCGGATCCTTGAGCACCACGGCCAGATTCAGCGACCGGCTGGAGATGTACGGGAACGGGTGCGCCGGGTCGACCGCCAGTGGGGTCAGCACCGGGAAGACCTGCTCCCGGAAGTACGTGCGGAGCCGCCCCCGTTCCGGCGCGTCCAGCTCGCCCCAGCCGACGATCTCGATCGCCTCGGCCGACAGTTTCGGCCGGACCTCGTCGGCGAAACAGGCGGACTGACGGGCGACCAGATCCGCGGCCCGCTCGGTGATCAGTTCCAGCTGGTTGCGCAGCGACGACCGGTCCCCGCCGCGTACCGGCAGACCGGCGTTCAGCCGCCGCTTCAGCCCGGCCACCCGTACCATGTAGAACTCGTCCAGGTTGCTGGCGAAGATGGCCAGGAACTTGGCCCGCTCCAGCAGCGGCGTCCCCGGGTCCTCGGCCAGCGCCAGCACCCGCGCGTTGAAGTCCAGCCAGGACAGCTCCCGGTTGAGAAAGCGGTCCTCCGGCAGCGACCCCCGGCCGGGCTCCGTGGCCCCGTCCCGCTCGTCGCCGAGATCCTCGGCTCGCGGGAGGAAACGCCCGTTCGGACCTCGGGGACGGGTTTCGGACGCGGGACCGGGTGCGGGGGTGGTCATTGCTCCATCATCACCCGATCGAGGTCGGCGGGAAACGGAGTCCCACCTGTTCCGTTCAGCCGATCCCGACCACGAACAGGCGTACGACCGACCCGTCCTCGCCGGTTTCGCAGGTGACCCGCTGGCCGACCCGCAGCAGCCGCAGCCCGGACGCCTCGAACGCGCCGGCCTGGTACGACATCTCGGAGCCGTCGTCGCGCAGCAGCCTTCCCGAACCGGTGGCGGCGTCGAAGGTGGCGACCGTGGCCTGCATGCCCCGCACGCTACCGGGCGGGCACGCCGCAGCCCGCGGTGAGGCCGAGATCACGGAGAAGCTCACAGGTGTACGGGCCGGCGCCGAGCGCCAGCACGGTATCCAGATCCCGCGCGGTGTCCACGTCGTGGCGCAGCCCCGGCCAGTCCCCGGACAGCGCCCGCGCCCCGGAGGCGGCGTGCGCGGCGGCCGAGCCCGGCCCGAAGTGCGGGTCGAGCGCGACCCCGGCCGGCGCCGCCAGCAGCACCGTGCCGCTGCCCTCGGCGTCGGCGGCGAAGCTGCGCCGGCGCAGGCCCAGCAGCGCCGCGTCGAGTTCGTCCGGGCGCAGCGCGGGCAGGTCCCCGGCCAGGACCACCCGCGGCCGGGCGAGGCCGGTCACCACGTCCGCGCCGAACCGCATCGCCGCGTTGAGCCCGCTGGCGGTGTTGCTACCGGCGCCTGGTCCTACGGACGGCGCGGAGAACCCGAGCCGCTCCGCGGCTGTGTCGCCACCGGCGCCTGGCGTGGAAATGCCGGGCCGCGATGCGGCTGGGCGGTCAGGGACCGTCCGCGCGCCCAGGGCGACCACCGCCGCGGCCGCCGCGGGATCGTCGGTGACCACCAGCACCTCGCCCACGGCGGCGCAGCCCAGCACCGCGGCCACCGTGTCTCGGACCATGGCCAGCGCCAGGTCCGCGTGCCGCGCGGCGGGCACGGCTCCGCGCAGCCGGGTCTTGGCCACGTTCAACCGCTTGACCGGGATCACCGCTGTCCAGTCGTTCCGCACCTCACCAATCCTGCCAGCGTCCGTGGAACCGGTCCGGTCCGCGCCGGTTGATCGACCCCTGCCTGGTCCCGGCGGCCCGGAGCGGGCATGATTTCGTCCCAGGGGACGGCGGCGGGGCGCGCCGCGGCGGCAGGGAGGCACGGGTGGCGCGGCGCAAGCTCTCGTTCTGGCAGCGTTTCGCGGTGTCCTTGGTGATCCCGTCGATGCGGGTGTGGACGCGGCGGATCTGGAAGGGACAGGAAAATCTCCCGCTGACCGGCGGTGTGATCCTGGTCGCCAACCACATCTCCCACTTCGACCCGCTGGTCGTGGCGCATTTCGTGTTCACCAACGGGCTCTGGCCGCGGTTCCTGACCAAGGCCAGCATGTGGAAGGTGCCGGTGGTCGGGCCGTTCCTGAGCAAGACGCTGCAGATCCCGGTGGAACGCGGCAGTGTGGAGGCGGTGAAGTCGCTCGACGTGCTGGTCGACGCCGTCCGCCAGGGCGGAGCGGTGATGATCTACCCGGAGGGCACGACGACCAAGGAACCGGACCTGTGGCCGATGCGCGGCAAGACCGGGGCCGCCCGGCTGGCGCTGGCCACCGGGGCGCCGGTGGTGCCGATCGCCACGTGGGGCGCCGAGCGGGTGTTCGACCCGCGGACCGGGAAGTTCCGGTTCCATCTGCGCACACCGGTCACGGTGATCGCGGGCAAGCCGATCGACCTGTCCGCCTGGGCCGGTGAACAGCCGACCCGGGCCACCCTGGACCAGATGACCGACCAGATCATGCTGGTGCTGCGCGACCTGGTGGGCGAGATCCGCGAGGGCACGCCGCCGCCGCTGTACGAGCCGCCGGCGCGCAAGGGCGTCCAGTGACACGCGCCGCCGTCCTGGGGGCCGGCGCCTGGGGCACGGCGTTCGCCAAGGTGCTGGCCGAGGCCGGCGCCGACGTGACCGTGTGGGCGCGCCGCGAGCCGGTGGCCGAGGCGATCCGGACGACCGGCATCAACGAGGGCGCGCTGCCCGGCGTCAAGCTGCCGGAACGGGTCACCGCGACCAGCGATCTGGTGGCCGCGCTGGACGGGGCGGCGCAGGTCTATCTGGCCGTACCGGCGCAGACGTTGCGCGGCAACATGGCCGACTGGGCCGGCCACCTGCCCGCCGGCAGCACGCTGATCTCCCTGATGAAGGGCATCGAGCTGGGCACCACCAAACGGATGAGCCAGGTCATCGTGGAGACGGCGCGGGTCGATCCGGAGCGGGTGGTGGTCGTGTCCGGGCCCAACCTGGCCCCGGAGATCGCCGCCGAGCAGCCGGCCGCGACCGTGGTCGCGAGCCTCGACCGGGAACGGGCCCAGGACGTGCAGCAGGCCATCGCGGTGCCCTACATCCGGCCGTACACCAGCGACGACGTGATCGGCTGCGAGCTCGGCGGGGCGGTCAAGAACGTGATCGCGCTGGCCTACGGGATGGCCAGCGCGATGGGGATGGGCGACAACACCCGGGCCTCGCTGATCACCCGCGGCCTGGCCGAGACGGCCCGGCTGGGGGTGGCGCTGGGCGCCGACCCGATGACCTTCGCCGGGCTGGCCGGGCTGGGTGACCTGGTCGCCACCTGCTCGTCGCCGCTGTCGCGGAACCGCACCTTCGGCGAGCACCTGGGCCGGGGCGAGTCGCTGGAAGAGGCCCAGCGGGCCGCCCGCCAGACGGCCGAGGGCGTGAAGAGCTGCCTGGCCATCCGCGACCTGGCCCGCTCGCACGGCGTCGAGATGCCGATCACCGAGCAGGTCGAGCGCGTCTGCCACGAGGGCGTCGACCCGCGGGTCGCGGTCAAACTACTGATGGGCCGGGAGATGAAGGACGAGTGAGCGGGAGCGGGGAGGCTACGATCCGGACCACCACGGCGGACGATCGCCGAGTCGCGGAGCGGGGCAGGCGTTGAGCGGGAGCGGGGAGGCTACGATCCGGACCACCACGGCGGACGATCGCCGAGTCGCGGAGCGGGGCAGGCGTTGAGCGGGAGTACGTACGGAGACGGCACCCGGGCGGTCCACGCCGGGCTCCCCGACCCCGAGCCGGGTCAGCCCTTCCTGCCCGGTCCGGTGTTCGCGGCGCCGTACCACCTGGACCCGTCGTCCGGGCCGGGACAGAACGGCTACGGCCGGCCCGACAACCCGACCCGCCGGGCGCTGGAGGCGGCCATCGGCGAGCTCGAGGGCGGCCGGGTGCTCGCCTTCGCCAGTGGCCAGGCCGCGCTCACCGGGATGCTGCTGGCCACGTTGCGGGCCGGGGACTCCGTGGTGCTGCCGGCCGACGGGTACTTCCCGGTGCGGGCGTTCGCCGAGGGGACGCTGCGCGGGCTGGACGTGACCCCGGTCCTGGCGCCCACGGCCGGGCCGTACCCGTCGTTCGAGGGCGCCCGGCTGGTCCTGCTTGAGACGCCCGCCAACCCGGGCCTGGACGTGGCCGACATCGCCGCCCTGGCCGCCCGCGCACACGACGCCGGCGCGTTGCTGGCGGTGGACAACACCACGGCCACGCCGCTCGGGCAGCGGCCGCTGGAGCTGGGCGCCGACCTGGTGGTGGCCTCCGGGACGAAGGCGCTCACCGGGCACTCCGACGTGCTGCTGGGCTACATCGGCACCACCGACGACGCGTTGTTCGACCGGCTGGCCACCTGGCGTACGCAGACCGGCGGGATCCCCGGGGCGTTCGACGCCTGGCTCGCGCATCGCTCGATGGCCACGCTCGACCTGCGCCTGGCCCGGCAGAGCGCCAACGCGGCGGCGCTGGCCGCGGTGCTGACCGAGCGTGCCGACGTGACCGGGGTGCGCTGGCCCGGGCTGCCGGACGATCCCTCCTATCCGGTGGCCAGCCGGCAGATGCGACGGATTCCCGGTGTGCTCTCGTTCGACCTGGGCTCTGCCGAGCGGGTGGCCCGGTTCCTGGCCGCGACGGCGCTGGTGTTCGCGGCCACGTCGTTCGGGGGCCTGCACACGTCGGCCGACCGGCGGGCGCAGTGGGGGGACGACACGTCGCCCGGGTTCGTTCGTCTCTCCTGCGGTATCGAGGACACTGAGGACCTGGTGGCGGACCTGACCGCCGCCCTCGACCAGGCGTAGGGGACTCGATGGAGTGGGGCAGCTTCCGGCCGGAGGAGATCGAGGCGCTGGCCACCGGGACGAGTTTCCTGGTCGAGCCGGGGGAGCGGGACTGTCCCGCCTGCGGTGTGCGGCGGCTCCGGGCGTACGTGCAATCGCCGCCGCAGGCCAAGCGCCCGACCCTGGTCAGCTACGTCTGGTGCGCGGGCTGCCGCAAGTTCGCCGGCAGCCGGGCCAGGCACCCGGACGGCCTGGTCTTCGCCGACCCGCTGGCCGGGCTGGGCCTGGACCGCGGTCGCCTGACCGACGTCCTGGCCCACCTCGACCGCCTCTGGGACGACGGCTTGCTGCCCCAGTCCTTCGCCGTCGCCTGACCGACACCTGCTTGCCTTCCCGGCCGTAGCGGTTCTATGGTTCGTTACATGAGTAATGAACCGCAGAACTAGGGAGGCTGGGTTGTTCGACGACCGCAGCCCGATCTATCTGCAGATCGCCAAGGGCATCGAGGACGACGTCCTGAGCGGGGTTCTCGGAGAGGACGAGCAGATCATGTCCACCAACCAGTACGCGGCCTTCTACCAGATCAACCCGGCGACCGCGGCCAAGGGTTTCGCCCAGCTGGTCGACGAGGGTGTCCTCTACAAGCGGCGCGGCATCGGCATGTTCGTCCGCCCGGACGCGCGGGCCCGGCTGCGGGACCAGCGGCGGAAGCGGTTCTTCACCGAGGTCGTCGACCCGATGCTGGCCGAGGCCAAGGTGCTGGACGTACCGGTCGACGAGATCGTCCGGCACCTGCGGAACGGGAGCGGATCGTGATCGGCGACATCGAGCTGCGCGACCTGACCGTCCGGTACGGCCGCACGGTCGCGGTCGACGGGATCTCACTCGACCTGCCCGCCGGCCGGATCTACGGGCTGCTCGGGCGCAACGGCTCGGGCAAGACCAGCCTGCTGCACGCGGTGGCGTCGTACCGGCGGCCGAGCGGCGGCACGGTCCGGATCGGCGGTGTGGACCCGTTCGACAACCCGGCGCTGATGGGGCAGACCACGTTCATCCGGGACACGCTCGACGTGCTTGCCGACTCGGTCTCGTCGGCCGTCGACCTCACCGCCCGGCTGCGGCCGGGCTTCGACCGGACGTACGCGCGGCACCTGCTGGAGCTGTTCGAGCTGGATCCGCGCCGGCGGGTGTCGGCGCTGTCCCGCGGGCAGCGGTCGGCCCTGGGCGTGGTGATCGGGCTGGCCGGGCGATCGCCCCTGACCATCCTGGACGAGGCCTATCTGGGCATGGACGCGGCCGCGCGGACCACGTTCTACCGCGAGCTGCTGGCCGACTATCTGGAACGGCCGCGCACCATCGTGCTCTCCACGCATCTCATCGAGGAGGTCGCACACCTTTTCGACCGGGTGGTCATCATCGACCACGGCAAGCTGTTGCTGTATGCGGAGACCGACCAGCTTCAAGGCCGGGGCGTCACCGTGACCGGGCCGGCGGACGCGGTCGGCGCCTTCGCCGGCGGCCGGACCGTCCTGGCCGAGCAGCAGCTGGGCGGCACCCGTCAGATCACTCTGGACGGCCGGTTGGACCCGGCCGACGTCCGCCGGGCGCAGGACGCCGGGCTGACGCTCGGACCGGTCGGGCTGCAGGACCTGTTCGTCCACCTGACGTCCGGCCCGGCGGCCGGACCTCGTCCCGCGGAGGCTCTGCGATGACTGTTCTCCCGACGCTGCTACGGCTCTACCGGACGATCGGGCTCGGGTTCGTGAGCGCCATCGTGCTGGTGACGGTCGTCGGGGACGCGCTGCTGTCCCGGTCGGACGCGGTGCCGTACTCGCTGTGGATGACCATCGCCGCCACCGGCGCCAAGTACTGGCTCGGCGTGGTCGGCGTCCTCCTCGTCACCATGCACCTGCGGCCGTTCGTGGCCGCCGGCGTGACCCGCCGGGCGTATCTGCGCGGAGCCGGCCTCCTCGTGCTGATCGCCGCGACCGGGCTGAGTGTGCTGGCGGTGGCCGGGCACGCGATCGAGGAGGCGATCCTGCCCCGGGCCGGGTCCTACCCGGTGTTGACGGGAAGCCACGTGGGACCGGAGTTCGCCCACGTGTTCGTGACTCTGCTGGCCTACAACGCGAGCGGGGCGGCCATCGCCGCGGGCTTCTACCGGTGGGGGCCGCGCCGCGGGATTCCGCTGATGGTGCCGGCGCTCGTGCCCGTCCTGGCGGCCGAGGGGCTGCTCGGGCTCGGGCCGTACGGGGCGACGGTCGCCCGGCTTCTCCCGTACGGCTTGGCGCTCGTGGTCACCCTGGTCGCCGCCGGCCTGGTGGCGGCGATGGGTGAACGCATACTGCGGGACACGGCGATCCGCGCGGCCACTACTTGATCGGACCGGCACCGCCGCCGGACTCGACC
The DNA here is from genome assembly GCA_964236515.1 of uncultured Actinoplanes sp. Classification (GTDB taxonomy): domain Bacteria; phylum Actinomycetota; class Actinomycetes; order Mycobacteriales; family Micromonosporaceae; genus Actinoplanes. The sequence continues at coordinate 70,814 of CAXSDA010000020.1, forward strand.
GGGAGGACCAGCCCGACGCCGTTGCCCTTGACCGAGCAGGCCTTCATCGGCTGGCTGACGAACACGGCCGCGGTCTCGTCCGGCGGGTAGACCCGGAAGCCCCGGACGTCGGTCGGCTTGCAGTTGGCGGCGGGGTAGTTCTGGTAGGTCGGGATGCCGATCGAGGAGTGCGCGGCCGCTCCCGGCTTCAGCGTGATCGTCTTCTTGGTGGCCGTCGAGCGCTGGAACGGGTCGTTCACCTGGGTGCCCTGGCTGCCGGCGACGTAGGAGACCCCGGGGTAGCCGTACATGGTGCACGTGCGCTTGCCGGTATTGGTGAAGACCAGCGCCTCGTAGTTCGTGCCGGCCGCGCCGCCACCCTCGTCGGCGGCGACGGTGACCTTCAGCTCGGCGGTGTGGCAGCGCGTGCTCACCGCCCCGCCCGTTCCGTTCACGGACGTTCCCGCGGAAGTGTGCGGTGGGGTCTCCGGCGCGTCACCGGTCGATTCCGTCGAGCCCGGGGCTGGGGTCGAGGCGGTGGGGGCGCTCGGGGTCGGGTTCGCCGAGCCGCCGCCGCCGTTGGAACTGCAGCCCGCCAGCAGCACCGCGATCGGTACGGCGGTGAGCAGGGCCGTGGTCAGACGTCGCATGGCGTTCCTCTTGATCACTCGGTGATATCTGTAAGTTCCAGATAAGCCCCGGACGCAAACCCGGACCTCGCCAATACGTGCCAACCGCCACCGCCGCCGTGGGCCGTCGCTGCAGCCACCGTGGGCCGTCGCGTCAGCCGCCGTGGGCCGCGGCGAACTCGTACAGCCAGTCGCGCTGGGCCTCGGTGTCCGGCACCGGCAGGCCGCGGGCCTCCGACACCAGGCGCAGCGATTCCTCCGGGCCGATCCCCAGCATGACCAGCGTCGCGCAGGCCAGCAGCGTCGAGCGGCCGATCCCGGCGAAGCACTGGGTCACCACGAACCGCCCGGCCCGTACGTGCGCGGCCAGCCGGACGCCCAGCGCCACCACATCGGAGTCGCCGGCGATGTCCTGGGCCCGCGGAACCCCGCGGTCGGCGATCGGAAACGAGATGAACTGCACCCCCGCCGCAGCGGCGGCCTCGGCCACCTCGGTCAGCCCGAGTCGGCGGCCCTCGGCGGCGGTGAGCGCGGAGACGAACACATCCACGCCGGCCCGGGCCAGCCCGGCCATCTCGTCGGCAAGCCAGGGGCCGCCGCGGGGATGGGCCATCGTCGCCAGCCGTCCGGGACCGCGCCAGTCGATTACATGCAGTGCCGGTCCCATGCACTCCCCGTCCCTTTTCGCCGGGCCGGCGGCCGCCGCGATCCCCGTCCTCGCCTACCGAGAGTAGGGTCACCCCGGTTGGTTGGCAGCAGCTTAGCCGGTTGCCGGTGTCGACGAGAGGCCATGATGTGACGACCCCGCGCAAGACCCGCGTCGCCGTCGTGTTCGGCGGGCGCAGCACCGAGCACGCCATCTCCTGCGTCAGCGCCGGGAGCATTCTGGCCGCGCTGGATCCGGACGAGTACGACGTGGTCCCGGTCGGCATCACCAAGGACGGCGCCTGGGTGCTCGCCGCCGGTGACCCGGCCCGGCTGTCCATCGCGGACCGTACGCTCCCGGAGATCACCGCCGACTCGGGCGCGGCTCTCGTGCTGCCCGCCGACCCGACCGCCGGCGGGCTGCTGGTGCTGGATCCGGCCGACGGCGTCGCCTCGCTGGACGGGGTGGACGTGGTCTTCCCGGCGCTGCACGGCGCGTACGGCGAGGACGGCACCATCCAGGGCATGCTCGAGATGGCCGGCATCCCGTATGTCGGGGCCAACGTGTTCGCCTCGGCCGCCGCCATGGACAAGGAGTTCACCAAGAAGCTGGCCGCCGCCGACGGCATCCCGATCGGGCCGTACGCGGTGCTGCGGGCCGGCTGCTCATTGTCCGACGCGGACAAGGACCGGCTGGGGCTACCGGTCTTCGTCAAGCCCGCCCGGGCCGGGTCGTCGCACGGCATCACCAAGATCACCGACTGGGACCGGCTGGACGAGGCCGTGGCCACCGCCCGCCGGATCGACCCCAAGGTGCTGATCGAGGCGGCGATCGTGGGCCGCGAGATCGAGTGCGGCGTGCTCGAGGGCGAAGCCGGCGGGGCCCCGGAGGCGTCCCTGCTGGCCGAGGTGCACGTGTCCGGCCACGACTTCTACGACTTCGAGGCCAAGTACCTGGAGGGCACCAACTACACGCTGCCCGCCGAACTGTCCGACGAGGTCACCCACCGGGTCCGCGAATTCGCCAAGCAGACCTTCACCGCGCTCGACTGCGCCGGACTGGCCCGGGTGGACTTCTTCGTCACGGCCGACGACCAGGTCTACCTGAACGAGATCAACACCATGCCGGGCTTCACCTCGACCTCGATGTTCCCGCTGATGTGGGCGGCCACCGGCCTGGAGTACCCGAAGGTCGTGGACCGGCTGATCCGCACCGCCCAGCGCCGCGGCACCGGCCTGCATTAGTCAGTAGGTCCGGACGCAGCCGGAGGGGACGCCCTTGGTCTTCGAGGCGTCGGTCTCGACCACCAGGTCGGAGAACTCGTTGGCCCACTGGGCCGCCTGCTGGTACGTGGCGGGCACGGTCACCTGCACCGCCTGCTCGCGGTCCATCGTGGTGAACACGTTCGCCTGGTCGCCGGACTGCGCGTACCAGCAGACGCGGTTCATGTTCAGCAGCTCGGTGTCCAGCGGCACGCACCCGGTCTGCCCGAGGTCGACGCACATCTGCGGCTGGGTCACGCCGCAGGCGACGGTGATCGGCGGGTCGCCCCAGGCCGCGTTCTGTTCCGGGCCGGCGGCGACCTGGCGGGCGGTGAGATTGCGCAACTGGGTCGGCAGCTGCGAGACGACGGCCAGGCAGACCTCGGCCGCCCGGGCGGAGAGTTTCGGCGCCGCCACCGTCACCGGCGTCGCCGGGACCGCGGCCACGGCCGTCGGCGCGGGGGTCGCCGCCGCCTCCGGCTTCTCCTGCCGGCGGATCACCTGCACGAAGATGATCAAGCCGACCAGGAGGGCCACCGGCACGGCGATCGCGGTCGCCCACAATGCGGCCGTACGGGCGGTCCGGTCGCGCTGCGGGGTCGGCGGCGTCTCGAGCTTGACCATGTCAGAGGTGTACCACTTCTCAGAGGTTGACCACCGAGCAGGTCAGGGTGCGGGTGATGCCGGGCACGTACTGCACGTTGCTGACGATCAGGCCGCCGAGTTCGTCGACGCTGTGTGCTTCGCACAGGACCACGACGTCGTACGGGCCGGTCACAGCGTCCACCCGGACCACCCCGGCAATTTTGTCGATCGCCGCGGCCACGTCACGAGCCTTTCCCACCGCTGTCTGGATCAGGATGTATGCCTGGACCACGATCCGACTCTCCTATCCGCGCCGCTGATCGACCCGAACGTGAAACTACCGTACGGATCGGTCCGGCAGCGGGCCGCCACCATCAGATTGGAGCAGTTCACGTGACCATCGCGGAGGCCGGGGAGTTCGGCCTGATCTCGCGGATCGTCGCGCGGCTGGACATCAGCCCGGCCACACTGCTCGGGCCCGGCGACGACGCCGCCGTCCTGGCCGCGCCGGACGGCCGGGTGGTCGCCAGCACCGACGTTCTGGTCGAGGGGCGCCATTTCCGGCGGGACTGGTCGACCGCGGCCGACGTCGGGCACCGGGCGGCCGCCGCCAATCTCGCCGACATCGCCGCCATGGGGGCCGTGCCGACCGCCCTTCTGGTCGCGTTGTGCCTGCCCACCGACCTGGAGCTGTCCTGGGCAGAGGACCTGGCGGCCGGCCTGTCGGCCGAGGCCGGGCTGGTCGGGGCGACCGTGGTCGGCGGCGACATGTCGGCCAGCCCGACGCTGACGGTGGCCGTGACCGCGCTCGGTGACCTGCAGGGGGCGACGCCGGTGGTCCGGACCGGGGCGCAACCCGGCGACGTGGTGGCGCTGGCCGGGCGAACCGGATTCGCCGCCGCGGGGTATGCGGTGCTGTCCCGGGGGTTCCGGACGCCGAAACTGTTCGTCGATGCGTACCGGCGGCCCGAGGTGCCGTACGCGGCCGGTCCCGCCGCCGCCTGCCTGGGCGCCACCGCGATGATCGACGTCTCCGACGGGCTGCTGCAGGACCTCGGGCACATCGCCACGGCCAGCGTGGTCGGCGTCGACGTCCGGCGGGAGGCGTTCGAGTTCGTGCCGCAGATGCGGGACGCGGCGGGTGCGCTCGGGGTCGACCCGTACCTGTGGGTGCTGACCGGCGGCGACGACCACGCGCTGGCCGCCACCTTCCCGCCCGGCACCGCCCTGCCACCGGAGTGGCGGGTGATCGGCGCCGTGCACGAGGGCACCGGAGTGACCGTGGACCGCCGGCCCTGGACCGGCGGGACGGGCTGGGACCACTTCAAATGACCGTCCGCATCCGCGCGGCCCGCTTCGACGAGCCCGAGGTGCAGAGGCTGGTGGCCGAGGCGCTCGGCGACCTGTCCCAGCGGTACGGCGGCGGCAGCGGTGACGACACGCCGGTGTCGGCGGGCGACTTCGTGCCCCCGCGCGGCGGTTTCTTCGTGGCCGAGGGCGGCGGGTCCGGCGAACTGCTGGGCTGCGCCGGCTGGCGCGCGCACGACTCGGACGCCGAACTCAAGCGGATGTTCGTGACCGCGGCGGCCCGCGGCCAGGGACTGGCCCGGCGGCTGCTGGCGGCGGTCGAGGAGTCGGCGAAGGCGGACGGCCGGACCCGGATGATTCTCGAGGCCGGCGACCGGCAGCCGGAGGCGATCACGCTCTACGAGAGTGCGGGGTACCGGCGGATCGCGGACTTCGGGTACTACAAGGAGTACGCGGGAGTGCTGTCGTACGCCCGGGAGCTGTAGGCCCCCGGGCGGCGCTCAACTAGGCGCGGACGACCTTGCCCGCCTTGATGCACGAGGTGCACACCTTCAGCTTCTTGGTGTTGCCGCCACCGGCGGGCGTACGCACCGACTGGATGTTGGGGTTCCAGCGGCGGTTCGTCTTCTTCTTCGACCACGGCACGTTGTGACCGAAGCCCGGTCCCTTGCCACAGACGTCGCACACGGCAGCCACGAAGTACTCCTGGGTGAATTGACCTGAGAATGCCCAGCAAACACTGCCGGACCAACCCGACCAGGTTACCCGATGCCGTCAGCGGTTCCCAATCGGCCCCGAAACAGCAGGTCGTCAGTGGTGCGGCCGAGAATGTCGGTGCCGGTTAGTACGCTTTTCGCGTGCTGGAGACCCTGGACGACGCCGCGGTACGCCATTGGTGCGGCAATGGGCTCGCCGCGCTGCGCGCCCACCAGCACGAGATCGACGAGCTGAACGTCTACCCGGTGCCCGACGGAGACACCGGGACCAACCTGGTGCTGACGATGACCTCGGCCCGCGACGCGCTGGCCTCGGCCGGGCCCGGCAGCGCCATGCGGTGGATGGCCCGGGGGGCGCTGCTCGGCGCCCGGGGCAACTCCGGCGTGATCGTGTCGCAGATCCTGCGGGGCATGGCCGACACCTTCACCGGCGCGGTCGCGGTGCGCGGGGCCGAGTTGGCCCGGGCGTTGCGGACGGCGTCCGCGGCGGCCTACGCGGCGGTGGCCCGGCCGGTCGAGGGGACCGTCCTGTCGGTCGTCGCGGCCGCGGCCGACGCGGCCGGCCGGCTCGCCTCCGACGACCTGGTGGCGGTGGCCCGGGTGGCCGCCCGGGCCGCCGCCGACGCCCTCGCCCGGACGCCGCAGCAGTTGCCGGTGCTGGCCGCGGCGGGCGTGGTCGACGCCGGCGGCCGGGGTCTGGTGCTGTTGCTGGAGGCGCTGGTCGAGACGCTCAGCGGGGTCGGGCCGGTGGTGGCCGAGAGCCCGCCGCCGGCCGACGCCCCGGCCGATCCGGGCCACCCGGCCGGGTCCGGGTACGAGGTGCAGTATCTGCTGGAGGCCCCGCCCGACGCGGTCGCCGAACTGCGCCGCACGCTCGACGCGCTGGGCAACTCGCTGGTCGTGGTGGGCACCGGTGAGGGCGATCCGCCGACCTGGAACGTGCACGTCCACGTGGACGACATCGGCGCCGCGATCGAGGCCGGCGTGACCGCCGGGCGCCCGCACCGGATCTCGGTGACCCGCCTGGCCGATCGGGTCCGCGCCGCCCACCAGCACCGGCGGGCCGACGACCCGCCGCACCGGCCGGACGGGCGCGGCGCGGTGGTGGTCGCCGCCGGGGACGGGCTGGCCGCGTTGTTCGCCGCCGAGGGGGCGGTCGTGGTCGGGCGCAATCCGTCGATCGCCGAGATGCTGGCCGCGGTCGACGCCACCGGCGCCGGCTGGGTGGTGCTGCTGCCCAACGACGCCAACACGCTCGCGGCGGCCACGTCGGCCGCGCGCGAGGCGGCGCAGGGCGGCGTCCGGGTGAGCGTGGTGCCGACCCGCTCGCCCGTGCAGGCACTGGCCGCGCTGGCCGTCCGGGACACCTCCCGCGACTTCGCCGACGACGTGATCGCGATGGCCGAGGCGGCCGGCGCCTGCCGGTACGGCGAGGTGTGCACCGCCGCCCGCGAGGCCCTGACGGTGGCCGGCCGCTGCCGCCCGGGCGACCTGCTCGGCCTGGTCGACGGCGAGGTCCACGTGATCGGGCACGACCTCGGTGAGGTGTGCCGTCGGCTGCTCGACCGGATGCTCGGCGGCGGCGGCGAACTGACCACATTGGTGCTCGGCGCGGACGTTCCGCCCTCGCTGCAGCCGACCCTGACCGCGCACGTCAACCAGTCGTGGCCGTTCGTCGAGGTGCAGTGCTACACCGGCGGCCAGCCCCGTTACCACCTGTTGGTTGGAGTGGAATGACCGGCGTCACGCTCACCACCGACCTGCCCTCGGTGCTGCCCCCGAAGCAGGCCAAGGCCCTCGCCGACCACCTGGACATGCACACCGTCGGCGACCTCGTCTACCACTTCCCGCGCCGCTACGACGAGCGCGGCGAGCACACCGACATGGGCAAGCTCGAGGTCGGGGAACAGGTCACGCTGCTGGCTCAGGTGCAGGGCGCGACCATGCGGCCGATGCGGGCCCGGCGCGGCACCATGCTCGAGATCACTATCGGCGACGGTTCCGGGGCCACCCTCACCTGCACGTTCTTCAACCAGGCGTGGCGCGAGCGGGAGCTGAAGCGGGGCCGGTGGGGCCTGTTCGCGGGCAAGGTCACCGAGTTCCGGGGCAAGCGCCAGCTCAACGGCCCGGCGTACCAGCTGCTCCAGGCCGACGCCACCAAGGACGAGGCGGCCGAGGAGATCGAGGAATTCGCCGGCGCGCTCATCCCGGTGTACGCGGCCACCCAGGCCGTGCCGACGTGGACCATCGCCCGGCACGTACGGACGGTGCTGGAGAAACTCGAGCCGCCGCCCGACCCGTTGCCCGGCACCGTGCGGGCCACCCGCCACCTGATCGGCATCGCCACCGCGCTGCACGAGATCCACCGGCCCAGTTCCTCCGATGACCTGCACCGCGCCCGGTACCGGCTGAAGTGGGACGAGGCGTTCGCCGTCCAGCTGACCCTGGTGCAGCGCAAGGCCCGCGCGGCTGAGTCGCCGGCCGTCGCCCGGCCACGTCGAAGCCCGGGTTCTCCACGCCGTCCGAAGGACCAGGCATCGGTGGCAGCACAGATCGATGACGGGATCCTGGCCAAGTTCGACGCCTCGTTGCCTTATGAGCTGACTGAGGGCCAGGTGGCGGTGGGCGAGGAGATCGCCGCCGACCTCGGCCGGCCGCACCCGATGCACCGGCTGCTGCAGGGCGAGGTCGGTTCGGGCAAGACCCTGGTGTCCGTACGGGCGATGCTCCAGGTGGTCGACGCCGGCGGCCAGGCCGCACTGCTGGCGCCGACCGAGGTGCTGGCCACCCAGCACTACCGCAGCATCGGCGGCCAGCTCGGCGCGCTGGGCCGGGCCGGCGAGATCGACGGCGACCCGGCCGGCACCCAGATCACGCTGATCACCGGGTCGCAGGGAGCGCCCGCCCGCCGGGCCGCGCTGGCCAAGGTCGCCGACGGGACGGCCGGTATCGTGATCGGCACCCACGCGCTGCTGTACGAGGGGGTCGACTTCCACGACCTCGGACTGGTGGTGGTGGACGAGCAGCACCGGTTCGGGGTGGAGCAGCGGGACGCGTTGCGGGCCAAGGCCGCCCAGCCGCCGCACGTGCTGGTGATGACCGCGACGCCGATCCCGCGGACGGTGGCCATGACCGTCTACGGCGACCTGGAGATCTCGGTGCTGTCGCAACTGCCGCGCGGCCGGTCGCCGATCGCCTCGCACGTGGTGCCGCCGGAACGACCGGCCTTCCTCGACCGAGCCTGGCGCCGGGTGCGCGAGGAGGTGCAGGCCGGTCACCAGGCTTACGTGGTGTGCCCGCGGATCGGCACCGGACCGGAATCGGACGACGACGAAGACGAGCCGCCGCCGGACGACGAGCCGGCCCGCCGTCCACCCCTGGCCGTGACCGAGGTGCTGCCGGCGCTCGAGGAGGGCCCGCTGCACGGCCTGCGGCTGGGCATGCTGCACGGCCGGCTGCCGGCCGACGAGAAGGACGCGGCGATGCGCTCGTTCGCCGCCGGTGAGCTGGACGTGCTGGTGGCGACCACGGTCATCGAGGTCGGCGTGGACGTGCCCAACGCCACCGTCATGATCATCATGGATGCCGACCGGTTCGGTGTCTCCCAGCTGCACCAGCTGCGCGGCCGGGTCGGCCGCGGTTCCGCCCCCGGCGTCTGCCTGCTCGTCACCGGCGCCGGCGAGGGGACGACCGCCCGCGAGCGGCTGGACGCGGTGGCGTCCACGACGGACGGTTTCAAGCTGTCGGAGATCGACCTGGAACAGCGCCGGGAAGGGGATGTGCTGGGCGCGTCGCAGTCCGGCAAACACTCGCACCTGCGCCTGCTGTCGCTGCTGCGCGACGCCAAGCTCATCACCGACGCCCGGGCCGAGGCGTCCTCGCTGGTCGAGGGTGACCCGTCGCTGAGCGCGTACCCGGCCTTGGCCGCGTCGGTGGCCGCCCTGGTCGACGAGGAACGCGCCGAGTACCTGGAGAAGGGATGATCTACCACTTCTGCCCGCGGGCCGACTGGACGGCTGTGGGGGAGGCGTACGAAGCTGATTCGCTGGCGTCGCAGGGCTTCATCCACTGCTCGCCGCTCGACCATGTGCACGTGCCGGCCACGCTGCGCGCCCGCGGCCGTACCGACCTGGTCGTGCTGGAGATCGACGAGTCCCGGCTCCCGTCGCCCGCGGTCTGGGAAGACGGCGACCCGCCGGACCCGGACGGCCGCCAGTTCCCGCACGTCTACGGCCCGATCCCGGTCGCCGCGGTGGTCGCCGTCCTCGACCTCCCGCCCCGGCCCGACGGCACCTTCGCACCGCTGGCGTAGCCCGCCTCACGGCGCCGGACGCGAAGGAGCCCCGGCCAGTTCGGCCGGGGCTCCGCGGTGTCAATCGCTGTCAGGCGGTGAAGCGCACCTTGCGGCGGCGGGCCACCATGAAGAGGACGCCGCCGGCGACCAGCAGGACGGCCGCGCCGCCCGCGATGGTTCCGGCCGCGGCACCCGTCACCGGGAGGCCGCCGCCACTGCCGGCGGTGTCACAGCCGGACGGCTGCTCGTAGTTGATGGTCTCCGGCGTGCCGCCTTCGATACCGGTCGGGGTGACCTTGACCCAGAAGCCGGGGGTCGCGGAGAACTTCTCGGTCTTCGTCACCCCGGGGGCGATGACGTCGTGACGCTTCTCGCCCTTCTTGGTCTCGAAGTCGAGGGTGATGGTCTTGCCCTCCTTCGGGTTGCTCAGACCGATCGTCATCGTGGTGCAGTCCTGCGTGAGGATCGGGGTGGGCGCACCCGGAGTCGCCGGAGGAGTCGTCGTCGGCGGCGTGGTGGGCGGCGTCGTCGGCGGCTTGGTGGGGGGACGGCAGCCCTCCGGCACCCACACCGGGTCAGAAGTCAGGTCGGTCTGGAAATCGTCGGTCCACTTGATGTGGGCCGACAGCTGCGCCTTCTTGGTGTCCGTGCTGAAGGTCTGGCTGTCGTTCAGGCCGCCGTTCGGATCAACCGTGGCACCGTTGACAATCACCTTCAGGGCAGTGCCCTCGGTCGCCTGGACGTTGCTCAGCGTGCCGGACCTGCCTCGGGTGTTGGAGGTCGAGAGCACCCAGTTGACGGTCCAGCTGGATCCGTCCTCGGCGCATGTGGTCTTGCCCGAGATGCCGCCGTAGTGGGCGCTGGCCGGGCCGATGAGGGCGAAAGCGCCGGCGAGGCCGATGAAGGCTCCGGCAACGACGGCCGTGCTCCGGCGGAACGAGGTACTGAAGTTCACGCGTACTCCTGTGACTGAGGATCAGGGGTACGAAGCGAGGAAGCGGTGACCGGCACGCCTATAGGGCATGCTGACCATCGACGACGCCTCCCCACGTCGTCGGGCTGGCGGCTCACGGCCGCCTGCAACAGGCGATGACCCTAGCCACTTCCATGGAATTGCGATACGTCTCAGCGGCCCTTAAGGGTGTTGTTACGTATCCGAGATGTTCCATATACAGCCCGCGTTTTCATCAATGCCTTGGGTGGTCGGCGGGAGACGAAAAGTTCACTCCCCAATGGCCGGTCGGGGCTGGTGAAGTAGCGTCAGGGCGTGGTAGCTGCGAGCCCCCGCGAGGCCTCATGACCAGGATCATCGCCGGTACGCACCGCGGCCGGCGGCTGTCGGCTCCGGCCGGGTCGCAGACCCGTCCGACCTCGGATCGCGTGCGGGAGGCCTTCTTCAGCACCCTCGACACCATCGTGGACCTGACCGGCACCCGGTTCGCCGACCTCTACGCCGGTTCGGGGGCGGTCGGGCTGGAGGCGCTGTCCCGGGGGGCGATCCGGACGCTGCTGGTCGAGGCCGACGCGAAGGCGGCCCGGGTCATCCGGGAGAACATCGTGACACTTAAGGCGGGTGAGTCCGCCCGGCTGGTCACCGGCAAGGTCCTGGCGGTTCTGGCCGGCCCGCCCGAGGGCGGCCCGTACGACGTGGTCTTCGCCGATCCGCCGTACGCCGTCACCGACGAGGAGGTGACTCAGGTGCAGCAGGCACTTCTCGACCAGGGCTGGCTCGCCCCGGATGCCGCGGTGATCATCGAGCGGGCCACCCGCGGGGCCCCGTTGACCTGGGTGGACGGCATCACTGCGGACCGCCGCCGCGGATACGGCGAGACCACTCTTTGGTACGGTCGCCGATCATGAGACGCGCGGTCTGCCCCGGTTCGTTCGACCCGGTCACCAACGGCCACCTCGACATCATCGGCCGGGCCTCCCGGCTGTTCGACGAGGTGATCATCGGAGTCCTGATCAACCAGCACAAGACCGGCATGTTCACCATCGAGGAGCGCATCGACATGCTCCGGCAGGTGACGAAGGCGTACGGCAATGTGCGGGTCGAGTCCTTCCGCGGGTTGCTGGTCGACTTCTGCCGTACCCAGGAGGCCGCCGTCGTGGTCAAAGGGCTGCGCGCGGTCAGCGACTTCGACTACGAGTTGCAGATGGCGCAGATGAACATCGGTCTGTCCGGGGTCGAGACGCTCTTCATGCCGACCAACCCGCTGTACTCGTTCCTGTCGTCCAGTCTCGTCAAAGAGGTGGCCAAATGGGGTGGGGACGTCTCGCCGCACGTGCCCGACCTGGTCGGCGAGCGGCTGCTGACCCGGCTGCGGCAGAACTGACCGGTACCGCCACACTGTCGGCGTGGCCTTTACCACCAGATCATCGGTAACGGCAGTAACGTGATCGCACCACGCCTTCGTCAGCCTTCGGTCCGATTCCGGGCGGTGGGCGCGGGGGCGGTGGACGGGAATTGACAGGAGAGGCGCCGGTGGATCCGCTCGACCGTATCGACGAGATCATCGCCTTGGTGGAAGGCGCGCGTTCGGTCCCGATGTCCCGGACGAACTTCATGTTCGACCGGGGCGAGATGGTTGCCATCCTGGACGAGGTCCGGGCCGACCTGCCCGGCGAGCTGCGCCGCGCGGCCGCGCTGCTCGAGGAACGCGACAAGATCATCGATGCCGGCAAGCGCGAGGCCGACCGGATCATCAGCGAGGGCGAGACCGAGCACGCCCGGCTGGTCTCGGTCAACGAGATCACGGTGTCGGCCGAGCACGAGGGCGCCCGGATCATCGCCGAGGCGCGGTCCGAGGCGCAGCGGCTGCGCGAGGAGGTCGACGACTACGTCGACACCGCACTGGCCAACTTCGAGCAGTTCCTCACCCGGGCGCTGGCCTCGATCGAGCGCGGCCGCGACAAGATGCACGCGCTACGCGAGATCGGCACGTTCCAGGGCGAGGAGAACGAGCGGCCGCTCCCCTTCTGAGGGCCGGCCCGAGCGGGGCGATTCGCCGGTGACGCCCGGACTCAGGTAGCCTTTCCTGTCGGCCTTCCACACGGCTGAGAACTCATTATGCCTAAGCCTTCGCAGAACCACCTCGATCCCCGGCAGCCGCTGGTCGTCGACACGACGACGCTTCCACGCCAGCCGGGGGCGACGCGTGTCCTGAAACGGGTGGTGCCGGCACCGGCGGATCTCGGCGTGGAGCTGATCTCGGTTCCCGTGGGTTCCGACCTCGAGCTCGATCTGAGCCTGACGTCGGTGTCCGAGGGGGTGTACGTCAGCGGCAACGTGCGCGGTTCGCTCACCGGCGAGTGCGGGCGCTGCCTGAACGAGATCTCGCAGACGTTCGCCGTGCACGTCGCGGAGTTGTTCGCCTACGCGGACAGCACCACGGAGGAGACGACGGACTCCGATGAGGTCGGCCGGATGCACGGCGAGCTGCTCGACCTGGAACCGGCCGTACGGGACGCGGTGGTATTGACTCTGCCGACCAACCCGGTCTGCCGGCCGGACTGCCCCGGGCTCTGTCCCGAGTGCGGGGTGCATCTCGATGACCTCCCGGCGGATCACAGCCACGACGCTGTCGATTCCCGCTGGGCCGCTTTGCGTAACCTGGCCGAGCCGCCCACGGCGGCTTCGCCGCAATTCCAGCAAAATCGTAACGAGGAGTAGGTACCGTGGCCGTCCCGAAGCGCAAGATGTCGCGCAGCAACACCCGCTCGCGCCGGGCCAACTGGAAAGCGACCGCGGTCGTCACCCAGGCGTGTCCGCAGTGCAAGTCGCCGAAGCTGCCGCACACCGCCTGCTCGGTCTGTGGCACCTACAACGGTCGTCAGGTCCTCGAGGTCTGAAGCCTCTGACGTGACGCGCCCGACTTCCGGGCGGGTCGCGCCGGAGCAACGGCGTCCCGCAGGTCGGCCGGTTCCGAAGTCTCCGACGTCGGAACCGGGCACTGCGCGGATCGCCGTCGACCTCCTCGGCGGGGACCATGCTCCCGCCGTCGTGGTTGACGGCGCTCTGCTCGCCTGTCAGGCCGATCCCGCCCTACAGCTGCTCCTTGTCGGCCCCTTCGAGGCCGCCGGGGTGTTTCTGGACGCCCTCGGGACGGTCGGCGGCGACCGCATCCACACGTTGTCCACCCACGTCCGGCCGGTCGGTCCGGAGACGACCGGCAGCTGGGTCGAGTCGGGCGTACGGACGGCCGTACTGGCCGTGGCCGAGGGGCGCGCCGACGCGATCGTGTCGGCGGGCAACACCGGCGCCACCGTCACCTCGGCGGCGCTCGGGCTGGGCCGCCGCCCCGGCATCCGCCGCCCGCCGCTGGCCGCCGTGCTGCCCACCGTCACCGGCCGGGTCCTCCTGCTCGACGTCGGCTCCTCGGTCGACCCGGACGAGCAGACGCTGGTCGTGCACGCCCGCCTGGGTGCCGCCTACGCCGCCATCGTCCACCGGGTGGCCGCGCCCCGGGTCGGGCTGCTCACCATCGGCACCGAGCCGGGTAAGGGCGACCGCCTGCGCCGATCCGCCGCCGAACTCCTGGCGTCCACGCCGCTCCCGGCCGGGGCCATCTACGCCGGCCTGGTCGAGGGCCACGACGTCGTGCTGGGCACCGCCGCCGACGTCGTGGTGACCGACGGCTTCACCGGGAACGTCCTGCTCAAGGGGCTGGAGACCGCGTACGCCACGATCGGCCCGCCGGGCGCCGACGTGCCGCCCCGAGCGGCCGTCCTGCTCGGTGTCGACGGCACAGTCGTGATCTGCCACGGCGCGGCCGCCCCCGAAGACCTCGCGGCCGGCATCGGCCTGGCCGCTGACCTGCACCGCCGCGGCGCCGTGACGGCGATCGCCGCTCTGATGGACAACCACGAGGTGGCTCATGACTCATGACAAGCGCCGGCGGCCCCCGACCGCGTTACTCGAGGAGGCGTTCGGGATCGAGTTCGAGCCGGGCCTGCTGGAGCGGGCGCTGACACACCGGTCGTACGCGTACGAGAACGGCGGTCTGCCCACCAACGAGCGGCTGGAGTTCCTGGGCGACTCGGTGCTCGGCGTGGTGATCACCTCGGCGCTCTACGAGAACCACCCGGATCTGCCCGAGGGTCAGCTGGCCAAGCTGCGCGCCAGCGTCGTCAACATGCACGCGCTGGCCGGCGTGGCCCGCGGCCTCGGCCCCGGCGGCCTCGGCCCGCACCTGCTGCTGGGCAAGGGCGAGGAGACCACCGGCGGCCGGGACAAGGCGAGCATCCTGGCCGACACGCTGGAGGCGCTGCTCGGCGCGATCTACCTGCAGCACGGGCTGGACATCGCCGGCGAGGTGATCCACCGCCAGTTCGACCCGCTGATGGCCGAGTCGGCCGGGCGCGGCGCCGCGCTGGACTGGAAGACCAGCCTGCAGGAACTGACCGCCGCCCTGGGCCTGGGCGTGCCCGACTACGTGATCGAGGACTCCGGGCCGGACCACGCCAAGACGTTCACCGCCTGGGTGGTGGTGGCTGCCGAGCGGTACGGCGGTTCGGAGGGCCGCAGCAAGAAGCAGGCCGAGCAGCGGGCCGCCGCGGCCGCCTGGCGCACCCTGACCGAGCGCTCCGAGGCCGAGGCGCCCCCGCCCGCGGTGGCCGGCGGCGGCCACACCGACCTCGCCGACGCCGCCCCGTGATCGAGGTCGCCGCCGACCCGGTGGCCGAGGAGCCGGCGGCGGCCGAGTCGCTCTGGGACACCGCCGGCGGCCTGCGCGGCGCCGTGCTCGCGGTCGGCATCCTGGCCCTGACCCGGGCCGGTCAGCTGCTGATGCTGGCCTGGCTGAACGGCTCCGCGGCCCAGTCCACCGGGCTGCGCGGGCGGCTGCTGGTCTGGGACGCCGGGTGGTTCCTGCGGGTCGCCGTGAACGGGTACCCGCACGCGTACTCGTACACCCAGAACGGCAAGCTGGACGGCAACGAGCTGGCCTTCTTCCCGCTGTACCCGATGCTGATCCGGGGGCTGGACGGCCTGGGCCTCGACCCCGGCACGAGCGCCATCACGGTCGCCTGGGTGGCCTCGGCCGGCGCCGCCGTGGCGCTCCACCTGCTCGGCACCAGCCTGTACGGGCGGCGTACGGGCTGGGCGCTGGTGGCCATCGTGTGTTCCGCGCCGGTGTCCGTGGTGCTGTCCATGGGGTACTCCGAGAGCCTGTTCCTGGCGCTGGTCGCGGGCATGCTGGTGGCCGCCCACCGCCGTGTGTGGTGGGCGGCCGGCCTGCTCGGCCTGGGGGCGTCGCTGACCCGGCCGACCGGCGCGGCCGCGGCCGTCGCGCTGGCGGTGGCGGCCGCCCTGGCCATCCGGGACGACCGGCGGCGGATCGTCGCGCCGGTCCTGGCGGCGCTGGTCGCGCTGGCCGGCGTCCCGGCCTACCTGGGCTGGGTGGCCTGGCGGGTGGGCGACCCGGATGCCTGGTTCAAGATCCAGGCGGCCGGCTGGGGCACGTCGTTCGACCACGGCGCCAGTACGTTCGACTTCCTCCGCGCCACGCTGACCACCGGCGACGGCTGGGTGCCGGTCAGCGTGACCCTGATCCTGCTGGCCGCCCTCGCCGCGGCCGGTGTGGCGCTGGCCGGCCGGCCGTGGCCGCCGCTGGCCGTGTACGGGCTGATCGCGATGGTGCTGGTGTACGGGCAGGCCGGTTTCTACCACTCCAAGCCGCGGCTGCTGGTGCCCGTACTCTTGACGCTGATCCCCGCCGCGGTCGCCACCGGCCGCGCCCGCCCCCGGGTGGCGGTGCTGTCCATCGTGGCGTGGGCGCTCTTCGGGCTCTGGTACGGCGCCTACATGGTGGTCGTCTGGCCCTACACGCTTTAGGGGTTCTACGATGCCCGAGTTGCCCGAGGTCGAGACCGTCCGGCAGGGGCTGGCCAAGTGGGTGGCCGGCCGGACGATCAGCACGGTCGAGGTCCACCACCCGCGGGCCGTCCGCCGCCACGTCCCCGGCGACGTGCACTTCGCCGCCGTCCTGATCGGCCGGACGATCCTCGACGTGGCCCGTCGCGGCAAGTACCTGTGGCTGTCGCTGGACTCCGGCGACGCGATCATCGCCCACCTCGGCATGAGCGGCCAGATGCTGATGCAGCCGGCCGGCACCGAGGACGAGAAGCACCTGCGGGTCCGGTTCCAGTTCTCGGACGGCGGCCCGGAGCTGCGGTTCGTCGATCAGCGGACGTTCGGCGGGTTGTCCGTCTCCGAAGGCGGCGCCGACCTGCCGACCGAGATCGCCCACATCGCCCGCGACCCGATGGACCCGCAATTCGACGACGAGGCCTTCGTGGCCGCGGTCCGGCGCAGGCACACCGACATCAAGCGGGCGCTGCTGGACCAGTCGCTGATCTCCGGGGTGGGCAACATCTACGCCGACGAAGCGCTGTGGCGGGCCCGGCTGCACGGCGCCCGGCCCACCGACAAGCTGAGCCGGCCGGCCGTCCGCCGTCTGCTGGCCGACGTGCGGGACGTGCTGGGCGAGGCGATCGGCGCGGGCGGCACGAGCTTCGACGCGCTGTACGTCAACGTGAACGGCGAGAGCGGCTACTTCGACCGCTCGCTCAACGCGTACGGCCGGGAGGGCGAGCCGTGCAAGCGCTGCGGCACCCCGATGCGCCGCGAGCAGTTCATGAACCGCTCGTCCTTCAGCTGCCCCCGCTGCCAGCCGCGCCGCGCTCCTAGGCCGCGCCGCGCTGCTCCGCCTCGACCTCGGCCATCTCCGGGCCGGCGTCGGTGGCCAGGCCGAATCCGGCGCCGCGGCGGCCCATCAGCCGGCGGGCGGCGGTGAGCAGGGCGGTGGGCACGCCGTAGACGAGGTGACCGTCGCCCGGGCGGACCCCGTCGCCGTCCCAGCCCTGGTACGCCTCCCAGGGCCCTTCGAACGTACAGATCCGTACGCCCAGGTCCCGGTACAGCGGGTGGGTCGGCACGCCCGGGTTGAGTACCACCCGGTGCAGCCCGCGCCGGGCGGCCAGCCGGATGGTCAGCGCCACCGGCCCGACGCCGCCCGAGCCGGCCGGCGCCCGGTCCAGGAACAGACCCTCGACGCCGTCGGCCCGCCAGACGTCCACATCGGCCAGGACGTCGGCCAGCGACCGCCCGCCCCAGTCCAGGTCGACCCGGCCGAGCGCCTGGTGCAGCGAGCGGCGGTCGCCCGGCGAGTCCCGGACGACCCACGTGTCGGCGTCCATCGGCAGGTCGGACGAGGGTTGCGCGTACGCGGGGTACAGGGTCTTCACGAGGATCTCCCAGAGTCGGCGGCCGTCATGGAGACGGCCACCAGGCCGACGAGGTGCGTCGCCGCGAACACGGCGACGATGACGGGCAGGCGGTCCGGCGCGGAGCCGGGCAGCAGCGGCAGGGCCGCGACGGCCAGCGGCGCGGCGGCGGCCAGAGCCGCGGCGAGTACGGTCCGGCGCCGGGCGGCCAAGAGGAACGTGCCGGCGAAGACGCCGCTGAGCAGCGTTCCCGCGGCCAGCGCCAGCACCCCGGCCCGGTCGATCGGGGCGACCCCGGCCGGCAGCCGGTACGCGGCCACGGCCAGCGCCCCGCCCGCAGCCAGCGGCGGCAGCAGCCCGGCGACCGTGACCATGGTGACGCCGCGTACGTGCCTGCGCAGGTCGCGCTGGGTCTCGGCGGCCTTCCGGCCGCGGTCGACCTGACGGATGTGCCAGCCGACCAGCGCTTCCAGGACCGGCACGGCCGCCAGCAGCGGCAGGGCCGCGGGCGACCTGGCACCCGGTGGCCCGGACCGCCACAGCATGGCCATGCAGGCGGCCTGGGCCGCGCCGATGATCAGGTAGCCGAGCGCCCGCCGGACGTCGCGGCGGTTCAGCGGCGGCCGGTCCGGCAGCTGCCGCCCGATCACCGGCCGGTACGCCCGGATCACCGCGACCGTGATCGCGGCCGGCAGGAGGGTCGACACCGGAACCCGGCCGGCCCAGCCGTCGCCGAGCGTCTCGGCGATGCTGATCGCGGCCAGCAGCCAGCACGGCAGGCTCCACCGGATCACCGCCGCCTCGGTCCGGGTGACCAGCGCGGCGGTCACCGTGGCCAGGACCGCGATGCCGCCGAGCCCCACCGTCAGGGCGAGCCAGCGGTCGGGACCGAGCCAGGCGGTGGGGGCGACCCAGACGTACGCGCCCCAGATCCCGGCCACCGCGGCGAACCCACTGCCGATCAGCCGGGCCGCGGCCGCCGCGCCGCAGCACCGAGGCGCCCAGGCTGGTCAGCGCCTGGGCGGCGCTCCAGCCGAGCAGCAGGATCAGGGCCGGCACGAGCCAGGGGACGATCCGCAACGACCGGAGGCCGGCCACCGTCACGCTCAGCGGGCCGAGGTAGAGGGCGCACCGCAGCAACACGGCGCCGAGGTAGGCGTGCCGGGCCGGCGCGCGGCGGGTACCGCGCGACCGGCGGCCACGCATCGTGGGGAGCACCGGGTCGCCGTACCCGTCGCGGGCCGTCCGGTCGTTCAGGTCGAGCTCGGCCACCGCGTCGTTGGCGTCGGCGACCGTGCCGGCCTGCAGCTGGGCGGCGAGTTCGCTGATCGGCCGGGGGCCGGTCGGCGACGGGGCCGGGCGCAGGACCGGTACGGCCGGCCGGTCGCCGAGCTCAGGCCCGGTCCCGGCCCCGATCCGGGTCTCGGCTGGGCTCGGCGACGCGGACCGGGGACGTGCCGCCGTGCCCGGGCGGATGCCGGCCGAGTGCCGGGCCGGTCGGGGCGGTGAGACGGTCATGTGTCCTCCCGGGTCAGCCAGCGCAACGTGGCCGGTACGGCCGTGCGCGGCGCCGGCACCGACAACGCCAGGTCGAAGGCCGGCGCCGGCGGCGGCTCGATCAGATCGGTGTAGATCGCGTGGTAGGCGGCGGCCATCCGGTCGGTGGTGAATGTGGCCAGCGCCCGCCGCCGGGCGGCTTCGCCCAGCGCCCGCCGCCGGGTCGGTGACCGCAGCAGCGAGATGCAGGCCGCGGCCAGCGCCTCCGGATCGTCCGGCCGGACCAGCACCCCGGTGTCGCCGAGCGTCTCGTTGGCCGGCCCGATGTCGAGGGCGACCACCGCGCGGCCGGACACCATCGCCTCGGCCAGCCGGTACGGCGGATCGGACGGCCCGGGCACGAGCACCGCGACCTGCCCCAGCGTGTACCGCTCACCCGGACCGGCGGGCAGCGGATGCAGCCGGACGGCCCGGTCCAGCCCGCTGCGGTCGACCAGTCCGGCCGCGAATTCCTCGTGGGCCGCGGTCACCCCGGCCAGGTGCAGGACCGTGCCCGGCACCGCCGCGACGACGATGGCGAACGCGGTCAGCAGCGGGCGCAGGCCACTGTCCGGTCCGCCGGTGCCGGCCCAGACCATCGCCGGGTCGGCGCTCGTCTCCGGTACGTACGGGTGCTCGGCCGGGTCCACCCCAGCCGGGACCTGCACCACCCGGGACGGTTTGGCGCCGAGACGTACGGCCCAGCCCAGGTGGTAGGCGCTGAGCGGGGCGGTCAGCCCGGCGGTGGCGTACCCGGTGCGGGCCACCGAACGGCGGAACCGGCGCAGCACCGTGCGTACGGCCGGAGACAGCCGTTCCTCGGCCGGCCGGCTCCGGGTGACCGCCGGCCGCCCCTCGGTGATCAGCAGCGGCCGTTCGGACCGCCAGTGCCCGCCCAGCGCGGCCAGCAGCGAGCTGCTCCCACTGACGCAGTGCACCACGTCGGCTTCGGGCACCTCGACGGTGAGCAGGCGCAATGCGTGCCGCAGCAGCGAGGCCGCGGTCCGGGCGTCCCGGACACTGAGCCGGGGCAACGGGTTGTCGACGGACGCGGTACGACCGGCGCGCCAGGCGTCCAGCAGCAGGTCGCCCAGTGGCACCCCGGCCAGCGGCACGCCGGTGCGGGCGAGCCGCCGGAGTCCCTCGGTGAAGGCCGGGCCGGGATCGTTGAGCAGGCCCCGGCAGAGCAGGGCGGCGGCCGCGGTGGCGTCCGGGTCGGCGCGGCCGCGGCGTCTGGCCTCCGGCTCGACCAGGACGGAACGGGCCGAGGTGACATTGGCGGGCAGCGGATAGGCACGTATCCCGGACGGCTCCCGATCGGTGATCGCGAGCAGGTCGAAGTCGACCTGGTCGAGGCCTTCGACGAGAGAGCGGCACCAACCGCCTAGGAAGTCCCGCCGGTACGGGTATCCGCCCGCGGTCAGCAGACAGATGCGTAAGCGGGGCGTTATCACGCAGGAGGCAACGACAGAACGGGAAAAAGTAACGGGATTCGGGCGGTTACCCGACTCCATTCCGCACTATTTGCGAGATTTTCCCCGCGCTTTATCTAGGTACGCCCGAATATCTGACCCCAGACCAGGGTGTCGTCGACGCCCTTGGTCACGCCGACGCCGATCGCCTTGAAGCCGCAGTTGAGGATATTGGCCCGGTGACCTTCGCTGTTCATCCAGCTGTTCATGACGTCGTCGGCGTCGCGCTGCCCGCGCGCCACGTTCTCGCCCCCGGCATCGTCGTAGCCCTGCGCCCGGGCCCGGTCCACGAAGGTCCGGCCGTCGTCACTGACGTGGCTGATGTAGAGGTTGCCGTGCGTGCCGAGCTCCTGGACGTGCAGGCGGATGGCCGTACGCAACCGGGTGTTCAGTTTCAGCGACCCGCAGCCGGCCTTGCCCCGCTCCACGTTGACCAGCCGGATGACCTCGGTCTCCTGACCCGTCAGGCCCGGCGCGACGACCACCGTCCGGACGGTCGGCCGCGACGACGACGGACGCGACGAGGGCGTACGGGAGGGGGAGCGTCGGGGCGCCGCCCGCGTCGGGGAGGGTGACGCGGACGGCGTGGTGGCCGGCGTCGTGGTGGCCGGCCGTGCCGCCCTGTTGCCGGGTACCCCGCCACCGGCACCCGGCGCCAGGGCGGCGACGGCGGCCGCGGGCAACTCCGCTGGAGTGCCCGGGCCGGTGAGACTCGCGGGAAGCAGTGCGGAACCGAGTCCGAACGCAGCGATCAGGCCGGTGACCGCCAGCGCGAGGGCGGCCGGGGCCGGCAGCCGGGGCTGCCTGCGCCGCCTCGCGGACCGTCGAACTTCCTGGTCGCCGGGGGATGCGAGCGACTCGTACAACGCACTGCCTCCGCGGTCCTGGCGGATCGAGAGGTTTCGACCCGCCAGACGGTAAACAGCGCGGCGAGTGGGTACCAAACCGGCTAAGGAAAACGTAAGGCCGGCCAAAGACTGCTCGGGTGGCGTGTTTCACTGGAGTAGAACGGGAGCGATGCGGTGCCCATGGCTTGACGCAGCGTGCGGATCGGCGGACTATAGAAGAGTCGCCAGTCGCGCCCACTTGCGCCCGACCTTGTGTTGGGTGCCGGGTTGTGCACCCAAAGTACGTTTCGATGGTGTGCCTTTCTGTGCCCACGCGTGTCCGTGAGCACTGATCTGCGGTACCGCTGGGCGCGCGTTTGGCCGGCCATACCGGCAGCGCATTACAAGGAGACGAGAGAGTCTCAAAGGAGTCAAAGATGGCGAAGGCCCTCTACGGCCACGTAGGTGCGGCGCCCGACCGGCGCCTGCTCGACGAGGTCACCCGACTGCGTTCCAGGGTGCAGGCTCTGGAGTTCGAGGTCACCCGCCTGCGGGCGGAGAATGATCGTCTCGCGGCAGCCGCCGCGGAAGCAGACGACATGATGCGGCTGACCGAGCCCGCTCTGACCTGAGTTCCAACGGCGTCGCGAACCGGCGCCGGTTTTCTCGCACCATTCACGCACCCACTGTTCACGTACCCGCAGGTCACGCACCCGCAGGGAAGTTCGATCAGCGCGCCTCCACGGTAGTCAAGTGGCGGCGCGCATCTTTTTGCCCCTTTTGCTCGCCGCACACGCCTGGAGCGCGGCGTATCCCGCCGAGCTGGGGTCCGGCAGGTAGCCTGCGAGGCTAAGACGACCCGACGAGCCCCAGATTCTGGAGTTCCGTGCACCTCAAGAGCCTCACGGTCAAGGGCTTCAAGTCCTTTGCCTCCGCGACGACGTTACGGCTGGAGCCGGGCATCACCTGCGTGGTGGGACCCAACGGCTCCGGCAAGTCCAACGTCGTCGACGCCATCGCCTGGGTGCTGGGCGAGCAGGGGGCCAAGGCGCTGCGCGGCGGCAAGATGGAGGACGTCATCTTCGCCGGCACCGCCGGCCGGGCCCCGCTGGGCCGGGCCGAGGTGACGCTGACCATCGACAACGGTGACGGCGCCCTGCCGATCGACTACACCGAGGTGTCGATCACCCGCCGGATGTTCCGCTCCGGCGAGAGCGAGTACGAGATCAACGGCAACTCCTGCCGCCTGCTCGACATCCAGGACCTCCTCTCCGACTCCGGCATCGGCCGGGAGATGCACATCATCGTCGGCCAGGGCCGGCTCGACGCCATGCTGCACGCCAAGCCCGAGGACCGCCGCGCCTTCATCGAGGAGGCGGCCGGGGTTCTCAAGCACCGCAAGCGCAAAGAGAAGGCCATCCGCAAGCTCGACGCGATGCAGATCAACCTCAACCGGTTGACCGACCTCACCGCCGAGCTCCGCCGCCAGCTCAAGCCGCTGGGCCGGCAGGCCGAGGTGGCCCGGCGCGCCGCCGGCATCCAGTCCGACCTTCGCGACGCCCGGCTCCGGTTGCTCGCGGACGACCTGCACACGCTGCGGACGACGCTGGACAAGGAGGTCGCCGACGAGTCGGCGATGCGCGACCGCCGTGGGTCGGTGGAGGCGGAGAACCGCGAGATCCAGCGGATGCTGGCCGACCTCGAGACCGAGCACGCCGAGGACGCGCCGCTGCTCGCCGCCGCCCAGGACGCCTGGTACAAGCTGTCCGCCCTGCAGGAACGCTTCCGCTCGACCGAGCTGCTGGCCGGCGAGCGCCTGCGGCACCTGTCGGCGGCGCCCGAGGACGAGCGGCCCGGCCGGGACCCGGATCAGCTCGAGGCCGAGGCCGACCGGGTACGGGAGCAGGAAGAAGAACTCCGCGAGGCGCTCACCGACGACCAGATGCGGCTGGCCGAGGCGGTCGAGCACCGGCAGGAGCTGGAACGCCAGCTCGCCGGGGCCGAGAACGCCCTGCGCACGGCGGCCAAGGCCATCGCCGACCGCCGCGAGGGCCTGGCCAAGCTGACCGGCCAGGTCAACGCGGCCCGGGCCCGGACCGGCAGCGCCGCCGAGGAGATCGAACGGCTGGCCGCCGCCCACACCGACGCGCTCGGACGAGCCGAAGTGGCCCAGGGCGAGGTCGATGCGGTCTCGGCCGAGTCGACCGAGGCCGACCGGGACAACGTCGAGCTGGACGACCGGCACGCGGACGCGGTGGGCGCTCACGACCGGGCCGCGGCCGTGGTCCGGGAGCTGTCGGACGCCGAGCGGGCGGCCGAGAAGGACGCGGCCAGCTGGAAGGCCCGCGAGGAAGCGCTCGGCCTCGGCCTGAAGCGCAAGGACGGCGCCGGCGCGCTGCTCGGCCGAGCCGGCCAGGTGCCCGGCCTGCTCGGCAGCCTGGCCTCGATGCTGACCGTCCGGTCCGGGCACGAGGCGGCGCTCGCCGCCGCCCTCGGAGCGCTGGCCGACGCGGTCGCGCTGACCGGCGTGGACGAGGCCGTCGAGGCCATGCGCACGCTGAAGATCGCCGACGCGGGCCGGGCGGCGCTGATCGTCGGCGGTCCGGCCGGCCCCGGCATGCAGGGGTCGCTGGACGCGCTGCGCCCGTCGCTACCCGCCGGGACGATCTGGGCCCCGGACGTGATCGGTTGCCCCGACACCATCCGGCCGGCCCTGAATCGGGCGCTGCGCGACGTCGTGCTGGTGCCCGACCTGGCCGCCGCGGCCGCGCTGGTGGCCGGCCACGCCGAGCTGCGCGCGGTCACCCCCGACGGCGACGTGCTCGGTGCGTACGCCGCGGCCGGTGGCTCGGGCAAGCAGACCAGCTACATCGAGGTGCAGGCGGCGGTCGACGAGGCGCGGACCAACCGCGAGTCGGCCGAGCAGTCCATCGGCGAGCTCCGCGGGCAGCTGACCGAAGGCCGCGCCGAGGTGGCGGAGCTGAAAGAAGCCGTCAACGTCGCCGCCGCGGCCAAGCGGGCGGCCGAGGGGGAGCGCAACGCCGCCGCCCGCCGGCTGGCCGAACTCGGCGCCGCCGCGCGTTCGGCCCGGGCCGAGTCCGAGCGTCTCGGCGCCGCTCGGCAGAAGGCTGAGGACGCGCGCGAGAGCGACCTGGTCCGGCTGACCGAGCTGGAGGAGCGGCTGGAGGCGGCCGAGTCCACGCCGCTCGACGAGGAACCCTCCACCGAGGAGCGGGACACGCTCGCCGGGATGGTTCCGCAGGCGCGGCAGAACGAGATGGAAGTACGCCTGGCCGTCCGTACGGCGGAGGAACGGGTCTCGTCCATTGCCGGCCGCGCCGACTCCCTTATGCGGCAGGCCAACGCCGAGCGCCAGGCGCGGGAACGCGCCGCCGCCCGCCGGGCCGCTCGCGCCCGGGGCGCCGAGATCGCCCGGGCGGTCGCCCGCGGTGCCGCCGGCGCCCTCGCCCGGGTCGCGGTGTCCCTGGCCGCCGCGGTCGAGGTGCGCGACCAGCTGGCCCACGCCCGGACCGCCCGCGAGGCCGAGCTGCAGGAGATCCGCGCGTCGGCCAAGCGCCTGGTGGCCGAGCTCGAGCGGCTGACCAGCGAGGTGCACCGGGACGAGGTGGCCCGGGCCGAGCAGCGGATGCGGATCGAGACGCTCGAGGCCAAGGCGGCCGAGGACTTCTCGCTCGACGTGGACACGCTGATCACCGAGTACGGCCCGGACCAGTGGGTGCCGCCGACCCAGGCCGAGGTGAACGCGGCCTCGTCGGCGGGCGACGAGCCGCCGACGCCCGTGCCCTACCACCGGCCGACCCAGGAGAAGCGGGCCAACCAGGCCGAGCGCGACCTGGCCTTGCTGGGCAAGGTCAACCCGCTGGCGCTGGAGGAGTTCGCGGCGCTGGAGGAGCGGTTCAAGTTCCTCTCCGACCAGCTCGAGGACCTCAAGGCCACCCGCAAGGACCTGCTCACCGTGGTCAAGGACGTCGACGACCGCATCCTCGAGGTCTTCACCTCCGCCTTCGAGGACACCGCGCGCGAGTTTCAGGCCGTGTTCCAGGTGCTCTTCCCCGGCGGCGAGGGCCGGCTGGTGCTGACCGACCCGGAGGACCTGCTGGCCACCGGCGTCGACGTCGAGGCCCGGCCGCCGGGCAAGAAGATCAAGCGGCTGTCGCTGCTGTCCGGCGGCGAACGCTCGCTGACCTCGGTGGCCATGTTGTGCGCGATCTTCCGGGCCCGCCCGTCGCCCTTCTACATCATGGACGAGGTCGAGGCGGCCCTGGACGACGTCAACCTGGGCCGGCTGATTACGCTCTTCGAGCAGTTGCGGGAGAAGAGCCAGCTGCTGATCATCACGCACCAGAAGCGCACCATGGAGGTCGCCGACGCGCTCTACGGCGTCACCATGCGCGCCGGTGTGACCCAGGTGATCAGCCAGCGCCTGAAACACGAACCGGAGGACTGACCCCTCATGCGTCGCCAGCCGCCCCGGGCCATGCTCATCGACCTGGACGGCGTGGTCCGCCGCTGGGACTCACCGTCGGCGGTCGAGGTACGTCATGGCCTCGAACCGGGCATGCTCCTGCGTACAGCGATGGCGTGGGAGTTGCTGCGCCCGGCGGTGGCCGGCGAGATCACCGACGCTCAGTGGATGGGGCTGGTGGCCGACCGTCTGCCACTCGACTCCCCGGCGGCGACCGAGGCCGTGGCGGAGTGGCAGTCGCACCGCGGCACGGTCGACGGGGAGGCGCTGGCCTTCGTCCGGGACGTACGGGCGGCGGGCAAGCTGGTCGGGCTGTTCACCAACGCCACCGATCGGCTCCGCGGCGACCTGGACGCGCTCGGCCTGGCCGGCGAGTTCGACGTCGTGATCAGCTCGGCGGAACTGCACGTCCACAAGCCGGCCCCGGAGTTCTTCGTCCGCGCCTGCGCCATCCTGGGTGAGCCGCCGCAGCTGGTGCTCGTCGTGGACGACGACGACCGCACGGTCCGGGCCGCCCGCGCTCTGCGGATGCCGGCCTTCCGCTGGACCGGTCCCCAGGACCTCGGCTACCTGCGCAAGGCCCTCGACATCAGCTGACGGCCCACGACGGTCGCCACGCCGGACCGGTGATCGGCGTCAGCCCGCCGACGTGGTCGATGATCGCCCGCAGTCCGGGATGGGGGTTCGTGCGGGGAAGGATCAGCGACAGCGGGTACGCGAGCACGGGATTCGCAATCGGGATGCGGCGCAGGTCGTGGTGCACCGGCCAGAGGTACCGGTCCCGGGAGCCGACCAGGGTGGCCACCTCGGCGGAGCCGGCCAGCGCGTCCAGGAGGACCTCGTTGCCGAAGTTCGGGCCGGCCGCGTCCACCCGCAGATCGAACTCGGTGGCCAGCTGATCGTAGAAATCGGCCCACTCGCTGCCCGGCGTGATGCCCGGGACCCAGATCCGATGCCCGCGCAGCCGGTCCGGCGTCAGGGTGCGGGCGGACGCGAGCGGATGCCGGGGACCGACGAGGAGTTCCGTCGGGGAGTCGAACGCACGGATCATCCGTACGTCGTCCGCCAGCGCGGCCGGCTCGGTGACCGAGCGGAACGAGGCGTCGATCGCGCCCGCCCGGACGGCCGCGACCGCCGCGCGCGGATCGTCGACCCGCAGGGTCACCACGTCGAGGTCGACCTCCGGATGCGCCCGCCAGTAGTCGTGCAGCACCACCGCCTGGGCCGAACGCAGGCCGAGGACGTCGATCCGCAGGGCGCGCGAACCCGGCCGGGTCGCAGTGACGGCGCGGTCGACGCCGGCCACGATGGTCCGGGCGTGCGGGAGAAACGCCTGGCCGTCGACGGTCAGCTCGACCCCGCGGGCGGTGCGGGTGAACAGCCGGACGCCGAGCTCGCGTTCCAGGGCGGCGATCCGCTTCGACACCGCCTGTGGCGTCACCCCGAGTTCGTCGGCCGCGTGCTGCAACTGGCCGATCTCGGCCGCGCGGACGAACGAACGCACCGCCTCGGTGTCCATCGACCCAGGATAGGGAGGCCCAGGACGGGAAGCTCCGGGACAGGAAGCCCCGGGACACCGAGCCCGGGACACCGAGCCTCAACCGGACGTTGTGGCTCGCCGGGCGTGGGGTTGTTTGCGTCCCGTCCGGCGCGGCTGATCCGATGCCTGGCATGGGACCCGACTTCCGCCGGCTGTGGGCGGCCTACGCCGTCAGTACGTACGGCACGTGGATCGCCTTCGGGGCGTTCCCGCTCATCGCGGTCCGGGTGCTGCACGCGCCGGCCTTCGCCGTCTCGCTGCTGGAAGCGGCCGGCCTGGCCGCCGCGGCGATCGTGGCGTTCCCGCTCGGGCCGTGGCTCGACCACCGGGCCAAGCGTCCGGTGATGATCGCGATGGATCTGGCCCGGTTCCTGGCGATGGCGAGCGTCCCGGCCGCCTACTTCGCCGGCGTCCTGTCGTACGGCCAGCTGCTGGTGGTCTCGGTGGTCTCCGGGGGCGCGAGCATCGTCTTCACCGCCGCCTCCGGCGCGTACCTGAAGTATCTCGTGCCCCGCGATCGGCTGCTGGTCGCGAACGGGCGGTTCGAGGGCACGAGCTGGGTGGCGCTCGCAGCCGGGCCACCGCTCGGGGGTGCGCTCATCGGACTGTTCGGCCCGGTCGTCACCGTCACGGCCGACGCGGTCAGTTACCTGCTGTCCGCGTTGGGAGTGCTCCGCATCGGAGGCGGGGACGTCGCCGCCGCCCGCGACCCGGCCACCCTGTTGCGGGGAGCCGACCTTCTCGCCGGCGGCCGGTTCATCCTCCGTGACCCCGCCCTGCGGCGCCTGTTCCTCAACTCGATCCTGGTCGGCGGCCTGATCATGGCCACCGCCCCGCTGCTGGCGGTGCTCCTGCTCGGGCAGTACCGGTTCCCCGCCTGGCAGTACGGGCTGGCCTTCGGCATCCCGGCCCTCGGCGGCTTCGCCGGCGCCCGCCTGTCGGCCCGCCTGGTGGCCCGGCACGGCCGGCACCGGGTCATGATCGTGTCCGGCTGGTTGCGCTCGATCTTCCCGCTCGGCCTGGCCTTCGTCCGGCCCGGCCGGCCCGGACTGCTCACCGTCATCGTCGTGGAGGGCCTGCTGATCACCGGCATGGGCGTCTTCAATCCGATCTACGCCACCGAACGCCTGGAACGGGTACCGGCTGACCACGCCGCCCAGGTGCTCAGCACGTGGAGTGTGAGCGGCCGGCTGCTGCAGGCCGCCCTGATGGTGGTCTGGGGCGTCCTCGCCGGTCTGACCAGTCCGCTGGCCGCGATCACCGTCTCCGGCGTCCTGCTGCTCGGCACCCCGCTCCTGTTGCCGCGGCGGACCCACCTGGACGTGGTCGCGATGCTCTAATCGCCCACTGCGCCGTCGATCCGTTCCCGGAGCAGATCGGCGTGGCCGTTGTGGCGGGCGTACTCCTCGATCATGTGGAGGTACGCCCAGCGCAGGCTGATCGCCGGGCGGCGGGAGGTGCTGAACTGGTGGTCGAGCGGGAGGTCGGCGACCGCCTTGCGCACCTCGTCCAACTCGGCCAGATAGGTCGCGTGGTCGGCTGCGGCGTCGGCGTCGGCCACGCGGTCGAAGTCGGCGTCCGGATCGTCGTCGGTGCAGTACACCTCGACCACGTCCTGCCCGGCGGCGCGCGTGCGGAACCAGCTGCGCTCGACCTCGGTCATGTGCCGCAGCAGACCCAGCAGGGTCAGGTTGGAGGGCTCGACCGAGGCCCGTTTGAGCTGATCGGGGGTCAGGCCGGCCAGTTTCTGCAGCAGCGTCTGCCGATGCCAGTCGAGCCAGCCCTCGAGCATGGGCCGCTCATCGCCGATAGTCGGTTCATCCACCCGCAGCGCCTCCGGCGCGATCCACGTCGTCATCCGGCAATCCTGACCAGTCGGGCCCGGCGGCGCATCCGGTTTACGGGTCCCCGGTGGAGATCGGAATGATGTTCGCCGCCGGGACCGGGTGCTCGACCTCGTCCGGCTCGGTGGTGCGGAGCAGCGAGATCGACCACCACCACTCCGGGCACGGTCGAGATCACCCGCAGAACCGCGCGCTGACGGGGATCACCGGCCAGGTCGGTGTGCGCCCGGAGCAGCGCCAGGACCGGGACCGCGACGACGGCACGGATCTCCGGCTCCAGCGTATTTCGGACTCAGCCGGCCTGGCTGAGGAAGTCGATGAGGCCGAATGGGGCGCGGTCACCCAGGCACAGATCCTGGATCTCCCAGGCGTCGACGGCCTCGGATCCGCTGCGGGCGAACATCGCCTCCTCGCACGCGGCGAGGGCGGCCTCGACGTCGCCGGAATGGGCCGCGATCGCCTGTCCCAGCTCGGAGCCGTCGAACATGGCCAGGTTGGCGCCCTCGCCGGACGGCGGCATCAAGTGGGCGGCGTCGCCGATCAGCGTCACCCCGGGTACGCGGTCCCACCGGTGCTCGTTCGGCAACGAGTAGATCAGGCGCGGGACCGGTGCCGTCTCGCCGTCGGTGATCAGCGCGGTGAGCTCCGGCGCCCACCCGTCGAACTCGGCCGCCACCCGGGCGGTCGCGGCGGCGGCGTCGGTGAAGTCGATGCCGGTGAACCACTCGAGGGGCCGTGCCAGCTCGACGTACGTGTGCAGGATGTCGCCGGCCTCGCGGTGCGCGACGATGCCC
The DNA here is from genome assembly GCA_964236515.1 of uncultured Actinoplanes sp. Taxonomy (GTDB): domain Bacteria; phylum Actinomycetota; class Actinomycetes; order Mycobacteriales; family Micromonosporaceae; genus Actinoplanes. The sequence goes on from CAXSDA010000020.1 coordinate 100,958, forward strand.
TTCCCCGGGACCAAAGCGTTCATGCCGCCGCCGCCGACCGCCGCCGCCGTGGCCGGGTGGCGCCGGTCCACGTCGTACAGGTAGGTCTCGATGTAGGCGATGCCGGAGTACACGGGGGTGGCCGCGGAGAGCAGCGGCCGGACCTTCGACCAGGCGCCGTCGGCCCCGACGAGCAGGCCGGTGGTCACGGTCGAGCCGTCGGCGAAGGTCACGGCGTGCCGGCCGGCGCCGAGGGACCGGACGTCGCCGACCTTGTGTCCCCACCGGACCGTGCCGGCGGGCAGGGAGTCGAGCAGGATCCGGCGCAGGTCGCCGCGGAGCACCTCGGGGCGCCGCCCGGTGCCGTCGTCGGCCTCGTCGAACAGCACCTTGCCGTCCGGGTCGAGCATCCGCGTGGCCTGACCGCCCTCGTGGATGATCGCGCGGAACTCGGCGGTGAGGCCGGCCGCCTCGAGGGCGAGTTGCCCGTTGTACTCGTGGATGTCGAGCTGTCCGCCCTGCGTGCGGGCCTGCGCCGACGGGTCCGCCTCGTACACGGTGACGGGGATGCGGTGCCGTTGCAGGACGCGGGCCAGGGTGAGTCCGCCGAGTCCGGCGCCGATGATCGTGACCGTGACGGCCATAGTCGTACCTCCTCTGGAACGATGTTCCAGAACCTAGCTTGGAACAACGTTCCAGACATGTCAAGATGGGGGCATGGGACGTGAGGAGGCGCTCTCCCGGGAGCGCATCGTGACCGCCGCCGCCGAGCTTCTCGACGACGCGGGGGAGAGCGGGCTGACCTTCCGGGAGCTCGCCGCCCGCCTCCGGACCGGGGCCGGGGCGATCTACTGGCACGTGGCGAACAAGAGCGAGCTGCTCAACGCCGCCACCGACGCGGTGCTCTCCTCCGCCCTGACCGCCGCCGACGGGACGCCGGAGGACACCGTCCGCGCGCTCGGGCTCGCCGCCTTCGACGCGATCGACGCCCACCCCTGGGCCGGCACGTATCTGTCCCGGGTCCCGTCCCCGCCGGCCGTGCTGAGGATCTTCGAACGCATCGGCCGGCAGTTGCAGGCGCTGGGAGTTCCCGCCGACGCGCAGTTCGACGCGGTGACCGCGCTGCTGAACTACATCATCGGGGTCGCCGGGCAGAACGCCGCGAACGCCCGGGCGCTGGCGCCGGGCACGAACCGGAAGGACTTCCTGGCCACGGTCTCGGCCACGTGGGCGAACCTCGACGCGCACGAGTTCCCGTTCACCCGGGGGATCGCGGCCCGGCTGCCCGGCCACGACGACCGGGCGCAGTTCCGCGCCGGCGTCGATCTGATCCTGGCCGGCATCGCCGCCCGGACCCGGGTCCCCTAATTTCCGAGGTCGACGGTGGCGACCTCGGTCAGGCTGCCGTCCGGGCCGGTGCCCTCGACCCGGATCCGGGCCGCCCGGTCGTCGAGTCGCAGCGTGCTCACCGCGTTCCCGAAGTACGGCCCGGCCTTACGCGTCCAGCGCAGCCCCGGCCGGGGCACGCCGATCGTCCGGGCCAGCCCCCGGACACTGTGCGCGGCCGCCCGCGACCAGCTGAAGCGCATCAGCGGGCGCATCGGCCGGGGCACCTGGTTGTGGATCGGCGAGCAGGTCAGCTGGTGCACCGGCGTGGTCGTCGCCGGGCCCAGCTCGGCCCGGGCCACGTACGAGTGATGCACGTCCCCGGACAGCACGCTGATCGACGCCGGCGCCGCGTACGCTCCGCCCGCTCCGACCCGGCCGCCGGTGACCCGGCCCTCGCCGAGCCGGCGGAACAGTTCCGCCAGCGCCTCGAACGACCGCCCGAAGGCGGCCCAGTGCTCCAGATCGAAGGCCCGCCGCACCTTCTCGCCGAACGCCGCCACCCGGGGCCGGGACGAGTCCGACAGCCGCTCGTTCCACGACTCGAGGTGGTGGATGGCCGGTGGCATGAGCCAGGGCAGCGAGGATCCGACGACCAGGTGGTCGTACTCGCCGGAGGTCTGATCGACGAACCAGGCCCACTCGGCCGGCGGCAGCATCTCGCGGCGGCCCGGGGTCAGCACCCGGTTGCACCGGCTGTCCAGCATGACCAGCCGGGTCCGGCCGAGGTCCAGCGCGAAACTCCACCGGAACCGCCCGCCGGTGATCTCCGCCGACTCCGGGCGGTCCACCGACAGTCCGAACCCGTGCAGCACGTCCGTCGCGTCGCCGGCCGCGCACACCTTCTGGTACAACGGATCGGCGGCCAGCTCGTCCGGACCGAGATTGCCCAGGTGCTGGTACACCCAGTAGGAGGCCAGGCCGGCCGAGATCCGCTCAGGCCACCAGCGCTGTCCGGAGATGTCCCGCCGCCAGGCGGCCGAGGTGTTCCAGTCGTCGATGATCTCGTGGTCGTCGAAGATCATCACGCTCGGCACGGTGGCGAACAGCCAGCGCACCTCGGGATCGCGCCACGACTCCAGGTAGAGCTCGGTGTACTCGTCGAACGAGACGACCTCGTCGGCCGGCCCGTCGTGGTCCACCGGCCGGGTCCGGCGCAGGAAATTGCGGACCTTGGCCGAGGTGTTGTCGGCGTAGACCTGGTCGCCGAGCAGCACGATCAGGTCGGGCCGGACCTCCGGGTCGTCCGGGTGGGCCATCAGCCGCCGGGCGTACGCGTCGAGGGCGTCGGGCGGCAGCTTGCGCGTGGCCGACGACGGTGTGCCCTCCCGGCACGACCCGAAGATCAGGCGTACCGGCTCGCCCGCCGCCCGGGTCCGGATGACCGGCGGCGGGTAGCGGTCGTCCGGCGCCGGCCACACCTCCCGGTCGTTCAGCCGCAGCCGGTACGGATGGTCGGCACCCGGGGTCAGGCCGGTGACCGTCACGATCGCGTAGTGGTGCCCGTAGGCGGAGAACGTGGCCGACTCCCCGGAACCCGGCGAGGCCTCGACCTGCACCCGGGCCGGCTCGGTGGTCTCCACCCAGACCGTGGCCCGGTCGCCCTCGACCCGGCGCAGCACCGGCCCGATCAGCAGGTGTGCGGTCATCGGGTCGGCCTCCGTGCGGGGTGGGGACTCTCATCCTCCTCAGACGGCGGCCGATCCGCCAACCAAGATCTTTCCGGCGGGGGTGTCGGGTGACACCTCCGGGCCGTGCCGCGCCGCCGGTCGGCATCTGTCAGGATTTCCAGCATGGAGTACCTGGTTGCCGCTGTGATCCTGCTGGTCGTCCTGGTGATCGGGGCCGTCGGCCTGATGGTGCCGAGGTTGCGCCGCCGCCAGATCCCGCCGGCCGGGTCCGCATCGGCGACGACGACGCTGGAGCGGCCGCCCACGACCGAGGCGCCGGTCGAGGCGGAGGAGCCGGCGGCGATCGTCGTCGAGACGCCGGAGGTGGAGCGGCCCGAGCCGACCGCCGGCCGCCTGGTCCGGCTGCGCGCCCGCCTCAGCCGCTCGCAGAACATCTTCGGCCGCGGCCTGCTCAGCGTGCTGGCCCGGGACCACCTCGACGACGAGGCGTGGGAGGAGATCGAGGACAGCCTGATCGGCGCGGACGTCGGCGTCGAGGCCACCGGCGTGATCGTGGAGCGGCTCAAGGAGCGGGTCCGCGTGCTGGGCACCCGGACCGTGTCCGGGGTCCGCGAGCAGTTGTCCGAGGAACTGGTGTCGGCGCTCGAGCCGGAGATGGACCGCAGCCTTGCGACCTCTCCGCACGACGGCCGGCCGGCGGTGGTGCTGGTGGTCGGCGTGAACGGCGCGGGCAAGACCACCACCTGCGGGAAGATCGCCCGGGTGCTGGTCGCCGACGGCCGTACGGTGCTGCTCGGCGCGGCCGACACGTTCCGGGCGGCGGCCGCCGAGCAACTCGCCACCTGGGGTGAGCGGGTCGGCGCCGAGACCGTCCGCGGGCCCGAGGGCGGCGATCCGGCCAGCGTGGCTTTCGACGCCGTGAAACGGGGTATCGACACCGGCGTGGACACGGTGCTGATCGACACGGCCGGCCGTCTGCAGAACAAGGTCGGCCTGATGGACGAGCTGGGCAAGGTCAAGCGGGTGGTGGAGAAGCACGGCCCGGTCGACGAGACCCTGCTCATCCTGGATGCCACCACCGGGCAGAACGGCCTCGAGCAGGCCCGGGTGTTCACCGACGTGGTGGACGTGACCGGGGTGGTGCTGACCAAGCTGGACGGCACGGCCAAGGGCGGCATCGTCATCGCCGTGCAGCGCAAGCTGGGTATCCCGGTCAAGCTCATCGGCCTGGGGGAGGGCAAGGACGACCTGGCGCCGTTCGAGCCCGCCGCTTTCGTGGAGGCCCTGCTTGGAAGCGACGCGTAGGCTCGGATGAAGTCGATGGCGGCGACGGGAGGTTGTCTGTGACGCAGGATCCCGTACGCGAGATCCCGCTGCACGGCGGCAACGTCAGCACCGTCTCGCGGGTCGGCGACACCGTCCGGCGCAACGCCGGACCGTGGACACCCGCGGTGCACGCCCTTCTCAACCACCTGCAGCAGGTCGGCTTCACCGGGTCGCCGCACGCGCTGGGCATGGACGACCGGGGCCGCGAGGTGCTGTCGTACCTCGACGGCGAGTGCGGGGAGTATCCACTGGCCCCGCACTGGGTCACGGATGAGGCCCTGGTCACGGTCGCCACCATGCTGCGGATGTTCCACGACGCCCAGTACGGATTCCGCGCCCCACCCGGGTCGGTGTGGCGCTCGTTCGGGCCGCCCCCGCCGGACGCCGAAGTGATCTGTCACCACGACGCGGCGCCGCACAACGTCGTCTGGCGCCCGGACGGCACGCTCGCGCTGATCGACTTCGACCTCGCGTCGCCCGGTGCGCGGATCTACGACGTGGCCTACGCCGCCTGGACGTGGGTGCCGCTGTTCAGCGACCGCGACTCGTACACGCTGGGATGGAAGCGTCCCAACCGGCCGCGCCGGCTGCGGCTGTTCGCCGACGCGTACGGGCTGATCCCGCGTGACCGGCACCGCCTGATCCGGACAATCCGGAAGCGGATCGTGGACCACGTCGAGGGCATCCGGCGGATGGCGTCGGCCGGGGACCCGGCGTTCGTCCGCATCGTGCACAAAGGTCATCTGCGGCGTCCGATGCGCGATCTGCGGCTGCTCGATTATGAACGGCACACCCTCGAGTACGCGCTCAGATAACCGTCGCGTGGCCTGTTGATCTTTCCTACGACGGATTTCGAAGCGGCTATTGTCCCAGTACAGGGGTATTCGCCGTACGGGCTGTGAGGGTTTCTTCACACGTACGAAACAACCCGTCACGCGCCGGAAATCGCGCGTAGACCGTGCTCGAAACAGCCGACCGGAAGGCTTCCGCCACGAACCGGCCGACAGGCGATGCTGCCTCCCAGGTCGCGTGGCAGTGACATCACCTAATCCGAGAGGAGGCAGCGTGCACGTCGATACCGGCAATACCGCTTGGTTGCTTCTGTCGTCGGCGCTCGTTCTGCTCATGACCCCCGGCCTGGCGCTGTTCTACGGCGGCCTGAACCGTGCCAAGGGCATGCTTAACATGATGATGATGAGCTTCTCGTGTATCGGGCTCATCTCCGTACTGTGGGCGTTGTACGGCTTCACCCTCGCCTTCGGCACCAACTCCAGCTCCGGGACCAACAAGATCCTGGGCAGCTTCACCCAGTACCTCGGCACGGGCACCAGCTTCTCGGGCGAGGAGTGGCAGGTCGCCGGCGCCGGGATCGGCATCCCGACCTACGTCGTGATGGTGTTCCAGATGATGTTCGCCATCATCACGGTCGCCCTGATCAGCGGCTCGCTGTCCGACCGGCTGAAGTTCGGCGGCTGGGTGATCTTCGCCTTCGGCTGGTTCACCATCGTCTACGTGCCGGTCGCGCACTGGATCTGGGGCGGCGGCTGGATCGGCGCCAACCTGGGCGCGCTGGACTTCGCCGGTGGTACCGCGGTGCACGTCAACGCCGGTTCGGCCGCGTTGGGCGTCGCCCTCGTGCTGGGCAAACGGGTCGGCTGGCCGCGGGAGAACATGCGGCCGCACAACGTGCCGTTCGTCGCGCTCGGCGCCGGCCTGCTGTGGTTCGGCTGGTTCGGGTTCAACGCCGGCTCCGAGCTGACGGTGGACACGGTCACCGCGACCGCGTTCGTCAACACCCAGCTCGCGACCGCCGCCGCGCTCTGCGGCTGGTTGATCGTCGAGTGGATCCGGGACGGCAAGCCGACCATGGTCGGCGCCTCGTCCGGTGCGGTGGCCGGCCTGGTCGCCATCACCCCGGCCTGCGGCTTCATCCCGCCGATGGCCTCGGTCCTGCTCGGTATCGTCGCCGGTGCGGTCTGCGCCCTGGCTGTCGGCCTGAAGTACCGGCTCGGCTACGACGACTCGCTCGACGTGGTCGGCGTCCACTTCGTCGGTGGATGGATCGGGTCCCTGTGGATCGGTCTGTTCGGCACCGCCGGGGTGAACGCGGTCGTCACGCACAAGTCGCTGTTCTACGGCGGCAGCTTCGACCAGCTTTGGCGGCAGTTCGTCGCCACCGCCTCGGTCACGGTGTTTTCGTTCGCGGTCGCCGCGGCCCTGGCCCTCATCCTCAAGTCCGTCGGACTCCTGCGGGTCAGTGAGGACGCTGAGATCGGCGGCATCGACATCGCCGACCACGGCGAGACCGCGTACGACTTCACCCCCACCGGGGGCGGCGGCGGTGGCGCGTTTGCCATGGCCGGGCTCGACTCGAAGGCGTCGGTCGACGCTGACGGCCGGGCTGATGTCAGCCAGAAGGTCGCCGGTTAAGTTCTCCTGATGACTGCTCCGATGGAGGGACTGAGTATGAAGCTGGTGACCGCGGTCATCAAGCCGTACCAGCTCGATGCGGTCAAAGAGGCGCTGCACGCCCTGGGCGTGGCCGGCCTGACCGTGAGCGAGGTACAGGGGTACGGACGGCAGAAGGGCCACACCGAGGTGTACCGGGGAGCCGAGTACACGGTGGAGTTCCTGCCGAAGATCAAGGTCGAGGTGCTGACCGATGAGATCGACGTCGAGAAGGTCGTGGACGCGGTGGTCACCTCGGCCAAGACCGGCAAGATCGGCGACGGGAAGGTCTGGGTCACGAGCGTGGACGACGTGATCCGGGTCCGTACCGGCGAGCGCGGTCTCGACGCGCTCTGATCCTGCTTTTGCGGGTTTGACCCTAAGGGAATCAGCACTGTGTCAATCGGTTTGAGTGAGCCGCCGGCCCCGCCTTCGCGCCCGGCCGGCGGCTCGCTCGACAAACTACGCGAGCACATCGGCGCCGCCGCCCGTACCGAACGGGCAGCGGCGCTCGATGCTTGGCTCACCGATTTGTTCCCCGGCCATCTGCTCGGCGTCAGCCTGATCGCGGTCGGCGGCCTCGGTCGGCGCGACTGCGCGCCGTACAGCGACCTCGATCTGGTGCTGCTGCACAACGGCATCGCCGGCGTCGACCGGATCGCCTCCGCCCTGTGGTACCCCATCTGGGACGCCCGTCTCGGCCTGGACCACTCCGTCCGTACGCTCCCGGAAGCGCTGTCGGTCGCGCACGACGACGCCAAGGTCTCCCTCGGCCTGCTCGACGCCCGGCACGTCGCCGGCGACGCCACCCTGTCGGCCGAGCTCATCGCGGCCGCCGCCGACCAGTGGCGGCGAACCGCCGTCCGGCTGCTGCCGTCGCTGCGGGAGATCACCTCGACCCGCTGGGCCACCCACGGGGAACTCGCCTTTCTGCTCGAGGGCGACCTCAAGGAGTCGGCCGGCGGCCTGCGCGACGTGACCCTGCTGCGCGGCATCGGCCGGGCCGGGGTCGCCGACACCATGCGACCGGCCGTACGCGCGGCCAACCTGCGCCTGCTCGACACCCGCGACGCGCTGCACCTGGCGGTCGGGCGGCGGGTCGATCGCCTGGTCGCGCAGGAGCGCGCGGCCGTGGCCGAACTGCTCGAACTCGACGACGGCGACGCGCTGCTGCGGCGGGTGTCGGGTGACGCCCGGACCATCGCACACGCCCTCGACGACGCCTGGCGGGCCGCCGACCGGCTGCGCAGCGGCCGCCGCCGCGGAATGCCGCCGGGCGCGCCGGTCCGCCGGCCGGTGGCCCGCGACGTGGTCGAGCAGGACGGCGAACTCGTGCTGGCCCGGACCGCCATCGGCCCGGTCGCGGACCCCAGCCTGTCGCTGCGGGTGGCCGCGGCCGCCGCCACCGTGCAGCTGCCGATCGCCCGGGCCACCTGCGAGTGGCTCGCCTCCTTCGTCCCGCCGCTGCCCGCGCCATGGCCGCCGGTCGCGCGGGCGGCTCTGGTCAGCCTGCTCGGGTCGGGCGCCGGCCTGCTGCCCGCCTGGGAGACCTGCGACCGGTACGGCCTGATCGACGCCTGGCTGCCGGAGTGGGCGCGGATGCGCAGCCTGCCGCAGCACCACCCGATCCACCGGTACACGCTCGACCGCCACCTGGTGCAGGCCGCGTACGAGGCGACCAAGTTCACCCGCGAGGTCGACCGGCCCGACCTGCTGCTGATCGGCGCGTTCCTGCACGACGTGGGCAAAGGCCTCCACGGTGACCACTCGGACGTCGGCGCGCCGATCGCGGGCGAGATCGCCACCCGGATCGGGCTGCCGCCGGCCGACGTCGCCACCATCGAGAAGCTGGTCCGGCTGCACCTGCTGCTGCCCGACGTGGCCACCCGCCGCGACCTGTCCGACCCGCTCACCATCTCGTCCGTGGCCGAGGCGGTCGGCGACACCACCACATTGGACCTGCTGCACGCCCTGGCCCGGGCCGACTCGCACGCCACCGGACCGGCGGCCTGGTCGGACTGGAAGGGCCGGCTGATCGCCGAGCTGGTCCGCCGGGTACACACCGCGCTCGACACCGGCGAGCTGCCGGCGCCACCCGAGCCCGATCCCGAACTGCTGGACGGCGACCTGCCCGCCGTGCACCTGGACGGCGACCGGGTGGCCGTGGCCGCCTCCGACCGCCGCGGGCTGCTCGCCGCGGTGGCCGCCTGCCTGGCCATGCACCGGCTCGAGGTGGTGGCCGCGGACGCGACGGCGGTGGACGGCCGGGCCATCGTCGAGTTCTGGACCACGCCCCGCTACGGCTCGCCCTACGATCCCGTGGCGCTGGCCGCCGACCTGCGCCGGGTCGCCGCCGGCGACGTGTCGGTGACCCAGCGGCTGCGGGCCCGGGCGATGAGCGCCCGCGGCGAGGCGGCGTCCCCGCGGGTGGTCTGGCACCGCGACGTCGCTACCGACGCGGCCGTGCTCGAGCTGCGGGCGGCCGACTCGGCCGGCCTGCTCTACCGGGTCGCCACGGCTCTGGACGACGCCGGGGCCGAGGTCCGGGCGGCCCGCATCTCCACCCTCGGCGGGGATGTGGTGGACGCGTTCTACTTGGTCGGCGGCTGGACCGAGGCGGCCGAACGGGACCGGGTCACCGTCGCCGTGCTGGCCGCCGTCTGACTCCTGCCGTCACCTCCGCCACGCCGGATCCGTTTGCCCTGTTGGGTGGCTCCGGGACAGTCGCCGGAGAGGTGTGCGCGCATGCGGGATCCGTACGGCCAGGTCCTCGACGACTACCTGTCGGCGATGGGGCCGGCGCGGCGGAACGCGCTCGCCGCCACCGCCGTCCGGAACCGGTCGCTGGAGGCCCGCGCCCTGTTGGCCCGGGCCGCGCTCGGCAGCGCCGGCACGCTGGACGATCTGCTCACGGCGGCCCGGGCCGGGCGGCGCCGCTGGCTGGCCCGGCACCGCCGGCGGATCGACCCGGCCGTACTGGCCGCGCTCGCCCAGACCCTGGCCCTGCAGGACATGCTGCCGGACGACCGCCGGGACGCGCTCGCCGTCTACGAGCTGATCCGGGGTGCGCTCGGGGCGTCCGCACTGACCCCGGCCAACCAGGGCCTGCACGCGCAGCTGGCGCTGGCCTGGGACGGCCCGGAGAAGGCTCAGGAGCTGCTCGACACCTACCCCGCGATGACCCCGGTGGTCCGCGAGGGACTGGAGATCGACCTGCTCAACCCGTTCGTCGCCGCCCAGCCGATGGAGCCGTGGCTGACGGTGTTCCGGACGCTGCTGCCCAAGCCGTGGCCGTCGCTGGCCGGGGACATTTCGCTGACGGCCTTCGACCGGCTGGTCACCCGGGCGCCGGCCGAGCCGGTGGACGCGCCGCAGCGGGTGTCCGTGGTGGTCACCGCCTACCGACCGGACGACGGGCTGCTCACCGCGGTCCGCTCGATCCTCGACCAGACCTGGACCAACATCGAGATCCTGCTGGTCGACGACGCGTCGCCGGTCGAGTATCAGCCGGTGCTGGACCGGGCGGCCGGCCTGGGCGACCGGATCCGGCTCATCCGGCTGCCGGTCAACGTCGGCACGTACGCGGCCCGCAACGCCGGCGTGGAGGCGGCCGGCGGCGAGTTCGTCACGTTCCAGGACTCGGACGACTGGTCGCACCCGCGCCGGATCGAGCTGCAGGTGCAGCCGCTGCTGCAGAGCCGGGCCCAGTACGCCACCACGTCCGACGGCGTCTCGGTCACCGACGACCTGCGGCTGACCCGGATCGGCGTGCGCAGCGGGCGGCTCAACCCGTCGTCGCTGCTGTTCCGGCGGACCGTGGTGACCGGCAAGGTCGGCTGGTTCGACCGGGTCCGCAAGGCCGCCGACTCCGAGTACATCGGACGGATCCAGGCCGCGTTCGGCGCCCGGTCGGTCAAACACGTCGGCGGCGATCCGCTGGCGCTGATCCGGTTGTCGGCGAACTCGCTGTCCCGGGCCGAGATCCGGGCCCACTGGATGCACCCGGCGCGGGTCGCCTACAGCTCGGCGTACCTGCGCTGGCACCACCTGGTCGCGCGGGGCGAGGCCGAACCGTACCGGCCCGCCGACGGGCACGGCCGGCCGTTCGCCGCGCCGGCTCATCTGCTCACCGGTGAGTCCCGTACGCAGTCGTACGACGTGGTGGTGGTCGCCGACTGGCGGTTCCTCGAGGGCACCCAGTTCGGGGCGGTCGACGAGCTTCGGGCGTTGACCGATGCCGGGCTGCGGGTGGCGGTGGCGCAGATGGAGTCGTACCGGGCCGTGTTGCTGAAGCGGGCGCCGCTGGCCGCGCCGGTGCAGGAGATGATCAACGACGGCCGGGTCGACCAGGTGCTGCTGTCCGAGCGTACGGACGCGCGGCTGCTGATCGTGCGGCAGGCGTCGGTGCTCCAGTTCGCCACCGCCGACGTCACCGGCATCCGGGCCCACCGGGCACTGGTGGTGGCCGACCGGGCGCCGGCTCGCGGCGACGGCGTGGACCGGCGGTACGTCCCGGCCACCTGCACCGCGGCCGCCCTGCGACTGTTCGAAGTGGATCCGGTGTGGTGCCCGCAGGACGTCGGGGTCCGGGCGGCGCTGCGGACCTCCGACCCGCGGCTGCCGCTGACCAGTACCGACCTGCCGACGGTGGTGGCGCCGGGCGGGTGGGTGTCCGACCGGACCGCGAGCTCGCCGGAGCTGCCGGTCGTCGGCACCGACCTGTGCGACGCCGCCGGGTGGCCCGCCGACGTGCCCGACGCGCTGGCCGTGCTGCGCCGGTTGACGGACGTGGACGTCCGGCTGCGGCTCCCGGACCGGCCACCGGGCCCGGTCGAGGTGCCGGCCGGCTGGCTGGCCTACCACGCCGCCGACCTGGCGCCCCGGCCGTTCTTCCATCAGCTCGACTTCTACCTGCACTTCCCGCACCGGCGCGTGACCGAGACGTACTCCCGGCCGGCACTCGCCGCGGCGGCGGCCGGATGCGTGGTCGTGCTCCCCGAGCGGTACGCCGCCATCCACGGCGACGCCGCCGTCTACGCCGAGCCGGACGACGTCGCCCCGCTGATCCGCCGGTACGCCACCACCCCGGCGCTCTACGCCGAGCAGAGCAGCCGGGCCCGCGCCGTGGTCGCCCGAGCCCACCCGCCGGACGCCTTCGCCGATCGGATCACCGAGTTGATCAACCCGCCCGTAACGGCCGGAGCCGGCGCCGCGTTACCGATGCAGTGAGGAGGTGGCGGATGAGCAGCAGTCTCGTCAAATTCGGCCGCCGGCAGTCGGCGCGGCTGCAGAGCCTGTCGTCGCGGCAGGTGGTGGCGCTGGCGCTGACCGCGGTGGTGTCCGCCGGCGTGGCCGTGTCGGCCGCCGCCGGGCAGGTGGCGCTGGCCGTCTCGCTGCTCGCGGTGCTGTTGGTGGCCACGCTGGCCGCGGTGGTCTTCCTGGTCCGGCGGGTACGGTTGCTGCACTCCGCGGAGCAGGCCTCGGTCCGCGACCTGCGGCTGGTGGTCGAGCAGTTGCAGCGCCGGGTGGTGGCCGCGGTGGAGAAGGAACGGCTGGCCGCGGGCGACCGGCACCAGGAACTGCGGGACGCGATCACCGGCGCCGACCGGCTCACCCCGCGGGCGGCGGAGGCGTTGCTGCGCGCGCAGAGCGGCGAGATCGAGGCGCTGGTGCAGCTGTTCCAGGAATTGACCCCGCGGGCGCCGATGCCGCCGGGCGGTGTCGCGTTGCATCCGTCCGATCTGCTGGGCCTGCTGCATCTGGTCCGCAGCCGGTCGCCCCAGCTGGTGGTGGCCCTGGGCGGTACGGCGTCGGCGGTGTGGCTGGCGTACGCGCTGGAGAAGACCGGTGGCCGGCTGGTCGTGGTGGATCACGACGCGGCGAACGCGGAGCGGACCCGCGCCCTGCTGACCGCGCACGACCTCAACACGGTCGAGGTGCTGCACGCGCCGCTGACCGAGCTGACCGTGGACAACGGCCCGGTCGACTGGTACGACGTGGACGCGCTCGACGCGTTGCACGACATCGACCTGCTGCTGGTCGAGGGCCCGGCGCCGCTGGGCCCGGCCGAGGCGCTGCCGCCGGCACTGCACGTGCTCGGCCGCCGCTTGGCCGAAGGCGCGGCGGTGGTCGCCGAGGACGCGCCGCGGGTGGCCCCGCGCCAGCTCGCACCCCAACTGGTCCCGCAGCGCCCGCTGGCCGGTCGCTACACGGCCTGGGCCTACGGCCCGCTCGCGACGGCGAGTTCGTAGCGAGGAGCGCGTTGTCGCGCCGAACTCATCAGGTTCAGCGGCGCACGCGCGATCGAGCGAATGAAACAGTGCGATCGAGCGAATGAAACAACGCGACCCCCGCCTCGGGGGAAGGCGGGGGTCGCGGTGCGAGCAGCGGGGGCAGCTCGCACTTCCGGACGGGCGGGGGCCGGTCCGGGAGTCATTCAGCGAGGAGCGCGTTGCCGCGCTGATGAGTTCGGCCGACGAACGCTGCCGGCGAAGCCGCCATCGGGCGCCGGCCGAACTCATCAGCTTCAGCGGCGCACGCGCGATCGAGCGAATGAAACAGTGCGATCGAGCGAATGAATACAGTGCGATCGAGCGAAGTATTACCGCGATCCGAAGTCCTCGGTGTAGTACGGGTTGCCGTTGGCGGCGATGACCGCGCCCACGCCGACGGCCCTGGCCGAGCAGTTGAGGATGTTGGCGCGGTGGCCGGCGCTGTTCATCCACGCCGTGATGACGCCGGCGCCGGTGCGGTAGCCCCAGGCGATGTTCTCGGACAGCGGCGCGGTGTAGCCCGTCGCCTTGATCCGGGCGTCGAACGTCGAGCCGGCGCTGCCGATGTGGCTGAACACGCCGGACTTGGCCATGTAGGCGCTCTGGCCGCGGGCGGCCTTGGACAGGTTGGCGTCCAGGCGCAGCGGGCCACAGCCGTGCAGGGCGCGCTGGGCGTTGGTGCCGGCCAGGATGGCCGTCTGCAGCTGCACCGTCAGCGGGGCCGTGGCGGCGTCAGCCGGAGACGCGACCGCGACGACGCCGACAGCGGCGATCGGGGCGAGGGCGAGAACGACGAGACGACGGACGATCGAGCGCATCAGGTGACTGCCTTTCGACGATGTCCCCCGGCGTTGTTACCGGGTTACGCCATCTCAATTCGGCGGTACGCGCTCGGTCGTGATGCTTCCTACGGTGCCCTCCCGTCGCCCTTCAGTTGCCGGACGGGTAACCCGTCGGGATTGCGGTGCACGCCGGTTGCCCGGCGGGATCAGGTGGCCGGCCGGGGTCCCGGCCGGTTGCGGTTCAGGTGCCGGCGACCAAGGTGGCGGCCCGATCGGCGAACTGCTCGTGTCCGTGGCGCTGCCGGACGAACTCCCGGCCGCGTTCGCTCTGCTCGCGCAGGGCGGTCCGGCGCTCGTGCAGGCGCCGTACGGTGTCCGGCACCTCGTCCGGGGTGCAGTAGACCGCCGCCTCGCCGAACGTGCCGGCGTACCGGTACGGCAGCAGCACCACGCAGCCGGCGGCCAGCGCGGACAGCACCACCGGGTCGGGGTCGGTCGGCGCCCGGTCGGCCGGCAGGTGCAGGTAGAAGTCGACCTGGTAGAGGAAACTGCGCAGGCTCAGGTCGGCGGCGCTGTAGACCAGCCAGCTGCGCGGCGGCCCGAACCGGCCGAAGGCCCGCCGCGCGGTTCCGGCTCCGTCCAGCAGCCGGACGTCGATCCGGGCGCTGTCCGGCAGCTCGTCGCGCAGCCGCCGCCACTCGTAGGCGTCACCGAGGCAGTGCCGGCCGACCACCGGCCGGTCGGTCCGCGGGCCGCGCCGGTCCAGCCGCCAGGCGTCGGCGTCGACCGTGCCCGGCAGGTCCACCGGCGCCAGGGCCAGCCCGCCGGGCGTGGCCGACAACTGCTGCCGCCCGTCCGGACCGGCGGGCGCCCAGAGCGGGTCCGGCCCGAACAGCCGCCGGGCCGCCCGGGCCGCCGCCGGATTGCTCGCGGTCGCCTCGATCACCACCCGGCCGGCGCGCAACCGGCTGCGGGCGTCCGGGGCGTGCCGCAGCACTTCGGGCCCGGTGGCGACGACCAGCCGGGCGTGCACGTCGTCGCACAGCTCGACCTGCGACACCTCGCCGGAGTTGATCCGGTCCTGTACGTCGAGGTCGAAGTTGTCCAGGCCGGTCCGCAGGTGGGCGGGCGTGTCCAGGTGCAGCAGGGCGGCGCGCAGACCGTGCGCGGCGAGTGCTCGCAGCCGGCCGAGGGCGGTGTCGGCCGGGCGGGTCCAGTCGCCGGCCAGCACGACGTCGTACCGCTCGGGGCCGGTCGTCCCGGTCAGCCGGCGCGGCGCGGCGAACGCCCGTACGCGCGTGGGGTCGGCCGTCCCGGCGGCGACGTGGCGGTGCCAGGCCTGGAAGGCCGAGCGGTAGGACCGCCGGGCCGGGTGCATCCAGCCCGGCCCGTAGTCGGCGCTGGACAGCGAGCCCGGGGAGAGCCGGATCAGGGCCAGCGGTTCGCCCGCGAGGTGGTGGGTGGCGGGCCGGCCGAACAACGCGCGGGCGCGTTCGACGTATTCGGCGTCGGCACCCTTGCGGATCGGGTCGAACCGGCCGAGCTGCCGCAGCGCCGGCTGCCGCCGGAACATCAGGGAGGAGATGTTGTACGACCGGACGTCCGCGAACCCGAGCCGGCTGATCTGCAGATCCTCGGTCACCCGGATGGCGGCCGACGTGGTCGAGAAGATGTCCGGGTCGGCCCGCAGCGGCGCCACCTGTCGTTCCAGCCGCAGCGGGTGCGCCCAGTCGTCGGAGTCCAGGAAGGTCACGTAGTCGCCGGTGGCTGCGTCCAGGCCGGTGTTGCGGGCCACGTACGTCCCGGCGTTCTCGCGCAGCCGGATCACCCGCACCCGCGGATCGAGCGCCGCCGCGTGCCCGAGGACGTCGTCGTGTTCGACCGGCGAGCCGTCGTCGACGACCAGGATCTCGTGGTTGGTCCAGGTCTGCGCGATCAGCGAGCGCACTGCGGTGATCAACCCCGGACCCGGGCCGTACGTCGTGACGATGGTGGTGACGCGTTCCGGATCGCCGATGCGCTGGGCGAACCCGGAGACGATCCGGTCGAACCGCGGCCCGGCTCCCTCGGCGATCGTGAGGGCGGGCGCCGGGAGGAGCGCGGTGAACGCCGGGTACCAGTCGACGTCGCCCAGATCGAGCCGCAGCGCGGCCGCGATCGGCGCCGGGGCGGCGTCGACCAGCGCGCGGGCCAGGTTTTGGTCCCCGGCGGCGAAGGCCAGTTGGGCGTGGTCCCCGGGATGGGTGCCGCGCACCGCGGCCAGCAGCGCCAGCGCCTCCGCCCGGTCGCTCGGGCGCAGGTCCTGCCAGGCCATCACGCGGGCCAGCTCACCGATCAGCCACCGGTCGGCCGCCTCTGGGAGCGCACCGGCCCGGGCCGCGGCGACCAGTTCCCGGACTCTGATCCCGGCGGCCGCCCGGGCCAGCGGCTCCCGCGCGGCGACGGAGCCGGCGCGCAACGCGGCGACGGCGCGCGGATCGGGTTCGGTGATCTTCGGCATGTACTGCTCAACGACGTGACGTGCCTGAGCGAATTGTCCGTATCGCCCTTTTGATCTCGTCGTTGATTCCGCAGGAGAGCGACGGGGGTGCGCAGTGGACGTCTACGACGTGGCGATTCTGTCCGACCTGCGCTATCCCGGCGGGAACTCGGCGGGCATCGTCGCCGAGATCCGGGCGCAGGCGGCCGCCGGCCTGTCCACCGTGCTCGTCCACGTGACGTCCCCGCACCTCAAGCACGACCGGCCGTTCCAGGCGCAGATCATCGAGTGCCTGCGCGACGGTCAAGCCGATCTGGCGGTCGAGGGCGCTTCCGTGGCGGCCGGGCTGTTGCTGATCCGGCAGCCACGGTTGTTCACGCAGGAACCGGCGGCCGTGCCCGAGGTGCACGCCGCCCGGACCGTCCTGGTCCTCAACCAGCCGCCCGGCGACGCCGCGGATCCCGAGCGCCACTACCGGTTCGCCGAGGTCAAGGACCGGGTGGAGCGGCTCTTCGGGACGTCGGTGGAGTGGGCGCCGATCAGCCCGGTGGTCCGCGCGCAGGTCGAGCGGGTGGCGCCGGACGTGCCGCTGGCGCCGGACTGGCACGAGATCATCGACCGGGCGGACTGGTCTTCGCCATCGCGCGTACCGTCCGGGACACCGGTGCTCGGGCGGCACGGGCGGCCCGACCCGGTGAAGTGGCCGCGGGACCCGGCGCAGCTGACCCGGGCGTACCCGGAGAGCGGCGATGTGCGGGTGCGGTTCCTGGGTGGCGGCGAGATCGCGACGCAGCGGCTGGGCCGGTGTCCGTCCACATGGGAACTCCTCGCGTTCGGCGCCGAGTCGCCCCGGGACTTCCTGGCGTCGCTCGACTTCTTCGTCTACTTCCACGACCCGGACTGGGTCGAGGCGTTCGGCCGGACCATCCTCGAGGCGATGGCGGCCGGCGTGCCGGTGATCGTCGGGCCGCATTTCCGCGGGATCTTCGGCGACGCGGCGCTGTACTGCGAACCGGCCGGGGTGATGGACCTGGTCCGGTCCCTGGTCGCCGATCCGGCCGCGTACCGGGCGGTGGTCGCCCGGGCCGACGCCTACATCGCCGCCCGCTACGGGCCGGAGTCCCACGTGGCCCGGCTCGGCGTCCGCCCCGCGCCCGTCCCCGGGCCGGATGAGGCGCCGCAAAAACACCTGCCGTACGTATACCGCAGGCGGGTGCTGTTCCTCGCCGACGAGCCGGATCGGACGCTGGCCATCGCGCCGCATCTGGCCGGCGAGTTCGACGTCGTCGTCGCCACCGGGTCGGACCGGCTGCCGGAGTTGCACGACGCGGGCCTCCTGGCCGAGTACGTGCCGTCCCGTGAAGCACTCGGAGTCACCGCCGCCCGGTGGGCCGCGGTGCTGCGGGACCGCCTGCGCCACCTCATCGAGCTGCACCGGCCGGACACCGTGGTCGTCGACGGGCGGCCGCACGACGGCGTCCTGGCCGCCACCGCCGACCATCCGGGCGTGCGCTGGCTGTGGATCCGGGAGGCCATGTGGCGGCGCGGCGCGGGCGCCCAGTGGCTGGGCCGGACGGCCGCCTTCGACGGAGTCCTCGAGCCCGGTGAGTTCGCCGGCCCCGGGGACGAGGGCCTGACCGCGCTCGACCGGACCGGCATCACCACGTGCGGGCCGATCGTCGGCGTCCGCCCGCCCTCCGACCTCGCGGTGGCCGGCGCCGACTACACCAGCTTCCACGAACTGCTCAGCGCGCGGGTGCCGACGGTGTTCGTCCCCGACCAGGCCTCGCCTCTGCACGACGAGGTGGCCCGCGCCCGGTTCGCGGCCGCGGCCGGGGCGGCGCTGTGCGTGGACCGCCCGGAACGGCTGGACGCGGTGCTGGAACAGGCGGGCCGCCCCGAGGTGCGGGCGGCGCTGGCGCAGCGGTGCGCCGAGGTCGCATTCGCCAACGGGGCCGCGGACGCCGCGGCCTGGATCGCCGGAAAGGACTCTCGTGACTGACTGTGCCGACGCCGAAGCCCCAGCGTTCGAGCAACGGGATCGGGCCCTGGAGCGGGCCCGATGGGAACTGGCCGCGCTCGCCGGGCGGCTGCGCATGATCGAGGCCGAACGCGACGACTGGCGGGGCCGGCACGACGCGCTGGTCTCCGACCGGGACCGAGAGCGCGACCTGGTCCGGGCGATGCAGCGGTCCGCCACCCACCGGGTCGGCCGGGCCCTGACCGCGCTCGCCCGCGACCCGATCGACACGATGCAGCGCCTGCGCCGCCGGCCCGCTCCGGCCGCCGTGGCCGCGGCCCGCCGAGCCCGCCCCGCCGAGCCCGTCCCGGCCCACGTCTACCTGGCCTTCGGGCTGGCCCACGAGGACCTGGGGGCATTCCTGCGGGCCGTACGGCAGCGGGTGGTGGTGGACGCCGACCACGTCCCGGTGGTGGTCACCGACTGCCCCTCGTTCCGCCGCCTGCACACCCCGGGCGTGGTGCTGGAGTACGTGCCGGACGCCCGGACCTGGCAGCGGCACCGGCCCGAGGTCGGCTGGGACGACGTGCTCGCCGACCGGCTGGCGCGGTTGTTCGCCGACCACGGCTGCGCCCGTACGGTCATCGTCGACCGCGACGACCCACCGACGCTCGCCGATCTGCTGCGCACCGAGTAGGCCGTCCGGAGATCAACCGGCGTCACCGACCTTGCGCGGGCGTCGTTGCAGACACGTGACGCTCGTCCAGCGGTCCCTCGACACGCCCGCCCCGGCCCGCCCGGCGGGGCCGGGGCCGGCGCAGTCGGGGCCGGCCGCGGACCATCGGCCGTTGTGGCGGCGGGCCTTCGCCCGGGCGGTGCTGGTGCCGTTCGTGGTGCTGATGCCGCTGGTGGCGCTGGCCCCGACCGCCGACCACCGGTTCAACCTGTACTGGCACGGCGGACTGTTCCGCGACGATCCGCTGCGGATCGTGCCGCACACACTGCACTCGCTGCCCGGCTACCTGACGCTCGGGAACTTCCGGCCGCTCGGGCGGATGCTGGAGAAGTCGCTCGACCTCCTCGCGTACACCCTCGGTGATCTGTTCAGCGTGCCCGTGACGATCCCGTTCCGGCTGGTGTCGTTCGCCGCTGCGGCGGTGCTGACCGTGGTCGCGGTGCTGCTGGCGGAGAGCGTCGTGGCGCCGGGCCGGTTGTTCGACCGCGCGCCCAGCACCTTCGCCGCCACGGTGCCGTTCGCCGCCGGGGGCGGGTTCGTGGCCGCCGGTTCGGCCGGCCCGGCGGTGCTGTTCGGCGGGCTCTACCTGCTGTCGGCGGCGATGGTGCTGGGAGTGGCCGCGGCCGTCTGCCGGATCCGCCGCCGTCCGCGCTGGTGGGGCGTTCTGCTGCTGATCGGGGCCGGGGCGGTGCTCGCCGGGGTCAACGAGATCGTCTACCTGGCGCTGCCGCTGGCCACGGTGGCCGTGGTCGTCCGGCACCGGATCGGGTTGCGCTCTCCGGCCGGTGTCCGTGCCCTGATGTCGCTGTGGCTGGGTTTCCTGCCGGTCTTCGCGGCGATCCGGCTGGTGATCCGCGGGTACTGCACGTCCGGCGAGTGCTACCGCGGCTCCGACGTGGCGATGGGTCCGCATGCGCTCGAGGCGCTCCCCGTGCGGGCGGTCGCCTGGCTGCCGCCGCTGATGTGGCGATCGGCCACGATGGATGGTCATTGGTCCTGGCCGGTGCCGGTGCTGGCCCTGGTCGTGCTCGGCCTGCTGGCCGGCCGGACCGTTCGCGACGCGCCGCGGTTGACGCCCGTGTCGCGACCGGCGGCTCTGGGGGTGGCGCTCGTCGGGGCGGCGGCGGTGCTGCCGGCCGCGGTGATGGGTGCGCTCAACGCCGACGTGCAGACGGTGGTGCTCGAGCACCGGTGGGGGCAGGGCTGGCGGGACACCGCGGTCACCGCCACCGCCGGGGCGCTGGTGCTGGCCGGGGTGCTGCAGGCGGTCGTACGGCGCCGGATCGCCGTACTGGTGGTGCTGCTGACCTTGTCCGCGGTGGTCTCGACCGCGGCCAACAAGAGCTACCGCGACCAGCTCGGCCCGCGCGCCCCGCAACGACTGGCCAACCAGGTCGCGCTGGAGATGGCCGACTTCGACCGCTCGCCGGCCGGTGACGTCCGCCGGTGCGCGTTGCGCACCGAGTTCCGCACCCGGTACGCCTCTTCGGCGTTCTCGCTGAAACGGTTCGACCAATCGCTCGACGTCGCCGCGGAACAGCAGGCCGGCGTCCGCTTCTGCACCCACGAGTAGGAGAACCATGAGCGAGCTGGTCTCGGTGGTCGCGCCGGTGTTCAACGAGGGCGCCGGCATCGACCGGTTCGTCCGGCGGCTGGGTGAGGTGCTGGCCGGCGTCGACTACGAACTGGTGCTGGTCGACGACGGCTCGACCGACGACTCGTGGCAGCGGATCACCAACCACGGTCTGCTCGACCACCGGGTCGGCGGCGTGCAGCTGTCCCGCAACTTCGGCAAGGAGCAGGCGGTCCTGGCCGGGCTGGAGCACGCGGCCGGCGACGTGGTCGTGGTCATCGACGCCGACCTGCAGCACCCGCCGTCGGTCATCCCGGAGATGCTGCGGCTGTGGCACTCCGGCGTGCACGTGGTCGAGGCGGTCAAACGCGTCCGGACCGGCCAGTCGCTGCCCAACCGGCTCGCGGCGCGGCTGTTCAATGCCACCTTCACCCGGCTCACCAGCGTGGACCTGATCAACGCGACCGACTTCCGGCTGCTGTCCCGGACGGCCGTCGACGCGGTGCTGAGCCTGCCCGAGCACGCCGGCTTCTTCCGCGGCACGAGCAGCTGGATCGGGTTCCGGCGGGCGGTCGTGGAGGTCGACATCGACCACCGCGAGGGCGGCACGTCGCGGTGGACCGCGCGGTCGCTGTTCCGGCTCGCGGTGAACGGGCTGACCTCGTTCAGCTCGGCGCCGCTGCACTTCGTGACACTGGCCGGGTTCGGATTCGCCGCGTTCTCGGTCGTGCTCGGCGTGCAGACGCTGGTCCGGTGGATGCGCGGCGGCTCGGTCGCCGGGTTCCCCACGGTGATCCTGCTGCTGCTGGTGATGGGCACGTTCGTCCTGATCGGACTGGGCGTGATCGGTGAGTACCTGGCCCGGATCCACGACGAGGTACGCGGGCGGCCCCGGTACCTGGTGCAGGAGCGGTCTACGTTCCGGCCGCGACCGGTGGCCGTCCGTACGACAGCACCGCGTGCTGTCCCAGCAGAGCCGGCTCGACGGTGAGCGCCTCGTCGTCGTGCAGCCAGCGGCGGACGGTCTCCTGCTCGTCGTCGCGGCTGACGTCGTCGAGCACGATGGTCGCGTCGGGCGCCAGTTTCGGCTTGAGCGCGGCCAGGGCCGGATAACGGGCGAACGGGCCGAGCGACTCCGGCGGCCCGTCGACCACCAGCAGGTCGATGCGCTCGATGTCCTCCAGCGCGTCCGGGTCGTACCAGTCGTACTCGGTGTCCTCCACGTCGATCTGGTTCAGCGGCGCGTCCCGGACCTCGGCCACCGCGTCCAGACCGTGCGCGTGCACCTGGACGCGGGACCGCTCGGCGTACCGGATGTCGTGGTCGAGCGAGACCAGCCGGCCGTTGTAACGCTGGACGGCGTAGGCCAGCCACACCGTCGAGGTTCCGCTGCCCAGTTCCACGACCACGGCCGGGCGGCGGCGTTCGACCAGGTGCAGCAACGCCAGCAGGTCGGTCGGGTTGAGTGCCCGGTGGCCACTGGACGGCATCGGCGCCCGGGGCCGGAAGTCGGCGTACAGCTGGTGCAGGGCCTCGATTTCCCGCATCTGCCCGCGTTCCCGGTCGATCGCGTCGTGCTCGACCTCGTCGATCCGCTCCAGCCGGTGGCCGATCTCGTCGAGCGACCGGTGCAGGCGGCGGGTGGTGACCAGCCCGACGGCGCCCAGGCCGAGAAGCAGCACCACGGAGACGGCGGCGAGTAGCAGCGTCACAGGATGTCCTCGATGACGGCGGCGATCCGGTCGCCCGCACGGCCGTCCCACAACGGCGGCACCGGCCACGTCGCCGGCCGGCCCGCCGCCACCGCGGCCGCGACCGCGTCCGGCAGTTCGGAGCGGCTGACCAGGCGGTTGGTGCCGTGCGTGAGGGTCACCGGCCGTTCGGTGTTCGGCCGTACGGTCAGGCACGGCACGCCCAGCACCGTGGTCTCCTCCTGCACCCCGCCGGAGTCGGTGACCACCGCCGCCGCCCCGTTGACCAGCCCGAGGAAGTCCAGGTAGCCGAGCGGCGCGACGACCCGGATCCCGGGGTGGTCGAACAGTCCGGCGGCGCCCAGCGTCCCGCGCCCCCGTGGGTGCAGCGGCAGCACCACCGGGATCCGGTCGGCCACCACGTGCAGCGCCTTGACCAGTTCGGCCGCGTCCGCGTCGCCGTCCACATTGGCCGGCCGGTGCAGCGTGGCGGCCACGTACCGGGCGTACGGGGGCGGTCGGAAGGCGTCCCGATGGGCCAGCAAGGTGTCGATCATCGGGTTGCCGACCAGGTGGATCCGGCCGGCCGCGATCCCCTCCCGGGCCAGGTGGGCGACCGCGTCCGCGCTGGTGGCGAACAACACGTCGGACAACTGGTCGGTGACCACCCGGTTGAGTTCCTCCGGCATGCTCCGGTCGAAGCTGCGCAACCCGGCCTCCACGTGCGCGACCCGGATGCCGAGCTTGCTCGCGGTGAGCGCGGCGGCGACCGTCGAGTTCACGTCGCCGTACACGACCACCAGTTCCGGCCGCAGCTCGAGCAGCGCGTCCTCGATGCCGGTGAGCACGGCCGCGGTCTGCCGGGCGTGGCTGCCCGAGCCGACGCCGAGGTGG
Organism: uncultured Actinoplanes sp.; assembly: GCA_964236515.1. Classification (GTDB taxonomy): domain Bacteria; phylum Actinomycetota; class Actinomycetes; order Mycobacteriales; family Micromonosporaceae; genus Actinoplanes. Next base: position 124,115 of record CAXSDA010000020.1, read on the forward strand.
ATGTCCGGGGCCGGCAGGCCGAGCTCCCGGAAGAACACCGCCGACATGGCGTCGCCGTAGTGCTGGCCGGTGTGCAGCAACCGCTGCGGCACCCCGCGTCCGGCCAGGGCGCGAAGCACCGGGGCGGCCTTGGGGAAGTTCGGCCGGGCCCCGGTGACGTGGAGAACGGGAACAGTCACGGGTGTCCAACGGTGGCGGCGCACATCACGACTCGCTGCGCGGGGCACTCGTTGAACCGTCGTGATGAGCCGCCGAACGCTGCGCCGAGCCGCCTACGCCGGGCTCGGCGTCGTCCTGCTGGCCGGACTGGCGACACTGTCCTGGCTGGTCATCGACCTCACCCTGATCCTGGCGCTGATCGCGCTGGGCGGGGAGGTGCGCGGGTTGCGCGGGCGGGCGGCCCGGGCCGAGGTCCGCGCGGCCACCACCGGCGAACGGCTGGCCGAGACCCGCCGGGTGCTGTCGGCGCTGGCCGCCGAGGTGCACGACCAGGGTCGTACGCTCGGCCGCGAGTATCCCGCGGAGCTCATGCCGTGGGTGCTGCGTCCGCTGATCGGCCGGGGCGACGTGCTCGACGCCTTCGAACTGGCGGCCCGGCACGACTTCGCCGGCGCGACCCCGGGGGCGCTCCGGCGGCTGCGCGACCACCTCCACCGCTGGGGCTACCACGACCACGCGCTCGCGGTGGCCGCTCGGGTGCTGGACACCGCCACCGACCACCGGGTGCAGGCGATGCTGCAAGGCGAGATCGCCGTCACCTCGGGCGCGTTCGTCCCCCCGGTCGAGCCGTGGACGGCGGGGAAGCCACCGATCGACGGCCGGGTACTGCACCTGGTCGGCAAGTCGCTGCCGCAGACCCAGGCCGGGTACACGCTGCGCACCCACTACATCGTCACCGCGCAGCGCGACGCCGGCCTGGACCCGCATGTCGTCACGCAAACCGGTTTCGGCGCCGGTCCGGTGGACGTGGTGGACGGCGTCCCGTACCACCGCCTGCCCGGTCCGGACGTGCTGACCACGCCGCTCGACACCTGGCTGGCCACGCACGTCACGAACGTGGCGGCACTGGTCCGGGAACTGCGGCCGGCCGTGCTGCACGCGGCGTCGGACTTCCTCAACGCGCTGAGCGCCGAGGCGATCGGGGCGGCGTACGGCATCCCGGTGGTGTACGAGTCGCGGGGCTTCTGGGAGGAGACGTACCTGAGCCGGCAGCAGCAGCGGTACGGCTGGCCCGACCTGACCGCGCACGCCGAGCGCCACGGCCTGCCCGACCGGTATCTGCGCCGCCGCGGCATCGAGGACGACGTGCGCCGCCGGGCCGACCGGGTGGTCACCCTGGCCGGCGTGATGGCCGAGCGGATCGTCGCCGGAGGGGTGGCCCCCGACCGGATCGAGCTGGTGCCGAACGCGGTCGACCTGGCGGCGTTCCCGGTGGTGACCCGCGATCCCGACCTGGCCGCCCGGCACGGGATCGGGCCGGACACCATCGTCATCGGGTACATCAGCTCGCTGGCCGAGTACGAGGGCGTGGACACGTTGATCACCGCGTACGCCCAGGTGGCCGGCGCCGGTCCGGTGGCCCTGCTGGTGGTCGGCGACGGCAGCGTCCGGGAGGACCTTCAACGGCAGGCGGCCGGGCTCGGGCTGGCCGGGGTGTCCTTCACCGGGCAGGTGCCGCACGACGAGATCCTGCGCTACTACGGGCTGATCGACATCTTCGTGGTGCCGCGGCGGCCGGCCGAGGTGTGCCATCTGGTGACGCCGATGAAGCCGTTCGAGGCGTTCGCCACCGGCCGCACGGTGGTCTTGTCGGACGTCCGGGCGCTGGTCGCGATCGCCGTCGAGAGCGGGGCGGCCGAACTGTTCGCCGCCGGTGACCCGGACGCGCTGGCCGAAGTGCTGCGCCGGCTGCTGGCCGACCCGGACCGTCGCCGCGCGCTGGCCGAGGCCGGCGCCGCCTGGGTCCGGACCGAACGGACGTGGGCCGCCAACGCGCGGATCTACCAGCGGATCTACGCCGAGCTGACGCGCCCGGTCACGGCCGGAGAACGTGCGCCAGCCGCGGGGCCAGCAGCCGGGAGTACGTCGCCGTGACGTGGCTGGCGTCCCGGTAGACCAGCACGTTGCCGACGATCACCGGGCAGCGGACGGCGGTGCAGAACCACGGCGTCGGGTCGATCACGGTCACCCCGCGCCGCCGCAGCGTGTCCTCGATCCGGGCCCGCCGGGCCGGTTCCGGCAATGCCCGGTCCCGGGACACGGTGCAGGCTGCCGGGTCGCGGGCGTGCGCGGACAGGCAGACCGGGACGTCGCCGGGCTGGTAGGGCGTGTCCGAGATCAGGTACAGCTTCGCGCCGGTGCGGCCCAGCTGGTCGGCCGACCGGGCCCAGCCGGCCACCCAGGTCGCGTCCGGGTCGGCGGCGGAGCCGGCCAGGTCGCCGCCGGCCGCCGCCGAGGTCATCACCACGGCCGCCGGGTGCAGGGAGGCGATGTAGCTCCAGGTCGACTCGCGCCAGCGCACACACTCGTCGTACGGGCGGTGGAGCTTGTCCTGGATGATCCGGACGGACGCGGCCGAGCACGCGCTCTTGGTGACCACCACGAGCCGCCAGCCGCGCTGCCGGGCGACGGCCTCGACCGCCGGGAACCAGGCGCCGGCGTGCGAGTCGCCGAACAGCACGACCGTCGTGGCCGAGGCGACATCGCCGTACGCGCACGGCCGGTGGATGGTCGCGTCGGTGAAACCACCCGAGCACCCGTCCCGGTAGAGCTGCGGCTGATCGGCGGTGGCGCGGGCCAGCGTCGGCGTCAGATTCGCCGGTACGGCCGGGACAGCGCGGTCCAGCAGCGAGGCTACGTCCACACTGGACGTCCGGGGGGCGGCGTAACCGGTGGTGGTGGCCGGTGGCCCGGCGTGGGCCAACCAGGCGTACCCGGCCACGGTGACCAGGCTGACCACCAGGCCGGCCGCGACCATCCGGCGGGAGCGTCGTCCCGGGTTCTCCACCAGCACGTGCGTCAGGGCCGCGGCGACCAGGGCGAGAAGCGCCAGCGCCGATCGCGAACTCAGCCCGAGGGCGGCCGGTCCGATCATCAGAAACGGCCAGTGCCACAGATACCAGGAGTACGACACCCGCCCCAGCCACCGCATCGGCGCCACGGACAGCACCCGATCCGGTTCCCGGGCGAGAAGAACCGCGGCTGCCCCCGCCACCGGCAGGACCGCCGCGTATCCGGGGAACGCCGTCCGGTCGGTGAACAGCACCGCCGCGGCCACGATGGCGACCAGCCCGACCGGCGTCGCGATCCGCGGCAGCCGCCGGGACTGCGCCGCCGACAACGCGCCGGCGGCCAGCTCCCACGCCCGCGTGTGCAGCCCGAAGTAGGCCCACGTCGGGTTGGCCCGGGTCTGCCACACCGACACCGCGAGCGACCCGGCGACGACCACCAGCAGCACCGGAACGGTCCGCCGGAACCGCGCCGCGACGAGCAGCAGAACCGGCCAGATCAGGTAGAACTGCTCCTCCACGGCCAGCGACCAGAAGTGCTGCAACGGCGACGGCGGCACGTCGGCGTTGAGGTAGTCGGCGCCGGCCGCGGCCAGGTGGTAGTTCACGCCGTAGACGGTGGTGAAGAAGGCGTCGGCGGCGATCGCGGGCACACGCAGGGGCGGAAGCCAGACGTACGCGCCGGCCACGGTGGCCGCGACCACGACCGCCGCCGCCGGGAGCAGCCGCCGCACCCGTCGGGCGTAGAAGGCGCCGATCGCGATGCGCCCGTGGCGGTCGTACTCGCGCAGCAGCAGCCCGGTGATGAGGAAGCCGGAGATGACGAAGAAGACGTCCACGCCGACGTAGCCGCCCGGCAGGAACGGCGTGCCGCAGTGGTAGAGGACGACCAGCAGGACCGCGACCGCGCGCAGCCCCTCGATGTCGGGCCGGAACCCCGTGCGCGGGGCCGGATTCGTGGCGACCCGCGGCCGGTCCAGGGTCGGCGTCACAGCCGATGGGCCTCCGGCCGGGTGGTCGCCCCCCGGGTGTCGAAGAAGCGCCTGGCCAGCCGGGCGAGGTGGTCCGCGTCGTACGCGCGGTGGTTCTGCACCAGGATCACCAGGTCGGCCGCGGCGACGGCGCCGGCCAGATCGTCGGTGCGGGACACGATCCGGTCCCGTACGTACGGGTCGTGGTAGGTCAGGACGGCCCCGAGCGACAGCAGTTGCCGGGCCAGCGGGATGGCCGGCGACTCCCGGCGGTCGGCGATGTCGATCCGCTCGGGCGAGAACGCCAGGTGGAAGTCCTGGCCGGCGATCAGGCCGGAGCACGCCTCCAGCAACGGGCGGACCATGTCGTCGGTGGTGCCCGGGTAGGTGGTCGACTCCAGGACGACCAGCATGCCCGGCCGCAGATGGCGGGCGACGGCCTCGGTGGCGGCGGTGACCGCGCACAGATCCGGCCCGTTCTCCTGCGACAGCGGGGTCGGCACGCAGATCACCGCGGTGGCGGCCGTGCCGATCCGTGACTCGTCGGCCGTCGGCGGGAATCCGCCCGCGACCATCTCCCGCACGTCACCGTCGCGCAGATCGTCCACATGCGACCGACGGGTGGCCAGTGTGGCGACGAGGCCGGCGTCGACGTCATAGCCGAGCACGGTCAGCCCGGCGCGCACCGCCTGCCGGGCCAGCGGCATCCCCCCGTAGCCGAGCCCGAATCACCACGTCGCTCACGCCGCGACTCCTTCACGTTGACCGGCCGGGGTCACACGTTGCCGGCCGACCCGGGCCGGCCGGGAGGTGGACCGTTCGTACGGCGAGGCGAACGGCAGGTACGAGGGCAGGAAGTCGGCCAGCATGGCCGCCTGCTCGGCCGCCGTGGCCTCGTCCGACTGGGTGTCGTTGAGGCAGAACGCGTCCAGCTGCCGCAGCTGCAGCATCCGGGCCAGCTTCATCGGCGTGCCCGCGTCGGCCAGATCGGCGTACGAGTAACGGATCTCACCCGGCACCGCCCGCCCGGACAGGTAGCCGTAGTACTGCTGCAGCGACGACAGCATCGACAGGTCGTCCGGATGCCGGAACTGGTGCCGCGCCGTCGCCTCCACCGTGGGCGCGAACCGGTCCGCGATCTCCGCCAGCACGCTGCGCCGGCACGGGTGCGGCGTGTGCATCATCTTGCGGGTCAGCACCCGGCCGAACGCCTGCTCGATCAGTCGCCGGTTGTTCTTGGCGGCGGCGTTCACCGGGAGGTCGCCGGGCGACGACGGTGCCGAGTCGACCAACGCCGGCGACGGGAAGAACCGGGTCACCCCGCCGGGGCTGAAGAACAGCCGAGGCGAGACCGGGCGGCCCAGGAAGACGTCGTCGTTGAGGTACAGGAAGTGCTCGGCCAGGCCGGGGATGCGGTGCAGCCGGGACTCGATGGCGTGCGAGTTGAACGTCGGCAACCGCCCGGACGAGCCGAAGATCTCCGCGTGGCGGACCGGGATCAGATTCGGGTGGGCGGTATCCAGCCAGGCCGGCAACTGCCCGTCGGTGACCAGGAACACCCGGCGGATCCAGGGCGCGAAGCAGTGCAGCGACCGCAGCGAGTACCGCAGCTCCTCGCGGCAGGCGAACCGGGACGAGTTGGCGGTGTGCGCGCTGCCCCCGGTCACCCACGGGTTCGCCCGCAGCGCCTGCGCCTTGCGGGCCCGCCAGGCCGGATCCGACCCGTCCACCCAGGTGTAGACGGCGTCGACGGCGAAGTCGATCCGGTCCGGGCTGAGCCGGCCGAACACCTCGAGGGTGCGGTACCGGGTGCTGTCCGCCGGCGTCGCGAACTCGCTGAACACCGACTCCGGCGCGGTGGTCCCGGGTTCGTCGACGCTGATCACGTCGCACACCGGATTGGGGCGCGGGCCGATCAGGTAGCCGTCGCGCTCCCGCCAGAACTCGACCTCGCAGGCGTACTGGTCGCCCAGTACCCAGCCGCCGTCCGGGTCGGTGACCGGCCGGTTCACCCGCAGCACGTCCCGGCCGGCGTCGGTGGCTCCCAGTGCGGTCAGGCCGGTCGCGGCTCGGGACCGGTCCCGCTCGGGCACAGCCACAGCCGAGCGGGTGAGCATCGCGTGCGGGATCCGGAACCAGTCCACGCCGGCCGCCTCCAGCGCGGCGACCACGGCGTCGAGGGTGTCGCGGCGGACCCCGGCCGGGCCGGCTGCCGGGTCACGCCGGGCGGTCACCCGTCCGGACGCGGTGCGGACGCGCATCACCGGGGCGTCCGGGGCGACCCGGACCGGGCGGGGGGTCAGCGGGATCAGCCGCCGGGCGGTGCGCAGGCGGTGCCGGGCCGGTAAGCGGGCCACCAGCCGGCGCACCAGGCTGAACGCGCGCCGCCGGATCCGCCAGGGCAGCAACCGCAGGAAACGCCGTACGGGCACGTCCTCGTCCTTCCGCCGTGGGGCCGGGGTCACGACTCCCAACGCCCGGATCCGGCGGAAGTTGCGGTCGATGCCCCGACCCCTACGGGTCGGATCGGGGAAGGTGCTGATGGACGCCCTTGCATCGGAGGAGCATCGTTGAGGGGAGTACGACTGGGTGCTTCACTGGGAGGGCCGGAACATGGGCAAGGCAATCGCGTACCTCGTGGCGACGATCGCCGGGGTCGTCGTGGTCGGCTGGGTGGCGCTGGCGCTGCTGCACGCGCTGCTGGGGGCCTTCGTGTACATCCTCGTGGGCGCGGTCGTGGTCGGCGGCGGCGTCTGGCTGTACGGCCGGACGAAGCGCTCGCTGGCCCCCGGAACGCGGAACCGGAACCGCATCGAGGCCGCCGAACGCACTTACCGCATGCGCAACCGCTGAACTCCGCGGCTCCGGCTAGGCTTGACTCGTGTTTGACACCCTGAGCGACCGCCTTTCCGGAATTTTCACCAAGCTCCGGGGCAAGGGCCGGCTCACCGACGCCGACATCGACGCCACCGCGCGCGAGATCCGCCTCGCCCTGCTCGAGGCGGACGTCGCGCTGCCCGTGGTCCGGGCGTTCGTCGCGACCCTGAAGGAGCGGGCGCGCGGCGCCGAGGTCTCCCAGGCGCTGAACCCGGCCCAGCAGATCATCAAGATCGTCCACGAAGAGCTGATCAACATCCTGGGCGGCGAGGGCCGGCGGCTGCAGTTCGCCAAGCAGCCGCCGACGGTGATCATGCTGGCCGGTCTGCAGGGTTCCGGTAAGACGACGCTGGCCGGCAAGCTGGCCCGCTGGCTCAAGGGTCAGGGTCACCAGCCGATGCTGGTCGCGGCCGACCTCCAGCGTCCCAACGCGGTCAACCAGCTCCAGGTGCTCGGTGGCCGGGCCGGCGTCGAGGTGTACGCGCCGTCACTCGGCAACGGCGCGGGCGACCCGGTGCAGGTCGCCCGGGACTCCATCGCCTTCGCCACGCGCAACGCCAAGGACATCGTCATCGTCGACACCGCCGGCCGGCTCGGTATCGACGCGGAGATGATGCAGCAGGCCGCCGACATCCGTGACGCGGTCAATCCCGACGAGATCATCTTCGTCATCGACGCCATGGTCGGCCAGGACGCGGTGACCACCGCCGAGGCCTTCCGCGACGGCGTCGGCATCACCGGCGTGGTCCTCTCCAAGCTCGACGGCGACGCCCGCGGCGGCGCCGCGCTGTCCGTCCGGCACGTCACGGGCGAGCCCATCCTGTTCGCGTCCACCGGCGAGAAGCTGGAAGATTTCGACGTCTTCCACCCCGACCGGATGGCCAGCCGCATCCTCGGCATGGGCGACGTGCTCACCCTCATCGAGCAGGCCGAACAGGCCTTCGACGAGGATCAGAAGGAGAAGATGACCTCCAAGCTGCTCGGGGGGGAGCAGTTCACGCTGGAGGACTTCCTCGACCAGCTGGTGACGATCCGGCGGATGGGCCCGATCGCCAACATCCTGGGCATGATGCCCGGCATGGGCCAGATGAAGGACCAGCTGGCCGAGCTCGACGACAGCCACTTCGACCGGATCACCGCGATCATCCGCTCGATGACGCCCCAGGAACGCACCAACCCGAAAATCATCAACGGCTCTCGCCGGGTCCGCATCGCAAACGGCTCCGGGATGACCGTGATGGACGTGAACCAGCTGCTCAACCGCTTCACCGACGCGCAGAAGATGATGAAGCAGATGGGCGGCATGATGGGCCTGCCCGGCGCCCGGCGGAAGGCGACGAAGAGCCCGAAGAACAAGCGCAAGGGCACCAAGGGCGGCAACAACCGTCCGCGTACGGGCGGCGGTGGCCTGCCGGGCGGCTTCCCCGGTGGGATGCCCCAGCTGCCGCCGGGCATGGACCCGAGCGCTCTGGCGGGCGGCCAGGGCCTGCCGCCGGGTTTCAAGCTTCCGAAGCTGGACTTCAACAAGCTCACCAACCAGCCCAAGGACCCGAAGAAAAAGCCCGGCGACGAGTCCTGACCCAACCCAACGGTCGTCGGCCCGGCGATCGCCAGCCCGGCGGTCATTGGTCTGGCGGTCATTGGTCTGGCGGTCATCGATGTTGCTCACGCGAGGGACAATGGCCTCTCGGCTCCTTTGGCTGGGCTTACTGGGCTGAGCTTCCTCCGCTGCGGGCAACCTGGTTACTGGGGGTATCGGTAGTTCATCCCCCGTGAATGACGAGTGTTGGATCTGCTTGATCGGAGCGCCCCGGTGCAGGCCAGCCATCCGCTGAGCTGCCACTACCGACCCGGCCCAGTTGTCGTGATGCTCGGTGTCCTTTTATTCGGCCGGCCATGTCGAACTTCCGAAGTCCCGCCGGGCGATTTCGTTAACCGACAGTAGCGTCGATCGATGCCGTTGAAAAAGCGAAGTTGGCATGATCGAATACTGACGCGGTATGACGGCTTAGCGGGATAATTGATGCATGGGACAGCTTCAGTTGTTCAATCGGGCGGAAGTGGCCGCTATGCGTGACCGAACCAAGCGCCGCAACTATTCGGCTGAAGGCGAAGAGTTCCGCCGCGTCCATGCGCGTCACCGCGAATGGGGATTGATTCAACGCCATGCCCGGAAGCTGCGTCGCCTGCATGCCGCCGCATACGTAATCCCGACGCAGGCCGCTGTTTCCCCACAACCCAAGGCCCGCCAGCCGATTCAGGCTCGGGAGTTGGTTGAGGCTCGGGAGTTGGTTGAGGCCCGCAAGCCGATGCAGGTCTGCGAGCCGGTGCAGGTCCGTGAGTCGGTTCAGCCCGGTGAGCCGATGAAGGTCCGTGAGCCGGTCTCGAATCGCGAGCCAGTTGTGCCGTGTCCGACCGGCGAGTCGGCGGCGCAATCTCCGGCGAGCGAGCCGCCCACAACTCCAGCGCGGATATCGGCTGGTCGGCGTGGAGTCCGCCATCGTTTGGGCTGGCCTTCCCGGGGCGGTCAGACGGCCCGGTCGGGTCCTCGCCCTGGGGTCGGGGTCGGGACGCCGCTTCAGGCTCGATTCGTAGGGTTGGCCGACCTGCGACGGCGTCGAAGCAGGAAGCCAGTTGGCTCGGACGATCCTCGGCGCGGGCCTCCGGTACCAGCGCTCTCGGGACTCGCGGCAGAAGGCCTAAGCGCCTAAGCGCCAAAGCCCGAAAGCGCCAAAGCGCCAAAGCGCCAAAGTGCGGCCCCGCCGACGGGAGGTCGGCGAGCTGGTCGCGGGGGCGTCAGATTCCGGTGTGGCCGGGCTGAATCGGGAGCTAAATGCCTCCTGAATCGGCCGAAAGGAAACTGCGCGCTGAGAGAACAAGGCGCCGCGAAAGAATAGAAACCCCGGGCGGAGAAACGCTGCGAACAGATAACATCAGGGACGTCGATTGCGGACGGCATCTGCGGGAGCGCACACCCGAAGGTCGGCACTCCGACGCCGGACTGCGCAGCAATTGCGAGCTTCGGGCGAGTGGCGAGGAGAGAAACCGTGGGCGCCGAGCGGAACAGTCGCGGAAAGGGAACCGGACAAGCCAGAAGATTGACGCTCGGCAGGATCGACCCCGGGAGCTGTGCCCGCGGACACCCGGCCGGAAGGTGAGCGGACACCAGAGGTGAGCCATGACCGGAGGCGTTCGGTCGGGTAGAACCGACGCATGGTGTTGCATGTGCGCGGGACGGTGCTGCCCGACGGTGAGGTCCGGGACATCTGGCTGGTGGGGGACCGGGTCACCTACGAGCCGGTGGCAGACGCGGAGACGATCAGTGACGGCGGGTTTGTGCTGCCGGGGCTGGTCGACGCGCACTGTCACCTGGGGATCGCGTACGGGGCGAAGCCGAT
>CAXSDA010000020.1:134378-151138 GCA_964236515.1 uncultured Actinoplanes sp.
TCCACAGCGTCGACGAGGCGCGCGAGCTCGCGTACACCGACCGGGACACCGGGGTGCTGGCGCTACGCGACGCCGGGTCGCCGTTTCCGTACCCGCAGCTGGACGACGAGCCGGGCATCCCGCGGCTGGTCCGGGCCGGCCGGCACGTGGCGCCGATCAAGCGGTACCTGCGTGACGTCGGGATCGAGGTGCCGGCCGAGGACGTGGCAGCCACGGTCACCGAGCAGGCGCGGGCCGGGTCGGGGTGGGTGAAGATCGTCGGGGACTGGATCGACCGTACGGTCGGGGACCTCGCCCCCGCCTGGGACGCGGACACGCTGGCCGGCGCGGTCGCGGCTGCGCACGCCGCCGGAGCCCGCGCCGCCGTGCACACGTTCTCCGAGGAGGCTGTGGCGATCATGGTTCGGGCCGGCGTCGACTCGGTCGAGCACGGCACCGGGCTGTCCATCGACCTGATCGACGAGATGGCCCGGCGCCGGACTGCGCTGGTGCCGACCATGATCAACATTGCCAACTTCGGGGGCATCGCCGACCAGGCGCGGTCCAAGTTCCCCGGGTACGCCGACCACATGGTGGCCCTGCAGGACCGCTTCCCTTCGGTGGTCCGGGCGGCCTACGAGGCCGGCGTGCCGATCTTCGTCGGCACCGACGCCGGCGGCGGGATCCGGCACGGGCTGGTCGCCGACGAGATCCTGGCCCTGCACGCGGCCGGGCTTCCGGCGCAGGACGTGCTCGCGTCGGCGTCCTGGGGCGCACGGGAGTGGCTGGGCTTCCCCGGGCTGGTCGAGGGCGGCCTGGCCGATCTGATCGTCTACCCCGCCGACCCGCGGGAGGACCTGGCCGTGGTGCGCCACCCGTCGCGGATCATTTTGAAGGGGGAGGTCATCTTCTAGCTGTGCAAGGTCTTCCCGAACGCGACGCTGGGCGACTCCAACCGGATGAACGAGCAGGTCCGCACCGGCACCCTGCAGATGGCCAAGTCGCTGTTGAGGCCGCGTTGAAGCCGGTCCTCACCAAGTACAAGTCGTCCTTCGGTGACGTGATGACCCTGCTCCCGCTCGCATGAGGCGGGCGCTGGCGGTGGCTCGCTGGTGAGGTGAACGTCGCCCGGCGGCCCGCCCCCTTCGGGCCGCCGGGCGGTCTCACCGGGCGAGGGCGTAGGTCTGAACGCCGGTGCGGTCGGTGCAGATCAGCCGGCTGGTCGTCCACGCGCACGACGATGACGCGGGGATGGTGCCGAGCGGCGTCCGGGCGCCGTCGTCCGCCACCAGCACGACCGGGCCTCCGGCGGGTGCCGGCAGCTCGAGCAGGCGGGTGTCGTCCAGCCAGAACAGTTGCGGCGCGATCGCCACCTTCTTCCCGGTCCGGATGTCGTACGCCACCATCGGGTCGCTGCCCCCGGTGACGACCAGGGTGTCGCGGAAGTCGAGCGTGTCGCCGGTGACCGGGACCCGCCACTTCAGCCGTTGCCGGTCGATGTCGATCACCGACAGCTCCGGCCCCGCGGCTGACGTGTCGGCAACGCAGACTTCGGTGCTGCCACAGGGTGTGAGCTGCTTGAACGTCCGTCCGGCGGATGCGGTCCAGCTCGTCTGGTGGCCGGTGTCCAGGTCGGTCAACTGGATCTTGTACGGACTGTCCGCCGATACCGTGATCAATTTGCCGGCGTAGGCGTACTGCTGTCCGTTCAGGTTCACCGTGACCGGCACCGTGTGCTGCACCAGCCCGGTGGTGGCGTCGCGGACCAGTACCTTTCCCGACCGGGTCACCTCGATCAGCCGTGAGTCGACCGGCTTGTCGCCCGTCCCGTAATTCCGGAACGTGTACGAATTCGTCTGGTCCAGCAGCGTCCCCGAGCCGAGGATCCGGGCCGGTGGGTCGGCCCCGCGCGGCACCTGCCACAACGTCCGGCCGGTGTCCCAGGCAACCGCGCTGAGCACGCTGGTGCCGGGGTTCCGGCTGACCATCGCGTTCGGGTAGAAGATGTCCTGGTCGATCGGGTTGTACGCCCCCTGTCGCCAGACCCGGCCGGAGTTCGGGTCGAGCACCCACATCCGGCCGCCGAAGCCGATGTCGTACGTGCTGGTCACCACGACCGCCCCCGACACCACGGTCATCGTGGTCGTGCCCTCGACGCCGGCGACAGGTGACTCCCACAGCACGTGGCCGTCGTTCAGGTCGGTGGCGATCACGCGGGTCGCGCGCTTGTCGTCGGACCACATCACGTACGCCCGGGTGGGGTTGATCATTGGATTCTCGATCTGCGGCAGGGCCGAGACGGCGGTGCCGCCGAAGGCGATCCTCTCCCCCACCGTGGGCAGCGGCGTGTCCGACGCCGGCGGCGGTCCCGGCCGGCGTGTCCAGGCGATCCCGCCGAGACCGGCCGCGACCAGCACGACGGCCAGCGCGGCGGCGGCGGACGCCTGCACCCGGGTGCGGTGGACGCCGTGGCGGCGGGCGGCCGCCGCGTCGGCCACCGGGACCGAATCGGCGTCGCTCCGCAGCGCGGCGAACATCTCGTCGAGGTCAGTGGGCATGACGAGCTCCGTCCGTCGCGGGCACAGGTTGGGGGGCGTCGAGCGCGACCGCCAGGGCGGCCCGGCCGCGGGACAGCCAGGACTTGACCGTGCCCACCGAGGCGCCGGTCTCGGCGGCGATCTCCGCCACCGAACGGTCGAGCAGGTAGTGCAGGGCGAGCGCCCGCCGATGCGCCACCGGCAGCGTCCGCATCGCCCGGACCAGCAGCACGGTGTCCAGCCCGGGCGCGGGCACGTGCGGGGGACCGTCCGACTCGGCCCCGCGCGCCCGCCGGACGCCGATCCGTCGCCACCGGTCCGCCGACAACCGGTTGACCACCAGACGCAGCCACGCCTCCGGGTCGTCGTACCCACTCAGTCGCCGCCACCGCTGCCAGGCCCGGGCGTACGCCTCCTGCACCAGGTCCTGGGCCTCGACCGGGTCGCCGGCCAGGCCGTACGCGTACCGCATGAGCCGTCGCGACGTGTCCCGGTAGAACGCGTCGAACCCCGCGGCCGCGGTATCGGTCATCGCCACATCAAAGGACACGGGACGACCGGCCGCCAGGTTGCACGGCGCGCTTGACTACGATGCCCGCTATGGCACGTGTGCTCACTCCCCGCGCGGAGGACTTCCCCCGCTGGTATCAGGACGTCATCGCCAAGGCCCAGCTGGCCGACAACGGCCCGGTGCGCGGGACGATGGTGATCCGGCCGGTCGGGTACGCGATCTGGGAGCACATGCAGGCGGACATGGACCGGCGGATCAAGGACGCGGGCGTGCAGAACGCGTACTTCCCGCTGTTCATCCCGGAGAGCTATCTGCGCCGCGAGGCCAACCACGTCGAGGGCTTCTCGCCCGAACTGGCCGTGGTCACCGTGGCCGGCGGCAAGGAACTGGCCGAGCCGCTCGTCGTCCGGCCGACCAGCGAGACGGTCATCGGCGAGTTCATGGCCAAGTGGGTGTCGTCCTACCGCGACCTGCCGCTGCTGCTGAACCAGTGGGCCAATGTGGTGCGCTGGGAACTGCGCCCGCGGACGTTCCTGCGGACCACCGAGTTCCTCTGGCAGGAGGGGCACACCGCGCACGCGACCGAGGCCGACGCGCGCGAGCACGCCCGGGAGATCCACAAGCACGTCTACGAGGACTTCATGGTCAGCATGCTGGCTGTCCCGGTGCTGCCCGGGCGCAAGACCAAGGGCGAGCGGTTCGCCGGGGCCACCAACACGATGACCGTCGAAGCCATGATGGGTGACACCAAGGCCCTCCAGATGGGCACGTCGCACGAGCTCGGGCAGAACTTCGCCAAGGCGTTCGACATCACCTACTCGTCGCCGGCGGGCTCCGTCGAGCACGCCTGGACGACGTCGTGGGGAACGTCCACCCGGATGCTGGGCGGGCTGATCATGGTGCACGGCGACGACAACGGCCTGCGGCTGCCGCCCAGGCTGGCGCCTACCCAGGTCAAGGTCATGGTGGTCAAGGCGGGCGAGGGTGTCGTCTCCGCGGCCGAGAAGCTGCGTGACGACCTCAAGGCCGCGGGCGTACGAGTGGCTCTCGACGACCGCGCCGACATCCCGTTCGGGCGCCGGGCCGTCGACGCCGAGCTCCAGGGCATTCCCGTACGCGTCGAGGTCGGCCCCCGCGACCTGGCCGCCGGCAACGCGATCGTGGCCCGCCGGATCACCGGGGACAAGACGCCGATCGCGCTCGGCGAGGTCGTCAACGACGTGGTCGCCGCACTCAAGGCCGACCAGCAGACCCTCTTCGACGACGCGCTGACCTTCCGTGAGGACAACACGGTCGACGTGAAGACGCTCGGCGACGCGATCGAGGCGGCGCAGACCGGCTGGGCCCGGGTGCCCTGGTCGGCCGTCGGCAACGAGGGTGAGGCCGAGGCCAACGGCAAGGCGGTCACGGTCCGGTGCCTGTACCGCCCGGACGGCACGATGCCCGACTCCGACGACGAACCGAACCTGGTCGCGATCCTGGCCCGCTCGTACTGATGGCGGTCCGTTTCACCCCCGGTCAGGTCATCGTCCACCGCAACACCCGCCGGGGACGGGTCGGGTTCGCGCGGCCGGTCCGGGTGGTCTCCGACGGCGAGCTCGGTCTGCTCTGCTGGATGGCGAAGGGCACGCCCGCGGTCAACGAGGTCGGCCCGGACGGGCGCGGCGCCCGCGGCCGGCCGTTCACCGAATGGGTGACGCTGGCCTACGAGATGCGGCCCGGCGAGTGGCGGGGCGAGGGCATCCTGTTGCTGTTCCGGCCGGAGGCGGACCACTCGGTGTGGTGGTTCTGGACGCCTTCCGGCGAGTTCAGCGGCTGGTACGTCAACCTGGAGGAGCGCGCCGACCGCTGGGACGACGGTTCGGTGGCCGGCATCGACACGGTCGACCAGGACCTGGACGTGGTGGTGGCACCCGACCGGTCGTGGGCGTGGAAGGACGAGGACGAGTTCACCGAGCGGCTCGCCCTGCCGGAGTACTACTGGGTGCCCGACGAGCCGGCCGTCCGGGCCGAGGGGCGGCGCGTAATCAAGCAGGTCGAGGCCGGCGAGTTCCCTTTCGACGGCACCTGGACCGACTGGGTCCCGCCCCCGGAGTGGCACATTCCGCCCGCGCTGCCCGCGGGCTGGGACCGGCCGGTCGCCCGCTTCTGACCGTTTCGCGCCGCCCGCGGTGGCCTCGTGGGCCGTGCCGGCCCACGCCAACCGCACGTGGTGTACCAGTGGAGCGCGCCAGTGGTACCTGACGGTGGCGGCCACTCGCCTGGCGTACCACTGGAGCGCGCCACTGGTACGCCAGGGGCCTTGTGACGTAGGCGGATGACACGTGGCGTACCACTGGTACGCCAGTAGCCCGACAAGCCGGGCGAAACCACCCTGGCGTACCACTGGCGCGCTCCAGTGGTACGCCAGGTGAGTGGCCGGCACCGTGAGGTACCACTGAGGTGAAGCGGCGGGGGCCGGCGGATGCGAGCGTTTCTCTCGGCGTCTGCGGGGTTGCCGGCTTCACGCGATCGGCGACTGTGCAGGCGGCGGGCTCGGACTGCGCGGGATCGGCGGGGACTGGGCGCCGGAAGCCACTCATGCAGAATGAAGGGGTGTGGGCCGGCGTCAGCTGGGCCCCCGCCCCGGCCCCGGCGGGAGCGACGGTCGGCGCCATGCAACCGGCTACGACATGATCTTGACCGGAAATTCGACCTTCAACGGGCCCGATTGGGAGATGTGGCGGCGGGTCTGGCAGAATGGACGACTGGTATCCGGCATGCGTGAGGCGCCCTCTAACCCTGAGCGCACGCCAATCCACGAGACAGCGGTCCTGCATCCCCACGCGGGCTCCGTCGGCTCACCCATGTATTCATCAGGAGCGAAGAAGACTGTGGCCGTAAAGATCCGGCTCCTGCGGATGGGCAAGATCCGCAACCCGCAGTACCGCATCGTCGTCGCCGACTCGCGTACCAAGCGTGACGGCCGTGCCATCGAGTACGTGGGTATCTACCAGCCCAAGGAAGATCCCTCCGTGATGGAGGTCAAGTCCGAGCGGGTGCAGTACTGGCTCTCGGTCGGCGCGCAGCCGAGCGAGGCCGTGCAGCGCATCCTCGAGAAGACCGGCGACTGGCAGCAGTTCAAGGGTCTGCCGGCCCCGCCGCCGCTGCTGGTCAAGGCGGAGAAGGTCAGCCGTCTGGCGACCTACGAGGCCGAGGCCAAGGCGGCCGCCGGCGTGGCCGACACCCCGGCGCCGACCAAGAAGGCCGCCAAGAAGGCCGCTGAGCCGAAGGCGACTGAGCGCGAGTCCAAGGCCGCTGAGCCCAAGGCGGAGAAGCCCGCCGAGGCCAAGGCGCCCGAGGTCAAGGCCCCAGCTGCCGACGCCGGGCCCGCCGACGCCAAGCCGGCTGTGACCGAGCCCGCCGAGGCGAAGCCGGCTGTGACCGAGCCCGCCGAGGCCAAGGCGGTCGCTGACGCCAAGCCGGCCGAGCCGGTCGCTGACGCCAAGCCGGCCGACGCCGACCGCGAGACCGTGGCCGAGACCGCAGAGGACCCGGCCGGTGCCGGCGCCGACGCGAACTGACGGGGCGCTCCGGCCTGCGCTGGAGCACCTTGTCAAAGGCATCGTCGACAACCCGGACGACGTCCGGGTCCGGCTGATCGACTCGCGCCGGGGCAAGCGCCTCGAGGTGCGGGTGCACCCGGAGGACCTGGGCACGGTGATCGGGCGCGGCGGCCGTACGGCCAAGGCGCTCCGGCAGGTCATCGGGTCGATCGGTGGACGCGGTATTCGCGTCGACATCGTCGACGCCTACTGATGTTGCTCGTCGTCGGCCAGATCGGGAAGCCCCACGGCATTCGCGGGGAGGTCTCGGTGTTCGTCCGGACCGACGAGCCGGAAGAGCGTTTCGTCGCCGGATCGGTGTTCATCACGGAGGTCCCCCGGGACCAGCGGGTGAAGACCGGTCCGGCTTCGGCTGCTCCCGGCGTGCCGTACGTGGTGCCGGGCAAGCTGACGGCCGAGTCGGTGCGGTTCCACCAGGCCCGGGCGATCGTGCAGTTCGAGGGCGTGCCCGACCGCAACGTGGCCGAGGCGTTGCGCGGGGTCCTGCTGCAGGTGGACAGCTCGATCGTGACCGAGCCCGACGACCCGGACGAGTTCAACGACCATCAGCTGGTCGGACTGCGGGTCGAGACGGCCGGCGGGACGCTGCTGGGTACGGTCGCCCGGATCGACCACGCGCCCGCCTCCGAGCTGATCGTGCTGGACAAGGCGGCCGGCGGGCAGGGGTTGATCCCGTTCGTGACCACCTTCGTGCCGACCGTTGACCTGCGCGGGGGCCGGCTGATCGTCGAGCTGCCCGAGGGCCTGCTCGACCTGTAGAGGCGGCCATGCGCGTCGACGTCATCTCGATCTTCCCGGAGTACTTCGGGCCGCTCGATCTGTCCCTGATCGGCAAGGCCCGGGCCGCCGGCATCCTCGATCTCGCCGTGCACGACCTGCGCACCTGGACCTCGGACGTGCACCGGACGGTGGACGACACCCCGTACGGCGGCGGACCGGGCATGGTGATGCGGCCGGAACCGTGGTCGCAGGCGCTGGACGCGGTCGGGCCGGGCACGCTGGTCGTCCCGTCGCCGGTGGGCAGGCCGTTCACCCAGGCCGCCGCCGCATCCCTGACGGACGAAGACCATCTGATCTTCGCCTGCGGCCGGTACGAGGGCATCGACCAGCGGGTCATCGACGACGCGGCCGACCGGATGCCGGTCCGGGAGATCTCGCTCGGCGACTACGTGCTGTTCGGCGGCGAGGTCGCGGTGATCGTGATTCTCGAAGCGGTCACGCGGCTGCTGCCCGGAGTGCTGGGCAACGCTGAGTCGCTGACCGAGGAGTCACATTCGGCGGGGCTGCTGGAGGCGCCGGTCTACACCAAGCCGGCGTCGTGGCACGGCCGCGACGTTCCCGATGTGCTGCGATCCGGCGACCACGGGCGGATCGCGCGGTGGCGGCGGACGCAGTCGTTGTTACGGACGGCTTCGCGGCGCCCCGACCTGTTCGACCGCGTCGAGCTGGATAAATCGGACAGGTCGGCGCTGGCCGAGACCGGATTTCAGATCACGCCGTCCGATGTGGCAAAGTAGTGAGGTTGCCGTTCTCCGCCCACGCCGTGGCCGGCGAACGAGGATCGGCTATCCGTAGCGGGTCAGAGTCACCCAATCGCGTATCGAACTTCCGGTGCGCTTTGAGCACGACGAGGATGCAGCGATGAACAAGCTGGACGATCTCGACGCCCAGTCGATCCGAAACGACATCCCGGTATTCCGCGCCGGGGACACCCTCAAGGTCCACGCCCGGGTCGTCGAGGGCAACCGCTCCCGCGTCCAGGTGTTCCAGGGCGTCGTCATCAGCCGCCAGGGCGGTGGCTTGCGAGAGACCTTCAAGATCCGCAAGATCAGCTTCGGCGTCGGTGTCGAGCGGACCTACCCGATCAACAGCCCGGCCATCGACCGCATCGAGGTCATGACCCGCGGCGACGTCCGCCGGGCCAAGCTCTACTACCTGCGCGAGCTCCGGGGCAAGAAGGCCAAGATCAAGGAGCTGCGGGAGAAGCAGACCGTCAGCTGAACCTCATCGCCGTCCGGGCCGTACCTCTCCTCGGACTGACGTTTACTGCGCGGGCCTACTACGCTGGCGCCAGTAACGGATGGGAAACAGAGGCCAATCGCACTACCGTCCGGGGATTCCGGGCGGTAGTGCTGTATCCGGGACGGTCATAGCGTGGGATACATGGAAGGCACCCGAGGCCGTTCGGCCTCGACCGGCCGGCGCCGCGGGCGCGTGATCCGCCGCAAGGAAATGCCCCTCTGGCAGGAACTCCCGCTGCTGCTGGTGGTGGCGTTCTGCCTGGCCGTGCTGATCCGGACTTTTCTGGTCCAGGCCTTCTTCATTCCGTCCGGCTCGATGGAGAACACGCTGCTGGTCGGCGACCGCGTACTGGTCAACAAGGTCGTCTACGACATGCGCGACCCCCTCCGGGGCGAGATCGTGGTCTTCCGCGGCACCGACAACTGGGCGCCCGAGCAGCCGGCCACCCCGATCAGCAACACGTTCGTGGCCAAGCTCAGCCGGACCATCGGTGACCTGGTCGGGGTCAGCCGCCCGGGTGAACGTGACTTCATCAAGCGGGTGATCGGGCTCCCCGGCGACAAGGTCGCCTGCTGCGACGCGCAGGGCCGGATCACCGTCAACGGTATCCCCATCGACGAGCCGTACGTACAGGACAACTCGCCCCTGGACGCCCCGCCGAATCCGAAGCAGTGCACGAGCCGCCGATTCAGTGAAGTCACCATCCCAACGGGTGAGATGTTCGTCATGGGCGACCACCGGGCGGTCTCCCAGGATGCGCGATGCGAGGGGCCGGTGCCGATCGACAACGTGATCGGCCGGGCCTTCGTCATCGTCTGGCCCAGCAGCCGTTTCGCCAGCTTGACGGTGCCGGACAACTGGAAGGCGTACGGCGCGGCACACCCGGTGGCCGAGGCCGCACCGGGCTCTCTACCAATAAAACCGGCTACTGGCGCACTTTTCATCCCCTTCCTGTTAAGTGGCGGATTGTCCGCGCGTTCCGGTCTGCCGTTCCCAGGACGAGGACGTAGGCTCCGGTCGTGATTGACGAGCAGACCGAGAAGCGCAAGGGATCGTTCTGGCGCGAACTCCCAATCCTCCTGGGCGTGGCCATTCTCGTCGCCGTGCTGGTGCGCGCGTTCGTGCTGCAGACGTTCTACATTCCGTCGCCGTCGATGGAGCACACGCTCAACGTGCTCGACCGCGTTCTGGTCAACAAGCTCGTCTATGACTTCCGCGACCCGCGTCGCGGCGAGATCATCGTGTTCAAGGCGCCTCAGGACTGGCAGAGCGGCACCGAGGGCGAAGACTTCATCAAGCGCATCATCGGCGTCCCCGGCGACCACGTGGTCTGCTGCGACGCCCAGCAGCGCCTGATCGTCAACGGCCACTCCCTCGACGAGCCGTTCATCTACCGGGACGTCGACGGCACGCAGGACCCGGCGGCCGATGAGCCGTTCAACATCACCGTGCCCGCCGGACGCCTGTGGGTGATGGGTGACCACCGGTCCGCCTCCGGCGACTCCCTGGAACACTGGGAGCAGTCCGAGGACATCACCGAGGCCACCATCACCGAGAAGTCCATTGTCGGCCGCGCCTTCACGATCTTCTGGCCGGTGAACCGGGCGACCTGGCTGACGGTGCCCAAGCAGTTCGAGTCGATCCCGGACGCCGCCCCCGCCAAGTGACCCGTCCAGTGACTCGGTCCAAGTGACTCGGTCCAAGTGACTCGGCTCGAGTGACCCGGTCGGAAGATCGACCTCCGGCGCAATAGGCTGGGTGTCGTGACCATCCTCGACCGCCGGGCCGCCCGGGTGATTCTGGTGGACGGCGCCGACCGGACCCTGCTGCTGCGCGGCGGCGACCCGGCCCGCCCGCAGCTGCACTGGTGGTTCACCCCTGGCGGCGGCCTGAACGACGGTGAGACGTCCGCGCAGGGCGCGGCGCGGGAACTGCACGAGGAGACCGGCCTCCGCGTCGAACCGGCCGAGCTCGGCGAACCGGTGTGGCACCAGGTGACCGAGTACAGCTACAACAACCAGCGGTACCGGCAGGATCAGGACTTGTACCTGTTCCGGGTGGCGGAGTGGCAGGTCGACACCGCCGGGTTCGACGCCGAGGAGCAGCTGACCATCGACGCCCACCGGTGGTGGTCGGCGGCCGAACTCGACGCCACCGACGAACTGGTGTTCCCCGAGGACCTGGCCGGGCTGCTGCGCCGGCTCACCGCCGTCGGGGGGCAGTGATGCTGACCCCCGGCCGTACGATCATCCGCCGTGAGGCCGGCCTGTACGCCCTGGAACAGGCGCTGCACCGGCGCGGCTTCGCCCACGTGGCCGGGGCCGACGAGGCCGGCCGGGGCGCCTGCGCCGGTCCGCTGGTCGCCGCCGCGGCCATCCTGCCCCCGGGCCGGCGCGGCGAGATCGACGAGCTGGCCGACTCCAAGCTGCTCACCCCGCTCGCCCGCGAGCGGGTCTACGCCCAGGTGGTCAAGCGGGCCACCGCGTACGCCGTGATCGTGGTCCCGCCGCAGGAGGTCGACGCCCGGGGGCTGCACGTGTGCAACCTGGCGGCGATGCGGCGCGCGCTGGCCCTGCTGACCACCCGCCCCGAGTACGTGCTGACCGACGGCTTCCCCGTGGACGGACTGGGCGCGCCCGGGCTGGCCGTGTGGAAGGGTGACCGGGTGGCCGCCTGTGTGGCCGCGGCCAGCGTGCTGGCCAAGGTGACCCGGGACCGGATGATGGTGGAGCTGGACGGGCAGTACCCGGACTACGGCTTCGCCGAGCACAAGGGTTACATCACCGACGAGCACACGGCCGCCTTGTCGAAGCACGGTCCGTGCGTGGAGCATCGGTTCTCGTATGTGAACGTCGCCGCCGTCAGCGGACGGGGGAACCGCCCGCCACGGGCGCGGCGCCCCGCCGTACTCTCGAGTCAGCCCTTGATGCTGTGGCCGGGCGAAGAGGGTACCGTCGGCGAGCCGCCTCAGCCGTCGGCACCGGTGGGGGAAGATGAGGCCATGGAGGGCGAAAAGCGATGAGCGCAGAAGATCTCGAGAAGTACGAGACCGAGATGGAGCTGCAGCTCTACCGGGAGTACCGCGACATCGTCCGCCAGTTCTCCTATGTCGTGGAGACCGAGCGCCGGTTCTACCTGGCCAACCAGGTCGACCTGCACGTGCGCAACTCCGACGGCGAGGTGTACTTCGAGGTCGAGATGCACGACGCCTGGGTCTGGGACATGTACCGGCCGGCCCGATTCGTGAAGAACGTACGGGTGATGACGTTCAAGGACGTCAACGTCGAGGAGCTGGAGAAGCCGGACATCTCACTGCCGGACGACGGCGGCTTCGGCGGCTGAGGTTATCCACAGGGCTTCTCCGGGCCGGTTGATTTTCCGGCAGGCTGCCCCGCATGGCCGTCCTGCTGTCACTCCTGCTGCTGCTCGTCCCCACCCCCGGTTCCCGTACGCCGTGGGTGTGGCCCATCGTGCCGCCTTCGGTGGTGCGTCGCTTCGCGCCGCCGCCGGCGCCGTGGCTCCCGGGGCACCGCGGGGTCGACCTCGCCGCGCCCGCCGGAGCGGCGGTGCGGTCCGCGGGTGACGGGGTCGTCTCCTTCGCCGGCGTCGTGGCCGGGGTGGGTGTCGTCTCGGTCAGCCACGCCGGCGGGTTGCGGACGACGTACGAGCCGGTGGTGGCGTCGGTCCGGGCCGGCGACTCCGTGACGGCCGGGCAGAAGATCGGCCTCCTGACCGCCGGGCATCCGGGGTGCCCCGTGGCGGCCTGCCTGCACTGGGGGCTGCGGCGCGGCGACGTGTACCTGGATCCGCTGGCTCTGCTCGGCCGGGGCCGGGTGCGGCTCTTGCCGCTGGCCTTACCGCTGCCGAGCGCTCAGCAGGGCGGGGAGGCGTTCGGCGAGCCGGTCGTACTCGTCCGGCCGGTTGTAGACCTGGGCGCTGAGCCGGATCCAGCCGCGACCGCCCCAGGCGGTGATAGAAACCTCGGTGGCCAGTTTGTCGGCGATGTGCCGGCGCAGCGCCTGCGCCTCGGACTGCGTACTGGCCAGGCCGGCCGGCAGCGGAACAACTCGCATCGACGCCGTCGGCGCACCCGGGTCGGGCAGCTCGTCCGGGGTCACCTCGAGCGCGTCGCCGACCACCCGCTGGCCGTAGGCGGCGAGCGCGGCGTTGTGGGCGCTCACCGCGTCCGGTCCGAGGGTGCGCAACACGAACAGCCCGGCCGGTGCGGCCAGCCACGGCGAATAGTCGACCGTGCCCTGGAACTCCACCGACAGCGGGAAGCCGGCTTCCTGCTCCCAGGAGACGACCAGCGGGTCGATCCGGCGCCGCCACGCCGGGGTGACCACGATCAGGGCGGTGCCCCGCGGGGTGAATGCCCACTTGTGCAGGTTGCCGACCCAGAAGTCGGCGTCGATGGCGGACACGTCGAGCGGCAGCATGCCCGGGGCGTGGGCGCCGTCGACCAGCACCGGGATGTCGTCCTCGCGGGCGGCGGCGGTGATTTCGCGTACGGGCAGGACCTGGGCCGTGCCGGAGGCGATCTGGTCGACGATGAGCAGCTTGGTCCGGCCCGGCCGTAGCGCCGACCGGATCCGGGACACCACCTCGGCCGGCGGCGCGCCCAGCGGCAACGCAACGGTCCGCGCGGTCGCCCCGGCCCGGCGGCACTGGCGGCGGGCGGCCAGCGCGACCGCTCCGTAGACGTGATCGGTGAGCAGCACCTCGTCACCGGACCCGAGCCGCACCGACTGCAGGGCCAGCGAGACCCCGGCGGTGGTGTTCGGGATCAGCGCGCTGCCCTCCGGATCGGCCCCGACGAACCCGGCCACGTGCCGTCGGGTGTGGATCAGCCGGTCGAGCAGGCCCTGCGCGTAGAACTTGACCGGGTTGGTCTCGACCTCGTCGCGCAGGCGTTGCTGGGTGCGCTGCACACTGAGCGGGACCGCGCCGAACGATCCGTGGTTGAGGTACGCCACCGCCGGATCCAGCGAGAACAGCAGCCGGGCCCCGGGGATGGGCGGGGGCGGCTCGGCTCGGCTCACTCCTTGATCGTACGGTCCGGTCACGCGCGTGGATGCGCTTGCCGGAACGCCGCCCGCAGCCGCTCGGTGGACACGTGGGTGTAGATCTGCGTGCTGGACAGCGAGGCGTGACCCAGCAGGTCCTGTACCGCCCGCAGGTCGGCGCCTCCGTCGAGCAGATGCGTCGCGGCCGAGTGACGCAGGTCGTGCGGGCTCACGTGCGGCAGGCCGGCGGCCCGGGCGGCATCGGCCACGATCCGTCGGGCCACGGTGGGCTGGAGGCGGCCGCCCTTCTCGCCCAGGAACAGGGCGTCGGTGGTGCTCTCGATTCGAGGACGGCCGTGTCGGAGCCAGTCGTCGAGCGCGCGCTGGGCCGGGATTCCGTAGGGCACGGTCCGTTCCTTCGCGCCCTTGCCGAAGACCCGGACGACCCGGCGGGCGTCGTCCACGTCGGCCCGGTCCAGCCCGCACAGCTCGCTGATCCGGACGCCGGTGGCGTACAGCATCTCCAGCACGGCCCGGTCCCTGCGCGTGAGCACCGGGTCGTCGGGGTTCGCGGGCGTGGTGACCAGGTGCTCGGCCTGGTCGGCGCGCAGCACGGTGGGCAGGTCGCGGTGCGCGCGGGGGCTGGCCAGTTGCGCGCCGCAGTCGGCCGGGGCGCGCCCGGTGCGGTGCGCCCAGGCGGTGAACGTCCGGGCGGCGGCCGCCCGGCGGGCCTGCGACGTGCGGGCGGCGCCGGCGGCCAGCTTCCGGGCCAGCCAGCCGCGCAGCACCTTGATGTCCAGGTCGGCCGGTTCGGCGCAGCCCGCCCGGGCCGCGTGGTCGAGCATCGAGACGACATCGCCCAGGTACGCCCGGACGGTGTGTTCCGACCGGTTGTCCACGTGGGCGAGGTACAGCGCGAACTCGTCGGCCGCGGTCCGCATGGCCGGCGGCAGCGCTTCGTGGATCTCCCGGGTACCCATCGGTTCGACGGTCTTCGCTGCCGGCGTCCACGTCAAGCGCCCGCGCCGACGGTGATTGCATCGTCTACCTAGAGTCTGCGGTGTGCGCGTACGGGTGATTTTCCTGATCTTCCTGGTGGGGCTGCTGTCGGCCTGCAGCTCGTCCGGCGGAGGTGGCCGGCCGCGGACGTCATCGTCCCCGGCCGCGAACGCCGGACTGGGCGATCGGCAGACGTCATCGGCGGCGCCGTTCAGCGTCCGCGACGTCGAGCGGGCCAGCTTCCAGACCCCGTCCAAGAACATCACCTGCGACCTGACCGCGGCTCAGGTTCGGTGCGACATCGCGAAGCGCGACTGGACGGCGACGGCCAAGCCCGGGTCCTGCCGCCTCGACTGGGGGAACGGTGTCTACGTCGGCGGGTCGGCGGTGGCCGGCTTCATGTGCGCCGGGGACACGCTGATGGGTTCGGCCAGCCTGGTGCTGGAGTACGGGACGGGGCTGCGGTCCGGCGACTTCGTGTGCGACAGCGAGAGCAGCGCCATCCGATGTGACAACGAGCAGACCGGGCACGGCTTCACTCTCTCCATCCAGGACTATTACTTCTACTGACACCTTGTCCGTAGCCCTGCGGCGGTGTCGTGGTCTTGCGACGGTGTTGTGGCCTTGCGACGGTGTTGTGGCCTTGCAGCGGCGGCGTGGTCTTGCGGCGGCGGTGTGGCCGGTCGCTGTGACGCCGCAGACATGCCCGGCGACCGGTTGCTCCGACGGCCGTTCTTGTCGTACCCCGGCCCTAATCTCAAAGCCATGGCGAGCTGGGAACAGATCGAGAGAGAGGCCGCGGACTTCGCGGCCAAGGTCAGGGCCAGGTTCGAGGCCGGCACCAACAAGACGCTGGCCACATTGCGAAGAGACGGCTCACCCCGGATCAGCGGGAGCGAGGCGAAGTTCGCCGGTGGCGAGCTGACCTTCGACATGATGCCCGACTCGATGAAGCTGCACGACGTCCGCCGCGACGCCCGGGTGGCAATTCACTGCCCGACGCTCGAGCCACCCCCCGACGACCCTCAGGCGTGGCCGGGCGACGCGAAGGTGGCCGGCACCGCAGAGGAGTCGGAGTCATCCGGGGCCTTCCGGCTGGACATCATCGAGGTGGTGCTCACTTATGTCGGCGACCCGGCCGATCACCTGGTGATCGAGACGTGGCATCCGGATCGCGGCCATACCCGGCGTACCCGAGCTTGACCGTTCGCCGCCCGCGGCCGGCCGGGCCTGTGACGCGGGCGCCACAGGGCAGATTGGGCACCCGCGTCACAGGGCTCAGACCGTCCCCGATGGACGGTGGCTCGCCCCTCGAACGTTAGGACGGCTTGCTGCGCGTGACAAGCCCGAGTTCGAAACCAGAGTCCGTCCGCCCGCCGATCCGCACCACCGGTCCCGCTTCGCCCGACTTTCCCACCGTACGCGGATCCGGCTCGTCGCCTTGACCCGTTGTCCACCCCCACCCATGTCGACGACATGCAGAGCTGCCGCGCTAGAAGGCTTAGCTTGATCGCGCGGCGGGGCGACGGCGGCCGGCCGTCCACAACGACCGGCCGCCGCCTGCTCCCCTCCTCGCCCACCCTTCCGGCCGGCCTCGCCTCCCTCCCGCGGGGTTCTGCCTCCTGCGCTTCCGGCGTCGCCGCTTGTGCGCCGGCATGTCTGTGGGCGCTGCGGTCGCCTTCGCGCAGCGGCTGCGTCGGCCATCCCTCGTGAGCCCCTCCCGCCGGTCGCGCGCGGTGACCCCGCGTCGCGACGCGCTGGTTTGCGGTGCGCTGGCCTGCGGTGCGCTGGCCTGCGGTGCGCTGGCCTGCGGTGCGCTGGCCTGCGGTGTGCGCCGGCTTTCTGTGTGCGCTGGCCTGCTGTGTGCGCTGGCCTGCTGTGTGCGCCGGCTCTCTGTGTGCGCTGCGATCGCCCTCGCGTAGCGGCTGCGTCGCCAATTTCCCGCTCCGGCCAGCTGCGCGCGGTGACCCCGCGTTGCGATGCGCCGGCTTCTTGAGGGCGCTGGCCTTCTGTTTTTGCGCTGTCCCCGGTCGGGCCGGCTTGCGTTCGGGCCGGCTTGCGTTCGGGCCGGCTTGCGTTCGGGCCGGCTTGCGTTCGGGCC
>CAXSDA010000021.1:0-53369 GCA_964236515.1 uncultured Actinoplanes sp.
TGAACGGCATTGCTCAGGCCCCCGTGCTCGATGCAATCCAAGCCGGTCGATTCTGCACCCCCGTTGGCCGTTGAGGGAATTCCAGTTTCACAACACCTGGCCGGGAGCCCGCCGCGTACGTATCGTCATGGTGTTTCACGAACGACGAGCTTCGTACGGGGGTCGAAGTGCGGTTCGGGGTCACCGGTCATCAGATGTTGCCGGCAGAGATAGTCGCGCGCGCGGTCGAGCACTGGCAGCAGGTGCTGCCGACCGGCGCCGAGTGGTCCGGGGTGTCCAGCCTCGCCGAGGGGGCCGACCAGTTGTTCGCCGCCCACGTGCTGGCGGCCGGCGGCGCGCTCGAGGTCATCGTGCCGTGTGCCGGTTACGGCACGTCGCTGGCCACCGACGAGGGGCGGGCCCGGTTCGACGAGTTGCGGGCGGCGGCCCGGACGGTGATCACCTTGCCGTACCCGGAGCCGAGCGAGGAGGCCTATCTGTCCGCCGGGCAGACCCTGGTCGATCGCTGCGACCATCTCTTCGCCGTCTGGGACGGGCGCCCGGCCCGGGGGCTGGGCGGGACCGCGGACATCGTGCGTTACGCCCGGTCCCGCGGGCGGCCGACCACGGTGCTGTGGGTCGACGGCGTGGTCCGCGTCTGAGCGGTGGCCGGGACGGCCAGGTCGGCGTACAGCCGGCGGGCCTGGTCCCGGTGCGGGGCGGCCGGGCCGTCCGGATCCGCGTACGTGGCGGCGATCCCGTCGTGAGCGCGGGCCTGCTCGTACCGGTCGCCGATCTCCCCGGCCAGGCTCAGCGCCTCGGTGTGCAGGGCCCGGGCCTCGGTGTGCAGGGCCCGGGCCTCGGCGGCGTCGCCGGTGGCCTGCAGAACCTGGCCCAGATCGTTGAGCGTCTCGGCCTCGCTCGCCCGGTCCCCGATCCGCCGCAGTAGCACCAGACCCTGCCGCAGGTGCCCGGCGGCCTCGGCAAGCCGGCCGAGCCGGGCCTGGACACCCGCGAGGTCGGTCAGCACGTACGCCTCCCGCGTCCGGTCCCCGGCCCGGCGCACCTCGGCCAGGCTCTCCTGGAGGTGGGCGGACACCCGGTCG
Source organism: uncultured Actinoplanes sp. (assembly GCA_964236515.1). Lineage (GTDB taxonomy): Bacteria > Actinomycetota > Actinomycetes > Mycobacteriales > Micromonosporaceae > Actinoplanes. The sequence continues at coordinate 1,086 of CAXSDA010000021.1, forward strand.
AGCCGCTCCGGCTGCCGGTCCAGCCGGGCCAGCAGCGACTCCACGTACGCCACGCTGAACCGGTCGCCGAGGGTGGTGAAAAGTTCCAGCGCCGGCTCGAGCCGCGACACCGCCCGGGCGTCGTGCCCGAGCCGCTCGTCGACCAGGCCCAGCCGGACGAGCGCATCGGCGTGCCCGGCCGCGTCGGCCAGTTCCCGATACAACGCAAGCGCCTGCGCGTAGTGCTCGGCCGCCTCCCGGTAGTGGCCTTGTCGCCAGTGGACACTGCCGAGTTCACGGAGCACGCCGGCCGCCGCCGTCCGGTCACCGAGATCGGCGTACAGGGCCCGGGCCAGCCGGTACGTCTCGGCGGCGCGGTCCAGCCCGCCCTGCCGCCGGTGCAGCCGGCCGAGACCGGTCAGCGCCCGGGCCTGCGCGGGCCGATCACCGAGGACGCGCGCGGCGGTGACCGCGGCGGTGGTGACGGTGACCGCCTCGGCCACCGGGCCGCCCGCGTCGAGGTAACGGAACATCGTCTCGGCCACGTCCACCGCGTGCCGGGGCCAGCCGTGGGTCGCGCCGTACGTGCAGACCGCGGCCAGGTTCGGCCGTTCCGCCTCGATCCAGTTCCGGGCCCGGTCGGGGTCGCCCGGCGCCGGGCCGGTCGGGTACAGCGTGTTCATCGCCTCCACCGCACCGCCTAGGTAGTGGTCGAACAACCGGGTCAGCGCCGTCTCGCGCTCGTCCGCGGAGTCGCCGGCCGCGGCCAGTTCGGCGGCGTACTCGCGCAGCAGGTCGTGCAGGCCGTACCGGGCGGCCCCGGCCGGGTGGATCAGGCTGGCCCGGGTCAGCACGCCCAGCAGCCGGCGGGCCTCGGCGACGGTCGTGTCGATGAGGGCCGCGGCCGCGTCGACGTGCACGTGGACGCCGGGATGCAGGCCCAGCAACCGGAACGCGCGGGCGGCGTCGGCCGGCAGATGCCGGTACGACCAGGAGAACACCGCCCGGACCTCCGCCCGCGGGTCGCCGCCGGCGTCGAGCATGTCGAGTTTGCGCTGGTCGGCCAGTTCCGCCACCAGTTCGGTGAGCGATACGTCGGTGCGGTCGGCGGCCAGTTCGGCCGCGATCCGCAGGGCCAGCGGCAACCGGGCGCAGGAGCGGGCCAGATCGGCGGCCGCGGCCGGCTCGCGGTCGACGCGGGCGCCGATCAGCCGGCGCAGCAACCCGACCGCGTCCGGCAGCGGCAGCAGGTCGAGGTTGACCCGTTCCGCGCCGTGCACCGCGACCATGCCCGGCAGCGAGTCCCGGCTGGTGATCAGCACCAGGCACGGTCCGCCGCCGGGCAGCAGCGGCCGGACCTGCTCGACCGACGACGCGTTGTCCAGCACCACCAGCATCCGGCGGCCGGCCAGCTCGGACCGGTACCGGCCGGCCCGCTCCGGTAGCTCCAGCGGAATCTCCGGCCCGCGGACGCCGAGCGCGGTGAGGATCCAGGCCAGCGCGTCGGCCGGCGCCACCGGCAGGTCGGCGTCGTAGCCGCGCAGGTCCACGTGCAGCTGGCCGTCGGGGAACGAGTCCCGGACCCGGTGCGCCCAGCGGACAGCCAGCGCCGACTTGCCCACGCCGGCCGTGCCGGACAGCAACGCGATGGTCACCGGCGGATCGTCGGCGCCGGGCGGCGTCAGCAGGCCGTCCAGGATCTCCAATTCCGCCGTACGGCCGGTGAACGCGCGCACGTCCGCGGGCAGCTGGGCCGGCACCGCCGCCGCCCGGGCCGCCGGGGGACCGTCCGGAACGTCGGCCAACAGGGCCGGGTCGGCGGCGATGATCCGCTCGTGCAGCTTCCGCAACGCCGCCCCGGGATCGCTGCCGAGCTCGTCGGCCAGGCTGCGCCGGATCCGCCGGTACTGCTCGTCGGCGTCGGCCTGCCGCCCACACCGGTAGAGCGCCAGCATCGACTGCCCGGCCAGCCGCTCGTCCAGCGCGTGCTCGGCCACCGCCGCGGTCAGCGCCGGTAGCAGCTCGGTGTGCCGGCCCAGGCGCAGCAGGACGTCGTTGCGGTCCAGCTCGGCGGCGAACCGCTCGTTGCTCAGCACGTGCCGGATCGAGTCCAGCCAGGGCGTGTCCAGCCCGGCGAACGGCTCGCCCCGCCACAGCTCGAGCGCCTCGGCGTACAACTGCGCGGCCGTACGGTCGTCGGACGTCCGGGCCTCGGCGAGCATGCGCCGGAACCGGTTGAGGTCGACCGCCTGGGGGTCCACGGTCAGCCGGTAGCCGCCGGACTGCCGCTTGATCTCCAACCCCGCAGCGTCGGCGAGCGCCCGCCGCAACCGGGAGAGATAGCTGTAGAGCGCGCCCGTGGCCCGTTGCGGCGCGTCCTCGCCCCAGACCCGGTCGACCAGCTGGTCCACCGGCACCGGCCGGCCGGCCTCGACCAGCAGCACGCCCAGCACGCACTGCTGTCGTGCATGGCCCAGGTCGGCGAGCCGGCCGTCGATCCGCGCCTCGATCACGCCGAGCACGCCGAACTCCGCCGTCATCCGACCCCCGCCAGTAGTGAAAGACCTGCGGATTCAAGATATCCGCAAGGTGCTATACGAGTCTCCCACGGTTCATTCAAGGTCCAGCGACGACCATTGATCTCGTTGCAGGGGGCGGATCGCCCGGGCCGGTTACGCAGAGGCGTACGGGGGAGCCGGGATGGGCGGACCACCCCTGCAACGCGGGGTGTCACGCGTCACGGGGGCGCAGTGGCACACCAGGCGGGCGGGGTGCCGCCACCCGACGGTGGGGTGTGCGGGCCGGCGTCGGCGGGGGCGCCACCGACACCACCCTGAACGACCTGTGGGCGTCGGGCGTACGGCTGTCGCTCGACGATTTCGGCACCGGCGCATCCACCCTCAGCCTGCTCACCAGCTGCCCGGTCGACGAGTCAAGCTGGACCGCTCGTTCGTCCCGCAGCCCGGCCCCGAGGCGATCGCGTAACGCGGTCATCCAGCTGGCCGGTGCGCTCGGTGTGGAGACGGTGGCGGAGAGGGTGGAGACCGCCGAGCAGGCCGCCTGCCTGACCGCGCTCGGCTACCGCCGCGCCCAGGGCCACCACGTCGCCCGGCCGATGCCGGCCGCCGCCGTGACGGCCTGGGTGGACCGTTGGCTCGCCGTACCGCACTGATTGACCAGGCGATTCAAGGTTCCCACAAGAACTGGTCACGATCGCGCACGCTTCGCACAAGGTCCGTCCCGCACTGTTGGACTCGTTGTACGGGGGAACGAAAGACGGCCGCAGCCGTCCACGGTCACGGGGGCCGGTGGGCGGCGGGCCGGCCTTCCCATGCTCGGGCCCTCCGTGCCCGGCCCTCCGTGCCCGGCCCTTTGAGCCGCATCTCCCGGCCTTTCCGCCCGGACCCCTCGGTTGACGTTTGCGTGAATGCACGCAGGGTAGACGCGCCTCACGCAACACGTCGCGACCACGCTCCCACAGCTGGTTTGCGACGGCCGTCAAGACTTCGCGGCCTCCATCCGTTCCATCGCCGGCTCGAGCGCGACGCATCGTCGTCGCAGTCTCGGTGGGCGACGCTCGAGGAGGTCACCATCACCACCTTCGTCCATGGCAGCCGCGCTGACGAGGTGCTGGCTTCGGCCCCGTCGGACCTGGGCGCGACCGATGCGAACGTCCGGGACCTCGCCGAGGCCGCCGCCCGACTGGACGGCGACGCCATGCGCCCGATGGCACAGGCGTCGATCGCCGAGTACGGCGCCATGATGACCTGGGACCAGCTGATCCGTCCGGTCTGGGACCGCCTCCGGACCCGGCCCGACGACGCCGGAGCCGAGCTCGTCTTCAGCCGGGCCATGACCGAGGCGCTGGCCGTAGTCCGGCCGCGGCGCACCGTCTTCCCGTCATCGGTGCTGCTCGCCTCCGCCGACGAGGAAGGCCGCGCCCTGCCTCTGACGGTGCTGGCGGCTGCTCTCGGCGAGTCGGGCGCCCGTTGCTCGGTGCTGGGCGCGCCGGTTTCGGCCGGTACGCTGTCCACGGCGATCGGCCGTCTCCGCCCAGGCATCGCGGTCATCTGGACGGAGCCGTCAGATACCACCGACGCCGGCGAGCTCCGGACGGTGATCGCGACATCGGCCCGGTGCACCCTGATCGCAGCCGGACCCGGATGGGACGCGGTGGCGGTTCCCGCTGGGGTGATCCGGCCCGGTGACGTGGGTACGGCGACCGTCCTGGTCCTGGCCTTGCTGGCCGCGGCCAGCGGTGTTGTCTAGCCGGTCGAGACCTCCCGAACGCGCGGGGCGGCGGACAGCCGCAGCCCCGGGCCGAGCGCCGCGGTGACCACGAGCGAGGCCGCGGCCATCACAGTCATGGCCACGTCGACCGGCAGGTACACCGCGAGCAGGCCGGCCAGCGTCGCGCCACCCGCCTGCATCGCCATCATGCCCGCGGACACCAGACCCAGCGCCTGGCCGCGGATCTCCTCGCCGGTGAGTGCGATCAGCCGCTCCTGCAGGAGCAGCGAGGCGGCGTAACCGATCGACGCCACGGCGGCCGCGCCGGCCGCGACCGGCAGGCTCAACGGCATCGCGAACAACAGGTACGGCACGGCCAGCAGGTAGCGCAGCGGCGCGATGAACCGCGATCGCCGGTGCGGCGGCAGGAACCGCCCGGCTCCCACGTCACCGGCCAGCATGCCCAGCGCGGCGGCGACGAACAGCACGGCCGCCGACCTCCCGGCGTACGGCAGGAACAACGCCTCGCACCCCACCACCAGGCCGTTCGGCACCCACAGAGCGAGGTAGACGGCCCGGCGCGCAGGCGTGGACAGCAGGTCCCGGTCGATCCGCCAGGTGACCGCGACCGACGGCCGCCCGGACGCCCGCGCCGCCCGGGCGCTCAGCCCGGCCCGGAAGACGATCCCGGCGGTGGCGAACAGGGCCGCCCCGGCCAGTAGCGCGCCGCGGGGCGACACCACGGCCAGCAGGATGCCGCCGGCCGCGAATCCGGCGATCTGCATCACGCCGACCGCGATGTTGAGCACGGAACGCCCGAGGATGTAGCCCTGCGCCGGCAGGATCGCCTCGAGCAGGCCGAACCGGGCGCCACCGGCGATCGACGCGACCAGACCCGCTGCGAACACGACCGTGAACATCGCCCCCAGCGGCATGCCCGGCAGCGCCAGCAGCACCCCGGCCACACCGGACGCGAGTGCCACCGATGCCAACGCGGCCCGCGGCGGCACCCGGTCGGCCACCGACAGCAGCGTGGTCGCGCCGAGCAGCTGGGCGAACGACGGCCCGAACATGCTCAGCGCGGCCAGCAGCGGGGAATCCGTCCGGGAGTAGACCAGCGTGCCGAGCGCGAGCGAGGTCAGGGTCGACGCCGTGACCTGCGCGCACGAGGCGGCGAAGAGCGGCGTGAACTCGGGCGTCCGGAACAGATCGGCGTAGCTGCGCATGACTCGCAGTCTCCATACGGCCGGCCCCTCGGCGGTAAAGTTTCGCGGGGAGGCGAAACGTGGGCATCTGGCTCGTGGACGCGGACGTGCTGGCCCGCAGCCGGTTCCGCATCTCGGCGCTGGCCGAGACGGTGGCGACGATGATCACGCTGACCGGGCGCCCCAACCGGCCGGGCCAGTTGACCCGACCGGCGCCGCTGCGCGCGGCGTTCCGGGAGCGGGTGGCCGCCGATCCCGTCGCGGCCGCCTTCCTCCAGGGTGCGCTGCTTCCGTTCTGGGTGGCCGATTTCCTGTGCCGGCCGCCGGACGACGACGACCGCACCTTCGACGACGAGCTGACCCGCATCCGCACCGCACCGGCGGCCACGCTGCGGGCCGACCTGACCGGCGGCGGCCCCGCGCTCGACGCCGCGGACCTGCCCGAACGGATCGCCGGCATGCTCGCCTGGGTGTGGGCGGAGGCCGTCGAACCGGACTGGCCGCGCCGCCGCCGGGTGTTTGAGTCGGACATCGTCGCCCGCACCCGTCGGCTGAGCACCGGAGGATGGGAGGCGGCCCTCTCCGACCTGCGTGCCGGCACTAGCTGGCTAGGCGGCGGCCGGCTGCAGATCAACGCCCACGACTACCCGCCGCTGGACCTGGCCGGGGCCCAGTTGGTGTTCATCCCCAGTACGGCCGGCCACGGCTGGGCCGGCTGGGACCCGCCGCACCGGTACTCGCTGGTCTACCCCTGCACCGGCCTGCTCGCCGACGACCGACCGGGCGCCCCCGACGCGCTCCGCCGCCTGGTCGGCCCGGCTCGCGCGACGCTGCTCAGCCTTCTCGGCACGCCGATGAGTCCCACGCAACTCGTCGCAGTCACCGGCCACGCCCTCGGCGCCGTCGGCAACCACCTCAAGATCCTGGCGGACGCCGGCCTTGTGCACCGGCGCCGGGCCGGCCGCTCCGTCCTCTACTTCCGCACGCCCGCCGGAGACCACCTCGTTCGAGCGTCCACACCGGATGATGAATGACCGCCGGTGGCGATCCGCAGTGGGAACCCGGAGCCGGAGCTGTGCCCGGGGTGAGCCAGGTCTGTCACCAAGGTCGGCCGGAGATCACCCGGGCGGCGACCTGGGGCAGGGCGATGTGCGTCCCGGTGGCCGAGCGGCAGAGGGCCTCGTACGCCTGCTCGCGGTCGAACGTGTTGCCGGCCGTGATCACGCCGATCGCCTGCTGCACGATCGCCCGGACCGCGAACGCGCCCGTCAGACCGGCCACCAGGCCCTTCTCGCCCGCGTCGAGGTTGCCGCCGGCCCCGGGCGGCCCGCCTTGCTCCTCACCGAAGATGGATCGGACGGCGGCGGACAGCGGACGCATCGCAGAGGAGTGATGGCTGTAGAGATTGAGCGACGCCACCGGCGTGCCCCGGCCGGCGAACAGCGGGAGGGACAACGACGCCTGCAGTCCGAGGCTCACCGCGGCCTGGCGGAAGCCGGGCCACGCCATCGTCGCGGACACGTCGGAGATGTCGGGGACGTCGGCGGCCTGCGCGGCGCTGAACGCGTCCAAGCAAGGCCCGGATTCATCGGCGTACTGTGCCCGGTCGACGGCCAGGGCGAGATCGCTGGTCGCTGCGACCGTCACGTAGTCACCCTCTCGCACTCCGGTGACCGAGGCGTAGCTGACGGCGGCGATGAAGTCGGCGGCCAACTGGGCGATGACCGCCAATTCGCCCGGGACGCCCGGATGGTCGTCAGGCATTCCCGCCAGCCCGATCACGCGCTTGCGCAGATCCACGGACGATGGAGTCACGGCCGACCGCTTTCGTCGAAGAACGTGAGGGCATGTGTCTTGTTCCGGAACACGTGAATTGTGTCCCGGCAGTATTCGAGGCCGCGCTCTCGCAACCGGAGGGCGACTCAATCGATGACCGTAGCATCCCTCGAGGCACCCGCCACGCCGGCGGGTGTGCGATCCGCACACGACCTCTAGAGCGGCACCGAGGGCCGGGAACGTCAATCGCCCCTTCGAGTGAAGCGCCGACCGTAACGAATTGGCCGGAGAAATCTGAATTGATGGGGGCGGCCGCGGTGCGGTAATGTTCTCCGCACTCGATCGGCAATGCGCTGATCCAAGGGCGGATTGTCGGCCACTCCGGTACCAGAACCATCAATGAGGGACTGCAGTAACGTTAATTAAAAAGGATCGCTTCAGTAACTTCAACCTCACTGAAACGATTCGAGCGGTACAGCCTGGATAAATGATTTCGGTGCGTAGACGTGAACGCCGAAGATAGAGTGCGTCGCATGACTCAGTCTCTGAGTTGGCGCGGACGGCGCATTCTGGCAATTGCCATGATTTTGTCACTGTTGGCCTTCAATGTGACGGCCGGCCATTCGAGAGCTGATTCACCATCGGTCCATTCGTTGAAGGTCGGACTGTCCTACGGTGACACACTCGTGTGGATGACTGACGCACAACGGTCCGCCGCTTTGGACGACGCGGTGTCGCTGGGCGCCGGATGGATACGGGCCGACCTGTCGTGGAACGACATCCAGTACGACGGCCGGAGCGTCCGCAACTGGGCGTTGTTCGACCGGGTCGTGGACGCCGCGAACAAGCGGAATCTCACGATTCTGCCGGTGCTCGCCTACACGCCGCCGTGGGCCCGTACGGCGCACTGTGACTCGCAGTCGTGCAGCCCGGCCGACCCGGAACAGTTCGCGACGTTCGCCGGGGAGGCGGCCGCCCGGTACGCCGGGAAGGGCCTCCACACCTGGGAGATCTGGAACGAACCGAACCTTGCCGCCTTCTGGATGCCCGGGCCGGCACCGGCGGCGTACAACGCTCTGCTGCAGGCGACCGCGAAAGCCATCCGGCGCATCGATTCCTCGGCCAAGCTGGTCCTCGGCGGCCTGGCGTCGACGTTCACCACCGGCCGGAACGTCTCGCAGTCCGACTTTCTGGCCCAGGTGGCGAAGCTGGGCGGCAACCGGGTGGTGAACGCGATCGGTTACCACCCCTACACCTATCCGTATCTGTGCAGCGCCCGCACCAGCTTCCGCACGCCGTGGGAGAGGATGGCGCGCGGCACGGACAGCCTGCGCAGCGTGCTGAGCGCGTACGGAACTCCGGACATGCCGATCTGGGTCACCGAGATCGGCGCGACCACCGGCGGGCCGGGCGCCTCGTCCGACGGCAGTCCGGCGTCGATCACGCCGAGAACGACGCACGTCACCGAGGCGCGGCAGGCCCAGATCGCGTCGGATGCGGTAGGCACCGCGGCGACCGACCCGCACGTCGCCGCGCTGGTCTGGTACGCGGACCGCGACCTGAGCGCCGACCGCTCGTCGAACGAGAACTTCTACGGGCTGCGCCGGGCCGACGGCTCGGCCAAGCCGGCATTCGCCGCCTTCCGGGCCGCGATCTCCGGGTTGGGTTCCCGGAACGACCGGAAGATCCCCAGGTAGCGCTCCATCAACGGCGCCCAGGCGTAGCTGTCAATGGCGTGCCGCCGTCCGGCGTCGGCGAGCCGGTCGGCCAGCCCGCCGTCGGTGAGGACCAGCCGGCAGGCGCGGGCCAGCGCCTCGGCGTCACCGGGGGGCACGAGCAGGCCGGTGACGCCGTGGGTGACCACGTAGGGAATCCCGCCGACGTCGGAGCCGATCACGGGCGTACCGCAGGCCATCGCTTCGATCAACACCATCCCGAAGGACTCGGCCGCCGATCGTGACGGCAGCACCGCCACCGCCGCCCCCTGCAACGCCGCGACCAGCTCGTCGCCGCGGAGTTCGTCGGCGAAGTCGACCCGGTCGAGCACACCGAGCCGCCGGGCCAGGACGGCGAGGTCGGCCAGGGCGTCGCCGCCGCCGACCAGGCGCAGTCGGACACCGGGGAGGTCGCCGATCGCGGCGAACGCCCGGATCAGCACGTCCACCCCCTTCCAGGCGGACGACCGGTCCATCCGCCCGACGTAGATCAGGGTCGGCGGCCGGCCGGACGGTGCCGGTCCGGCGGTGAAGCGGTGCGGATCCACGCCGGGGGTGATCTGGACGGCGCCGGGATGGCCGGCGGCCAGCGAGGCCGGTGAGACGGCGACGACGACGCCGGCCCGGGCGAACCTGCCGGGCAGGACCCGCCGCTCGTACCCGGTGATCACGGCGTCGACCAGCGGCCGGCCCTTACGCATGGATCCGGCGTGATAGGTCAGCACCACCGGGCGTTCGCCGCGGACCGCGACGGCCATGTCGCCGAGGCCGGGAACCGGCAGGTGGACGTTCAGCACGTCCACGTGGAACCGGTGCAGCCAGCGCCGCAGTTGCACCGGCCACAACGGACTCAGCGGGGTGTTGGAGAGCCGGGTCCAGGTGCCGAGCCGGACGACCGGGATCCCGCCCCGGACGTCCACCGTGGTGCGCCGCCGGGCGGGGTTGGTGGTGACGACGACCGCGCGCAGGCCGGGCGAACCGTGGACGGCCGTGGCGACCTGCTCGGCGTAGTTCTCGACACCGCCGATCCGAGGCGGAAAGTAGGGCGCGACCACCGCCACCGTGCGGACCCGCCGCCCGGTGTCCAGGGCCCGGTCGAATACCTCGGCGGTCCGGTCGCCCTGGCGTTGCCAGGACAGCTCGCGTTCGGCGTACCGCCGTCCGGCCCGGCCCAGCCGCTGAGCCAGCTCGTCCGACCGGAGCACCTCGCCGAGCGCCCCGGCCAGCGCCGGGAGGTCGCCGGCCTCGACCAGCAGCCCGTCCTGGCCGTGGGTCACCAGGGACGGGATACCGCCGACGCGGGTCGACACGACCGGCCGGCCGCAGGCCATCGCCTCGACGATGACGGTCGGGAAGCTGTCGTAGTGGGTGGGCAGGGCGAGCACCCGCGCGCGGCCGTACGCGTCGGCCAGCGCCCGGCCCTCCAGCCGGCCGTGGAAGGTGACATGCCCCTGCAGGCCCAGGCGGGACGACAGTTCCAGGTAGGCGCCGGCCGCCGACCCGCTGCCCAGGACGTCCAGGTGTACGCCGGGCAGGTCCGGGATGAGCCGGGCGACCGCCCGGAGCATGTCGGCGAGTCCCTTGTAGGCGGTGCCGGGCTCGAGGGACGCGGCGAAGACGATCCGCGGGTCGTCCGGTACCGGGCTGGGGGTGAACAGGCTCAGGTCGGCGCCGGGGGTGATCACCGTCGACCGGCCGGCGAACAGTTCCGGCTGGTCGGCGGTGACGTAGTCGGACGCGCACACGATCTCGCGGGCGTGCGCCGCGGTCCGGGCCAGCACCGTGTGTTCGTACGTCGCGCAGACGGCGTTGGCCAGCAGGCCGCCCGTGCGCATCCGGCCGGTGTGGTAGGTCAGGACGAACGGGGTGTCGCCACCGGCCCGGGCGGCCGCGTCGGCGAACATCGGCACCGGCGCGTGCCCGTTGACGAGCCCGATCCGTTCGGCGTCGACGATCCGGCGCAGGGCCCGGACCCAGCCGGTGCCGACCGGGGTGTTGGACAACCGCATCGGGGCGCTGATCCGGTACACCGGGCCGTACTCGCCGTCGGATCGGCCGGTCATCTCACCCGGGCCGGCCGTGGTGGCGATGACGACGCGACGGTCGTGCCGGGTCCGCAACTGATGGGCGAGGTTCCACACGTAGTTCTCGACCCCGCCCGTCTTCGGCGGGTAGTACGGCGTCGCGAGCAGGATCGCCGGCGGACGGTTCGGGCTCACGCTCCGGCGACCTTCCGGAGGCCCGCGGATTCACCGGTCAGCATCAGGTCATAGGTGCGCAACAGGCCGGCGGCGTGCTCGTCCCAGGCGAAGTTCGCCACCGCGAACCGCCGCGACCAGGCGCCGGCCCGTTGCCGGCGGGCGGCGTCACCGGCCAGCGACCGCAATGCCGCCCGCAGCCGGCCGGCGTCTCGCGGCAGCAGAGTGACGTGCTCGCGGGCCAGCCCGTAGGGCGCGTAGCCGGGGTCGTCGGTGGTGACGACGGGCAGCCCGCTGGCCATCGCCTCCTGCACGGTCAACGGGAACCCCTCCGACTCCGACGGCAACGCGAAGACGTCGCAGGCGCGGTACACGTCGGCCAGTTCGGCCGGCGGGAGGGCGCCGAGGTGATGAACGCCGGGCCGCCCGTCGAGCAGGCGCCGATCGCTGCCGTCGCCCGCGAAGACCAGTTCGTAGGCCGGATCGGCCGCTTTCAGCAGCAGGTCGTAGCCCTTCTTCTCGACCAGGCGCCCGACGAACAACACCAGCAACCGGTCCGCCGGCAGCCCGAGGCGCCGCCGCAGACCGGCCCGCTCGGCATCGGAGCCGGCGGGCCGGAACAGAGCCGAGTCGACGCCGTTGGCGACGTGCGCCACATCCTCGCGGCGTACCCCCTGCCGGCTGACGAAGTAGGCCACCGTGGCGTTGACGACCATCACCGTGGCCGCCCCGCGCAGCAGCGGCCGGCCGGCGATCCGGTAGACGGCCCGCTGCACCCCGCGGACCAGGCCGGACGGGTGCGCGACGAGGCCGACGTGCTGGGTGAGCGCATAGGGCGTCCGGGTCAGCGCCGCCGCGAGGCCGGCCGCCCAGGAGGTCATGTACAGGCAGTCGTGCACGTGGACCACATCCGCCCAGCGCGCCCAGCGCGTAGCGGTGCGCAACAGGCCCGGACCGAGGACCGGGAACGGCACGCCGCTACGTCGCTCGGTGCCGTTCCAGGCGGCCCGCCGGATCACCCGTACGCCGCCGTCCGTGGCGGTCGTGGTGCGCGGGCCGCTGGTGAGCACGGTGACGTCCGCGCCCTGCCGGGCCAGGTGGGTGGCCTGCTGGCGGGCGACGGTCTCGATGCCGCCGACGTGGGGCGGATAGTAGTGGCTGACGAGCAGCACCCGGGGCGATCTCACGTGCGGGCTCATTTGTAGATCGCTGCTCCGTCACTGCTGTAGATCTTGTTCTTGGTCGTGTCGAGGACGCCGAACGGATACCGGTAGGTCACGGCGTCGCCGCGGTAGAACGCCGTCGCCTCTCCGGTGTGGACCGTGGCGTACCCGAGGAGCACGTAGTTGCCGGTGCCGATCAGGGTCGGGAAGACGTCGCCGGCCGCGTTGGAGTCGGACAGGGACTGGATCTTGGCGAACGCGTACCGGCTCTGCATCTGGTTGTGGGCGTCCCGGAACTCGGTCACCGACGTCCGCCCGTCCAGCCATCGGACGGCGCTGCGATCCTCGGGATGGATGTAGTAGAGGTCGTAGTACTGCCCGTTGTTGGCGAGCGGCAGTTGCGCCGGATAGCCACCGAGCAGCGTCGGCACCACACCGGTCAGGTCCAGGAACAACACCAGCACCAGCCCGAACGCGATCCGTATCGAGATGCGCCGGGTGGTCCAGCCGAAGATCCAGACCGAGGCGGCGGCGACGAACGGCGCGAAGAAGATCAGCCCCTGCTGGAACGCCCGGAGCACGCCGTAGTCCACGGACAGCTGCGGTAGGACGGTGAGCGCGCCCAGCATGCCCACCGCGCCGATGCTCAGCCGCGTCTGATCGGACGGCGCCCGGAACGTGCGGCGCCGGGCGAACGTGGCCGCGATCAGACCGATCAGCAACAGCAGCTGGAGCAACCCGGCGGCGGCCTGCCGGACGAGGCCGTTGAACCACGGGACGTCCACGCCGATCCGGTCGAGCGTCGATCCGAAGGCGGTGAGCGGCAGGGCGGCCTCCGGAACCAAGGTGATCGGGTGGCTGTCGATGGCCGACAGCGGCAGGTATGCGCCGCCCGCCCGGTCGGCGCGGGTCTGCTGTTCGGTGTACGTGATGTAGTCGCGCAGACGCTGCTCACCGCTGACCTTCGCGCCCCCGAACAGGCTGTACCCGGTGTCCGAGGAACCGGTCGCGGTGGTCCGGCCGAGCAGGTTGCTCACCGTCGCGGCGAGAGTGATCCGCAGCTGATCGCCGGTGCCGGTGGCCGGTCCGGTCCAGGCCACCGCGCCCGCGGCCACCAGCACCACCATCCACCAGGTGACGAAGCCCCGGGTGGCCTCCGGCGACCGGCGCCGGACGCGTCGCCGCAGCCGCAACCCGTAATCGATGCCCAGGGCGATCCCGAACGTCGCCAGCACCAGGTAGGTGGTGGAGTAGTGCGACAGCACGATGCCCAGCAGCAGGACCAGGACCACCACGCGTCGCGTCCGCACCGGCCGGCCCGAGTCGGTGACCAGCACCATCACGCATCCGAGCAGCAGAAAGGCGATCTCCTGGCGGGCCATGAACGTCATGTCGGTGAAGAACGTCGGGAAGGCCATGAAGTACATCGCCGACAGCATGGCGATGGCCGGCGACGCGACGTTGCGGACCGACCGGTAGACCAGCACCGGCGTCAGCGCGAATAACACCGGGAACACGGCCTTGAACACGTAGTCACCCGGGATACCGGTGACCCGGGACAGCAGCACCGGCAGCAGGTTGATGCTCAGACAGGCGTTGTACGGCTCCCGGAACGCGCTGATGTCCCAGCGGTCCAGGGTGTTGGCGAGCTGGAAGACCTCGTACTCCACCTGGATGTCGTGCCCGGTGACGAACCAGCCGCGCAGCGAGTTCATCAGCAGGACGGCCGCCGCGGCGAGGAACAGCCCGGTGCCGGTGACCGTGGACGAGTGTCGTTCCCGGCGCCGGAACAACAGGATCAGGAGAGCGGCGACCGCGAGCAGGGCGACGACGCTCACCGCGCCGCTGAGGCCGTTGTTGAGCCGGATCGCCCCGGCGACCGCGAGGATGATCGCGGCGCCTCCGATCAGCAGGACCGGGCGGAGGTCGGCCGGCATCCGAATCCGTGTGCCCACCCGCGGTGGGCCGGCCGGGGCGACGGCGGCCAGCACGGCGACGACGAGCAACGCCCCGGCGACGAGCGGGAACCGGGACAGGGGATGCGGCAGCCCGATCGGTGGCAGCGCGGTGTTGACCGCGAGCGCCATCACGATCTCGATCAGCACGGTGAGCCCGGCCGAGACCAGCGCCCGCCCGTCCCGGGAGGTGACCATCGCCGCACTGATCGCGTACCACAAGGTCGCCGGAGCGCCGAGGACCAGCCAGACACCCGCGAGCACCAGTAGCGGGGCCGGTGTCGCCGGCAGCGCCACCAGCGACGCGGCTAACGCGGTGCCGCCGAGCAGCATCGGGCGGTCGGTGAGCCGGCTCAGGGCGACCCGGAAGCCCGAGCGTGAGCTCCGGTGGACGTGGCCCTCGCAGTTGGCGTGGCCCTCGTCGGCGTTCGGGACGAGCCCGCCGCGGCACTGCGGTGGTCGCGACCGCCGTTGCCGGGACGGGCGGTGGCGGGGCGTGTACGACGGCCCGCTCAGCTCGGCCGGTGAATCCGGGCGGTCGAGGGTGGCGAGTGGACTCACGACAGCACTTCGGCGTAGACGTTCTCGACCTGCCGGACGACCGCATCCCAGTCGTACGCCCGGGCCGCGGTCGCGCTGCGGTCGCCGTGGCGCTGAGCCAGCACCGGATCGCCGGCGATGGCGTCCAGCGCCGCGGCCAGCGCCCCCGGATCGGGCTCGGCCATCAGCGCCACGTCGCCCAGCAGTTCGATGTTGCCGGGCACGGCGGTGGCCACGATCGGCAGCGCGGCGGCCATCGCCTCCAGGGCGACCAGCGACATGCCCTCCTTGTCCGACGGCAGGACGAACGCATCGGCGTCGGCATACGAGCGGGCCAGGTCCGCGCCGAGGCGCGCGCCGGCGAACGTCACGGTGGCCAGGCCGAGCCGGGCGGCCAGTCCCCGTAGGTCGGCTCGCTGCTCGCCGTCGCCGACCACGGTCAGGTCGATCGGCCGTCGTACCAGGCTCATCGCCTCGAGCAGCCGCCCCACGTTCTTCTGTGGACTGAGGCGGCCGACGTACAGCAGCCGGAGCGGTCCGTCGTCCGGTCGCCGGAGCGGCCGGGCGGCCATGAAGTAGGCGGCGCCGACCCCGTTCGGGATGATGAAGATCCGCTCGTCCGGGACCCGGTAGGTGTTCCGGACCAGATCGGCCTGGCTCGGGGTGAGCACGATGACCCCGGAGGCGGCCCGCAGGACCCGGCTGAAGATGTGCTTCTTGTACGCGGGCAGCAGCCAGCCGAGCCGGCCGCTGCTGTCCACGTCCAGATGGAAATGCACCAGGAACCGCTGGTGGCGGATCCGCGCGGCGAGCGCGACCAGTTCGGGCAGGACCGCGTGCGCGGTGTGCAGGTGCAGCACGGCCGAGCGTGGGGTCCGCAGCAGCGAGCCGAACAGCCCCGGGGCCAGCGGCGTGTGCGCGACCTCGATCGACCGGTGCCGGCGGACCTGGACCGAGCCGACCCGCGAGTGCCGGGGCGCGTCACCGGATCCGATGGTCGTGGTGACCACCCGTACGTCGTGCCGGCGGCCCAGGCCGACGGCCAGGTTCTCGACGACCCGTTCGAGGCCGCCCAGATGTGGGGGGTAGTACGGGGTGATCTGCAGAATCGTCGTCATCGGCTCAGGCACCCAGCGCCAGCAGTTCGCGGTTCTGCAGATAGGTGACGTCGGGGTGGCCGGAGATGTGCTCCAGCAGCCGCTCGAGCCGCTGCCAGTCGCCGCGGGCGTCGACCTCCCAGCTGTGGCCCCAGAGATGGAAGACGCCGCCCTGCCGGCGGCAGATCTCGAACCACTTCATCGCCAGCTCCTCCCAGGACAGGAACAGCCGGAGCGCTGTCCACGGCCGCCTGCCGGCCATCCGCACCGCGAGCGGCGCGTCCACCCGGTGCGCGTACGCGTTGATGGTGGTGTCCAGTTCCAGGGGCGGTCCCGGTTGCAGGGTGCTGCGCCGGACCGTACGGGCCAGGGTGAAGCCGAGGTCACCGGTGATCTGGACGTGCGTCCGGGTGTAGTCGCCGCACGGATAGCAGAAGCTGGTCAGTGGCTCTCCGATGAGGTCCTCAAGTTCCTGTTTGCCGGCCCGGATGTCGGCGCGGGCCTCCGCGTCGGACAGCGTCGGCAGGCGACGATGCGACAGGGTGTGCCCGCCGATCTCGAAGCGATCGGCGAGGTCCCGGACGCCCGCCGGGGACAGCAGGTCGGCTGCGTCCCACTCGACGTTGCGCGGGGCGATGTAGAAGGTGGCGGGGATGGCGTACTTCTCCAACAGCGCGGCCAGCCGGTCATCGAGGCGATGCCCGTCGTCCCAACTGGTCGTCACGACCACCTGGCGGCGCGGCAGTTCGGTCATGGTCCGGTGTCCTTGCTGTCGATTCGGTAGTGCAGCGTCTGCGGGTGCCCGGTCAGGACCACCTGCACCAGGTACGGACCGGTCGCGGTGAGGTCCGGGATCGTCAACCGCCTCAGTACGGCGACCGGCCGCTCCGGCCGGGCGTGGAGCACGGCGGTGGAGGTGCGCACCACCGCGCCGCTTTGCGGGGTGAGCGTGAACCGGATCTCGAAGTCGCGTGCCGCCGCGCCGTGGTCGAGGAGGTCCACGGCGACGACGGCGGCCGATCCCGTCCCGTACGGGCGGATGACGGGTACGCCGGTGAAGTACAGCTCGGCGTACCCGGTCGGCATCCGGGTGAAGGAGCGGCGCAGTTC
Source organism: uncultured Actinoplanes sp. (assembly GCA_964236515.1). Lineage (GTDB taxonomy): Bacteria > Actinomycetota > Actinomycetes > Mycobacteriales > Micromonosporaceae > Actinoplanes. Next base: position 18,054 of record CAXSDA010000021.1, read on the forward strand.
CAATCGTCCGGCCGGAGTCCACGCCGCCACCGCCGCCACCACGATCACCAGCAGCGGAACGAGGAACCGCCCCGGTACCGACTTGAGCCATCCCGTCATCGGAGGCGTCGGCCGATCAGGCCGGGTGGACGGGTCACGCCCGGCTCAGCTCCTCCGTGGATACCGCCGGAACGGTGTCGTGAAGCCGGCGCGGCGCGGTGGAGGGTGCGATGGTCACGACGTCCGGAGTGGAACGTCGCGCGGCCGACGGCAGGACGGACACCCGAACCGTGCGGCGGAACCGGTGCTCGAACAACTGGAGGACGTTGGCCACGCCGTCCGGCAGCGCGTTCAGCTTCACCTCGCCGGCGCGGACCCGGTACTCGATCGGCACCTCGAGGCAGCGGAAACCGGCCGTGGTCGCCGAGTTCTTGATCTCCTGGGAGAACGCCATGCCGGTCGAGCGGACGTCGAGGCAGTCCCACACGTACCGGCGGAAGACCCACATGCCCGATTGGGAATCACGGACCGCGTTCCGGAACAACGAGCGGCTCAGCGTGCTGAGGGCCCGGTTCGCGACCGCGTGCGAGGGCTTCATCGCCGCCCGGTTCCGCGGCAGCAACCGGTTCGTCGTCATGAACTCGATGTCGTTCAGGGTGAACGTCTGCAGCAGTTGCGGCAGCGCGTCGAACGGGTAGGTGAGGTCGGCGTCGCCGGTGGCGATCACGTCACCGGACGCGGCGGCCAGCCCGGCTCGATAGGCGTTGCCGTACCCGCGACTCGGTTGCAGCACGACTCGCGCGCCCAGGCGGCGGGCGACGTCGCCGGTGCCGTCCGTGGACGCATTGTCGACCAGCACCACCTCGGTCTCCCAGCCGGCGGCTCTCAGCTCGTCCACCGGGATCGCCTTCATCAGCGGCGGCAGGTTCAAGGCTTCGTTGAGCGCCGGGATGACGAGGGACAACGTTCTCAATGCGACTCCCAAATTCATGGACCCGTCCGGAGAATGGCGTGCAGGCTCGCGCCGGACAAGCCGAAGCACCCTGCAAATTGCTGTTTTGAGACGCCGCCGGACGGCTTTCAGTGGTTTGTCCGCCGATGGCGATTTCCTGAGAAGGGCCGATCGGGCCCCGGCTCGGCGGTGCAAACCTATCGCAAAGACTAAGGTTCCGCGAATCGGTTTAATCCTCCGTGCGAGTGACGTACGACCCGCTGGGGCTATTGGCTGAACGGTGGATTCCCGGCATACCCTGAGGGGAGAAACCCTGTGAATAGTTCTCGGCGAATGCGGGTGACCTCAGTCGCCGTCCGATGGCGTTCATGGATATGAAGAAATGCATCACAGGTGGTCCGCCGCGAAACACTTTTCGGGTCGGCGAGCCGTATCCGCCTCGCCGTCGAGTCGTTATATTCGTTTGTTGCCGGCCTTCGTGCCCGTGCTCCTCGGGCTGGCACGCGCGGCTGGACCGTCCGGTACGCCGTTCGGGGCGAACACCGGCGCGCGTACGGAAATATGCCTTGATCCAATTAGCTGATTTGTTGTCCGGACGATGGTCAAGGCATCTGGATGTATGCTCGCAACGGTCGCACGCCGGCCCGAACAAGACTCGAGTCGATATTCTGCGGCAACGCGGAATTGATCGCCGTGCCGTCACCCGGGAGAGGTAGCCCGAGTCGGTGCAACCGTCGAATCCGTACGGCGACGAATTCCCGATCACACATCCGGTCCGAATCAGGGAAATCTGGTAGCAGTAAGGTTGCGAAGATTCGGGTCGATGAGCGGATTCCCCGCACGCGCGCCCGATGAAACACATCGTGCCTTCATCATGATCGATTGTTGTTCACGTGTAGCGGACGGCGACCTGAAGCGAGGTATGTGGTGCAGCCGATTGTTCTGGGCCGGCCGGTGGTCGACGGTGCGAAGCTCACCGTTGCGATCGATCCCGGAGCCGCCCGCCCGTGGTTCCGGGACGACACGTTCCGGGTCGAGTACTCGGACCTCGACGGGCTGGCCGACCTGGACCCGGCCGTGCTCGTCGTGCCGGCGCTCGGCACCGTCCTGACCCTCGCCTACGCCCTCGGCGTGCCGATCGAGGTGGACCGGGTCGACGCCGCGTACGCCGCCGCGGCCGACGGGCTGGCCGAGACCTTCGGTGTGATGTACCCGCACTTCCTCGTCGACGGATTCGAGCTGCGCGGTGAGCGGGCCGGTCCGGCGGCTCCGGTCCCCTCGGAGACCGACCCGGCGCTGCTGCTCTTCTCCGGCGGTGCCGACTCGACGTCCTCGCTGATCGAGCATCAGCGCGAGGTGCGGGCCCTGCTCACCGTCTGGGGCGCCGACGTCCAGCTGACCGACAGGTCACTGTGGGATCAGCTCCGCCGGGTACTGCAGGATTCCGCGCTGACCGCCGACCGGCGGCAGATCGTGGCTCGAGCCAACCTCCAGGACCTCATCGACGGCGTGGCGCTGACCCGGAGATTCGGTATCGGCAGTTGGTGGGGCGCCGTGCAGCACGGACTGGCGCTGACCTCCGTCACCGTCCCGGTGGCCACCGTGCTGGGCCTTTCCCGGGTGCTGATCGCCAGCAGCGATTTCGGTGGTGTCGACGTGCCGTGGGGTTCGTCGCCGCGCACCGACAACCAGGTTCGCTGGTCGGGTGGCCAGGTCGAGCACGACCAGGCCGAGCTGTCCCGTCCCGACAAGATCTCCGGGGTGATCGCCCCGTACCTGCGCGGCGGCGGCCGGCTGAATCTGGCCATCTGCTACCAGCCGGGGCGGGGGCCGGACGGGCTGAACTGCGGGCGGTGCGAGAAGTGTCAGCAGACGACGACGCAGTTGCTGCTGGCCGGGATCGCGCCGGAGGACGTCGGGATGCCGATCTCGCCGGCCATCCTCGCGGCGGCCCGCCGGGCGCTGACCAAGGGCACCTGGCGCGGCGACGCCGGCCACCGCGCGGCGTGGCGCCGGCTCCAGGCGGACGTGCCGGCGACCCTGACCGGCGCCTGCGCCGTGCCCTACGTCCGCGAGCACCTGGAATGGTTCCGCGACGCGGAGATCGTGATCAACTCGGGCGACGGCGGGCCGGGACCGCACCGGCTGATCCTGGGCGCGCAGTACCTCGGGGCCCGGACCCTGTCCTGGCTTCCGCTGCACTTTCGCAAGTGGTGTGCGCGGCGGGTCGCCCGGCTCCTGGGCGAGGGCTGACCGGCCGGTGTCACCGCAGCCGGCACCGGTCTCCTCGCATGCACGTCCCGGGCGCGGGCCCCGCGACGTGCTGGTCGACAACTCGTTCTTCATCCTGGCCACCAGCGTGGTCACCGGCGCCGGGGGATTCCTGTTCTGGACACTCAGCGCCCGGCTGTTCACCGCCGCGGAGGTCGGCCTGGCCAACGCGCTGCTAGGTGCCTGCGGCACGCTCGCCTCGTGCAGCCTGCTCGGCCTCAACCAGACTTTGGTCCGGCGCCTGCCCGGAAGCCGCACGCCCAGCCGGTTGATCAACACCTCGCTGGTGCTGATCTCGGGCGCCTGCGTCGCGGTTGCCGCCGGCTACGCGCTGATCGTCGGCTCGTTCGTGCCGGCGCTCGGCGCCCTTCACGGGGTGCCCGTACTCCTCGCCTTCGTGCTGGTGACCGCCCTGATGGGAATCAACCTCGGCACCGACTCGGTCTTCGTCGCCCACCAGCGGGCGCGGTTCAACTTCGCCATCGACGGTGTTCTGCAGAGCGCGGTCAAGCTGGCACTTCTGCCGGCCCTGGTGTGGCTCGGGGCGTACGGCGTGTTCGTCTCGGCCGGGCTGGCCACGGCCGCCGCCGGCGCGGCCAGTCTGGTCGTCCTCGTCCGCCGGTTCGGCTACCGGCCCCGGCCGGAGGTGGACGGCGGTGCGGTCCGCCGCGACCTCGCCTTCTCCTCCCGTACGTACGTGGCCGAGTTGTTCGACCTGGTGCCGCCGCTCCTCCTGCCGCTGCTGATCGTCCGGGAGCTCGGACCTCAGGCGACGGCCTACTGGCTGATCGCGTTCCAGATCGCCAACCTGCTGTACGCGGGCATCTTCGCGGTCACCCAGGCCACCTTCGCCGAGGGTTGCCGGCGGCCGGGAAGCCTGCGGGCGCTGGCCGGCCGATCGGCCCGGATGTTGCTGCTGGCGCCGCTCGGTGGGCTCGTGCTGGCCGGCGTCGGCCCGTACGTCCTGGGCGTGGTGGGTCCTGAATACCGTGCCGGGGGCGCCGGCCCTCTCGTGGTCCTCAGCCTGGGCGCGATCGTCGTCGCTCCGACGGCCCTGTCGGCCGCACTGCTCAAGCTCACCGGCCGGCTCGGCGCGCTGGTCGGCGCCACGGTGTTGCGCAACGGCATCGTCTGCCTGCTCGTGGTGGTCCTGTTGCCGCACGGGCTGATCGGGGTCGCCGTCGCGTACGTGGCCGGCGAGGCCATCTCCCTCGTCATTCCCGCATGGGCGCTGCTCCGGCGGTCCGTCTGGAAGGTCCGTCCGTGAAGATCCTGCTGTCGCACGCGTACTCCCGCCACAACGCCGGTGATGCCGCGCTGCTCAGCGTGCTCATCCGGGATGTCCGGGACGTGTTCCCCGGCGCTGAGCTGACCGTGTTGATGATGGACGAGGTGCAGCCTGGGGAGACCTTCGACGAGGTCCCGGTCCGGCCGTTCCCCACCCACCAGTCCCTGCACCGGTTCTCCTCCCGGGCCGCCAAGCTCGGGGACTGCCTGGTCACCCTGGCGACGACCGCACTGGCGGTACGGGTACCGGCGGTCGCGCACCGCCGGTTCATCGGCCGGCGGCTGGCCGAGTACATCCGGCTCTGCCGCGGAAGCGACCTCGTGGTCTGTGTCGGGGGCGGCTATCTGCGGGGGAAACCGGCCTGGTCGAGCACCTTCGAACTGGGTCTGCTGCTTCAGCCGCTGGTGCTGTACCGCTGGATGGGGATCCCGACGGTGCTCTACGGCCAGTCGATCGGGCCGTTCGCCACTCGGGCCCAGCGCTGGATGGCCGGCCGCGTGCTGCGGCAGACCGACCTGGTGATCGCCCGCGAGGACATCAGCCTTGGCATCCTGGCCGGGCTGGGAGCGACCGCGAACGTACGGCGGTCGGTCGACTGCGGTTTCGCCTTCGACACGCCGGCCGAGGTCGACCTGCGGACCCGGATCGGTGCCCCGCGGGACCGCCCGCTGGTCGGCGTCACCGTCCGGCAGTGGCTCGACCCGGCCGGGCAGGACCGCTACGAACGCGCGGTCGCCGCCATGGCCGACGCCGCCGTCGAGGAGTTCGGCGCCACCGTCGTCTTCGTCCCGCAGGTCACCAGCGAGCGGCAGGGCGACGACGACCGGGTGGCCGGCCGCCGGGTGGCCGCCCGGATGCGCTGTTCCGCATCGGTCCTCGATGACCGCCCCGACCACCACACCGTCAAGGCGATGTACGGCGGACTCGACCTGCTCGTCGGCACCCGGTTCCACTCGGTGATCTTCGCGATGACCGCATCGGTGCCGGTGCTGGCGATCGAGTACGAGCACAAGACCTCCGGCATCATGCACGACCTTGGTCTGGACGAATGGGTGTACGACATCGCCACAGTGGACGGTGACACCCTGGTCGCCGGTCTGCGCCGGCTGTTCGCCCGGCGCGCTGAGGTGGTCGCTCAGCTCGCCGAGCGGATGCCCGCCTACCAGGCCCGGGCCCGGGAGACCAAGCACGCGTTGGCCGCCGTCGTCAACGGCCCCTGACGTCCATCGGCGTCGCGGCTGGTGACAGTCCGGCCGGCCCATCGGGGGCTCCGCCGATGTCGTCGGCGACCGGCGAGCGGCGAGCGGCGAGCGGCGAGCGGCGAGAAGACGTTCAGCAGGTCGGGGACGGGCGGCGGGAATCAGAACCCCGAAATCGCAGACGGTCGATTGACCTAACTATTCGGCGCGCATCCTGGCTCTGACCAGCGGTTGACCTGTCATTGATTGACGACGTCGGACAGTGGTTGCGGGTGTCAGTTGGGCCAGATCTGGGCCACATGATCTTGAAGGCGCTCCCGTCGGCAGGTAGCCCGGAATGACTCCGCACCCAAGCTCAGCTACTACGGTCCGTGACAGGATCGCTCGGGGCATCCTGGGGAGGTTGCCCGTCCGGCGAGGACAAGGGGGTGGGGTCTCAGCGCTCCACTTGGCGCGGGAAGTTGTCTTGAGAGGATCGAACGCACGTGCGATTACTCAGGAGTCCATGGGTGGTTTAGCACGCCTCCGGATAGAGGGCGTCGAGGTTGCGGAAGCCGAGCCGCGTCGTTGGATGAGCCGGAATTTGGCGTTGATGCCTTCGAGGTGGGAGTTGGCCAGGACAGCTCGACGGCGGCAGCGCTGGCGTGTGCCGTGACACCAGCACATCGACGGGTTCGGGGGCAGTCCAGCGAAATCATCCGCGTGGCTACCGCCGGTGCATACGGTGATGGTGGCTGTCTTCCGTCCCGCATACAGATCTGCGCGTTCGTCACCGCCGGAGGTTGGGATGACAAAGCAATTAGCACAAGTTAGTTGTGACGGGCACGCCGTGGACGCGGTGGAAGAGGTCCTCGCCGCGGCGCTGGAGGCGTATGTCTGCTCGGACGCGGAGGGCAAGGTGGTCGCCTGGAACCCGGCCGCGGAGGACACGTTTGGCTACACCCGTGAGCAGACGTGCTGCCGGTTCGCCGAAGACCTGATCGTGTCGCCGCGGTCGCGGGTTGCGTACCGCGCGGGCCTCGACCGGGTCGTTGCCGGCGGTCCCGGCCGGGTCCTCGGCCAGCGGCTGCAGTTGCAGGCCCGGCGCGCCGACGGGCACGAGTTTCCGATCGAGTTGACGTTGACGATGACCAATGGGGAGCACGGGCGCCGTTTCCACGCGTTCTGCCGCGACATCACCGTCAGCGCGCGGACGCAACGCTTCGCCGCGGTGGAAGCCGCGGTATCGCGCGGTTTGGCCGACGCGGCCGACAGCAGCCAGGCCGCCGACCAGGTCGTGCAGGCCCTTGGAATGAGCATGGGCTGGCCCGTGGTGGAGGTGTGGCTCGTCGACGACGCCCGCCAAGTGCTCGTCTGCGCCGCCCGATACACCAACCGCGATGTCGGCGACTTCTGCTTGCCGGAGCTTGAGTACGGCGTCGGGCTGCCCGGGACGGTGCACGGCACCGGCCGGGCCCGGTGGATCCCGGACCTGGCCGCGGACACCGTGTCTTTGCGCAGCCGGCTCGCCGCCCGGCACGGGCTGCGCCTGGCGGTCGGGGCGCCGATCAGCTCCGGCGGCGCCATCCTCGGCGCGCTGACCCTCTACGGTGATCGGGTCGAAGACCCGGAGGACAGCCTCACCGCGTTGCTCGCTGGTGTCGCCGCGCACGCCGGGCAGTACCTCGAACGCCGCCGGGCCGAGGAACTCCTGGTGGAACTGGCCCGCACCAAAGACGAGTTCCTCGCCATGGTCACCCACGAACTGCGTAACCCACTATCGGTGATCACCGGTACCGCGGCGCTGGTCTCCGACGAACTCGAGGACCTCTCACCCCAACAGCACCGGCAGTACCTGCACACCATCACCCGTAACGCCGAACGCCTCGCTGTAATGGCCGGTGACCTGCTCGACCTCGCCCGCCTGGAGGCCGGCCACTTCGGCATAAACCCCTGCGCCGCTGACCTCGCCGAAATCATCGAACAGTCCCTGCACACCGCCCGCAGCGCCGCAGCCGACAAAGACCTGACCATCGACGTCGAAGTCAGCCCGCAACTGTTCCTACACGCCGACCCGGAGCGGCTACGGCAAGTCGCCGACAACCTCATCGGCAACGCCATGAAGTACACACCCGCCGGCGGCACCCTCACCATCACCGCCCACACCCAGGGCGACGGCGACGGCGACGGCCGGATCGTCTGGACGGTCGCGGACACCGGCATCGGGATCCCCGCTGCGGACCGGCCCCGACTGTTTCGCCGCTTCTACCGCGCCTCGACCGCGGTGGCGCACCGCATCCCCGGCACCGGCCTCGGCCTGGTCGTCACCCGGGCCATCATCGAACGCCACCACGGCAGCATCACCCTCGCCGACCACGTAGGCCCCGGCACCACGTTCGTGATCACTTTGCCCGTCAAGCCACCCACCTGAATCAACCCCAGCACCGCAAAACGCCCCGGGATCACACCGAAGCGGCGGACAACGGACAGGCCGAAGACACCGCACAGTGATCATGGCGGCCGGCGGCCAGCAGGCGCTGTACCGCACTCACCAACTCGGCGTTCGCGAACGGCTTCAGCCACGCCCCACACGCCCGAGCTTCCGCCACCCGCGGATCACCATGACGCAACGACCCGCTCAGAATCGCCACCGGCACATCGGCCAGCACCGGGTCGGCGCGGATCGCTGCGCACAGCTGCAACCCCGTCATGCCCGGCATATCGAGATCCGTAACGACCACATCCGGCGGCGTCGCCGTCGCAAGCTGCCACGCACCCCGACCGTCGGACGCCGCCAGCACAGTTAACCCTGCCCTGGTGAGCACCCGCTCGAGCACGGCACGTACGTCCGCGTTGTCCTCGGCGATGAGAACCACAGCCATAGCGCACAGCCCCTTGATCGCAAGCAATTCCAGCCGTAAGTCATCCTTGGCCGCCAATGGAGAAATCTCTGCATTACCACCATGAAGCACCCGTACGGCACCATGGCCGGCCAGCATCGCAGGACAGCCTGCCGCAGGCTGGAACCGCCGGTGCCGTGCCCGTGCCGCTCGCGGCTAAGGGGCGCGGATCCCGAGCGGCGGCCCTGTTGCGGTTGCACAGGTTATGCCGCGGCTACATCCATAGCAGGACAGGCCGGCTTCTCGAATGGCCCCCGTTTCGGGCAGGAATAACGGAGTCTGGCACCATGCGCCGAGCATTCGGGTCCGGGGTTCTCCGCTGGTTGACCGCGGGACGTGGCCTGATAGTCATGGCGGTGCTGGCCGCCTTGGTCGGCGTTGCAGGACTTCGAGTGCTGCAACAGCAGATCACCCAACGCGCCCAGCGCAGCGCTCAGTTGAGTGCCCAGCTGGTCACATCGCTCACCGTGAACCGCAACCTCGTACTGGACGCACACGGGTCGCCCTCGTTCGGCGCGGACGCCCAGGCGGACATGAACGCTGACGTGGCGGAGCTGCAGCGGCGGAACGAGATCAGCGGCTTGGAAGTTTGGGCCGCCGACGGGCATCTGCTCTACGCCGACCCAGGGCATCCATCGGCCGAGCAGACCCTGCCAGCCGAGGAACTTGACCGAGCGCTGAAGGGTGCGCCGTTCACCCTGCAGGATAATAAGGACGAAGGCCGCGGCCTCGCCACCCTCGACGTGTTCCTGCCCAACGATGTCCAAGACGACGGCACGGTCGACGCCGTGGTGGAAACGCTGCTGCGCCGCGACCCGATCAATGACGAAATCACCCGTTCCACGCGGTGGCTGTACGGCGGCGCCGCCGTAGCCTTACTCCTCGCCGGCGCCTGGTTGCTGCGGTTACGCCGCCGTCACTTGGCCCAACAGCACGCCGCCACTCACGACCCCCTGACCGGGTTGGGCAACCGCACCCTGCTCAGCAACCGGGCCGAAAGAATTCTCGGAGGCACCGGAGACGGTAAGACAGCGCTACTGCTGCTCGACCTGGACGGGTTCAAAGAAGTCAACGATGTCCTCGGCCACCATGTCGGCGACGAACTGCTAGTAGCCGTCGGCCAGGCGTTGCCCAACGGATGCCGAGACTCCGACACCGTCGTGCGGCTCGGCGGGGACGAGTTTGCGGTGCTCACCGCTGCGCTGCCGACCAGCAGCGCCGCCATTGAAATGGCGAAACACCTGCTGGAGAAGCTCCGTGAACCGGTCACCGTCGGCGGCGTCACGGTCGAGACGGACGCCAGTATTGGCGTCGCCCTGGCACCCGATCATGGCAGCGACCTCGCCGCCCTCCTACGCTGCGCCGACGTGGCCATGTATCAGGCCAAACGCCAGGGCAGCGACATAGCCCTCTACGACCCTGACACCGATCCCCGCGAGGCCCAACAGCTCAACCTGCTCGCCGAATTGCGGCGCGCTATCCCCAATGGCGAGCTGCAACTGTATTACCAGCCGAAGTCGCCCGTCGCCGGACCGGTCACCGAGGTGGAGGCGCTGATTCGGTGGAACCATCCCCGCCGCGGCTTGCTGGCCCCGGCCGTCTTCCTGCCGCTGGCCGAGCGGACCTCCCTGATCAAACCCCTTACTGATTGGGTGCTTCACGAGGCCGCTCGTCAATGTGCGGTGTGGCGCGCACAGGGCCTGACCCTGCGGGTTGCCGTCAACGTTTCGCCGCGCAATCTCCTCGACGACGACCTACCCGGCGCCGTACTGGACGCCACGGCCGCAGCCGGGATTCCCGTCAGCCAGCTGGAGATCGAGATTACCGAGACCGCCGTCATGGCCGATCCGCAAGGGGTGAAGGCTATCGTCGAGCGGCTGTACGCCATGGGAGTTCGCGTCGCCCTCGACGATTTCGGCGCTGGCTACACATCCCTGTCTCACCTGAAGACACTCGCCGCCAAAAGCCTCAAGATCGATCGTGCGTTCATCACCCACATGCTCAACCACGCCGCCGACGAGGCCGTGGTCCGCAACGTCATCCACCTGGCCCACGACCCGGGCATGTCCACCGTCGCCGAGGGCGTCGAGACACCGGAGGTATGGGCCAAGCTCCTGGAACTCGGCTGCGACGAGATTCAGGGCTACGTCCTATCTCGACCCCTGCCCGCTGACAAGATCATCGAATGGCTCGCGGACCACACCGTCGTTGAGGCCGGCCAGCCCACAAAGGGAACACTTCCTTGGTCACACCACACCACCACCCGCGCATGAAGGCACATTCCCTCGACTAATCGGGCTCACGGGCGCGGTTGTCACAGGGCGATCTAACGGCCAGTATCCGATTGCCGCGCTTCGGATGTCCTTCCAGCACCACTTAAGGGCGAACGTCACCGACAAGACGTTCGTCAGGAAGCAGGCTCAACTTCTCCATGAGGTGACCGGTAGCCTCGTTTCTCTCCACGAGCATTGGCAAAGCCACCCAGCCAACGCTGGGTGGACAGACAGGTCTACTGGCTCTCTGAGAGCGTGTCCGAGGGAGAACCCGAGGTGGGTGCCAGGTGGGATCGGAGCCACGTCCTACTTGCCTGAGCCCGATTGGGACTGAGCGAGCAGGGTGCTTGGCGGCTAATCAGCACTCCGGCAGGTCCTCGGTACAGACCGCCGTAGACGACCGCTGACGGCCGGACACGGCCGGACTGACAATAAAAGCCGCTGACCGGTGTTAACGCTTGTCAACGGCTCAAAACGCAGGCAGAGCAAGTACCCGAATGTGTGCCCCCGGCAGGATTCGAACCTGCGCTTTCGCCTCCGGAGGGCGACGCTCTATCCCCTGAGCTACGGGGGCTCAGACGCGGACCAGCCTAGCAAACCGACGGCGGTCCACGTTACCGGGGTCAGCTGGCGCCGAGTTGTTTGAGGTAGTTGCTGATGACGGTGATCTCGCCCTGCTGGTTCTGGACCATGGACTGGGCCAGGAAGGTGACGTCCGGGTTCGACGTCCGGGTCAGGACCTCCTGAGCCATGTGGATGCCGCCCAGGTGGTGCTGGCGCATCAGCGTCAGGTACTGGATGTCCAGGTCCTTACCGGTGGCCTTGCCCAGGGCGGTCATCTGGGCCGGCGTGGCCATGCCGGGCATCAGGCCGTTGACCACCTCGGCCGTGCCGCCGGGCATCCAGGCCATCGCCGGCTCGGAGCCCGTCGGGCTGAGGTTCCACTGGCGCAGCCAGCCCTGCATGTAGCCGATCTGGGCCTGCTGGGTCAGCGCGATGTCGTCCGACAGGGTGACCAGCAGCGGATTGTCGGTCTTCTGGTGCTCGATCATCGACATCTCGACCGCCTGGGCGTGGTGGGTCGACATGTCGCGCAGGAAGCCGGCCTCGGTCGAGGTGTCGGACGGCGTCGACGGCCGGGTGAGCAGGTAGCCGCCGGAGAGGCCGGCCAGCAGACCGATCACCAGCGCGCCGGCCAGCCAGCCCCAGCCCCAGCGCCCTACGGGCGCAGGAGGGGCCGGGGTGGCGGCGTCCGGTTCGGTGGAGGTGGAGACGGACATCAGGAGGCGGTGTCCGACGGCGTGGTGCCGGTGGCCGAGGTTCCGCCGGAGCAGGCCGCGCCGGGCTCCTTCGACGCGTTCAACCGGCCGGCCTTGATGAAGGCGTCGATCTTGGCGTTGTCGACCGTGTCGAGCTTCAGCTGGTAGCCCCAGACCTGCAGGGAGATGTTCTTGTCGAGGCCGGGGTAGGGGCTCATGTACATGTACGTCTGGCCCTCGACCTTCTTCTTCAACGCGGCGATCTGGTCGGCGGCCAGCCCGGGCTTGTACGTGATCCACACGGCGCCGTGCTCGAGGCTGTGCACCGCGTTCTCGTTCGGGATCTGCTGGTCGTAGACGTTGCCCATGCAGTTCTCCCACACCGGGTTGTGCGTCCCGCCGACCGGCGGGCTCACCGGGTAGGTCAGCGGCCCCGTCTTGTGCTGGGCCGTCGCCTTCAGGTCCGGGTACTTGGTGGTGTAGTCGACGACGCCGCTGACCTTCGTGATCCGCTGGGCCCACGGCGTACTGGTCTCGTTGTGGCTCTTGATGGAGGCGACGACACCCCACCCGATGATGCCGGCCGCCACCAGGATGACGGCGCCGATGGTGATGATCGGGCCCCAGCTGCGGCCGCCGTTGACCTTGACCGGGGTGACCGGCTTGCGGCCCTTGGAGCCCTTTCCGGCGGCACCGGCGGTCTTCTTGGCCGGCGACGACGTCTTCTTGGCGACAGGCGGCTTACCCTGGCCCGACGTCTTGTCGACCTTGACCGTGGACGGCTGCCGGTCGCGACCGGGCGTACTCATACTCATCGTGCCTCGTCAATTCGACTCAAGAGGAAAGGGCGGGGCTCGGGTGGCCGCCGAGCGGCAAAGTCTACCCCCGATAATATGGCTCGGTGACTCCCGCTGACCTCGCTGACACCGTTCTCTCAGCTGCTCGTGCCGTGTTCGTCACCCGGGGCCTGGACGCTGCCGTCCTGCCCGAGGCGGCGACGGTCGAGCGGACACGCAACCCGGAGCACGGTGACTACGCGTCGACCCTGGCAATGCAGGTGGCCAAGAAGGCCGGGACCGCGCCTCGTGAACTGGCCGCGGCGATGGCCGAGGAGCTGCGGAAAGAGCCCGGCATCGACGCCGTGGACATCGCCGGGCCGGGGTTCCTGAATGTCCGGATCGCCACCTCCAGTCTGGGCGTCACGGCGCGTGACGTGGTGCTGGCGGGAGACGCGTACGGGCACACCAAGACGCTCGCCGGCCAGCGGATCAACCTCGAGTTCGTATCGGCCAACCCGACCGGGCCGGTGCACATCGGCGGCGTCCGGTGGGCGGCGGTCGGTGACGCGTTGTCGCGGCTGCTGCGCGCGTCCGGCGCCGACGTCGGCACCGAGTACTACTTCAACGACGCCGGGTCGCAGATCGACCGGTTCGCCCGGTCGGTGTACGCGGCGGCCCAGGGCGAAGCCGCGCCCGAGGACGGGTACGGCGGCGCCTACATCGCCGAGATCGCCGAGGCCGTGCTGGCCGCGGCCCCGGACGTACTCAAGATCGGCGAGCCGGCGGCGCTGGAGGTGTTCCGGGTCGAGGGCGTCGCGCTGATGTTCGCCGAGATCCGGCAGTCGCTGGACGAGTTCGGGGTGCGGTTCGACACGTACTTCAACGAGAAGGACCTGCACGACCGGGGTGAGCTCGACGAGGCCCTGCAGAAGCTGCGCGACCAGGGGCACATTTTTGAGGCCGACGGGGCCACCTGGCTGCGGACCACCGAGTTCGGCGACGACAAGGACCGGGTGCTGCGCAAGTCGGACGGCGACTGGACCTACTTCGCCGCCGACTGCGCCTACTACCTGGACAAGCGCACCCGGGGCTTCGACCGGGTGGTGATCATGCTGGGTGCCGACCACCACGGCTACATCGGCCGGATGAAGGCGATGAGCGCCTGCTTCGGCGACGACCCCGCGGTCAACCTCGAGATCCTGATCGGCCAGCTGGTCAACCTGGTCCGCGACGGCGAGCCGGTGCGGATGAGCAAGCGGGCCGGCACGGTGGTCACGCTGGAGGACTTCGTCGACGCCCTGGGGGTGGACGCCACCCGGTACGCGCTGGCCCGCTACTCCTCGGACTCGCCGATCGACCTCGACGTCGAGCTGTGGACCCGGGCGACGCGCGACAACCCGGTCTACTACGTGCAGTACGTCGCCGCCCGGACCGCCAATGTGGCCCGCAACGCCGCCGACGTCGGGCTGACCCGGGGCGACGCCGACCAGATGAAGCCCGCGGAGCTCGCCGACGAGAAGGAGCGCGACCTGCTCAAGGCGCTGGCCGACTACCCGGCGGTGGTGGCCACCGCGGCCGAGCTGCGCGAACCGCACCGGGTCGCGCGGTATCTCGAGGAGTTGGCCGGGGTGTACCACCGCTTCTACGACAAATGCCGGGTGCTGCCGGTGGGCGACGAGCCGATCACCGACCGGCAGCGGTCCCGGCTCTGGCTGAACGACGCCACCCGTACGGTGATCGCCAACGGGTTGGGCCTGCTCGGTGTGTCGGCTCCCGAGAGGATGTGACTCGTGAGAGCTCACGAAGCGGGAGCGCTGCACGGCGACCTCGGCACGCACGGTCCGGCTTGGCTGCGCGCGCCGGAGGACGTCAACGCGCTGATGCCGCAGCTGTGGCCGCGGACCGTCGAACGCGCCGGGGACGGTGCGCTGCGGATCGGCGGCCTCAGCGTCCCGGACCTGGCCCGGCAGTACGGCACCCCGGCGTACCTGCTCGACGAGGAGGACCTCCGGGTGCGCTGCCGCGAGTTCGCGTCGGCGTTCGGCGACGCCGACGTGTACTACGCCGGCAAGTCGTTCCTGTGCCGCGCCGTCGTCCGGGTGGTCGAGGAGGAAGGCCTGTTCCTCGACGTCTGTACGGGCGGTGAGCTGGCGGTGGCGCTGGCCGCCGGCTTCCCGCCGGCCCGGATCGGTTTCCACGGCAACAACAAGTCGGCGACCGAGCTCGAGGCCGCGGTCGAGGTCGGCGTCGGCCGCATCATCGTCGACTCGTTCGACGAGATCGCCCGGCTGACCGCGATCGCGCGCCGCACCGGGACCCGTCCGGCCGTCCTGGTCCGGGTCACGGTCGGCGTCGAGGCGCACACCCACGAGTTCATCGCCACCGCCCACGAGGACCAGAAGTTCGGGTTCTCGCTGTCCGGGGGCGCGGCGTTCGAGGCTGCGGCGCGGATTTTGGACGACGGCGTGCTCGACCTGGTCGGGCTGCACTCGCACATCGGCTCGCAGATCTTCGACACCAGCGGGTTCGAGGTGGCCGCCCGGCGGGTGCTGGCGCTGCAGTCGCAGATCCGCGACGCGCGGGGGGTCGAGCTGCCCGAACTCGATCTGGGCGGCGGCTTCGGGATCGCGTACACCTCTCAGGACGATCCTTCCACGCCCGGTGACCTGGCCAAACGGATCAACAAGATCGTCGAGTCGGAGTGCGAGGCGGCCTCCCTGCGGATGCCCAAGCTGTCCATCGAGCCGGGCCGGGCGATCGTCGGGCCGTCGGTGTTCACGCTGTACGAGGTGGGCACGATCAAGGACGTCGACGGCATCCGTACGTACGTCAGCGTCGACGGCGGGATGAGTGACAACATCCGGACGGCGCTCTACGACGCCTCGTACTCGGCCACCGTGGCCGGCCGGAGCAGCACCGCCGAGCCGATGCTCGCCCGCGTCGTGGGAAAGCATTGTGAATCCGGGGACATCGTCGTGAAGGATGAATTCCTGCCCGCCGACGTGCAGCCCGGAGATCTTCTCGCCGTGCCCGGCACCGGCGCGTATTGCCGCAGCATGGCCAGCAACTACAACCACGTGCCTCGGCCGCCGGTGATCGCGGTGCGTGACGGTACGTCGCGGGTGATCGTCCGCCGGGAGACCGTAGAAGATCTGCTCGCATTGGATGTGGGATGAGTAAGCCGGTACGACTGGCCCTGCTGGGCTGCGGCACTGTCGGGTCCGAGGTCGTCCGCCTGCTGCAGGAGCAGGCCGATGACCTGACCGCCCGGATCGGGGCGCCGCTCGAGCTGGTCGGCATCGCGGTCCGCCGGCCCGGCCGGTCCCGCGGCGGCCTCGCGGTCGACCCGGAGCTCTTCACCACCGACGCGCTCGGCCTGGTCAAACGTGACGACGTGGACGTGGTGATCGAGGTCGTGGGTGGCATCGAGCCGGCCCGTACGTGGCTGGTCGAGGCGCTGCGCTCGGGCAAGAGCGTGGTCACCGCGAACAAGGCGCTGCTGGCCGAGGACGGCGCCGCGCTGCACGACGCCGCGGCCGAGGGCAACGCCGACCTCTACTACGAGGCGTCGGTGGCGGGCGCGATCCCGCTGCTGCGCCCGCTGCGCGAGTCGCTGCACGGGGACCGGGTCACTCGGGTCACCGGCATCGTCAACGGCACGACGAACTTCATCCTGTCGTCGATGGACTCGACCGGGGCCGGCTTCAACGAGGCCCTGGACGAGGCGACCGAGCTCGGGTACGCCGAGGCCGACCCGACCGCCGACGTGGAGGGCTTCGACGCCGCGGCCAAGGCGGCCATCCTGGCGTCGCTGGCGTTCCACACCCGGGTCACCGCGGCCGACGTGTTCCGCGAGGGGATGACCGGGGTGACCGCCGCCGACATGGCCAGTGCCAGGGCGATGGGCTGCACGATCAAGCTGCTGTGCATCGCCGCGCGCGGGCCGGACGCGGATGGCCGGGACTCGGTCAGCGTCCGGGTGCACCCGGCGATGATCCCGCGCAGCCACCCGCTGGCCGGCGTCGGCGACGCCTTCAACGCGGTGTTCGTGGAGGCCGAGGCGGCCGGTCAGCTGATGTTCTACGGCCGCGGCGCGGGCGGCACGCCGACCGCCAGCGCGGTGCTCGGCGACATCGTGGCGGCCGCCCGCAACCGGCTGTCCGGCACCCGGGCGCCGAGTGAGAGCGCGTACGCCCATCTCCCGGTCCGCCCGATCGGTGACTCGATCACGCGCTACCACATCAGCCTCGACGTGGCCGACCGCAGCGGCGTGCTGGCCACCGTGGCCGGCGTGTTCGCCCGGCACGACGTCTCGATCGCCACGGTCCGGCAGTCCGGCCGCGATTCGGACGCCCAGCTGGTCGTGGTCACCCACGGCGCGCCCGACTCGGCCCTGGCCGCGACTGTCGCCGAACTGGGCACGCTCGATATCGTGCGTTCGATCGCCAGTGTGCTGCGCGTCGAAGGAGGAGTCTGAAGTGCTCGACCACGTGGGATTCCAGTGCACCGACCTGGACAAGGCGGCCGCGTTCTACGACGCCGCGCTCGCGCCGCTGGGCATCACCCGGCTGATGGACTTCACCGTCGCGCTCGGGTACGGCATCGACCGGGCCGACTTCTGGATCAGCGCCCTCAGCGAGGGGCGACGGCTTCCGGGAGTCGCACATCGCGTTCGGCGCGGCCGGTCGCGACCAGGTCGACGCGTTCTTCGCCGCCGCCGTGGGGAAGGGCGCCGAGGTGCTGCACGCGCCGGCCGTCCACCCGGAGTACCACGAGAACTACTACGGTGCATTCGTCCGTGACCCGGACGGCAACAACGTCGAGGCGGTCTCACACCGGCCGGTGTGAGGCGGACACGCTCAGAGGGGACAGGCCATGTGGCGGGGACTGATCGACGCGTACCGGGACCGGCTGCCGGTGTCCGCCGACACGCCGGTGGTCACTCTGCACGAGGGCAACACGCCGCTGGTGCCGGCGCCGGTGCTGTCCCAGCGGACCGGCGCCGACGTGTACCTCAAGGTCGAGGGAGCCAACCCGACCGGCTCGTTCAAGGACCGCGGCATGACCATGGCCGTGTCCAAGGCGGTGGAGGAGGGGTCGAAGGCGATCATCTGTGCCTCGACCGGCAACACCAGCGCCTCCGCGGCGGCATACGCGGCCCGGGCCGGCATCACCTGCGCGGTGCTGGTCCCCCAGGGCAAGATCGCGCTCGGCAAGCTGGCCCAGGCGCTCGTCCACGGGGCGAAGCTGCTGCAGGTCAACGGCAACTTCGACGACTGCCTGGCGCTGGCCTCGAAGCTGTCCCAGGACTTCCCGGTGTCGCTGGTCAACTCGGTCAACATCTTCCGGCTGCACGGGCAGAAGACGGGCGCGTTCGAGATTGTCGAGGCGCTCGGCGACGCGCCCGACATCCACTGCCTGCCGGTCGGCAACGCCGGCAACATCTCGGCGTACTGGATGGGCTACCTCGAGGACCACGCGGCCGGCAACTCGACCCGGCTGCCGCAGATGTACGGCTTCCAGGCGTCCGGCGCGGCGCCGATCGTGACCGGTCAGGTGGTGCCGGAGCCGTCGACCATCGCCACCGCGATCCGGATCGGCAACCCGGCGAGCTGGACCAAGGCGCTGGACGCCCGGGACGCCTCGGCGGGCATGATCGCGGCGGTCACCGACCGGGAGATCCTGTCCGCGTACCGGCTGCTCGCCCGGGAGGTCGGCGTGTTCGTCGAGCTGGCCAGTGCGGCCGGGGTCGCGGGGCTGCTGCAGCAGGCGGAAGCGGGCAAGGTGCCGGCGGGATCGACGGTGGTCTGCACGGTCACCGGGCACGGGCTGAAGGATCCGGAGTGGGCGATCTCCACCGCACCGTCGCCGACCACGATCAAGAACGACGTGATGGCCGCCGCGTACGCCCTGGGTCTGGCCTGATCGGGGGACTTGCTGAGGAGCGGCTGAGGGGCGCTCGCCGCCTCGCCGGTCCGCCCGGCAGGATGACGACGGCCGGACCACCGGGTGAGGCAAGATGGCAGTACAGGCCGAATCTTCACGGGGGCAATGCTCATGTCGTTTCTGACCCGGTTCAGCCTCGCCAACCGGGGGCTGGTCGCGCTGATCGCGATCGTGATCGCCGGTTTCGGGCTGTACACCATCCCGTCGCTGAAGCAGCAGCTGCTGCCCTCGCTCGAGTTCCCGGGCGCGTTCATCGGCGCGTCGCTGCCCGGCGCCGGCCCGGAGATCATCGAGCAGCAGATCACCAAACCGATCGAGGACGCGGTCAAGGGTGCCGACGGCCTGGAGAGCATCCAGTCCACCACCAGCGAGGGTTCGGCCACGATCCAGGTCAACTTCGCCTTCGGCACCGACATCGACGCGGCCGTCAACCAGCTCACCACCAGCGTGAACCGGATCCAGCCGCAGCTGCCGACCGGCGTCGAACCGACCATCTTCGCCGGCAGCACCGACGACATCCCGGCGATCGTGCTGGCCGCGTCCGGGGCCGGCAGTGAGACCGACCTGGCGGCCAAGCTCAACTCCGTCGTCGTCCCCGAGCTGACGGCGATCGACGGCGTCCGCAACGTGAAGGTCACCGGCGCGCGTACGCAGCAGGTGGTGATCACCCCGGACCCGGCGAAGCTGGCCGCGAGCGGGGTCAAGCTGCCGGGGATCGCCACGCTGTTGCAGGCCAACGGCATCTCGGTGCCGGCCGGCGCGGTCACCGACGGCGACAAGTCGCTCAGCGTCCAGGTCGGATCGCCGATCACCACGCTGGACGACCTGCGCGGCCTCTACCTGACCGGGCGCACCGGGCCGGTCCAGCTCGGTGCCGTCGCGTCGGTGGAGAGCACGCTGGCCACGGCCACGTCGTACACCCGCACCGACGGCGTGGACAGTCTCGGCATCGCCGTCACGGCCGCCCCCGACGGCAACCCGGTGCAGATCTCGCACGCGGTCCGGGACAAGCTCAGCGACCTGCAGTCCGACTCCGGCGCCAAGCTGACGGTGATCGTCGACCAGGCGCCGTTCGTCCAGCGGTCGATCAAGAGCCTCACCACCGAAGGCCTGCTCGGCCTGGTGATGGCCGTGATCGTGATCCTGATCTTCCTGCTGTCGATCCGGTCCACCCTGGTCACCGCGGTGTCCATCCCGCTGTCGGTGCTGATCGCGCTGATCGGCCTGAAGGTCGGCAACTACTCGCTCAACCTGCTCACGTTGGGCGCGCTCACCATCGCGGTCGGCCGGGTGGTGGACGACTCCATCGTCGTGCTGGAGAACATCAAACGACATCTGGGGTACGGCGAGGCCAAGGTCCACGCGATCCTGAACGGGGTCCGCGAGGTGGCCGGCGCGGTCACCGCGTCGACGCTGACCACGGTGGCCGTGTTCGCCCCGATCGCGCTGGTCGGCGGCTTCGTCGGCCAGCTGTTCGCGCCGTTCGCGGTGACCGTGACCGTGGCGCTGGCGGCGTCGCTGTTCGTGTCGCTGACCGTGGTGCCGGTTCTGGCGTACTGGTTCCTGAGGCCGGTGGAGGGTGGCGCCGAGACCGAGGCCGTCCGGGCGGCGGCCGAGGAGAAGGAGCGGCGCAGCGTCCTGCAGCGCGGTTACCTGCCGATCATCCGGTTCGCCACCACCCGGCGCTGGCTCACCATCGGCATCGGCGTGTTCATCCTGCTCGGCACCGGCGGCCTGGCCACGCAGCTCAAGACCAACTTCCTCGACCAGTCCGGCCAGGACAGCATCACCATCAGCCAGCAGCTGCCGGTCGGCACCAGCCTGGCCGCCACCGACGCCGCGGCCAAGAAGATCGAGGCCGTGCTGGCCGCCCGCAACGACGTGCAGACCTACCAGGTCACCGTGGGCAACGGCGACTTCAACCCGTTCGCCGGATCCAGCGGAGCCAGCGCCGCCAACTTCAACGTCGGGCTGAAGGACAACACCGACACCACGAAGGTGACCGACCAGCTGCGCAGCCAGATCAACGGGCTGGCCGGCGTCGGCGACGTCACGGTGGGCGGCGACAACTCCACCGGCTTCGACTCGAGCAAGCTGTCCGTCGTGGTCAAGGCGGCCGACCCGGGCGTCCTGGCGACCGCGACCGACCAGGTCCGCCAGGCGATGGCCGGGACCAAGGACGTGACCGACGTCAGCACCACCCTGGCCGCGAGCGTGCCCCGGTTGCAGGTGACCGTCGACCGTCAGGCCGCGGCCAAGGCCGGGCTGACCGAGGCCACCGTCGGGCAGGCGGTCGCCGGCGCGTTCCGGCCCGCCCCGGCCGGTCAGATCACAGTGGATGGAAGCAGCCAGAACGTGGTCGTCGCGTTCGGGACGCCGCCGGCCGGCCCGGCCGCGTTGTCGGCGCTGCCGATTCCCACCGCGACCGGGGTCGTCCCGCTGTCCTCGGTGGCGAAGATCGAGCAGGTGGCCGGCCCGGAGCAGGTCACCCGGATCGACGGCAACCGGAGCGCCAGCGTGGACGGCACCGCCACCGGCTCCAACGTCGGTGCCACGACCGCGGACCTGAAGAAGCGGGTGGCCGCGCTGAGCCTGCCGGCGGGGGCGTCGTACGAAATCGGTGGCGTCAGCCAGCAGCAGTCCGACGCGTTCGGCGACCTCGGCCTGGCCGTACTGGCCGCGATCGCGATCGTCTTCGTGATCATGGTGGCCACCTTCCGCAGCCTGCTCCAGCCGTTCATCCTGCTGATCTCCATCCCGTTCGCCGCCACCGGCGCGATCGCGCTGCTGCTGGCCACCGGGACGCCGCTGGGCGTGCCGTCGCTGATCGGCGTGCTGATGCTGGTCGGCATCGTGGTGACCAACGCGATCGTGCTGATGGACCTGATCAACCACTATCGGACCGAGGGGATGGGCGTTCAGGAGGCGGTGGTCGAAGGGGGACGGCACCGGCTGCGGCCCATCCTGATGACCGCGATCGCGACCATCTTCGCCCTGCTGCCGATGGCGCTCGGGCTGACCGGCGAGGGCGGGTTCATCTCGCAGCCATTGGCCATTGTGGTCATCGGCGGTCTGGTCAGCTCGACGCTGCTGACTCTCGTGCTGGTGCCGACGCTGTACACGCTGGTCGAGGACCGCAAGGAGAAGTCCCGGTCGAAGCGGGAGCGGCGGCGCGCCCGGAAGGCGGCGGCGAAGGCGGCGGCCCTGGCCACCGGCTCGGACGCACCCGGCTCGCTCCTGCCGCCGCGGGTCCCGGCCGGGTCGACTTCGGCGGTGAGGTCCGCTCCGGGTTCGGCCGGGTCCGCTCCGGGTTCAGCCGGGTCGACTCCGGATCCGGCCGGGGCCGGTTCCGGGGACGTGCCCCGGCATGCGGCCGACGAGTCGGACGAAGCGGTTCCGGCCGGCACCTCCGTGCCCGAATCCGGCGGGGGCGCCCACGAGGCGCGGTCGTCCACCGAGGAGCCCAGCGGGGCGTTGCGCGGCTACACCGACCAGTTCGAGGTGCTGCGGATGCCGCGCCGGCCGTCGGCGCCACCCCCGTCGCCGAGCTGACCGCCTCCGCCGGATGGGCTTCATCACCCGCCTCCACCCGGGCTTGATCGACGCCTACGCTGTGCCCATGGGCCTGACCTTCGCCACCGACCCGGCGACCGTGCGCACGCCGGCCACCAGCGCCAACCTCGGCCCCGGCTTCGACACGCTGGGGCTCGCGCTCACGCTCTACGACGACCTGACCGCGCGGGTCACCGCGGGCGGGTTCACCGTCGCGGTCACCGGTGAGGGGTCCGGGGAGCTGCCGGACGGGCCGGACCATCTGGTCGTACGGGCCATGCTGGCGACTTTCGACGCGCTCGGGGAGCGGCCACCGGGCCTGGCCGTGGAGTGTGTGAACCGGATCCCGCAGGCGCGCGGGCTGGGCTCGTCGTCGGCGGCCATCGTCGGCGGGATCCAGCTGGCCCGGGCGCTGGTGCGGGACGGGATGACGCTTCTCGGCGACGAGGACGCGCTGCGGGTCGCGGCCAAACTCGAAGGCCACCCCGACAACGTCGCGCCGTGCCTGCTGGGTGGCTTCACCATCGCCTGGATCGAAGCCGGCGGGGCCCGGGCCGTACGGCTGGGGGTGGCCGGCGACGTGCGGCCGACTTTGTTCGTACCGGGGGAGCGGGGACTGACCGCGACGGCGCGGGCCGCGCTGCCGGACGGCGTGTCCCACGCCGACGCCGCGTTCAACACCGCCCGGGCCGCGCTGCTGGTGCACGCGCTGACGCAGGATACCCATCTGTTGTTTCCGGCGACCGAGGATCGGCTGCATCAGGGATACCGCGCCGAGGCCATGCCGGGAACATCGTCGCTGGTCGCGGCGTTGCGCTCGGTGGGTGTGGCGGCCGTGGTGAGCGGCGCCGGGCCGAGTGTGCTGGCCCTGAGCCCGGTTCCGGACGATTTTCATCCCGGAAACGCATGGCGCGCGGAAACGTTGGGCGTGGATGGCACCGGTGCTCTTGTCAAAGGGAGTATGGTGGGACACGCCGAGCGGGGTCCTGTTGCCGCAGGTCGCACGAGTTGATTACGCTCTAGACCAAGCACAGCCGCGAAGCAAACCGATCTCTTCGGTTCGGCACCCCCTTGAGACGTTGGCAGTCCGCCCGTCTCGAAATTTCCAGGCAGTTCGCCGAGCAGTCATTGGATCGGAGCACTCGCCGATACCTGTCCGTCACCGCGCCTTCCGGTTCGGCTCGACGGACCGGACACCGTCGAGCTGCCGTGCCGCAATCCCGCGCCGCACTGTTGCGAGGCGGGTCCGAGGCCACCCGGCCACCAGGCTGCAGACCCGGGTGATCTTGGCTTTTTCGACGGAAGGAATCCATTGAGCGACACCACCGACGTGACGTCGGGCGTGACGGACGTCGCCGACGCCGGCACCGCGACTGCCACGAAGCGCCGCCGCGGTGGCACTGGGCTCTCCGCGATGCTCTTGCCCGAGTTGCAGAGTCTCGCGGCGTCCCTCGGAATTTCTGGTACGGCCCGGATGCGCAAGGGTGAGCTGATCACCGCCATCTCCGACCGCCAGAACGGCGGCGGGGCGGCACCCAAGGCGCAGGTCTCGGCTCCGGTTTCGCCGGCTCCGGTTTCGCCGGCTCCGGTGGCCACGGGCGAGTCGGCCCCGACCGAGCGGCCGCGGCGTACGCGGTCGTCGGCCCGGACCGCGCCGGCCGGCAACCCGACAGCCGCCACCGACTCGGCCCCGGTTCAGGCCGAAGCCCCGTCGGCCCCGGTCTCGTCGGCCCCGGTCTCGTCGGCCCCGGTCTCGTCGGCACAGGCGCCGCCATCTCAGGCTTCGTCGGTCCAGGCCCCGTCGTCGGCCCCGGCCGCGTCGTCGGCTCAGTCTCCGACGGCGACCGGTGAGTCGGCTCCGACCGACGCCGCGACCTCGGAGGCGCCGAGCCGCGAGCGTACGGACCGGCCGGAACGCGCCGAGCGTAACCGGGACCGTCAGCGCAACCAGCCCCGCGGCGACAACGACCGCAACGGCGAGCAGCGCGACCGCACCGACCAGCAGCGCGACCGCGGCAACGAACGGAACGGCGAGCAGCGCGACCGTACCGGCGGCGACACCCGCGACCGGTCCGAGCCGCGTGACCGCACCGACCAGCGGGACCGCAACGAGCCGCGGGACCGCAACGAGCCGCGGGACCGCAACGAGCCGCGCAACGGCAACAGTGACCGCAACGGCAACAGCGACCGCAACGGCATCACCGACCGGGACCGCAACAACGACCGGGACCGCAACAACGACCGGGGCGGGAACAACGACCGGGGCGGCAACAACGACCGCGGCCGCAACGAGGTCGACGACGACGACAGTGACGGTGACGGCGGACGCCGCAGCCGGCGCAGCCGCTTCCGTGACCGGCGGCGGGGTCGGGGCGACCGGGAGCCGGAAGGCGCCCCGCAGCGTGACAACGGCCGCGAGCCGCACGTCAACGACGACGACGTGCTGGTTCCGGTGGCCGGCATCCTCGACGTGCTCGACAACTACGCGTTCGTCCGGACCACCGGCTACCTCGCCGGCTCGAACGACGTGTACGTGTCGATGTCCCAGGTGAAGAAGCACGGGCTGCGCCGCGGTGACGCGGTGACCGGCGCCGTGCGGGCCGTACCGCGCGAGAGCGGCACCGGTGACCAGCGGCGGGACAAGTACAACCCGCTCGTACGGCTGGACACCATCAACGGCATGGAGCCGGAGGAGGCCCGGCGGCGTCCGGAGTTCTACAAGCTCACGCCGCTGTACCCGCAGGAGCGACTGCGCCTCGAGACCGAGCCGCACATCCTCACCACCCGGGTCATCGACCTGGTCATGCCGCTCGGCAAGGGCCAGCGCGCCCTGATCGTCTCGCCGCCGAAGGCCGGCAAGACGATGGTGTTGCAGGCGATCGCCAACGCGATCACCCACAACAACCCCGAGTGCCACCTGATGGTCGTGCTGGTCGACGAGCGTCCGGAAGAGGTCACCGACATGCAGCGCTCGGTGAAGGGCGAGGTCATCGCGGCCACGTTCGACCGGCCGCCGCAGGACCACACCACGGTCGCCGAGCTCGCCATCGAGCGGGCCAAGCGGCTGGTCGAGCTGGGCCACGACGTGGTCGTGCTGCTCGACTCGGTGACCCGCCTCGGCCGGTCGTACAACCTGGCCGCGCCGGCCTCCGGCCGGATCATGTCGGGTGGTATCGACTCGACCGCGCTGTACCCGCCCAAGCGCTTCCTCGGCGCCGCGCGCAACATCGAGAACGGTGGCTCGCTCACCATCCTCGCGACCGCGCTGGTGGAGACCGGTTCGATGATGGACACGGTCATCTTCGAGGAGTTCAAGGGCACCGGTAACGCGGAGTTGAAGCTGGACCGGAAGATCGCCGACCGGCGGACCTTCCCGGCCATCGACATCGACCCGTCCGGTACGCGTAAGGAAGAGATCCTGCTCGGCAAGGAAGAGCTGGCGATCATCCACAAGCTGCGCAAGGTCCTGCACTCGCTGGACTCGAACGCCGCTCTGGACCTGCTGCTCGACCGGCTCAAGCAGACGCGGACGAACATCGAGTTCCTGATGCAGATCGCGAAGTCGACGCCGGGCGAGTAAGCCTGTCGATCTCTCCGCTCAAAAGGGGCGACCACGCTACGTGGTCGTCCCTTTTTGTCGCACAACCTGTCTGTTTCGATACTTATGGGGGCGTGCGAACCTCCGGTACTACGTTGGCTCAACGTACGGGAGGGTGTCGCATGAATGTGCCGGGGTACCGGGACCATCCCACCGACTCGTGGGATCCGATCGCGCCGGTCGATCCGCACGAGGCCGAGGATTTCCTGCGGCGCTGCTATCTGGAGAATCCGCGGCTCGGGCCGGTCGAACCACGGCTGGCGATCGTGCGGGCCCAGATCGCGGCGACCGGCAGCTACGTGCACACCACCGAGGAGCTGTCGCACGGCGCCCGGATGGCGTGGCGGAACTCGTCGCGCTGCATCGGCCGGCTCTACTGGAAGAGCCTGCTGGTCCTCGACCGGCGCCGCGCCCGTACGGCCGATGAGATCTTCTCCCTGCTCGTGCATCACCTGCACGCCGCCGGCACGGAGAACCTGCGCCCGCTGATCAGCATCTTCGCGCCGGCGCTGCCCGGCCAGCCGTACGCCCGGGTGTGGAACGAGCAGCTGATCCGCTACGCCGGGTACTCCGACGGCACCGGCGACCCGCGGCAGCTCAACTTCACCCGGGCCATGCAGGGCCTGGGCTGGCGGGGCAAGGGCGAGGACTTCGACGTGCTGCCGCTGGCCGTCGAGACGCCCTCCGAGGGCCTCCGGCTGTACGAGCTGCCGGAGCGCGCGATCCGGGAGGTCCCGCTGCGGCACCCGGAACTCGGCTGGTTCGCCGAGCTCGGGCTGCGCTGGCACGCTGTGCCGGCGATCTCCAACATGCGGCTCACCATCGGTGGCGTGCACTACCCGCTGGCCCCGTTCAACGGCTGGTACATGGGCACCGAGATCGGCGCGCGCAACCTCGCCGACACCGACCGCTACGACATGCTGCCGACCATCGCCGCCCGGATGGGCCTGGACACCAGCCGGGACTCCACGCTGTGGCGCGACCGGGCGCTGGTCGAGCTCAACCGCGCGGTGCTGTGGTCCTTCGAGCAGGACGGCGTCAAGATGACCGACCACCACACCGAGTCGAGGCGCTTCATCAAGCACCTCGAGACCGAGCGGCGCGCCGGGCGCCCGGTCCCGGCCGACTGGACCTGGATCGTCCCCCCGATGTCGGGCGGGATCACCCCGGTGTTCCACCGCTACTACGAGGAGTTCGACCTGCGTCCGGCCTTCTACCTCGACCCCGAGGCGGCCGCCCTGGCCGCCGAGGGCACCCGGGTCAGCCGCTGCTCGCATTCCGGAAATCCGGTCACCTGAGGTGAACCGCGACCCGGAAGCCGGGGGCCGGCGCGCCGTTCAAGTGGCCGGGTCCACGCCGATACAACGCTCCCCGTCGGCGGCTGTCGGGTCAGAGGATGCGGTCGTCGCGGTGGGCGGCGAAGGCGTCGGCCTGGCGGCGCATGATGGCCCGCATTCCGGTGCCGCGGGGGACGCCATAGGCCGTGCCGGGGAAGTCGAGCGGCTCCTGGGCGGCCCACAGGTCGTCGTGGCGGTCGGGGGAGTAGAGCTCGGCCGGGTTGCCGGCGGCGATCCAGCCGATCGGTACGACGGTTCCGGGCGGCAGCGTCGAGTTGACGTGCAGCACGCTGTGGATGCGCAGCTCGGAGCCGGCGCCGGCGACCGAGCCCGGGAACAACGACGCGCCGGTGGCCACGAAGACCTCGTCGCCGATCGTCGCGCCGTTGACGTGGGCGTGCGGGCCGATCAGGACGGCGTCGCCGATCCGTACGGGATGGGTGGGCCGGCCCCGGACCAGCGCGTTCTCCATCACCACGACGTCGGCTCCGAGGTGGATCTCGCCGTCGCCTTCCGCGGTCAGGATCGCGCCGTGCAGGATGCGGGCGTTCTCGCCCAGGACGACGCGGCCGCTGAGGACGGCGGTGGGTGCGACGTACGCCGACTCCGGAACGACCGGCCGCCGGCCGCCGTGTTCGATCTCCATCCCACCGATGATGTCAGGCAACGGACCGAATGCGGGTGACCAGGATCGAGCCCAGAACGGTGACCGCGGCGGCGGCCAGGTAGAGGGACCGGTAACCGCCCAGATAGGACACCAGCGGGAAGGCCACGAGCGGGCCGAGGACCTGGGGCGCCGAGTTGGCGATGTTGATGATGCCGAGATCGCGGGCGCGGTCCTCGGCGTACGGCAGGACCTGGGTGATCAACGCCTGATCGACCGAGAGGTAGACGCCGAAGCCCAGGCCCAGAATGGCCGCGGCGACCAGGGCGCCGGGCCACGTCGGCCAGAAGGCCAGCAGGGCAGTGGCCACCGCCATCACGTAGCCGGACAGGATCACCGACGGCTTGCGGCGGCCGGTGCGGTCGGAGATCATGCCGCCGGCCACCACGGTCAGCACCGTGGCCGCCGTGTAGACGACGATGAGCAGAGCCAGGGCGTCCTGGGGGTGCGGCTGGTGCACCCGGTCGCGCAGAAAATACAGCAGGTACAGGGTGGCCATCGCGTTGCCCAGCTGCACCAGGAACCGGGTGGCCCAGGCCCAGCCGAAGTCGCGGTCGCGGGGGATCCGCCAGCCCCGCGGCCGGTCCCGGACCCCGACCGGTGGGTCCGGCGCGAACAGCACGAACGGCAGGGCGGTGAGCGCCACCGCGACCGCGATCAGCCCGTAGCCGCCGCCGAACGAGGTCACCAGCAGCACCCCGGCGACCACCCCGACCGACGAGGTCAGGCCGGCCCACCCGGACACCAGGCCGCGCTGGGGCACCGGAACCTGGTCGGGCACGATCCAGCGCGCCCCGACGCGGTCGGTCATCGGGCGCGCAAGGCGTCACGGAGCCGGCGGTACGAGTTCCGGGGCGTACGGACCTGGGTGTCGAAGTCGACCTCGACCAGGCCGAACCGCTGGCTGTAGCCCTCGGCCCACTCGAAGTTGTCGAGCAGCGACCAGACGAAGTAGCCGCGCACGTCGACACCGTCGGCGATCGCCCGGTGCAGCGCGCGCAGATGCCCGTCGAGGTAGTCGATCCGGAACTGGTCGTCGACACCCTCCACAGTCGAGCAACCGTTCTCGGTCACGTACACCGGCGGCAGAATCTCGCCGTACGCCGTTCGCAGGTGCAGCAGGAGCTCGTGCAGTCCGGAAGGGACCACCGGCCAGCCGAACGCCGTGGTCGGCACGCCCTCGATCGGCCGCAAGTCGAAGAGCTGGTCGGCACTCGTGGCGACCCGGGTCGGGTTGTAATAGTTGATGCCCAGCGCGTCCAGCGGGGTGCCGATGACCGCCAGATCTCCGTCCCGGATCACCGGTTCCAGCTGCTCACCCAGAAATTCCGGGTAGCGGCCGAGCAGAACCGGCTCGTTGAACAGCCGGTTGTGCAGACTGTCGTAGAGCACGGCCGCAGCTCGGTCACCGTCGTCCTCAGTGGCCGGTGCGACCGGGGTGCAGTTGTTGGTGATCATCACCTCGGTGGCCCCGCGCTCCCGGAGCTGCCGTACGGCGAGCCCGTGGCCGAGCAGCTGATGGTGGGCGACCGGCAGGGCGCCGAGGTCCAGCGTCCGGCCGGGGGCATGGGTGCCCCAGGCGTACCCGGCGGCCATCACCACGACCGGTTCGTTCAGCGTGATCCACCGGCGCACCCGGTCGCCGAGCCGATCGGCGACGATACCGGCGTACTCGGCGAACCGCTCGGACGTCGCCCGGCTCATCCACCCACCCTCGTCCTCGAGGACCTGCGGCAGAGGCCAGTGGAACAGCGTCGGCAGCGGCTGGATGCCTTTCCGGAGCAGCCCGTCGACCAGCCGGTCGTAGAAGTCGAGGCCGGCCCGGTTGGGCGCGCCGGATCCGGTGGGCTGGATGCGGGGCCAGGCGATGGAGAAGCGGTACGCGTCGACGCCGAGCTCGGCCATCAGCTCGACGTCCTCGGCCCAGCGGTGGTAGTGGTCGCAGGCCACGTCACCGGTGTCGCCGTTGACGATCCGGCCGGGCGTACGGGCGAACGTGTCCCATATCGACGGTCCGCGCCCGTCCTCGGCGACCGCGCCCTCGATCTGGTAGGCGGCGGTCGACACGCCCATCAAGAACCCGTCCGGAAACTCAGGAAGCCGATCCACGCCCCGAGGTTAGTGATCACCGGGCCGCCGGGGAAGGCCGGCCGAATCGCGGCCCGGGGACGACCAGGGAATCTGACGGGTGCGGCGGGCGGGTGCGGCGGGCAGGCTGGGGGTATGGCTGATCGGTGGGAGATGCCCGGGCTCGGCGGGGCGACCGGGTGGATCAACAGTGCGCCGCTGGACGAGGCGGCGTTGCGGGGGAACGTCGTTGTCGTCAACTTCTGGACGCTGACCTGCATCAACTGGCTGCGCCAGGCGCCGTACGTCCGGGCCTGGGCGGACGCTTACCGTGACGACGGGCTGGTGGTCGTCGGGGTGCACACGCCGGAGTTCTCGTTCGAGCACGAGCGGCCGGGCATAGAGGCGGCGGTCACCACCCGGCACATCGACTACCCGGTCGCGGTCGACAACCGGTATGCGGTGTGGAGAGCCTTCGACAACCACTTCTGGCCGGCGCTCTACTTCGTCGGGCGGGACGGGCGGGTGCGGGACTCGCACTTCGGGGAGGGGCGGTACGAGGAGTCCGAGGGGCTGATCCAGAGGCTGCTCGGGATCGACCGCGAGTACACCGACGTCACTCCGCAGGGCGTCGAGGCGGCCGCCGACTGGGACCATCTGCGCACCTCCGAGACGTACCTCGGGAGCGACCGCGGCGAG
Source organism: uncultured Actinoplanes sp. (assembly GCA_964236515.1). GTDB lineage: Bacteria > Actinomycetota > Actinomycetes > Mycobacteriales > Micromonosporaceae > Actinoplanes. The sequence goes on from CAXSDA010000021.1 coordinate 48,796, forward strand.
CGTGACAGCGGCGGGGGAGAGTTCAAGTTTCCGAACCACCTGAAGTTCAACCAGTGGGCCCTGGACGGCGGGTGGACCGTCGGGCGCGAGGAGCTGACGCTGGACCGCGCCGGCGGCCGCATCGCGTTCGCCTACCAGGCGCGGGACGTCAACCTCGTGCTGGCGCCGGGGCCGGAGGGGCCGATTCCGTTCACGGTGCTGGTCGACGGCAAGGCGCCCGGGCCGTCGCACGGCGCGGACGTCGACCAGGACGGGAACGGGGTGCTGCGCGAGGGGCGGCTCTACCAGCTCGTCCGCGAACACGGCGACGTCCGGGAACGTACGGTCGAGATCTTCTTCGCCGAGGCGGGGGCGCGCGCCTGCGCGTTCACCTTCGGATGAGCAGCGGGACTAGGCGAACTCGTTGACGGCGAAGCCGGCGCGCACCCGGCGGCGGGTATGGTCGGCCCGGACCCACTGGACCACCTGGAGCGGGAAGTTCTCGGTCGTGATCCGCCCGGCCCGGCGGACCACGAAGCCCTCCGAGTTCTCCGGCGTCCGCTGCCCGGCCCAGGCCGCCCGGGCGTCCGGCAGCCGGCCGCCGCGGTACAGCACCGGCACCACCGGCAGTTCCAGCCGGTTCGCCCAGTCCACGGTGTCGTCCCAGCCCAGCAGAGTGTCGGTGTCGTCCCAGATGCCGGTCACGATGAAGACGCCGGGCAGGTCGGTGTAGGCGATCCGGCGGCGGGCGTACATCGATTCGCCGCACACCCGCCATTGGTCGGGGATGCGGTACGAGATCATCGCCTGCAACGCCGTGGCCGGACGGTCCCACGCTCCGGTGCGGGCCGCCGGGGTCCGCCCGTACACCCGGTCCCGAGTGAAGGTCAGCGGGCCGCCGTCGAGTTTCTCCGTCACCACCAGCTCGCCGTCCAGCCAGGAGAGGTCGTGCTGGACGCGGTCGCCGCCGGGCGCGCCCGGCGAGTCGGGCAGGTGGCAGATGCGCAGGTACTTCACCACTCAACTCACCCCCGGTTCACCCCGCCGTCCGGCAAGATACCGCTCGTACATCCGTCGGATGGCCGCCGCACCCACCTGGACGTCCGCCGGCCGGGTCGCGTCGCGCCGGATGCACTCGTCCAGCGGCACATCGGTGAAGTCGTGCGGCTCGAACCCGGCGCCGCAGGCGGCGGCCAGTTCGCGCCAGGCCTTGACGACCCCGGGGCGCAGATTGGTGTCGTCCACGATCACATCGGCGCCGCGGCGCAGCAACGTCTCCACCATGCCCCGCTGCACCGCCGTGACCTGGGCCTCGGCCCAGCCGGTGAGCATGATGCGGCCGTGCAGCATGCGGCGCAGGTCGTCCCGGCTGACCCGGGTGACCAGCGGCTGGAGCGTACGGGCGAACGTGGTCTTGCCCGAGCCGGGCAGGCCGCGGGTGATCAGCAGACGGGTCATGGCGATGGGAATTCCCCCCGGGGGGCCGGCGTTGTGGTGAGCGGACCGGAAAAGTGTCGCCTGATTTCTGATCAGGGCAGGTGACATGGCAGACTGGTCCATCGGCCAGTAAGAGGTTCCGGTTCACGCCCGAGCCGTCCGCCCTAGCGGGGCGGGTCGGTGTTGACTGCGACCCGGCGACCCGATCATCGAGAGGGACCGAGCAGACATGAAGAACGGCATCCACCCGGAGTACACCTCCACCGAGGTCCTCTGCTCCTGCGGCAGCACCTTCACGACCCGCAGCACCGCCAAGGGCGGCGAGATCCGCGTCGAGACCTGCAGCGCCTGCCACCCGTTCTACACGGGCAAGCAGCGTGTGCTGGACACCGCGGGCCGGGTTGCGAAGTTCCAGGCGAAGTACGCCAAGGTCAACGCGGCGAACGCAGCGAAGAAGAAGTAACTGCTTCAACGGCGCCCGGTCCCCCGAACAAGGGGGGCCGGGCGCCGTTGCCATGTAGGGGAGAATGCGTCAGTGAGTAACGACCGGCTGTCCCAGCTGCTCGAGGAGTACGCCCAGCTCGAGAAGCAGATGGAGGATCCGTCGATCCACGCCGACCAGGCGCTGGTCCGGCGGGTGGGCCGGCGGTTCGCCGAGCTGGCGCCGATCAACACCACCCACAACGAGCTCGAGGCGGCGCGCGCCGACCTGACCGCGGCGCGGGAGCTGGCGGCCGAGGACCCGTCCTTCGCGGGCGAGGTCGAGGCGGTCGCGGCCCTGCTGCCGCCGCTGGAGGAGAAGCTCGGCGAGATGCTGATCCCGCGCGACCCCAACGACGCCAAGGACGTGATCATCGAGATCAAGGCGGGCGAGGGCGGCCAGGAGTCGGCCCTGTTCGCCGGCGATCTCCTGCGGATGTACACCCGGTACGCCGAGCGGCACGGTTGGATCCTCGAGGTGCTCGACTCGCAGGAGTCCGACCTGGGCGGGGTCAAGGACATCTCGGTCGCGGTGAAGACCAAGGGCCTGCCCGAGGGCGGCCACGGCGTCTGGTCCCGCCTGAAGTGGGAGGGCGGGGTGCACCGCGTCCAGCGGGTTCCGGTCACCGAGTCGCAGGGGCGCATCCACACCAGCGCCGCCGGTGTCCTGGTGCTGCCCGAGGCCGAGGACGTCGACGTGCACATCGAGCCGGGCGACATCCGGGTCGACGTGTTCCGCTCGTCCGGGCCCGGCGGTCAGTCGGTCAACACCACCGACTCGGCCGTCCGGATCACCCACCTGCCCACCGGCATCGTGGTCAGCTGCCAGAACGAGAAGAGCCAGCTGCAGAACCGGGAACAGGCGATGCGCATCCTGCGGGCCCGGCTGCTGGTCGCGGCCCAGGAAGAGGCCAACGCGGCCGCCTCCGACGCGCGCAAGGCCCAGGTCCGTACGGTGGACCGCTCGGAGCGGATCCGGACGTACAACTTCCCGCAGAACCGGATCACCGACCACCGCATCGGCTACACCGCGTACAACCTCGACCTGGTTCTCAACGGTGAGCTCGACGCCGTGCTGGACGCGCTGGGCGAGGCCGACCGCGCCGCCCGGTTGTCCGGCGAGACCGAGCTCACGCGCTGAGCACCGCGAGCCGCCCGGCTGCGGTGGTGCAGACCAGCCGGTCCGGGGTGGCCGCGGTGCAGATGGAACCGGCCGGCATCGAGCCCCGCGGGCTCAGCCACCCGGTCCGGGCGTCGAGGCGGTCGACCGTGACCTGGTCCGCCCCGGCCGGTCGTAGGAAGAACCGGGGCGCCAAGCCCGCCTGATCCCAGACGACCGCGCCCGGGCCGAGATCCGCGACCACGTCGCCGGTCGCGCTGTCCAGCAGGGCGGTCCGGTCGCCGGCGCTCGCCAGCAGCCGGTCCTGGCCGGTCACCGGGACCGCGTCGGCCCACCCGGTGACCCGCCACTGCCGGCGGCCGGTGGCCGGGTCGAGGCCGTCGATGCCGCCGCCCTCGAAGAAGCACACCACCACGCCGCAGCGATGGGCGCGCCCGACGGCCGTACGGGCCATCGTCTGCCAGGCCTCGGTCAGCGAGTCCAGCGAGTACGCCGTGACCGTGACCCACCCGCGGCCGGTCCGGTTGGCGTAGACCATCGCGTCCGCGTCCACGGCGTCCCCGGGCACGTCGCCGCGGGACACCACCGTCCCGTCGGCCAGGCGCAGCACCACCACCTGCCCGTCCGCCGTGCCGGCGACGATCCGCGCGGGCTGCGGCTCGCTCCCGGCCGGCGTCCAGGACTCCGCGCCGTCGATCACGTCGGACCAGAGCACCGCGCCGTCCGCGGCCCGGATCTGCCGGGCCGTCGCGCCCGGGGAGACCAGCAGAGCCGTTCCCGGAGTGGCGAGCACGACCGCTCCCGGTTGCCGCCAGAGTTCGGCCCCGGTCGCCGGGTCCAGGGCCACCGTGGTGTCGGTGACGTCCTCGATCACGGCCACGCCGTACTGGCTGAGGTAGTGCAGCCCGGTCCGGCCGACCGGCACCAGCACCGGCCCCGGATCGGTCGCGGTGAGTTCCGGCTGCGCGCCGGCGATCGGCCGGGACCAGCGCACCCGGCCCGTTTCCCGGTCGTACGCGCGGATCTGCTCGCCGGTCAGCACGAACACGCGGGAGCCGGCCGTGGCCGTCCCGCCCCCGGCCGGCACCGACCAGAGCTGCTCGACCATGGCCGGGGCGGGCCGCGCCGAACCGGTCACCGCCGACGCGCAGAGCAGGACGACGGCGGCCAGAGCAGTACGCCGATCGAGCCGCGGGCGGCGGCTCGGCGCGACCGGCCGGGGCCGGTCCAGTTCGATGACCGCCATCACGGCACGTCGGTGATCGCCAGCCGCCCCTGCACCGTCGCGCAGGCCAGCCATCGGCCCGAGGTCTGGCAGATGTGCGGGTCGACGATCCGGTCGACGGTGCCGAGCAGATAGGTCCGGGCGGTTCGCGGGTCGATCCGGGTGACCGAGGTCCGACCGGCCGGGGACTGCGTCGGCGTCAGCGCGATCACCGAGCCGGTGGCGGCGTCCCACACCGCGCCGCCGGCCCCCAGGTCGGCCACCTGATTGCCGGTCCGGTCGTCCAGCACCACGTGCGCGGACGTCCGGCTGCCGTCGGTGAGCAGCAGATCA
>CAXSDA010000021.1:53379-147414 GCA_964236515.1 uncultured Actinoplanes sp.
TACTTGCCGTTGGTGTCGACGTAGCCGGAGGTGTAGTCGTGGCCGGCGACCGACCACAACCGGGCGCCGGTCCGCCAGTCGTAGGCGGCGAACCCGCTGTCCTCGGGCAGGCACACGACCGCGCCGCAGGGGGCCGGCCCGCTGGCGCCGTCGCTGTGCACGGTCCAGCGCGTGGTCAGGCCGACCGGGTCGTAGGCGGTCACCCCGGCGCCGTCCAGCCCGCTGGTCAGCTGGAACAACAGTCCGTGCTCGCCGGCCAGCGTGGCCGTCGTGCGGTCGGTGAGCGACCCGGCCGACCACGGGATCGTCCGCCGCCCGACCAGCGTGCCGTCGGACAGCCGGTAGCTGCGCAGGTCGCCGGTCAGGCTCACGGTGACCAGGTGGTCCGGACCGACCGTGGTCCAGGCGTACGCGTCGGAGGGCGCACTCCAGACCATGTTGCCGTCGCGCGCCCGGACCACCCGTACCTGGTCCGCCCCAGGGCCGCCGCCGGCGTGGGTGACCAGGACCGCGACGTCGCCGGCGACCTCGGCCACGTCCCCCGGCCCGCGCCACAGCTCACGTCCCGACGTCGTGTCCACGGCCACCGTCTCGGTCGAGTAGTAGGTCCACAGGATCTCGCCCGACTTCGTGCGGGTGGACTCGCTGTGCTGGCCGATCGGCAACAGCGCCACTCCGTCCACGCCGGCCCCGTCGAGCGCGGTGGCCGCGTACGGCAACGCCCGCGACCAGCGGGGTGCGCCTCCGGACAGGTCGTACCCGGTCAGTTTCTGATGTTGATCGTTGCTCAGCACGACCAGCGTCCCGTGGCTGAACAGGAACTCGTCGGCGCCGTCGAAGGCCACGCTCCAACTGCTCAGCCCCGGCGTCCGCGTGACCGCCGACGCCTGCACCAGCGTCAGGCACAGCACGCCGACCAGCACCAGCGTGATCTGGCGGCGCATCCGCCGGTCGAACAACCGGCGGTTGTCGGCCCGGATCCGCTTCTCCTCCTCGGCGGCGTAGTCGCCGAGCTCGATGACGGTCACGGCGCGACCCGGGACACCGACAGCCGGCCGTCGAGCGTGCCGCAGATCAGGTAGTCGCCGGACAGCGCGCAGCCGGCGTCGCCGACCCGGTCGACGACCCCGCGCAGCGAGACGTCGCCGGTCCGGAGATCGACCCGGCTGACCGACGTACGCATCGGCGGCGCCACCGCCGGCCGCGTGAGTATCACCTGGTCAGTGTCGGCCTCGCGGACCGCGGTGCCCAGACCCGGACGGTCCCGGATCCGGCCGGTGGCCGGGTCGTAGACCGCCAGCGCGTCGCCGTCCTGGACCAGCAGCGAGTTCCCGGCCGGGTCGGCGGTCTGCGGTCCGGCCCGCAGCCAGCGCGGCCGCCCGGTGACCGGGTCGTAGGCGACGAGGGTGCCGGGGTCGAAGGCGCACAGGATCGCGCCGCAGGCGGATGCGCTCTGCCGGCCGGCATTCGGTGCGGTCCAGCGCGGGCGCAGGTCGTCCAGCCCATACGCGTCCACCGAACCGCCGATCTGGTCGGACCGGTGGACGTACACGTTCAGCCCGTCGGCGAACACCTCGGTGTACCGGCCGTCCCCGGGCGCGGACGGCCGCCAGTTGACCCGGCCGGAGGCGAGTTCGCGGCCGTCGGACCAGGCGTACACCGTGGCCGCGCCGTCCGCCGCGACCGTGACCAGGCGGTCCGGCCGGCGCGGGTCGGCGCCCGCCGCGGCCAGCGCCAGCGGCGTCGTCGCCGGCTTCGACCACAGCACCACGCCGTCGCGTTCCCGGATCATCCGGAAGCCGGCGACCGTCGACCCGTCCCCGGCGTAGTCGACCAGCAGCGCCGTCCCGGCGGCGCTGCGGGCCCGCTCGGAGCCGTCGGCCTGCCACAGCGGGCGCCCGTCGTGCAGGTCCAGCCCGATCGTGGCCCGGTAGTACTCGGCCAGGTACTGCGTACCGTCGGCGCCCAGGAACTGGTTGGCCAGCCGCCCGGTGGCCAGCAGCACGACGCCGGCCGGCGCCGACACCTCGGGGTAGCTGCTGGGCTCGGGCATCGGGAAGGTCCACCGCCGCCGGCCGGTGGCCAGGTCGTACCCGGTCAGGATGCCGGGCTGGGAGGTGGCCACGAGCATGTCGCCCCCGGCCGTGAACCGGTAGTCGCCGGCCAGCGGGGCACTCCACAGCGTGCGCACCAGCACCGGCCCGGGGCGGCCCGACCCGGTCAGGATGCACAGGCAGAGCAGGATCAGCAGGGCGCCGGCCACCCGGCGCGGGGTCCGCGCGTCGAATTCCGGCGTGGTCCGCGGGGACGAGCGGGACGTGAGGTCGCCCAGCTCGATCACGGTCATGCCGGACTTCGGCTCGCCGCCGCAGCCGCCAGGGCCGCGCTCAGGGTCCGGCCGTTGCGGCCGACCTCGGACCAGCCGGCCGCCACCCCGATGGGCGTGCCCGGCACCAGCACCTGCCAGTTCTCGGCGGCCGCGGCGGCGCTGATCCGGCGTGACACGTCGGCCGCCTGCGTCGGGCCCGCGCCCGGCAGGAGCACCACGAACTCGTCCCCGCCGAACCGGGCCACGAAGTCACCACGCCGCATGACCCGATTCAACACCGCCGCGATGCGTTGCAACACCAGGTCACCGCAGTGCCGGCCGTGCCGGGCGTTCACCGCGGTGAACCCGATCAGGTCGCAGACGCCGATCGCCGCCCGTTCGCCGCGGGTCAGCATGGCGGCCACGTACCGCTCCAGCTGGCGGCGGTTGGGCAGACCGGTGAGCGGGTCGACGAGCGACTCGTCGCCGTACCGGTCGGCGTCGCGCTGCTGGATCTCCCGCGCGTCCAGCCGGGCGGCGACCCCGTCCAGGTAACCGTCGCGGAGCCGGTCGATGAGCTGGGCGGCGAGGCGGAACGCGTACCGGTCGGCGGCGTGTGCGGCCGCGTGGTCGCCGGCGGCGGTGTGCCCGATGCTGCGCAGCCGGGCGGGCTCGGCCGCGCCCAGGATCTCCGGCGACACCGGCACCGCGTCCAGCCGGGCCAGCGCCTCGGCCGGCTTCCCGGCGGCGATGGCCAGACAAACGCCGCCCAGGTGCCGCAGGTCCCGGGTCCGGACGCTGTCCCCGCCACTGGACAGCCACGCCGCCGCGTCCCCGGTGCGTTCACCCAGAGCGGCGCGGCGGGCCAGCGCGTACCCGTAGACCGCGCGGCTGCTGGGCCGCAGCCGGGTGTCGGCGCCGATGGCGACGTAGCGGGCCAGCTCGGCGTCGATGTCACGGAGCACCCGCAGGCAGCCGTCGGTGTCGCCCAGGTGGTCGAGGGCGACCGCGTTGCGGAGCCGGATGCCGGGCGCGGCGAACACCTCGGGCGCCATCCCGGCGTTCGCGCCGACCTGCCGGGCCTGCTCGATCGCGGTCAGCGCATGGCCGTGAAAACCGAGATAGGAGTACGCCATGGCCAGGTCGTGCCAGCCCCACGCGGTCTCCGAGTCGCCGTCCGGCACCGACGCCAGCGCCCGGGACGCCTGGACCAGGTGGGTGACACCGCGGTCGAGCGCGCTCTGCAGGTGCGCGCCGAGGGCGGCGAACGCGTGCAGCTGACCCCGCAGGTACGGGTCGGGCACCTCGCGCACGGCGGCCGAGGCGGCGGTCATGGCCGTCGGGAACTCGGCCGCCCGACCGAGGTTGATCAGCGCGCCGAAACGCTGGACCAGCGCGTACGCCCGGGTGGCGGGGTCGGTGGACGAATCCAGGACGCGCTCGAAGATCGGCAGGGCCTCGGCCGACCGGCCGTTCTGCTGCAGGTCGCCGGCCCGCTGCAGGTCCTCGGTGTGGTCCGCGAGCTGGTCCAGCCAACTCACCAGGCGCCTCCCACGGCAGCAGGACGCCGGTTTTCGACAACCCGGCCGGTTGTCGTCACACGCGGCGTTTCATGATTATGCCGTGAAGCTCGCCGACGAACGAGTCCCGCTGGGGCCGTTACTTGCCACGGCCACATCGGACCTGGCCGCGGCCGGTGTGGACGCTCCCCGTAACGACGCCGAGTGGCTGGCCGCGCACGTGCTCGGCGTTCCACGGGGCCGGCTGGTGCTGGTCGGTGGCCTCCGTCCGGCGGAACGCGACCGGTTCGCCGGCCTGGTCGCCCGGCGGGCGCAGCGGATCCCGTTGCAGCATCTGCTCGGCACCGCCGCGTTCCGCCACCTGGAGCTGGCCGTCGGCGACGGCGTCTTCACCCCCCGGCCGGAGACCGAGCTGCTGGCCGGCTGGGGCATCGACCGCACGCCGCCCGCCGGCACCGTGGTCGATCTGTGCAGCGGCAGCGGGGCGATCGCCCTGGCGGTGGCCGACGAGTCGGCGGCCGGGTCGGTGCTGGCGGTGGAACGGTCCCCGGCCGCGCTGGTCTGGCTGCGCCGCAACGCCGCCGGCAGCCCGGTCGAGGTGGTTCCCGGCGACGTCGCCGATCCGGCGCTGCTGGCCGACCGGCGCGGGCAGGTCGACGTGGTGCTCTGCAACCCGCCGTACGTGCCGGACGGCACCGGAGTCCCGCCCGAGGTCGCCGGCCACGACCCGGCCGAGGCGGTGTTCGGCGGGGGCGACGGCCTGACCGTGATCCGGCCGGTGATCGCGCTGGCGGCGGTGCTGCTGCGCCCGGGCGGCTGGTTCGGCGTCGAGCACGACGACACCCACGCGTCGGCGGTGCCGGCGCTGCTGCGGGCCGACCCCCGCTTCACCGCCGTCGAGGAGCACGACGACCTCGCGGGCCGCCCGCGGTTCGCAACCGCCCGGCGGCTCTGACGATCTCCGGCACACGTGGCAGACTGCTTCTCGTGATGCTGTACGACTGCCGGACCACCGCCGACCGCGATCGGGGGGTGGCGGCTGCCGTCGAGGCGGCCAAGAGCGGCGAACTCGTGGTCCTGCCCACCGACACCGTCTACGGCATCGGGGCGGACGCCTTCACGCCGTACGCGATCACCTCGCTGCACACCGCCCGCGGCGCGGAACGCCGGGTGCCGCCGCCGGTGCTCGTCGGCTCCCGGCACACGCTCGACGGGCTGGTCTACTCGCTGCCCAAGGCGGCCCGGGAACTGGCCGACGCGTTCTGGCCGGGTGCCCTCACCATCATGGTCGAGCACTCGCCCAGCCTGCAGTGGGATCTGGGGGAGACCGGCGGCGTGGTCGGCGTCCGGATGCCGCTGCACCCGGTGGCGCTCGAGGTGCTGCGCGAGGTCGGCCCGATGGCGGTCACCGCGGCCAACAAGATCGGCCGGCCGGCCCCGCTGACCGCCGAGGCCGCCCGCGAGCAACTGGAGTACTCGGTCCGGGTGTACCTGGAGGCCGGCGAGGCCGTCGATCCCGCGCCCAGCACCATCATCGACGTCACCGGCGACGTGCCCAAGGTGCTGCGTGACGGCGCGATCCCGTTCGAGAAGCTGCGCGACGTGGTTCCGGACCTCCTCCCCGTGTCCGGGTACGCCGCGCCGTCCGCCGGACCAGGCGCCGGTAGCAGCCCGGCCGGGAGCTGAGATGACGTTCACGGTGCTGCACGTGTGCATGGGCAACATCTGCCGCTCGCCGATGGCCGAGCGTCTGATGGTCCTGGGCGCGCAGCAGCGCCTGGCCAAGCTCGACGCCGACGTGCCGGCCGGCGACCTGCTGACCAGCGTCAGCGCCGGCACCGGGGGCTGGCACGAGGGCGAGGATATGAACCCGCCCGCGGCCCGGCAGATCTCGCTCCGCGGCGGCAGCACCGACGGCTTCGCCGCGCGCAAGCTGGTCACCCGCCACCTGCTGGACGCCGACTTGATCCTGACCGCCACCACCGACCAGCTCGACTACGTGCACGTGCTGCGGCCCGAGCTGGGCCCCCGCACGTTCGTGCTGGGCCACCTGGCCCGGCTGCTGCCCGAGATCGACCCGGACGCACTGCCGCCGGTGGCGACCGACGCGGACGGGTTCGCCGCCCGCGCGGCCGCCGTGGTCGCGGCGGCCGACCGGCTCCGCGCCGACCACCCGGCCCGCGCCGAGGACGACCTCGACGACCCGTGGGGTCGCGGCGACCAGACCTTCACCCGGGTGGCCGACGAGATCGACGAGTCGGTGTACGCGTTCCTCGACGCCGTGCTGCCGTTCGGCCCGCGCAACCCGTGAGCCGGATCGTCGAGCCCGACGCCGACGGTCTGCGGCGGGCGGTGGAGATCCTGCGGGCCGAATCGGTCGTCGCCTTCCCCACCGAGACCGTGTACGGCCTGGGCGCGCACGCCTTCTCGGAACGCGCCGTGGCCGAGATCTACCGCCTCAAGCGCCGCCCGTCCTGGAACCCGCTGATCGTGCACGTGCCGGACCGGGCCGCGGCGCGGGCCTTGTCGGCGGAGTGGCCGGACGTGGCCGACGACCTCGCCGCCCGGTTCTGGCCCGGCCCGCTGACGCTGGTGGTCCGCCGATCGGAGGCGCTCGGCGACGTCGGGCGGACCCCGGCCGGCACCATCGCCATCCGCGTGCCGGCCCACCCCGTCGCCCTGGAGTTGCTCGAGGCGTCCGGGCTGCCGCTGGCCGCGCCGAGCGCGAACCGGTCGGAGAGCATCTCGCCGACCACCGCCGCGCACGTGCTGCAGAGCCTGCCCGACGTGCCGCTGGTGCTGGACGGCGGCCCGAGCGGCTGGGGCATCGAGTCGACCGTGCTGGACGTGACCGGCGGGACGCCCCGGCTGCTGCGGCCGGGCGCGTTGCCGTTGCGCACGCTGCGCGCGGTCACCGGGCCGATCTCGCTGCCCGGCGACGCGGTCGCGGACGGCGCCGGCCGGTCGTCGCCGGGGATGAGCCGGCGGCACTACGCGCCGCGGGCGACCGTGGTCGTCACCGGTTCGGTCGGCGACGTCCCGGACGACGGCGAGGTCGGGGTCATCACCTACCGCGGCGACGAGGGTCCGTACACCGAGGTGCTGCCGGACGACCCCCGGGAGTACGCCGCCGACCTCTACGCCGCCTTGCACCGCTTGGACGACGCCAAGGTGTCGACGATCGTGGTCCTCGAGCCGCCGGACACCGAGGACTGGCTAGCCGTGCGCGATCGGCTCACGCGCGCCGCGGCTCGCTGACCGGGCGATGTTGCGGGCCATCTCGCCGAACACCAGGCCGTGGAACGGTACGGACGACGCCCAGTACGCGTGCCCGGCCAGCCCCCGGGGCACGAACTCGACCCGCTGCCGGTAGACGCTCCGGCCCGCGCCGGCGTCCTCGGCCCGCATCTCCAGCCAGGCCCGGCCGGGCAGGCGCATCTCCGCCCGGAGCCGCAGCACCTCGCCCGGCCGGATCTCGGTCACCCGCCAGAAGTCGACCGCGTCGCCGACCCGGACGTGGTCGGGGTCGCGCCGGCCGCGGCGCATCCCGACCCCGCCGACCAGCCGGTCCAGGCCGCCACGCAGCTCCCATGCGCCCGGGACGGTGTGCCAGCCGTGGTCGCCGCCGATGCTCTCGATGACCCGCCAGAGCGCCTCGACGGGCGCGTCCACCTTCTGCCCCCGTTCATCGGCGTAGATCGTGCCGCCGGCCCAGCCGGGGTCACTGGCCAGCGGTTCGGCCGCCACATCCCCGGTCGGCCGGGGCGACCAGCGGGTCTCCACCTCGCCGTCGCGGACCTTGCTGAGCGCCAGCCGGACCGCCTCGTCGAAGCCGATCGGATGGTCGTCGGGGATGTACCGGGCGATGTCGTGCTCGTGCGCCACCGCCTCGTGCACCAGGCTCGCCACCAGCGGCCGGGCGATCGCGTTGGGCACCGGCGTGACCGCGCCGACCCAGTGCGCCGACAGTTCCGGGCTCAGCGGGCGCACCGGGACGATCACCCGCGGCCGGAGTCCGGCCACCCGGGCGTACCGCTGCATCATCTCGCCGTAGGTGAGCACGTCCGGGCCGCCGATGTCGAAGCCCCGGCTGACTTCGGGCGGCAGGCCGGCCACGGCCACCAGGTAGTGCAGCACGTCGCGGACGGCGATCGGCTGGATCCGGTTGCGGACCCAGCGCGGTGTCACCATCACCGGCAGGCGCTCGGTCAGGTACCGCAGCATCTCGAACGACGCCGAGCCCGACCCGATGATCACCGGCGCCCGCAGCACCGCGGCCGGCACGCCCGAGTCCAGCAGGATCCGCGCCACCTCGGCCCGCGAGCGCAGATGCGGGGAGGGGTGCTCGCCGGCCGGCGGTTCGGGACCGCCGAGGTAGATGATCCGCCGCACGCCGGCCCGGACCGCGGCCTCGGCGAAGTTCGTCGCGGCGTCCCGGTCCCGCTGCTCGAAGTCGCTGCGGCCCAGCGAGTGGACCAGGAAGTACGCCACCTCGACGTCCTCGAACGCGGGCGGCAGCGTACTCGGATCGGACAGATCGCCCTCGACGACCGAAACGTCCGCGGCCCACGGCACGTCCCGCAGCCGTCCGGCACTCCGGGACAGGCATCGCACCTCATGGCCGGCGGCGAGCAGACGCGGCGCGAGACGGCCACCGATGTAGCCGGTGGCTCCGGTGACCAGACAACGCATAACTCAGCTTGTGCCCGCAAGTGGGGGTTAATAAGCCATATGCTCAGATCCGGGCAGAGTCGCCGCCGTGAGGGAGTGCGCATGGACACCTTCTGGGGCCCGGATCTGCGTGCTCTCGAGCGCACCGATCCGGACATCGCCGCCGTCGTCCGCGACGAGCTCGCTCGGCAATGCGGCGAACTCCAGCTGATCGCCAGCGAGAACTTCACCTCGCCGGCGGTGCTGGCCGCGCTCGGCTCGACGCTGAACAACAAGTACGCCGAGGGCTATCCCGGCGCGCGCTACTACGGCGGGTGCGGGCCGGTCGACGTGGCCGAGGAACTGGCCGTGTCCCGGGCACGGGAGCTGTTCGAGGCCGACCACGCCAACCTGCAGCCGCACTCGGGCACGTCGGCCAACCTGGCCGCGTACGCCGCCCTGGTCCAGCCGGGCGACGTGGTGCTGGCCATGGACCTGCCGTACGGCGGCCACCTCACCCATGGCAGCAAGGTCAACTTCTCCGGCAAGTGGTTCCACCACGTCGGCTACCGGGTCGATCCGGAATCCGAGCTGATCGACTACGACGAGGTGCGGGACCTGGCCAAGGCGCACCGGCCGACGCTGATCATCTGCGGCGCGACGGCGTACCCGCGGCTCATCGACTTCGCGAAGTTCCGGGAGATCGCCGACGAGGTGGGCGCGTATCTGCTCGTGGACGCGGCGCATTTCATCGGATTGGTGGCGGGAAGGGCGATTCCGTCGCCGGTACCGTACGCCGACGTTGTTACCGGAGTGACCCACAAGGTGCTTCGAGGGCCGCGAGGCGGCATGATTCTCTGTCGTGAAGACCTTGCCCAACGCATCGACAAGGCCGTGTTCCCGTTCAGCCAGGGCGGCCCGCTGATGCACGCCGTCGCCGCCAAGGCGGTCGCCCTGCGCGAGGCCGCGTTCCCCGAGTTCCAGACGTACGCCCGGCAGGTGGTCCGCAACAGCCAGGCGCTGGCCGCCGGGCTGACCACGGCCGGGATGCGCCCGGTGGCCGGCGGGACCGACACCCACCTCGCCCTGATCGACCTGCGCGGGACCGGCGTGACCGGGCGCGAGGCCGAGACGCGGTGCGGACGGGCCAAGATCAACCTCAACAAGTACGCGATCCCGTACGACCCGGAGAAGCCGGCCGTGGCCTCCGGCATCCGGGTCGGCACCCCGGGGGTGACCACCCAGGGCATGCGCGAGAGCGAGATGCGCGAGATCGCCGGCCTGATCGCCTCCGCCCTGGCCGCCGACCCGTCGGCCCCGGCCGGCGCGTCCCGCCTGCACGACGTCGCCGAACAGGCGTCGGCCCTGGCCGCGCGCTTCCCGGCGTACCCGGAGGCAGCCCTGCCGGGCCCCCACGCGTTCGCCGCCCCGGCCGACCACCTGACCGGAGCCGGCCGGTGACCGACAACCGCAACCCGCCCGTCCCCAGCACCCCCGACCCGGCCGCCGAACCCCCGGCCGCGGCACCCCCGCTCGCCGAAGCCCCGGCGGCGGCACCCCCGCTCGCCGAAGCCCCGGCGGCGGCACCCCCGCTTGTCGGAGCCCCGATTGCGGAGGCCCCGCTTGTTGGACCCCCAGCCGGCGGAGCCCCGCTTGTTGGAGCCCCGGCCGGCGGAGCCCCGCTTGTTGGAGCCCCACTTGCTGGAGCCCCGACCGCCGGAGCCCTGACCGCGGAGGCCTCGAGGTCTCCGGCCCGGGTGCCGGGGCAGGCCCGGCCGGCTGGGGTGCTGGCCCAGATCCTCGGGCGCGACGACGAGGACGGCGACCGTCCGCTGCCGGACCTGCCGCCGCTCCCGGCCGACCCCCGCTGGCGGATCGAGCACCTGCCGATGATCTCCGCCGTCGGCATCGCGCTGGCCCTGTGCGCAACCTCCGCCGGCTTCCTGTTCGGCGGCCCCACCACCGGCCTCGGCCTGGGCGCCGGGGTGCTGCTGGTGGCCATCGGATACTCGCTGTCGACGCTGGCCATCGCCTGGGCCGACACCCTCCGCCCGGCCCTCGTGCTGCCGGTCGGCATGACCGTCTACATGGTCAAGTACATCCTGATCGCGCTGATTCTGATCGCCGCCGGTGCGAGCGGCTGGACCGGAGCCAAACCGATGGCGTTCGGCATCGCCATCGGTGCCGTCGTGATGACCGCGGCGCAGGCTGTCTGGCTCGCCCGAGGGGCCAACCGCAGAGCTGCGGGCAACGCATGACTGTCCAGCTCAGAGGGTCCACGAGCAGGAATCTGGCGCCCGAACCGGTGACCTTGGCGCGGCGCGCTTGGTCGCGGCCGGCAACGGGGGAGTACGGTATTGCCCGGTCGAGGGCCGAGACGTCGCCGGGACAACAGAAGTTGTCCGGGGGGTCACGCACAGCCTGGCGTTACCGGCTGATAATGTTCGGCCGGTCATGGCCGGTCAACCTCCCCCTTCGGACCCCCACAAGGATGACGGCCCACCGCCGGTGGATTCCAATGGCGGCTGGGTGGCGCTCAGTTACCTCATCGGGGGCATGGTCGTCTGGGGCGGCATCGGCTGGCTGGTGGATCACTGGCTCGGCACCCGGGGCATCTTCCTCGGCGTTGGCGCGATCGTGGGTGGCGCGGCCGGGATCTACCTCATTGCGCGCCGTCTCGGCGCCTGACCTGGAAGGGCTTCGATGAGCGGTCAGCTGATCGTCCTGGCGGACACGCCGTTCCCGCCGACCGTCGAGGACTTCTACCTGCCCAGCATCGCCCCCTGGGGCGGGCACGACACCTGGGTCACCAAGATCACCATCATGGTCTGGTTGTCGGTGGCCATCCTCATCCTGTACTTCCTGCTCTCGTACCGGGATCCGAAGCTTGTCCCGACCAAGAAGCAGTGGATCGCCGAGTCGATCTACGGCTTCGTGCGCAACAACATCGCGGTCGAGATGATCGGGCGGGAAGGGGTGCGGTTCGCGCCGTACCTGGCCACGTTGTTCTGCTTCATCTTCCTGAACAATCTGTGGAGCATCATCCCGTTCTTCCAGATCTCGCCGATGTCGCACATCGCCTTCCCGATCATCCTGGCGCTGATCAGCTGGGTGATGTTCATCTACCTGGGCTTCAAGAAGCACGGCGTCGGCTACCTGAAGCACGCGCTGGTGCCGCCGGCGCCGTGGTTCATCCTGCCGATTCTGGTCCCGATCGAATTCTTCTCGAACTTCATCGTGCGGCCGTTCTCGCTCGCCGTCCGGCTCTTCGCCAACATGTTCGCCGGTCACATGCTGCTGCTGGTGTTCACGCTCGGCGGCTTCGCCATGATCGCCCACAACCCCCTGCTGACCCCCGTCTCGATCTTGTCGTGGCTGATGACCATCGCGCTGACGTTCCTCGACTTCGCGGTCATCGCACTCCAGGCCTACGTCTTCACGGTGCTGACCGCCAGCTACATCCAGGGCTCCGTCGCCGACGAAGGTCACTGAGTTTTCCCAAAGTTAGGCCCGTTGTCGTCCCGCGTGACAGTCACGCGAGATACCAGGAGGATGTTCTCAATGACACTCGCCGAAGTTGTAGGTAGCACCGCGGCCATCGGGTACGGCCTCGCGGCCATCGGCCCGGGCATCGGTGTGGGCCTCGTTTTCGCCGCCTACATCCAGTCGACCGCCCGTCAGCCGGAGGCGGCCCGGATCACCCAGCCGTTCATGTGGATCGGCTTCGCCGTGATCGAGGTTCTCGCCCTGCTGGGCATCGCGTTCGGCTTCATCTGGGCCGGCAACCTTACGTGACCCTCCGCCTTCATAGGAGGAATCCATGATCACCATTTACCTGGCTGCTGCTGCCGAAACCAAGCACAACCCGATCCTCCCGTTGTGGCAGGAGCTGGTGCTCGGCTCCATCTCCTTCGCCGTCGTCTGCTACGTGCTGATGAAGTTCGTCTTCCCCCGCATGGAGGAGACGTTCCGCGCCCGGGTGGACGCGATCGAAGGCGGCATCAAGCGGGCCGAAGAGGCCCAGGCCGAAGCGAACAAGCTGCTCGAGCAGTACCGGGCCCAGCTCGCCGAGGCCCGGACCGAGGCGGCACGGATCCGCGACGAGGCCCGCGCCGACGCCGAGGGCATCCGGCAGGACGTCCTGGGCAAGGCCCGGGAGGAGTCCGACCGGATCATCGCGGCCGGACGCGACCAGCTCGCCGCCCAGCGTGAGTCCATCGTGCGCGACCTGCGCTCGGAGGTCGGCACGCTGGCCGTCGATCTGGCCGGCCGGATCGTCGGCGAATCCTTGGCGGACGAAGCCCGCAGCCGCGGCACGGTGGACCGGTTCATCGCCGAGCTCGACCAGGCCGGCACCGCGGGCGGGCAGCGCTGATGCCGTCCTCCGACAGCCGCCGGTCCTACGCGGACGCTCAGGACAAGCTCGTCGCGGACACCGGCCGGGCCACGGCCGCGCAGCTGTCCACGGTGGCCGACGAGGTGCTGTCGGTGGCCGGGCTGCTGCGGGGCGAGCCGCGGTTGCGCCGGGCCCTGATCGACCCGGCGCGTAGCGGCGAGCAACGGGCCGAGCTCCTGCGCGGCCTGCTGACCGGCAAGGTGTCGGACGGCACGGTGGACGCGCTGGCGACCCTGGTGAGCGGTCGCTGGCGTACGGGCCACGAGCTGCTCGACGCGGCCGAGCGGCTCGGTGTGGACACCGTGCTCCGCTCGGCCGACAAGTCCCGCAAGCTGGCCGACGTGGAGGACGAGCTGTTCCGCTTCGGGCAGATCGTCTCGGGCGACAACGAGCTGGCGGTCACGCTCAGTGACCCCGGTGCGCCGACCGCCCGCCGGGTTAAGCTGGTCGAGGATCTTCTCCAAGGCAAGATCCAGCCGACTACGTTGCGACTGGTCGAGGTGGCACTCGCCGGCTTCGGCGGCCGCGGCTTCGAATCCTCGCTGACCCGGCTGGTCGAGCTGACCGCGGCGAAACGCGACCGCGAGGTGGCGTACGTCCGGGTGGCCAGGCCCCTCAGCGAGGCCGAGGAGCAGGCTCTGTCGACCAAGTTGGCCGACATGTACGGGCGGCAGGTGTCGTTGAAGGTCGATGTCGACCCGGCCGTCATCGGCGGGGTCAGCGTGCAGGTGGGCTCCGACCTCTACGACGGCACGGTCCGGCGCAAGCTGAACGCGGCTCGCCAGGAGTTCGCGAAATAGATTCCTCTCGCCGGCGGCGACGCCGGAGAGTAAGCCCCTCGGCGGCGGAGACGTCCCGAGCAGAGTAGAGAAGGCAGAGGATGGCCGAGCTGACCATCTCCTCGGACGAGATCCGGGGGGCGCTAGAGCGCTACGTCTCGTCCTATTCGCCCGAGGTTTCCCGCGAAGAGGTCGGCTTCGTGTCCGACGCGGGCGACGGAATCGCACACGTCGAGGGTCTGCCCTCGACGCAGGCCAACGAGCTGCTCGAGTTCGCCGACGGCACGCTGGGTGTCGCGCTGAACCTCGACGTCCGCGAGATCGGTGTAGTGGTGCTCGGCGAGTTCGCCGGGATCGAGGAAGGCCAGCAGGTCAAGCGGACCGGCCGGGTGCTCTCGGTGCCGGTCGGCGACGCCTTCCTGGGCCGGGTCGTGGACCCGCTGGGACTACCGATCGACGACCGCGGTGACATCGAGAGCGAGGGCTACCGCGAGCTCGAGCTCCAGGCGCCCAACGTGATGAACCGCCAGCCGGTGAAGCAGCCGCTGCAGACCGGCATCAAGGCGATCGACGCCATGACGCCGATCGGCCGGGGCCAGCGGCAGCTGATCATCGGCGACCGCAAGACCGGCAAGACCACGGTCGCCATCGACACGATCATCAACCAGCGCGCCAACTGGGAGTCCGGCGACCCGGACCGGCAGGTCCGCTGCATCTACGTGGCAATCGGCCAGAAGGCGTCCACCATCGCGAGCATCCGCGGGACGCTGGAGGAGCAGGGCGCGCTGCAGTACACGACGATCGTCGCCGCGCCGGCGTCCGACCCGGCCGGTTACAAGTACATCGCCCCGTACACCGGCTCGTCCATCGGCCAGCACTGGATGTACAACGGCAAGCACGTCCTGATCGTCTTCGACGACCTGACCAAGCAGGCCGAGGCCTACCGCGCGGTGTCGCTGCTGCTGCGCCGGCCGCCGGGCCGCGAGGCGTACCCGGGCGACGTCTTCTACCTGCACTCCCGCCTGCTGGAGCGCTGCGCCAAGCTCTCCGACGAGCTCGGCGCGGGCTCGATGACCGGCCTGCCGATCATCGAGACCAAGGCCAACGACATCTCGGCCTACATCCCGACGAACGTCATCTCGATCACCGACGGGCAGATCTTCCTCGAGTCCGACCTGTTCAACTCCGGTGTCCGCCCGGCCATCAACGTGGGCACCTCGGTGTCCCGGGTCGGTGGCTCGGCGCAGGTCAAGGGCATGCGGCGGGTCTCCGGCCGGCTGCGTCTGGACCTGGCCCAGTACCGCGAGCTGGAGGCGTTCTCAGCCTTCGCGTCCGACCTGGACAAGGCGTCGCGGGCCCAGCTGGACAAGGGTGTGCGCCTGGTCGAGCTGCTCAAGCAGCCGCAGTACTCGCCGTACTCGGTGACCGACGAGACGATCTCGATCTGGGCCGGCACCACCGGGCAGCTCGACGACATCCCGGTCGGTGACGTGCGCCGGTTCGAGCAGGAACTGCTGGCCTGGCTCAAGCGGCACCGCGAGGACACGTACACGGCCATCGAGTCCAGCAACAACATCACCGACGAGCAGATCGAGACCCTCGAGTCCGGGGTGAAGGAGTTCAAGGAGCTCTTCCGCCAGGGCAACACCGGGGTGTCGGTCAACGAGGCGCCGGCCGATGCGCTCGAGGACGGCCGGGAGACCCACGAGACGGTGACCCGCGAGGTCCGGCCGCCGGCCCGGGAAGACCCGTCCAACCACCCCACCGCCGCCCCTAACCGGACTGAAGGCTGATCACGTGCCCGGGCAGGTACAACAGCTGCGGCGCCGGATCCGTACGGTCCGGTCGACCCGGAAGATCGCCAAGGCCCAGGAGCTGGTGGCGACGAGCCGGATCGCCAAGGCCCAGGAGCGGGTGCAGGCGGCCCGTCCGTACTCCGAGGCGATCACCCAGGTGCTGACCGCGCTGGCCTCCAACGCCTCGGTGGACAACCCGCTGCTCAAGCCGCGGGAGCGCGTCCGCCGGGCCGGGGTCCTGCTGGTCA
Organism: uncultured Actinoplanes sp.; assembly: GCA_964236515.1. GTDB lineage: Bacteria > Actinomycetota > Actinomycetes > Mycobacteriales > Micromonosporaceae > Actinoplanes. Next base: position 69,077 of record CAXSDA010000021.1, read on the forward strand.
CCAGCGACCGCGGCCTGGCCGGGGCGTACAACGCCAACGCCATCCGTACGGCCGAGCAGCTGAGTTCCCGGCTGCGGGCGGACGGCAAGGAGGTGGCGCTGTACGTCATCGGCCGCAAGGGCGTCGGCTACTACCGGTTCCGGAACCGGCCGATCGAGGCCAGCTGGACCGGCTTCTCCGAGCGGCCGTCCTACGACGACGCCCGGCGGGTCGGCGAGTCGCTGCTGGACGCCTTCGTCGCCGGAGCGGACGACAACGAGGCCGGCCACGGCCCGGACAACATCCCGGGCGTGGACGAGCTGCACATCGTCAGCACCCGGTTCAAGTCGCTGCTGACCCAGGCGGCCGAGGCGCACTTCCTGGCGCCGCTGGAGGTCGAGGAGCGGGAGGCCGAACCCGGCCTGCGCCCGGCGTACGAGTTCGAGCCGGAGGCCGAGGAACTGCTCGACGCGCTGCTGCCGAAGTACATCAACACCCGGATCTACGCGGCGCTGCTGGACTCGGCGGCCAGCGAGTCGGCGTCCCGGCGGCGGGCCATGAAGGCCGCCTCGGACAACGCCGACGATCTGCTCAGGCGGTACACGCGCGAGATGAACTCCGCGCGGCAGGCCGCGATCACCCAGGAAATCAGTGAGATCGTCGGCGGCGCGAACGCGCTGGCCTCTGCGGGAAGTGATGATTGATGACTGCTGTAGCTGAGCCCACCGAGACCCAGACCGGGGTCGGCCGTGTCGTCCGGGTGATCGGCCCGGTCGTCGACGCCGAGTTCCCGCGGGACGCCATGCCCGACATCTACAACGCCCTGCACGTGGACGTGACGCTGTCCGCGGGCACCAAGACGCTGACCCTGGAGGTCGCCCAGCACCTGGGCGACAACGTGATCCGGGCGATCTCGATGCAGCCGACCGACGGCATGGTCCGCGGGGCCGAGGTCACCGACACCGGCGAGGGCATCACCGTCCCGGTCGGTGACGTGACCAAGGGCCACGTGTTCAACGCCCTGGGCGAGGTGCTCAACGCCGACCCCAGCACGCTGAACATCACCGAGCGCTGGTCGATCCACCGCCAGCCCCCGCCGTTCGCCGACCTCGAGCCGAAGACCGAGATGCTGGAGACCGGCATCAAGGTGCTCGACCTGCTGGCGCCGTACGTCCGCGGTGGAAAGATCGGCCTGTTCGGTGGCGCCGGCGTGGGCAAGACGGTGCTCATCCAGGAAATGATCATCCGGGTTGCCCGGAACTTCGGCGGTACGGCCGTGTTCGCCGGTGTGGGTGAGCGCACCCGCGAGGGCAACGACCTGATCCTGGAAATGGCCGAGGGTGATGTCTTGAACAAGACGGCCCTGGTCTTCGGCCAGATGGACGAGCCCCCGGGCACCCGGCTGCGGGTCGCGCTGTCCGCGCTGACCATGGCCGAGTACTTCCGGGACGTGCAGAACCAGGAGGTGCTGCTCTTCATCGACAACATCTTCCGGTTCACCCAGGCCGGCTCCGAGGTCTCCACGCTGCTCGGCCGCATGCCGTCGGCGGTGGGTTACCAGCCGACCCTGGCCGACGAAATGGGCCAGCTGCAGGAGCGGATCACCTCGGTCCGCGGTCACGCGATCACCTCGATGCAGGCGATCTACGTGCCCGCGGACGACTACACCGACCCGGCCCCGGCGACCACGTTCGCCCACCTGGACGCGACCACCAACCTGGAGCGGTCGATCTCGGACAAGGGCATCTACCCGGCCGTGGACCCGCTGGCCTCGAGCTCGCGGATCCTGGCGCCGGAGTATGTCGGCGCCGAGCACTACGCGGTCGCCCGGGAGGTGCAGCGGATCCTGCAGAAGTACAAGGATCTGCAGGACATCATCGCCATCCTCGGCATGGACGAGCTCTCCGAAGAGGACAAGATCACGGTGCAGCGGGCCCGCCGCATCGAGCGGTTCCTCTCGCAGAACACGTACGCGGCCGAGCAGTTCACCGGCGTGCCTGGCTCGACGGTCCCGCTCAAAGAGACCATCGAGTCGTTCAAGAAGATCAGCGAAGGGGAGTACGACCAGTTCCCGGAGCAGGCCTTCTTCATGTGCGGTGGCCTCGAGGACCTCGAGCGCAACGCGCACGAGCTGATGAAGTAAGGCCGATCGACAAGGTTCTCCGTGGGCCGCGCATACCGCAAGGTATGCGCGGCCCACGCGTTTCCTGCCCCCGGTTGAGCACGTTGACCAGCACAACCGGCAGTTGGGGAACGAGTGACGAACAGCGATGTGGCGACGACGGACCGACCGGAGCGGGAGCGGGTGATCCCGCTGTGGGCGCGGCTCTGCGCGTCTCTCGGCGCGGTGCTGATGGTGATCAGCGGCGGCGCGCTGGTGACCAGCCAGGTGCTGATCGCCCGCTACACCGGCGCGGTCCGGACCCAGGACCTGTTCGGCGACCCGGCGGACGGCGCGACCCGCAAGGCCGGCGCCATCCGGGGCCCGCTGAACATCCTGATGGTCGGTATCGACCCGCGCACGCCGAAGCAGACCCCGCTGTCCGACTCGATCATCGTCGTGCACATCCCGGCGACGATGGACCAGGCGTACGTCTTCTCCATCCCCCGTGACCTGCGGGTGCAGATCCCGCCGTTCGCGAGGACCGGCTTCCGCGGGGGGAGCGACAGGATCAACGCGGCCATGTCGTACGGCAGCGCGATCGGCAACGGCAACCACGACGTCGTCCAGGGGTTCGGCCTGCTGGCCAGGACGGTCAGCCAGCTCACCGGCATCAAGCGGTTCGACGCCGGCGCGATCCTCGACTTCGACGGCTTCAGGAACATCGTCGACGCGATGGGCGGCGTCACCCTGACCGTCGACGAGAACGTGAAGTCCGAGCACCTGCGGCCCGACGGCCAGGGCCGCCCGCGGCTGGCCGGTTGCGCCGACAACCTGTGCGCCCACCCGTACTACGGCCCGCAGAAGCAGTACACCCGGGGCACGTACCACCTGCTGGGCTGGGAGGCCCTGGACTACGTCCGGCAGCGGTACGGCCTCCCGCACGGCGACTACGACCGGCAGCGCCACCAGCAGCAGTTCCTCAAGGCGATGGCTCAGCAGGCGCTGAGCAAGAACGTGGTGACCAACCCGGTCAAGCTCGACAACGTTCTGCAGGCGGCGGGCAAGTCGCTGATCTTCGACGGCAAGGGCCACACCGTGGTCGACTGGGGGCTGGCCCTGCACAACATCCGGGCGGAGAACATGACGCTGATCAAGCTGCCCGGCAGCAGCATCATCACCGACGGGCGGTATCTGGGCGAGCAACTGCCGCCCAGCGCGACCGGCTTCTTCGCGTCGGTCACCGGCGGCACGGTGGCTGACTTCCTGCTCAGCCACCCGGACTACCTCAACAAGATCTAGTGGCGGACGCCACCCGGGCGCACCCGGACGGTGTCCACCGTTTAAGCTTCACCCATCGGGGTTACCGACTCTAAGGAGCCAGCGTGGCCAATCAGCTGCACGTTCAGGTCGTCGCCGTCGAGGAGAAGATCTGGGACGGCGAGGCTGAGATGCTGATCGCCCGCACCACCGAGGGCGAGATCGGTGTCCTGCCCAATCACTCTCCGCTGCTGGGGCTCCTCAAGGAACCGTCCCAGGTCCGGGTCAAACTCGTCGGCGGCGAGGAACTGGCCTACGACGTCTCCGGCGGCTTTCTGTCGATCGATGCGGACGGTGTGACCGTGCTCGCCGAGTCGGCCACCCCCGCCACTCCCGACTCACACTGAGCGCCCGGCGATGCGGATTCTCGAGTACAGCGGAATCTGCATCGCCGCCCTGATCGTGCTGCTGTTCTGCATCTTCCTTCGCCGCCGCCTGTTGATGCTGGGCGGCGGCACCATCCGCCTGCAGTTCCGGGTGACCACGATGGTGCCCGGCCGTGGCTGGTCCGCCGGGGTCGGCCAGTTCGTCGGCGACGAGCTGCGCTTCCACCGGATGTTCAGCTTCGCCTTCCGGCCCAAGCGGGTGCTCAACCGCAAGGAACTGACGGTCGAGCAGCGCCGCCTGCCGAAAGGCCCGGAGCGCCTGTCCATGCCCGGTCACTGGGTGATTCTGCGCTGCTCGGTCCCCGACACCCAGGTCGAGATCGCCATGGCCGGGTCCACCGTCACCGGCTTCCTGTCCTGGCTCGAGGCCGGCCCGCCGCGCCAGCCGGGTTCGGTCAACCCGTGGCCGCGGACCCGCCCGAACCGCGGGCCGGTCGCGTCCTGAGCCGGCCGTCCGCGTCTTAAGCCTGCCGCCCGGGTTCTAGGCTGCCGGCCGGGCCAGCCAGGCGCGCCGGGTCGAACGGACCGTCAGATCGTCCCGCCGGCGCAGACTGTCCGGGCCGTCGCTGTCGAGCAGGTCGTCCAGCGCCGCCACCTGGCCGGCGTCCAGCAGCTCGGCGGCCCGGCCGCGCATCCGGCTCAGGCTCGCGTGGGCGTACCGCCGGGCCAGAATTGGCACCGGCGCGCTCAGGCTCAGCGTGAACTCGCGCTCGTCGAGCACGGTGAAGCCCGTACGGCCCAGGACCGCACCCCAGTCGGCGCCCATGTACGGCATCGCGGCCGCCCGCGCCGCATCGGCCGACTCCTGCAGCCGCTCCTCCAGCCCGCCGGCCGCGCCCTCGGGCAGGAAGCGCGGGAACGTGTCGATCTCGACCAGGGTCAGCGTGCCGCCGGGCCGCAGGGTGGCCGCGATGTCCCGCAGCACCCGCTCCGGATCGGCCATGTGGTGCATCGACGCCGAGGCCCACACGAGGTCGACCGGTTCCGCGGCCGGCCAATCCGCGTCCAGGTCGGCCTGAACCGTGCGGACGTCGCGTCCCGACTCGCGGGCCTTGGCCGCCAGGCGATGCAGCATGTCCGGGTCGACGTCGACGGCGGTCACCGTGGCCGCCGGGAAGCGGCGCAGCAGGGCGAAGGTGCCGGCGCCGGTGCCGGCGCCCACGTCGAGGATGCGGGTGACGTCCCCGGCGGCGGTGGCGATCCAGGCGGTCAGCTCGTCGGTCTGGTCGCGCGTGATCTCGGCGTCCAGATCCAGCAGTTCGGCCAGGTCGCCGTGCGCGTGTGCGGGGGTATGGGGGTGGTGGTCGTGGGCCATGCCGCTACCGTAGGCGTCTCTTGCGCCAAAGACATAGCATCTTGCGTATGGAGCAAGACGATGAAGTCGACGCACTGGTTCGGGCCCGGATCCGCGGGTTGCGGCTGGCCCAGGGCTGGTCACTCGACGATCTCGCCGCCCGCTGCCATCTGAGCCCGTCCACCCTCAGCCGGCTCGAGACCGGGCATCGGCGGATCAGCCTCGACCAGCTCACCGCCATCGCCCGCGCGTTCGGCGCCTCGCTGGACGCGCTGGTCGAGGCCCCGGGCGACGAGGACGTGGTGATCAAGCCGCAGCACGACCCGGCCCGGGGCCGGACCACGTGGCTGCTCGACCATCAGCCCGGCCCCGGCGGGATGACCGTCGCCAAGATCCGGCTCACCCGGCCGGCTCCCCGCGTGGAGCTGGCCCGGCGGGTGCACCCCGGCCACGACTGGTTCACCGTCCTGTCCGGAACGGTGGAGTTGCTGCTCGGCGACCGGGTCATCATCGTCGAGAACGGCCAGGCGGCCTCGTTCAGCACCATGGTCCCGCACGCGTTCGGCGCGGTCGGCGGGCCGGCCGAGGCCCTGGCCATCCTCGACCACGACGGCCGCCGCCTGCACCTGGATTAGCGGCCGCCGCCCGGTACCCACTTCACGTCGCCGCCCGGGTTGGCCGTCCGGGACAGGATGAACAGCAGGTCGGACAGCCGGTTCAGGTACTTCACCGGCAGGGTCGAGGTAAGTGCCGGGTCGGCCTGGATCAGCGCCCAGGCCGACCGCTCGGCCCGCCGGGCCACCGTCCGGGCCACGTGCAGCAGCGCCGCCCCGGGCGTGCCGCCGGGCAGGATGAAGGAGTCGAGCTTGGGCAGCCGGTCGTTGTACTCGTCGCACCAGCCCTCGAGCCGGGTCACGTACTCCTCGGTCACCCGCAGGGGTGGGTAGGGCGGATCGTCGGCGATCGGGTTGCAGAGGTCGGCGCCCACGTCGAACAGGTCGTTCTGCACCGCCGCCAGCAACGTGCGCAGCTCCGGGGCCAGGTCGCCGAGGGCCAGCGCCACCCCCAGCGCGGCGTTGCACTCGTCGGTGTCGGCGTACGCGGCGATCCGCGGGTCGGTCTTCGCGGCCACCTCGTTGTTGCCCAGGCGCGTCTCGCCGCCGTCGCCGGTCCGGGTGTAGATACGGGTGAGATGTACGGCCATGGGCTACACCCTACGGAGCCCACGGGAGCGGAACCCATACGATGGCCCGCGTGGATGTCATCAGGGTCAAGGGCGGCGCCCGTCTCGCCGGCGACGTGCACGTGGGCGGGGCCAAGAACTCGGCGCTGAAGCTCATGGCGGTCGCGTTGCTGGCCGAGGGGCGCAGCGTGGTGCACAACGTCCCGCGCATCACCGACATCGCCATCATGGCCGAGGTGCTGCGCCGGCTGGGCTGCCACGTCGACCTGAGCGGCGGCGAGGTCACCATCGACGTGCCGGCCGAACCGGGCAGCGAGGCCGACTACGATCTGGTCCGCCGCCTGCGCGCGTCGATCTGCGTGCTCGGTCCGCTGCTGGCCCGCCGCGGGTACGTCCGGGTGGCGCTCCCCGGCGGCGACATGATCGGCTCGCGCGGCCTCGACATGCACATCTCCGGCCTGGCCCGGATGGGCGCCGAGATCACCGGCGAGCACGGCTTCGTCATCGCCAGCGCGCCCGGCGGCCTGCGCGGCTCCAAGATCTGGCTCGACTTCCCGAGCGTCGGCGCCACCGAGAACCTGCTGATGGCCGCGGTGCTGGCGCGCGGCAGCACCGAGATCGACAACGCCGCCCGCGAGCCCGAGATCGTGGACATCTGCGAGATGCTCATCGCGATGGGCGCCCGCGTCTCCGGGGCCGGCACCTCGACGCTGGAGATCGAGGGCGTGGACGGGCTCCAGCCGGTCCAGCACACCACGGTGGGCGACCGGATCGTCGGCGGGACCTGGGCGTTCGGCGCGGCGATGACCCGCGGGGACGTCACCGTGCGGGGCGTCCGGCCGGAGTACCTCGACATCGCGCTGGACAAGTTGGTCACCGCGGGTGCGTCCGTCGAGCCCGGCGACAACCAGTTCCGCGTACGGATGGACGAGCGCCCGAAGGCGGTCGACATCGTCACGCTGCCGTTCCCGGGCTTCGCCACCGACCTGCTGCCGATGGCCATCGGGCTGGCCGCGGTGAGTGAGGGGTCGTCCCTGATCACCGAGAACATCTTCGACGGCCGGTTCATGTTCGTGAACGAGATGGTGCGCCTGGGCTCGGACATCCGTACGGACGGGCACCACGCCGTGGTCCGCGGCCGTGATCGGCTCTCCGGGGCCCCGGTCCGGGCGACCGACATCCGCGCCGGGGCCGGCCTGATCATCGCCGGGCTGTGCGCCGACGGGGTGACCGAGGTCGGCGAAGTGCACCACGTGGACCGGGGCTACCCGAACTTCGTCGAGGACCTGGCCGCGCTCGGCGTCGAGGTCGAGCGGGCCGATGTCCCGGAGCCGTCGTACGACTTCTGACGGCGGCCGGTCAGTACGTGTAGAAGCCCTTGCCGGTCTTGCGGCCCAGGTCGCCCGCGGTGACCATGCGCTGCAGCAGCTCCGGCGGGAAGAACTTCTCGTCGCCGGTGTCGCGGTAGATGTTGCTCGCCGCGTGCAACATCACGTCCAGTCCGGTCAGGTCGACCGTGGCCAGCGGGCCCATGGCGTGGCCGAAGCCCAGTTTCATCACCGTGTCCAGGTCGGCGGCGGTGATCACGCCGGACTCGACCAGCTTGATCGCCTCGACCAGGATGGCCGAGAACAGCCGGTTGGAGACGAAGCCGGCCACGTCCCGCTTGACCTCGACGCAGGTCTTGCCGACGCCCTCGGCGAAGTCCCGGGCGGTGGCCAGCGTCTCGTCCGAGGTCTGGTAGCCGCGGACCAGCTCGACCAGCTTCATCATCGGCACCGGCGAGAAGAAGTGAATGCCGACCACGGACTCCGGCCGCCCGGTGACCGCGGCGATCTGGGTGATCGGGATGGCCGACGTGTTCGTCCCCAGCACCGCGCCCGACTTGCAGATCTTGTCCAGCGCCCGGAACACTTCGTGCTTGGCCTCGAGCCGCTCGAAGATCGCCTCGACCACCACGTCGGCGTCGGCCACCGCGTCCAGGTCCGTGGTGCTGGTGATCCGGTTGAGAGTGGTCTCGGCCTCTTCTGTGGTGATCTTGTCCTTGGCCACGAACCGGCCGAGCGAATCCCGGATCGCGTCGCGACCCCGGGCCAGCGACGCCTGGTCGACGTCCCGCATGGTGACCTGCCAGCCGGCCTGGGCCGAGACCTGGGCGATGCCTGAACCCATCAAGCCGGAGCCGATGACCGCGAGCCGACCCGCCATGAGTGCCTCTCCTGTCTGAAGATTGAGTACCGCGGAACCGACTCTATCCGCCCGTCCTTAACGCCCGCTCAGCCCTCCCGATCGGGTCAATTCCCCGGAAAAGTGCACCCCGCGGTGCCAGACTGTGCCCATGCCCGACGGCGACGGCTGGTACTTCCTCGGTCCGCTGATCGCGGTCGGGTTGGTCGGCTTCCTGTGCCTCGTCTTCTGGCAGCTGGGCCTGCAGTGGAGCGTCGCCTGGGACGAGGCCGAGCCGCGCTCCGAGGGGCTGGCCATTCTCGGGTTCAGCGAGGATTACGGGCTGCTCTGCCCGGCGGCGGTCACCGACGACGCGATGATCGCCGAGGAGATTCGGCTGCTGCTGGGCGCGGCCGGGATCCGGGCCACCCAGGCGATCGGCGCCGACGGGCGGCTGGCCGTCCTGGTCTTCGGCGAGGAACTGGACGCGGCCCGCCGCCTGGTCGGCGGCTCGGCCCGTTAGCGTCGCGCCGCCCGTCTGGTCAGCCGTCGCGCCGGGTCGTCCATTTGAAGGTCGTCAGGCAGAGGAGCAGGCCGCCGACGCACCAGGCGGCCAGGACCAGGGCCACGCGGCCCAGGTGGAAGGCGTGGCCCGGCTCCTGCACGCCGAACGACGCCGGCAGGAAGACCGCCCGCAGCCCTTGGCACATCCACTTCAGCGGGAAGACCGCGGCGATGTCCTTCATCCACGCCGGCAGCGAGGTGAAGACGAAGAAGACGCCGGAGATGAACTGCAGGATCAGAGCGACCGGGGTGACCACCGCCGGGGCGCTCCGGCCGGTACGGGCCAGCGACGAGAACGCGATCCCGCACAACGTGCACGCGGTGATGCCCAGCACGGCCACCCACAGGAACGTCCACCAGCGCTGCGCCGTCCCCGGCAGGTCCAGCCCGAACAGGACGGTCGCCACGGTCAGCAGGATCACCGTCTCCAGCAGCGCGATGAACGCCACCATCAGCACCTTGCCGGCGAAGTAGACCCACTTCGGCATGGGCGTACCGAGAAAGCGCTTGAGGACGCCGCGGTCGCGCTCGATCGGGATCTGGATGGCCAGCGCCTGGAAGCCCGCGGTCATCAGGCCGGTGGCGATCATGCCGGTGACGAAGTACTGGGTGAACTTCACGCCGCCGCCGAGGTTGCCCTTGAAGATCGAGCCGAAGATCAGGATCAGGATTGCCGGGAACGCCAGCGTGAACACCACCTGCTCCCGGCTGCGCAGGAACTGCTTGACCTCCAGGACCCCCTGCCGCAGGGCCAGACCCATGCCGTTCACGCCGCCGCCCCGATCATCTCGAGGTAGATGTCCTCCAGGGTCGGGCGCGTCACGCTCAACCCGGGCACCTCGCCGCCGAACCGCGCGGCCAGGTCGGTGACCACGGCCGTCGGCGTCGCGCTGCGGGTGCGTTCCCACCCTCCGTCGGCCGTACGCCAGGAAATGGTGGCCAGCGCCTGATCGCGGTGACCGAGGAGCTGAGGCGTGTCCACCGCCAGCAGCCGGCCGCGGGCGATGACCCCGACCCGGTCGGCCAGCGCCTCCGCTTCCTCGAGGTAGTGCGTGGTCAGCACGATGGTCGTCCCGCCGGCCCGCAGATCGCGGATCAGCGCCCAGAACTCCCGTCGCGCCTCCGGGTCGAAGCCGGTGGTCGGCTCGTCCAGGAACAGCAGCTCGGGGCGGCCGACGATGCCGAGCGCGACGTCCAGCCGGCGCTTCTGCCCGCCGGAGAGCGTGTGCGTGCGCGCCTTCGTCTTCCCGGTCAGCCCGACCCGGTCGATGACCGTCGCCGGGTCGTCGGGCGACGGGTAGAACCGGGCGAAGTGCGCGACCACCTCGCCCACGTTCAGCTCGTCGAACTCGCCGGTGCCCTGCAGCACGATGCCGACCCGCGTGCGCCACCGCTTGGCCGCCGGGTCACCGGTGGCGCCGCGCTTGCCGTTGACCACCGCGGGGTCGACGCCGAGCACGGTGACCTCGCCGGCGTCGCGCGTCCGGTAGCCCTCGAGGATCTCGACCGTGGTCGTCTTGCCGGCCCCGTTCGGCCCGAGCAGCGCGAAGATCTCGCCCCGCGTGACCTCGAGGTCGACAGAGTCGACGGCCACGTTCTCCTGGTATGTCTTGCGCAGCCTGCGGACGGAGATCGCGCTGTCGGTCATGCCGTCAGACAGTAGCCGGACGCGAAAACGTCAATGACTGGAGGCGAACGTGAGGGAGAGCAGCGTCGCGGCGACCATGCCGCCGAGCAGGGTCAGGCCGACGCCGCCGATGTCCAGTCTGGCCAGCAGGCGGCGGTGGGCGAGGAGCGCCGCCACCGGGACGCCGGCCGACGGCGCCGCCAGGAACGACAGCCAGCCCAGGAAGCGGACGACCGGGCCGCCCGGCATCGGGTCGGTGCCGAAGGTGACCAGCCCGGCCGCCAGCAGCCCGGTCAGACCGGCCGCGAGCGCGCCCAGCAGAGGCAGCAGCGGCAACGCCCAGCGCGGTAACGGCCGCCGCGAGACCGGCTGGGCCCGGTCGTCGATCCGGCCGGCCGCCCGGGCGAGCAGCATCCGCGCCGACACCGAGCCGGCCACCGGCGGCACGTCGTCGAGGACGGGCGTCCGGGGCAGCGCGACCCGGGGGAGCGGGTCGACCGGCGCCGGATCGGGCAGGTCGCCCAGCGCCCGGAGGCGCAACCCGCGGGCCCGCCGCAGCTGCTCCCACAGCCGCTCGGCCTCCCGGTCCACATCGAGCACCTGACCCGCCGCGGTCGCCGCCCAGCGGTCGGCGTCGACCGCCTCGCCCTCGGCCCGGGCCAGCTCGCCCGCGGCCCGGGCGGCGTTGTCCTGATAGGCCCGGTCGGCGTTGCCCAGCTCCCGGTCGCGCCGCCGGGTGACCTCGGCCAGCGCGGTCATCATCATCTGGTAGTCGTGGTTATGTGTGGTCACTGTTCACCTCGTACGGGATGATCACTTCCGGCGTGCGGTGCACGGAACGGTCGAAGAACAGTGCCCGCCGCGGCCGCGGGTACCAGGCCGGGCCGCCGGGTTGGGGCGACAGCGGCGACAGGTCGGCGCCGTGTACGTCCAGCGCCACCCAGGCCCCGATGGCGTCCAAGCGGGCACCTGCGCCGCCCAGGTCGTCGCGCAGCCGGGCCACCGACCGCCACCAGCCGAGCACGTGCGTACGCCCCTCCGGTCCGTCGGTCAGCAGGCCGCGCAGTCGGTCGGAGTACGCCGGTCCGAGCGCGTCCAGCCCGTACCCGAGCACGTAGTGCGGAACCCCGTCCGGCGGCACCTCGAACAGCTCGTCCACGTCGGCGGCGTCGTACCAGTCGCCCTCGGGCAGCTCCGCCATCAGCCGGGCCGCCGCCCGTTCCGCGCCCGGTTCCAGGCAGACGATGCTGAAGTGGGCCGGTCCCTGGGCGGCCAGCGACAACGCGGCCGCCGCGAGCACGTCACAGGCTTCGTCCGTACGCGTCCCCAGCACCGCCAGATTGCGCCCCGGCATCCGCCCCAGACGCAGCCGGGCCGGGCGCGCCGACACGTCGATCCGCTCGCCCAGCACCGCGCCCGGCGACGAGCCGATGCTGTCGGTCCGGTCCGGCAGCCGACCGGCCGGGCGGTACTGCTCGGGCAGCCGCGGCACGGCGTCGCCGTCGAACAGGCGCGGCTGCTCGCACGTGGGCGGCCGCGCCGACCAGAGCTTGCGCTGCAGCCGGCGCCAGGCCATCCGGTCGCCGGCGTCGGGCAGCCGGACGACCCGGTTCGCCCCGGCCACGCCCGAGTCGGCGTTCACCACCGCGTGGAAGCGTGGGATGCCCGCCGCCGCCAGGTTGCCGTCGGCCAGCACGCGGCGCGCCTTGGGCAGCGCGATCCGCAGCGTGAACTGGGCGATCAGTCCGGAGCGGCCCCACAGTGCCTCGATCCCGGAGACGTCCTGCGAGGCCAGCACGAGGTGGATACCCTGCGACCGGCCGCGCCGGGCCAGGTCCTCGAGCAGCGCCACCGCCTCGTCGGCGACCGCGTCCCGGCCGGCCAGCAGTACCTGGAACTCGTCGATCACGGCCACGATCCGCGGCCAGTGCCCGTGGGGGTCCTCGGCCCGCAGCTCGGCCAGCTTGCTCGCCTCGTGCCGCTTGGCCGCCTGGGCCCGGGTGCGCAGCTCCTCGCCCAGGTGCCGCAGCAGAGCCAGGCCGAACTGGCGGTCGCCGTTGACGTTCACCCCGGCCAGCCGTACGTGCGGCAACCAGCTGGCGTCGCGGGCGCCCGGCGTGAACCGGGCGAACGACACCCCTTCCTTGAAGTCGAGCAGGTACAGGGCCAGCTCGTCGGGGGCGTAGCGAGCAGTGAGCGAGCCCAGCCAGGCGTAGATCAGGTTGGTCTTGCCCGAGCCCGACGGGCCGCCGATCAGCGCGTGCGGCGGGTCGTCGCCCAGCGCCACCTCGACCAGCACCCCGTCGGTGCTGTCCCCGAGCGGGGCGACCAGCCGGTGCGCCGAGGAGTCGGTCCAGATCCGGGCGGGCTCCAGATCGGACAGCAGCGCCGGCGGCGGATCGGCGCGCATCCGGTCGGCCGCGGACCGGCAGAATCCGGTGATCCGGTCGGCGGGCGGCGGCGGGTCCAGGCGTACGGCCAGGTCTCCGATGGTGCCGGCGGTCGCGGTCTGGTCGCGCACCACGAGCCGCTCCACTGTCGGGTGGGTGGGCAGGGCTAGGCCGCGGACGATCAGGTGGACGCCGCAGGCGACGCCGGTCCGGACGATCCGGTCCAACTGGGCCCGCTGGGCGCTGGTCAGCTCGGCCGCACCGGCCGGGTCGGCCAGCAGCACGACCACCCGCCACGGCTCCGGCCGCGGGCCCGGGTGGGCGGCCACCAGCTCGGCCAGCGAGCCGTACTCGCCCGCCAGCACCGTCTCGTTCACCCGGCAGATGTGCTCGACCAGGTCGTCCAGCATCGGGCCGAGACCGCCGGGCCCGACGAAGGACAGCCCGAGCGGGGCGAACGCGGCCAGCGAGCCGCCCAGCCGTTCCGGGTCGTAGACGGTCAGCCGGACGTCGCCGGGGTGGGTGCTGCCGAGCGCGCGCAGCAGCAGGCCGGCGATCACCCCGTCGGCCACGTCGGGGTCGCCGGCCACGCTCAGGTGCACCAGGTCCAGCAGCGGGATCAGCGCCGGGACGGTGGTGCCGGCCAGCGACATCGCGCCGATCCGGAACAGTCCCGGACGCCGGCCGGGCTCGGGTTCGGTCGGTGCCCACATCCGCCACGGCGCACCGGCGGCGCCCGGCGCACACGCCGTGACCAGAGTGGACACGCTACCGGCGAGCTGCGTGGACTCGGCCGAGAAGCGGCGCTCGATGTCGGCCCGGGCCTGCTCCCGGGCCTGGGCCAGCTGGGCCAGGCAGGAGGCGTACGCGTCCCGGACGAGCCGGTGACGCCGCTGCGCCTGCCTCCGGGCCGTCTCGGCCGCGGCCAGCACGGCCCGGGCGGTGCCCCGAGCCTCGGCCAGTTCCTGCCGGACGGCGGCGACCAGCGCATTGCGGTGGCTACCCACAGCTCTCCCCGGAGTCCACGTTCCGGGATCTTAACCAGTCGTGTCCGGTACAGTCACTTATGAGCTGCGTGTCGTAGATGTCCGCTTCGCTACGCGCGCGTGATTCAGCCAGCGGGGGTCGGTCCGCACCAGCTCACCCCAGAGACGGTCGGCCACCCGCCGCGCGCCCTCGTCCTGCCACTGCCGGAGCGTCGGCTGCGGTACGTGCCGCCGGAACCAGTCGACGACCAGCCGGGCCTCCCGGTCCAGGCCGTCGGCGGGCTGCCGGGCGTACGGGCGGAGTCCGAGCACGCAGACGAAGTGCAGCGCGTTGTAGTGCCGCCACTCCTCCGACGTCCCGGAGAGCCCGTCCGGCTTCAGCCGGGCCACGCTCTCCTGCAGCACCGCCCGCAGCTCGAGCGCCCGGGCCAGCGGCTGCTCGGCCATCTGCCCGGTGAGCCTCCGGTCCACGGTGGGCAGATTGATCAGCGGGCTGCGGAGCAACCGGACGGGATCGCGGAAGTCGTCGAGGGCCCGACGGGTCAGCCGGGCGAACTCTTCCTGGCTGGTGCTCAGCAGCCGGTGCCGTTCCCGGCGGCGGGGCAGCGCGTCCGCCGACAGCAGCAGCGCCGCCCGGTCGGCCCGGATCCGGTCGTCGTTCAGGTAGGCCAGCCGGTCCAGGCCGCGGCGGACCGCGCCGGGCAGGCCGGTCATGGTCATCGCGAATCCGACCACGACGAACTGCAACGCGGTGACGGCCGCGTTGTCCGGGGCGGCCAGCGTGGTGAGCGCGGCCGGGCCGCCGATCAGCAGCGTGGTGACGACCGCGGCCACCGCCGACCGGCGCAGGTCGGGGTGCAGCCGCTCACCGGCGTCGACCGCGTCGGCCACCGCGACCAGGTACCCGAGCACCATCAGATCCAGCCCGATGGCGGCCAGCACGAGCCCGGCCGAGCCCAGGTCGACCGGCCCGAGCACGGCCACCAGGCCCAGCGCGTACAGCCCGGAGACGACGGTGACGGCGAGCGGCAGCAGGGCCGGGCGGACGTCGGCCCGGCTCCGCCAGAGCAGCACCAGGGCCGCGGCCAGCGGGCACAGCGCCAGCAGCCGGCCGGATCCGGGCACCAGGATCACCACCACCAGGAACACGGCCGCGACGGCGAACCAGCCGCGGGTCAGCACCGCCCGGTCGTCGGGCAGCAACGCGACGGCCGCGCCCGCCCAGAGCAGCGCCGGCACGCACAGCAGCACCGGGGCAAGCGTGCTGCCCGGATCGATCGCCCAGGCGGCCACGGCCACGGCGTACACGGCCAGGGCGGCCGCCGCCCGCCACAGGGCCGCCCGCGCCGGGTCGCGCCCGAGGAGGTAGCACGCCAGCCACCAGGTCAGGGCGAAGGCCGGTACGGCGATTGCGGACACGAGAGGAGTCAACCAAACAGCTGTCCGGTTCGGACACCCCCCACGGCCGCCCTTTTGTGCTGCCTTCGGCGCCGCACCGCCCAGATCGCCGTCGACACCATCAGGACCAGGCCGAGCAGCACCAAGATCGGCAGCAGAACGGCCGCCAGGGACAGCAGGAGGCTGCCGATGTCCTCGGCGGTACTGGCCACCGGGGCGCCGAGACCGGCCGTGGACACGTTGACCACCGGCCGGGCCACCGCCTTGACCGTGTGCACACTCAGCGCGATCAGCACGCCGGCCACGATCGGGATCCACTGGTGCGAGCCGAAGAACCGTCCCGGGTCGGTGACCGTGGCCGTCTGCGAGGACGATCCGGCGCCGAAGACGATGCCACCGGCCGTCGGGCGTACGACCGTCTGCACGATGTCGTTGGCGTGGTCGACCAGCGGAACCTTGTCCGCGACGACCTCGACCGCCAGCAGCACGATGAGAATGCCGAGCACCCAGCCGTTGGAGAGCCACTCCCAGCCGTGGGGAAGGTGGACGGCGCCGGTGAACCTCGACAACAGGCCCATGATCAGAAGGGGGATGTACGCGTTGAGTCCGGCGGATGCGGCCAGGCCGGTGCCGGTGAGCGCTTCGAGCACGTTCTCAGGATGGCACCCCCGCGCGACCCGGGCATGCCGGCAAGTAACCTCGTCGGGTGCGCCTGGTCATCGCGAAGTGCTCCGTGGACTATGTCGGCCGCCTCTCCGCCCACCTGCCCCCGGCCGTACGGCTGCTGATGGTCAAGGCCGACGGCTCGGTGTCGATCCACGCCGACGACCGCGCCTACAAGCCGCTGAACTGGATGAGCCCGCCCTGCAAGCTGCAGGAAGCGCCGGGCGTGTGGAAGGTCGTGAACAAGGCCGGCGAGGAGTTGCGGATCACCCTGGAGGAGATCCTGCAGGACTCGTCGTACGAGTTCGGCGTGGATCCCGGCCTGGTCAAGGACGGCGTCGAGGCGCACCTGCAGGAGTTGCTGGCGGCCCACCCGGAGACGTTCGGGCCGGGCTGCACGCTGGTCCGCCGGGAGTTCATGACCGCGATCGGCCCGGTCGACCTGCTCCTGCGGGACGCCGGCGGCAAGGCGGTCGCGGTCGAGGTGAAGCGCCGGGGCGACATCGACGGCGTGGAGCAGCTGACCCGCTACCTCGAACTGATGAACCGCGACCCGCTGCTCGTCCCGGTGGCCGGCGTGTTCGCCGCCCAGGAGATCAAGCCCCAGGCCCGGGTGCTGGCCGCCGACCGCGGCATCCGCTGCCTGGTGGTCGACTACGACAAGCTGCGCGGCATGGAACGCGACGAGCTCACGCTGTTCTGATCACCAGTCGGCCTTCAGTTCGACGCGGTCCTTGGCCGTGGTCCCGGCCAGGTAGGCGCGCGCGCCGACCACGCCGACCACGGCTTGCACTCCCACGAGCGTCCAGCCCAGCGGCGTGAACTGGTGGAGCTGGACGAGCACCGGCGCGGCCAGCAGCAGCACGTCCAGGCCGACGGCCAGGTTGACGAACGGGCCGGGTGAGACCGTCCCCATCGGTGTGTCCAGCGGCAGCAGGTCGTTGCGGATCATGCCGACCCGGCCGCGCCGGACCGCCGCCACCGCGCCCACCGGGCCCAGCGCGATCCCGAGCGCCCACCACGGCCCGCGCGGCAGGTCGCCGAGCGCGCTCAGCAGCGACAGCGCGAGCGTGTACCAGACGGCCGCGACCACGCCCGGCACCCAGTACCGCTGCAGGATGGCCTGGCGGGAGCTGACCCCGAGCGCGCGCAGCATCATCGGGTTGGCCGCGTCGGTGCGTACCGACGCGGTCGAGAGACCGGCCGCGACCATGCCGCCGATCAGCACCACCAGCCCCAGCACGATGTGCGGCGCCTCGGCGAACAGCACCGGGACACCGGCCGAGGCGATCGTCCACACCAGCCGGCCGGGGCGGCGCAGGGCCAGCCTCAGGTCCTGAGCGACCAGGATCGGCAGCCGGGCGTTGAACGGGCGGGAACGCAACCGCCGCCCGGCCCAGTACCGGCGTTCCATCATGTCGGCGACGAACGACGGCTCCACCCCGAAGGCCGCGTCCAGCACCGTTCCCGAGGTCTTCGAGGACTCGAGGATCCGGTCGTTGGGGGTGGCCGCGAGCCGGCCTACGGCGACCGTCCCGAGAATGACGACGACCACCGCGAGCCCACCCGCGACCAGGTCGGCGGTCGGCGGCGGCACATCCCGGGTGAGCTTGGGCGCGTGCACCGCCGAATCCGTCACCAGGCCGGCCAGCCCGCCCACGACCAGCAGTGCGGCCAGCCGGTCGACGGCCCGGGTCCAGAACCCGCCGGCCTGCGCGGCCAGCGCCGCCAGCAGCAGCACCAGGGCGATCAGGGCGCCGGTCACCGGCAGCAGTACGACCTCGCCGCCGGGCATCCCGCGGACGGCCACGTGACCGCCGGTGGCCACGCCGATCAGCGCACCGGCTCCCGCGGCCAGCACCGCCGCCAGCCAGAACGACGGCAGCAGCAGCCGGCGGCGGCTGACCGGCGCGGTGAGCAGCCAGGACGCGGCCGGGCGGGGCAGGCCGAGCGGGCCCAGCCGGCGCATGGCGAGAAAGATCAGCCCGACCGCCACCGCCACCAGGGACGCGCCCGCCAGAGCCGAGAAGGTCGGGACGACCGGCCAGAACACCTTCTGCAGCTGCTTGTGCAGCATGCCGCCGACGACCGCGACGGTCAGCAGGGCGACGTAGATGTTCCCGGCGGTGGCGCCGCGTTCCCGGTGCGACGACTGCGTCCGCCGGACCCAGCGCCGCAGCCCGACGACGTCGGTGGCCTCAATCGTCACGCGGCCGCCGCCAGGGACTCCATCGACGTCAGCGCCGCGCCGGACGCCCCCGCGAAGTCGTCGTCGTGGCTGGCCATGAGCAGCGAGCCGCCGTCCTTGACGTACTCGGCGAGCAGGCCGGCCACCATCGCCCGGCCCTCCGGGTCGAGGCGCTGCTCGGGTTCGTCCAGGATGAGCAGCGAGCTGGGCCGGATCAGGGCCAGCGCCAGCGTCAGTCGTTGTTTCTGGCCGGACGACATGGACGGCGGGATGGCGTCGCGGTGCGTGGCCAGGCCGAACCGTTCCAGCGCCTCGTCCGCGCCGGCCTCCTCCGGATCCTGCCCGTGCGCCCGGCAGACCAGCTCGACGTGCTCGCGCGTGGTCAGGCCGGGATACCAGGTCGGCGCTTCCACCGTGGTCACCACGGCGCGCCAGAACTCCGGGGTCGACCCGGGCGCGTGACCGAACACCCGGATCGTGCCCGCGTCCGGCTTCTGCAGGCTGGACACGCAGCGCAACAGGGTGGACTTGCCGATGCCGTTCTCGCCGGTCACGCACATGCCGGTGCCGGCCGGCACGGTCAGCCCGACGTCGAGAAGAACCGGCGTCGAGCCGTAACTTACGTGCAGACCGGAAACCGTGACGGCGGAGTGATCGACCACCCGCTCAGCTTAGGGGCGGCGTCCGTAGACAAGCTTGAGGGTTGTCACGATTCGTTTGAGCTGGGCCGGAGTGCGGTCGAAGGTCATCGCCGGCATGAGCGAGGGCCCGCGCCGGACGGTCACCGCCTTGGCCCGGGCGAACTCGCGCAGCCCGTCCTCACCGTGCACCCGGCCGAACCCGGAGTCGCCGACCCCGCCGAACGGCATCGAGCCCAGCCCGGTGAAGGCCAGCGCCGCGTTCACGCTCACCATGCCCGAACGCATCCGCCGCGCGATGCGCACGGCGTTCGCCTGGCCGAAGACCGAGCCCCCCAGGCCGTACGGGACGGCATTGGCCTTGGCCAGCGCCTCGTCGGCGTCGGCGACCTTCGTGATGGTGAGCGTCGGCCCGAACGTCTCCTCGGTGATCGCGGCCGAGTCGTCGGGCACGTCGACCAGCACGGTCGGCGCCACGTGCGGCGGCTGCACCGCGTCGGCGCCCCCGAGCACGGCCCGGCCGCCCCGCGCGAGCGCGTCGTCGATGTGCCGGCGGATGACGTCGAGCTGGCCCGGCATGGTGATCGGGCCGATGTCCTCGCCGACCTTGAGCTTGCCCGCCTTGGCCACCACGGCGGCGACGAACCGGTCGTAGACGGGCGCCACGGCGTACGCCCGCTCGATGCCCACGCAGGTCTGCCCGGCGTTGGTCATCGCACCCCAGACGGCGGCGTCGGCGGCGGCGTCGATGTCCGCGTCGGCGTCCACGATCAGCGCGTCCTTGCCGCCCGCCTCGATGACCACCGGCGTGAGCGTCTCGGCGCAGGCGGCCATCACCTTCTTCCCGGTGGCGGTGGACCCGGTGAAGGACATCTTGTCGACCCGGGACCGGCACAGCGCCGCCCCGACGTCGCCCAGTCCGTGCACGGCCTGCAGCACCGGGTGCTCGGGCACGACCTCACCGAACGCCTCGACCAGCCACCGGCCGACCACCGGGGTGTACTCGCTGGGTTTGAACACCACCGCGTTGCCGGCCGCGAGCGCGCTCGACATCGCCCCGACCGGCGTGTAGACGGGATAGTTCCACGGGCCGATGACCCCGACCACGCCGTACGGCTGGTACTCCAGGTGCCCGGCGTGCTCGGCCAGCAGCAACCTCGACCGGGTCCGGCGCGGGCCCAGCACCTTCCGGGCGTGGTGGGCGGCGAAGTCCACGTGCTCGACCGCGGCCACGATCTCGATGATGGCGTCGGCGATCGTCTTGCCGGTCTCGGTGTGCACCAGCTCGGCCAGCGCCTCGACCCGGCCGGCCAGCAGCGACCGCCAGCGCAGCATCCGGCCCTTCCGGCCGTCGAAGCCGAGTCCGGCCCACCAGTTCGCGGCCTCGCGGGCCCGGGCGACGGCGGCCGTCACCGCGGCCTCGTCGGCGATCGGCACGCGACCGGCTTCCGCGCCGGTCGCCGGGTTGGTCGAGACGAGGAGGCCGTTCTCCACGTAGGGCAGGCCGGGGGTGCGGGTTGCCGTCATGAACGTGAGTCTAGGTCGCGTTAAGGTGTCATGGCTCACACCTAAACTTGAAATCGTGCCGCGTCGTAACCGTCCCCATCGCCCGCTCAGCTCGCTGCCCGAGCTGCCGGACGAGCGCGTCCGCAAGGGCATCAGCGGCGTTCAGCAGTGGCGGGACGGCGAGTGGATGGTCCGGTCGATCTTCGGCGGCGCCGCAGCCAAGACCTACAAGTGCCCCGGCTGCATGCAGGAGATCCGTCCGGGCGTGCCACACGTCGTGGCCTGGCCGGTCGACGGCCAGGGCGACGAGACCGACCGCCGGCACTGGCACACCGGCTGCTGGCGAGCCCGCGACCGGCGCAGCCCGGGTGTCGAGCGCTCCCGCAACGCGCCGCGTTATGGACGAGGATGAGGCCGTGACCGCTCCGATCCGCGCCAACTCGATCCTGCCCGCCCGGCGGGAGGACATCGAGTTGCACACCTACGACGGCCTCACGCTGGTCGGCGAGTTGGCCGTGCCGGTGGACCGCGACCCGGTGGCCACCCTGGTCTGCCTGCATCCGCTGCCCACGCACGGCGGGATGATGGACAGCCACGTGTTCCGCAAGGCCGCCTGGCGGCTGCCGGCGCTGGCCGGGGTCGCGGTGCTGCGCTTCAACACCCGCGGGACGTCGAGCGTGCGCGGTACGAGCGGCGGCGCGTTCGACGGCGGCGTGGACGAGAAGTACGACGTGGCCGCGGCCATCGAGTTCGCCGAGTTCGCCGACCTGCCGGACATCTGGCTGCTCGGCTGGTCGTTCGGCACCGACCTGACGCTGATGCACGGACTCGATCCGGCGGTCACCGGCGCCGTCCTGCTGTCGCCGCCGCTGCGCTTCTCCACCCAGGCCGACCTGGCCGCCTGGGCCGCGTCGGGCAAGCCGCTGACCGCGCTGGTTCCGGAGTTCGACGACTACCTGCGGCCGGCCGAGGCGGCGTCTCGGTTCGCCGGCGTCCCGCAGGCCGAGGTGATCGGGGTGCCCGGGGCCAAACACCTGTGGGTCGGGGACGCCGAGACCGTGCTGGACGAGGTCGTCCGGCGGGTCGCCCCGGACGTGCCGGTGCCGCTGCCGCGGACCTGGGACGGACCGATGGAGACCGGCGACACGACCGCATACGCCGACCGTACGGTCGCCGCCTTCGCCGACGTCCCCGTTCCCGGCGAGCTGTCGTAAAAATCGACATCCTCCGATTGGACACAATCCATCATCGTTCGGCGTGACACGCAACTACCGTATTGGACGAGGCCACCGGCTTGTGGCACGCTGCGCACGGTAATTTGCAAAACGCAGATTGCTGACCGCAATGTGACCGTAACATGAATCGGATGTGGGGTACCGCAATGGAGAGTGTCAGAGACTCGGACTCGGCGAGGGCCGGCGAGGTCCGTGGTTCTGATGCATTTGATCTTCTCCAGGCGCAGGAGCTGTCAGCGACCTTCAGCATCCTGAATCAACCGGATCTTGTGCCCGGTCTTCTGCAGGTGGAGTCCTACGCACGGGAAGTGATTCGCCGGCTGTCCGATCACAGGTCGGATGACAACGACGTCGAGGCGCAGGTCGCGCAGCGGATGAAGCGAGCCGCCGCACTTCAGGAGCGTTTGCGGGGCGGCGCGGAGCTCTCGGTCGTGATCGACGAGGCCGCGTTCCACCGCGCGGGCGATTCGGAGGCGATGCGTGCGCAGGTGACAAGCTTGATCGCGATGGTGAAGAACTTCCGCAGCATGCACCTGTCGATCGTGCCGTTGCACCACGGACCCCATCTTGGGCTGCGCGGGGCGTTTGAGTTGCACCGTTCGGCGGATGGACTGACGACGTCGTTCTTCGAGGCGCTGCCCGAAGATCTCGCCACCGACGACGACGCTGTGTTCCAGCGGATTGTGACCATCTTCAGATCATTGGAAGCGTCAGCGGCGCAGGGCGATGAAGCGGTCGGGATCCTGGAAGCGATCAGCGCCAAGCTGCTCTGACGTGCGTATTTACTCGGCGATCTGTCCGGTCGACTTGACCTGTTCGATGAAGTCGCGAAGGACGTCCCGGTCGAAGGTCAATGTGGCGCCGGACGGATCGTTGGAATTGCGCATATGCACCTTGTCCCCGTCCTCGGCGAGCTCGACGCAGGCGCCTGAGCTGCTCCGGGAACTTTTGCGCCAGATCAACTCACGACGGTAGTTCATGTGCCCTCCTGCAAACCGCAACCGCTACCTTCCGGTCTGCACCGGCATTCGTCGTAGCTGGTCACAGAACCGAACGCATCCCCGTTGCCGAGGCCGCGCACCCGGGTATTGGCCACATCATTGGAGCCGGCCGATGACCACCATACCTGAGATTCAGTTCGCTGTATGTGTGCGTCTGATCGCTTCGCGCGAATGACACGTTGCGGACGGTGCAGTACCATAGTGGTCCGCAGTCAGGTATCGGCAATGTGCAATGCGCAGACGGCATGGTGAATATGAGGGCCATCGAGAGTGGAGGGCACGTGACGGACCCGCGCCAGGTGTCCATCACGGCGTCGTCGACGGCGGGGCCGCTCGTCGCTCGCGAAGTCCTGCGTGTACGCCTGAAGCAGTTGCGTGTGTCGAGTGAGCTGAGTCCGGCGACCGTGGCCGCGCACACCGGCTGGTCACTCTCGAAGCTCAATCGGATCGAGAACGGCGAAGTCACCATCGAACCCCTCGAGGTTCGAGCGTTGTTGTTGTACTACGGCCTTCTCGATGATGACGAGGTGGGTGCGCTCGCCCGGTTGTCTCAGACGTCTCGCTCCCGCCAGTGGTACAGCAATCATAAGCTGGCTGGGAACTTCCGCCGATTCGTCGGCTACGAGAGTGAGGCTGCGGTCATCAACCTTTGGCATTTGTTGTTCGTCCCCGGGTTGCTGCAGACCAAGGAATATGCCAAAGCCGGCACCGCATTGTCCATGCGCCGCAGCGACAGTGACCGGGATGTCTTGTCCCGGGTGAAACTGCGAATGGACCGGCAGGCCGAATTCCGCGAGCGACTGGGTCGGCCGGATCCGCCGAGAATCGTCGCCGTCCTCGACGAAGCGGTTCTGCGCCGACCGTTCGGCGGGCAGGATGTCCTCCGTCGACAGCTGGACCATCTGCTGGATCTTGCGACCGACGAAACGGCGTACACGCTAGGTGTGATGCCACTGAATTCGGCACATAACACCGGTATCGGCGGGAGCTTCGAATTGCTAAACATGACGTTGACGTCGAGCTCCGCGGTCCATCCCGACGTACTGTTCGTCGAAGCCGCCGCGGGCAACGACTTCTTGACCACCGAGGAAGACCAGACCTTGCTCTTCAACAGCATCATGTCCGATCTGCTGGTCTACGGCCGTACCGGCGAGGACGCCGTGGACATGATCCGCTCGATCCGGGATTCACTGACGGCGGCGTGACGCCACCTACAATTGGGGCGACCGGCAATTCTGGACAGCGCGCACGACGGCCCACCGGACACACTCGAAATCGCGCCAGTTCCGTGTGCTGTACAGCGTGACCTGCTTGCCCCGGTATACGGCCTGCAGGGCCATCCAGCGGGGATTGCGCCGGCCGTCGGACAGGATCGCTACGCCCATTCCCGCCGCGGTGGTCAGTCCGGCGCAGAACAGGAGGGCCGAGCCGTACGTCGCGGCCAGTGGCAACGCGATGAGTAGCTCGATCGCCGCGCAGATCGCGGCAACCTTGGTGGCGGGGTGCCGATACACGAGGACACGCTCGATCACGCGGAGTTCCCGAACCGCATAGCGCGCCTGCCTGTTCACGACGTACCGGCTGGTGACGATGATGTCCGGTCCGTCGTAGTGACGGATCTCCTGGTCACCTGTCTCGAAATTGCCCGGGTTACGTGCCATGACGACCTCCCTGACCGGATACATCGTCTGACTTAAACTAGCTGTCAGCAATAGGACGGCAACCATGGGCTGTCAGCGCGTAGCGATCTGCGAGCTGCAGATCAGCGCTTAAAAACCTTTTCGAGGCTAATGTGGCGATTTTTTGCGAGCAATGATCTGCTTCATCTGTTGTTGCAAACTGAACGGTAACTTGGGCCAAGACCGGCTGGCGGTGCAGCACCGGTCAACGGGCGCCGGTCAGCGGCTCTCCTGTGACGGCATGACGACCTCGCGCAGGATCAGCTGGACGGCGGCCACCAACGGGATCGCCACCAGCGCGCCTACCACGCCGAACAGCGCCACCCCGAGCAGCGCCGCCACCACCGCGGCGACGTCGCTGACGGCCACCGAGCGGCGCATCACGTTCGGGTAGATCAGGTAGTTCTCGACCTGCTGGTAGACGATGAAGAAGGCGATGCACACGATGCCCGCGGTCAGCGACGTGGCGAAGCCGACCAGGCTCACGATCACCGCGCCCAGCGTCGCGCCGATCTGCGGGATCAAGTCGCAGACGGCCACCACCACGGCCAGCGCGAACGGGTAGGCCAGCCCCAGGATCAGCGCCACGATCCAGCTGGACACGCCGGCCACCACGGCGATGGCCAGCGCGCCGACCATGTACGCGCCGACCTTGGACAGGATCTCGTCGGTGAGCAGCCGCACCCGAACCCGCCGGCTGGACGGGACCAGTCCGTACCCCAGGGACTTGATTTTCTCGAACGACGCCATGAAGTAGATCGTCAGCACGAGCACGGTCAGGACGTTGAAGATCGTGCCGAACAGCAGCTTGGCCCCGCCGACGACTCCGCCGAGCGCGTTGCCGACCGTGCCCGCGTCGAGCGCGCTCTGCACCTTGGCCACGATGTCGTAGCGCTCGACCAGGTCGTTGACGGTCTGGTTGCGCTGCAGGCTCTGGATGTACCCGGGCACGTTGCTGATCAGCGCGGTGGCCTGGGTGACCAGCGGCGGGATGAGCGCGAGGATGCCGCCGATCAGCAGCGCCAGCACGACCAGCGTGACGATCGCCACCGCGCCGGCGCGGCGCAGACCCCACGACTGCAGCTTGGACACGGCCGGGTTCAGGCCGATGGCCAGGAACAAGGCGATGAAGATCAGGACCAGGATCGAGGCCGCGTTCTGCAGACCCATGAACAGGCCGTACGCGAGGAGAACGCCCAGCCCACCGATGAACCCGATCAGGAACGGGTTGCGCCAGTTGAGCGGCGGGCCGGGGCGTCCGAAGCGCGGGTTCTCCTCGGGCACCTCCGGCTTACCGGCAGGCTGGTCGTCGGCGACGGGGGCAGAATCCGGGCTGGTCACGCAGGGAACCTATCGGTCGATCATGACCGCCCGCCACCCGCTGGGCCTGCCGCCCTGCGGCTCGCCGGCTTGTTCCGCGTGGCCGGCTTGTTCCGCGTGGCCGGCTCCGCGTGGCCGGCTCCGCGTGGCCGGCTCTGCGTGGCCGGCTCTGCGTGGCCGGCTTACTCCGCGTCGGCTCCGACCCGGCTGGCCGCGGGAGGCACGGTGACCTTGGCCGACGCACTGACCCGGCTCGGCTTCTCCGGCGCGGCGTGTTGACCGACCCCGGGCGCCGCCGCCGGGGCCGCGTGCTGCCCACCGGACGGCTGCTGGCCGTTCGCCGGCGGCTGTCCGTGGGCCGGCTGCGTACCGGAGGCGGCGACCGGCGCGGCGTGCTGGCCACCGGACGGAGCCGGCGGGGTCGCGTGCTGACCGGCCGGCGCAGTCGTCACCGGCTCGTCCTCGTCGGCGCGGTCGTCGTCGTTGTCGTCCTCGGGCGAGGCGGCGGCGGCCATCACCGCGGCGGCGGCCAGCTCAGCCACCCGCTTCGCCTCCTTCTGCACCTGACGCCGGATGTCGACGGCCCGGCGCTCGGCGGCCACGCCCGCCCGGGTGGCCTCGGCCACCCGCGTCAGGCTCGCTTCGAGCTCGGTCTTCACCTCGGCCAGCCGCAGATGTACCTGCTCGGCCTCCTCCTCGGCGGCCCGGGCGCGCTCGGTGGCCGCGGTGACCTGCTGGTCGGCCACGACCCGCTTGGCCTCGGCGGCCTTCAGGTCCCGGCCGGCGGCGGCGATCCGCTCCTGGTGCGCGTCGATCTCCTTGCGGGTCGCGGTGGCCTGCTCGTCCGACCTGCGAAGGACTTCCTCGGCGTACTTGTCGGCCTCGCTGCGCAGGTCGGCGCACTGCTTCTCGACGCTGCTGCGCAACTGGGCGAGCTCGCCCACCACCTGCTGCCGGCGCTGGGCCAGCTCGTGCTCGACCGAAGCCTTGAGTTCGCCCCGCTCGCGCTCGCCGGCCTGGCGGCTCCCGGCGAGGTCGGCCTGGGCCTTGTCCCGCAGCGCCTTGATCTCCTGCTCGGCCTGCATGCGGGTGGACTTGGCGTAGCCGTCGGCCTCGGCCCGCACCCGCTGCGATTCCT
Source organism: uncultured Actinoplanes sp. (assembly GCA_964236515.1). Classification (GTDB taxonomy): domain Bacteria; phylum Actinomycetota; class Actinomycetes; order Mycobacteriales; family Micromonosporaceae; genus Actinoplanes. Next base: position 95,839 of record CAXSDA010000021.1, read on the forward strand.
GCGCGGTCTTCTCGGTCAGCTGCTGCGCATCGGCCCGGGACCGGGTGAGCGTGCCCTCGGCCTCGGCCCGCATCTGCTCGGCCGACGCCCGGGTGACGGACAACGCCTTGTCCGCCGCGGTCCGGCGCTCGACGTCCTTCTTCTCCTCGTCGGCGCGGCGGGCGGCCAGCGCGATCTCGAAGTCGCGGATGCCGTCGTGCGCGTGCGTCTCGGCCTCGGCCCGGATGCGCTCGGCCTCCGCCAGGCGGGAGGCGATGTCGTCGGTGGCGGACGACTTGATCTGCTCGGCCTGTTCCTCGGCCAGCGTCAGGATCTGCTCGACCCTCGGCCCGAGATGACGGAAGGACACCTCGGTGCCGATCCCGGTCTGCCGGCGGGCCTGGGTGATCTCCTGCTGCAGGCGCTCGATCTGCCCGGCCATCGCCTGAATCTGCTGGTAGGCCTGCTCGCGTTCACCGGCCAACGCCGCGATCTCGTTCTCGGCCCGGGCGACGTAGCGTTCGACCTGCTTCTTCTCGTATCCCCGCAGGGCGGTCTCGAAGCTGGGCTCGGAGGCCGCGTCCCCACCGAGACCGAAGATTTCACCGCCGTGCGACATGCTGTCCATCCTCACATACGCATCTGCCCGCCCTGTACCGATACGCACCGGCTGGTGGGGAACATACGTTTGGTAGCGATCTGTCAGGTGTCCAGGGTACGTGCGGGCATCGAGGCCGCACCGGAGCTTCCCAGCACGGCCTCGTCGATGTCGTACCGCCGGTCAGTCAACCGTTGCGCACGCCGTCAGATGGCGCAACCGCGGTCCGGCGTGGCGAACGCCTCAGGAGTTGGTCTTGGCCGGTACCGGCTTCGGCGCCTCGTCCCCGTCCTTGCCGGCTTCCGGACTGCGCTGCGCCGGCGTCTCCGCCTTGGCCGGCTCCTTGGCCGCCTCGGCCGCCGCCTTGTTGGCTGCGCCCACACCGGGCACCAGGCCGGACAGGCCGGAGAGCATCTGGCCCAGCTGGTTGGTGACCGCGTCCTTCTGCCGCGTCAGGTCGTCGACCTCGCGCCGGGCGGCCTGCGTGGTCAGCTCGGCCTCGGTGCGGGAGTCGCCCAGCAGGCGGTTGGCCTCGGACCGGGCCTCGGTCACCGTCTTGTCGGCCAGGGCGCGCGCCTTCTCGGTCGTGTCGACCGCGCTGCGCTCGGCCTCGACCCGGCGGGACTCGGCCCGCTGCGAGATCTCCTTGGCCCGGTCCTCGGCCGCGCGGGCACGCTCCTCGGCTTCGGAGACCATCTTCTGCGTGGCGCTGACCTGGGCGGCGTGCCGCTGGGCCTCCTCGCGCTCGGCCTTCTCGCGCCGCTCGGCGATCTCCAGCGCCAGGGCCTGCAGGTCCTTGTCGCGCTTGTCGCGGGCGTCGGTGAGCATCTTGGTCGACTCGGCCCGCTTCTCCTCGGCCTCGCGCGACGACTTGGCCCGCAGCTGGGTGATCTCCCGCTCGGCGGTGGCCCGCAGCGATGCGACCTCGCGCTCCACGGTCGACTTGAGCTCGGCGACCTCGTGCGCGGTGACCGTACGCAGCTGCTTGGTCTCACGGTCGGCGTCCGACCGCAGCGTGTCGGCCTCGCGCCGGGCCTGCACCCGGGCTTCGGCCGCCTCGCGCTCGGCGTGGGTGCGGAGCTGCCCGGCCTCCCGCTCGGCTGTCGCCTTCATCGCGGCGGCCTCGGCGCGGGCCTTGTCGGTGATCTCGCGCGCCTCCAGCCGGGCCGCGGAGAGGATGCCCTCGGACTCACGTTTGGCCTCGCCGCGGTGGTCGTTCGCTTGTTCCTCGGCCAGCCGCAGGATCTGCTCCACCCGGGTGCCCAGCCCGGAGAGCGTCGGCCGGTTGTTCTCCTCCAGCAGCTTGTTGTTGTCCGCCAGCTTCTGCTCGAGCGCGTTCAACCGCTGCTCGGCCTGGCGTAGGCGACGCTGGGCGTCGTTCATCCGCTGCTCGGCCTCGGCACGCGACTGCTCGGACTGGTTCAGCGCGGCGACGAGCCGGCCGAGGTGCTGGTCCACCTGGTGGCGGTCGTAACCGCGCAGGACGACGGTGAAGTCATGCTGGGAGTTCGCGCCCTCGAAGAACGCGAGATTCTGATCCTGCTGCTGGGGCATTGCGACATCCTTGCGAACGCCTGGGTTACCACGCAAGACCGGATAAGCGTCTAAACGGCAACGTAGATCAACCTTGACCTGCCCAGTCGGGGCGTACCCGGCCCGATCGGGCGGCGGTTCCGGGCCGCCCGGCGGACCCAGGTCGTCCGGCCGCGACCTGCTGCGTCACGGGCGGCCGCCTTGATCGTCCCGGCATTCTGCCCGTTGGTGCTCCTCAATGCACACGATCCTGCCAGGCGACGCGCTGGACGTCAGGGTGATTCACCCGGAAGACGTACGAATTATGAGAGCTGTACTAATTCGACCAGTACGCCACCTGCGTCCTTGGGGTGCACGAAGTTGATCAGCGAACCGCCGGTGCCTCGCCGCGGCGAGTCGTACAGCAGGCGCAGCCCGCGGGCTCGCAGCGCGGCGCTGGTCTCCTCGACGTCGGCCACTGTGTACGCCAGCTGCTGCAGGCCGGGTCCGCCGCGATCGAGGAACTTCGCGATCGCCGACTCGGGCGAGATCGGCGCCAGCAACTGGATCCGCGGGCCGTCGGCGTCCGGCCCGACCGCCAGCATCGCCTCCCGTACGCCCTGGTCATGGTTGATCTCCTCGTGCACGGCGTGCAACCCGAACGTCTCGGCGTAGAAGGTCAGGGCGGCGTCCAGATCCGGCACCGCGACGCCGACATGATCAATGCGCAACAATCCGACGGCAGGCATCATCGGGCTAGTCTTGCCTAACAATCGTTCAGCCGCCGCTCCTCCCGGAAGTGCAGACTCGTGACCGCCGCCCCGCCCGGAAGTGCAGACTCGTGACCGCCGCCCCTCATGGAAGTGCAGACCTCGTGACCTCGGTGATCGTCAGTGGCGCCCGGACGCCCATGGGCCGCCTGCTCGGCAACCTCAAGCACCTGCCCGCGACCGCCCTCGGCGGCGCCGCCATCGCCGCCGCCCTCGAACGCGGCGGTGTCCGGCCCGACCAGGTGCAGTACGTGATCATGGGCCAGGTGCTCCAGGCCGGCACCGGGCAGATCACCGCCCGCCAGGCCGCCGTCGCCGCCGGCATCCCGATGACCACGCCCGCGCTGACCGTCAACAAGGTCTGCCTGTCCGGGCTGGACGCGATCGCGCTGGCCGACCAGCTGATCCGGGCGGGCGAGTTCGACATCGTGGTGGCCGGCGGCATGGAGTCCATGACCAACGCCCCGCACCTGCTGATGAACCAGCGGCAGGGCACCAAGTTCGGCGACGTGCTGGTGCGCGACCACACCGCCTTCGACGGCCTGGTCGACCCGTGGGACGGCGTCTCGATGGGCGAGTCGACCGAGCGCAGCGGGGCCGGGCTCGGCATCACCCGGGCCGAGCAGGACGCGTTCGCCGCGCAGAGTCACCAGCGCGCCGCTGCGGCGATGCGCGACGGGCGGTTCGCCGAGGAGATCGTGGGAGTCAAGGCGGGTCTGCGGGACGTCGACAAGACGATCGACACCGACGAGGGCGTACGGCCGGAATCGACCGCGGAGTCACTGAGCAAGCTGCGGCCGGCGTTCGCCAAGGAAGGCACCATCACCGCCGGCACCGCCTCGCCGATCTCCGACGGCGCCGCCGCGGTCGTGGTGATGAGCCGGGCCAAGGCGGCGGAACTCGGGCTGACCTGGCTGGCCGAGATCGTGGCGCACGGCGTGGTCGCCGGCCCCGACAACTCGCTGCAGTCGCAGCCGTCGAACGCGATCCAGGCCGCGCTGACCAAGGCCGGCCTGTCCGTCGCCGACCTCGACCTGATCGAGATCAACGAGGCGTTCGCCCAGGTCGTCATCCAGTCGATGCGCGACCTCAAGGTCACCGACGAGATCGTCAACGTCAACGGCGGCGCGATCGCGCTCGGCCACCCGATCGGCATGTCCGGCGCGCGACTCGCGCTCACCCTGGCGCTCTCCCTGCGCCGGCAGGGCGGCGGGGTCGGCGCGGCCGCGCTGTGCGGCGGCGGCGGCCAGGGCGACGCGCTGATCATCCGCGTCCCGGCCGCGGCTTGATGCGGGACGTCGCGTCGCTGGTCGCGCGGGCCCGCGAGGGCGACGCCCGGTCGGTCGCCCGCCTGATCAGCCTGGTCGAGGACGGTGACCCGGCGCTGCCCGCGGTGGCCGCCGCGCTCGCCCCGTACGGCGGAAAGGCCCAAGTCGTCGGCCTGACCGGCGCCCCCGGGGTGGGCAAGTCGACCACCACCAACGAGCTGGTCAAGGCACTGCGGGCAGCCGGTCACCGGGTCGCGGTGCTCGCCGTCGACCCGTCCAGCCCGTTCACCGGCGGCGCCATCCTCGGCGACCGGGTGCGGATGCAGGAACACACCACCGACCCCGGCGTGTACATCCGGTCGATGTCCAGCCGGGGGCAGCTCGGCGGCCTGGCCGCGGCCACGCCCCAGGCGGTCCGGGTGCTCGAAGGAGCCGGCCACGACGTGGTCCTGGTCGAGACGGTCGGCGTCGGCCAGGCCGAGGTGGAGATCGCCCGGCTCGCCGACACCACGCTGGTGCTGCTCGCGCCCGGGATGGGCGACGCCATCCAGGCGGTCAAGGCGGGCATCCTGGAGATCGCCGACGTCTTCGTGTTGAACAAGGCCGACCGCCCCGGCGCCGACGCCACCTACCGCGACATCCAGGGCATGCTGAGCCTGGGCGAGCGCGGTCCGGGCGAGTGGCGGCCGCAGGTGGTGCGGGCGACGGCCGTACGGGGCGAAGGCATCGACGACGTGGTCGCGGCGATCGAGAAGCACCGCGCGTGGCTGTCCTCGACCGGCGAGCTGCAGCCGCGCCGCGAGCGCCGGGCCGCGGTCGAGGTCGAGGCGATCGCGCTGGGCACGCTACGCGCCCGGATGGGCGACCTCCGCGACGGCACAGCCCTGCCCGGCCTCGCCCGCCGCGTCGCCGACGGCACCCTCGACCCCTACGCCGCCGCCGACGAGCTGATCAAGTCGGTCGCCGTTTAGTAATTGGCTGATCAGGGCCTGGCCGTCCGGGACGTCGCGGCGTTGCTGCAGGTGTCGCCGGGCTGGGTCTCCGTTCTGACCCGAAGCGACAAGGCCGCCTGATCGGGCGGCGGCGGCGGGGTCAGGCGTCGCCGACGACCGCAGCCAGGAGGCGGCGGAACGTTGCGGCGTCGCCCGGAGTCAGGGCGGCCAGGAAGTCGCGCTCGACGGCCTCGGTCGCGGCCAGGGCGGCGGTCAGCGTCTCGCGGCCGGCGGCGGTGAGGGCGACGACGTTCTTGCGCCGGTCGGCCGGGTCGGGGCGGCGGTCGACCAGGGACTTGGCCTCCAGTTCGTCGACCAGAGCGACCATCGTGGTCCGGTCCACGCCGAGACGCGCGGCCACCTCCTGCTGCGACCGCGGCTCCCGGTCGTCGATCGCGATCAGCACCGCGCACTGCCGGCCGGTGATGCCGTGCGGCTCCATCGCTGCCGCGCTCAACTCCAGGTACCGCAACTGGGCGTGCTTGAGCTGGTAACCGAGCCGAGCGGCCACCCGGGGCGTTGCGGTGGCCGGGCCGAACCCGGCGGTACGCGAGCACGCGGCGTACGGCTATCCGCTCGTGTCGCCGGGCCGGGCCGTACGGGACCTGGCGGAGGCCCTGGACGTGATCAAGCGGATGTGGGCCGCCGGGGAGCCGTTCGACTACGACGGCCCGTCGGTGACGTTGCGCGCCGCGATCTGCGCGCCGCGGCCGGTGCAGCGGCCGCACCCGCCGATCATGATCGGTGGGCGCGGCGACAAGGTGTTGCGGCTGGTGGCCGAGCACGCCGACCGCTGGAACCATCCCGGCGGCGTGGACGACGCCTTCGCCGAGCGCGACGCCAAGCTGGTCGAGCTGTGCGCGGAGGTCGGGCGCGATCCGGCCTCGATCACCCGGTCGGTGCAACTGCTCGTACGGGCGGACGAGCCGGACGTGGTCGCGACGACGCGGGCGACGATCGAGCGGGCGGTCGACGCCGGCGTGACGCACATCGTGCTGGCCGCCGTGCTCGAGGGACGCCCGCTGCGGTGGCTGGCCGACGAGATCGTCGCGCCTTTCGCCTGACCGCTCCATTGCGTGCTCCCGGCGGTGATCCCGCCGCGGGGGAGGTGCCGGGGCCGGACCAGACACGTGACGTGCCACTGGTACGCCGCGGTGGTGGTGGCTCGTGTGGTGTGCCAGTGGAGCGCTCCAGTGGTACGGGATGGTGGTTTCGCGCGGCGTGTCGGCGCGTTGGCGTGCCACTGGTACGCCGCGGTGGTGGTGGCTCGTGTGGTGTGCCAGTGGAGCGCTCCAGTGGTACGGGATGGTGGTTTCGCGCGGCGTGTCGGCGCTCTCGCGTGCCACTGGTACGCCACGGTGCCGACGCACCTCACGCGCACGCGCCTGCGCCCGCGCCCACCCAACGTCAAGGCGCGGGCACCAAAACGAGCCGTCAGCTGAACTGGGCCAGCGTCGACTGGATCAACTCGGCGTCCCAGGCGAAACGGCCGGCTGCAAGGTCGTCGACCACGCCCCGCAACCACCTCTCCTCAGCCCGCAGCATGACCACCCGGTATTCGTCCTCGACCAGGAAGATCCGCGGCATGCCCGGCGGCGCCTGCGCCTCGATCGCCGCCGCCTTCGCCGCCACCGCATCGGCCCGGCTGGTCAGCAGCGAGCGCAGCTCGTCCGGGGCCAGAATGACCGCGAACGCCAGCGCGGCCGGGAACTCCGGGAACTCCCGCGCCGGCGTGGGCAGCATGTCCCTCAGCCATCGGTGCAGTGTGCCCACGCCGGCCTCGGTGATCTCGTACTCGGTCCGCTCCGGCCGACCCGCGTCGCGGGCGGTGCCGGCCGGGCGCGCCTGGCCGTCCCGTACGAGCCGGTCCAAGGCCTGGTAAACGCTGTTGCGCTGAGCCACGTTGACCAGCTGATCCTGGCCACGCTCCTTGATCATCTGCTGCATCCGGTATGGGTGCATCGGCGCTTCCAGCAGCAACGCCAGCAGCACCATCGCGAGATTCGAGCGGCGCGGCTCCGCGGTCGGCATGGCTACAGCCTAAGGGTCTTGCGTTCTTTGGTCATGGCATGGATAGTCAAAGTATGACTAAAGCTTTGATCGTCGGGGTCGGGATCGCCGGCACTGTCGCCGCCATCGCCCTGCACCGCGCCGGCCACACGCCGGTGATCTTCGAGGCCTACCCGGAGGATGTGGACCAGCGTGGCGCGTTCCTGACCGTGGCCGTCAACGGCCTGGTCGCTCTGCGCGCCCTCGACCTCGATCCGCCGACCCTGCTGACGACCGGCTATCCGACCCCGACGCTGCGCCTGGGCAACGGCGCCGGGCGGCTGCTGGCCGAGTTGCCGCTGGGCGGCCCGCAGCCGGACGGGACGACCACCACGACCATCCGGCGGGCCGACCTCTACGGCGCGTTGCGGACCGAGGCCGTCGGGCGGGGCATCGAGATCGTATACGAGAAGCGGCTGACCGGTCTCGACCAGCGGCCGGACGGCGTCACCGCCACCTTCGCCGACGGCGGCACCGCCGACGGCGACCTGCTGATCGGCGCCGACGGCCTCCACTCGCCCACCCGTGGGCTGCTCAACCCCGAGCCGATCACGCCGCGCTATCTGGGGTTGCTCAACGCCGGCGGCTTCACCACGGGGCCGGTCGAGGCCGATCCGGACCGTACGCCCGGAGTGGTGTCGATGGCCTTCGGCAAGCGCTCGTTCTTCGGCTGGACCACCGCCCCGGACGGCTCGGTCTGGTGGTTCGCCAATCCGCCGAGCAAGAAGCCGGTCGACCCGCGGGCGTGGACCGAACCGGCCTGGCGGGCGCACCTGCTGGACCTGTTCGCCGACGACGCCATCCCGGCGGCGGCGATCATCCGGGCCACCGGCGACGTGCTCGGCCCGTGGAACACGTTCGACCTGCCTAAGGTGCCGGTCTGGCGCTCCGGCCGGGCGGTGCTGGTCGGCGACGCCGCGCACGCCGCGTCGCCGTCGTCGGGTCAGGGCGCGTCGATGGCCATCGAGGACGCGGTCACTCTCGGCCGCTGCCTGGGTTCCGGCGACGACATCCCGGCCGCCCTGGCCGCCTACGAGTCGGCCCGCCGCGCCCGGGTGCAGAAGGTGGTCGCGTACGGCCGCCGGAGCGGCAGCTCGAAGACGGCCGGCCCGGTCGGCGCCGCCATCCGCGACGCCATGACCCCGCCGCTGATGCGCTTGATGTTCCGTAACGGGAACCCACAGGCCTGGATCTTGGACTACAGAGCCTGATCGGCCCGCCGGCGTCGGCGCGCGGGCAGCCGGTCGAGCGCGCAGAGGCCCAGGCCCAGCAGCCAGAACACGACGCCGAGCCCGACCGCGCTGAGGGCCACGCCGCCGTATCCGAGGGAGCCGGGGTCGACGAAGCCGTACGGGTAGGAGTGCACCACCAGTCCCCGCAGCAGCGCGAAGGCCAGATACCCCAGCGGGTAGGCCAGCCAGTACACGGCGTACCGCCACCGCAGTGTGCCGTGCTCGTCGAAGAGCAGCCAGATGGCCACCGCCAGCAGCGGCACGACCGTGTGCAGGAGCTGGTTGCCGATCGCGTGCAGCAGGCTGCGGTGGATCGGGCCCTCCCAGAACGGGCTGGCCGAGTTGGCCAGGAGCAGGTGGTAGACCACCCCGGTGATGGTGATGTAGAGCGTGGCCGCACCCTTGAGCACCGGCCGGACCGGGCGGAACGCCGCCACCAGGGCCACCACGGCGTACAGCACGTTGCTCTGGATCGTGAAGTAGGGCAGCAGCCCGCTCACCGTGCTCGGGCCGATCGCGGTGATCAGCACCCCGGCGACGACCGCGGCCACCGCGGCCACCCGGGCCGCCACCGCCCAGCGCATCATGGCACTCACCTTAGCGATCGTTCAGTGCGTCCCCTACGATGGGCGCATGGATGCCGCCGACATCGCCGCCGGACGGGAACGCTGGCAGCAACGCTACGACGCCGCCCGCAAACGGGAGGCCGACTTCACCACGCTGTCCGGCACCGAGGTCGAGCCCGCGTACGGGCCGCCGGACGGCATCGGGTACCCGGGCTTCGAGCGGATCGGCTGGCCGGGCGAATTTCCGTACACCCGGGGTCTGTACGCCACCGGATACCGCGGACGGACCTGGACCATCCGGCAGTTCGCGGGATTCGGCAACGCCCGGCAGACCAACGCCCGCTACAAGATGATCCTCGGCGCCGGCGGCGGTGGGCTGTCCGTGGCCTTCGACATGCCGACGCTGATGGGCCGCGACTCCGACGACCCGCAGTCGCTGGGCGAGGTCGGCCACTGCGGCGTGGCCATCGACACCGCCGCCGACATGGACGTGCTGTTCGAGGGCATCGACCTGCAGACCGTCACCACCAGCATGACCATCTCCGGCCCGGCGGTGCCGATCTTCTGCATGTACCTCGTCGCGGCCGAGCGGCAGGGCGCCGACCTGTCGCGTCTGGACGGGACGCTGCAGACCGACATCTTCAAGGAGTACATCGCGCAGAAGGAGTGGCTGTTCGCCCCCGAGCCGCACCTGCGCCTGATCGGTGATCTGATGGAGTACTGCCACGCCGAGATCCCGAAGTACAAGCCGTTGTCGGTGAGCGGCTACCACATCCGCGAGGCCGGTTCGACCGCCGCCCAGGAGCTGGCGTACACGCTGGCCGACGGGTTCGGTTATGTCGAGCTGGGGCTGTCCCGCGGCCTCGACGTGAACGAGTTCGCGCCCGGCCTGAGCTTCTTCTTCGACGCCCACGTGGACTTCTTCGAGGAGATCGCCAAGTTCCGGGCGGCCCGCCGGATCTGGGCCCGGCACCTGCGCGACGAGTACGGCGCGACCAGTGAGAAGGCGCTGTGGCTGAAGTTCCACACGCAGACCGCGGGCGTCTCGCTGACCGCCCAGCAGCCGGTGAACAATGTCGTCCGTACGGCCGTCGAAGCGCTCTCGGCCGTCCTCGGCGGCACCAACTCGCTGCACACCAACGCGCTCGACGAGACGCTGGCGCTGCCCACCGACGAGTCGGCCGAGATCGCCCTGCGCACCCAGCAGGTGCTGATGGAGGAGACCGGCGTGACCAACGTGGCCGACCCGCTGGGCGGTTCGTGGTACGTGGAGGCGCTGACCGACCGGATCGAGGCCGAGGCGGAGGAGATCTTCACCCGGATCCGCGCCCTCGGACCCGACGGCAGCATGACCGCCGGCATCCTGCGCGGCATCGAGGACGGCTGGTTCACCAGCCACATCGCGGAGGCCGCGTTCGTCTACCAGCAGGCCCTGGAGTCGGGCGCGAAGAGGATCGTCGGCGTCAACGCGCACACCGGCACGGTGGCCAAGGACCTGGAGATCCTGCGGGTGTCGCACGAGGTCGAGGTGGAGCAGAACCGGTCGCTGCGGGGCCGTCGCGGGACCCGGGATTCCGTACGGGTGAAAGAAGCGCTCGAGCAGCTGCTGGCGGCGGCCCGCACCGAGACGAACATGATCCCCGCGATGCTGGACGCGGCCCGCGCCGAGGCCACTTTGGGGGAGATCTGCGACGCGCTCAAGGAGGAGTGGGGCATCTATCGGGAACCCGCCCGATTCTGATGCTGTGACGTCCGATATCACCGGCCCGGCAGCGACGCGATCCGGTGCCGCTGCGTGCGAGACTTAACAACCATGAGCGACCCACGGACCACTCCGTCGATCTTCACCCGCGGCGCGGTCGACCTCAGTGCCTTGAAGGCCCCGGCGCCGGCCCGCCCCACCCCCGCGGCCGCGCCGGCTGCTGCCTCGCCCGTCTCCCCGGCCGGCGATTCGACCGCGGTCATCGACGTCAGCGAGGCCACGTTCCAGTCGGACGTGCTCGAGCGCTCGCTGACCACCCCGGTGATCCTCGACTTCTGGGCCGACTGGTGTGAGCCCTGCAAGCAGCTGTCGCCGGTGCTGGAGAAACTGGCCGCCGAGGGCGCCGGCGCCTGGGTGCTCGGCCGGGTCGACGTCGACGCCAACCCCAATCTGGCGCAGGCGCTGCGGGTGCAGGGCATCCCGATGGTCGTCGCCGTGGTCGGCGGCCAGCTCGTCGAAGGCTTCACCGGCGTGCTGCCGGAGGCTCAGGTCCGGCAGTACGTCGACGCCGTGCTCAAGGCGGGCGGCATCGCCGTGGACGCCCCCGAGGATCCGCGCCTCGACGCCGCCGACGACGCGCTGATGACCGGCGACCTGGACGCGGCCGAGGCGGCGTACCAGAAGATCCTGGCCGAGTCGCCCGCTGACGCCGCCGCCGAGTCCGGGCTGGCGCAGGTCGCCCTCTACCGCCGGGTCGAGGGTGTCGACCCCGCCCGTGCGCTGGCGGCGGCGTCCCAGAACCCCGACGACCTGGCCGCTCAGCAACTGGCCGCCGACGTCGAGATCCTCAGCGGGCAGGCCCCCGAGGCGTACGACCGGCTGGTCGCTCTCGTCCGCCGGACGACCGGGGAGGAGCGCGACGCGGTCCGCAAACATCTGCTGTCCCTGTTCGCCGTGGCCGGGCCGGACGATCCGGCGGTCTCCACCGCCCGCCGCGCCCTCGCCCGCGCTCTCTTCTAGACGGCGAGGTCCCGTATGCGCCGCATCGCCGTCCTGGACGCACCGTCCAACCTCGGACTGCGCCCGCCGACCGCGACGTCGGTGCCGGGCGTCTACAAGGCGCCGGGGGCCTTGCGGGACCAGGGCCTGCTCACCCGGCTGCACGCCCGCGACGCCGGCTGCCTGACCCCGCCCCGGTACGACCCGGGAGACTGGGGCCCGGTGACGGGGTGGCGCAGTCGGAGCAGATCGCGGCGTACTCGGTGAAGCTCGCGGACCGGATCGGCGCGATCATCGACGCCGGCGAGTTCCCGGTCATCCTGGGCGGCGACTGTTCCATCGTGATCGGGTCCGGGCTGGCCATGCACCGGCTGGGCGACGCCGTGGGCGGGCGGATCGGCTTGGTCTTCGTCGACGGGCACTCCGACTTCCGGCACCCCGGCAATGCCTCCTACGTGGGCGCGGCCGCCGGCGAGGACCTGGCCCTGGTCACGGGCCGCGGCCAGCCCGACCTGGCCGCGATCGAGCGGCGCGGACCGTACTTCCGGGACGTCGACGTGGTCGTGATGGGCCTGCGCGCCCAGGACGAGTACCGCCTCGACCTGCAGGCCGCCGGCATCGTCACCCGGCCCGTACCGACCCTGCGGGTGGAGGGCGCGGCTCGCAGCGCCCAGTGGGCCCGCGAGCAACTGCTCGACTGCGCCGGCTTCTGGGTGCACGTGGACGTCGACGTGCTCGACCCCGCGGTGATGCCGGCGGTGGACGCGCCGTCGCCCGGGGGCATCGCCCTGCCCGAGCTCGAGCTGCTGCTGGCCGGCCTGGTCGACACCCCGCACTGCCTGGGCGTGGAGATCACCGTCTTCGACCCGGACTACGACCCCGACGGCGCCTATGCCGCCGACATCACCTCGGCCCTGGTCGCCGGCCTGTCCCCCGCCCGTACGGTCCCGGCCCGCCCCGACCTCATCGCCGCCCGCCGCGCCCTGACCACCCCCGACTCCCCGGCCGCCATCCTCGCCCGCTCGGCCTTCCCTCGTCCTCCCGCCGCCCGCGCCCCTGATTTGGCTCCGGCCATCCCCGACCCGGCTGCCACCTTCTCCGATGCGGCGGCGGCTTTCTCTCGCTCGACCGGCGCTCCCTCTGACTCGGCCGACTCTTCGGACCCGGCACTCGAGTCGCCGGGCGAAGGCGTCGATCCGACCGCGGCCGGCGACAACCACGACCCGTCCGCCGCCACCGACCACGACCCGCTGGCCGCCACCGACCACGACCCGCTGGCCGGAGTGCCCGAAGAAGACCTGCCGGTTGAGCACGAAAACACGCCGCCGCCTCGGAGCTACGCCGACGAAGCCGCCGCCGTCCTCTCCGAACCCGTTCGCGCAGCCCCCCGCGTAGGTGGCCTGGCCCCGCGCCCCGACCTCACCGAACCGCTAGACGCGACCGGAAACGACGCGCCGAACCCGCCCAGCCGCCTCGGCCGGCGCGTAGGCGGCCTCGCCGAACGCGCCGACCTCATCACCTCCGCCGACTGGCCGTCCCGACTGGGCGCCCGCCCCGGCGGCCTGGCCCCGCGCGGCGACGCCGACCGCCTGGGTGGCCTCGGCCTCCGCGGCGACGACCGTCCCGGCGTCCTCCGCCGTCACGGCGTCGCTTCTGCTGCGGACTCGGTGGAGCAACGCCGCGCCGCCGCGGCGGCCGACAGCGTCACGCTGGCCGCGGCCGGCGCCTCCGGCTTGGACGAGTTCGGCGGCGTGACCACCGAAACCGCCATCCCCGCGACCACGTTGCTCGGCGTCGAGGAATCCGACGGACGCCCCACCTTCGCCGACGCGAACCAACCCGAAGAACCCGGCCTGTCGAACGAGGAGATCGCTCCGGCCGGGACAGCCGGGGAAGCCGCGCCCGCCGATGAGGCGGAGGAGGCCGCCCTGTCCGCGGAGGCCATGCCGTTCCCAGACGCCGCGGAGGTCGCGGAGGCCAGGGAGGTCGCGGAGGCCAGGGAGGTCGCGCCCGCCGGGGAGGTCGCGCCCGCCGGGGAGGTCACGGAGGCCAGGGAGGTCGCGCCCGCCGGTTTGACCGAGGCGGCGCCGGCGGTCGGGGAACCCGGGGTGAACGCACCAGCCGGGGAAGCCGAGCAGGCCGCTCTGGCGGGGAGACCGGAAGGTATCGCGCCGGTCGACGAGTCGGATGAGGTCGACTCCGAGGCGCAGCCGCTCGATGCGGATCAGGCGTATGAGCCGGCGACCGAGGTGGATCCCGGCGACCGGTCCGCAAACGAGGAGAACAACGGCCCGGTCATTCCGACGCAGGCGAGCGGCCGGCCGCCCGGTGCCGCACCGACAGTCGATTCCGAGCCCCTGCCAGCAACACGTCCGGGCCGCTTACGCCCCCGCGAGCTCGACAGCTTCTCGCTCCCGGTCCAGCGCCCGGCCTTCGACGCCGACGCCGACGCTGACCACTCCGCCGACATCGCCTGAGCCCAACGCCCCACCACCAACGAGGCCGGACCGAAGGACGGAGCCAGCTACTTCTTGTTGATCCCAGCCAGGAACTTCGCAACGATCGGGATGGCGGCGTCCGCTCCCGCCCCGCCCTTCTGAACCATCACGGCAAAGGCCACATCTCCCTGGTAACCAACGAACCAGGCGTGCGTGTCCTTGGACGAACTGTCGAACTCAGCCGTCCCGGTCTTCCCGTAGACCGGCGCACCCGGCACGGAACGAAGCGCAGTACCCGTTCCGTCGGTGACGACCTCGCGCATCATCGCCCGCAGTGACTTCAGCGTGGCGTCGTCCAGCGCCGCGCCGTCCGGGGCGGGGTTCGCCGGGGGCGGGTCGAGGATGACCTCGGGCTGCTGGAACTTTCCCCGGGCGACCGCGGCGACGACGCCGGCCATGGCCAGCGGGCTGACCACGGTGGTGCCCTGGCCGAACGACGCCGCGGCCAACTCGGTCGGGCTACCACCGGTCGACACCTTGCCGCTGAACGCCTCGATCCCCAGGTCCCACGGGCCGCCCAGGCCGAGCGCGCTCGACGCCGAGGCCAGGCCGTCGGCGCCCAGTTTCGGGGCCAGGCCGATGAAGGCGGTGTTGCAGGACTTGGCGAAGTCCTCGTGGAACGGCGCGTTGCCGAGCACCTCGTCGCCGGCGTTCTTGAACGTGTGGCCGGCCACCACCCGGGTCTTGGGGCAGCTCGCGACCGCGTCCGCGGTGATCGCCTTCTTCTGCAGCAGCCCGTACGCCGAGACGATCTTGAAGGTGGAACCGGGCGGCACCTGCCCACTGAAGGCGGTGTTGACCGTGGCCGCGTCGGGGCCGTTGCTGTCGGCCAGCACGGTCGAGTCGCTGATCTTGAGGGCGACGAGTGAGCTGGGCAGTTTCTGGCCGGCCACGGCGGCGTCGGCGGCGTTCTGCACGGCCGGGTCGAGCGTGGTCTTGACCGTCTTGCCGGCTGCCGGGCGGGTGCTGAACAGCTGCGTGTCGTGATCGCTGTCGTCCGGCGCCGTCCGCGAGATCACCACCGACTCCCCGGACGTACCGCGCAGCGTGGTGTCGTACCGGCCCTGGATGCCGCCGTGCCCGATGACGTCGCCCTGGGCGACCGTGTCGGGGTTGGTGTCGATGTCCTGCTTGGTCGCGGCGTCGGCCGTACCGAGCAATGCCCGGGCGAACACGCGCGTCGGCGCCAGGTCGCGTTCCTCGTTGTGGTAAACGGGCCCGTCCAGGGCGTGGAGCTCCCGCCGGATCTTGTCGTAGTCGCCTTCCCGCAGCGTGATGAGGTCGAGGAACGCGCCCTTGTCGGCCTGGGCCACCCGGTCCTTGAGGCCGCTCATGTCGACGGTGACGCCGACCTTCAGGAACGACGCGGTCAGGGAGGTGATGAGCCCCGGCAGATCCTGGATCAGTTCCGGGCTGACGCCGACGGTCACCACCGGCCGCGGCTCGACGACCGGCTGGCCGGTCGCGTCCAGGATGCTCGCCCGGTCCGCCGCCACCCGCCGCAACCGCAGATGGTCGCCGACGGTCAGCTCGCCGTTGAGGATGGCCGGCTCCCAGATCACCCGCCAGCCGTCGGTGCCGCGCTTGGTCATGCGTACGGTCGAGTTGTACGACCAGGGCGCACCCCCGGGCAGCGTCCAGTCCAGCTTGATGGTTCCGGACGCGGAGTCCCCGCCGACGCTGGTCTTGCCCTGGGTGGACAGCACCAGGGGCGCCTTGGACAGGTCGCCGGAGAGTTCCTGAAGCTGGCTGAGCACGTCGTTGGCGGCGATCCGGCTGCCGTCGGTGTTGACGAACCCGACCTTGTCCAGCCCACCGTTGCGCCAGCCGGCAAGGAAATCGTTGAGCGTGTCCTGGGGGCCGGCTTTGCCGCAGGCAGCCACGCCACCGGCCAACAGCAGCAGGGCTGCGGCGGCACCAACCACACGGCGCATCAGCAAACCTCTCGTACCAGCGGGTAGGACTGAAGGAACGGTAATCGGAGAAGGCCACTCATGTTCACCCGGCCCACGTGACAATCATCAAATTCCGCCGGAACCGCACGATTGACCCGGAGCCCTGGCCGCCTTTCCGGGTTGGGTGTCTAGGCTGACGGAGAGATGTTCGAGCCCACAACGACGTGGGTGAGGGGAGCGCGAACCATGGCTGTCGCCGACGAGGCAGCAACCGATTCCGACCCTGAGCTGGACCTGGACGCGGGTCTGGAAGCGGTCCGGAGCACCGGGATGGACTCCGGCGAGGCGGGTGAGCTGGACGAGAACCTGCCGAACGCCGAGCGCCTGGTGAGCGAGGCGGTCGCGCTGGCCGGGCCGGACCACCTCACGGCGGCCCTGGTGGGCCGGTTCTGGCGGTTCGCGCCGGACGAGGAGCTGGTCGGCTTCACCCCGGAGGAGATGTACGCGGCCGCCCGCTCGCACCGCGATCTGGCCGCCGAGCGGCTGCCCGGTCAGCTGCGGATGGCGATCAGCGCGCCGGACAAGGCCGAGCCGCACACCGTGCTGCAGATCGTCACCGACGACATGCCGTTCCTGGTCGATTCCGTCATCGCGCTGCTGACCGCGCACCAGCTCGAGGTCCACCTGCTGGTGCACCCGCTGATCGTGGTTCGCCGAGCGCCGCTGGGTGCGCTGGAGGCGGTCGAGTCCGACGTCGAGCCGGACGACGCGATCGACGGCGACGTGGTGGAGAGCTGGATCCGGATCGAAATCGACCCGGTCCGCGACCCGAAGGCGCGCGAGCAACTGCACAACGACGTCCGGCGGGTACTCACCGACGTGCGGGACGCGGTCGAGGACTGGCCGAAGATGCGGCAGCGGGCCGAGGTCATCGCCGACGGTCTGGCCGCCGCCCGCGGGTCGGAAACGAAGCTGCCGGTGCCGGACAAGGACGTCACCGACACGATCGAGCTGCTCAAGTGGCTGGCCCACGACCACTTCACGTTCCTCGGATACCGGGAGTACGAGCTGCACGACGGCACGCTGACCGCCGTCGCGGGCAGCGGGCTGGGCATTCTGCGCGGCGACTCGAGCACGCCCCGGAAGCTGTCCTCGATGGCGCCCGAGGCGTACGACCGGGCCATGGAGAAGCGCCTCCTGATCATCACCAAGGCCAACTCGCGGGCGACCGTGCACCGCTCCGCGTACCTCGACTACATCGGCGTGAAGGTGTTCGACGACACCGGCCGGGTGTGCGGGGAGCGCCGCTTCCTCGGTTTGTTCTCCTCGTCGGCCTACCGCACCAGCGTGCGCGAGCTGCCCGTGGTCCGGCGCAAGGTGACCGAGGTGCTGGACCGGTCCGGCCTGTCGCCGCGCGGCCACTCCGGCAAGGACCTGCTGCAGATCCTGGAGACCTACCCGCGGGACGAGCTCTTCCAGATCAAGACCGACGACCTGTACGAGGCGGTCGTCGGGGTCCTGCGGATGGCCGGCCGCCGGCAGCTGCGGCTGTTCCTGCGCCGGGACGGGTACGGCCGGTTCATCTCGTGCCTGATCTACCTGCCCCGGGACCGGTTCACCACCGCCAACCGGCTGTACATGCAGGAGATCCTGCTGCGTGAGCTGAACGGCATCGGCGTCGACTACACCACCCGGGTGACCGAGCGGATGCTGGCCCGGGTCCACTTCGTGGTACGTACCGACCCGGCCGACCCGCCCGGCCCGGTGGATCCGAACCTGCTGGCGGAGAAACTGGCCGACGCCACCCGCATGTGGGACGACGACTTCTCGCTGGTCCTCGAGCGCATGCTGGGCGAGGAGTCGGCGAAGACGCTGTTCGTCCGGTACTCGGCGGCGCTCCCGGACAGCTACAAGGACGGGCACTCGCCGTACGACGCGGTGCAGGATCTGGCCAAACTGGAGCTGCTGGAGGAACCCGGCCAGCTGGAGATGCACCTCTACCGCCGGCGGCACATGCGCGGCGGGACGCCCGAGCCCGACGACCACGACGTGCGCTTCAAGGTCTACCGCTACGGCGAGCCGATGATGCTCTCGGCGGTGCTCCCGGTGCTGCACTCGCTCGGCGTCCAGGTCACCGACGAGCGGCCGTACGAGATCCGCCGCGAGGACGGCCCGGTCTACCTGTACGACTTCGGTCTGCAACCGCCGACCGAGCACCGCGAACTGGCCGAGGTCCGGCCCCAGGTGGAGAACGCGTTCGCCGCCGCGTGGCGGGGTGAGGCCGAGGTCGACGGGTTCAACGAGCTGGTGCTGCGGGCCGGGCTCACCTGGCGGCAGGTGGTGGTGCTGAGGGCGTACGCCAAGTATCTTCGCCAGGCCGGTAGCGTCTTCTCCCAGAGCTACCTGGAGTCGACCTTCATCGCCTACCCGGAGATCGCCCGGCTGCTGGTCCGGTTGTTCGAGACCCGTTTCTCGCCCCGGCTCGAGGTGGGCGAAGAGCAACGCGCGCGCCAGGCGGACGAGCTCGTGGAGCAGGTGCACGAGCTGCTCGACGGCGTGGACAGCCTGGACCAGGACCGCATTCTCCGGTCGTACCTGACGTTGATCCAGGCCACCCTGCGGACCAGTTTCTTCCAGCGCGGGCCGGACCAGCGGCCGAAGTCGTACATCGCGTTCAAGCTGGACCCGCAGGCCGTCCCGGAGCTGCCCCAGCCGCGCCCGATGTACGAGATCTTCGTGTACTCGCCCCGGTTCGAGGGCGTGCACCTGCGCTTCGGCAGCGTCGCCCGCGGTGGCTTGCGCTGGTCGGACCGGCGGGAGGATTTCCGGACCGAGGTGCTGGGCCTGGTCAAGGCGCAGATGGTGAAGAACGCGGTGATCGTGCCGTCCGGCGCCAAGGGCGGCTTCGTGCTCAAGCAGAAGCCGGGCGACCGGGACGAGGCGGTGGCCTGCTACAAGCGGTTCATCACGGCGCTGCTCGACGTCACCGACAACATCCAGGGCGGCAAGATCGTGCCGCCGCGGGACGTGGTCCGGCACGACGGCGACGACCCGTACCTGGTGGTGGCGGCAGACAAGGGCACGGCCACGTTCAGCGACATCGCCAACGAGATCTCGGTGGCCAAGGACTTCTGGCTGGGCGACGCGTTCGCTTCCGGCGGCTCGGCCGGGTACGACCACAAGAAGATGGGCATCACCGCCCGCGGGGCCTGGGAGAGCGTGGAGAAGCATTTCCGCGACATGGGGGTGAACACCCAGGCCGAGGACTTCACCGTGGTCGGCGTCGGTGACATGTCGGGCGACGTGTTCGGCAACGGGATGCTGCTGTCCGAGCACATCAAGCTGGTGGCCGCGTTCGACCACCGGCACATCTTCCTCGACCCGGATCCGGAACCGGCGACCTCGTTCGCCGAGCGCCGGCGGATGTTCGACCTGCCCCGCTCGTCGTGGGCCGATTACGACGCCTCGCTGATCAGTACGGGCGGCGGCGTGTACCCGCGGACGGCCAAGTCGATCCCGATCTCCCCGGCCGTACGGGCCGTGCTCGCTCTGGATGAGACGACCACCGCGATGAGTCCGGCCGAGCTGATGCGCGCCGTCCTGAAGGCGCCGGTCGACCTGCTCTGGAACGGCGGCATCGGCACGTACGTCAAGGCGACCGCGGAGACGCACCTGGACGTCGGCGACAAGGCGAACGACGCGATCCGGGTGAACGGCCGGGAGCTGCGGGCCAAGGTGGTCGGCGAGGGCGGCAACCTGGGGCTGTCGCAGCGGGGCCGGATCGAGTACGCCCGGGCCGGCGGCCGGATCTTCACCGACTTCATCGACAACACCGCCGGGGTGGACTGCTCCGACCACGAGGTCAATATCAAGATCCTGCTCGGCGGAGCGGTGGCCGACGGCGAGCTGACCATCCCGGAACGCGACGACCTGCTGGCCGAGATGACCGACGAGGTCGCCGCCCTGGTGCTGCGGGACAACTACGAGCAGGCCACGGCGCTCGGCAACGCGGTCACCCAGGCGCACTCGCTGCTGCCGGTGCACCGCCGCCTGGTGTCCGCGCTGGAGTCCAGCGGCGCGCTCAACCGCGAACTCGAGGCGCTGCCGACCGACAAGGAGCTGGCCGCCCGCTACGACGCCGACGCGGGCCTGACCGCGCCCGAGTTCGCCGTGCTTCTCGCCTACGTCAAGATCAACCTCGAGAAGCAGGTACTGGCTGACGTGCTGGTCGACGAGCCGTGGGCGACCGACGTGCTCGCCGCCTACTTCCCCACGCCGCTGCGCGAGCGGTTCGGCGGGCGGATGGCCGGGCATCGCCTGCGCCGCGAGATCATCGCCACGTCGCTGGTCAACGAGGTGGTCAACCGCGGGGGCACATCCTTCGTGTTCCGGGCGATGGAGGAGAGTGGCGCGTCCGCGGCCGACGTCGTCCGGGCGTACGTCGTGGTGCGCGAGGCGTTCGGGCTGCGCGACCTGTGGGCGGCCGCCGAGGCGCTGGACAACGAGGTGCCGACGGCGGCCCAGACGAGGGTCTACCTGGAGTCGCGGCGGCTGCTCGACCGGGCGGTGCGCTGGCTGGTCAGCACCCGGCGTTCGCCGATCGACGTGGCCGGCGAGATCGCCCGGCTGCGGCCCGGCGTCGCCGCGCTGCTGCCGGAACTGCCGCAGGTGCTCGTCGGCACCGAGCAGGAGTCGATGTCGGCGCACATCGAGACCCTGGTCGAGGGAGGCGTGCCGGCCGACCTGGCGCTGGCCGTGGACCGGGTGGTCTACGGCTTCGGCCTCCTCGACATCCTGGAGACGGCCGCGACCACCGGACAGGACCCGGAAGAGGTGGCCCGGGTCTACTTCGTCATCTCGTGCCGGTTCCAAATCGATGCCCTCCTCTCCCGAATCTCGAAGCTGCCCCGTAACGACCGGTGGCAGACCCTGGCCCGTATGGCACTGCGTTACGACCTTTATGCCGCGCTGGCCGGGCTGACCGCCGAGGTGCTGCAGTCGACCCCGCCGGGAGCGACCCCGGAGGACCGGGTATCGGAGTGGGAGCAGGTCAACGCCGCGTCGATCGCCCGGGCCGGCAACGCCATGGGTGATGTGACCGACACCCCGGTCGACCTGGCCGCGCTGTCGGTGCTGCTGCGCCAAATCCGCACACTGGTCAAGACGTCGTCTGCCGGGTGAGGGTGTCGATGTGCTGGGTGATGGCGGCGGCAAGGCGGTCGGGGGCGCGCATCTGGGCCAGGTGACCCTGGCCGTGCATGAGCAGGCGGCGGGTGTTCGGCACCGTCCGTTCGAGGGCGTCGAGGCGCTCGGTGAGATGACGCGGGCTGCGGTCGCCCCCGATCAGCAGCGTGGGGACTGTGACCCGGGCGTACGCCTCCAAGCGCGATCCCAGCGCGTCCAGCGCGTCGGTGTCGTCGATCTGCCGGGCGATCAGCGCGCGCATCTCCGGGTCGCGGGCGCTCAGCAGCGAAGCGCCCCAGGCCAGCGCCGGTGACATCTTGACCACGTCGCGCAGATGGATCCGGAACGCCCGGCCCATCTGCCCGGCGTCGGCCGCGGCCCGGGCGCGCACCTGCGCGTCACCGCCCAGTGGCACGTCGCCGATCGGGATCGGCGGCTCGTAGAGCACGGCTGCGGAGAACATGTCGGGCTCGGCCACCAGCGTCTCCAGGGCGACGACGGCACCGGACGAGTGTCCGACCAGCACCGGCCGGTCAAGCTCGGCGGCGGCCTGCCGGACGTGCTCGACCTCGTCGGCGACGCTCACTCCGCCGGGCAGGTCCAGCCGATACTGCCGGCGGAGCAGCCGGACGGCCCGGAACCGCGACCGGAGCCGGTCGGTCACCGGTTTCCAACTGTCCACGTTGCCCGTCCCGCCGTGCACCACCAGGATCGGCGTGCCCAGGCCCTCGTCGACCGTCACCACGTCCATGGTGCGCCCTCCTTAGCGTTGCTAAAGGGAACTTAGCACCGCTAAGGTGAGCGTGTGAAGGGGCTGACGAAGGAGGTTCTGGTGGCGACCGGGCTGCGGGTGCTCGACCAGGTCGGGCTGGACGGTCTGACCGTGCGGCGGCTGGCGACCGAGCTCGGGGTGCAGTCGCCGGCGTTGTACTGGCACGTCCGGACCAAACAGGAACTGCTCGACGCGATGGCTGGAGAGATCATCTCGTCGGCCGAGCTTCGGCCGCCGGCGCCCGGCGAGCCCTGGCCGGACTGGCTGGCCGGGCGGGCCCGGGCGTATCGGCAGGCCATGCTGGCCCACCGCGACGGCGCCCGGCTGGTGGCCTCGGCCCGGCGGTCGCCGGAGACGATCCGGCGGGTCGCCGCCGAGCTGGCCGCGATGGTGGAGCGGGGGTTCGACCCGGTGGCGGCGCTGCAGACCATCGGGGCGCTCAACCACTACGTGGACGGATCGGTGCTGGAGGAACAGGCGGCCACCCCCGACCGCCACCGTGTGGTCACCGACTTGCCGACGCTGTTGCTGGCGCTGGATGCCGGCCCGCCGGCGGACGACGTGGCCTTCGAGTTCGGCCTGCGGCTGCTCATCCAGGGAATCGAGGTGGAGCTTCGGCGGGTACCCCCAAGGGGTATAGGGTAGGTGTCATGGAACGGTTGATCGAGCTGGAGATCGGCGGGATGACGTGCGCCGCGTGCGCCCACCGGATCGAGAAGAAGCTCAACCGCCTGGACGGGGTGACCGCATCGGTGAACTACGCGACCGAGAAGGCCAGGGTGCACGCGCTCGACGAGGTGTCCACGGACGACCTGATCGCGACGGTGGAGAAGACCGGGTACACGGCCGCGGTCACGGCGCCACCGGCCGCCTCGGGGCGCAACCGATTGGTGATCTCGGCCGTCCTCAGTCTGCCGGTGGTCGTACTGGGCATGGTTCCGGCGGCGCAGTTCGCCGGCTGGCAGTGGCTCAGCCTGGCCCTGGCGTCGGTGGTCGTAAGTTACGGCGGCTGGCCGTTCCACCGGTCCGCGGTGCTCGGCGTGCGACACGGCGCCGCGACCATGGACACGCTGGTGTCGCTGGGCACGCTGGCGGCGTACGGCTGGTCGGTGTGGGTTCTGCTCTTCGGCGGCTCGCACGAGATCTACCTCGAGGCGGCCGCCGCGGTGACCACGTTCCTGCTGGCCGGGCGCTACCTCGAGGCGCGGGCCAAGCGCCGGGCCGGGGACGCGCTACGCGCGCTGCTGGAGCGCGGGGCCCGAACCGTTTCCGTACGGCAGGGTGACGCCTTCACCGACCGGCCGGTCGAGCAACTGCAGGTGGGCGACGAGTTCCAGGTGCGGCCGGGGGAAAAGATCGCCACCGACGGCGTGGTCGTCGACGGTGCCTCGGCGGTGGACGCCAGCCTGCTGACCGGCGAGTCGGTGCCGGTCGAGGTGCGGCCGGGCGACCCCGTGACCGGCGCGACCGTCAACGCCGGCGGCCGCTTGATCGTCCGGGCGACCCGGGTCGGCGCGCACACCCAGCTGGCCCAGATGGCTCGCCTGGTCGAGGCCGCCCAGGAGGGCAAGGCCCCGGTGCAGCGGCTGGCCGACCGGATCTCCGGCGTGTTCGTGCCGGTGGTGATCGTGCTGGCCCTGGGCACGCTCGGCGTGTGGCTGGGCACCGGCCATGGCGCGACCGCTGCGTTCACCGCTGCCGTGGCCGTGCTGATCATCGCCTGCCCCTGCGCGCTCGGTCTGGCCACGCCGACCGCGCTGCTGGTCGGCACGGGTCGCGGCGCGCAACTCGGCATCCTGATCCGGGGCGTGGCGGCGATGGAGTCGACCCGCCGGGTGAACACGATCGTGCTCGACAAGACCGGCACGGTGACCTCGGGCGTCATGACCGTGGCCGCGGTCGTCGGCGGCGATCCGGTGCTGCGGCGGGCGGCGGCGGTCGAGGCCGCGTCCGAGCATCCGCTGGGCCGGGCGATCGCTGCTGCTTACACCGCGGCGCCGCCGGTCGAGGATTTCCACGCCGCCGCCGGGGTCGGCGTCTCCGGCCGGGTCGAAGGCCGGCTGGTCTCGGTCGGCCGGGGCTCGCCGGCCGGTGCGGACCCGGCGCTGACCTGGGTCTCGGTCGCGGTCGACGGTTCGATCGCCGGTTATCTGGGCTTGGCCGATCAGGTACGCCCGACCAGCGCGGCCGCTGTCGACGGACTGCGGCGGCTGGGCCTGACGCCGATCCTGGTGACCGGCGACGCGCAGCCGGTGGCCGACGCGGTGGCGGCGGCGGTCGGGGTCACCGAGGTGGTCGCCGGGGTGCTGCCGGCCGGCAAGGTCGACGTGGTCAAGCAGTTGCAGGCCGAGGGCCGGGTGGTGGCCATGGTCGGCGACGGGGTGAACGACGCGGCCGCGTTGGCCCAGGCCGATCTGGGGCTGGCCATGGGGGCCGGCACCGACGTGGCCATCGAGGCGTCGGACCTGACGCTGATGCGGGGCGACCTGACCGCCGCGGTCGACGCGGTCCGGTTGTCCCGACGCACGCTGGCCATCATCCGCGGCAACCTGTTCTGGGCGTTCGCCTACAACGTGGCCGCGCTGCCGCTGGCCGCGGCCGGCCTGCTCAACCCGATGATCGCCGGCCTGGCGATGGCCTTGAGCTCCGTCTTCGTGGTCCTCAACAGCCTCCGCCTCCGGCGATTCCGCTAGCGAGGAGCTCATCAGCTTCCAGCAGGCACGCGCGATCGAGCGCTTGAGGTCAGGGCACGATCGAGCGCATGAGGTCAGGGCACGCGCGATCGAGCGCAATTGACAGAGCCGGGTGCCCCGCCGACTGCTCCCGAAGTCGACGACGCACCCGGCTCGCTGTCGTCCGGGGGATTCGCGCTGGTCCCGAAGCTCGAATCCCGGATCGGACGACTTCCCCAGATCCACCTACCAACGGTGACTCTACGTGCTGATGGCTGAGCAGCGGAAGCCCTCAGTGATGGATTTGACCGTTCGGCCAGGTATGCCGCAGTCAGAAACATCACCTTGCGTAATGAACGACAGATGGCGGAGCGTCGTTAATCGTCCCGGCGGATGCTATCGATCAGGGCCAGCACCTGGCGTAGCGACGGCCGGAGGACACGCAGCCGGGACAGTCCGACCAGCCGGTCGATCAGCGGGACCACGCCGTCGATCAGGCGCCGGGTGCGCCGCTGATCCGGCGACCGGTCGTGCACCCAGAACAGCACCACGCCCATCCAGGCCAGCCACAAGAGCTCCGGCAGGGCCCGCCGCAGCTCCGGGTCCAGTTTGGCCGACGACCCCTCGACGACCTCGACGAAGATGCCGATCGCAGCCTCCCGGGCCGGCGACGACTCGCTCGAGAACGGGCTCAGCGGCGAGGTCGGCTCGGCCGCGGTCTTGAAGAACGTCGCGGCGAAGGCGTGGTAGGGCGCGTTGACGTCGATGCCGGCGTGCATCACTCCGCGCAGCCGGGCGGCGAAGTCGCGCTCGGACCCCAGGATCGTCGTCGACGCGTCCCGCAGGGCCGCCTGGCTGCGGTCGTAGAACCCCTGGATCAGGTGCTCTTTCGAATCGAAGTAGTAGTACGCGTTCCCGACCGCGACGCCGGCCTCCTTGGCGATGACGCGCATGGTGGTCTCGGCGTACCCCCGCTCGCGGAACAGCCGCAGCGCCGTGTCCAGGATGAGCTGCCGGGTCTGCTCGCCCCGGGCGCGGCGCGGGCCGCGGTCGTCGGCGGGTGCGTCAGGCCGGTCGGCAGCGGTCGTCACACTCGCCACCGTAGTCTCCCGACCGGGTGGACTCGCGGACGGCGGACGCGGCGGCGATGAACCGGCGGGCGGCCGGGAGCAGCCGGGGCGAACCCAGGCGTTCGGCCATTCGCTGGTAGTCGGCCAGCGCCCACAGGCAGGTCAGCCACGCGCCGTCGCCGGTCCAGACCAGGCCGGTGTCGCTGACGACGGTCAGGTCGCGCAGGGTGGCCGTGTGGTCGAGGCCGGCGAAGCGCTGCCGAGCCTCGGGCGATCCGGCCGGGACGAACTCCAGCGGTACGACCTGGGCCCGGCCGGACAACCAGTGGCGGGCCGTACGGCACAGTGGGCAGCCGGCGTCGTACAGAACGGTGAGGAAGCTGATCCGGCCGGCCCCGAACCCGGCCGGATCAGCGATCGGGGTGGTCATGCCGTGGCCGGCGGCGGGATCGTGCCCTGCTGCGGGAAGCCTCCGCGGGCCGGCGGCATGGGTGGCATCGGCAGGCGGCCGGCCGGCGGCAGCGGTGGCCGGGCGGCCGGCGGCTGGTTCTGGCGCAGGCGGCCCCGGCGGTAGCGGCCGAGCACGAACACGTTGGCGAAGTGCAGGGCGCCGAGCACCAGCAGGACCAGGCCGAGCTTGCGGGACAGCGTCTCGAGCGCCTGGCTGGCGTCGGTGACCACCGCGCCGGACCGCATGGCGAACGCGACGTAGCCCAGATTGAGCAGGTAGAAGCCCATCACGAGGAGCTGGTTGACGGCGGTGGCGAGGTGGTCGTTGTCGAAGACGTCGCGCAGGAAGACCAGACCGTTGCGGGAGAGGGTGGTGGCCACCCAGACGGTCAGCCCGATGCTGACCACCAGGTAACTCACGTACATGACGACCTTCGGATCCATCGCCTCGAACCTTTCTTGAACACGTTCAACTAATGACAGGCAAGACTGTAAACCCTTTCTTGAACGTGTTCAAGAACAGCGGGAGTGTGACGCCGCTTACGCGCCTCGCGGGGCAGTGTTGGTCAGGGGGTGAGGCCGAGGGCCTCGGCGGCGGCGCGGCCGTTGGCGTGGCTGGCGCCGTACGTGGTGACGAAGGCGCGCACCCCGGCCGGCCGCCACGCCGAGGGCCAGCCCATCTCGACCACCCCGACGGTGTGTCCGGCGGCCAGCGCCTCGATCAGCGCCCGGGTCACCGCCGCCCGGTGCAGGTGGCGGCCGACGACCACGATCGGACGGCTCCCGGCCAGTGCGGCCAGCGACTCCGGCGTGGCGTCGGCCGCGACCACCCGGACCAGTTCGGTGCCGTTCACGTGCGGCCCGAGCCCCCACGGCACGCGGCCCTCGGCGATCGAGGACCCGGCCTGCAGCTGCACGATCAGCGGGCCGCCGAGCTCGCCCAGTGAGCCCTCGACCCGGACGGCCCGGCGCGCGGCCCCGTACCCCAGCGAAGCGTCGGCGACCGGCCGGTCGGCCGGCGTCGCCGCCGCCGCCGCCGCCCAGGAGGCCAGCGCGGCGACTCGCGAGGCCGCCTCCTCCAGCCGTACGCGCGGCAGCCGGCCGTCGTCCAGCCCGGCCACGATCTCGGCCACGACCGCCTCGACCAGGGCGAGGTCCACGTCGGCGCCGATGCACAGCAGGTCCGCCCCGGCGGCCAGCGCGCGGACCGCGGCCGGCCCGATGCCCCCGGCCGGCCCGGCGGCGCCGGCCATCTCCAGCGCGTCGGTGATCACCACGCCGTCGAAGTGGTACTCGTCCCGCAGCAGATCGACCAGGACCGCGGGGCTGAACGTCGCGGGCTGCGAACCGGTCAGCCATGGGACCCGGATGTGCGCCGTCATGATCGACTTGGTACCGGCCGTGATCGCGGCGGCGAACGGCGGCAGGTCCCGGGCGCGCAGCAGGTCAGGTGATGCGTCCACGGTGGGCAGCGACAGGTGCGAATCGGCGACCGTGGCGCCGTGACCGGGGAAGTGCTTGGCGCAGGCCGCGACCCCGGCCGACTGCAGACCGGTGACCGCAGTGGCAGCGTGCCGGGCGACCAGCGCCGGGTCGGCGCCGAACGACCGGGTGCCGATGATCGGGTTGTCGTCGGCCGTGTTGACGTCGACGGTCGGGGCCAGGTCGAGGTTGATCCCGGCGGTGGCCAGGTCGGCGCCGATGGCGGCGTACACCGTACGGGTGAGACCGGGGTCGTCGACGACGCCCAGGGCGGCGTTGCCGGGGTACGGGCTGCCGGTTCGATGGGCCAGGCGGGTGACGTCGCCGCCCTCCTCGTCGATCGCGATCAGGACGTCGGCCCGCGCCCGCCGCAGTCTGGCGGTGAGCGTGGTCAACTCGTCCGGACCGGCCACGTTGGACCCGAAGAGGCTGTACCCGGCCAGGCCTTCGGCCAGCAGGCTCAGCGCCCAGTCCGGCGCCGACGGGCCGCGGAAGGCCGCCAGCAACGTCCGTAGAGCGAGTCTCCGTGAACCGGGGTCGATCGCCATGGTGTCCCTTCTGGTCCGGGCCCCGCTCAGCTGCCATGATCGGCGGGTGTCGATGAACGACGCGCCGCAGTCCACGGCCCGTGCGGACCGTTACGCTGCGGCTAAGTTTTAGGCGCCGACAATGTAATAGGAAACAATCCTAAATACTAGGGGACTGAGCATGGCCGCGATCCGCCAACCGGGCACCCCCCGGTTGCTACGCGCGCTCAACGATCGCGCGGCGCTGGAACTGCTGCTCTCCCGGGGTCCGCTGACCCGGGCCCAGCTCGGCGAGATGACCGGACTGAGCAAGGTGACCGCCTCGCAGCTGGTCGAACGGCTGGAGGAACGCGGACTGGTACGGCGCGTGGGCGAGCAGGCCGGCGGCCGCGGACCGAACGCGCAGCTCTACGCCGTCACTCCGGGCAGCGCCCACGTGATCGGGGTGGACGTCGGCCCGGACCGGGTGGTGGCCGCCTGCGCCGACATCACCGGCGCGATCATCGGCCGCGTGGAGCAGTCGACCAAGGACACCGACGACCCGGTCGGCGTGGTGCACAGCGCCGTGTTGCAGGCGGCCACCCGGGCCGGTATCGACATGAATTCGGTCCGGCGGGTCGTGCTCGGCACGCCCGGCCTGGTCGACCCGGCGACCGGCGAGATCTCGTTCGCCTACGACCTGCCGCGCTGGCATCGGGGCCTGCTCGGCGACCTGCGCCGGGACCTGTCCACCCCGGTGGTCTTCGCCAACGACGTGAACCTGGTCGCGGTGGCCGAGTCGGCGTCCGGCGCGGCCGCCGGCGTGGAGGACTTCGTCCTGATCTGGATCGGCCGCGGCGTCGGCCTGGCCAGCGTCATCGACGGGCATCTGCACCACGGCGCGACCGGGGCCGCGGGTGAGATCGGCTACCTGCCGGTGCCCGGCGCCGACGTGCCCCGCAACGCCTCCAAGCGCGGGTCGAAGGGGCCGTTCCAGGCCATCGCCGGCGCCGACGCGGTGAAGGCGATCGGCAAGCAGCACGGCTTCCGCGGCGCCGAGGCGGCCGACGTGGTCCGGGCGGCGGTCGCCGCCGGGGACGCCGGCGCGCCGGTGCTGGACGAACTGGCCCGGCGGCTGGCGCTGGGCGTGGGCGCCACCTGCGTGGTGCTCGACCCGCCCCTGGTGGTGCTGGCCGGCGAGGTGAGTCAGGCGGGCGGTCCGGCGCTGGCCGAGCGGGTCGAACGGGAGGTCGCGTCGATCACCGTGGTGTCCCCGAAAGTGGTCATCACCGAGGTGGCGGTCGAGCCTGTCCTGCACGGTGCGCTCCGGATGGCGCTGGACGCCGTACGGGACGACGTTTTCGGGTCGACCACGGCGTGAGCGGGACCGGACCGCGTGATTTCATGGACGCGTGCTCGAACCCGCCGCGGTAGACCCGCCCGATGAGGACACCGTCATCTTCTTCGAGAAGGTGAGCGTGATCCGCGGCGGGAGCTTCCTGCTGCGCAGCCTGAGCTGGCAGGTCGAGCTGGACGAGCGCTGGGTGGTGCTCGGGCCGAACGGTGCCGGCAAGACCACCCTGCTGAACCTGGCCTCGGCCCGCATGCATCCGTCCCGGGGCACGGCCTGGGTGCTGGGGGAGCGGCTGGGCCGGGTCGACGTGAACGAGTTGCGGACCCGGGTCGGCATCACCACCGGATCGTTCGCCGAGCAGGTGCCACCGGACGAGCGGGTGCTGGATGTGGTCGTGACCGCCGCCTGGTCGGTGGTCGGCCGGTGGCGGGAGAAGTACGACGCCCAGGACGAGGGCCGGGCCCGGCAGTTGCTGGGCCAGCTCGGCATGGGCTCGCTGGTGGACCGACAGTTCGGCACGCTGTCCGAGGGCGAGCGCAAGCGCACCCAGATCGCGCGTGCGCTGATGACCGATCCCGAGCTGATGCTGCTCGACGAGCCGACCGCCGGCCTCGACCTCGGCGGCCGGGAGGACCTGGTGGGCCGGCTGACCGAGCTCGCCGAGGACCCCGACGCGCCGGCCATGGTGCTGGTCACCCACCACGTCGAGGAGATCCCGCCCGGCTTCACCCACGCGCTGCTGCTGCGCGAGGGCAACGTGGTCGCGTCGGGTCTGCTGACCGAGACGCTGACCGCGGCCAACCTGTCCAAGACGTTCGGGCTGCCGCTGGTGGTCCAGCGTTCCGCCGGCCGGTACACCGCGCGGGCCGCCTGATGCCGCCGCGCGTGGTGGTGGTCGGCAGCGCCAACATGGACCTGGTCGGGCTGGCGCCGACGCTGCCCCGGCCGGGCGAGACCGTGCTCGGCGACGACTTCGTGATGATCCCCGGCGGCAAGGGGGCCAACCAGGCCATCGCCGCCGCCCGGGCCGGCGGGGACGTGACGTTCCTGGGCGCGATCGGCTCGGACGCCTTCGGCGTGACCATCAACGCCCGCCTCACCGCGGCCGGCGTGAACACCCAGCGGGTCCGGACCAGTTACGGCAGCTCCGGCGTCGCGGTGATCATGGTGGACCGGGAGGGCGAGAACTCGATTCTGGTCAGCCCGGGGGCGAACAGCACGTTCGTCGCGCTGACCGACGCCGAGACGGCCGCCATCGGCGACGGCGACGTGCTCGTCTGCCAGCAGGAGATCCCGGCCGCGACGGTGATCGCGGCGGCCCGGGCGGGCCGCGCGGCCGGCACCCGGGTGGTGCTCAACGCCGCGCCCGCCCGCCCGCTGACCCCTGAGCTGCTGGACAACGTCGACCTGCTGGTGGTCAACCAGGTCGAAGGACTGGCGATCACCGGGGGCGACACGCCGGACGTGGACAAGCTGCTGGCCGCGGTGCCCCGGGTGGTGATGACGATGGCCGGCGACGGTGCGATCTACGCCGACCGGGACGGCACGAACACCCGCATCCCGGCGTTCCCGGTCAAGGTCGTCGACACCACCGCCGCCGGGGACGCCTTCACCGGCGCGCTCGCCGTGGCCTGGGGCGAGGGTCGGGACCTCACCGAGGCGGCCCGCTGGGCCTGCGCGGCCGGCGCCGCCTGCGTCCGCAAGGTGGGCGCGTTCCCCTCGCTGCCCACCCGGGCCGAGATCGACGCGCTGTTCACGGCCGGGAGTTAGCCCGACAGGGCGCGGTCCAGCGCCCGGTAGACGCGGCCGAACCGCTGGGCGTCGTCGGTCTGCATCAGCAGGACGTCCCGGCCGCGGATCCGTCCCCAGATCTCCCGGCGGCGGCTGCCCCGGTCGTACGAGCGATCGACCCGGTCCAGCAGCAGATCGGCCAGCGGCACCGTGGCCAGGCCCAGGAGCACGCCCGCGAACGCCACGATGAGCGTCAGGTTCCGCGACGCGTGCAGACTGAACGCCACCGCGACGGCCAGCCCGCCGAGCACCAGCGGCGTCAGCATGACCAGCCCGAGCGCGCCGCGCCCGGCCGTCGCCCGCAACCGTTTGCGCCCTTGCGCGTGCCACACCCGCTCGAACTCGCCCAGCCGCCAGGAGCGGCCGCCGATCCGGACGCCCGCCGAGGTGACCAGCACCTCCTGGTCGCGGTAGTACGTAGTCGTCATCGCCGGAGAAAGTACCCGTCGTAGGCTGGCCTGAACCGACATTCAGGAGGCGGGCGTGGGCGAGTTCGTACGGCTGGAGACCACCGACGGCATCGGCACCATCCGGCTCGAGCGGCCACCGATGAACGCGCTCAACACGCAGGTGCAGGAGGAGCTGCGGGCGGCCGCGCAGCAGGCCGGCGACGATCCGGCGGTCCGCGCGGTGGTGGTCTGGGGCGGGGAGAAGGTGTTCGCTGCCGGGGCCGACATCAGGGAGTTCACCACCACCACGTACGCGCAGATGACGGCCCGGGCCGGGGCGCTGACGGACGCCTTCGACAGCGTCGCCCGGATTCCCAAACCGGTGGTCGCCGCGATCACCGGGTACGCGCTCGGCGGCGGCTGCGAACTGGCGCTGGCCTGCGACTGGCGGGTGGTGGCGGACGACGCCAAGCTCGGCCAGCCCGAGATCAAGCTCGGCCTCATCCCGGGCGCCGGCGGCACCCAGCGACTGGCCCGGCTGGTCGGGCCGGCCCGGGCCAAGGACCTGATCTTCTCCGGCCGGATGGCGGGCGCGGACGAGGCGCTGCGGATCGGGCTGGCCGACCGGGTTGTCCCGGCCGTCGACGTGTACTCCGAAGCGGTGGCGCTGGTCCGTGCGTACACCGAAGGGCCGGCGCTGGCCCTGCGCGCGGCCAAGCAGGCGATCGACGTCGGTCTCGGTCTGGATCTGGCTTCCGGCCTGGTCTGGGAGAGCCAGTTGTTCGCCTCGTTGTTCGCCAGCGAGGACATGGCCGAGGGCACGGCGGCGTTCCTGGATAAGCGGCCGCCCAAGTTCACCGGCCGGTAAGGCTCGCTTACATCGACCAGGTGACATAAAGTTCGCCCCTGTGACGGAACCGGTGCCGCGCGCTCGCACGCGGCGCACCGTGCGGATGGCCTCGGCGTTGATCGCCGTTCAAGTGGCTCTGTGCGCGGTCATCGGATTTGTCACGTTTGGCACCAGTCATCACGGCGGCGGCGGGAACACCCAGGCGAATTCGCTGGCCGGTGCGCCGCGCCTGATCCCGCCGGCCGTCGCCGGTGTGCCCAGCCCGCTGATGACCGGCCCGTCGCCCGGGACCTCCTCCTCCAGCCGGACGACTCCGAGATCGTCGGCGACGCGAGCGCCGGTGGAGCCGGGCGGCGGCGCGGTGGCGGCCCCGAGCCCGCCGCCCCGGACGTCGGTGCCCGCGCTGCTGCTGCCCGGCAACGCGCCGAGCCGGCCGGCCGACACCATGGCGCCGTCGCCGCGCTCGACCGTCCCCGACAGCGTGCTGCCCACGCCGGCCCCGACCGGCTCGGTGCAGAGCGGCGCGGTCGAGGATCAGACCTGCAATCCGGTCGACGCGCTGGGCCGGGCCCGGGACGGGTCGGTGTTGATCTGCCTGCCCGCGATCGACGGCAGCCTGCACTGGAAGACCACCTGAGATCGCACCGCCTACACTCGGCGGCATGTCCATCGATCCGGGCGCCGGCAAGCGGCACGCGCTCGGCATCGATTTCGGCACCTCGAACACGGTCGCGGTGGCTCGCTGGCCGGACGGGCGGGCCCGGCCGATTCTGGTCGACGGCTCGCCGCTTCTGCCGTCGGCGGTCTACGCCGAGCCCGGCGGCGAGCTGATCGCCGGCCGGGACGCGGTGCACAGCGCCCGCCTCGACCCGGCCCGGTTCGAGCCCAACCCCAAGCGCCGCGTCGACGACGGCCTGGTGCTGCTGGGCGACCACGAGTTTCCGGTGGTCGAGCTGATGGCCGCCGTGCTGTCCCGGGTGGCCGAGGAATGGCGGCGGGCCGCCGGTCCGGTCCCGACCGAGGTCACGCTGACCTGCCCGGCGACGTGGGGCACGACCCGCCGGTCGCTGCTGGTGGACGCGGCCGACCGGGCCGGGCTCACCGACTCCCGCCTGGTCGCCGAGCCGGTGGCCGCGGCCACCTACTTCGCCGAGGTGCTGGGCCGGGACGTGCCGATCGGGTCGGTCGTGGTGGTGCACGACTTCGGGGCGGGCACGTTCGACGCGAGCGTGGTCGCCCGTACGGCCGAGGGGTTCGAGGTGCTGGCGGTCGACGGCCGGGACGACATCGGCGGCCTGGACGTGGACGCGGCGATCGTCGAGCACGTCGGCCGGATGCTGGGCGAGGACGGGGCCGCGACCTGGAAGCGGCTGTCCGAGCCGGCCACGCTGGAGGAACGCCGGGCGCAGCGCCAGCTGTGGGACGACGTGCGCAACGCCAAGGAGCGGCTGTCCCGCTACCAGTCGGCCGACTTCGTACTGCCGCTGCTGGACCGCGAGATCCACCTGACCCGCGACGAGCTCGAGGAACTGGCCCGGCCGGTGCTGGACCAGACCGTGCAGGTGACCAAGCGCCTGCTGCGCTGGGCCGACCTGCCCGACGGGCGTCTGGCCGGCGTCTTCCTGGTCGGCGGCGCGAGCCGGATCCCGCTGGTCGCGACGTTGCTGCACCGCGAGCTGGGCGAGGCGCCGGTGGTCATCGAGCAGCCCGAGCTGGTGGTCGCCGAGGGCAGCATCCTGGCCGACGCGGCGTTGCTGGCCACCGGCGCGGCCGCCCCGGGCCCGACCGCCGAACTCCGGCTGATCTTCGACCGCCGGGACAACAACGATGACGTACGCGTCTCCGCCCGGAACCCGACCCGGGGGGCGGAGGTCGCTGCCGGGTCCAGGCCGCCGGCGTCCGCCGGGCGGGGCGCGGTGGTCCCGCCCGTTTCGGTCGACGATCTGGAGACGGTTCCCCAGGACCGCAGCGACATCATCCCGCCGGCGGTCGACCCGTGGCCCGACGCCGCCCCGCCGGTCTGGGAACCGGACATGGAACAGACGGTCGCCACCGACCCGACCTGGCGCCCGAACCACGCGCGTTCCGACCCGCACCGGTCCGGTCCCGTCCGGCCGACATCGCCCGCGCCCCGCCCGGTCTCGTCCCCGCCCCGCGACCCGGCCCCGAACCCCGCGACCTCGAACCCCGCGGCCCCGAACCCCCAGAACTCCCGGACCTCCCAGAACTCGCGGCGTGGTTCGGCGCAGACCCCGCCGCCGCGGACACGGTCCCTGCCGACCACCACGCAACGGCCCCCGGCCACGCGCCCCCCGGCCAACCGGCCCGCTCCCTCGCCGAATCGGGGCCGGCGCAAGCGAGGCGGCTTCGCGCGGTTCCTCCAGGTGTTGTTCTCGATCGCCCTCCTGATCGCCGCGCCGCTGGCCGCGCTGGTGTTCGCGTACAGCTACGGCACCGGCGACTCGCTCACCAGCTCGGTTCACCAACTCCTCGACCAGGCACGCGACCTGTACGAGAGGTACCGCTGACGGTGCCGGCACGCCGGCCGGGGAACTCGGCGTCGGTACGCTGACCGTGCCGAACCGGGGATTGATCCACGGCGATAATGTGATCGGGATTCACCTTCGGCGCGCGGCCGGGTAGCGTGCGGCGCGACGTTACCGAGCGGTAGGAGCGGGCATGATCGAAGGACACGGCGGCGACCTGGCCCTGGCGGCCCTGCGCGCGTACGGCGTGACGGAGATGTTCACCCTGTCCGGCGGACACGTGTTCCCGCTCTACGACGCCGCGCACAAATCCGGCTTCCCGATCTACGACGTGCGGCACGAGCAGTCCGCGGTCTTCGTGCTCTTCGTTGCCGAGGTGGCGGTCTTCGCCGCCGAGGCGGTGGCCAAGCTACAGCGCCGCCCCGGGGTGGCGGTCCTCACCGCCGGCCCCGGCGTCACCAACGGCATCTCCGGGCTGACCAGCGCGTTCTTCAACGCCTCGCCGGTCCTGGTGATGGGCGGCAGGGCACCCGCCTTCCGCTGGGGCTCGGGCAGCCTGCAGGAGATCGACCACATCCCGCTGGTCTCCCCGGTCACCAAGTACGCGGCCACGGTCGGCGGCACCGGCGACATCCCGGCCGAGGTGGCGAAAGCACTGACCGCCGCGCTCACCCCGCACCGCGGGCCGGCCTTCCTCGACGTCCCGCTCGAGGTGCTGTTCTCCACCGACGACGCCGATGCCCCGCAGAACCCCGGCATCCCGGTGCTCGAGGCCGACCCGGACGAGGTCGCCAAGGCGGCGTCGATGCTGGCCGGGGCGGAGCGACCGGTGATCATCGCCGGCTCCGACGTGTGGGCCGGCGACGCCACCGAGGCGCTGCGGGCGGCGGCCGAGGCGCTGCAGATCC
Organism: uncultured Actinoplanes sp.; assembly: GCA_964236515.1. Taxonomy (GTDB): domain Bacteria; phylum Actinomycetota; class Actinomycetes; order Mycobacteriales; family Micromonosporaceae; genus Actinoplanes. The sequence goes on from CAXSDA010000021.1 coordinate 131,813, forward strand.
CGGTGTTCACCAACGGCATGGGCCGCGGCACGCTGCCGCCCGGCCATCCGCTGGCTTTTTCCAAGGCGCGCCGGCCGGCCCTGAACGAGGCCGACGTGGTCGCGGTGATCGGCACCCCGCTGGACTTCCGGCTCGGGTTCGGGGAGTTCGCGGCGGCGAAGGTCGTGCACATCGTGGACGCGCCGAGTCAGCGGGCCACGCACGCCGAGGTGGCGGTGTCGCCCGCCGGCGACCTGCGGGCCATCCTGACCGCGATCGCCGATCACACCGGTGAGAGCAAAGGCCATGCGGAGTGGATCGACGGGCTGCGGTCGGCCGAGGACGCCGGGCAGACCCGGGACGCCGAGGCGATGGCCGCCGACACCGACCCGATCAAGCCGGCCCGGGTCTACGGCGAGCTGCGCAAGGTGCTGGCCCCCGACGCGGTGACCATCGGCGACGGCGGCGACTTCGTGTCCTACGCCGGGCGGTACCTGGAGCCGGCCCGGCCGGGCACCTGGCTCGATCCCGGCCCGTACGGCTGCCTCGGCACCGGCATGGGGTACGCCATGGGTGCCCGGGTCACCTACCCCGACCGGCAGATCTGTGTGCTGATGGGCGACGGCGCCGCCGGGTTCTCCCTGATGGACGCCGAGTCGCTGGTCCGGCAGAACCTGCCGGTGGTGATCGTGGTCGGCAACAACGGCATCTGGGGGCTGGAGAAGCACCCGATGCAGGCCATGTACGGCTACGACGTGGCCGCCGACCTGCAGCCCGGGCTGCGCTACGACGACGTGGTGAAGGCGCTGGGCGGCGGCGGGGAGACGGTGGAGAAGCCGGCCGATTTGGGGCCGGCGCTGGAGCGAGCCTTCGCGGCCGGCGTTCCCTACCTGGTCAACGTGCTGACCGACCCCACCGACGCGTACCCCCGCTCGGCCAATCTCGCCTGACGGGTTCGAGGGAGGCTGGACGCCCGGGACCGGGTGTAGCTGACGATCATCGCCTACGAGACGGGTCTGGTCGTGCCCCGACGCTGAGCCCCTACTTGTCGTCGTCGCCGTTCTGCAGGTCCCGCTCCCATTGCGCCAGCAGCTCGCGGTCCCGACGGGACTGCTCGGTGTCCACCCGGCGAAGAAAGTCCGCGTCGTCGTCGGGGGAGGAGGGCGGCGAGGCAGCCCGGCGCGGGGCGCCCTCGACCGGCGCCGTAACCGGGCGTCCGGTCAGGAAGTAGGACATGGCGCCGAGAATCGGGATGACGAAGATGACCAGGACCCAGAGGAACCGCGGCAGATTCCGGACCCGGTCCACGGACAGCACGCTGATCAGCGCCAGCACGACGAGAACGAGCTCGACGGCTGCCAGGAAGACGAACAACCGGACCATGAGGCAATGATGCCGCGCATCCGCGCGAACGGCACCGATCAAAGGGTGACAACCAGTCCGCCGATGAGGGCCATCCCGATGGCGATCATCGCGTAGAGAGGGATCGTCCGGTGTACGGGTCGAGGCGGACGGTCCTCGAGCGTGCGGGTACGGCGATGGCCGAGCACGACCAGCGCCGCCCAGGCGGCCGTCATAGCCACCGTGACCAGGATCGTCGCCGCACCCGGATGGGGCCGGAAGGCCGGCCGGACGGCGAGCAGCGCGGCCGCCGAGGCCGACAGGCCGGTGCGCCGCCACGCGAGCCGGGTCCGTTCGATCGAGGCGCCGGCGTCGCTCACGTGATCACCCGTACGAGAATCGCGGCGAAGAGGCTGAACGCGCCCAGCGCGACCGTGATCGCCAGTACCGCCGGGAACCGGGACGCGGGCAGTTCGGTGCCGGTCCGCATGGCCCGTTCGATCCGGGCCCAGTGGTCGACCGCGCGCAGGGCGACGATCGCGCCCAGCACCAGCAGGGCCAGCGAGATCACCTCGCGGAGGTACCGGATCGGCAGCGGCGGCAGGAACTGGGCGCACGCCAGGCCGCCGGCGATCAGCGCCAGGCCGGTCCGGATCCAGGCCAGGAAAGTGCGCTCGTTGGCCAGCGAGAAGCGGTAGTCCGGCCGCTCGCCGACCGTCTCCACCTTCTCCGGGTCGAACCACGCCCGTACGCCAGCGAACACGCGATCGATTATTGACCAATCGGGTCAAGAAGGCGGCCCGAGGTGACGGATGGCATCGAGATCGAGAGGATGGGTACGGGCGGCCGGCCCTCGTGAGGTGTGTCACTGTGGGTTGCGGCCTTCCGTAAGCTACTGACGGGTAACCTACGAACTGGGTGGCGGCAGGACCGATGGGGATAGGAGCGCGATGAACATCGTGGTTTTGGTGAAGCAGGTGCCGGATTCCGGTACCGAACGTGCTTTGAGCGCCTCGGACAACACGGTGGAGCGCGGCTCGGCGAGCAACGTGATCAATGAGATGGACGAGTACGCCATCGAGGAAGCGCTGAAGATCAAGGAAGCCCACGGCGGTGAGGTGACCATCCTGACGATGGGTCCCGACCGGGCGACCGACTCGATCCGCAAGGCGCTGTCGATGGGCCCGGACAAGGCGGTCCACGTGTCGGACGAGGCGTTGCACGGCTCCTGCGCGGTAGCCACCTCCAAGGTGCTGGCGGCGGCGCTGGGGACGCTGAACGCAGACCTGATCCTGTGCGGGGCGGAGTCGACCGACGGGCGGGTGCAGGTGATGCCGCACATGCTGGCCGAGCGGCTGGGGGTGGCGGCGCTGACCGGCGCCCGGAAGCTGACCGTGGACGGGAACACGCTGACGATCGAGCGGCAGACCGACGAGGGCTACGAGGTGATCACGGCGTCGACGCCGGCGGTGGTGTCGGTGTGGGACACGATCAACGAACCCCGGTACCCGTCGTTCAAGGGGATCATGGCGGCGAAGAAGAAGCCGGTGCAGACCCTGGGCCTGGCCGATCTGGGTGTCGACGCGGCTGAGGTCGGTACGGCGGGGGCGACGTCGCAGGTGGTCGAGTTCAACCGGCGGCCGGTCCGATCCGGTGGGACGAAGGTCGCCGACGAGGGTGACGGCGGGACCGCGCTGGTGGAGTTCCTGGCGTCCGAGAAGTTCGTCTGAGCAGCGAGCGGGAGAGAAGACATGGCTGAAGTTCTGGTTGTCGTCGAGGCCTCGCAGGCGGCCGGCGTCAAGAAGGTCACGTTGGAGATGCTGACGATCGCCCGCGAGCTGGGCGAGCCGTCGGCCGTGGTCCTCGGCGGGGCCGGCGCCGCCGCGCAGTTCGCCGAGAAGCTGGGCGAGTACGGCGCGGTGAAGATCTACGCCGGTGAGGGTGACGACGTCGACGGCTACCTGGTCGCCCCGAAGGCGACCGTGGTGGCCGAGCTGGTGAAGTCGGTGCAGCCGGCGGCGGTGCTGCTGGCGTCGACGCAGGAGGGCAAGGAGATCGCCGGGCGGCTCGCGGTCAAGCTGGACAACGGTCTGCTGACCGATGCGGTGGCGGTGGCCGGGGACGGGACGGCGACGCAGACGGTGTTCGCCGGCCAGGTCATCGTCACGTCGAAGGTGACCAAGGGTCTGCCCATCGTCACGATTCGCCCGAACTCGGTGACCCCGGTCGCGGCCGCCGCCAGCCCGCAGGTGGAGCAGCTCACGGTCAGCGTGTCGGACACCGACAAGCTGGCGAAGGTCACCGACCGGGTGGCCGAGCAGAAGGGTTCCCGGCCGGAACTGACCGAGGCGTCGATCGTGGTGTCCGGTGGTCGCGGAGTCGGTAACGCGGACAACTTCGCGCTGGTCGAGGAGATGGCCGATCTGCTCGGCGGCGCCGTCGGGGCGTCCCGCGCGGCGGTCGACTCGGGCTACTACCCGCATCAGTTCCAGGTCGGGCAGACCGGCAAGACGGTGTCCCCGCAGCTGTACGTGGCACTGGGAATCTCCGGGGCGATCCAGCACCGGGCCGGGATGCAGACCAGCAAGACGATCGTCGCGGTCAACAAGGACGCCGAGGCGCCGATCTTCGAGCTGGCCGACTTCGGCGTGGTCGGTGACCTGTTCAAGGTCGTCCCACAGGCCGACGACGAGATCCGCAAGCGCAAGTAGGGCAGGCGCAGGTAGAGAACGTACTCAGCTCGTCAGGGTGCCGCGCAGGAGGCTTTTGCCGGAATGCGCGGCATTTCCGTCGTAGGCCTCGGCCGAGATGTCGACCAGGCGGTAGCGGTTCAGGTCGGCGCCCGGCGGCAGCGGCAGCACGACGCCGGTCGAGCCGGCCAGGTTGCCGACCGCGATCATCTTCGTCAGGTTCTCCGGGTCGATCAGCCAGACCTCGTAGTAGCCGGTGGTCAGCGGCAGGTTCCGGACGGTCAGCGCCAGTTCGTCGCCGGACAGGATCCGGGCCAGGCCGGTCGCCGTCGCCGGAGCCAGGGTCAGCGGGGCGAGCGTGGCCCGGGCGGTGACGTCGGGCGCGGCCGGCCGGTCGGTGAGCCGGATCACCGTCACCGTGCCGGCCACTGCCAGGAGGGCCGCGGCCACCGCGGACAGCACGGGCGCCAACCATCGCCGCCGCGGTCTCGGCGCCGCCGCGGGAGACGGGCGTACGGCCGCGGGGTCGTGGATGTGGTCCTGAATGCTCTGCCAGACGTGCGCCGGCGGCGGGGGGAGCCCGACCAGGCCCTGCGTCTCCGCGCCCAACTCGGCCACGTGCTGCAGCGACTCGACCTCGCCCCGGCAGGCGGCGCAAGAGGCCAGGTGGTCGTTCTCGGTCGCGTCCGCGTCAGCGTCAGAGAGCGCGAGAAGGACCAGCCGATCGGGGTCGAGGTGCGGCACGGTCCACCTCCCATCGCTCTCGGAGCCGCGCCATGCCGCGGCGGATGTGACTCTTGACCGTGCCCAGCGGCAGGCCGGTGACTGCGGAGATCTGCGGATGCGTGAGGTCGTCGTAGAAGGCCAGTTCCAGTGTGCGTCGTTGCTCCGGCGGCAGCAGGGCCAGCTCGTCCGCGACGACCAGGCGGTCCAGGACGCGTTCCGGGTCGGCGTCCCCGGAACTCGGTTCCGGCAGCGCCCGCACCGTGTCCGTCGCCCGGTTCTCGCGCGCCGCCGTCCGCAGCCGGTCGACCGCCTTGCGCCGCGCGATGCCCAGCAGCCAGCTGAGCATGCCGCCGCGTTCCGGGTCGTACGTACCCCGACCCTGCCAGGCGGCCACGAACGTCACCTGGGCGACGTCCTCGGCGTCGGCGCGGTTCGCCAGCAGGCGGGAGGCCAGGTGCAACACGGCGCCACCGTAGCGGTCGTAGGCGATCCGCAACGCGTGTTCGTCGCCCGCGCGGAAGTGTTCGGCGAGCTCTGATTCGGAACTCATCGACCTCCTTCCACGCTGGTCCACTCATAGATACGACCGCCGGGCCGATCCCGGATGCACTTCTTCCCACGAAGCGCATCCACATGCGTCGAACCGGGCGAACTCCCGGGTGCTCGTACCGATGAAGGGAATCGCAGATGCGCCCGATCCGATGGATTCTGGCCGGCCTCCTGGCCGTGGCCGGTTTCTCGTTGTTCGCGACCCCGGCCTTCGCGGCCAGCTCGCAGGTGTCCGTCGTCCACGGCATACCCGGTCAGCCGGTGGACGTCTACGTCAACGGCACCAAGACCCTCTCCAACTTCCAGCCGGGCAAGGTGGCCGGCCCCCTCACTCTGCCGGAAGGCAGTTACGACATCGCGCTGACCAAGCCGGGTGACCCGGTCGGTAGTGCCATTCTGACCGTCAAGGGGGCCAAGGTGCCCGGCGGCGCGAACATCAGTCTGGTCGCGCACCTGACCGCCGACGGCAAGCCCGCGCTCACCCCGTTCGTCAACGACGTGAGCAAGCTCGCCGCCGGCCAGGCCCGGCTCACCGTCCGGCACACCGCGGCCGCGCCGGCCGTGGACGTCCGCGCCGGCGGCAAGCCGGTCTTCAAGAACCTGACCAACCCCAACGAGGCCAAGGCCGACCTGCCGGCCGGCACCGTCAAGGCCGACGTGGTGCTCGCCGGCACCGACACGGTCGTGCTCGGCCCGGCGAACCTGGACCTCAAGGAGGGCACCGCGACGATCGTGTACGCGATCGGCTCGGCCGACGACAAGACGCTGTCCCTGGTGACCCAGACGATGAGCGGTCTCTGGTCGGCGCCCGGCGGCGTGCCCAGCGGCAGCGGCGGCCTGGCCGACCGTGGGCTCGGCCTGCCCTGGTACGGGCTGGCCCTGGCCGGTCTGCTGCTGATCGGCATCGGCGGCCGCCGGCTGTTCTCCGCGCGGTGAAGGCCCGCGCGCTGCTCCTGCTCGTTGCGGGCGCCGCGTGCCTGGTCACGTTCGGGGTGGCGGCCTGCCGGGCCGCCACCCCTCCGGACGTGGGCGGGCCGGCGGTCACTGCCCTGGCCTCGGCGGCACCGGTTGTCCCGGCACCGGGGTCGACGTCGACGTCGGCCCAACCCTCCGCCGGCCCGGAGGTCGCCCCCCGCGAGCTGCGGATCCCCGCGTTGAAGCTGGACGCCACGGTGAGCGCCGCCGGCGTCGACCCGGCCACCGGCGACTTCGCCGTGCCGCCGAGCATCGACCACGTCGGCTGGTACAAATTCGGCCCCGGCGCCACCGCCACGACCGGCTCGATCGTCGTCGCCGGGCACGTGGACAGCGCCGCCCAGGGCGCGGGCGCGTTCTTCCGGCTCGGCTCGCTGAAGCCCGGCGACCGGATCTACCTCGACCGGCGGGCGTTCACCGTGGTAGCCCGGGAACGGTACGCCAAGACGAACATTCCGCTGGAGAAGTACTTCGCCCGCGACGGTGCCGTCCGGTTGACGCTGATCACCTGCGGCGGCCGGTTCGACTCCAAGACCGGCCACTACCAGGACAACGTGGTGGTGACCGCCACGCCCGTCTGAACTACTTCGTTGACGGCCTAAGCTTTCCATTGATGGCATACCTGGATCACGCGGCGACCACGCCGATGCTCCCCGAAGCGCTCGACGCGTACGTCGCGGCCGCCCGGAGCGTCGGCAATCCGTCGTCCCTGCACACCGCCGGCCGGCACGCCCGCCGGCTGGTCGAGGAGTCCCGCGAGCGGATCGCCGCGGTGCTCGGCGCCCGGCCGTCCGAGGTCGTCTTCACCAGCGGCGGGACGGAGAGCGACAACCTCGCCGTCAAGGGCCTGTTCTGGGCGTCCGGGCGGGCTGGGGTCGCCGTCTCGGCCATCGAGCACCATGCCGTGCTCGACCCGGCCGAGTGGCTCGCCACCCACGAGGACGCGACCGTGACCTGGCTGCCGGTGACCGCCGACGGGCACCTCGACCTGGACTTCTACGCCGACCTGCTGGCCACCCGGGGCGACGAGCTGGCCGTGGTCAGCGTGCAGTGGGCCAACAACGAGGTCGGCACCCTCCAGCCCATCGCCGAGCTGGCCCGGCTGGCCGCCCGGGCCGGGGTGCCGTTCCACACCGACGCCGTGCAGGCGGTCGGCCAGATCCCGGTGGACTTCGCCGCCACCGGGGCGGCCGCGCTCACGCTCACCGGGCACAAGCTCGGCGGGCCGGTCGGCGTCGGCGCGCTGCTGCTCGGCCGGGACGTGGCCTGCACCCCGTTGCTGCACGGCGGTGGCCAGGAACGGGACGTACGCTCGGGCACTCTCGACACCCCCGGGGTGGCCGCCTTCGCCGTGGCCGTCGAGACCGCGGTGAAGAACCAGCAGGAGTACGCCGCCCGGGTCGCCGGGCTGCGCGACGAACTGGTCACGGGCGTACGGGCCGCGGTGCCGGACGCGATCTTCAACGGCGACCCGTCCGACCGGCTCCCCGGCAACGCCCACTTCTCGTTCCCCGGCTGTGAGGGTGACGCGCTGCTGATGCTCCTGGACGCGGCCGGGGTGGCCTGCTCGACCGGCTCGGCGTGCTCGGCCGGCGTGGCCCAGCCGTCGCACGTGCTGCTGGCCATGGGCGCCGACGATGAGGCCGCCCGGTCGTCGCTGCGGTTCACCCTCGGGCACACCTCGGTCCCGGCCGACATCGCGGCGCTGCTCGGTGCGCTCCCCGGCGCGGTCGAGCGCGCCCGGCGGGCGACCGCCTGGAAAACTCCCCGTTAGGCTGGACGACATGCGAGTTCTGGCGGCGATGTCGGGTGGGGTGGACTCCGCCGTGGCGGCGGCCCGCGCGGCCGACGCCGGCTACGACGTGACCGGCGTGCACCTGGCGCTGTCCCGTAACCCCCAGACGTACCGGACCGGCGCCCGCGGCTGCTGCACGCTCGAGGACTCACGGGACGCCCGCCGGGCCGCCGACGTGATCGGCATCCCGTTCTACGTGTGGGACATGGCCGACAAGTTCCACGACGAGGTGGTCGACGACTTCGTCGCCGAGTACGCCGCCGGTCGTACGCCCAATCCCTGCCTGCGCTGCAACGAGAAGATCAAGTTCGAGGCGGTCCTGGACCGGGCGATCGCCCTCGGCTTCGACGCCGTGGTCACCGGCCACCACGCCCGGCTCGGCGCCGACGGGCGGCTGCGGCGCAGCGTCGACATGGCCAAGGACCAGTCGTACGTGCTGGCCGTGCTGACCCGGTCGCAGCTCGACCACGCCGTCTTCCCGCTCGGCGACTCGACCAAGGAGCAGGTCCGGGCCGAGGCCGCCGCGCGGGGGCTGGCCGTGGCCGGCAAGCCCGACTCGCACGACATCTGCTTCATCGCCGACGGCGACACCCAGGGCTTCCTCGCGGCGCGGCTCGGGTCGGCGCCCGGAGACATCGTGGACGCCCGCTCCGGCGCGGTGCTCGGGCAGCACGCCGGGGCGTACGGGTACACCATCGGCCAGCGCAAGGGGCTCGACCTGCGGGTGCCCGCCCCGGACGGCCGGCCCCGCTACGTCCTGTCGATCACGCCGGTGACCAATACCGTGGTCGTCGGCTCCCGTGACGACCTGTCCGTGGCCGAGGTGACCGCCAGCCGGCCAATCTGGCACGAGCCCTCGCCGGCGCCGGTCGAGTGCGAGGTCCAGATGCGGGCGCACGGCGACGTGGTTCCGGCCGTCGTCACCGTTTCCCCGGACTCGCTGACCGCGTCCCTGCGCCGGCCCGCCCAGGGGATCGCCCCGGGCCAGGCCGTGGTCGCCTACCGGCCCGACCCGCACGGCGACATCGTGCTCGGCTCGGCCACCATCGAGGAGACCCGTGCCTGACGTTGTTCCGGCTTTTCCGTGGCCGTCCGGATCGGCCAGTGGCGTCGGCTCGCTGCCCGGCACCGACATCGCCGAGGCCCAGCGGCTGGTCTTCGGCGAGCTGCCCGACCTGCCGCACCTGGCCGAGCTGCCGGCCCGCGGCCCTGGCGCGGACCTCATCGGGCGCAGCACCGGCTTCCTCGTCGACCTGCCGGTCCAGCTCTACGCCGGGCGTTGGCAGGTGGCACCCCGCCCCGGTCAGGATCTCCGCCGGACGGCCGACCTGCTGGAACGCGACGTCGACCAGTTGACCGAACAGGGCGACGGCTACGCCGGAGTGGTCAAGCTGCAGGCGGCCGGTCCGTGGACCCTGGCCGCGGGCATCGAGCTGTCCATCGGCGGCCGGATGCTGCGTGACGCCGGCGCGGTCCGGGACCTCACCGACTCGCTGGCCGAGGGTCTGCGGCGGCACGTGGCCGAGGTCCGGAAGCGGCTGCCCCGGGCGTCGGTGCTGCTGCAGCTGGACGAGCCGTCGCTGACCACGGTGATCGCCGGTCGGGTGAAGACCGAGAGCGGGCTGAGCGTGTACCCGCCGGTCGACGGGCCGGACGCGGCCACCGGCCTCCGTACGGTCGTCGAGGCCGTCGGCGTGCCGGTGATCCTGCACAGCTGTGCGCCGGACGTACCGCTGCAGGTCGTTCGCGATGCGGGCGCCGCGGCCGTGTCGCTCGACCTGTCGCTGCTCACGGATCTCGACCCGCTGGGCGAGGCCATCGAGGCCGGTCTGGGCTTCTTCGCCGGGGCGGCGCCGACGTCCGTCCCGTCGACCGAGCGGCCGATGTCGTCGAAACAGATCGCCGCGCGCGTGCAGACGGTGTGGGACCGGCTGGCGTTCCCCGCGACGCGGCTCCCGCAACAGGTGGTGGTGACGCCGGCCTGCGGACTGGCCGGAGCGTCGCCGGCGTACGCGCGGACGGTCCTGAAGGCCTGCCGCGAAGCCGCCCTGCGCCTGTCCGAGGTTTAGGCCGGCTCCAGGATCCGGGTCAGGGGCGCGCCGTTCAGGGCGGGTGCGTTGGCCGGGACCGCCCAGACCTGCTCGATGAGGAAGGTCCGGAAGACCTCGGCCTGTTCCCGGCGGTCGAAGTCGAGTTCGATCACGAGGTAGTGCTCGTCCGCGGCGTCCTTGCCGATGCGGTGAGTACGGACGCCGGCGGCCGCGCGCTTGCCGGCGAACCGGTCGAACGCCTGCTTCCACGTGTCGTAGTCGGTGATCGCGTGTTCCATCAACAGGGTGACCATGGGTCCAGCATCGCGGTCCGGTCCGGCCGGTGCGTATCCCAGATCGGTGGGGTCTTCCATACGCTTCGACCGTGGCCGTCCCGTTGAGCGACGTGATCGCCGGGCTCGCCGGCGCGGGTGTGGCCGGCGGTGGTCTGGCCGGCGGGGGTCTGACCGCGCGGGCGTTGCGGACCGCGGTGCTCGACGCGCTGCGGCCGGTCGTGGCGTTCGACGCGTACGTCTTCGTGCTGACCGACCCGCGTACGTCCGTGGGCGCCGACCCGCTGGCCGACGTGCCGTTGCTGGATCAGTTGCCGCGGGTGATCCGCCTGAAGTACGCGACCGCGGCCAACCGCTGGACGACCCTGAGCGATCCGCCGGTCGGACTTCTGTCTCGGCTCGACGGCTCCGGCTCCGGCTCCGGCTCCGGCTCCGGCTCCGGCTCGGCCTGGCGGGCGTTGCTGCGTGACGCCGGGATCGCCGACGTCGCGTCGGTGGTGTTCCGGGACCGTTACGGCTGCTGGGGCTTCCTGGATCTGTGGCGGGGCACGTCGTTCACGCCGGCCGAGGCCGAGGTGCTGGCGTCGGTGGCGCCGGGCATCACGGCCGCGCTCCGGGGTGCTCAAGCGGCCACGTTCGTGGCCCGGGCCGGTCTCGAGGTTCCCCGCGAAGCGCTGGTGCTGCTGCTCGGGCCGGATCTGACCATGCGCGCGCAGACCGGGCAGGCCGTCGACTACCTGCGGCGGTTGCTGCCGACGCCGGAGGGGCGCTCGCCGGTGCCGGCGGCCGCGTACAACGTGGCGGCGCAGTTGCGGGCGGTGGAGGACGGCGTCGACGACCACCCGGCCGAGGCCGCGGTCCATCTCGGCGGCGGGGTGTGGGTGACCCTGCGGGCGGCGCGACTGTCGGACGACATCGCGGTCACGATCGACCTCGCGTCCCCGGTCGAGCGGCTGGAGCTGTTCGCCCGGGCCTACGGGTTGAGCGCGCGGGAGGGCGAGCTGCTACACGTCCTCGCCGACGGCGCCGACACCCGTGCGACGGCGGCCCGGATGTTCCTGTCGCAGCACACCGTGCAGGACCATCTGAAGTCGATCTTCGACAAGACCGGTAGCCGCAGCCGGCGCGAACTCCTCGCGCGCTGCCTCTAACGCGCCGACTGCTTGCCGACCCACTTCAGGATCGCCGGGTCGCACGTCCCGGCGCGGCGTTCGAAGGCTTTCGGCCGCACCGTCAACGGCTCGGCGACATTGAGGTAGCTGTCGTGCTGGGCCCGCGGGTCCCAGCTCCGGGTCGGGATCGGCACGTGGTCGCGGCGATGGCTCTTGTCCTGGCTGGTGATCTTCAGGACCGAGACGCCGACCAGGCGCCGGCCCAGCACGAGGCAGGGGCGGACCTTCGAGCCGGTGCCGTCCGCGTACGGCACGTCGGCCCACCAGATCTCGCCGCGCCGCGGCCAGTTGCGCCGCGCGAAGAAGATCAGCGCGACGACGACGGCCGCCAGCACCACGACGAGAACGGTCTTCATCGCTGCACGGTACCCAGGTCGTGGCGAGACCCGAAAGTGTCGTACCCGGCGACTAACGTGCTGGTGAGAACTCGAGCACGGAGGTTGCTGGTGGCCAGGAAAGCGGACGTCGACGCGGCGGAGGAGCTGGCCGAGACCGGGCCCACGCCTGAGCAGGAGGCGGCCGCCGGCGCCGAGCCGACGCCCGAGGCCAGCACGCGGCACGCCGAGCTGAGCGACGAGCTGCGCGGCCATCAGTACCGGTACTACGTGCTCGACTCGCCGACCGTCTCCGACGCCGAGTTCGACAAGCTGCTCAAGGAGCTGGAGGCGCTCGAGGCGCAGTTCCCGGCGCTGCGCACGCCCGACTCGCCGTCGCAGAACGTGGGCGGCACGTTCTCCACGCTCTTCACCGCGGTCGACCACGCCGAGCGGATGATGTCGCTGGACAACGTCTTCGACCTCGACGAGCTGCAGACGTGGGCCGAGCGGACCGAGCGCGACGCCGGCGGCCCGGTCCAGTTCATCTGCGAGCTCAAGGTCGACGGCCTGGCCATCAACCTGACGTACGAGAAGGGCAAGCTCGTCCGCGGGGCCACGCGCGGCGACGGCCGCACGGGCGAGGACGTCACCTCCAACGTGCGCACCATCCGGGAGATCCCCGAGCGGCTCACCGACGACAGCCCGCCGGAACTGGTCGAGGTGCGCGGCGAGATCTACTTCCCGGGGTCCGCGTTCGCCGATCTGAACGCGTCGCTCGTGGAGGCGGGCAAGGCGCCGTTCGCCAACCCGCGCAACGCGGCCGCCGGCAGCCTGCGACAGAAGGATCCGCGCATCACCGCGTCCCGGGGGCTGCGGATGGTGGTGCACGGGATCGGGGCGCGGCGCGGGTTCACGCCGGACTCGCAGTCCCACGCGTACGACGCTCTGCAGTCCTGGGGTCTGCCCACCAGCACGCGCTGGAAGCTGGTCGACGACATGACGGGCGTCCGGGAGTACATCGCGTACTACGCCGAGCACCGCCACGACGTCGAGCACGAGATCGACGGCGTGGTCATCAAGGTGAACGCGGTGGCCATCCAGGGCCGGCTCGGATCGACCAGCCGGGCGCCCCGCTGGGCCATCGCGTTCAAGTACCCGCCGGAAGAGGTCACCACCAAGCTGCTCGACATCGACGTCAACGTCGGCCGTACGGGCCGGGTCACGCCGTTCGCGGTGCTCGAGCCGGTGAAGGTGGCGGGCTCGACGGTCGCGCTGGCCACGCTGCACAACGCGCGCGAGGTCGAGCGCAAGGGCGTGTGGATCGGCGACACGGTGGTGCTGCGCAAGGCCGGGGACGTGATCCCGGAGGTGCTCGGACCGGTGATCGACCTGCGGCCGGACGACGCGCACGCGTTCGTCATGCCGACGCACTGCCCGGCCTGCGGCACCGCGCTGGCGCCGGCCAAGGAGAGCGACATCGACATCCGGTGCCCGAACACCCGGTCGTGCCCGGCGCAGCTGCGCGAGCGGGTGTTCCACCTGGCCGGGCGGGGCGGGTTCGACATCGAGGTGCTCGGCTACAAGGCGGCGGCGGCGCTGCTCGAGTCGGGCGTGATCACCGACGAGGGCGACCTGTTCGGGCTGACCGCGGAGCAGCTGGTGCGGTCGCCGTTCTTCGTCAACAAGGACGGCAGCCTGGGCAGCAACGCGGTCAAGCTGCTGGAGAACCTGACCGAGGCGAAGACCCGGCCGCTGTGGCGGGTGCTGGTCGCCCTGTCCATCCGGCACGTCGGCCCCACGGCGGCGCAGGCGCTGGCCCGCGAGTTCGGCTCGATGACGGCGATCGAGGCCGCGGTGGCGGCCGGCGATCTGGAGGCGCTGTCGGCGGTCGAGGGCGTCGGCCCGATCATCGCCGAGAGCCTGACCGAGTGGTTCGCCGTCGACTGGCACCGCGACATCGTCACGAAGTGGCGGTCGGCCGGCGTGCGCATGGAGGACGAGCGCGCCGACACCGGCCCGCGTCCGCTGGAGGGGCTCACGGTGGTCGTGACCGGCACGCTCACCACGTACTCCCGCGACCAGGCGACCGAGGCGGTGACGTCCCGCGGCGGCAAGGTGAGTGGCTCGGTCTCGAAGAAGACGGCCTTCGTCGTGGTCGGCGACAACCCGGGCAGCAAGTACGACAAGGCTCTGTCGTTGAAGGTCCCGGTGTTGGACGAGCCGGGCTTCGACGTGCTGCTGTCCGAGGGGCCGGACGCTGCTCGTGCTGTTGCCGAGGTCGCGCCCGCTGCTTCCGCCGAGTAGGTCAGTGGGCTTTGGGGGCGCTCTACCGGGGTGGCCGCAGCCGGAATTCGTTGCCGTCAGGGTCGGTCAGTGTTTCCTGGCCGGTTCGAGTCGCACCCAGGGACAGCAGACGATTGATCTCTGCCTGGTGGTCGCCGCCGGTCGACGTCTGCAGGTCGAAGCGTTGGCGGTTTCGTTCCGTTCTCGGCAGCAGGGGTGGGCCGCTCCAGGTGAGTTTCGAGCCGCCGTGGGGTGACTGGATGGCGGTTTCGTCGTCCTGATCCCAGACCAGTGGCCAGGCCAGCGCGGCGCTCCAGAAGTAGCCAACCTCCTGCGATCCGTCACAGTTGACGGCGCCGATGGTGCCGCAGCCGGCCAGGAACGTGTTGCCGGGTTCGATGACGCAGAATTCGTAGCCCTCGGGATCGGCGAGCACGACGTGGCCGTCCTCGGGGCGCTGGCCGACGTCGATGTGGCGTGCGCCGAGCTCGAGCGATCGTTTGACGATCGTCTGCTGGTCGTCCAGCGATTCGCTGGTCAGGTCGAAGTGCATCCGGTTCGGGTCGGTCGTCGGCTTCCCGCTCGGACGGAAGCTGAGCCGGAACCCGTTGTCGTCGCCCGGCCTCAGCGTTACGCCGTCGCCTGGGTCTTCGGTTGCCGGCCAGCCCAGTGCACCGGACCAGAACTGAGCCAGGCCTTGGGGGTCGCTCGCGTCGAAGCTGACCGCGTACAGCTCACATGACATGGGGCGCCCGTCCTCGATCGCCGTTCACGGTCCGCGTTCTGCTGTCGCGGTGGGCTGGAGCTCAGGAAAGCCTCGGCGTGGCCGCACACCCGATTATGTCGGCGCCGCCGGCTGGGTGCCGCGCCATTGCAGTTCGGGCGCTGCGGGCCGGGCGCTGCGGGCTGCGTTCCGGGGTCATCGGGCTTGTGCGCGTGGTCCAGAGCTCGCATCCGGCCGCCGTCGCGGGCTTAGGTCTCGGTATTCCGCTGGTTGGCGGCGCGGTCCGGGTGGTCATGCGGATGGGTGAGATCGGGCGGTACCGGGGCGACAGGGTTATGCCGATTTGATAACGGCGAGTCTGTTTCGCGTAGATATGTCTGGACGGATCTATCGTGTGGGGATCGGTCGCCGATGCCGTCATGCCGTCATGGAGGTCGCATGGATGCCGCACGTTCGCGCAGCTCCATGCCGGAGCGTTGGTGGTCGCGGCCGCGGAACGGCATGACCCGGCCGGGTTCGCCGCGTGATCCAGCGGAGCGGAGCGCAGCCGACGGCACCGAGAATGAGGCCGGGACGTCGGATCGCGGCGGGCGCGAGGGTTGGGCCCGCGAAGGTCAGGAGCGCGGGGGTCGGACCCGCGAGGGCCAGGGGCGCGGGGGTCGCAGGCGCGGGGGTCGGAGGCGCGAGGGTCAGGGGCGCGGCGGTCGGAATCGCGGGGGTCTGGGTCG
>CAXSDA010000022.1:0-3073 GCA_964236515.1 uncultured Actinoplanes sp.
CGCCCCACTGGCACACCACGCGAGCCGGCCCCACCGTCACGTACCACTGGTACGCCAGCAGCCCGCCGACCGAGCGACGCGGCATCGTCTACCGGAGGATTGGGTCGAGCCAAGGCCGCGCGACAACAAGGCACGGCTCCCGGCCGCCGCGAAGTACCGGTCAGCCCACCCCGACGGTCTGCCGCTCGGGCTCGACCAACGCCACCACGCGCTCCTGCTCCCGCGGGTAGGGCTCGCCGATGTACTTCCGGGACAGCCCGTCGATGATCTCCCACGCGGCGTCGCCGGAGATCCATTCGACGACCCGCCCGCGGATGACGACGGGCTCGAACGGGTTGTCCACCGGCGCGATGGACAGCGCCACCCGGGGGTCGTGGCGCAGGTTGCGGGCCTTACGTGAGTTCGGGCCGGTGAGGAAGACGATCCGGTCGCCGAGCGTGCCCACCCAGAGGGGCACGCAATGGGGCGACCCGTCCGGCAGAACGGTGGCCAGGTGGGCGATCGAGGTCCCGTCGAGGACCTCTCGCACTCTCGGTTCCAGCATGGTGTGCTCCCTTCAACGAGGCGCCCGGCAACGTAGTCGGCAATCGCCGCGCAGTCGTCGAAGGCCGGCGTCGTCCGTACCGAAGAATCCACCGGGGTTGCCGGTGACCAGGATCATCGGACCACGTCGTAGCGGAGATGGGTCACCCCGGGCGCCGGGACGGCCTCGAGCAGACGCAGCCGTACGTGCCCCGGAAGCTCTTGGAAGAAGCGGCGGCCCGCACCCAGCAGAATCGGCACCTGGTGCAGGATGACCTCGTCGACCAGCCCGGCCGCGAGCGCCGAAGTGGCGACCCCGCCGCCCATCAGGCTGACGTCCTTGTCACCGGCGACCGCGCGGGCGGCGGCGACGGCGTCCTCGATGCCGGTGGTGACCAGCGTCTGCGTCCCGCTGATCTCGGACACCGGCCCGTGGCTGAGGACGAACAGCGGTGCCGTCGGGTGCGGGCCGCCCCCGGCGAAGTGACTGGAGTGCACGTACGTCGTGTGCCCCGCGACCGTCGCCCCCACCCGGCCGGCGGTGACGTCGAAGAACCGGGCACTCGCCTGACTCAGCGTGAACCCGTCGAAGATCGCGCTCGGCGTGTCCCCGTCGAAGTACCAGTCGAACAGCATCGGCGCGTCCCCGAGCCCCCGTCCGACCTCCTCGGCGCCGTCCGGCGTGCGACCACTGAGGTAGCCGTCGACCGAGACGGCGTGCGCGCTGAAGACCTTGCTCATGCCGTCGAACCTATGCCACGGCGGCCGACCGGTCTTGAACGAATCGCGCGCCCCCGGCGGCCAGGAACGGCCGGTACGAGGCCGAGTGGTCGTGCCCGCACCCGCACCGGTCGACGGTCCCGCCGAGGAGCGCCCGCGGCGTGAGGCCGGTGAGGCGCAGGCACTCCCGGCCGAGGTGCGCCTGGTCGGCGTATCCCACGTCGGCCGCCAGTCCGGCCGTTCCGTCCCTCGCCGTGGCGCCCGCCTGAGCCAGTGCCAGGTATCCCTGAAACCGCAGGGTGCGCTGGAGTGCCTTCGGGCTCAGTCCGACCGCGTGCCGGCAGCGGCGGCGTAACTGACTGGCGGACAGGGCCAGCCGGGCGGCCAGGCGGTCGATGCCGACCCGATTCCAGGGCATCAGCGCCCGTACGGCCTCGCCCACCAGCCGATCCACCGCGCCGGCCCGCCGGAGCTCCTGGACCAGGTGGTTCTGCAGGACCATCAGCGCCCGCTCCGGCGACCCGGACCGGGCCATCGTCTCCACGAGCCGGTCGGCCGGAACGCGCCACTGCCCGGCCAGATCCAGGCGCTGGTCGACCAGGTCGTCGAGCCTCGCCGGGAGGGGCGGCGCCGCGCCCGGTGCGAAGCGGACACCCACGATGGTCGTTCGGGGCGCAATGACCTCGAGGACCGGGCCGGTCAGCGGGCCCAGCAGCTGCGGGCGGCCGCCGATCGGGAAGTGGAACTCGATCCCGCCGGTGGGCAGGTGCCGTTGCCGGTACGCCGTGGCGCCGGTGCGCTGGATCCAGACGGTTCGTACGACCCCGGCCAGTTCCGGCGCCGGCGCGCGCTCGACGTACGACGTGGCCGGTGAGTAGCCGGCTTCGTCGCCCATGGCGCCCATGGCGCCCATCTTCTCAGTACGACAAGGGCGTGCACGAGGTGGGCGTCGTTGTGTCCCTTGCCGATCACCGCGTGGTCCTCGTGCATCCCGAAACCCCTTGGAGTAGAAGGGTTCGGAGTTGACGAGGAACTGGTTGCCGCGGTCCTCACGGTGCGGATGCCGACCGATGGGTGGTACGAGTGCCTCGAAGACGGCCCGGGCGGTGCGTGCGCTCACCCGGCCGGGACGGGCGTAGGCGCGGGACACGGTGGACGCGGCGACGCCCGCCTCCCGAGCGACGTCGTAGATCGTTGGCCGCTCCGCCATCGCCGAAGCGTACGCGCAATCACCGGACGGCAGCAGCGAGCGACCACGGTCAGGACGAGGCGGCCTGAGCGGTCATATGTTCGCGGTGGCGGTACCGGATGATGAGCCAGGTCGCCCATCCGATCCCGATGATGAAGACGAAGCTGATCAGGCGGTAGAGCACGACGGTGGCGATGGCCGTGGCGGTGTTCACGCCGCCGGTGACCAGGCCGAGGATCAAGGCACTGTCGATGATGCCCAGGCCCCCGGGGATGATGGTGAGCGTTCCCGCGGCCATGCCGGCGCAGTACGCCAGCAGCACCTGAGCGGCGTTGATCGAGGTGTCGCTGACGGCGTGGAAACACATCCACAGGCAGACGGCGTCGGCGACCCAGTTGAGCACCGCGAACGCGGCGGCCGCGGCGCCGCGGCCGGCACCCAGGCGGGCCGCGCTCAACTGCCCGACGAACTCGAGGATGCGGTCGAGATCCTGGTCGCCGGGGCGGCGGCGGAGCCGGTTGAACTCGTGCAGGCCGCGGCGAATCACCGGGGTCAAGGTTTGCGGGCGGCGGGTGGCCTGCCGGATCCCGGCGGTGATCAGCACGGCCGGAATCGCGTCGTCCGCCGCTCGGCGCAGCGCTG
>CAXSDA010000022.1:3083-57522 GCA_964236515.1 uncultured Actinoplanes sp.
ACCAGTTCGTACCAGTTCGGCGTGCCGTTCGAGGCGAGCGCCCCGACGGCGGTGACGACGGCCAGGGCCGCGGCGGACAGGATGGCGGACAGCGTGATGCACCAGGAGGCGACGGCCGGGCTGGCCCCGAAGCGGCGCATCTGCTGATAGTTGAAGCGGGTGGAGAAGGCCGGACCAGCCGGCAGCGTGACGCTGAGGGAGTGGGCGGCGTAGGCGAGCGCGAGGTGGCGGTAGATCGGGACCCGCAGGCCGGCGGAGCGCAGCAGGCTGCGTTGCATCCGCGCGTACGCGCCCATGGCGATGAGTTCGGCGGCCACGGCGGTGGCGAGCCAGCCGGGTTTCGGCGCGCGCAGATGCCCGAGCGCCGAGGTCAGCGATGACCATCCGACCGCCAGTTCGGCGGCGAACAGCACGAGGACCGCTGCCACGACGACGCGTCGCAGCCAGGGCCGGCGGCGGGTGGTGGAATCGCCGGCGACGGTCATCGGCTCAGTCTTGTGCATGGGGAACGGTCGCGGTCGTCAGATGACGTCACGGCGGCGGAAACCGGTGAAGGCGACGACGGTCAGCACGACGGCGACGAGGGAGACCCAGCCGAGGCCGGACCAGTCGCGGCCGGCGGCGGTGACGTTGGGGACGTGCCACAGCGGGCTGATTGCCAGAATCCATTTCCACAACCGGAACAGCGGGCCGAGAAGAGTCAGGACGAACGTGGCGACCACCCCGAGCCAGCCGAGCAGCCGGACGCGCGGGTTGGCCCCGACGGCGGCCAGGGCGAGGGCGATCAGGGTCCACACGGCGGGGACGGTGGCCACGGCCTGGAGGATGACGTCGCCGGCGGAGATCCCCGGTTCGGCGCTGGACGCGACCACGCCGATCACGGTCCCGCTGACCAGCAGGGCCAGGGCGGGCGCGGCGAACGCGAGGACGGCGTTGCTGGCCAGGTATCTCGAGCGGCTCAGCGCGGCCCCGAGCAGCGGTTCGACGCGGTAGTCGATCTCCTCGGCGTAGACGCGCATGACGATCTGCACACCGAAGACGGCGGCGATGATGCCGACCAGCTGCAGGATCGTGACCAGGAAGGCGAAGATCAGCCCGGCCTGGGTGGTCGCGTTCGACTTGACCAGCGGGCTGTCGGCGAAGACGTCGCCGACCGAGGTGGCCAGGAATCCGAACACCAGACCGAGCCCGGCAAAGGCGATCAGCCAGGAGATCAGCGGACCGCGGTTCAGGCGCAGTGCCAGACCCCAGACCGTGGCGACGATGCCACCGCGGGCGGGACCCCGGCGGGGGGCGATCATGCCCTGGCCGAAGTCGCGGCGGGCGCTCAGGACGAGCGCCACGGCGGCCAGCACCACGGCGAGACCGAGCGCGAGCAACAGCGGCCAGGCGTTGTTGCCGGTCGCCGGGCGAACCTCCTCCAGCCAGCCGAACGGGGTCAGCCACGCGGTCCACGCGGATGCCTGACTGGCATCGAGGTAACCGCGCACGATGTAGACGACGCCCAGCGCGGCGACTGCGATGCTGCTGGCCGTACGCGCGTCCGAGCCGATCTGGGCGGTGATGCCCGCGACCGCGGCGAAGACGAATCCCGACGCGGTGAACGTGGCGGACAGGGCCAGCGAGTTCAGCCCGCCGCCGCCGCAGGCCACGGTCAGCAGCCAGGACACGATCCCGAGGGCGATGGAGGCACCGGCTGACATCATCATGGCGACGACGAGCCGGGTCGGCCGGCCCATCACCCCGGAGGCCAGCAGCTCGGCCTGGCCGGAATCCTCGCCGGCGCGGCTGTTGCGGGTCACGATGAAGATCGCCATCAGGGCGGCGAAGAAGGTGCCGAGGCCGCCGGCCCGCCAGGCGTTGAAGCCGTCGGCTGTCAGCAGGTCCCGGGCCCGGCCGAAGATCAGGCTCAGGGCCGGGTTCGAGCCGAGCGTCGAGGCCAGCTGCATGCGGCTGGCCAGATCGGGGAAGACCCAGGCGTACGCCAGCACCGACGAGGCGGACAGCGCGCTGATCAGCACGATCCAGGGCGCCATGTTGCGGGCGTCCTGCTTCCCGGAGGCGCGCAGCAACGGACGCACACCGGCCAGGGTCTGATTCATGCCGCGCTGCCGGTCGTCACGTACTGGCGCAGGAAGAGCTCCTCCAGCGATGGCGGGGCCACGGTCAGCGAGGTGAGGGTGTGCCGGCTCAACTCGGCCATCGCGGCGCTGAGCTGGTCGGCGTCGACGGTGCCGGTGAATCGGCCGTCCCGCAGCCGGGCGTCGTGGATGAACCGGAAACCGTCCGGGGTGGCCGGCGGCTCGGCGAAGACGGCGCGGACGGTGGTGCAGGTGCGCTGCCGCAACTGGTCGAGGGTGCCGGTCTCGACGACCTTGCCGGCGCGGATGATGCTGATCCGGTCGGCCAGCGCCTCAGCCTCGCTGAGGATGTGGCTGGACAGCAGCACGCTGCGTCCCCGGGCCTTCTCCTTCGCGATCTCCTCCTGGAAGATCGCCTCCATCAACGGGTCCAGCCCCGACGTCGGTTCGTCCAGGATCAGCAGGTCGACGTCGGACGCCAGCGCCGCCACCAGCGCGACCTTCTGCCGGTTGCCCTTCGAGTACTGCCGGCCCCGTTTCGTCGGATCCAGCTCGAACCGTTCGAGCAGCTGCGCCCGGCGCGCCTCGTTCAGACCGCCGCGCAGCTTACCCAGCAGGTCGATCGCCTCACCGCCGGTCATGCCCGGCCACAGCGTCACGTCGCCGGGCACGTACGCGAGCCGCCGGTGCAGGCTGACGACGTCCCGCCACGGGTCGCCGCCGAGCACCCGCAGGTGTCCGGAGTCGGCCTTGAGCAGACCGAGCAGAACCCGGATCGTGGTGGACTTGCCGGCGCCGTTCGGACCGAGGAAACCGTGCACCTCACCCCGGGCGACGCGCAGGTCGAGGCCGTCCAGAGCACGGAACGACCCGAACGACTTGACCAGCCCTTCCACTTCGATGATCGCGTCGCCGTCGCTCGCTGAGGGGCGCGGCGACAAGGGCGCGGAGTTCGACGAGTTCATGATCGTGGCCTCTCGGAGCCGTACACCTTAGGCTCACACCATAAATTCCACGCCCGTGGAAGTCAACGCATGATGAAATAGGTTCCGATGGCGTCCTCCAACACGAAGTCCGCACCCCGGCGGCCGACCGGCCGGCGCGCGGGTGACAGCGGCAATCGGGCGGCGATCCTCGTGGCGGCACGCGACCAGTTCGCCCGCAAGGGCTACAACGGCGCCTCGCTCCGTACCATCGCCGCCGCCGCCGACGTCGATCCGGGCCTCATCCGGCACTTCTTCGGCAGCAAGGACGACCTGTTCACCGCGACCTTGGACCTTCCGCCGGTGATCGTCCAGCGGGTGGTGTCGGCGCTCGCCGGCTCCTCCGACCGGCTCGGCGAACGGCTGGTCGACGCCTACCTGCGTCTGTGGGAGGACCCGGAGAGTTCGGACGCCGTGCTGGCGATCGTGCGCTCCGCCATCTCATCGGATCGCGCGGCCGACCAGCTCCAGGCGATCATCACCGCGCGCTTCCTGGCCCAGATCGCACCGCATCTGGATCAACCGGATCGCGAGGCCCGGGCCGCCCTCGCCGGTGCGCATCTGCTGGGCGTCGCCATCGCCCGGTACGTGGTCCGGATCGGTCCCATCGCCTCTCTCGACCGCGACGACCTCATCGCGCGGTGCGCACCCGCCGTCCAGCAACTCTTGTTCGGGCCGCCGGATGCGCCACCGGCCTGACCTCAGCTGGTTTCGCCGGCCACGCTGAACGACCGCAGGCGGTCGATCGCGAACAGCGTGCCGCCGATCGTGAAGATCACGGCCATCACGACGGCCAGCGGCAGCGACACCTTGCCGGTCAGCAGGCCCGTCGGGGCGACCTTGTCGGTGATCCCGATGACGTACTGCTCGATCGACAGCACTTTCGTGCCGCTCACGAACCGGCCCAGCAGGCCCTCCCAGACCAGGATGTACGCCAGCCCGACCAGCACCGGCCGTCGCGACAGCAGGCTCAGCAGCAGGAACAGGCCCGAATAGGCACACGCCCCGACGACCGCGCCGACCACCAGACCCAGACCCAGCCGTACGGAATCGGCCAGTGCGCCGGCGACGAACAGGGGCACCGCCGCCGTGACCGACGAGATCCCGATCGCCACCCCGAGCTTGGGCAGGATGATGTCGCGCCGCGGCAGGGGCTTGGTCAGGATGTGCACGATCGTGCCGTCGTCCACTTCGGATCCGAGCACACCCGTGCCGACGATCAGCGCGGTGACCGGCAGGACGACGCCCAGGCCGAGCACGACCAGGACGGGCGTCGCCCAGTCCGACGGCCGTACGTCGAATCCATGGCAGAGCAGGGCCAGGCCGATCAGCAGGATCGGCAGCGGCAACAGCAGAAGAGCCCGTTTGCGCCCGAACAGCCCGCGGACAGTGAGGTACGCGACGGTCGACATCAGGCCTCCAGCAGATAGGAGAAGACGCTCTCCAGGGACTCGTCGGACGGCACCAGCTTGCGCAGCCGGATGTTCTCGCCCAGGGCGATGCGCGGCAGCGCGCGGGTGAAGCTGCCGTAGTCGGACGCCCGCACGGTCAGACCCTCGGGTTCGATCTCGACGCCGCTGACCGACTTCTCGCCGATCAGCGCGACCGCCAGCCGGCGGTCGTCCGACGACTGCACGGCGAACACGTGCGGCCGGTTGGTCATCAGGCGGCGGATGCGCCGGAAGTCACCGGAGGCGGCCAGCCGGCCGGCCACGATCACCTGGACCGTGCCCGAGACCTGCTCGACCTCCTCCAGGATGTGCGAGCTGAACAGGATGGTGTGGCCGCGGTCGCCGAGGCCGTGCAACAGCTCCATCATGTGCATGCGCTGACGCGGGTCCATGCCGTTGAACGGCTCGTCCAGCAGCAGCACCTCCGGGTTGTGCACCAGCGCGGCGGCCACCCGGGTGCGCTGCCGCATGCCCTTCGAGAAGGTGTCGATCCGGCGGTCCTGCGGGGCGGTCATCTCGACCAGCTCGAGCGCGGCCTTGGCGGCGCCCGCCGGGTCGGGCAGCTTCTGCAGCTTGGCGCTGGCGGTCACGAACTCGCGCGCGGTGAGGAAGCCGTACACCGCCTCGCGCTCGCTGACCAGCCCGAGCGTGCG
The DNA here is from genome assembly GCA_964236515.1 of uncultured Actinoplanes sp. Taxonomy (GTDB): domain Bacteria; phylum Actinomycetota; class Actinomycetes; order Mycobacteriales; family Micromonosporaceae; genus Actinoplanes. The sequence goes on from CAXSDA010000022.1 coordinate 8,252, forward strand.
GTAGATGCCGGGGTTGCGCCAGGTCGGCACGCCGTCCACGGTGACCGTGCCCTTCGACGGCGCGAGGAACCCGGCCATCATGTGCAGCACGGTGGTCTTGCCGGCGCCGTTGGGGCCGAGCAGGCCGGTGACGCCGGGCGTGAGGGTCATCGTGATGTCGTTGACCGCCACCACATTGCCGTACCAGCGGGAGACGCCTTGCACGTCGACGACGCTCACGGGACCAACCTTTCGTTCGCGACTGCGGGGCTCACTCGCTTCGCTCCCTCACTCCTCGCGCTCACAGCGCAGCCACCTTCCGGTAGCGGGCTAGCAACAACAGGAGGCAGGCAGCGATCAGTGTGACGAGCTCGATCATGTAGACCGGGCCGAACCGCCCGACGTCGATACCGGTGTTGGGGAACCGGATGAGCCATTTGCCGGCGCCGCTGATCAGGGTGTTCGGGCTGGCCAGCCCGGCCAGTTGCTGAGCGGTCCGGGACGGCAGGATGTGCAGCACTCCGACCACCGGCGTGGTCATCAGGAAGACGGCCACGATGCCGCCCGCGGCGAACGCCCGCTTGCCGGTGAGCGACGCGATGAGCAGGCCGATCGACGTGAACACGATCGCCCAGATCAGGCTGTAACCCCAGCCCGGCAACAGGTCGCCGAGCTCGTGCCAGACCCCCCGCATCCCGGTCTTGGTGGTGAAGGCCGCGCCCAGGAACATGATGAACTGCGGTACGCCCAGGAGCAGCCACACCGCCGAGACCAGAGCGGCCACCTTGGCCAGCACGTAGTCGGAGGCGCGCAGCGGCCGGCTGAAGTACAGCGGCAGCACGCCGGCCCGCAGGTCACGGGACACCAGCTCGGGCGCGACGATGGCGGCGAAGAAGATGATCAGGAAGCTCATGGCGTCGTCGAACGTCACGTAGGTGAAGACGATGATGCCGGCCTGCGACCGCACCGCGGCCACGATGACCGCGACCAGCACGGTGATGCCGCCGACCAGCCAGGGGAAGATCTTGGCCTTGGCCGTACGCCCGAACCCGAACGCGGCCCGCAGCGACTGCACGTACATGGCGCCGAACACCGCGGGCCGGCCCAGTCGCGGGCCGTCGTACCGCTGGTATCCGATGTCATGGATGACGGATGGCTCAGACATCGGCGGGCTCCCGGGGGGCGAAGAGTTCGGCGACGCGGTGGCGCCGCTGGTCGAGGCGGTGCAGGGGCAGATCGAGCTCGGCCACGGCGCGCAGGATTCGGTCGTACGCGGCGTCGTCGCTCAGGTCGACCAGGAGCAACCGCCCGTCCGGCCGGACCGCGAAGCCCTGCTTGGTCAGCGCCGCCTGCAGCTCCTCGGTGCCCTCGCTGACTTCGACCGCGAGCACGTCGGAGGCCTCGGTCATGTTGGAGATCCGGTCGGCCCGCAGCAGCTTGCCGCCCTCGATCGCGATCAGCGAGTCGCAGATCCGCTCGACCTCGCCGAGCAGGTGCGAGCAGACCACCACGGAGATGCCGAACTCGGTGCCGATCCGGTGCACCAGACCGAGCATGGCGTCCCGGCCGGCCGGGTCGAGGCCGTTGGTGGGCTCGTCCAGCAGCAGCAGATCGGGGTCGTGCACCAGCGCCTGGGCCAGCTTGACCCGCTGCTTCATGCCGGTCGAGTAGCCGCCGATCTGCCGGTAGCGCTCCTCGTACAGCCCGACGTGGCGCAGTGCCTCGGAGGCGCGCTCGCGGGCGGCCGTGCGCGGCAGCCCGCTGATCCGGCCCAGGTGGGTGACGAACTCGGCCGCGGACACGTCCGGCGGCAGGCAGTCGTTCTCCGGCATGTAGCCGACCCGGGCCCGCACCTTGTCCGTCTCGACGGTCGGGTCCAGGTCGAAGACCCGGACCTCCCCCGAGGTGGGCGCGAGCAGCCCCAGCATGATCTTGATGAACGTGGACTTGCCGGCCCCGTTCGCGCCGACCAGGCCGATGACGCCCGCGTCCACATCGACGGTCAGATCGGACAGCGCGGTCACCCGCCCGCCGTACGTCTTGGTCAACCCTCGGGTTGCGATGATTCCCACGGCGTCAGCGTAGGGACAACCCGCACGCCTGCCGATCCGGTATGACCCCGAGTCGACCCCGAGTCTTCACAGCTTCTCCTCAGGTTGGGCCGCCGACCTCAACGGCCGGTCGCCGGCCCGGGGATAAACCTGCACCGAATCTCTACGAGAGGTCCTCGGTGACCTTGACCTGGAAGACCGGGAGCCGGCCGAGCCGGCGGTAGGCGGCCAGCGACGCCGGGGTGGCGTCCACCGAGGAGTCCCGGCCGTCCTGGTTGTGCGGGGTGTCGAAGGCGACCAGGGCCCGGATGTTCGGGAAGCGGCCGATCTGGCGGCCGACCTCGCGGTAGAACTCGGCCTTGTGGCCGGGATTCTTCTTCGACGACCACACGCCCCACTCGGCCACCATCAGCGGCTTGTCGGGGTGTTCGGCGACCGCCCAGTTGTAGAAGCCGGGCCAGGCCGGCTTGCTCTGCGAGCGGCGGTTCAGCAGCTCGGCGAAGTCGCCGTGGCCGTAGCCGGGGTCGCTGTAGGCGTAGGTGTCGAAGCCGACCCAGTCGACCACGTCGTCGCCCGGGTACATCGCGTCGAACCAGCTCTGACTGGTGTGCGGGACGTACGCCATGTGCACCAGGACGCTGACCGCGTTGGCCACCCCGTCGGCGCGCAGCCGCTCGATCACGTGCCGGTACATCGCCGCGTAGTTCTCGGCGGTGTAGCCGGATCCGGGCTTCTCGCGGACGTTGTCCTCGGCCTCGTGGTAGACGGTGAAGAAGAACTCCTCCGGGAAGTTGTGGTTGATGTAGGTGGCCAGCCGGTCCAGGTAGGCGTCGGTCTCCGGGTCCCCCTGGGCGATCGCGGCCCAGCTCGCGGTCGGCTTCCAGTTCAGGAAGAGGATCCGCGGGTCACCGGGCTGCCGGGCGATGTCGATCTCGGCCTTCGTCGGGAACATCTGGATCAGACCCTTGTGGTACGCGTGGTAGATGTCCTGATGGCGCTCGGTCTTCTTCTCGAACGCCTCCAGGGCCCGTACGCCCCGCTGGTCGGTGAACGCTCCCGGCGCCACGCCCCACAGCACCCCGCAGGTCGGCACCAGCTTGGCGCCGGTACGGCACGGGCGGGCGGCCGCGGGTGGGCGGGGTCCGCCGAGCACGGTCGAGCCCGGCGCGGGCGGGACGATGATCGGGGGCGGCGGGGTCGCCGGAACGCCGGGCATCGGCGCCTGTGTCGGCATGATCGGCGGCGGCTCGACCCAGCGGGGCCCGGCCACGGGACCACCGCCGGGGCCGCCGGGCAGCCCGAGCTCATCCACCCCGCCGGTCCAGGCCCAGATCAGGGTGGCGGCGACGGCGAGGGTGAATGTGCTCACCACGGCCGTGACGTGCAGGATCCTCGTGCGTCTCACGGTCGCCCAGTATTGGACCTGAAGTCCGCTTTGTCGACTACCACACGGCGAGCGCGTCCTGATCGGTCGAGCCCCGCTCGACCGTCGGAATCTCGGCTGCGAGACTTGTTCCCTCAGCTTGGCATCAGGGGGATACGACGTGAATGGTTCGGTGCTGCCCGAGGACGTCCTGCGTGACGCGCCGTCGTACACACCGCGGCCGTACGAGCTGGGCGACCTGGAGCTGCTTCTGTCCGGCGCGTACACCCCGCTCACCGGCTTCCTCGGCCGCGCCGACCTGACCTCGCTGCGCCGCACCGGACGCCTGGTCAACGGCGAGTCCTGGCCCGTCCCGGTCACGGTCGAGCTGCCGGCCGAGATCGCCGAGCGCCTCGACCTGGACGACCCGCTGCGCCGGACCGTGGTGCTGACCGACCCGGAGGGCGCGCCCGTCGCCGCCATCGAGGTCGCCGACGCGTGGCCGACCACCGACGGCCGCTGGGGCGTGGGTGGGCCTGTGGTCCGGATGGGCGAGGGCGGCACCGGGCCGTTCCAGCGGCTGCGCCGCCCCCCCGAGGACGTACGGGCGCTGCTGCCCCCCGGCCGGGTGCTCGGCGTGATCGCCGACCGGCCGCTGCACCGCCCCCAGCTCGCCCAGATCGCGCACGCCGCCCGGACGCTGGCCGCCCACCTTATGATCATCGTCCCAGTGATCGGGCCGGGCCCGGACGGGTTGCCGCCGGAATCGCTGGTCCGGACGATCTTCGCCGCCCGCGACCGGATGCCCCCGGCGACCATCGTGGCCGTGCCGCTGCTGCCGCGCGGCGACGAGATGCGCGACGCGCTGCTGCGGGCCCGGGTGGCCACCGCGTACGGCGTGACGCACGTGCTGTCCACCGGCGACATGCTGTCCGGGGCCGGGCTGCGGGTCCTGGTGCCGCGCGAGCTGGCCTACGACAACCGGGACGGCCAGTGGCGCTGGCGCGACGACATCCCGCCGCGCAACCGGCGGCTGGCGATGACCACGGCCGAGATCGAGGACCTGCTCGACCGGGGCTTCCCGCTGCCCGAGTGGCACACCCCGCCGGCCGTGGCCAAGGAACTGGCCCGGGTCCGGCCGCCGCGCCGTTTCCGCGGGCTGGTGGTGTTCTTCACCGGGTTCTCCGGCTCGGGCAAGTCGACCATCGCCCGCGGGCTGGCGGACTCGCTCCGGGAGACCGGTGAGCGCACGATCACGCTGCTGGACGGCGATGTGGTCCGCCGCGAGCTGTCCGCCGGCCTGGGCTTCAGCCGCGCCGACCGGGACCGCAACGTCCGCCGGATCGGCTGGGTCGCGGCCGAGGTGGCCCGGCACCGGGGCATGGCCGTGGCCTGCCCGATCGCCCCGTACGAGAGCGCCCGCGCCGCCGCCCGGCGGATGGCCGTCGAGGCCGGCGCCGGGTTCGTCCTGGTGCACGTGTCGACTCCGCTCGAGGTGTGTGAGCAGCGCGACCGCAAGGGCCTGTACGCCCGGGCCCGGGCCGGTCAGCTCCGCGGCATGACCGGCATCGACGACCCGTACGAGGCTCCGGCCCGGTCCGAACTGGTCGTCGACACCACCGCCATGACCGTGACTGAGGCGGTCGAAGTCGTGCTCAGCCATCTCGTCGAGAGCGGATGGGTGGAGCCGAAACTGAGCTGACCCCAGACAGTTACGTCGCGGCGGACGGGCCGTTTACCCCCAAGGGGGGTCGGAAAGGCCCGCTCATTCCATTCACCTGGTGAAAGGGCCGCCGTACTGATGGACTCCCCTCGCCCGGGCTCCGCCGACCTCTCGCACTACCTCGGCATGTTCCGCCGGCACTGGTGGGTCGTCCTGGTCACCGCCGCCGCCGGTCTCGCCGCGGGCGCCGCGGTCACCGGAGCAATGCCGAAGGTGTACGAGTCGCAGGCATCGGTCTTGGTGCAAGCCGTGGACCAGGACGCCAACTCCACCGGGGGCCGGACCAAGGGCCCGATCAATCTGGACACCGAAGCCCAGCTCGTCGGCTCGGGGGCGGTCGCGCTGCAGGCGCAGCAGCTGCTGCGGTCCACCCGCTCGCCCGTCGACCTGGCCAAGGACGTCTCCGTCGAGGTGCCGGCCAACACCACGGTGCTGGTCATCTCGTTCGACGCGCCGACGCCGGCCGAAGCCCAGGCCGGGTCGCACGCGTTCGCCGAGGCGTACCTCCGCAATCGCCAGCTGACCGCCCAGGCCGGCCTGGACCAGCAGGTCGCCTCGCTGAACGCGAAGATCAAGCAGCTCACGACGTCGCTCACGGCGATCAACAACCGGATCGCCCTCACCAAGTCGGGCAGCTCCGACCGGAGCAACCTGGAAAGCCTGCGCAGCAACTCGCAGAACCAGCTGAACGCGCTCACCGGGCGCGTCAACGAGCTGACCACGACGACGGTCGGGGCGGGCAGCGTCATCAGCGACGCCCGCCTGCCGACCACGCCGATCAGTCCCAACGCGATGCTCAACATGGCCTCCGGCGCGATGGCCGGGCTGCTGCTGGGGCTGGTCCTGGCGTTCTGCCGGGAACGGTTCGACCGGCGGCTGCGGACCGTGACCGACGTCCGGGACCGCGGCCGGATAAACGTCCTGGCGGCGCTGGACGACCGGACCGCACCCCGTTTCGACGACGTGCTCCAGCCGTACGGGCCGGGGGGCCGGATCTTCAACCGCCTCCGCAACGAGGTGCTGGCCAGTCTGAACCCGGGTGACCAGATCATCGTGGTGACCGGGGCCAGCCGGGGCGCGGCGACCACGCTGGTGGCCGCGAACCTGGCCGCCGCCCTGGCCCGTACGGGCAGCGACGTGGTGCTGGTCGGCGCGCACCTGCCGGACAGCGTGGTCGACGCGGCGCCGCTGGCCCGCATCCTCGGCGTCTCCCCCACGCCGGGTCTGTCCGACCTGCTGGCCGGACGGGTCACGCTGGCCCGGGCGATGCAGCGGACCCCGCGCATCCCGTCGTTGCGGGTGATCACCACCGGGGGCACGGCCACGGCGGCCGGCCTGATGCAGTCGCAGCGGCTCCGGGACACCCTCGAGGCGATCCGCCGTACGGCCGGGTACGTGGTCATCGAGGCGCCGTCCACCAGCAGCAGCGCCGACGCGCAGAGTCTGGCCAGCCTGGCCGACGCCGCGATCCTGGCGGTGGAGCTCCGGCGGGCCCGCCGCCCGGCCCTGCTGGACGCCTACGAACAGCTGCGCCGGGTGGGTACCCCGCTGCTGGGCGCGGTCGTCCTGCCCCGGCTGACCTCGCTGCGCAACGACGACATGGATCTGCCCGCCGTCGCACTCACCCCGCCGAGCCCGAACGCGGCCCAGACGCTCGCGGCCAACGCCCGGGCGGCGGCCGAACGCCGGCCGGACGAGACGATGGTCCTGGACGCGGAGCGGACCCAGCCGGTACGCATCCCCACCGGCACCGTGTCCCGCCTGCACTCCAGTCCCTCTCCGGTGCGTCCCCGCCTGGGTGACGACAACGAGGTCACCGCGATCATCGAGAAGATCCCGGCCGCCGACCCGACGGACAGCCGCCCGAGCGACGAGACGTGACCCTCGCCGCTCCGCCGACCCGAGGTCCGGGCCTGGGCCGGGACCGGGCCGCCGGTCCCGCGCACAGAACGGGATCGGCGAAGCGGGTCGCTCTGCCCGCGTGGCCGGTCGCCGCGCTGCTCGGACTCTATCCACTGTGGTGGGCGCTCGGGTTCGGCGTGCTCATCTTCCCGATCCTGGCGCTGCCGATGGTGGTGCTGCTGCTGCGCCGGCGCTTCGCCGGGCGGCCGATCCTGCTCCCGCCCGGCATCGCGTGGTGGCTGCTGTTCCTGGCCGCGGTGGTGATCAGCATCGGCGTCCTGGGCGTCGACCCGCCCGGGACGGTGCCCGAGCACGCCGGCGCTCGGATGGTGGCGGTGGTCTACAAGCTCGGGATGTACCTGGCGCTGACCGTGTTGCTGATCTACGCCGGCAACCTGAACGAAGAGGAACTGCCCCGGCGCCGGCTGGTACGGCTGCTCGGCGGGCTGTTCGTGGTGACCGTGGCCGGCGGCCTGCTGGGCATCGTGGCCGGGAAGTTCCAGTTCACCTCGCCGGTGGAGTACCTGCTGCCGGCGGGCATCCGGGACAAGAGTTTCGTGCAGTCGCTGGTCCACCCGTACGCGGCCCAGATCATGGACATCGTCGGCGGTGAGAAGCCCCGCCCGGCCGCGCCCTGGGGCTACACCAACACCTGGGGCAACAACTTCTGCCTGCTGGCCGGCTGGCTGGTGGTGGGCGCGTGGACCGGCCGCACCAAGCGGAAGGTGTTCGCCGTGCTGTGCCTGCTGGTGTCGATCGTGCCGGCCGTGGTGTCCCTCAACCGTGGCCTGTGGATCGGCCTCGGGCTGCTGATCGGCTACGTCGCCGTGCGGTACGTGCTGATGGGCAAGCTGTGGATCCTGGGCGCCCTCGCGGTGGCCGGGGTCGCGCTGACGCTGACCCTGATCGCCAGCCCGCTCGGTGGCGTCGTCTCGGCCCGGCTGGACAACGGCAAGTCCAACGGCGTGCGGTCGTACCTGATCGACAAGGCCGTCACCGGGGTCGCCGGCTCACCGATCGTGGGCTACGGCGGCACCCGCAACACCCGCGGCGGCCGCCAGTCGATCACCGTCGGCGAGAGCGCCGGCTGCGAGCGGTGCGGCAACTTCACCATCGGCGGCAACGGCCAGCTGTGGCAGGTGCTGTATTCGCACGGCATCGCCGGCACGGTCGGCTACCTCGGTTTCTTCGCGTACGGCCTGTGGCGGTTCCGCCGCGACCGCAGCGCGATCGGCATCGCCGGCAGCGCTGCCATCGTCACGTCCTTCTCCGCCATGCTCTGGTACAACACGCTGGTCACGCCGCTGGCCTTCATGTTCCTGGCGTTCGCCCTATTGTGGCGCAACGAGATCGAGAGGCAAAGATGAGTCCCGTTCCGACTGCACCGGCGGAGCTGACCACCGGTGACTCGGCGCTGCGGGCGCAGTATCTGGCCGAGGTGCTCGACCTCCTGTACCCCACCTGCGCCACCGACGGGCGGCCCGGCCCGGCTGTCGCCGACTACGTGGTCGTCCCGGACGCCAACCGCCCCCGGCTGCTGGTGCCGTCGGTGTCGCGCCGGGTGGCCGCGGCCGCCGTCCGCCGGTACGCCGAGCCTCAGTCCACGGTGGCCCGCCTCAAACGGGACGCCGTGGTGGCGGCGCTGCGCACCGGCGCGTCCAGCGTGCTGCTGCGCGACCGGATCCGGATCACCGGCCCGGTCGCCGAGACCATCGACGGCTACCTGATGGAGGCGCTCGGCCGTGAACTCGCGGTGAGCATCCACATCGGACCGGCTCGGGCCAACCGCAAACCGGTGCTGCAGCTGATCAGCCCGGACGGTGAGACGTTCGGGTTCGTGAAGATCGGTACCGGACCGCTGACCCAGCGCCTGGTCCGGGACGAGACACATGCGCTGACCGCGCTCGGCGCCTCGGCGCTGACCCGGCTGACCGTGCCCACCGTGCTGCACGCCGGGCAGTGGCGGGGCCTGCAGGTGCTGGTGCAGTCGGCGTTGCCGGTGTGGCGGCCGCGGGCGCCGCTCACCGGTCGCCGGCTGGTCGCGGCGATGCTGGACATCGCCGGCAGCTGCGGGTACTCGACCGGGGCGCTGGCCGGCAGCGCGTACTGGGCCGACCTGCGCGGGCGGCTGGCCGCGGTGGCCGACCGCGGGGAGGGGACGGCGCTGGCCGCGGCGGCGGCGAAGATCGCCGGGCACGCCGGGTCCACCCCGCTGCGGTACGGCTCGTGGCACGGCGACTGGGCGCCGTGGAACATGGCCAACCTGGCCGACGCGCTGCTGGTGTGGGACTGGGAACGGTTCACCCAGGGCGTGCCGATGGGCTTCGACATTGTGCATCACGATCTGCAGCGGCGCATTCAGCACAGCGGGGACGCGGCCGCGGCGGTCGAGGCGACCGTACGGGCGGCGGGTGAACTGCTGGCGCCGTTCGGGGTGGCCGGGCCGGCCCGCGAGCTGACCGCGCTGCTGTACCTGGTCGACCTGGCCGTCCGTTATCTGACCGACCGCCAGGCCGAGGCGGGCGCCCGGCTGGGCGTGCTCGGCACCTGGCTGCTTCCGGTGCTGATCCGCCGGGTGGAGGAACTCTGACGATGATCGACGCACGCAAGGTTCCGATGCCGGTCAAACGGATCGTGCACCTGGGTTCCCGGTCGTACGGGAAACTCACCGCCCCGGCCCGGATGACGCCGGATTTCCTGATCTGCGGCGGGCAGCGCTGCGGCACCACGTCGCTGTACCGGGCGCTCGCCGCCCATCCGGCGATCCTCAAAGCGGTGCTGCACAAGGGCGTGCACTACTTCGACACGTCGTACGACCGGGGCATGAACTGGTATCGCGGGCATTTCCCGTTGCAGCGCACCGCCGATCGGATCACCGAGAAGCACGGCATTCCGGTCCGTACGTTCGAGTCCAGCCCGTACTACATGTACCACCCGCAGGCGGCCGCCCGGATCGCCGGCGACCTGCCGTCGGCGAAGCTCGTGGTCCTGGTCCGCGACCCGGTGGAACGCGCCTACTCGCAGCACGCGCACGAGGTCGCCCGCCGGTTCGAGACCGAGCGCGACTTCGGCAGCGCCCTCGCCCTGGAACGGGCCCGCCTGCACCGGCAGGAGGAGAAGTTGACCGACGACCCGGAGTACTACAGCTTCGGCCACCAGCACCACGCCTACCGGGCCCGCGGCGAGTACGCGCGCTACCTGGCGATGATGGCCCAGCACGTCGGGCGGGAACGCATCCACGTGGTGGAGAGCGAAGCGTTCTTCGCCTTCCCCGAGCAGACGTACGACGAGGTCCTCGACTTCCTCGGACTGCCCCGGGGCGTGGCCGCGCCGGAGTTCGAGCGGCACAACGCCCGCCCGCGGACGTCCGACATGGACCCGGCGATCCGGCAAAACCTGACCGCGCACTACGCTCCGCACGACGACGCCCTCGCGCGCTGGCTCGGCCGGACACCGATCTGGCGCCGCCGGTGACCACGCCGCTACTGACCCGGCCACCGTCCGGCAGCACGCGCGGAGCGGCCCGTGGCGGCCTGGCCAACATGGCCGGCTCGGCGCTGGCCGGTGGCACCGGGGTGGCCGTCACGTGGATCGTCGCCCGGTCCCTGGGCACCGACCAGGCGGGCGCGTTCTTCGCCGCCACCGCCGCCTTCGTGCTGGCCGGCGGCCTGGCCAAGCTGGGCACTCAGACCGGTCTCGTCTACTGGCCGTCGCGGCTGCGGGCGACCGGCCGGGCCCATCTGCTCGGCGCCTGCCTGCGCACCGGGCTGGCCCCGGTCACCGCGCTGGCCGTCGTCCTGGCGGTGGCCATGTGGTGGTGGGCCCCGGCCCTGGCCCGGATGACCGCGAGCGACGCGCCCGGAGTGATCGGGCAGCACACCGCCGGACTACGCGCGCTGGCGGTGTTCATGCCGTTGCAGGCGCTCACCGACGCGCTGCTGACGGCCACCCGCGGGTACCGGGCGATGCGCCCGACCGTCCTGCTCGACCGGGTCCTGCGCAGCGGGCTGCAACTGGTGCTGGTCGGCGGGGCCGGGGTCGCGGCGCTCTTCACCACGGCGTCCCTGCCCCTGTTCGCGGCCGCCTGGGCGGCGCCGTACCTGCCGGTGACGGTGCTGGCGGCGCTGTGGCTGCGCAAGATCTACCGGGCCGGCAAGCCCAGCGGTCCCCGGACCCGGCAGGTCGAGCGGCAGGCGCTGCACCGCGACTTCTGGCGGTTCACCGGGCCGCGCGCGCTGGCCAGCGTGGCCCAGCTGGCTTTGCAGCGCGTCGACGTGCTGCTGGTGGCCGCGCTCGGCGGGCTGGCGCCGGCCGCGATCTACGCCGTGGCCGGGCGGTTCGTGGTGCTCATCCAGTTCGCCAACCAGGGCATCTCCCAGTCCGTGCAGCCGCGGCTGGCCGAGGCGCTGGCCACCGGTGACCGGGACACGGCCAACCACCTCTACCAGACCGCGACCGGCTGGCTGGTGCTGGTCACCTGGCCGATCAACCTGCTGGTGATGCTGTTCGCGCCGGTCTACCTGCGGTTCTTCGGCGACGGCTACACCGCCGGGGCGACCGTGGTGGTGGTGCTGGCCGGCGCGATGCTGGTGGCCACCGGATGCGGCATGGTCGACATGGTGCTGGCGATGGCCGGGCGTACGTCCTGGAATCTGGTGAACGTGCTGGTCGCGCTGGGCGTGACCATCGGCCTGGACACGTGGCTGATCCCGCGGTACGGCGCCCTGGGCGCGTCGATCGGGCTGGCGTCGGCGATGGTCGCCAACAACCTGCTGCCGCTGATCCAGATCGGGCGGGTGGCCCGGCTGCACCCGTTCGGCCGCGGAACCCGGGTGGCGGCGCTGCTGTCCCTGATCGCCTTCGGCGCCGTGCCGTGGACGGTGACCGCCCTGGCCGGCCGCGGTCCGGTCGGTCTGACCCTGGCCGTGGTGCTGGGCGTGCCGGTGTTCGCCGGCGGCGCCTGGTTGCTCCGCGGCCCTCTGGCCTTGAGTGCCTTTCGTCTTCGATCTTCAAAGGGGGACCATTGACCACCGAGTACAGCCAGGTGTTCCAGGACGAGGACGCGGTCGAGAAGTACGAGTCGGTGACGTATGCGCCGGACACGTACGCGTCGCGGATCAACGAACGGCAGCGTGCCTATCTGCGCGGCCTGGTGATCCGCGAATTCGGCGGGCAGCCCCCGGTGCACCACGACTTCGCCTGCGGCACCGGGCGGGCCATCCGCACCCTGCACGGGCTGGTCCGCGAGGCCCACGGGTACGACGTCTCGGCCGAGATGATGGCCAAGGCGGCCGCGGTCGGCTCGCACGCCACCTGGCACCAGGTGCCGGCCGACGGTCCGGTGCCGGAACCGGTGGACGCCGGGCTGCCGGCCATCGTCACCATGTTCCGGCTTCTGCTCAACGTGGACGACGAGGTTCGCGACCGGGCGCTGAAGTTCGCCGCGGCGGCCCTGCCGTCCCAGAACGCCGGCCTGCTGGTGGTGGAGAACCACGGCAACGCCCGGTCCGTACGGCACCTGCGGGCCCGCCGACACTCGGGTGAGCGCTGGTTCGCGGAGTTGTCCCACGACCAGGTGGCCGAGCTGTTGTCCCGGCACGGCTTCGAGATCGTCGAGCGCCGCGGCTTCTCCATGCTGACCCCGTCGCTCTACACCGTGCCGTTCGCCCGCGCGGCCGACGCGGCGATGACCCGCGTGCCCGGGTCGGACGCGCTGGCGGTGGACGTCCTCTACACGGCCCGGCGCAAGTGAGGCGGCGGCACCGGTTGGCGGCACTGGGCGCGCTCGTTCTGCTGCTGGCCGCCGGTTGTACGTCCCACCCCCGGCCGCAGCCCACTCCGGCGCCCTCCCCCGACCTGACCGCATCGCCGGACCGCATCGCGACCGACGCCGGGCCGTTTCTCTCCGGTCCGGTGACGCCGCCGAAGACGGGTGCCTACGTCGGCGCCTGGATCAAGCCGGACGAGTTGACCCACGCCGGCCGGCTGGCCGCGGTCGACACGCTGGAGACCGATCTGGGCCGGCCGCTGAAGATCGTCAACACGTACCGGCGCTTCGAGCAGATGGTCGGCACCTCGTCCGACCGGGAGTTCCTCAACCAGGGCGCGACGCTGATGGTCAGCTGGGCCACCGGCGACAGCCGGTCGATCGTGGACGGCGCGGACGACCGGCTGATCGAGCAGCAGGCGCTCGCGATCAAGAAGATCAAGAAGCCGGTGCTGCTGCGGGTGCGCTGGGAGATGGACCGGCCCAACCTGAGGGCGACGATGTGGTCGGGGGCCGACTACATCGCGGCCTGGAAGTACATCCGCGCGATCTTCGCCCGCGAGCAGGTCACCAACGTGTCGTGGGTGTGGTGCCCGACCGCCGAGGGGTTCCAGCGCGGCGACGCCCCGGCTTTCTACCCGGGCGACGACCAGGTCGACTGGACCTGCGTCGACGTCTACGCCGGGGCCAAATTCCAGCCGATCGGCGAGCTGATGGGGCCGTTCCTGCAGTTCGCGGCGAAGCACCCGAAGCCGATCATCATCGGCGAGTTCGGCGTGGCCAGGGCGTGGGGCTCGGCCGCGCGGGCGGCGTGGCTGGCCGACGCCTCGCGGACGTTCAAGGCCAATCCGCAGATCAAGGCGGTGGCCTATTTCGAGTCCGATCCGGTGGGCAACGGGCCGAAGCAACAGTTCCAGCTGACCGGGGACCAGCCGGCGTTCCAGGCGTTCGCCCGGATGTCGAAGGATCCGTACTTCAATCCCTGACGGTCGTCGAAGGCTCCAGGAACTCCAGCCGGTTGCCGTGATCGTCGGCCGAGTAGAAGCGGCGGTGGCCGGGAAAGTCCGGATCCCATTGGACCGGGCGCCCGGCCGCCTCCAGCGTCGCGGCAAGATCGTCCAGACCGCTCACGAGTACGCCCGGATGGGCTTTGCGGGCGGGTTGGAAGTCCGGTTGCACGCCGAGGTGGAACTCGACACCGCCGCCCGAGAACCAGCAGCCGCCCCGCCCCTGCAGGGCCCGAGGCTTGTCCGCCTCGGACAGGCCCAGCACCCCGGAGTAGTAGGCGCGGGCGACGTCCTCGCCGCCGGGCGGGATGGCCAGCTGGACGTGATGCAGTCGCTTGAAGTTCACGACTTCACCGTAACAGTACGAACGTACGGTTAGGTAGGTATAGAAACGGCCGGTCCGCGTGCGGGCCGGCCGTTTCTGGATGGTTCAGTCAGCGGTCACGTCTCAGCCGCGACGGCTGGGTGCATCATGCCCTACTGGTTCGCGTCGCTGCCCCGGGTGTGCATCGGGTGCGTCGCCGGGTGATCGGTCGGCATCGTCGCCGGCGGGGTGGTCGGCATCGTCGGCGGCGGGGTGGTCGGCACCGTCGCCGGCGGGGTGGTCGGCAACGTGGCCGGCGGGGTGGTCGGCAACGTGGCCGGCGTGGTGGTCGGCGGGGTGGTCGGCATCGTCGGCGGCGCGGTGGTCGGCCGGTTCCAGGTCGGGCGCGGGTGCGGGTTGTCGTTGCCGCCCTGACCGTTACCGCCCTGCCCGTCACCGCCGCCCGGCTGACCACCCTGACCGTGGCCGCCACCGTTACCGGAGCCGTTGCCGCCGTGACCGTTGTGCCGGTCGGGCCGCACTGGCAGCGCCAGGCGGAACGAGCGCGTCTGGGTACGGGCGTGCCACCCGCAGCCGTCGTACCGGATGGTGGTCAGCACCGTGGCCACCCCAGCGCGGTTGGTGTTGGCCTGGACCCGGACCGCGCTGTAGTCGCTGCGGTGCGCGGCCAGCGAGTTGCCCCGCGACAGCGACGTGAACGGACGGTGGCCCGGATAGTCGACGTCGACCAGGCGGCCGCCGTTGACCCGCACCTGCACGTCGCAGATCCGGCGGCCGGTCTGCCAGCCGATGTTGACCCAGGTCGGCGTGCCGGCGTCGATGGCGCGCAGCCAGTTGGACACCGGCCGCGGCCCGATCGGCGCCGCCACGGCAGGCGACGACATCGCCATCGTGGCCATGCCGGCCGCCGCCAGACCGGATGCCGCCAGCGCCGCGAGGTATCGACGGTTGTTCATTTTTTGTCCTCCATAGGCCGGAAACAGCGTCCGTTTCTGGAACGCTACATTGCTCACGCTATGCGACTTATGCACGACTTACTAGCCATAAGTAATCAGAATGTCTCTTTATGGATAAATCGGTGATAGGGCCTCCACCAAACAGTCAGCGTCGCCCTTGCGCCTTCACCAGCAGACGCAGCGCGTAGGGCGCGTCGCGCCTCAGGTAGCGTCCGGCCAGCCGGCGCGGTTCGGTGCCCAGCCGGTGCGCCCACTCCAGACCGGACCGTTGCATCCAGCGCGGCGCCCGGTCGACGTCGCCGGCCACGAAGTTCACCGCCGCGCCGCATCCCAGGAACCAGGCGTCCGGCAGATAGGCCCGCAACCGGCTGACCACCACCTCCTGCTTCGGGAAGCCGAGCCCGACGAAGACCAGGTCGGGTTGCGCCGCGGCGATCCGGTCGCACACCTCGCCGTACGCCTCGGGGTCCTTCTCGAAGTCGAACGGCGGGCACAACGTCCCGGCGATACGTAGTCCGGGGCAGCGGCCGGCGAGCTGGTCCGCGGCCCGCGCGGCGCCGTCGGCCCTACCGTCGGACGCAGGCGTGCCGCCGATCACGAAGACGGACCGGCCGTCGCGGCCCAGCCCTTCGGACAGCGACCAGATGAGACTGCTGCCGGCCACCCGCTCGGGCAGCGGCGCGCCGACCAGGCGGCTCGCCCAGACCAGCGGCATCCCGTCGGCGACGATCAGATCCGCGTCGTCGAGATACTCGCGGACCCGCGGGTCGACCTGGGCCTGCCGCAGCACGTCCACGTTCGGGGTGATGATCCGCCCCCCGCGGCCGGCTGCGACCGCCTCCCGGACGACCGCCACCACCTCCCCCTCGGTGATCCGGTCGATCCCCGTTCCGTCGAGGTCGACCCGCTCGAAAGTCTCTACCGTCACGCCTCGCCTCCTTCCCGCTCGTCTCGTCGTTACATGAGCGAAACGAGCGAAGGTGGGCCAAAGTGGCACGGGTGCTTTTTCTCGGTGGATTAGGACGTAGTGGGACAACGCTGGTCGAACGTCTGCTCGGCGAGTTGCCCGGCGTCTGCGCCCTCGGCGAGGTCGTCCACCTCTGGCAGCGGGACATCCGCGACGACGAGCGCTGCGGCTGCGGGGCGAGGTTCTCCGCCTGCACGTTCTGGAAGCGGGTGGGCGCGGCCGCCTTCGGCGGGTGGGAACACCTCGACGTGGACCGCGTGCACGCGCTGCGGGACGCAGTCGAGCGCACGCGGCACATCCCCCGCCTGGCGTTGGCCCAGCAGCCCGACGAGGTCGTACGCGAGTACGCCGACTTCTACGCCCGCGTGTACGCGGCGGCGGCCGAGGTGGCCGGCGCGTCCGTGGTGGTCGACTCGTCGAAACACTCGGCCCTGGCCCACGTGCTGCGCGGAGCGCCTGGCGTGGACCTGCGGGTGGTGCACGTGGTCCGGGACGCGCGGGGGGTCGCGTACTCCTGGACCAAGACCGTGTCCCGGCCCGAGACCGACGGCACCGACGAGATGACGCGTTACTCCCCCGGCCGCTCGGCTCTGCTGTGGAACGCCCACAACGCCGCGTTCGGCCTGCTCGCCCGCCGGGGCGTGCCGGTGCACCGGATCCGGTACGAGCAGTTCCTGGCCGATCCCCGGGCGGCGCTGCGCGACCTCGCCGAGTTCGCCGGGATCGCCGTGACCGATGCCGATCTGGCCTTCCTCGGTCCCGGCCACGCCGACCTCTCCGTGAGCCACAGCGCCGCCGGCAATCCGATGCGCTTCACCGTCGGCCGTCTGCCGCTGCGCCGCGACGACGCCTGGCAGCGCTCGCTGCCGGGCGCCCAGCGCAAGCTCGTCGGCGCGGTGTGCGGGCCGATGCTGCGTGCCTACGGCTATCCGCTCAACCCGCAAGCAGTCCAGGAGGCGTGATGAACTGGCCGTCCGTCGGCGTGGTGATCCCCACCCGCAACCGTCCCGAACTCGTCCGCAAGGCCATCGCCGCGGTCCGCGCCCAGCGCTATCCGGGCGAGCTGAAGATCGTCGTGGTGTACGACCAGACCGAACCCGACTACCTGCTCGCGTCGACCGACGGCGTGCCGGTGCTGGTACTGACCAACTGGCGTACGTCCGGGCTGGCCGGCGCGCGCAACACCGGCATCCTGGCCCTGGACACCGAGTACGTGGCGTTCTGCGACGACGACGACCGCTGGTCGCCGGAGAAGTTGCGGCGGCAGGTGGCGGCGCTGCTGGCCGAGTCCGACTCCGAGTTCGCCACCTGCGCGATCGAGGTCGAATACGAGGGCCGGACGACGTCGCGGCTGGCCCACTGCAGCCGGGTCACGGTCGACGACCTGGCCCGCTCGCGGATGGCGATGCTGCACTCGTCGTCGTTCCTGATCCGCCGCGAGGCGCTCGCCGAGGACGCCATCGGGCTGGTCGCCGAGGACGCGCCGGGCAGCCAGAACGAGGACTGGGACCTACTGCTGCGGGCGGCTCGGCGGGCGCCGATCGTGCACCTGGACGACCCGCTGGTCTCCGTGCTGTGGGGACGGACCTCGCACTACGCGTACGAATACACCACCAAGATCTCGTCGCTGCGCTGGATGATGCAACGGCACCCGGAGATCGGCGGCTGCCGGCCGGGCGCGGCCCGGGTGTACGGTCAGCTGGCCTGCTGGTCGGCCGCCACCGGCAACCGCAGCGAGGCCTGGCGGTTCAGCAAGGAGGCGGTCCGGGCCAACTGGCGGGAGCCCCGGACCGCGATCGCCCTGGCCGCTATGACCGGAGCTGTCAAGGTAGAGAACGTTCTATCCGCGCTGCACAAGCGCGGTCGCGGAATCTAAATCGGGACGTCGCCGAAGTCACTCTTTTGCGCACGCCCGATCCCCAGGTAGTGTTCGGCTGTGTTCGAAATAGTGCGGATGTCCTGATGCTCGCCCAGCAGCGCCAAGCTGCGATCTTGGACCGCGTCCGTGCCGCCGGCGGTGTCCGCGTCAGCGAGCTCGCCAGTGAGTACAACGTCTCCGACATGACGATCCGCCGTGACCTCGAGTCGCTGGCCGACCGCGGCCTGCTGGCCAAGGTGCACGGCGGCGCCACCACGGTCAGCCCCGGGTCCGCGCACGAGCCCGGCTTCGCCGCCAAGTCGGTGCGCCAGCGGGCGGAGAAGGCGGCCATGGCCATGCGGGCCGCCGCCCTGGTCTCGCCGGGCGACGCGATCGCACTCTCGGCCGGGACCACCACCGCCGGCCTGGCCCAGCGACTGGTCGACGTGCCGTCGCTGACGGTGGTCACCAACTCGATCCCGGTGGCCGACATCTTCTACCGGGCCGGCCGTCCGGATCAGACCGTGGTGCTCACCGGCGGGACCCGGACGCCTTCGGACGCGCTCGTCGGCCCGGTGGCCGTGGCCGCTATCGGCACCCTGCACCTGGACATGCTCTTCCTGGGAGTGCACGGGATGAGCGAACGCGCCGGCTACACC
Organism: uncultured Actinoplanes sp.; assembly: GCA_964236515.1. Taxonomy (GTDB): domain Bacteria; phylum Actinomycetota; class Actinomycetes; order Mycobacteriales; family Micromonosporaceae; genus Actinoplanes. The sequence goes on from CAXSDA010000022.1 coordinate 26,809, forward strand.
ACGCCCAACCTGATGGAGGCCGACGTCAACCGGGCGCTGGTCGAGGCGGCCGAGCAGCTCGTCGTCCTGGCCGACCACACCAAGTGGGGCACGGTCGGCATCTCCTCGATCGTCCCGCTGGAGCGCGCCGACGTCGTGATCACCGACGATGGTTTGGACGAGACCGCGCGGGCACTACTGGCCGAACAGGTTGACGAGCTGATGGTGGTGAGCGCGGCGTGACCATCGAGAAGCGTACGGCGATCCGCCTCTCCGACGGCCGGGAGCTGATCTACTTCGACGAGACGCCGACGGCCGAGCGCGGGTACCCCGACACCCGCCACCTCCCACCGCCGCCGGCCACCGCCCAGTTGCGCCTCGACCCGCTGGTCGACGAGTGGGTGGCGATCAACGCGTACCGGCAGCAGCGCACCTACATGCCGCCCAGCGACAAGTGCCCGTTGTGCCCGTCCACACCGGACTTCGCCAGCGAGATCCCGGCGCCGGACTACGACGTGGTGGTGTTCGAGAACCAGTTCCCGTCGTTCAGCGACCGGATCCAGCCGGACGAGGTCAGCCAGATGACCGACCTGGTCCCGGTCCGGCCCGGGGTGGGCCGCTGCGAGGTCGTCTGCTTCACCAGCGACCACAACTCGTCGTTCGGTGCGCTGCCGCCGGACCGCGTCCGTACGGTCCTCGACGCCCTGGCCGACCGTACGACCGAGATGTCGGCCCTGCCCGGCGTGGTCCAGGTCTTCCCGTTCGAGAACCGCGGCACCGAGATCGGCGTGACCCTGACCCACCCGCACGGCCAGATCTACGCCTACCCGATGGTTCCTCCGCGCACCCAGGCCATGCTGGGCGCGGCCGCCCGCCACGCGAAGCGGACCGGCGGCGGCGTGCTGTACGCGGACGTGCTCGCGGCCGAGTGCCAGGCCCAGGTCCGGATCATCGGGAGCAACGAGCACTGGACCGCATACGTCCCGGCCGCCTCCCGCTGGCCGTACGAGGTGCAACTGGCCCCGCACCGGCAGGTCCTCGACATTCCGGCGCTGAGCGACGCCGAGCGCGACGCGTTCGGGCCGCTGTACCTGGACGTGCTGCACCGGTTCGACGCGCTGTTCGGCAAGCCCATGCCGTACATCTCGGCCTGGCACCAGGCGGTCGTCGGCGAGGGCCGCGAACTCGGCTACCTGCACCTCCAGCTCTTCAGCATCCGCCGCGCGGCCGACAAGCTGAAATACCTGGCCGGCTCCGAGTCGGCGATGGGCGCCTTCGTCAACGACATCGTCCCCGAGCGTGCCGCCCAGATGCTCCGCGAGGCGGTTTGAGCCAGATCATCAGATACGGGCCGCGCCGGAGAACCGAGCCCGCCCGGCGACCTGATCACCGGTCCCGGCCGTTGCGCCCGCTCCGGGCTGAAGCACGGATCAGAACCCGTGATCGGCCGGCGCGGTCTGCAGCAGCCAGACCAGCGGCATCTTCGCCGCGACCTCGTACGCCTTGTCGGCGCCCAGCACGTGAAGGGTTACCGTCTGGGCGGCGTCCCGCTCGACCACCCAGTACCGGGGGATGCCGGCTGCCGCATATTCCTGCACCTTGACCACCTGATCCACGGCGGAGGATCCCGGCGAGACGATCTCCATCACCAGCACGAGATCGGCCAGACCCAGCCACACGCTTCGCGGTTGTGGTGATGACCAGACAGTCAGGTCGGGAATTCGCCCGCCGTCGCCGTCGGCACCCGGGATGCGCAGGCCTACGGCTTGAAGCAACTGCTCGGCCGGCCAGCCGGCCATCAGCAGCCAGGCGAACAGGCGGCTCGCGATCGCTGCATGCTCCGAGTCGAGCGGCGGCATGACGGAGAGCGCTCCCTCGGGACCCAGCTCATAGCGATGACCATGGCGGTCGGCAGCGTTCATGATCGCCAAGTCATCGAGCGTGACGACGGCAGGGAGGTACCTGCCGAATGCTTCAGCGCTCATGCCGACATCCTAGGCAGCAGCGCAGAAGGCGGAGGCTACAGGAGAGAATAGGGGGCGGGGGCCCAGGACAAGGCCGCCCGCCGGGAACGGACGGCAGGCGCAGCACGCGCACCTACTGACCGAGGCCTCCAAGGAGAACCGGTCAGCGTCCGGGACAAGGCAACCGGTCAGCGTCCGGGACAAGGCAACCGGACCGGCGGGCGACCCCTCGGCGCCGCAACCGTCATCCGTTCTGCGGGAAGAAACGATGAGTCCGGGGCCCGGGTACGCGCGCCTACCGACACTATTCGGTCACAACCCGTATCATCCTGCCACTATCCACACAGGACCAGCCCATCAGCCCGGAGCGGGCGCAACGGCCGGGACCGGTGATCAGGTCGCCGGGGGGGCCAGGTTCTGGGGCACGGCCCGTACCGGGCAATGCGAACGGCCCGGACCTGAAGGCCCGGGCCGCACTCATAACGACGTCACCCCAGTTTGCGGGCGAGGTTCTCGTCGAGGGCGTTCATGAACTCGTCGGTGGACAGCCACGGGGCGTCGCGGCCGATGAGCAGGGCCAGGTCCTTGGTCATCTGGCCGCCTTCGACGGTCTCGACGCAGACCTTCTCGAGGGTCTCGCCGAACTCGGTGACCGCGGGGGTCCCGTCGAGGATGCCGCGGTGCTTGAGCCCACCGGTCCAGGCGAAGATCGACGCGATCGGGTTGGTCGACGTCTTCTCGCCCTTCTGCCACTGGCGGTAGTGCCGGGTGACCGTGCCGTGCGCAGCCTCGGCCTCGACGGTCCTGCCGTCCGGCGTCATCAGCACCGACGTCATCAGGCCGAGCGAGCCGAAGCCCTGCGCGACCGTGTCCGACTGGACGTCGCCATCGTAGTTCTTGCAAGCCCAGACGTAGCCGCCCTCCCACTTCATGGCGGCGGCCACCATGTCGTCGATCAGCCGGTGCTCGTAGGTCAGCCCGGCCGTCGCGAACTGGTCGGCGAACTCGGTCTCGAAGATCTCGGCGAACAGGTCCTTGAAGCGACCGTCGTACGCCTTGAGGATCGTGTTCTTGGTCGACAGGTAGACCGGGTAGTTGCGGGCCAGGCCGTAGCGGAACGACGCCCGCGCGAAGTCGCGGATCGAGTCGTTGAAGTTGTACATCCCCATGCCGACACCGCCGCCGGGGAAGTCGGCGACGTGGAACTCCATCGGCGCCGAGCCGTCCTCGGGGGTGAAGGTCATGGTCAGCTTGCCGGCCGAGGGCGCGACGAAGTCGGTGGCCTTGTACTGGTCGCCGTGCGCGTGCCGGCCGATGATGATCGGCTTGGTCCAGCCCGGCACCAGCCGGGGGACGTTGCTCATGATGATCGGCTCACGGAACACGACGCCACCGAGGATGTTGCGGATCGTGCCGTTGGGCGACCGCCACATCTTCTTCAGGCCGAACTCGGCGACCCGGGCCTCGTCCGGAGTGATGGTCGCGCACTTGACGCCGACGCCGTGGCGCTTGATGGCGTTGGCGGAGTCGATCGTGACCTGGTCGTCGGTCTCGTCGCGGTACTGGATCGACAGGTCGTAGTACTCGAGGTCGACGTCGAGGTAGGGCAGGATCAGCTGCTCACGGATCTGCTTCCAGATGATCCGGGTCATCTCGTCGCCGTCGAGCTCCACAACCGGGTTGTTGACCTTGATTTTCGCCATTCGGCCGGCGCTCCTCTCCCTGACATGCTTTAGCAGTACGAGCGTACTGCATCCCGGCCCGGTAGATGCGGCTCCCCGGCGGGTAAGGTCTGGGCGTGCCATCGTCTCGTGCGCTCGGAGAGCTGACCGTCTTCGCGTTGCAGGACGCCGAAGGAGCCTTCTTCGAGCCCCGCGAGCAGGCATTTCCCTCCGCCGCCGGCTATCACTGGGCGGCCGCGGACGGGTTCGACCCGGCGGCCCGGACCGAGGACGGCCAGTGGTGGATGCGATTCCGCAGCTTCGCCGTCCGGCGCGGACCGGACGGCCCCGTCACCTTGATCGACGCCGGCATCGGACCGGCCGACGCGCCCGCGGCCAGTTGGGCGCCGGTGCCCGGGCGGCTGCCGGAGGCGCTGGCTGAGGTCGGCATCGCGACCGACGACGTGACGTCCATCGTGCTCACCCACCTGCATACCGACCACATCGGCTGGGCGATGCCGTGGACCACGCCGTTCGCCGACGCCCGGGTGGTGGTGCAGCGGGCCGACGTGGACGCGTTCGCCGCGATCCGCGGCAACGACCTGCTGGCCGAGCCGGACCGGCTGGACGTGCTGGACGGCGACGCCGACCTGGCCCCGGGCATCCGGGCGCTGTCCACGCCGGGCCACACGCCGGGGCATCAGTCGGTGCTGATCGAGGGCGGCGGCGAACGGATCCTGGTCACCGGGGACCTGCTCGTGCACGCGCTGCAGCTGATCTACCCGGAGCTGGAGTACTCGCACGACATGGATCCGGACCAGGCCCGGGTCAGCCGCCAGAAGATGCTCTACAACGCGACCACCGGCGGCTCGTTGCTGGCGGTGTCGCACCTGGGCAAACCGTTCTGCCGCACCAAACACGACGAGGCCGGGACACCCGGTCCCGGCCCCGCCAAGTCGCGTTCCTAGAGGCCGGCCACGTCGGCCTGCTTGGCCCGGACGGCTTCCGCCGCCTCCTTGAGCCCGGCCACCTCGGCGTCGGTCAGCTTGTCCTCGACCACCTTGCGCACGCCGGTCGCGCCGATCTCGGCCTCCACGCCCAGGTACACGCCGGAGATGCCGTACTCGCCGTCGACCCAGGCGCAGACCGGCAGGACCGCGCCCGAGTCCTCGGCCACGGCCTTGGCCATCCGGGCTGCCGCCGCGGACGGCGCGAAGTACGCCGAACCCGTCTTGAGCAGCGCGACCACCTCGGCGCCGCCGTTACGGGTCTTGACCACCAGCTCCTCGATCTTGTCGGCCGGCAGCACGTCGGCCAGCGGCTTGCCGTCGACCGTGCACCGCGACGGAACCGGGACCATGGTGTCGCCGTGCGAGCCCAGCGTGAGCGCTTGCACGCTCTTCACCGGCACGTCCAGCTCCTCGGCGATGAAGTTGGTGAAGCGGGCGGTGTCGAGCACGCCGGCCTGACCGAAGACGCGGTTGTGCGGGAACTGAGTGGCCAGCTGGGCCAGCGCGGTCATCTCGTCGACCGGGTTGGACACGATGATCACCACGGCGTTCGGCGCGTACTTGGCGATGTTGTCCGCCACCTGCCCCACGATCTTGGCGTTGACCCCGAGCAGGTCCATCCGGCTCATCCCCGGCTTGCGCGGCAGACCGGCGGTGACCACCACGACGTCCGAGCCCTCGATGGCCTCGTAGCCCTCGCCGTTCGGGCCGGTGGTGACGCCCACGACCTTGGTCTCGAAGCCCTCGACCGGACGTGACTGGTTGATGTCGAGCGCCAGGCCGGCCGGCTTGCCGTCGATGATGTCGGTCAGCACGACGGTCTCGAAGACGTCGTATTCGGCCAGACGCTGTGCCGTCGTCGAACCGTAGAAACCGGCGCCGACGACGGTGACCTTCTTGCCCATCTCAATCACTCCCTGTTTTCTCCGACCGTAGCAATGCGGCTCAGGCGGCTTCCGCGCGCTCCACGACATTGGTGAGCAACATCGCCCGGGTCATCGGCCCGACCCCGCCCGGCACGGGAACGACCGCGCCGGCCACGTCGGCCACCGACGGCGCCACATCACCGGTGTACTTGCCCTTGCCGTCCTCGCCGACCACCCGGGTGATGCCGACGTCGACCACGGTCGCGCCCGGCTTGACCATGTCCGCGGTGATCAGCCCGGGCACGCCGACCGCGGCCACCACGATGTCCGCCGCCTTCACGTGCGCGGGCAGGTCGCGGGTGCCGGTGTGGCACAGCGTCACCGTCGCGTTCTCCGTACGGCGGGTGAGCAGCAGGCCGAGCGGCCGACCGACGGTGGTGCCGCGGCCGATCACGGTCACCTCGGCGCCGTTCAGTTCGATGCTGTACGTGCGGAGCAGGTGCACGATGCCGCGGGGCGTGCAGGGCAGCGGCCCGGGGAAGCCGAGCACCAACCGGCCCAGGTTCACCGGGTGCAGCCCGTCGGCGTCCTTGTCCGGGTCGATCAGCTCGAGGATGCGGCCGGTGTCCAGGTGCTTCGGCAGCGGCAGCTGGACGATGTACCCGTGGCAGGTGTCGTCCGCGTTCAGCTCGGCCAGCACCGCCTCCAGGTGTTCCTGGGTGGTGTCGGCGGGCAGGTCGTGGCGGATCGAGGCGATGCCGACCTCGGCGCAGTCGCGGTGCTTGCCGTTCACGTACGCGGCCGAGCCGGGGTCGTCGCCGACCAGCACCGTGCCCAGGCCGGGCACGATGCCGCGGTCGCCCAGGACCTTGACCCGCGCCCGCAGGTCCTCCTTCACCGCTGCGGCGGTGGCCTTGCCGTCGAGAATTCGCGCCGTCACGAACAACCCTTTCCTACGACACCACGGCCCCGTACGAGGCCGCGAACAGTCCCGCCTGATCGAGGTCGATCTTGGCCCCGGTCAGGTTGACACCCTTCAGGTCTACCCCGGACAGGTCGGCCCCGCGGAGGTCGGCCCCCTTGAGCACCGTGTCCTTCAGCCGCGCGGCGGACAGATCGGCGCCGCGCAGATCCACCCGGGTCAGATCGGCCCCGGTGAGGTCGGCCTCCCGCAACCTCAGGCCGGGCAGCTGGGCCGCGGTCAGATTCTGCCGGGCCAGGGAGACGAACGCCCAATCGCCGCCGTCGACCGTGATCGGGCGCAGGCCGCAGTCCGTGAACTGGCTGCCGGTCAGCTTGCAGTCGATCAGCGAGGCGTCGAAGAACGAGCACCGCTGCAGGGTCGACTGCAGGATGGCGGTGCGCTCGAACACGGTCGCGTTGAAGCGGACGTTCCCGAAGTGGCAGGCGGTGAAGGTGCAGCCGATCAGCCGCGCCTCCGACCAGTCGACATCGTGGAAGGCGCAGTCGGTGTACGTACGGCGTTCGACGTCCTCCAGCGCCCAGTCCTCGCCGGTGAACCGCTCCCCCACGACCGCGTCCATCCGCCGGCCCTCAGCCGTGGAAGAAGTGCCGCGTGCCGGTGAGGTACATGGTGACCCCGGCCTTCTCCGCCGCCTCGATCGAGAGGTTGTCGCGGAGCGAGCCGCCCGGCTGCACCACCGCGCTCACCCCGGCACCGAGCAGCACCTCGAGGCCGTCGGCGAACGGGAAGAACGCGTCCGACGCGGCCACGCTGCCCCGGGCCCGGTCGACGCCGGCCCGCGACACCGCCAGTTGCGCGGCGTCGACCCGGTTCACCTGACCCATGCCGACCCCGACGGTCGCGCCGTCGGTCGCCAGCAGGATCGCATTGCTCTTGACCGACCGGATGGCCCGCCAGGCGAAGACCAGGTCGCGCATCTGCTCCGCGGTGGCCGGGGCGCCGGTGGCCAGCGTCCAGTTCGCCGGGTCGTCGCCGTCGGCGTCGATCCGGTCCGCCGCCTGCACCAGCACGCCGCCGCTGACCTGCTTGAGCTCGACCCGGGCGGGTTTCCAGGCCGGGGCCACCAGGATGCGCAGGTTCTTCTTCTCGCGCAGGGCCTCGACGGCGTCGGCCGTGTACGCCGGGGCCACGATCACCTCGGTGAAGATGTCCGCCAGCTGCAGGGCCAGGGCCGCCGTGACCTCGGCGTTGACCGCGACCACACCGCCGAACGCGGACACCGGGTCGCAGGCGTGGGCCTTGCGGTGCGCCTCGGCCACGTCGGCGCCGATCGCGATGCCGCAAGGGTTGGCGTGCTTGATGATCGCCACGCAGGGCTCGGCGAAGTCGTGCACGCTGCGCCAGGCGGCGTCGGCGTCGACGTAGTTGTTGTACGACATCTCCTTGCCGCCGAGCTGCTCCGCCTGGGCCAGCCCGGGGGCGACGTCCGCGTCGACGTACAGGGCGGCCGGCTGGTGCGGGTTCTCGCCGTACCGCAGGGTGTGTTCGCGGTGCAGCGCCAGGCCCGCGAACTCCGGCCACTCCTGCGGGGCGAGCGTGGTCGCGCACCAGTCGGCCACGGCCACGTCGTACTCGGCGATGTCGGCGAACGCCCGCGCGGCCAGCAGCTTGCGCTGGGTCAGAGTGAAGCCGCCGTCGGTCAGTGCCTGCTGGATCATCGGGTACGCCCGGAGGGACGTGACCACGGCAACGCTCGGGTGGTTCTTGGCCGCGGCCCGCACCATCGCGGGGCCACCGATGTCGATCTGCTCGACGCACTCGTCCACGCTCGCGCCCGAGGCCACCGTCGCGGTGAACGGGTACAGGTTGCTCACCAGCAGATCGAACGGCTCGATGCCGAGCTCGCCCAGCTGTTCCTGGTGACTGCTCAGGCGCAGATCGGCGAGCAGGCCGGCGTGCACCTTCGGGTGCAGCGTCTTGACCCGGCCGTCCAGCGTCTCGGGGAAACCGGTCAGCTCCTCCACCGGGGTCACCGGCACGCCGGCAGCCTCGATGGTGGACGCGGTGCTGCCGGTGGAGACGATCTGCGTACCGGCGGCGTGCAGCGCCCGGGCCAGTTCGACGAGGCCCGTCTTGTCGTACACGCTGAGCAGCGCTCGCTTGATCGGGCGGCGACCCGCTGCGCTGGATGATTCGCTCCTCCGGGCGGCGCTGGACGGCGACGTCTTCCCTCCGCTGCGCTCCGGTCCGGACGCCGCCGCGCCAACTCCGTCGCTCACTGTCATGGGATGCGTACCTTCCTGTCCTGAATGGTCCAGCCTTCGCGGACGAGACGCCCGACCTGCTCGACCAGCTGAGCCCGTTCGGCCACCTTGATCCGCTCGGTCAGCGTCGCTTCCGTGTCGCCGTCGAGCACGGGCACGCTGACCTGGGCGATGATCGGGCCGGTGTCGACGCCGGCGTCGACGAAGAAAAGGGTCGCGCCGGCGATCTTGACGCCGTACGCGAGGGCGTCGCGCGGCCCGTGGATGCCCGGGAACGACGGCAGCAGCGCGTTGTGGGTGTTGATGTAGCGGTCGCCGAACGCGTCCAGGAACCGCTTGCCCACCAGCTTGAGGAAGCCGGCCGAGATGACCAGGTCGGGCTGGTGGTCGGCCACGTGCGCGGTCAGCGCGGCGTCCCAGTCCTCGCGGGCCGGATACGCCGTGACCGGGTCGACGAAGGTCGGCACTCCGGCGGCGGCGGCCTTGTCCAGACCGGCGACGCCGTTCCGGTCGGCGCCGACCGCAATCACACGGGCGCCGTACGCCGGGTCGGCCGTCGCGTCGAGCAGGGCCTGGAGGTTGCTGCCGGAACCGGAGAGAAGGACCACCAGACGGGCAGCACGGTCAGTCACCCCAGTACCTTACCGGAGCGTGCGCCCGGACCCGCGAAGCGCCCGGCCGATCAGCGGCCTGAGCAGGGCAGATGAAATCGCGCCGACGCGATATGGTACCGGCTCTCATGTCATAGATATTGAAGGGGCAATACATGCAACCCGGTCCCGACGACCCGTACAACAACCAGCAGCCGCAGCCGACCCCGCCGGGCTCGTACCCGCCGCCAGGCTCGTACCCGCCGCCGCCCCCGTACGGCGAACCCGCCGCGCAGTACGGCGGCCAGCCGGGCTATCCGACCGGCGGCCAGCCAGGCTATCCGGCGCCGGCTGCTCCGAACAACACCCAGGGCCTGGTCGGAATGATCCTGGGCATCGTGTCGATCCCGACCCTGTGCTGCTTCTACCTCGGTCTGCCGGTCGGCATCGCGGCGGTCATCGTCAGCTACATGGGCCTGAACAAGGTCAAGGCCGGCGTCGCCACCAACCGCACCCAGGCCCTGGCCGGCCTGATCTGCGGCGGGGTCGCGATCCTGCTGGGCGTCATCGGGCTGATCGTCTCGATCGCCCGCGGCGCCTGGAACCTCTCCACGTACTCGAACTTCTGAGTCGTCCGGACGGGCCGGTCCGCGTCGGCGGGCCGGCCCGTTTTGCGTTCCACCCGGTCGCTCGCCGGCCGTCTCGCGTTCTATCCGGTCGCTCGCCGGCCGTCCCGGGGCGCCGGGCCGGAGCGGAAGGCGCGGGCGGCGGCCGCGCCGATGGCACCGGGAACGGCGACCACCACGGTCGCGGTCAGGGCCACCGACCAGGGGCCGGGGCCGATGTCGGCCAGCCGGCCGTCGCCCAGCGCACCGCCCGAGAACCAGGCCAGCAGGCCCAGGATCAGGCCCGCGACGGGGCCGGCGAGCACGGCCGCGCCCAGGACCAGCGGCCAGCCCGGGACGAGGCGCTTCGCCGGTGGCTCGCTCGCCGCGCCGGGCCCGGAGCGGGACATGCGCCGGGTCATCAGTGCGCCGGCCAGGATCGCGGCCAGCGCCGGGACGGCCAGCAGGACGACGCCGGCGGCACCGATCGGGGCGGCCGGCAGCCCGGCCAGCAACGGGACGGTGGGCAGCGGCCCGACCGACACCTCGGTCAACCGGACTGCGGTGCCGGTGCCGAGCGCGAATCCCGGCCCGAGCAGGAAGGCCGCCGCCCAGATCACCGCGTTGGCGCCGTAGGCCAGGCTGAGCAGGGTGATGCCGGCCTGCCCGGCCACGCCGGTGCGGTAGGCGGCGATCGTGTCGGCCGCCCGGCCGCCGCCGAGCGCGACGCTCAGGCCGGTCACGAGGGCGCCGGCGACCAGGATGAGCAGGGCCGCGACGATGCCCGTACGGACGCCGTGGCGCAGCGCCGGGGAAACCCGGCGGGCGATCGTGCCCAGCCCGTCGGTGCTGCGCAGCGAGCCGGCCAGCGCCCCGAACGAGCCCAGCAGGAAGAAGTCGACGGCCGCGCGGCCACTCGACACGGTCGTGCCCCGGCCGTCGGTGACCAGGGCGGCGAGCAGGCCGATGACCGCGTACCAGACGCCGATCATCCCGGCCACGGACAGCGCCGCCCGGACCGAGCCGCTGTGCCGCGCGCCGATCGCCCGGGTGACATGCAGACCGGCCCGGTTGAGCCGCCACAGGACGAGCAGCGTGAGCAGCAGCGGGGCGAGGGCCAGCGGGCCGATCGAAGTGCCGATGGGAACGCCGTGCCCGAGCAGCCATCCGGCCAATCCAGCCTTGGCCGCGCCGCCCAGGCCGCCGGCGCCCTCGAGCGTGCGAGCCAGCCCGATCACGGCGAAGACGGGGACGTACGACCAGAGGCCGGCCCAGAAGGTGGCGAACCCGGCGGCCACGAACAACGGCGCCCGGCCGGGTCGCTCGGTGGCCGGTCGGCGCGGCCCGGGCACCTTGACCGTCTCCCGGCGGCCGAGCGCGGCGTCGTCCAGCACCGTGGTGCGGCGCTCCACCCGCTCGGTGGGCCGGTCCAGCGCCACCGTCTCGCGGGCGGCAAGCTCCAGCGCCTCGGCGTCGGCCATGTCGTTCGGCGAGTTCACCGAGCCGGCGGGTCGACCGTCGCGACGGTCGGGTGTGGTCGGCATCGCGAACTACCTTTGCATGCCGGACCGGCCGGGGCGATGCAGATACGGCGGCGCGCCGCCTTCCGGTGACAAGACGGCGCGTCGCGGAACCCGGCAGGTCAGCTCATGACCTCACGCATCAGGCGCGCGGTCTCGCTGGGGGTCTTGCCGACCTTGACGCCGGCCGCCTCGAGAGCGTCCTTCTTGGCGTCGGCGGTGCCGGCCGAACCCGAGATGATCGCACCGGCGTGACCCATGGTCTTGCCGGGCGGGGCGGTGAAGCCGGCGATGTACCCGACCACCGGCTTGGTGACGTACGACTTGATGAAGTCCGCCGCCCGCTCCTCGGCGTCGCCGCCGATCTCCCCGATCATCACGATCGCGTCGGTGTCCGGGTCGTCCTGGAACGCCCGCAGCGCGTCGATGTGCGTGGTGCCGATGACCGGGTCGCCACCGATGCCGACGGCGGTGGAGAAGCCGATGTCGCGCAGCTCGTACATCAACTGGTAGGTCAGCGTGCCGCTCTTGCTGACCAGGCCGATGCGGCCGGCCGGGGTGATGTCGGCCGGGATGATGCCGGCGTTCGATGAGCCCGGCGACGCGATGCCGGGGCAGTTCGGCCCGATGATCCGGGTCTTCTCGCCGTGCGACACGTTGTACGCCCACGCGGCCGCGCTGTCCTGCACCGGGACGCCCTCGGTGATCACCACGGCCAGCGGGATCTCGGCGTCGATGGCCTCGACGATGGCCGCCTTGGTGAACGCCGGCGGCACGAAGATGACCGACACGTCGGCGCCGGTCTCCTTCATCGCCTCGGCGACGGTGGCGAACACCGGCAGCTCGGTGCCGTCGAAGTTGACGGTCGTGCCGGCCTTGCGCGGGTTGACGCCGCCGACCACGTTCGTACCCGCGGCCAGCATCCGGCGGCCGTGCTTGGTGCCCTCGGAACCGGTGATGCCCTGAACGATGACCTTGGAGTCCTTGGTGAGCCAGATAGCCATGTCGTCACTTCCCCGCAGCCGCGAGCTCGGCGGCGCGCTCGGCCGCACCATCCATCGTGTCCACCCGCTCGACCAGTGGGTTGTTCGCCGAGTCGAGGATCGCGCGGCCGGCCTCGGCGTTGTTGCCGTCGAGCCGGACCACGATCGGCTTGGTCACCTCGTCACCGCGCTGGGCGAGCAGCTCGAGGGCCTGGATGATGCCGTTGGCGACCTCGTCGCAGGCGGTGATGCCCCCGAAGACGTTCACGAAGACCGACTTCACGGCGGGGTCGCCCAGCACGACCTCCAGGCCGTTGGCCATCACCTGGGCGTTGGCCCCGCCGCCGATGTCGAGGAAGTTGGCCGGCTTGACGCCGCCGTTGCGCTCGCCGGCGTAGGCGACCACGTCGAGCGTCGACATGACCAGGCCCGCGCCGTTGCCGATGATGCCGACCTGGCCGTCCAGCTTCACGTAGTTCAGGTTCTTGGCCTTGGCCTGCCGCTCCAGCGGGTCGACGGCGTACTCGTCGACCATCGCTTCGTGGTCGGGGTGACGGAACGCGGCGTTCTCGTCCAGCGTCACCTTCGCGTCCAGGCAGAGCACCCGGCCGTCGCCGACCTTGGCCAGCGGGTTGACCTCGACCAGGGTGGCGTCCTCGGCGGTGAAGGCCTGCCACAGCTTGACCGCGATGTCGGCGATCTGGTCGGCGACGTCGGCCGGGAACTGGGCCGTGTCGACGATCTCCCGCGCCTTGGCCTCGGTGACGCCTTCGTTCGCGTCGATGGCGACCCGCGCCACCTTCTCCGGCTGCTCGTGCGCAACCTGCTCGATCTCCATGCCGCCGGCCACGCTGGCGATGCACAGGAAGGTGCGATTGGACCGGTCCAGCAGGTAGGAGAAGTAGTACTCGTCCTTGATGTCCGCCGTCTCGGCCAGCATCACCTTGTGGACGGTGTGGCCCTTGATGTCCATCCCGAGGATGTCGGTGGCGCGGGCCTCGGCCTCGTCCGGGTTCGCGGCCAGCTTGACGCCGCCGGCCTTGCCGCGGCCGCCCACCTTCACCTGTGCCTTGACGACGACCTTGCCGCCGAGCCGCTCAGCGATCGCGCGAGCCTCTTTGGGGTCCTCCGCGACCCCGCCGCCCAGCACGGGCAGGCCGTGCCGTTCGAACAGGTCGCGTCCCTGATATTCGAACAGGTCCACGTGGCTCCTTCCGCGAGCGGCGCCGCTTGCGTGCGAGAAATGTCTGCCTCACCCGCAGACTAGTCACCCGCGCGGGTGCCCGTGCCAATGCGGGTGGCGGGTGTGCAAGACGGCACACCCGCGGAATTTCCGGCCCGCGCGTAACCGCTGGTCGCTCGGCGCGTTGAGGAGGGTGTCGGCGCGCTGGGCGGGTCGATGGAAGCGGCCGATGCCCTGTCGGTCGAGGGGTGGCGGCGGGGCATCGTGCATAGAGAGGCCGGACGTGTGAGGGGTGCGTCCGGCCTCTCCCCCTTATCTCAAATCAGCCGACCGGCGTGGTCACATTGGCGCGTACCCATTCGATGATGGACGCGGTGGTGGCTCCTGGGGTGAATATCCGGGCCACTCCGAGTTTCTCCAGCTCGGCGATATCGGCGGCGGGAATGATGCCGCCGCCGAATACCACGATGTCGGTCGCGTCGCGCTCCGTGAGCAGTTCCAGCAGCCGGCGGAAGAGCGTCATGTGCGCGCCGGAGAGCACCGACAGGCCGATCGCGTCGGCGTCCTCCTGGATCGCGGTCTCCACGATCTGCTCCGGTGTCTGGTGCAAACCGGTATAAACAACCTCCATACCGGCGTCCCGCAGGGCACGCGCGACCACTTTGGCCCCACGGTCGTGGCCGTCCAGCCCCGGCTTGGCCACCACGACCCTGATCCGTCCCTGCATCTGCGACCCCTTCGTCGACACACCCTTAACGAACGGTAACCCGGTGACGCGGGCCACTCCAACGGGCGCACCCATTCCCTATCTAATCACTTTCCGTTTCTATAGATGTGACGGAGAGCTAGCGAGGAACTCGCCTCGATAGGGTCTAATACGGACAATCACCTGCGAAATGCGATCGCGAAGTGTCAGCGAATTGGCGCTTCGACTTGTGAGGCGCGGTCCGTTTCGTTACCGTGACCTCCGGCTGTCAACCGGATAACACCGGACCGAGAGCTGGAGATCGACGCTCACCTGTGCTGCAGGGGACTTCGTTTTCCGCCTGTAGCCACCGACGGAGGGTTGTTCGTGCGCCAGCGCTTGTCGTCTGAGCCCGATCGCTATCGCGGCCGTCGCCGTGTACCCACCCCTCCCCGCAGCCGCTACGCCGTCGTCGGCCTCTCCGCTTTCGTCGGTGCCGGCGTGGTCGCCCTCGGCGCCTCGCACGTGCCCGACGCGAAGGCCGTCAACCACGAAGTTCTGGCCAGCCTCCAAGATGCCAAAGCCAGTCAAGCCATCGCCGACCGCACCACCGACACCGGCCGCGCCAACCGGGGCATCGACCGCGGCGCCGCCAAAGCCGCCGACACCGAGGTGTCCGCGCAGGACGTCTGGCTGCTGCCCCTCGACGACTACGTCTTCACCTCGCCCTTCGGGGTCCGGTGGGGCAAGCTGCACGCCGGCATCGACCTGGCCGCGGAGGAGGGCACGCCCTACAAGGCGGTGCACGCCGGCAAGGTCACGCAGGCCGGTTACAACGGCGGCTACGGCTACTCGATCACGATCCAGAACCCCGACGGCACCGAGGTCGTCTACGCCCATTCGCGCCGGCTGCTGGTCAAGCAGGGCGACAAGATCGTAGCCGGCCAGGTGATCGGCGAGATCGGCAACACCGGCGCCTCCTACGGGACGCACCTGCACCTCGAGATCCACGTGCACGGCCAGCCGGTCGACCCGATCACGTTCCTCCGCGCCCACGGCGTCGACATCAAGCTCCAGGTCGAGTCGGTGTACGCGGGCATGGCCGCAGCCGCGTCCTGACGCTTCGAATCATCAAGTACGCGCCGCCCCGGAGAACCTGGCCCGCCCGGCGACCTGATCACCGCTCAAGGCCGTAGCGCCCGCGCCGGGCTGGAGCGATCCACATTCACCGGCGGACTCAGCCGTGGGCTCGCCTTGCGACGCCGCACCCAATCGGACCGATCTGGCCGTGAGGCCTCGGGCGCCTCAGTTGATTCGCGTCGTCACCCGCCGCACTCTTCGCGTCTTACGGCGGTGGCGAGGAGGTTGATGCGGAGCTGGCCGGTTCCCCGCGCCCCAGGACCGTGTAGGCACCGAAATCACCAATCGCCCCACAAACACCAGTCAGCCCAACTGACAATCCTAGACACCGCTTCCTGCACGAAGATCTCAATCGTCCCGAGCGCCCCTGACCGCCCCCACCCCTTGTGGGAGGGGCCCAGGAAAGCACGGGGGTACGACACTTTCGCCGCATCGTCCACAGGGGTCCATGTGCGCCCCAGCCCGCGGGGAAAGGCCTGCGGGTGCGGGATTTCTGCGGGAGCATCCACAGACGGGCCGGTCGGTGGCGAAGGGGTGGGCGGGAGGTTGCCGTCCGGGTCCGGACTCACGGGCCGTTGCCGGCGTGCCGACAGGACGTTGTCGAACCACCCGGAGCTGGAGGATCACACCGTCGTGCCGCATCAAGCCGCCCACCGGAAGAACGTCGGGCTTCACCGTGCCGTGGCGCCGAGCCGCCCCATGCCCCGGATTCTGGGGGAACGGAGCCGCGCCGCGATCCTGGGTGCGGCCCTGCTGGCCGGTACGAGCGTCGCCGGGGTGTCCGCCGCCAGCGCCGCGCCGAGCCACGCCCGGCCGGCGGTGCACACCAACCCGGCCACCGCCGCATCCGCCCCGGCGATCGACACCGAAGCCGGCACCACCGCCGTGCCCGCGCCGGCGATCGACATCAAGGCCGGCACCGCCGCCGCGTCCGCCCCGGCGATCGACACCGAGACCGGCACCGCCGCCGCGCGCGCCGCGCGGAACGCCGCCGCGGCCACGCCGCCCGGTTCGGCCACCGTGGCCGACGCCGACATCGACGCCGCGATCTCGGCGCAGATTCCGTCGGCCATGCTCGGCGCCGCCACGATCGTCAGGAAGGTGCGTCCCGTTCCGGTCGCGCTGTGGGTGAACCCGCTACCGGAGGGCACGGTCACCTCGTGTTTCGGGATGCGCTGGGGCCACCTGCACGAGGGCGTCGACATCGCCACGGCCGAGGGCACCCCGATCCACGCCGCCGGCGCGGGCACGATTGTCGCCGCCGGGCCGGCCGAAGGCTACGGCAACGCCGTGCTGATCGATCACGGGAACGGCTTCCTCACCCACTACGGCCACATGTCGGCGATCACGGTGACCGTCGGGCAGAAGGTCGTGGTCGGACAGCAGATCGGCAACGAGGGCTCCACCGGTCACTCGACCGGCCCGCACCTGCACTTCGAGGTGCACCTGGGCTTCTACAAGAACCCGATCGAGCCCACCCAGTGGATGCACGAGCACGGCGTCGACATCCCCGGCTGCGTGACCTTCACCGACCCGGCCATGACGGCGCCCACCGGCACCTCCGCGACCGCCGGCACTTCAGCGAAGACCAGCACCACAGCGAAGACCAGCACCACAGCGAAGACCAGCGCCAAGACGCAGACTCCGGCGGCCACGCACCCGAAGGCCAGGAACAGGGTCAACTAGGCCGGCTGTCCACAGTGGTTGAGCGGCTACAGCTTCTCGATCGGGGCGTGCCGCAGGACGAGCCACATCACCTGGTCGCCGAAGTCGATCTGGGCGCGGGCGCCCGGCCCGTGGCCCTGGACCGTGACCACCCGGCCGAGGCCGTAGCGCTGGTGGTTGACGCGGTCGCCGGGCTCGACCTTGGGGCCGGTGGGCAGTTCGCTGGCGGTGGTCAGCTTGCTGCCGTCGATGCCGAGCCGGCCGGCCAGTTCCTGCGCCTTGGGGGTGCCGCCGGCGAAGCCGCCGCCGCGGCCACGGTCACCGCCGGAGCCGCCGCGCCCGCCGACCCCGCCACCCGAGCCGGACCACGAGGTGTACGCCGCGCCCGTACGCTCCCAGCGCACCAGATCGCTCGGCAACTCGTCGGTGAAGCGGGACGGCGGGTTGAACTGCGGGGCCCCCCACGCCGAGCGGGTCACCGCCCGGGACAGGTAGAGCCGCTGCCGCGCCCGGGTGATCCCGACGTACGCGAGCCGCCGCTCCTCCTCCAACTCGGTGTTGTCGCCGAGCGCGCGGCTGTGCGGGAAGACGCCGTCCTCCAGCCCGGTCAGGAACACGACGGGGAACTCGAGCCCCTTGGCCGTGTGCAGCGTCATCAGCGTGACCACGCCCTGATGGTCGGGGTCGTCGGTGGGCACCTGGTCGGCGTCCGCCACCAGCGCCACCTGCTCGAGGAACCCGGCCAGGGTGGCCTGCTCGTCGGCGCCCTCGACCCGCTCGGTGTACTCCCGGGCGACGGACACCAGTTCCTGCAGGTTCTCCACCCGGCCCTGGTCCTGCGGGTCGAGGCTCTCCTCGAGCTCGGTGAGCAGGCCGGACCGCTGCAGCGCGGCCTCCAGCACCTCTTCCGGCGGGCTGTTCTCGGACATCTCCCGCAACCCGTCGAGCAGCGCCACGAAGTCGCCGATGCTGTTCACCGCGCGGGTGGAGATGCCGGGCGCGTCCTTGGCCCGGCGCAGCGCCTGGCCGAAGGAGATGCGGTCACGTGTGGACAGCGCCTCGACGGTGGCCTCAGCCCGGTCGCCGATGCCGCGGCGGGGCGTGTTGAGGACCCGCCGGATGCTCACGGTGTCATCGTCGTTGGTGACCGAGCGCAGGTAGGCCAGGGCGTCCCGGACTTCTTTGCGCTCGTAGAAGCGCACGCCGCCGACCACCTTGTACGGCAGCCCGACCCGGATGAACACCTCTTCGAAGACCCGCGACTGGGCGTTGGTCCGGTAGAACACGGCCACGTCGCCGGGCCGTACGCTCTCGCGGTCGTGGAGCCGGTCGATCTCCCGGGCGACCCAGTCGGCCTCGGAGTGCTCGGTGTCGGCCACGTATCCGACGATCTGCTCGCCCGCGCCCTGATCGCTCCACAGCCGCTTGGGCTTTCGCGACGGGTTGCGCTCGATCACCGCGTTGGCCGCGGACAGGATCGTCTGGGTGGACCGGTAGTTCTGTTCCAGCAGGATGGTGCGCGCGTCCGGGTAGTCGCGCTCGAACTCCAGGATGTTCCGGATGGTCGCGCCGCGGAACGCGTAGATCGACTGGTCGGCGTCACCGACCACGCACAGCTCGCCCGGCTCGAGCTCGCCGCCGGACGGGCCGACCAGCTCGCGGACCAGCGTGTACTGCGCGGCGTTGGTGTCCTGGTACTCGTCCACCAGCACGTGCCGGAACCGGCGGCGGTACGCCTCGGCCACGTGCGGGTGTGACTGCAGCAGGTGCACCGTCTCCATGATGATGTCGTCGAAGTCGAGCGCGTGCGCCTCCTTCAAGCGGCGCTGGTAGAGCTCGTACGCCTCGGCCACGGCCCGCTCGTTCGGTCCTTTGGCCCGGTCCTTGAAATCGGCCGGCTCGACCAGCTCGTTCTTCAGGTTCGACACCTGGGCGGCCAGCCCGCGCGCGGTGTACCGCTTCGGGTCCAGGTCGAGCTCGCGGGCGACCAGCTGCATCAACCGGCGGGAGTCGTCGGCGTCGTAGATCGAGAACGTGCTCTTCAGGCCGGCGTGGTCGTGCTCGGCCCGGAGGATCCGCACGCACGCCGAGTGGAAGGTGGACACCCACATCAGCCGGGCGCGCGGGCCGACCAGCGCGGCCACCCGTTCCTTCATCTCGCCGGCGGCCTTGTTGGTGAACGTGATCGCGATGATCTGGCCGGGGTGCACGTCGCGGGCGGCCAGCAGGTAGGCGATCCGGTGGGTCAGCACGCGGGTCTTGCCCGAACCGGCCCCGGCCACGATCAGCAGCGGCGAACCGGCGTGCATGACGGCGTCGCGCTGCGGCCCATTCAGCCCCTCCAGCAGTGAGTCCGGGTCGAGCCGGGCACGGGGTTTGCGCTCCGGAGGGGAGGCGGCAGATGTCGCCGGATCGGGCACCGGGAACAGGGGCTGGGTGTTGTCTGACAGGGCTCGCATGGCAGGGTGAAGTCTATGTCGACCCACCGACAAGTTTTCGCCGCGCGAGTGCCGTTTCCTTGCGGACCGGCTCGGCCCGGCGGCATACTCGTCACGTGATCGGGCAGACGCGATTTTTCTTTTACGGCACCGGGAGTCCGGCCGTGGTAAGCGTCTGAACGACAGACCTGAATCGAGCCCCGGGCTTCCCCGCCCGGGGCTCGATGCTGCCCGGGCCGGGTTGACCGGGGCGCACGCACCCGAGGAGCACGAGATGGCTGCCGACCTGGTACGTCACGAAGCGAACCACAGCAGCGACAACACCGGCACCGACGCGCCGCCGGCCGCCGACGAGATCCGGGGCATCCGCGCCCGGATCGACGAGATCGACCAGGCTCTCATCGACCTGTGGCTGGAGCGGGCCCGGCTGTCCCAGCACGTCGGCAAGACCCGGATGGCGTCCGGCGGCACCCGGCTGGTGCTCAGCCGGGAACGCGAGATCGTCGACCGGTTCCGCGCCGCCCTCGGCCCCGACGGGACCCAGGTCGCCCTGCTCCTCCTGCGGTCGGGTCGCGGTCCGCTGTAAGTCCGATTCATTCGGATTACCACCTATTAGTATTCGACCATCCCTTCGCCGCAGCCGAGCATTTCGTCCAGGCCGAGGCGCGCGTGCTGGAACAGCGGATGTTCGCCTTCCTGTTCCGCGGCGCGCCCGCGTCCGGGGTGTCCGAGGCGCTCCGGGGACGCTGCCGGACGGGGTGCACGCACCGAGTGGGTCGCTGGTCTTCCTCGAGCACGTGCCCGACCGCGAGCGCGCGGACGAACTGGCCCGTGTGGTGTTCCAGGAGATGCTCGCCCAGCAGATGTTCCACCTCGATCCGGCGACCCCCGGATACGGCCGGCCGGATCAGGGTCTGACCAGGGCGATCTTGCCCACGTCGACCCGCTGGAACTCGTCGACCTCGACGTCGGTGACCTTCTTCGAGTGGCCGTAGACGTTCTCGCCGAACCGCAGCGGAATCACCGGCATGTCCTTGGCCAGGAGATCCTCGGCCTGCTGCCAGTACTTGACCGACTCGTCCGGCGTGGCCGCCTCCGAGCCCCGTTTCACCAGGCTGTCGAACGTCGAATTGGTGTAGCCGTAGTAGTTCGACGTGCCGTTGGTGCCGTACAGCGGGCTGAGGTAGTCCTCCATCAGCGGGTAGTCCATCAGCCAGGGCAGGCGGATCAGCCCCACCGGCTGCTTCTCGTCCACCTTGGTCAGCAGGTCGGTGAACGTCGGCTCGCCCACCCCCGTGCAGGTGATTCCCAGCGAAGTCTTGATCTGGTCGCACATGTCATCGACCCAGGCCTTGTGACCACCGTCGGCGTTGTACGAGATCTCGATCGTCGCCGGCCCCTTCGCCGCCGAGTACAGCTGCTTGGCCAGCGCCGGGTGGTACGCGCAGTTGGCGCCGCAGGAGTCCGGGCGGTACCCGGCGACCACCGGCGAGACGAACGAGGCGGCCGGCGTCTGCGAGCCCCGGAAGATCTGGTCGGCCATCTCCTTGCGGTTGATCGCCATGGACAGCGCCCGCCGGACGTCGACGTTGGCGAACTCCGTCTCGTACGCCGGGAAGCCGACGAAGGTGAACGACGAGTTCGGGCTCTTCTGCAGCCGGTTCCCGAGGTCCTTGGCGGCCGCGTCGAGGCTGTCGATCGGGATCTGGGTCTGGACGTCGACGTCCCCGGCGACCAGGTCGCGGTACTCGGCCTGCGGGTCGTCGTAGACCTTCCAGGTGATGGCGTCCACCTTCGGCGCCGGGCCGGTGTAGCCCGGCACCTTCTCGACCTGGATCCGGGAGTCGTGCTCCCACTTGCCGGTGAGCTTGAACGGGCCGTCACCGACGATCGCGTCCTCGAACCCTCCGGCGAGCACGCCGGGAGCGGCGAACGCGGCCTCGGGCAGCGGGTAGAAGGCGGCGTAGCCCATGACCGAGGCCCAGCCCGCGAACGGGGCCGACAGGGTGACGGTGAAGGTCAGGTCGTTGACCTTCGTCAGGCCGGAGAGCTCCTTGGCCTTCGGCGCCGGCGTCGGTTGCGCGCCGTCGGGCACGTTCGGCTGGACGTCGGCGTACCCGTCGACCCGCTCGAAGAAGTACGACGCGCTCTGGTTGTTCGGGCCGTACGCGCCGTAGTTCCAGGCGTCGATGTAGTTCTGCGCGGTCACCGGCTCGCCGTTGCTGAACGTCAGGCCCGGCTTCAGCGCGATCGTCCAGACCCGGCTGGTCGCGTCCGGTGTGATCGACCGGGCCGCCACCGGCACCGGCTTGCGGTGCGCGTCGAAGTCGACCAGCGGGGTGAACAGCGAGGAGAGCACCTGGGCGCCGCTCGCCTCGGTGGTGTTCGTGGGCAGCAGGTGCTTGGGCTCGGTGATCCCGATGACGATGCCACGCGCGTCGGAGTGGTCGTCCGCGCCGCCGTGGCACCCGGCGGCCAGCAGAAGAACGGCGGCCGCGACGGCCGTCAATTTCCCCGGCATCGGTAACGTGCCTCCTTCGAGCGCTCACAAGGGGCGGGCGAACAGAGGCCACTGTGTCACAGCGTCACACCAGCCGCCGGTCGGCCGCCCATCGTGACAGCTCGTACCGGTTCGACATCTGCAGCTTGCGCAGCACGTTGGAGACGTGGGTCTCCACCGTCTTGATCGAGATGAACAGCTCCTTGGCGATCTCCTTGTACGCGTACCCCCGCGCCAGCAGGCGCAGCACCTCGCGTTCCCGGTTGGTCAGCTGGTCCAGTTCCGGGTCGGCGACCGGGACGTCCGGCCGGGAGGCGAACGCGTCCAGCACGAAACCGGCCAGCCGGGGGCTGAACACCGCGTCGCCGTCGGCCACCCGCCTGATCGCCGCGGCCAGTTCGTCCGGCGAGATGGTCTTGGTGACGTAGCCGCGGGCGCCGGCCCGGATCAGCCCGATCACGTCCTCGGCGGCGTCGGACACCGACAGCGCCAGGAACCGCACCTGCGGGTGCGAGCGGCGCATCGCGTCCAGCACGGCCCGCCCGCCGCCGTCCGGCATGTGCACGTCGAGCAGGACCACGTCGGGCTGCATATCGGCGATCCGGGCGATCGCCTCGGCCACCGTGCTGGCCTCGCCGATCACGTCCACATGCGCGCCGAGCTCGGCCCGGACGCCGGCGCGGAACATCGCGTGGTCGTCGACCAGGAAGACGGTCAACCGGCGGTCAGTCATGGTGTGCTCCTCGTTCATTGCGCGGTGACGCTCATCTGTGACGCCGGCATGGTCAGCCGTACCTCGGTGCCCTCGCCCGGGGTGCTGCGGATCTCCGCGCGGCCGCCGTGGCGTTTCATCCGCCCGATGATCGAGCCGCGGACGCCGTGCCGCGACTCCTCGACCTGCTCGATGTCGAACCCGGCGCCGCGGTCACGGACGAAGACGCTCAGCTCGTCCGCCTCCACCTCGGCGTACAGGGAGACGGTCTCCACCCCGGCGTGGCGGGCCGCGTTGACCAGCGCTTCGCGGGACGCGGCGACCAGCGCCGCCACCCGGTCGTCGCAGTCGGTGTCGCCCACCACCACGGTCTCCACACTGATCGCGTACGTGTCCTCGACCTCGGCCGCGGCCTGCTCGAGGGCCGCCGCGAACCGCTCGGAGGGGGACGCGGCCGGCTTGTAGAGCCAGTTGCGCAGCGAGCGCTCCTGACCGCGGGCCAGCCGCTGCACTTCCTTGATGTCGGTCGAGTTGCGCTGGATCAGCGCCAGGGTGTGCAGCACCTGGTCGTGGATCATGGCCGCGACCTCGGCGCGTTCCTGCTCCCGGATGCGTCCCTCACGCTCGGTCCGGAGCTGATTGAACGTACGCCACAACAACGGCGCCACCACCACGCCGACGCCGGCCAGGCCGACCAGCGCGAACACCACGCCGTTGAGCACCGACGCCAGGTTCCCGGTGCCGGCGTAGACCGCCACGATGCCGATGATGCCGACCGCGACCAGCACACCGCCGCCGATGAAGCGGAACAGGAACGACCGGCGGTCGCTCTCGGCCACGACCGCGGCCACGAACGGCACCTGCGAAGCGTTGTCGGCCCAGTGGCCGCGACGGCTGGGGTCGGACTGGTGCCAGATCACGCCGGCGCCGACCGCGATCACCGCGATCAGCCAGCCGGCCGTGCCGAACACGCCGCCCTTGTTCTTGCTCAGCAACTCGGACAGCAGCACCACGCCGAGCCCGATGGCGGCGAACGGCATCAGCGCGCCGAGGTTGCGGCGCGCGGGCGGTTCGCCGTTCGGGACCTCCTGCGGGACGACGGCCCAGAAGACCGCGTACAGCATCAGGCCCAGGCCGTTGAAACCCAGCAGGACCACGAGGGCGATCCGCACGGCGATCACGGGTACGCCGAGGTGACGCGCCAGGCCGGCGGCGACACCGGCGATGATCCGGTGGTCGCGGGGCCGGTACAGGCGGCGTGTCTCGGTGTCCGGGGTCGTGGTGGTGATCGCTCCTCCTCGAAGTTCCCTCCGATCGTCACACGTCCGGGCGTTCCAGACCACGGGGTACTCCCCCGGCTCTGCGACCCGGTTATCTCAGGGTGGGCTCAGGGTCGGTTCCGGAGGTGCCTGGGGCGGCCGGGCCATCAGTATCGAATGCATGACCGACGAAGCTGCCGAGTCCCACCGGCCGGCCACGCCTTCCTCCTCGCACCGCCCGGCCGGCGAGGAGCCCACCATCGAGGTGCCGGCGAGCGACGAGCCGACGCTTGCGGATGCGCTGGCTGACCCGGCCGACCCGGCCGACCCGGCTGACCCGGCCGACCCGGCCGACCCGGCCGACCCGGCCGACCCCGTCGATGGGCCGACGCTCTTGGACGAGACGCCTACGGCCTACGTTCCGCCGGTCGCCGACGCACCCGTTGCGGACGAGCCTCTGCCGCCTCCGCCCCCGGGAGCTTCCGAGGCCACGCCGCCGCCCGGAGCCGAGGATGTGCCGCCGGCCGGGGCGCCCCCGTGGTTCGGGGCCTCCGAGGGGCCGACGTTCAACCGGGCCAAGCTGGTCCGGCCGCAGCAGGGCAAGTACATCGCCGGTGTCTGCGCCGCGATGGGCCGGGCCACCAACACCGACCCCGTCCTGTGGCGGGTGGTGCTCGGGGTGCTGAGCTTCTTCAGCGGCGTCGGTATCCTGATCTACCTGATCGGCTGGCTGCTGATCCCGGCCGAGGGCGACCAGGTCTCCCCGGTCGAGTCGCTGCTGGGCCGCGGCCGGTCGTCGATGCAGCCGATCTCCGTGGTGCTGCTCGGCGGGGCCGCCGCGCTGACCTTCGTCCTGGTGGTGCACGGCGGATTCCGGGCCACGCTGATCGCGGTGGCGGTGGTGGCCGGCGCGGCCGTGCTGATCACCCGCAGCGACTGGCTGGGCTTCAAGTCGGCGCCCCGGGCCGCGACCGGCTTCCCGTTCGGCCCGGGCGGCCCCCGCCCGCCGCAGCCGGAGAACGCCGCGTACACGCCGGGCGCGACGTACACGCCGGGCGCCACGAGCGCCGGTGCCACGAGCGCCGGTGCCACGAGCGCGACAGGCATGGGCGCGGCCGGCATAGGCGGCGGCACGGCGACGGCCACCGCCACCACGACCGACGAGCCGTTGACCGAACCGGTCGCGCCCGCACCGCCCGGCTCCGGCCCGGCGTGGCCGCCGCCGCCGTTCAGCGCGTCGCCACCGTTCGGGTCACCGCAGTTCGGGCCGCCGACCACTGAGGCCCGGGCGCCGTTCGCCCCGCACGGCCCGTACGCGGGACCCCCGCCGTACGCGCCCCCGGTCGCTCCTCCGCCGCACGCCCCCAAGCCGCCCAAGCCGCCGAAAGAGCGCTCCAAGCTCGGCCGGATCACGTTCTTCGCGGTCCTGCTGGTCCTGGGCGCGCTGGCCCTGATCGACGTGGCCGGCGTCAGCATCCCGATCTCGGCCTACTTCGCGGCCGCGGTGGCCATCATCGGCCTAAGCCTGATCCTGGGCGCCTGGGTCGGCCGGGCCCGCGGCCTGATCTTCCTGGCCGTCCTGGCCACGCTCGGCCTGGCGGTGTCGTCCGGAGCCGAGGTCTGGGGCAGCCAGGTGGGCACCAACGACTTCCGTCCCCGTACGGCCGACGCGATCGCCGACCGGTACGACGTCTCCGTCGGCCAGACCACCCTCGACCTACGGGCGGTCGACTTCACCGGGGTCACCCAGAACACCACCATCGTGACCCGGCTGGGTCAGGTGCGGGTACTGCTGCCCAACGACGTGGACACCACGGCCACCGTCAACATCGATAACGGGCACGCCCGGGTGCTGGGCCGGGACTGGCAGGGCAACAACGTCGGAATCCGGAGCGTCACCGACGACGGCCCGGACGGCGCCGGCGGCGGCACACTGAACCTGACCATCGAGATGAGCGCCGGCGACGTGGAGGTGTCCCGATGAAACCGCACCGCACCGACGGGGTGTCGTTGAGCTTCGGAGTCCTGTTCGTCCTGGTCGCGATCTGGTGGGCGGTGTCCCGGGTGGCCGACGTGCACCTTCCGGCGGCCGGCTGGCTGGTGGCCGGTGCGCTGATCCTGTTCGGCGTGCTCGGGCTGATGGGCGCGATCCGGTCCGGCCGGCGCGCCGAGCCGGAGATCGCGCCGGTGCCGGCCGCGGCTCAGGGGGAGACGCCCGGCGACCTGCCGCCGCAGATGCACGCGGCAATCGTCCGGGAGTTGCTCGACGACCCGGCCGAGCGGTTCTCCCGCGAGAACCCGCCCCGGTCGTAGTTCCATCGGGGGTTGCGCCGCCCGCCCGGTCACTCGCTCGAGTGGCCGCGCGGGCGGCGCAATATGCTCATCCGCATGACGCCGTTTCCCACCGTCTCCACCGCCCCGGTCGCCGGGGTCGGGCTCCGCGCCGCCCGCGCGCTGACCGCCGAGTACGCCCGCCGCAACACGGCCACCTCGGCACTGGTGGTCGGGGCCGATCACGCCTCGGCCGTGGTCGAGGCGGCCGTCGAGGCGTTGCTGCCGGGTGACTCGCTCACCCTGGTGGCCGGTGAGCGCAGTACGGCCGACCTGCTCCGCGACCACATCGCCGGGTTGGGCAGCTGGATCTCCGAGCGGGTGCGGATCGTCGACTCGCTGGCCGAGGCGCAACCGGCCGACGTGGTGATCGTGGGCGACCCGCAGACCGGGACGGCCGAGGACGTCCGGGCGCTGCTCGACGGGTTGTCCAAGTACCTCGCCGACGGCGCGGTGGTCACCGTGGCCGCGCCCGCCACCCCGGGCCGTACGGGCGGGGCCGCGGCCGAGCTGTTCCGGCAGAGCGCACTGTTCGGGGTCGGCTCCGATCTGGTGCTGCGCAACCCGCCGCCGGTCCGGGTGCACCGGCTCCGGTTCACCCCGGCCGACGCCGCGGTGGCGGCCACGCTGGCTCCCGCGTACCGGCCGTCGAGCGTGCCGCTGACCCGGACCATGCACATCGACTCGAACGGCGTCGCCGCGGCCGGGATCGCGCTCGGCCTGGCCGCGCTGTCCCAGGCGGCCCGGCCGAAGTCGGCCTGGTGGCTCGTCCCGGCGCTGGCCGCGGCGCCGGTGGCGGCGTTCTTCCGGGATCCGGAACGGCTGGTCCCGGAAGACCCGCGGGTCGTGGTCGCCGCCTCCGACGGCCGGGTGCTGTCGGTCGAGCGGCTGCACGACGAACGGCTCGGCGCGGGTGAGTACCTGCGGGTGGCGGTGTTCCTGTCGGTGCTCGACGTGCACGTGAACCGGGTGCCGGTGGCCGGGCGGGTGGCCGACTACTTCGTGGTCGACGGCGGGTACGCCAACGCGATGACGGCCGCCGCCGAGCACAACGTGGCCGCGTACACGGTGCTGGACACGGATCACGGCCGGGTCGTGGTGGCCCAGCGGACCGGGCTGATCGCCCGCCGGATCGTGCAGCGGGCGCCGGTGGGCACGTTGCTGGCCCGGGGCGAGCGGCTGGGGCTGATCCGGTTCGGCTCACGGACGGACGTCTACCTGCCCGCCGACGCCGCCGAGGCCACCGTGGCCGTGGGCGACAAGGTGGCCGGCGGGTCGTCGGTCATCGCCCGCTGGAAGTGAATCAGGCCGCGGCCTTGCGGGTCCGCATCCAGAGGACCGGGCCGCTGGCCAGGTAGGCCACCACCACGGCGATGAAGGTCAGCCGGGGGTCGATCAGCGCGCCGACCACCGGGGCCAGCCAGAACCACGGCGGCAGCCGGAGGAGCCGGGCCAGCTTGGCGTACGGGAAGCTGGACACCATGGCGAACGCCAGCACGGCCACGCCGCCGAGCAGCGCCAGGCCGGGCACGGGCAGGTCGATCAGCACGGTCAGGGCGAGGACGGCGGCCGCCATCGTGGTCGGCACGCCGCAGAAGAACTTGCCGTCGTTGGGCGACACGTTGAACCGGGCCAGCCGGATCGCGGCGCAGCCGGCCACCAGCGTGCAGGCCACCACCGCGGCCGCCGTGGGCACGGAGTGCGCCAGCGAGGCGTAGACCACGACCGGCGCGGCCAGGCCGAACGAGCACATGTCGGCCAGCGAGTCCATCTGCGCGCCGAACGGGCTGGCCACGCCGAGCTTGCGGGCCAGCGCTCCGTCGAGCCCGTCGAAGGCCACGCAGGCGACCAGGCAGATCGCGGCCGGCCGGATGGTGCCGTTCATGGCCAGGAAGATCGCCGTCAGGCCGAGCCCCAGGCTGGCCAGGGTGCAGGCGTTGACCACCGCGAAGCGGATCTTGCGGGCGAACGTGTGCGCCCCCGGGAGCAGCGAGGCGGAATCGGGCTCGGCGGCCGCCACCACCAGCCGCGGGCCCGGGCGCGCGCCGGCCCGGGGCCGGGATGCGGAGCCGGGATCGTTGCTGGTGTAGATCACCTCGGCCCGGGTCGCGGTCGCGGCGCGACCAGCGTCACCGGACCGGCGCCCTACCCGTACCAACAGGGCCTGCCGGGCGAGAGAGCCGCCGCGGCGAAGCCGGCCTGCCCAACGACGGCCGGCGGGACGGGGACTGTCCGTCGTCCGACGCCGGCGCCAAGGGGTACTCGGCACGTGCTCCTCCAGGATTGGGAAAGCTGTCCTTTACGACAGATTTTGGCGGTCTACACCATTGCACAGCCGCGGCGGCCTTGGCGAGCCGATCATGCGGGCCGCCTCGGCACGAACCGCTCCGCCATGATGTGGCGGGGCCATGGATGGCCCGCGTCCAGGCTCTCCTGTGACGAGTCTAACTCTCCGCGCCGCCGTCGATCACCGTCGACGGTCTTTCCGCTGCCAGCCGATCGACCGCCACGGCCGCCGTCTTGGTCATCCGGACCTCACTGACCTGGGGCAACGTGAACCATCGGGCCTCGGCGGTGGACCCGCCTGTCGCTTCTGTCACCGTCGGGTCGGTCGACTCGTCCACCTCGACCCGGAACAGGACGCGGACGACATGCCAGTCCACCGCTACCCCTTCCGGACCCACCGCCGCCGAGTTGTGGCTGTGCGATACCTCGAGCAGCTGCGTCAGTCGTCCGGTCTGTCCGGTTTCCTCGTACAGCTCGCGCGCCAGCGCCTCCTCCGGCAGTTCGCCGTGATCGGTGCCGCCGCCGGGCAGGTGCCAGAGCCCGGCGCCCGGGTAGCCGTCCGCGATCAGCGACAGCAGGACCCGTCCGTCCGGATCGGTGACCAGGCCGTACGCCCCGAAGCGCTGCCCCCGGCTCGAATCCGGTTGCGGCAGCACCACCGGGTGGTAGACCGAACGGTCGGGATCGGCCACGGCCGGCGCCGGGAGGCCGAGCACCCGGGCGGTGAACGGCATCAGCGGCCAGCGGTCGAGCTCGCCCGGCCCGGCCCAGTCGACGAGGTCGGTGGTGCCGGCCTCCTCGTTGCGCAGGTTCCCGCCGGTGCACTCGACGTCGTACACGATCCGGTCGGTGTGTTCGTCCAGCTCGGTGTACGGCAGCCGGGTGACGTCGGCGAACACCGAGTGCACGCCGGCCGCCCGTACGGTCAGTCCGGTCTCCTCGTACACCTCGCGCACCACCGCGTCCTGCGGGTCCTCGCCCTGTTCGACGCCACCGCCGGGCAGTGACCACACCCCGGGGAAGGCGGAGAGGTCCGAACCGCGGGCCAGCAGCACCCGGCCGCCGGAGTCACGGAGAACGCCGTACGCCCCGATCCGTCTGATCTTCACCGACCTAAAGTAGCCGCGCCGCGCGCAGGGCTTCGGCCGTCACCTCGGTCAGCTCGTCCGGCGGGATCTCGGCCACGTCCTTCAGGTCGATCCAGCGGGCCTCGGACGTCGAGCCGCCGACGTCGGAGACCACCACCTCGGTCGGCTCCTCGACGACCACCCGGTAGAAGGCGCGCACGCCGTGCCAATCGATCGGGTAACCCTCCGGGCCGAGCGAGGCGGCGTCGCGGTGGCTGGCCACGCCCAGCAGCCCGACCAGACGGCCGGCCTGGCCGGTCTCCTCGACCAGTTCCCGGATCAGCGCGGAGCCGGGCTGCTCGCCGTAGTCGGTGCCGCCGCCGGGCAGGTGCCAGCAGCCGGCCCCGGGGTAGCCGGGCGCAATCCGGGTGAGCAGGAGCCGGTCGGCCGGGTCGGTGGCGATCGCGTACGCCGCGAACCGCTGGGCCCGGTGCAACCCGTCCGGGCCCGGGTAGGCGTAGAACGACGGGAAGTCCGGCGCCTCCTCCGGCCGCACGTCGGCCGAGGCCGCGTCCAGGTCCAGGGCGGCGGCGGTGAACGGCCGCAGCCGCACCTCGGCCGCCTCGGCCAGGGTGTGCCAGCGGGCCAGGTCGGTGGGGTGGCCGACCCGGTCGATGAGATTGCCGCCGCGGATGGTCACGTTGTAGATCAGGCGGTCGGTGTGGATGGTGACGCCGCGGTGCGGCAGCGATCGCATGTCCGCCAGCACGTCACGCAGGTCCCGGACGGCCACGGACAACCCAGTCTCGGCGGCAGTCTCGCGGACGACGGTGTGGTTGGGGTCCTCGCCGTGATCGACGGCGCCGCCGGGCAGCGACCACACGCCGGGGGTACCTGAGCGGGACGAGGCCCGGACCAGGAGGACGCGTCCTTCCGCGTCGGTCGCGACGGCGTACGCCGCGATCCGGCGGAGTGGTTCAAGTGCGGGGGTCACGGGCGGCATCCTGCCCGATTTATGTGACATACACGTGAAGTCTGTCGGGTTCCTGACACACCCATCGCACTCAGTAACCGCTGATCA
>CAXSDA010000022.1:57532-136696 GCA_964236515.1 uncultured Actinoplanes sp.
TCTCCCCACACTTCGCGTCCACAAAGTCACGGTACGTAGTTCACCCCTGAGAGGGGAATATCAGGGGCCCGATCGGGGCCTTCACCGAGGCGGCCAGGGCCACCGCCGGGCGACCCTTGAGGCATGACACAGCCCACCGTTGGTTACCGGAAACTCCGCCGCCCGCTCGACGACCGCATGGTGGCGGGCGTCTGCAGCGGCCTCGCGCGTTACTTCGGCGTCGACCCGGTGCTGGTACGCATCGGCTTCGCCGTCCTGGCCCTGGTGACCTGGGGCGTCGCCCTGATCGCCTACCCGCTCCTCTGGATCATCATGCCGGACGCCGACCCCGCCGACACCCCGGCCTGGCGCGACCCCGCCGACCCCTCCTGGGGCCGGCCCGAGTGATCCTTCCTATTCCCATTCGATGGTGCCCGGGGGCTTGCTGGTCACGTCCAGCACCACGCGGTTGACCTCGGGCACCTCGTTGGTGATGCGGGTCGAGATGCGGGCCACGACGTCGTACGGCAGGCGCGACCAGTCGGCCGTCATGGCGTCCTCGCTGGAGACCGGCCGCAGCACCACCGGGTGCCCGTAGGTCCGGCCGTCACCCTGCACCCCCACGCTGCGCACGTCGGCCAGCAGCACCACCGGGAACTGCCAGACCGACCGGTCGAGGCCGGCCGCGGTCAGTTCCTCCCGGGCGATCAGATCGGCCGCGCGCAGGATCTCGAGCCGCTCGCGGGAGACTGCGCCGATGATCCGGATGGCCAGGCCCGGGCCCGGGAAGGGGTGCCGCTGCACGATCTCCTCCGGCAGACCAAGCGACGCGCCGAGCGCCCGGACCTCGTCCTTGAACAGCGTCCGCAGCGGCTCGATGAGCGCGAAGGCGAGGTCGTCGGGCAGGCCGCCGACGTTGTGGTGGGACTTGATGTTGGCGGTGCCGGTGCCGCCCCCGGACTCGACCACGTCGGGGTAGAGCGTGCCCTGGACCAGGAACTCGATGTGCCGTTCGGCGTCGAGCTCGCGGGCCGCCGCCTCGAACGCACGGATGAACTCGCGTCCGATGATTTTGCGCTTCCGCTCGGGGTCGGTGACGCCGTCGAGGTGGCCGAGGAACACGGCGGACGCGTCCACCACCTTCAGGCGGATGCCGGTGGCGGCGACGTAGTCCTTCTCCACCTGTTCGGCCTCGCCCGCGCGCAGCAGCCCGTGGTCGACGAAGACGCAGGTCAGCTGGTCGCCGATGGCCTTGTGGACCAGCGCCGCGGCCACCGCCGAGTCGACGCCGCCGGACAGCCCGCAGATCACCTGCTTGTCGCCGACCTGAGCCCGGATCGCGGCCACCTGGTCGTCGATGATGTTGCCGGAGGTCCAGGTGGGCTCGAGGCCGGCGATGTCGTACAGGAACCGCTCGAGCATCCGCTGGCCCTGCTGGGTGTGCGCGACCTCGGGATGGAACTGCACGCCGGCCCGCTTGGCCGTCAGGTTCTCGAACGCGGCCACGGGTGCGCCGCCGGACGACGCGGTGACCATGAACCCGGACGGCGCCACGGTCACCGAGTCACCGTGGCTCATCCACACCGGCAGGTCGTCCGGCAGGTCGCGCAGCAGCGTGCCCGCCTGGGTGGTCAGCTCCGTCCGGCCGTACTCCCGGGAACCGGTGTGCGCGACGGTGCCGCCCAGCGCCTGGGCCATCGCCTGGAAGCCGTAGCAGATCCCGAACACCGGGACGTCGCTGTCGAACAGGCCGGCGTCGAGGCCGGGCGCGCCCGGTTCGTACACACTGGACGGTCCGCCGGACAGGATGATCGCGGCCGGGTTCTTGGCCAGCATCTCGGCCACCGGCATCGAGTGCGGGACGATCTCCGAGTAGACCCGGGCCTCCCGGACCCGGCGGGCGATGAGCTGGGCGTACTGGGCGCCGAAGTCGACCACGAGCACGGGCCGCGGGGTTGTCATGACGGGCAAGTTTACCGGTACCAGGTCCGGGCCGAGCTCACCGCCTGGTTGCCCGCCCGGTCGTACGCGCGGACGCGGACGGTGCCGGACCTCTCACCGGACCTCTCACCGGACAGGCTGAAGCGGTGCCGGCTCCCCGTGAAGCACCGGGTGACGCGGCCGTCGGCGATCAGTTCCATCCGGGCAGTGCCGCGGAGTCGGTCGCGGTCGCGTCGACGTATCCCTGACCGGCGAACAGGTGGATCCGTACGGCCGGAAGGGCGTTGTCGACCCGCGCCACCGTGCTCGCCGAGGCCACCTGGCCGGCCCGGTCGTACGCCCGGAGGGTGAGCGTGACCGAACCGGTGAGCGGGGGCCGGGTTTCCCGCGGCTCGTCACCGAGTCGCCGACGATCTGCCCGGACGTGATCCCGGTGACCCAGAACGGAATCATCGCCTCGCCTCGTCCGTGACCGGTAGTTCCACGGTCCGTGCGGGCGATTGCAGACCAAGATCAGACCGGGGGCGATCAGGAAGTACGCCTCGAGCGCCGGGCGGTTACGGTGTCGGACATGCGAGGTCATCGACTCACCTGGATCGTGGTCGCGGCCGCGATCGTGCTGGTGCTGGCGGGCGCCGGCGTCGCGGTGGCGGTGGCCCGGCACGGAGCGGGCAAACCGGCCGCGGCCGCACAGCCGTCGGGTGCGCCCGCGCCGACGCCGTCGCCGTCGGGGCCACCGGCCGGCGCCGACATCACCGGGCCGATCGACCTGCTGTTGCTGGGCGTGGACACCCGGACCTCCCCGGGCTGGGAGCCGCACTCCGACACGATCATGCTGCTGCACGTCAACGCCGGCCTCGAGTCCGGCTACCTCTACTCGCTGCCCCGGGACCTGCGGGTGGAGATGCCCGCGTTTGCCAAGGCGGGCTTCCCCGGTGGCCGGTACAAGCTGACCGAGGCGATGAGCTACGGCTCCCGCGTACCCGGCACGAAGCAGGTCAGTGTGCCCCAGGGGTACGCGCTGCTGTCCGCCACCATCTCGGCGTACACCGGGATCAAGACGTTCGCGGCCGGTGCGATCCTGAACTTCGCCGGCCTGAGCAAGCTGACCGACGCGCTCGGCGGCGTGACCATCTACGTCGACGAGAAGGTGGTGTCCCACCACCGCAAACCGGACGGCAGCCTGCGCACGCTGAAGCCCGGCGGCGGCGACTACACCGGCCCCCAGGCCGTCTACCTGCCCGGAACGCGCAAGCTGGTCGGCTGGCAGGCGCTCGACTACGCCCGGCAGCGGTACGGGCTGAAGAACGGCGACTACGACCGGCAGCGGCGCCAGCGGCAACTGGTCGAGGCGTTGCTGGGCGAGGCGGGCACGGCCGGACTGGCCACCGACAACACCAAGCTGCAGTCGGTGCTCGGGGCGCTCGGCGACACGCTGGTCTATCTGGGCGGGCGGACACCGGTGCAATACGCGTACGCGCTGCGGAATCTGAAGCCGGAGTCGCTGACCATGGTCGGCCTGCCCGGCGACGGGGTCTCCAGCGGCGGGCGGTACGTCGGCGAGCAACTGACCCCCGTCGGCCGTGGCTTCCTCACCGCGGTGGCCACGGGCGACCCGGCGGCGTACCTCTCCGCCCATCCGGAGCTGATCAACAAGCGTCAGGGATGAGCCGGCTTGGTCGTGCCGTACAGCCAGGTCTGGAAGAAGGCCGTCAGGTCCCGGCCGGACACCTTCTCCGCGTCCGCGATGAAGTCGGCGGTGTCGGCGTTGGCGTTGCGGTACTGCGATGTCCAGGTGGTGAGCAGCCGGGCGAACGCCGCGTCCCCGATGGTCCGGCGCAGCGCGTAGACGGTCATCGCGCCCCGGGAGTAGACGCCGTCGTCGAACAGGGCGGCGGCGCCCGGGTCGGCGGCACGGACCGTCCACTTGTAGTCGGAATAGACGCGGTCGAAGCTGGCCCCGACCGTACGGGTGCCGTCATGCTCCAGCCACAACCACTCGGCGTACGTGGCGAAGCCTTCGTTGAGCCAGATGTCGCGCCACCGCTGGAGCGCCACCGAGTCGCCGAACCACTGATGCGCGAGCTCGTGCGCCACCACCACCGGATTCTCGCCGGTGGTGAAGAACGCGTTGCCGTAGACCGGACGCGTCTGGGTCTCCAGCGCGTAGCCGACGCGCGGGTCGTTGAGCAGGATCCCGCCGTACGCGTCGAAGGGGTACGGCCCGAACTGGGTGGCCAGGAAGTCAGCGATCTCGCCGGTCCGGGCCAGCGACTTCGCGCCGGGCGAGTCGGCCGGCAGCGAGTCCGGCGTCGCGATCACCATCGGCTTGCCGTCATGGGTGGTCTGCGTGACCCGGTAGTGTCCGATCACGACAGTCGTCAGGTAGCTCGCCACCGGCGCGTTCTCGGTCCACGTCCAGGTGGTCCGGCCGGCGGCGCTGGTCCGCGGGCCGGGCACGCCGTTGCCGATCACCTCGAGGCCGTCCGGCACGGTCATCCGGAGCTTGAAGGTGGCCTTGTCCGCGGGATGGTCGTTCACCGGGTACCAGGTGCTGGCCGACTCCGGCTGTCCCACCGCGAACCCGCCGTCCTCGGTCGCCAGCCAGCCACCCTGGCCCAGCGTGGGGTCGCGCAACGCCTGCGGTTTCCCGCCGTACGTCACGACGACGGTGAACGCGCGTCCCTTGAGAAGTCCGGCGGCCGGCGTGACGACCAGCTCGTCGTGGTGCGCGGCGTGCCCGGCGGCCCGCCCGTCCACGGTCACCGCGGACGCCGTCAGATGGGCCCGGTCCAGGTCGAAGCGCGACAGATCCTGGGTGGCCATGGCGGTTACGGTCGCCGTCCCGGACAGCTGGTTCGACGGCGGGTCGTAACTGAGGTTCAGGTCGTACCCGGCGACGTCGTAGCCGCCGTTGCCGAACGTCGGGAAGTACGGATCGCCGACGCCTTCCGCCCCGGGCGTGAAGTCCGGGTGCGCGCCGACCGGTTTCGGCTCGGTGCAGCCGGCCGTGGCGAGGAGAACCGCGGCCAGCGTGACCAGGGCTTTACGCATGCGGGGGCTCAGTGGTCGAGGACCAGGCCGACCTTCTGGAACTCCTTCACGTCGTGGTACCCGCACTTGGCCATCGCCCGCTTGAGGCCGCCGAACAGGTTGAGCTGACCGTCGGCGCGGTTGGCCGGCCCGTACAGCAGCTCCTCCATCGTCCCGTCGGGCTCGCCGGCGATGCAGAAGCCGCCACGCGGGAGCGACGGGTGGCTGGCCGCCGAGTGCCACCAGGCCCCGCCCGCAGGCGCGCCCTCAGCCAGCGACAGCGGTTCGCCCAGCATCACCGCGTCGGCGCCGCAGCCGATCGCCTTGGCGATGTCGCCGCTGGTGGAGATGCCGCCGTCGGCGATCAGGTGCACGTACCGGCCGCCGGTCTCGTCCAGGTAGTCGCGGCGGGCGGCCGCGGCGTCGGCGATCGCGGTGGCCATCGGCACCCGGATGCCGAGCACGGTGTCGGTGGTCGACCACTCGTCCGCGCCGACCCCGACGATGACGCCGGCGGCGCCGGTCCGCATCAGGTGCAGCGCGGTCTTGTAGTCGGTGCAGCCGCCGACGATGACCGGCAGGTCGAGGTCGGCGATGAACTCCTTGAGGTTCAGCGGCTCGTCGGTGGTCGACACGTGCTCGGCCGACACCAGCGTGCCCTGGATGACCAGTAGGTCGACGCCGGCGTCGAGGACGACCGGGGCGAGCGCCAGCGTGTGCTGCGGCGACACCCGGACGGCCACGGTGACGCCACCCTCACGGATGGTCCGCACCCGTTCGGCGATCAGCTCGGGGCGGATCGGCTCGGCGTACACCTCCTGGAGGCGCTTGGTGGCGTCGGCCTCCTCGTCCAGGCTCGCCAGCTCCTCCAGGATCTTGGTCGGGTCCTCGTACCGGGTCCACAGGCCTTCGGCGTTGAGCACGCCGAGACCACCGAGCCGGCCCAGCGCGACGGCCGAGTCGGGGCTCATGGTGGCGTCGGAGGGGTGCGCGACGCACGGGATCTTGAACGGGTACGCGTCCACCTTCCACTCGGTGGACACGTCGTCGACGTCGCGGGTGCGCCGGCTGGGCACGATCGCGATGTCGTCCAGGTGATACCCCCGCTGCGCGGTCTTGCCCAGACCGATCTCGACGACGTCTCGCATCTCTTCGCCTCTGCTAGCGGGAGTGGTAGTTGGGGGCTTCGACGGTCATCTGGATGTCGTGCGGGTGGCTCTCCTTGAGACCGGCCGCGGTGATCCGGATGAGCTGGCCCTTGGCCTGCATGTCGGGGATGGTCTCGGCGCCGACGTAGCCCATCGCCGCGCGCAGGCCGCCGATCAGCTGGTGGGCGACGCGTTCGAGGGGGCCGCGGTACGGCACCTGCCCCTCGACGCCTTCCGGCACCAGCTTGTCCTCGGTCACGTCCTGCTGGAAGTACCGGTCCTTCGAGTACGACTTGGCCTGCCCGCGGGACTGCATCGCGCCCAGCGAGCCCATGCCCCGGTACGTCTTGTACTGCTTGCCGTTGATGAAGATCAGCTCGCCCGGGCTCTCCTCCGAGCCGGCCAGCAGGCTGCCCAGCATCACCGTGTCGGCACCGGCCACGATCGCCTTGGCGATGTCACCGGAGTACTGGATGCCACCGTCGGCGATCACCGGCACACCGGCCGGGGCGCACGCCCGGGAGGCCTCCATGACGGCGGTGATCTGCGGCACGCCCACACCCGCGACGATCCGGGTGGTGCAGATCGCGCCCGGCCCGACACCCACCTTGACCGCGTCCGCACCCGCCTCGACCAGCGCCTTGGCCCCGGCGTAGGTGGCGATGTTGCCGCCCACGATGTCGATCGGCACGTCCTTCTTCAGCCGGGCCACCATCTCCAGCACCGCCCGCTGGTGACCGTGCGCGGTGTCCACGATGACCACGTCGACACCCGCGTCGACCAGCGCCCGGGCCCGCTTGTAGGAGTCGTCGCCGACCCCGACGGCCGCGGCCACGCGCAGCCGGCCCTGGGCGTCCTTGGCCGAGTTCGGATACTGCTCACTCTTGGTGAAGTCCTTCACCGTGATCAGCCCGCGCAACCGGCCGCCGTCGTCGACCAGCGGCAGCTTCTCGATCTTGTGCTGCTGCAGCAGGGCCAGCGCGTCGTCCTTGCTCACCCCGACGGACGCGGTGACCAGCGGCATCGCCGTCATCACGTCGCGCACCTTGGTGTCGTGGTTCGACACGAACCGCATGTCACGGTTGGTCACGACGCCGACCAGCACCCCGTCGGCGTTCACCACCGGGACGCCGGAGATCCGGAACCTGCCGCAGAGCGCGTCGACCTGGCGCAGCGTGTCGTCCGGGCTGCAGGTCACGGGGTTGGTGATCATTCCCGACTCGGACCGCTTGACCAGGTCGACCTGCTGCGCCTGGTCCTCCACGGACAAATTGCGGTGCAGCACGCCGATGCCGCCCTGACGGGCCATCGCAATGGCCATGCGGGCCTCGGTCACGGTGTCCATCGCGCTGGACAGCAGCGGGATGGAGAGTTCCACGTTGCGCGTCAGCCGGGTGATCGTGTTCACCCGACTCGGCACCACGTCCGACTCGCCGGGCTGCAGCAGAACATCATCGAAGGTGAGACCGAGCGGCACGGTACGGGCGGAATCGGCGTCCACGAATCATCCCTGCAAGAGTTGGGCTGAATTCTTCATCTTACTCAGGCGGTGGCGCGGGCCAGCACGGGCGGCCGGGATGTGGGTACGGTGAACGGGTGCAGGAAGAGCCCATCGACCCGTTCAACTCCGACCCCGCCGATCCGGCCGCGGGTCTGGACGACGCGGGCGACGACGACAACGAGCCGCTGACCGACTCGGAGCGGCAGGATGTCCTCGAGGACCTCTCCGACCTGGAGATCTACCAGGCGCTGCTGAGCCCGACCGGGATCCGGGGGCTGGTCATCGAGTGCGAGGACTGCCACGAGCCGCACTACTTCGACTGGGACCTGTTGCGGGGCAACCTGCGCCACCTGCTGTCCTCGGGGCGGCCGCGGGTGCACGAACCGGCCTACGACCCCGACCCCGACCACTACGTGACCTGGGAGTACGCCCGCGGCTACGCGGACGGCGTGCACGACACCCTCACCGAGGGCGCCGACGACGAGGGCTGACGCGATCGCCGCCGGTGAGAAGGCAGCTTCCTCCTCACCGGTGACAAGCCGGCCGGCTCACTCAGTACCTCGTCCTAGACCACAAGACCCAGGCGGAAGCCGGCGGCCACGGCGTGGGCCCGGTCGCGGGCGCCGAGCTTGCGGAACAGCCGCCGCGCGTGCGTCTTCACCGTGTCCTCGGACACGAACAGCTCGCGCCCGATCTCGGCGTTGCTCTTGCCGTCGGCCATGCCTCGCAGTACCTGCAGCTCCCGCTCGGTCAGCGTCAGCCGCCGCCCGGTCGGCGCCGGGTCGGCCACCCCGACCCCGGTCTCGTTGCCGGGCCAGGCGACCATCGGCCGCCCGGTGGCCGGGTCCAGCGGGGCGTCGCCGCGCTGGGACGGGACCATCGGCGAGTTCGGCAGCATCGCCGGGACGCTGCCGCCGTTGGGCGCACCCATCGGCATCCCGTCGCGGTACGGGCTGCGGGCCGCGGTCGAGTTGGAGTTGCGGACCCCCCCGGCCACGGCGGCCGGCTGGGCGTTCGCTCCGTTGATCGGCATACCCTGCGGGCGTACCGGGAGAAGCAACAGAAGAAGGGCCTTGGCCACGACGCTGACCAGGTCGTGCTCGACGCCGCGGATGACTCCGCGGGCACCGGCGGCGACCGCGGCGGCGGCGACGCGCGGATCTTCGGCGCCGAACAGGACCAGCTGGGCCTGCGGCGCACGGGCCAGGACGCGACGGGTGAAACCGACGCTGTCGGGACGGGTCACAGCGGTGTCGGCGAGGACAACCTCGGCCGGACGTTCAGCCAGACGGATCATGGCTTCGGTCTCGCTGACCGCCGTCCGGACGACGCCGGTCATGCCGAGCCGAGCCGCGGTGGACGCGACGGTCTGGGCCGCTAGCGGGGTACGGACGCACACGAGGACGGTACGCACAGTGATCCTCCTTCTCTCTCAGAGGAGATCACGCGAGGGCCGCAGCATTACGCGCTTTAGATGGAAAAAACGGGAAAGATCGGTACGGCTGGTGGCCGTGGTGAGATACGGCCGACGACGACATCGATGAGTGGGGGTGTGAGCCCCCGATCACCGGGGTACTCCCGCGACAGGCTTGTATCCGGCCGCTGAAGGACAACACTCCGCGGTGCCGCGCGGGAGGAGGGTGTTCATGTCGAACGTTCGCAGACTGCCCGGACCCATCGCCGACCTGTGGGACTGGCAGCGACTCGGTTTGTGCCGGGGGCGCGACAGCGCTCAGTTCTTCCACCCCGACGGCGAGCGGGGCTCGTCCCGCAATCGTCGTGAGGCGAAAGCCAAGAATCTCTGTGGCGCCTGCCCGGTCCGGGCGGAATGTGCCGCGCACGCATTGGCGGTGCGCGAGCCGTACGGGGTCTGGGGAGGTTTCAGCGAAGCGGAGCGGCTGCGGCTGCTCGCGGTCGGCTGGG
Organism: uncultured Actinoplanes sp.; assembly: GCA_964236515.1. Lineage (GTDB taxonomy): Bacteria > Actinomycetota > Actinomycetes > Mycobacteriales > Micromonosporaceae > Actinoplanes. The sequence goes on from CAXSDA010000022.1 coordinate 67,058, forward strand.
AGGACCTTGCCGACCGTCATCACGGACGGGTCGACCTTGCACGGCTCGAGGCACGCCTCGGCCGCCCCCACAAGTCCGCGGTGCCCGCCCAGCGGACGGCACCGGCCCCCGCGGCCTGACCCCGCCCGGCGCGCGGCATCACCACACAGCTGACGGCGTGGTCCCTTTCGGGGGACCGCGCCGATGTGTTCAACGGTTCTTCGACCGCATCGGTGGACATGTAGACCACCGTATGAGCGACCCGGCACGGCCAGTCGCACCGAAAGTGCGGCTTCGGCCACCGCTTACGTCACACGCACCTGGACCTGGTGATATCCGGTCGCGCCGTCCGGCTCGGGGGGCGCCGGCGCCGAGGTCTGCGTGGCGCCCGGAACGTCGGTCGCCCGGACGCGCAGGGCGTGCGGGCCGGGGGTGGCCGCCCAGCGGTAGGACCACTGCCGCCAGGTGTCGGCCGTGACCGTGTCGGCCAGCGTCGCCTCCAGCCACGGGCCCGCGTCCACCTGGACCTCGACCTTGCCGACGCCGCGGTGCTGAGCCCAGGCGATGCCGGCCACGACCACCGTGCCGGCGTCGCGCTTGGCACCGTCCCGGGGCGTGTCGATGCGGGACTCGGTCTTGACCGGGGCCTGCTGCGACCAGCCGCGCGGCACCCAGTACGCATCGAACGCGGCGAACGTGGACAGCTCGATCTCGGTGATCCACTTGCAGGCGGACACGTACCCGTACAGGCCGGGGACGACCATGCGGACCGGGAAGCCGTGCTGGACGGGCAGGGGCTGGCCGTTCATCCCGACCGCCAGCAGCGCGTCCCGGCCGTCGACGAGCGCCGCCGTGGGCGTACCGCAGGTCCAGCCGTCGACCGACCGCTGCACCACCTGGTCGGCGCCCGGCAGTGGCTGAGCCTCGTCCAACAGCGCCTTGATCGGTGTGCCGAGCCACAGCGCGTTGCTGATCAGGTCGCCGCCGACCTCGTTGGAGACGCAGGCCAGCGTGATGTACCGCTGGATCATCGGCCGGGTGAGCAACTGCTCCCAGGTGATCGTGATCGGGTTGCGCACCATCCCGAAGATCCGTAGCTGCCACGTCGTCGGGTCGACCTGCGGCGGGTAGAGCGAGGTGTCGATCCGGTAGAAGTCGTTGTTCGGTGTCACGAAGGAGACCGCGCCGGGTGCCTGGGCGGCGGCCGGCAGGGGCGCGAGGGTGCTCTGCGGGGCTGGCAGGACGACTTTGCCGCGGGCCTCGGTGACCGCCCGGCGCGAGGTGAGCAGCCGCCCGGCGACGCCGCCGCCCGCGGCCACGGCCGCGACGATGCTCAGACGCTTCAGGAACAGGCGCCGGCTGTCATCGTCGACCGGCTTCGTGCCCACCGGAACGGCGACCCCGGCCGGGGCCACCGCCTCGGACAGCCCGAGCAGGTAGCGCAGCACCGGGACGGCCACCGCCATCCCGATCAGCGTCGGCAGCGCGGCCAAGGCGTCGGCGTCGTGCCGGGTCACCGCGGCGGCCACCCCGACGGCGGCGAACACCCCGATCATGACCAGTCCGAGCCGCCAGTGCCGCCGGGCGACGACACCGAGGGCGTACGCGTAGGCCGCGAGCAGGATCGCCGTGCCGGTGATGAGCGCGGTCTTGTCGTGCACCCCGAAGACGGCGACGCCGACGTTCTTGACCGGTCCGGGCACGCTGTCGACGACCACCACGCCGACCGCGAGCAGCGGGGCGGTGAGCGGGCCGGTCACGACCGCGACGATCTCGGCGACCCCGAGAGCGGCCGCGGCGGCGGCGACGCCGGAGAGACCGGCGCGTACCGAAGAATTCACGCTTCCATCGTGCACCCGCCGGGGCACGGAGATCGCTTACAACCCGGTGACGAATGACCGGTGACGAATGAAGGGCACACCGCGAACGGTGTGCCCTTCCCGTGGAACGTCCGGTCAGAAACCGGGGCCGTGCTGGTGGCCGTGGCCACCGTGGCTGTGCCCACCGGCCGCAGCCGGAGCCTGGCCGGCCGGCTTTTCCACCACGAGGCTCTCCGTGGTGAGCAGCAGGGCGGCGATCGACACGGCGTTGGAGACCGCGTTGCGGGTCACCTTGACCGGGTCGATGATGCCGGCCGCGGCCAGGTCGACGTACGAGTCGGTGTTCGCGTCGAGGCCGTGACCCCAGTCGAGTTCACGCACCTTGCCCACCACGACGTAGCCGTCGTGGCCGGCGTTCTGCGCGATCCAGCGCAGCGGCTCGTCCAGCGCCTTGCGGACGATCGAGACACCGACCGCTTCCTCGCCGGTCAGGCCGAGGTCACCGTCGAGCACGCTGACGATCTGGGAGAGCGCGGCGCCGCCACCGGGGACGGTGCCTTCCTCGACCGCCGCCTTGGTCGCCGCGATGGCGTCCTCGATGCGGTGCTTGCGCTCCTTCATCTCGACCTCGGTGGCGGCACCGGCCTTGATCACCGCGACGCCGCCGGAGAGCTTGGCCAGCCGCTCCTGAAGCTTCTCGGTGTCCCAGGTCGAGTCCGACGCCTCGATCTCCTTGCGGATCTGCGCGACCCGGTCGGCGACCTCAGCCGGACGGCCCCCACCATCGATGATGGTGGTGGTCTCCTTGTCGACCACGATGCGCCGCGCCCGGCCGAGCATGTCCAGGGTGACCTGGTCGAGCTTGTAGCCGAGCTCGGAGGCGATCAGCTCGCCGCCGGTGGCGATCGCGAAGTCCTGCAGCATCGCCTTGCGCCGGTCACCGAATCCGGGCGCCTTCACCGCGGCGACCTTGAAGGTCTTCCGCAGCGCGTTGACGACCAGGGTGGACAGCGCCTGACCCTCGACGTCCTCGGCGACGATGAGCAGCGGCTTGCTCTCCGCCAGCACCTTCTCCAGCAGCGGGATGATCTCCTCCACGCTGCTGATCTTCTGACCGGTGATCAGGATGTACGCGTCCTCGAGGACGGCTTCCTGAGACTCGGCGTCGGTCACGAAGTTCGGCGAGATGAAGCCCTTGTCGAACTGCAGACCCTCGGTGATCTCGAGTTCGGTGGCCAGCGCCTGACCCTCCTCGACGGTGATCACACCGTCGCGGCCGACCCGGTCCATCGCCTCGGCGATCAGCTCGCCGATGGTGGCGTCCTGAGCCGAGATGGTGGCGACGTTGGCGACCGACTTGTGGTCGGCAACCGGCACCGCCTTCTTCAGCAGAGCGTCGGAAACGGCCTGGCCGGCCAGGTCCATGCCCCGCTTGAGGTTGATCGGGCTGGCGCCCGCGGTGACGTTGCGCAGACCCTCGCGCACCAGCGCCTGGGCCAGCACCGTGGCCGTGGTGGTCCCGTCGCCGGCGACGTCGTTGGTCTTGGTCGCCACCTCCTTGACCAGTTGGGCCCCGAGGTTCTCGTACGGGTCGGAGAGCTCGATCTCCTTGGCGATGGTGACGCCGTCATTGGTGATCGTGGGCGCGCCGAACTTCTTGTCGAGGACGACGTTGCGGCCGCGCGGACCCAGGGTGACCTTGACCGTGTCGGCGAGCGTGTTGACGCCGTGCTCCAGCAGGTGCCGCGCGTCGTCGGAAAAACTCAGAATCTTCGCCATGTACGGGCCCTTTCACGCACCACCGCCCCGGTCCTCACAGCTGCAGGACCAGGGCGGTTGGCACAATCAGTAGGTCACTTCTCGATGACCGCGAGGACGTCGCGGGCGGAGAGCACCAGGTACTCCTCGCCGGCGTACTTGACCTCGGTGCCACCGTATTTCGAGTAGAGCACCGTCTCGCCGACCTTCACGTCAACCGGGACGCGGTTGCCGTTGTCGTCGATGCGGCCGGGGCCGACAGCGAGGACGGTGCCCTCCTGCGGCTTCTCCTTGGCGGTGTCGGGGATCACGATGCCCGACGCCGTGGTCGTCTCAGCCTCGTTCGCCTGGACCACGATGCGGTCCTCGAGCGGCTTGATCGCAACCTTTGTCGCGGTAGTCACGGGCATACCCTCCTGGGTACAGGTCTGCCGGCCGAGGAAACGGCCGGGCTCATGCCTCATGCCACCGGGCGGGGCCGTCGTCGCGGGTGCCGGTCCGCCTGGCGCAAGCGCTGTCCCGGTGACGGGTCGCGCTGGCACCCTCATGGTGAGAGTGCTAATCGGAGATTATGCCGGATCTAGCACTCCGTCAACCAGAGTGCCAGCGGTTCGCCCCGGCAGAATGACTCGGTGTGGACGTCGAGACGCTGGCCGTACTACGCACCCCGGACGGGCGGGACGCCCTGACCGCGGCCACCGCCGTGACCGGGACGGACCCTCTGACGGCAGCGACCGCGCTGCGGGCCGGCGGCATCCCGGCCGGCTTGGCCGCGGCCGCGCTGACCCTGGCCGCACTGCGCCGCCGGGCGGCGGCGAAGTTCGGTCCCGACGCGGAACGGATGTTCTTCACCCGCGACGGCCTGGAGCAGGCGACGAGGGCGCCAGTGGCCGCGCGCCGGGCCGCACGGCTGGCGGCGGCCGGCGTCCGGACGCTGGCCGATCTGGGCTGCGGGGTGGGGGCGGACGCGCTGGCGGCGGCCCGGCACGGCATCGCGGTCACCGCGGTGGACGCCGACCCGCTGACCGCGGCGGTCGCCGCCGCCAACGCGGAGGTCCTCGGCCTGAACGTGACGGTCGTCTGTGCGGATGCCACCACGGTCGAGGTCGAGCGGTTCGACGGGGTGTTCGCCGACCCGGCCCGGCGCGGCGGCCGGGGCCGGGTGATGGACCCGCGGTCGTGGTCGCCGCCGTGGGACTTCATCGCCGGACTGCCGGATCGGGTGCCGCGGACCGTTCTCAAGCTGGCACCGGGCATCGACCACGCGCTGCTGCCGCCGGGCGCCGAGGGCGAATGGGTGTCGGCCGGCGGCGACCTGGTCGAGGCCGCCTTCTGGTGCGGGCCGCTGGCGGCGGTGCCGCGCCGGGCCACGGTGCTGCCGTCCGGTGCGGAGCTGACCGGGTCGGGCGTCGAGGCGGCGCCGGTCGGGCCGGTCGGGCGGTACGTGTACGACCCCGACCCCGCGGTGGTCCGGTCGCACCTGGTGGCCGAGTTCGCGGCGACGCTGGACGGGCGCATCGGGGACCCCGCGATCGCGTACGTCTACGCCGACCGGCCGGTGCGGACGCCGTACGGCCGATGTCTGGAAGTGCTCGAGGTCCAGCCGTTCTCGTTGAAGCGGCTGCGGACGGCCCTGCGCGAACGCGGGGTGGGCCGGCTGGAGATCCGCAAGCGCGGGTCGGCGCTCGAGCCCGAGCAGCTGCGGCGGGACCTGCGGCTGTCCGGCCCGAACGGCGGGTCGCTGATCCTGACCCGGGTCGCCGGGGCGCCGACCGTGCTGCTGGTCGCCGACGTGGCTGGATAGAGTCCGGAAATGGCGAAGAAGGCAGCGGCCGGCACCCCGGCGACGGCGTTGCTGACCGCGGCGAAGGTGCCGTTCACGGCGTACGGCTACGACGTCTCGCCGGACGCACCCCACTACGGCGCGCTGGTGGCCGCGGCGCTCGGCATCGCCCCGGACCGGATGTTCAAGACCCTGATCGCCGAGGTGGACGGCGCGCTGGCGGTCGCCGTCGTGCCGGTGACGGGCGAGCTCGACCTGAAGGCGCTGGCGGCGGCGACCGGCGGCAAACGGGCGACGCTGGCCGCCCGGGCCGCGGCCGAGCGCAGCAGCGGGTACGTCCGGGGCGGCATCAGCCCGCTGGGCCAGCGGTGGCCGCTGACGACCGTGATCGATGCGTCCGCCGCCGATCTGGACCTGATGTACGTGTCCGGGGGCCGCCGGGGACTGCAGGTCGCTCTGGCGCCGGCCGACCTCATCCGGCTGACCGCAGCCACCCTGGCCCCGCTGTCGACGCCGGGCCGCCCGTGATCGGACGTTTCCGGCTCAAGGTGTATACCTGGCGTGATCTTTGAGAGAGCACAAGTGTTAGGACGGCGGCGTTACGACACCGTTATGCGTTGACGGGGTCTTTTCCCGTGAACCCGCGAAGCGGAACCCTTGAGTGACTTAGCGTCACGTTGTGGGGCAACTTTGCCGAACGGCCACGAGTGACGACAGATCATCCGCGGTGGTGGCGGAGCGTTCATCACCGCCACGTTGCCGGATTGTTATGACCGTATACAAGATCGCCCGGCAACACTTGTTGTGCGACAGGCCGTCACCGGAATACGTTGCCGGACACAACAAAAGCTCCTGATCACTGCGTCTCGGGGAGCGACACTCCCGACAACGCACCAAAATCCGATGCAAGGCCTGGGTTTACCCGAAAGGACTCAAGTAATGCGTAAGGGAATCTTCGCCCTTGCCGCAGTCGGCCTTCTGGCCGTTGGCAGCGTCGCTGCCTGTGGTAACGACAAGAGCAGCAGTGGATCCGGCAGCAGCGGCAGTGGCAGCACCGCCACGGGCAAGGTCGGCATCATCCTGCCCGACACCAAGAGCTCGCAGCGCTGGGGCACGGACGACCCGAAGTTCTTGAAGGCGGCGTTCGACGCGGCCGGCATCAAGTACGACATGCAGAACGCGCAGGGTGACAAGACCCAGTTCCAGACGATCGCGGACGGCATGATCTCCGAGAAGGTCAAGGTTCTGATCATCGTCAACCTGGACTCCGGAACGGGCAAGGCCGTGCTGGACAAGGCCAAGGCCGCCGGTATCGCGACGATCGACTACGACCGCCTGACCCTCAACGGCGGCGCGAACTACTACGTGTCGTTCGACAACGTCAAGGTCGGCGAGCTGCAGGGTCAGGGTCTGGTCGACTGCCTCAAGGCCAAGAACTACACCAAGCCGATCGTCGCCGAGCTCAACGGCTCCCCGACGGACAACAACGCGACGCTGTTCGCGCAGGGCTACGACTCGGTGCTGAACCCGCTGTACGCCGACGGCACCCTGACCAAGGGCCCGAACCAGTCTGTTCCGGACTGGGACAACGCCCAGGGCGGCACCATCTTCGAGCAGATGCTGACGGCGAACAAGAAGATCCAGGGCGTCCTCGCGGCGAACGACGGTCTCGGCAACGCGGTCATCCAGGTGCTGAAGAAGAACAACCTCAACGGCCAGGTGCCGGTGACCGGCCAGGACGCCACCGTCCAGGGTCTGCAGAGCGTCCTCTCCGGTGACCAGTGCATGACGGTCTACAAGGCGATCAAGGGCGAGGCCGACGCGGCCTCCCAGCTGGCCATCTCACTGGCCAAGGGCCAGAAGCCGACCACGGCGACCGGCACGACCAAGGACCCGCAGTCGGGCGCCTCGATCCCGTCGGTCCTGCTCACCCCGAAGGCGATCACCCAGGACTCCGTCAAGGACGTCGTGGCTGACGGCTTCGTGACCAAGGACGCGCTGTGCACCGGTTCGTACGCGACGCTCTGCACCAAGTTTGGCGTCAGCTGAGCTGACCCGCCGGGCTCGTCCCGACGGCTGTACCACAGCGCCGCTCACGTCCTCGGGCGTGGGCGGCGCTCGTCCAGTGAGGCAGCAATCCCCCTCAACTCGCCAGTGGCCCAGGCTCGTTCTGGCCCAGCCACGACGAACCGGTCACCGAGCGAAGGAGAACCATCCGTGGCCGCGACACCCCTTCTGGAGCTACGCGGGATCGACAAGAGTTTCGGTCCCGTACAGGTGCTCCATGACGTCGGCCTGTCCGTCTTCCCGGGTGAGGTCACCGCGCTCGTCGGTGACAACGGGGCCGGTAAGTCGACGCTGGTCAAGTGCATCAGTGGCATCTACACCATCGACGCCGGCACGGTGACCTACGACGGCAACCAGGTGGCCATCCACAGCCCGCGCGACGCGTCCGCCCTCGGCATCGAGGTCGTCTACCAGGACCTCGCGCTCTGCGACAACCTCGACATCGTGCAGAACATGTTCCTCGGCCGGGAGAAGACCCGCGGGATCGTGCTGGACGAGCCGACGATGGAGCAGATGGCCGGTGACACCCTCGCCAGCCTCTCGGTCCGCACGGTGAAGTCGCTCCGGCAGCTCGTCGCCAGCCTGTCCGGCGGCCAGCGGCAGACCGTGGCCATCGCCAAGGCCGTTCTCTGGAACAGCCGGGTGGTGATCCTGGACGAGCCGACCGCCGCCCTCGGTGTCGCGCAGACCGCGCAGGTCCTCGAGCTGGTCCGCCGGCTCGCCGACAACGGCCTCGGCGTGGTGCTGATCTCGCACAACATGAACGACGTCTTCGCCGTCGCCGATCGGATCGCCGCGCTCTACCTCGGCCGTACGGCCGCGCAGGTGAAGACCACGGACGTGACCTACTCGCAGATCGTCGAGCTGATCACCGCCGGACGTAGCGGCAACCTGGGCCTGCCGCCCGAGAAGCCCTCCGAGTTCGTCGACATCACGCCGGGAGACGACCAGTGACCACAACCACCACGACCACCGCCGGTGGCGTCAAGGTCGTCAAGCCGACCATGGCCGGCTACGTCAGCGACTACTTCGGCCGGATTCGCGGCGGCGACCTCGGCAGCCTCCCTGCCATCCTCGGCCTGGTCGTCCTCTGCCTGATCTTCGGCATCGCGCGGGAGACGTTCTTCAGCGCGCTGAACTTCGCCAACCTGTTCTCCCAGGGCGCCCAGGTCACCTTCATCGCGATGGGCCTGATCTTCGTCCTGTTGCTCGGCGAGATCGACCTGTCCGCCGGTTTCGCCTCCGGCGTGTGCGGCGCGGTCATGGCCATCCTGCTGACCAACCACGGTTGGTCCTGGTACACCGCCATCCCCGCCGCGCTCATCACGGGCCTGGTCATCGGCTTCGTCCTGGGCTTCATGGTGTCGAAGTTCGGCATCCCGTCGTTCGTGGTCACCCTGGCCGCGTTCCTCGGCTTCCAGGGCGTCCTGCTGGTGCTACTCAAGGGCGGCATCAACGTCTCGATCACCAACTCGTTCGTGGTCGGCATCGCCAACAAGAACATGTCGGTCCTGTGGAGCTGGATCCTGGCCATCGTGGCCGTGGTCGCCTACGCGGCGGTCCAGCTGAATCGGATCCGCAGCCGCTCCGCCCGCGGGCTGGTCACCGACCCGATCGGTATCGTCCTGCTGCGCATCGCCGGCCTGGCCATCGTGATCTTCGCGGCCACCGCGGTCCTGAGCCGCCAGCGGGCCATCAACCCGGCGATCAACTCGCTCCAGGGTGTGCCGTACGTCGTCCCGATCATCGCCGTCTTCCTGATCATCTGGACGTTCGTGCTCGGCCGGACCACGTACGGCCGGCACGTGTACGCGGTCGGCGGCAACGCCGAGGCGGCCCGCCGGGCCGGTATCCCGGTCGACCGGATCCGCATCTCGGTCTTCGTGATCGGCTCGTTCATGGCGTCGATCGGCGGCATCGCCGAGGTCAGCCGGTCCAGTTCGGTCGACCCGAACACCGGCGGCAGCAACGTCCTGCTGTACGCGGTGGGCGCGGCCGTCATCGGCGGCACCAGCCTGTTCGGCGGCAAGGGCAAGGTCATGAACGCGATCGTCGGTGGCGCCGTGGTCGCGGTCATCAACAACGGCATGGGTCTGATGGGCTTCAGCTCGGGCACGAAGTTCATCGTGACCGGTCTGATCCTGCTCATCGCGGCGAGCGTGGACGCGCTGTCGCGCCGTAGAGCGGCTGCCACCGGCACCCGATGAACAACTTCCTCGGTACGGGGACGGCGAGCTGATGCGAGCCGCCCCCAGCCAGGAGGACGTCCGCCGACACAACCTGGGAACGCTGCTCCGGTACGTACACGTGCACGGGGCCACCTCACGCGCCGAGCTCACCAGCCGGCTCGGTCTGAATCGCAGCACCATCGGCGCGCTCACCGCCGAGCTGACGACAGCCGGTCTGGTGAGCGAACAGGCGCCGCGCGAGACCGGCCGGGCCGGGCGACCGTCACTGGTTGTCCGGCCCGAATCGGATCGGGTCTACGCGTATGCGATGAGCATCGAGGTGGACCGGCTGCGGGCGGCCCGGGTCGGACTCGGCGGGCGCATCCTGGATCGTCGCGAGACCGACCGTCCTCGCGGAATGCAGGTGCTGGATGCGGTGCAGCCACTGGCCGAGTTCGTGCACGAGATGCGCAAGGACGCGCCCGGCGACGCCCGCTACGTCGGCACCGGGCTGGCCGTGGCCGGCATGGTCCGCCGGGCCGATGGGATGGTGCGCCTGGCGCCGACCATCGGCTGGGTCGAGGAACCGGTGGGCGAAGCGTTGCGGGCCGAGCTGGGCGAGCCGGGCAAGGTCACCGTGGGCAACCACGCCGACGTGTCCGCCCTGGTCGAGCACAGCCGCGGCGCAGCCGTCGGCTGCAACAACGTGATCTACCTGTACGGCGACGTCGGGGTCGGTGGCGGCATCATCGCCGGCGGCCGGCGGGTCACCGGGCACGGCGGCTACGGGGGCGAGGTCGGCCACATGGTGGTCAACCCGCAGGGCCGGCCGTGCAGCTGCGGCTCGCGTGGTTGCTGGGAGACCGAGATCGGCGAGCACGCCCTGCTCACCCTGGCCGGCCGTGGCCATCTGACCGGCCGCGAGGCGGTGCTGGACGTGGTCGACGCGGCGATGCGCGGCGACCGGGCCGCCCAGCGCGCCGTACGCCAGGTTGGCGACTGGATCGGCTTCGGCGTCGGCAATCTGGTGAACATCTTCAACCCCGAGGCCGTGATCTTCGGCGGCACTCTCCGCGACATCTACCTGGTCGCTGCGGCCCAGATCCGCAGCCGGCTGAACGCCATCGCCCTCCCGGCCTGCCGCGAGCACATCCGCCTGCGCACGCCGGAGCTGGGCACCGACGCGGCCTTGATCGGGGCGGCCGAACTCGCCTTCGAGCACCTCCTCGACGATCCCCTGGTCGCGTGAGCCGTCTCCGCTCAAGGGCGGCTCCGCTTTCGGGCGGCTCCGCTTTCGGGCGCTCCGCTTTCGGGCGGCTCCGCTTTCGGGCGTGGCGGCGCTAGAGTGCCAGCCGTGGACATCCGGGCTTCCGACGACGACCGGCAGAAGGTCGTGGCCGCGCTCGAGCGGCACACCGGCGCCGGTCGCCTGACGCTCGACGAGTTCGCCGAACGCGTTCAGGTGACGCACGACGCCCGCACCCTGGACGAGCTGGCCCGGGTCACCCGCGACCTCCCGGTCGAGGTGCCGGCCCCGGAAGAGGAAGCCCCGCACCGCGAGCTCCTGGTCATCTTCGGCGTCGCCTTCCTCGCCCTGATCCTGCTGGCGCTCTACGTCGCGCTGCGCTGACCCGCCCACGGCCGGCGGACGCCGTCGTTTCCGCAGAACCAGCCGCCGTCAGCGGCCGGCGACCCCCACGCAGAACCACAACCGCCGTCAGCGCACCGCGGCCTCGCCGTGCCAGGAGCGCCACAGGGCGGCGTAGGAGCCGTTCGCCGCGACCAGCTCGTCGTGCGACCCGAGCTCGGTGATCCGGCCGTCCTCGACCACGGCCACCCGGTCCGCGTCGTGAGCGGAGAACAACCGGTGCGCGATCGCCACCACGGCCCGGCCCCGCAGTACGGCCGCCAACGACCGTTCCAGTTCCCGCGCCGCCCGCGGGTCCAACAGCGACGTCGCCTCGTCCAGCACCAGCGTGTGCGGATCGGCCAGCACCAGCCGGGCCAGCGCGACCTGCTGTTCCTGGGCGGCGGTGAGCGGATGGCCGTCGGTACCGACCACGGTGTCCAGCCCGTCCGGCAGCGCCTCGGCCCACTCCCGGGCGCGCACCGCCGCCAGCGCCGCCCCGATCTCCTCCGCGGACGACCCCGGCCGCACCATGGACACGTTCTCGCGGAGCGTGCCGATGAAGACGTGGTGTTCCTGACTGACCAGGGCGACCTCACCGCGCAGCCGCTCGGGGGGCAGATCGGCCAGACTGACCCCGCCGACTGTGATCGACCCGCCGGTGGGGGTGTGCACCCCGGCCAGCAACGTCGACTTGCCCGCCCCGGACGGCCCGACCACGGCCAGCCGCTCCCCCGGCTCCAGCGTGAACGAGACGCCGTGCAGCACATCGCGCCCCGGCACGTAAGCGAACCGCACGTCCCGCACCTCGATCCGGGCCGACGCCGACACCGCCACCGGCGCCGCGCCCGGCGCCGGTGGCGGTGTGTCCGCGGCCGCCACGCCCAGCAGCCGGGCGAGCGAGGCCTGACCCACCTGCAGCTCGTCCATCCAGCCGAGCAGGCGGTCCAGCGGATCGACCAGCATCTGCGAATACAACACGGCCGCCGTGACCTGCCCGAGCGTGACCGTGCCGCGCAGGTACAACCAGCCGCCGAACAGCAGCGTGGTGACGAGCGGAAGCACGTAGGACAGCTCGACCACCGGGAAGAAGACGGTCCGCAACCCGAGCGTGTACCGCTCCACCCGGAACGCCCGGGCCAGGTCGCGGTCGGTCCGCAGAACCCGCACCGCCCCCCGGCGCAACGCCTCGACGGTGCGCGCGCCCGCGACCGTCTCGTCCAACCCCTCGGTCACCTCGGAGTAGGCCGCGCTCTCGGCCAGGTACCCGGCCGGCGCCCGCCGCCGATACCACGGCACACCGACCGCCAGGGCAGGGACGGCGACGGGCAACGGCAGCAGGAACCAGGGGCTGACCAACCCCAGCGCACCGACGACGAGAACCATCGTGGTCGCCGCGATGAGTGTCTCGGGCACCGCGAACCGGACGCACGCCGACAGCGCGTCCACGTCGCGCGTGGTCCGGGTCAGCAGATCGCCGGCGCCGGACCGTTCCACGGTGGACAGCGGGATGGCCAGGATGCCGTCGACGAACTCTTCCCGGAGCCGGGCGAGGACCTGCTCGCCGAGCCGGGCCGACGCGAGGTGCGCGAGCCGCACGAACACCGCCTGCAGCACGACGAAACCGGCGATGGTCGTGCTGAGCCGGTTGATCGCGGCCAGGCGGGTGCCGTGCTGGATCGCCTCGACGAGCGCGCCCAGCAGCCGGGGCGACACCAGGCCGGACACCGCCGCCAGGGCGTGCAGGACCAGCGCGACGCCGAGGGCACGCGGGTGCCGCCGGAAGAGCTCCCGCACGTACCGGCGGACCTGGGCCGTGTCGGCGACCGGCAGCAGTTCACTCACGCAGCACCGTCCGGACGTACGCAGGCGACTCGCGCAGCAGCGATCGGTGCGTGCCCTCACCCGCGACGCGACCGTCGCTGACGTGGATCACGTGGTCGGCTCCGTCCAGCACGAGTGGGCTGGTCGAGCAGACCACCGTGGTCCGGCCGGCGCGGGCTGGACCCAGCCGGGCCGCGATCCGCGCCTCGGTGTGCGCGTCGACGGCGCTGGTCGGTTCCACCAGCACCAGATAGTCGGGGTCGACGACCAGCGCCCGGGCCAACCGCAACCGCTGCTGCTCGCCGCCGGAGAACGTCCGGCCCCGCTCGGCGACCTGACTGTCCAACCCGTGTGGCAGCGCATCGACGATGCCGGACGCCTGCGCCACCTCCAGCGCCGCCGGCAACCGGCCGCTGGACTCGGGATCCAGATCGGCCCGCAACGGCCCGGAGAACAGGCGGGCGTCGTTGTCCGCGGCCAGGACATGCCGCCGGACGTCGGCCAGCGGCACCGCCCGAAGTGGTACCTCACCGATCCGGCCGCCCTCGTCGTACCGGCACAGTCGATCGGCGATCGCCACGGCGTCGGCCGGATCGTCGGCCGCGATCGCGGTGATCCGGCCGGCCCGGATGACCACCCCGGACGACGGATCGGACAGGTCGTCCGCCCATCGGGCGGGTGCCGGCCCGTCGGCGTCGGCCAGGTGGCCGCGGACGCCGATCAGGCGCACCACCCGGGCCGCCGACACATGTCCCCGCGTGACCTTGTCGAGCGTCTCGGTCAGCTGCCTCAACGGAGAGACGAGGAACGCGGCGTACCCGTAGAAGGACACCAACTGCCCGACCGTGATCCGTCCGGGCAGGGCGAACCGTGCGCCCAGCCAGGTCACCAGCACGAGGAAGATGCCCGGTAGCAGCACCTGGGCCGCCTCGATCGACGCCTCGACCTGCGCCGTACGCAAGCCGGCCGCGCGCAACCGCTGCGAGTCGAGTCGATAGCGGCTCGACATCACCGCCTCGCCGCCGACCCCTCGCAGTACCCGCAACCCGTTGACCAGGTCGGTGGCGCGGCCGGTGAGCCTGCCCTGTTGTTCTCGATACTCCGCCTGACGCCGCTGCAACGGCCGGATCAGCAGGCCGACGATGCCCATGAGCAGCGGCACACCGAACACCACGACCAAGCCCAGCGGCACCGACGCCGTCAGCAGGATCACGGTCACCGTGACCACGGCGACGGCCGAACCGACGCCCCGCCCGGTGATCTCCACGGCGTTACCAACATGGCCGATGTCCGTGCTGCCGATGGCCACCACGTCGCCCGTCCGCATCGCCCGCGGCAGGGTGGAGCCGAGCCGGATGGCCTGGCGTACGGTGATCTGCATGGTCTGGTAGGCCGCAGCCAGGTAGTTGGTGATCGAGAACCGGTGGCGGCTGATCCCGGCGACCGACTGTCCCAGGCCCGCGACCAGCAGGATCAGACCCCAGAGCATCAGTGCTCGGCCCGATCGCCCGTTGAGCCCGGCGTCGATCGCCTTTCCGATCACGGCCGGCGCCACCGCCTGGCACACCATCCAGACGACGCCCCAGGCCACCGCCCCGGCCACACCCAGCCGGCTGCTCCAGGCCAGCCACCCGAGATAGCGGGTGGCGGACCGGCCGTCGGGAACGGCCGGGGTCGGCGACGGGTAGTTCGCGCATCAGGCCCCCGACGTTACGGAGGGGGTACGACAGGATGCGACGTGTTTTCGTCCGTCAGCGATCGACCGGGCTGAAGTCCCAGACGTGCGGCGAACGGGCGACCAGGCCGGCCGGCGGTTCCGGCATCGCCTCGGGCTGACTGCGCCACTTCGAGATGACCACGATCCGCTTGTCCGTGGACGAGAAGATCTCGCTCGACACGTGCTGGGGCAACACCTCCAGCCCGGGCACCGCCACGTCGCACACCCAGGTCAACAGCTCGTCGAAGCTGCCGCCGAGGGCACGTACCTCCCACATCCGCGCGATCATGCTGGCTTCCTACCCCGGGACGGTGATGGTGGTCAATGCCATGGCCGAGTCGGCCGGCAGGTCGAGCCGGCTGGGCGCGACGCCGGCCGCGACGAGGTGCGAGCCGAGGGCCGCGACCATCGCGCCGTTGTCGGTGCACAACCCCGGACGCGGTACGCGAACCCGTAAGCCTTCCTTCGCCGCCCGTTGCTCGGCCAGCGCCCGGAGCCGCGAGTTCGCCGCCACACCCCCGCCGATCAGCAGCGTGCGCACCCCGTGCGTACGGCAGGCGTCCAGGGCTTTGGCGGTGAGCACGTCACAGACGGCCTCCTGGAACGCGGCGGCGACGTCGGCGACCGGGACCGGTTCGCCGGCGCGTTCGCGGGCCTCGACCCACCGCGCGACCGCGGTCTTGAGGCCGGAGAAGGAGAAGTCGAAGCGGTGCCGGGCCAGGTCCTTGGGCGCGGTCAGCCCGCGTGGAAAGGCGATCGCGGCCGGGTCACCGTCGGCGGCTGTACGGTCGATCACCGGTCCACCGGGGAAACCCATCCCGAGCAGACGCGCGACCTTGTCGAAGGCCTCGCCCGCGGCGTCGTCGATGGTGGCTCCGAGCGGCGTGATGCCGGCCGTGATGTCGTCCACCCGCAGCAGCGACGAGTGGCCGCCCGACACCAGCAACGCGATCGCCGGCTCGGGCAGCGGACCGTGCTCGAGCGTGTCCACGGCCACGTGGGCGGCCAGGTGGTTGACGCCGTAGATGGGCTTGTCGGCGGCCAGCGCGTACCCCTTGGCCGCCGCCACCCCGACCAGCAGCGCGCCGGCCAGCCCGGGTCCGGCGGTGACGGCGATCGCGTCGATGTCGGCCAGCGTCACCTTCGCGTCGTCGAGCGCCCGCTGCATGGTCGGCACGATCGCCTCGAGGTGGGCCCGGCTGGCCACTTCCGGCACCACGCCACCGAACCGGGCGTGTTCCTGCACACTGGACGCCAACGCGTCGGCCAGCAGCGTGTGCCCGCGGACGATGCCTACGCCGGTCTCGTCGCAGGAGGTCTCGATGCCGAGGACCAGGGGCTCGTCAGCCACTGCGCATCATCACCAGGGCGTCGGTGTTGCTGGGCTGGTAGTAACCGCGGCGGACGCCCACCGGCTCGAAATCGTGCATGGCGTAGAGGTGCTGGGCGGGCGCGTTGTCCACCGCGACCTCGAGCAGGGTCTTGCGCACGCCGAGCCGGGCGGACTCGGCCAGCAGCGCCTCGAGCAGTTGCCGGCCGGCACCGTGCCGCTGACTGGCCCGGCGGACCGCGATGTTCTGCACCCAGGACTCCGACTTGTCCACGACGGCCAGTCCGGCGTACCCGGCGACCTCGCCGTTTTCCCGCGCGATCAGGTAGTAGTGGTGCTGGGCGAGCTCGTTCCAGAACATCGCCGGCGACCACTTCTCCGCGCCGAACAGGTCGGACTCGATCGGCAGCACGTCGGCGATGTGCCACCAGCGGAACCGTTCCAGCGCGATCATTGCAGGACGTGCTTGCGGGTGATGGCGGCGGCGACGGCGTCCGGGCGGCGCAGGTAGAGCGGGACGAGCGGTTCACCGGCGACGCGGCGGCGGATCCGGTCGGCGGCGATGGCGACCAGTGCCATGCCGGACGGGTACAGCAGCCGTTCGTCGATCGGCAGGCCGAAGACGTCGCTGTACTTCAGGGCGCCCTCGCCGACCGCGCGGTCGGCGTCGACCGGGATCTCAGCCGGTTTACCCACGCCGAGGACGCCGGTGCGCTCGCCGTCGACGTACGTCGCCCAGTAGACCTCCCGGCGCCGGGCGTCGGTGGCGACCAGCACCCGTCCGGGACCGGCGGCCCGCCCCAGCGCATCCAGCGTGCTCACGCCGTACGCCGGGATCTTCAGGGTCTGACTCATGGCGGCCGCGGTGGCCAGGCCGACGCGGAGACCGGTGTACGGTCCGGGTCCGACCCCGGCGACGATCGCGCCCAGGTCGGCCACCCGCACCCCGGCCTCGGCCAGCGTGCCGGCGATCGCCGGCGCCAGCAGTTCGCCGTGCGCCCGGGTGTCGACCTCGCGCCGCTCGGCCAGGCCGCGCATGCCGGTGCCGGTGACCTCGGCGACGGCGGCCGTGGTGGCGGGCGTCGCGGTGTCCAGGGCGAGTACGAGCACGTTCTGCAACCTACTCGCCGCTTCCCGGGCCCCAGCTGATCGGAGTACGACCGGCGTCCACGAGGGCCTTGCCGGCCGCGCTGAACGGGCGGGCGCCACGGAACCCCTCCCGGTTGAGCGGGCTGGGATGACCCGCCTGCAGCACCACGTGGACCGGGTTGGTGATCAGCACCACCTTCTTCCGGGCGTACCCACCCCACAACAGAAAGACCACTCGCTCGTCGCCGGCGTCGAGCGCCCGGATGGTGGCATCGGTGAACGCCTCCCACCCCTGGCCCGCGTGCGAGGCGGCGGCCCCGGCCCGGACCGTGAGGACCGCGTTGAGCAGCAGCACCCCCTGCCGGGCCCAGCCGGTCAGATCGCCCGTGGCCGGAGGGACGACGCCGACGTCCTCGGCCAGTTCCTTGAACACGTTGCGCAGCGACGGCGGGATCCGCACCCCCTCGCGGACGCTGAAGCTGAGGCCGTGCGCCTGGCCCGGGCCGTGGTACGGGTCCTGCCCCAGGATCAGCACGCGGGTCTCGTCCGGCGCGCACAGCCGATACGCGGCGAACAGGTCCTCGATCGGCGGGTAGATCGTGTGCGCGTAGTACTCGGCCGCGACGAACCGGCCCAGCGCGTCCGTCGCCTCGCGGTCGAGGAACGGCGTCAGAGCCGTCTGCCACGCCTCGGGCAGCATTTCCAACAGGTTCATCGCGCGGCCAGCCGTTCGATCCAGTCGCCGCCGTACGGCACCAGATCGACCACCCGGGTGTCGTCGTCCCGGCGGTCGATGCGGACCTGCAGGTACGCGTCGTTGAGCGGCTCGACCAGGCCCTCGCCCCACTCGACCACCGTGACCGCCTCGTCGGCGGACGCATCCAGGTCGAGGTCGTCGATCTCGGCGCGGGGATCGGCGGCGGTGCCCAGGCGGTACAGATCCGCGTGCACGAGCGGGGTCGGGCCCTTGTGCACGCGGGCGATCACGAAGGTCGGCGAGGTGATCGGGCCGCGAACGCCCAGGCCGGCGCCGATGCCCTGGGCCATCGCGGTCTTGCCCGCGCCGAGCGGCCCGGTGAGCAGCACCAGATCGCCGCGCCGGAGAACCGCGGCCAGGCGGCGGCCGAAGTCGCGGGTGTCGTCCACAGTGGTCAGCAAGATGCCGGTGGTGATCACGAGATCTTCTCCAGGAATGGGATGAGGGCCGCGTCGACCTCGTCGGCCTTCTCCAGCATGACCACGTGACCGCTGTTGTCGATTTTGACCAGCTGCGCGTCAGGCAGGTGTTTCAGGATCTCCTCCGAGTGGGTGACCGGCGTCAGGTAGTCCTTGGTGCCGACGATGACCAGCACCGGAACCCCGCGCAGCACGGACAGCGCCGGGAACCGGTCGTGCGTGTAGAGGGTGTGCAGGTACTTCGTCAGCGTCTCGACCGTCGTCTTCGAGTTCATCTGCTCCACGAAGGTGACCAACGACGGGCTGGGCTTGTCGTCGCCGAACCCGTACCGCCGGGTGAGCAGCCAGGCCAGATCGGAGGAGGCCACTCGGGCCCGGTCGATCGGGCCGCCGGTAAGCCGCGCGGCGCCGCTCCACAGCGGAAAGAAGGGCGCGCTGGCCCGGGCGACCAGCGACGGCAGGCCGAGCTTGGTCTTGTCGATCAGGCCGGCCGAGGTGGACATCAGCACCACGCCGGTCACCCGCTTGCCGAACCACTCCGGGTACTGCTCGGCGAACGCCATGATGGTCATGCCGCCCATCGAGTGTCCGACGAGGATGATGTGACCGTCCGGGACGGTGGCGTTGAGCACCGCGGCCAGCGACTTGCCCAGGGCGGCGATGTCATAGTCGCCGGACTTCAGCCGGCTGGACCGGCCGTGCCCGGGCTGGTCGTAGAGGACGAGCCGGTGGTCGCCGCGCTCGGCCAGAGCCTTGCGCTGGAAGTAGAAAGTGCCCATGTCCAGGGCGAACCCGTGCACGAAGACGATGGTCGGCTTGGTCGTCGGTACGGTCGGCTCGACGATCTCGACGTGCAGGTGGGTGCCGTCGGCGGCGGTGACGGTGAGCTCGTGGTCGAACGGCGGGTCGCCGAAGGCCTCGTCCGTGTGCGGGTCGCCGGGGACGTTCACCGACCGCCGGACCAGGACCCGCTCGACCGCGAAGGCCGTCGCCAGGCCGGCCGCGGCCACGCCGACCACGGCGCCGAAGAGACCGACCTGCTTGGCCCGGCGCTTGCTGACCGCTGGGCTCACGACGGCACCCCGGCGGTTCCGTCATGCACCCCGGCGGTTCCGTCGTACACCCGGGTCACCCGCGGGCTCCCGAACCGGGTGACGATCTCGTAGTTGATCGTGCCGATCGCGTCGGCCCAGTCGGTGGCGGTCGGCTGCCCGTCGTCCCCCGGTCCGAACAGGACGGCCACGTCACCCGCCGCCACCGGGTCGTCGCCGCAGTCCAGCACGATCTGATCCATGCAGACCCGCCCGGCGATGGTGCGGGTGGCGCCGGCCAGGTGCACCGGTCCGATGTTGGAGGCGTGCCGAGGTACGCCGTCGGCGTAGCCCAGCGGCACCAGGGCGAGCGTGGTCTCCCGGTCGGTGACGTAGGTGTGCCCGTACGACACGCCCTCGCCGGCGGGAACCCGCTTCGTCAGTGAGACCCGGGCCCGGGCCGTCATCGCCGGGCGCAACGAGAACGGGACGTCCCGGGACAACGGCGACAGCCCGTAGATGGCGATCCCGGTGCGGACCAGATCGAAGTGGGAGTCGGGCCGGGTCAGCGTGGCTGCCGAGTTGGCGATGTGCCGGTAGCGCGGCACCACACCGAGTCGCTCGGCCGTCGCCAGCCCCTCCCGGAACGCTTCGAGCTGGCGATCGGTGATCTCCGCGACGTCCGACGCCACGAAATGACTCCAGAGTCCGATCACCTGGATGTCGCCGTCCGCCTCCGCCTTGGCCGCCGCCTCGAGAAGCGTCGGCCAGTCGGCCGCCGTGGCCCCGCCACGGGACAGCCCGGTGTCGAGCTTGAGGTGGGCGCGAGCCGGGCGACCGGCGGTCCGGGCGGCCGTGACCAGCTCGGTCAGCTGCTCCAGGCTGCTCGCGTTGAGGTCGACGTCGGCCTCGACGCCGCGGTGCAGCGGCAGACCGGGGGTCAGCAGCCAGGCCAGGACGGGGGCGGTGATGCCGCCCCGGCGCAACTCCAGCGCCTCGCCCAGGGTGCAGCCGCCGAGCCAGGTCGCCCCGCCGGCCAGCGCGGCCCGGGCGGCCGGGAGCATGCCGTGGCCGTAGCCGTCGCCCTTGACCACGGCCATCACCTCGGCTGTGGTCGACGCGCGCAGCGCCACCACGTTCGCCCGGATCGCGTCGAGGTCGACCCGGATCTCCGCCTGCCACATGTTCACCAGCCTACCGACGGGTACGACAATTCCTGTTCCACCAGCTCGGCTCATCCGAGCAGGTCGGCGAGCACGGGACGCAGAGCGGCGGCGATTTGCGGTGCGGTCACCGGGCCGTCCTCGGCCGCGCGGCGACCGGCCAGCCCGTGCACGTACGCCGCCGCCACGGCCGCCCGGACCGGCGCCAGGCCGGCGGCCAGAAGCGACCCCAGCAGACCCCCGAGCACATCCCCGGAACCGGCCGTGGCCAGCGCCGACGTACCGGTCGGATTGGCCCAGACCTCCCCCGCCGGCGTGGCCACGATGGTCCGGTCCCCCTTGAGCAGCACCACGCCGTTGATCCAGGCGGCCAGCTTGCAGGCCGCGCCGACCCGGTCCGGGCCGGGTGACTCGCCGGACAGCCGCTTGAACTCGCCGTCGTGCGGCGTGATCACCAGCGGCGGGTTCCGGCGCAGGTCCTCGGCGTGCCTACCGTCGACCAGCAGGGTCAGCGCGTCCGCGTCCAGCAGCACCGGCAGCGGGCTGGCGAGCACGCTGCGCAGCTCGGTACGGGCGTCGTCGTCGGTGCCCAGACCGGAGCCGCACACCCAGGCCTGCACCCGGCCGGCGTCGGCGACGTTCCGGGCGGTCACCACGGACGGGTGCTCGCGGACCACGTCGTCGGCGGCGCTGCCCGCGTACCGGACCATGCCGGCCGGCCCGGCCAGTGCGCCCGAGACCGACAACAGGGCAGCGCCCGGGTATTGCGCCGAGCCGGTGGCCACCCCGATCACGCCCCGGGTGTACTTGTCCGACGACGCCGCCGGTTGCGGCCACCAGGCGGCGATGTCGGCGGCGTCCGGAACCCGGATCGCCGGGTCGGACCGCAGCACCGGGCCGAGCCCGATGTCCACCAGCTCGACCTGACCGGCGAGCACCGCGGCCGGCCCGACCACGTGCGCCGGCTTGAGGCAGCCGAAGGTGACCGTGACGTCCGCGGTGACCGCGTCCCCGGGCACGTCGCCGGTGTCCACGGTGACCCCGCTGGGCACGTCCACCGCGACCACGGCGGCCCGCTCACCGCTCCGGCCGCGAAGCCCCGGCAGCCGTTTCACCAGCGCCGCCGCCTCCGGCCGGAGACCGCCACGGGCGCCGATCCCGACGATCCCGTCCAGCACCAGGTCGGCGCGAGCGGGCAGATCCCGTACGGCCGAACCACCGGCCTGCCGGAGCGCGGCCAGACCGGCGGCGTGGACGCGCTCGGGGTCGAGCAGGAGCGCGCGCACCTGGGCGCCGCGACCGGCCAGCCGGGCGCCGGCGTAGAGCGTGTCACCGCCGTTGTCGCCGCTGCCGACCAGGAGCACAACGGTCGCGCCGTACACGCCGCCCGAGTCCTGGAGAACCAGGACGCACCGGCGGGCGAGGCCGGCCGCGGCCCGCTGCATGAGCGTGCCCTCCGGCAGCGCCGCCATCAGCGCCGTCTCGGCCGCGCGCACGTCCGCAACCCGCCATGCCTCGCGCACTTCGAACCCCTCCGGTCAGCTTTCCGCAACCACCATCGCCGAGGCGATGCCGCCGTCGTGGGACAGCGAGAGATGCCAGTGGTGAATACCCCGATCGGCCGCCACCACCGCGACCGTCCCGGCCACGGTCAGCCAGGGCCGGCCGTCTGGATCGGAGACGATCTCGCAGTCGTGCCAGCGCATGCCCGCCGGCGCGCCCAGCGCCTTGGCCACCGCTTCCTTGGCCGCGAATCGGGCGGCCAGGGACTCGGGCGAGCGCGGGCTGCCCGAGGAGGTCATCCGTTCCCCCTCGGTGAACAGCCGGCCGACCAGCAGCGGGGTGCGTTCGAGCGCTCGGGTGAACCGCTCGACCAGCACGACGTCGATCCCGACGGACACGATCACGGGCCCCACCCTAACGGGACGCGGAGGCCTCCCGCAGAGGTCCGTCCAGGCCTGTGGACAACCGTTCGGCAGGTTATCCACAGGGCCCGCGGCGGCCGCGGCGAGGCTCTACCTTTCGGGGCATCGCTTCGATCGCTGCCGGAGGTGGCCGATGTACGACAACGCCGACCTGGAGATCAACACCGATGCCGTACGCACGTGTGCGTCCACGGTGAACCGCATCGGTGCCCGTGTGGCCGGCAGTGCGTCGGCCGCGCCGCCGACGGTGTCGGTGCCGCGCTGGGCGACCTCGGACGCGGCCGCGGCGGCGTCGGCGCGTGCCGGTGCCGACCTGACGGTCCGGGGCGACTCGATCGCCGCCACCGCCCGTCAGATCCTGGCGGCGATGCTGGACTACGAGGACGCCGATGCGCGTACGGCCGGCCGTCTGCGGGGCGCTCGGTGACCGCCACTGTCCCGTCCGCGGCTCCCGACGGCGAGGAACGGCCGTCCGACGACGCCGATCCGCCCACGCTGGAGATACGTCCGGCGCGGCCGGGAACCATTCGGCGGCCGGCCCCGGTGCGACGGCCCCGGAACGCCCTCGGACCCTTCGTTCCGGAACTCGAGTCATGGCCGACGTGATCTGTCTGCGCCTACGGGCCACCGAGCCGGTCCGCTGGGCGACCGTGGCCCTGGCCTGGCGGGCCTGGGCCGGACTGGCCGGGCAATGGGTGACCGAGCTGACCGCCGCGACCGCGGCGCTGACCGGGTGCTGGACGGGTGCCGCCGCGGCCGCCGCGGTCCGCCGGCTGACCGACCTGCGCCGCGCGATCACTGTGTTCCGGGTGCTGTGCTGGCAGGCCGACCAGGCGCTGAGCGAGTTCGCGGCGGCGCTGACCCGGGCCCGTACGCTGCTGGACCGGTCGTCCACCACGATCGGCGCCGCCGACGCCGCCGTACGCGTGGCGGCCGACGCCGATGCTGCCACGGCCGCCCGGCTGGCCGCGCTCGGAGAGGTCGGGACGCCGCCGGCCCCACCGGACCGGCTGCCACCGTGCACCGCGACCCCGGCCGAGGTGGAGCGCTGGTGGGAGGCGCTCACCCCGGACCAGCAGCGCTGGCTGATCGCCACCCAGGCCGGCTGGCTGGGCCCGCTGGACGGGATCCCGGCGGCGTACCGGGACCTGGCCAACCGGCTGGTGCTCGACGAACGCCGGGCCGAGCTCGACCGAGCCGGCGCTCGTCCAGGCGAGCGGGAGCGGATCGCCGGGCTGCGCGGCGGGCTGGACCGGCTCAGCGCCCGGCTGACCGCGGGCGACGGCCCGCGCGCCTACCTGCTGCGGCTCGACCTGGCCGGCGAGGGTGGCGCGGTGGTGGCCTTGGGCGATCCCGACCGGGCCGACAACGTCCTGACTCAGGTGCCGGGCATGACGGCGGGTCTGGCGTCGTACCACCACGAACTGGACCGGGCCGAGCGGGTGGCGGTGCGGGCCGGTCAGGTCGGTCCGGCGTCGGCCACCAGCACGATCCTCTGGCTCGACTACGACGCGCCGGACTTCCTGGGTGAGGCTTCGAGCGCCGCCCAGGCCGAGGCCGGGGCGCCGGCGCTGCGCCGGTTCCAGGACGGGTTGCGGGCCACCCATCTCGGGCCGCCGGCGCGGCAGACGGTGCTCGGGCACAGCTACGGCTCGCTGGTGGTGGGCGAGGCGGCCCGGACTCCCGGCCTGGCCGCCGATGACGTGGTCTTCGTCGGATCACCCGGGGTCGGGGTGGACTCGGCGGATCAGCTGAAGGTGCCGGAGGTCTGGTCGAGCACGTCGCGGACGGACGTCATCCAGTACGCCGCGGTGTCCCCGAAGGTACTGCTCGGCCCGGCGGCGGCGTTCGCGCGGCCCGAGCGTGATTTGTGGTTCGGGCACAACCCGAGCGACCCGGCCTTCGGGGCGCACGTCTTCGCCAGCCAGTTCGCCGCCGGCCACCTCGGCTACTGGGATCGGGGCGGTGTCGCACTCGACGCGATCACCGGCATCACGCTCGGCTCGGCCAGGTCATGACGCCAGACCCGGGACGTTCGCGGCTGTCCGGCGTCGTCGACGGGCCGCCGCAGCCGTGGTCATTCGACGGTGACGGACTTGGCCAGGTTGCGCGGCTGGTCCACGTCGTGACCGCGGGCGGCGGCGATCTCGCAGGCCAGAATCTGCAACGGGACCGTGGTCATCAGCGGGGCCAGCAGGGTCGGCGTCCGCGGGACCTCGATCAGGTGGTCGGCGTACGCGCGCACGTCGTCGTCGCCCTGCTCGGCGATCACGATCGTGCGGGCGCCCCGGGCCCGTACCTCCTGGATGTTGGACACGACCTTGTCCCGCATCACGCCGCGGCCGGCCGGCGAGGGCACCACGCAGACCACCGGCGTGCCCTGGTCGATCAGCGCGATCGGCCCGTGCTTGAGCTCACCGGCGGCGAAGCCCTCGGCGTGCATGTAGGCGAGCTCCTTGAGCTTGAGTGCGCCCTCCAGGGCCACCGGGAAACCGACGTGCCGCCCGATGAACAGCACCGTGGACGCGGTGCGGAGGTCGCGGGCCAGCGCCCGGACGTCCTCCATCTGCCCGAGCAGGTCGCGCAGGTCGTCGGGCGTACGGCGCAGGCGGCTGACCACGGCCGCGACCTCGTCGGCGTACATCACGCCCCGGATCTGGGCCAGGTGCAGGCCGATCAGGTAGCAGGCGACCAGCTGGGTGAGGAACGCCTTGGTCGAGGCGACCGCGATCTCCGGGCCGCCGTGCGTGTACAGCACCGCATCGGACTCGCGCGGGATGGTCGATCCGTTGGTGTTGCAGATGGCCAGCACGCGCGCCTTCTGCTCCTTGGCGTGCCGCAGCGCCATCAGGGTGTCCATCGTCTCGCCGGACTGGCTGATCGCGATCACCAGCGTGGACCGGTCGAGCACCGGATCGCGGTAGCGGAACTCGCTGGACAGCTCGACCTCGCACGGGATCCGGACCCAGTGCTCGATCGCGTACTTGGCGACCATGCCGGCGTGGTACGCCGTGCCGCAGGCGACGATGAAGACCTTGTCGACATCGCGCAGGTCCTGGTCGGTCAGCCGGACCTCGTCGAGCACGATGTCGCCGCGCTCGGACAGCCGTCCGAGCAGCGTGTCGGCGATCGCCTGGGGCTGCTCGGCGATCTCCTTGAGCATGAAGTAGTCGTACCCGCCCTTCTCGGCCGCCGACGAGTCCCAGTCGATGTGGAACTCCTTGCCGGCCGCGATCTCGCCGGCGAAGTCGGTGATCTCGATGGCCTCGGGCGTGATCAGCACGACCTGGTCCTGGCCGAGCTCGATCGCCTCGCGGGTGTGCTCGATGAACGCCGACACGTCGCTGGCCAGGAAGTTCTCGCCCTGGCCGCGGCCCACCACGAGCGGCGAGTTGCGGCGGGCGGCGACCACCGCTCCGGGGATGTCGACATCGACCGCGAGCAGGGTGAACGCGCCCTGCAGACGCTGTACGGTCCGGCGCATGCCCTCGGCCAGCAACTGCGGGCCGTTCGCGGCGCCGCTCTCGCGCAGCGCCCGCACCTCGGCCGCGAGCAGGTGGGCGGCACATTCGGTGTCGGTGTCGCTCACGAACTCGACGCCGGTCGCCTCGAGCTCGGCGCGCAGGCGGGAGAAGTTCTCGATGATGCCGTTGTGGATCACTGCGACCCGCCCGTCGCCCGAAAGATGCGGGTGGGCGTTGCGGTCGGTTGGGCCGCCGTGGGTGGCCCAGCGGGTGTGCCCGATCGCCGTCGTCCCGGTGGCGATGCCATCGGAGGCGCGCTCGGCCAGGGCTTTCTCGAGATTGGCGAGCTTCCCCGCCTTCTTCTCGATGAGCACCTGGTCGTCGTCGATGATGGCGACGCCGGCCGAGTCGTATCCGCGATACTCCAGCCGGCGCAGGCCATCGAGGACGATACTGAGCGCCGGACGATTGCCAACGTAACCCACGATCCCACACATGTGGGGCAGCGTAACCGACGAACGCTCATGCGTCATGCTCGAGAGCAAGGCTTTCGCGCATCGTATCTGATCGGAACAACCGTTCGTCTATCGCCTGAGGCCTCCTCGGCCAATTCCGCCGCCGTACGCCCTTCGAGGTACGTGCCGGGTCGGCCGGACGGCGGGTTGGCGGTGGCGCAGGGGCGCGGCTGGCGTACCGTCGGCTACCACGCCGGGCTCGGCGCCCGCCCTGGGAGCACGCCTCCGGGATACGCCTCGGGAGAAGACGTTGAGCACTGCACCGCCCCCCGACCCGCAGCATCCGGTCCCGGACCATCCCCGGGCCGACCCGGCCGCGGTGGAGCCTTATCGCCCCCCGACCGGCGGGATGGCCCCCGACGAGACCGCCACCCCACCGGCCCACCCGTCACCACAGGCCGCGACCCAGCCGCTCAGCTCGCCCGAGCCCTCCGGTGCCCCGCAGGCCGCCACCCAGCCGCTCAGCTCGCCCGAGCCCCCTGGTGCCCCGCAGGCCGCGACCCAGCCGCTGGGAGCGGCCCTGACACCCCCAGCGGCCACCCAGCCGCTCGGCGCAGCGCCGCCGCCCGCAGCTCCGACCCAGCCCTTGGGGGCGGCAATGCCGCCCCTGGCGGCGACTCAGCCGCTCGGGGCGGCGAACTCTTCGCCGTGGGCACGGCCCGACGAGAAACCGGCCGCTCCGGTGTCCCAGCCGGTGTTCAAGCCGGGGCAGGCCTCCCTGCCGCAACCGCCGGCCGAGCCGCAGTACCCCCCGACGACCGCGATGCCGCCCGTCCCGACGACCATCGAACCGTCGGCTCCCGGGTATGCGGGGGCAGGCGGATACGCCCCGGCGCAGCCCTACGGCGCGCGACCGGGCTACGGGCCGCCGCCGCAGAGCTACGTGCCGCCGCAGGCCTATGCGGGGCCGCCTGGTTACGGGCCACCGCCGGCCTACGGGGCCCCGCCGCCCCGGCCGCCGCGCAAGAACAACACCCCGCTGGTGGCGGTCATCGTCGTGGTGGTGCTGCTGCTCTGCGCCGGGGGCGTGACCGCCTCCGTGCTGGCCGTCCGCGGCCTGACGGACAAGGCCAAGGAGGCCGTGGCCCCGTTGATCCCGAGCGCCGTCCCGACGCTCCCCGATCTGCCTGCCGATCCGACGGACGAACCGGATCAGCCCGGCGACGGCACCGACGACGGCAATGGCAACGGGACCGGGACCGGGACCGGCCAGACGATCACGGTCGAGTACGAGGTCACCGGCGACGGGCCGGCCGAGATTCTGTACACCGGTGCGCTCGGGCAGGGTGCCCAGCGCGTACGGAACGCGCGGTTGCCGTGGCACATGAGCGTGACCGTCGACAGCGCCGCGTTCGTCTCGGTGACCGCGGTCCGCGACTCCGCCGACGGCGGCTCGATCAAGTGCAATGCCTCGGTTACCGGCCAGGACGCGGCCTCGGCCACCCGCGAGGGCGCGTTCGCCGCCGTCTCGTGCAGCAAGTTCGTCCACGACTGACGATTAGGCTGACCGGCGTGACCACCACGACCCCGGCCGATCCGCTGGTCGCTCGCATGCGGGCGTTCGGCACGACCATCTTCACCGAGATGTCCGCACTCGCGGTCCGCACCGGCTCGATCAACCTGGGCCAGGGGTTTCCCGACACGGACGGGCCGCCGGAGATGCTCGCGGCCGCGGCCGAAGCCCTGCGCACGGGGGCCAACCAGTACCCGCCGCTGACCGGCATCCCGCCCCTGCGGCAGGCGATCGCGGCCCACGAGCAGCGCTTCCGGGGCCTCACCCGTGACCCGGACACCGAGGTCGTGGTCACCGCCGGCGCCACCGAGGCGATCGCCGCGACCATCCTCGGGCTGTGCGAGGCCGGCGACGAGGTGGTGTGCTTCGAGCCCTACTACGACTCGTACGCGGCCTCGATCGCGCTGGCCGGCGCGGTCCGGCGGCCGGTGACGCTGCGGCCGGCGGCGGCCGGCGGGTACTTCTTCGACGAAGCTGAACTGCGCGCCGCGTTCACCCCGCGGACCCGCCTGCTACTGCTCAACTCGCCGCACAACCCGACCGGCAAGGTCTTCACCGGCGACGAACTCGCGCTCATCGCCGGCCTCTGCCAGGAGCACGACGTGTATGCGGTGACCGACGAGGTGTACGAGCACCTGGTCTTCACCGACTCCCCGGCGCCGCACATCCCGCTGGCCACGCTGCCGGGAATGGCGGACCGGACGATCCGGATCTCGTCCGGCGGCAAGACCTTCTCGTGTACGGGCTGGAAGGTCGGCTGGGCGACCGGTCCGGCCCGGCTGGTGTCGGCGGTGACCCGGGTCAAGCAGTTCCTGAC
Source organism: uncultured Actinoplanes sp. (assembly GCA_964236515.1). Classification (GTDB taxonomy): domain Bacteria; phylum Actinomycetota; class Actinomycetes; order Mycobacteriales; family Micromonosporaceae; genus Actinoplanes. Next base: position 95,824 of record CAXSDA010000022.1, read on the forward strand.
GTTCGTGAACGCGGCGCCCCTGCAGCCCGCCGTCGCGGTCGCCCTGGGGCTGCCGGACACGTACTTCGACGGGTTCCGCGACACGCTGCAGGCGCGACGGGACCGGCTGATCGGCGGGCTCACCGAGGCCGGGTTCGGGGTGCTGCCCTCGGCGGGCACGTACTTCGTGACCGCCGACATCACGCCGCTGGGCGGGACCGACGGCGCGGAGTTCTGCCGGTCACTGCCGGAGCGGTGCGGCGTGGTGGCCGTACCGAACCAGGTGTTCTACGACCACCCGGACGAGGGCCGCCGATTGGTCCGGTTCGCCTTCTGCAAGCGCGAGGACGTCATCGACGACGCCGCCCGGCGCCTCAGCCGCCTTCGAAGGCAGTAAGGAGCTAGGAGAGCACCGGGCTGGCCGCGCCGACCTCGGCGGCGATGCGCTCGGCGACCGCTCGGGCCTGCTCCTCGGTGGCCGCCTCGACCATCACCCGGACGAGCAGCTCGGTGCCGGACGGGCGCAGCAGCACCCGGCCGGTCTCGCCCAGCTCGTCCTCGGCCAGGGCCACCGCCGCCTGCACGGTCGGCGCCGACGCCCCCTCGGCCCGGTCGGCCACAAGTACGTTGATCAGCACCTGGGGCAGCTTGTGCAGCACCGCGGCCAGATCGGCCAGCGACTTGCCGGACGAGGCGATCTGCGCCATCAGCTGCAGCCCGGTGAGCACGCCGTCGCCCGTGGTCGCGTACGCCGGCAACACGATGTGGCCGCTCTGCTCGCCGCCGAGTGCGAGCGACCCGGCCTGCAGCTCCTCCAGGACGTACCGGTCGCCGACCTTGGCCTCGATCAGCCGGATGTTCTCCCGCTGCATCGCCAGCCGCAGACCGAGGTTGCTCATCACGGTCGCGACCAGCGTGTTGTCGGTCAGCGTGCCGGCGTCGCGCATGGCCAGCGCGAGGATCGCCATGATCTGGTCGCCGTCGACGATGTCCCCGGCGGCGGTGACCGCCAGGCAGCGGTCGGCATCGCCGTCGTGGGCGATCCCCAGGTCGGCGCCCTCGGCCAGGACCGCGTCGCGGACGACCTCGATGTGCGTCGAGCCGCAGTCGGCGTTGATGTTCAGGCCGTCGGGCTCCGCGTGGATGGAGATCACCTCGGCGCCGGCCTCCTCGTACGCCGTCGGGCCGACCTCGCTGGCCGCGCCGTTGGCGCAGTCGACCACCACCCGGATCCCGTCCAACCGGTGCGGGGTGGCCGAGATCAGGTGCTTGATGTAGTGCTCGGCGCCGTCCAGCAGGTCGTGCACGCGGCCGATGCCGGCGCCGGTGGGCCGGCCGACCAGCCCGTGCCCGTCGGCGACGGCGGCCTCGATCTTGGCCTCGATCTCGTCCGGCAGCTTCTGGCCACCGGCCCCGAACAGCTTGATCCCGTTGTCCGGCATCGGGTTGTGCGACGCCGACAGCATCACGCCGAGGTCGGCGTGGGCCTGGCCGACCAGGTACGCCACCGCCGGCGTGGGCAGCACCCCGACCCGGACCACGTTGGCGCCCACGCTGGTCAGCCCGGCCACCACCGCCGCCTCCAGCATCTCGCCGCTGGCCCGCGGGTCGCGGCCGACGATGGCCAGCGGCTGATGGCTGGCGTCGCTCTCGATCAGCACCTTGCCGGCCGCGACGGCGACCGAGAGGGCGAGTTCGGGGGTGAGGTCGCCGTTCGCCAGTCCGCGAACGCCGTCGGTGCCGAAGAGTCGCCCCATGGCGGGCAGGTCCTTTCCCGATGCGGAAGACGCAGGATGCGGTAGACCAAGGATGCAGTAGACGCAGGATCCGGAAGACGCGGAACGCGGAAGACGCAGAACGGCCGGCCGCGACCCCTACCTCGGGGCCGCGCCCGGCCGTCTCGATCAGACGTGGCGCAAGATCAGCGCTTCGAGTACTGCGGAGCCTTGCGGGCCTTCTTGAGTCCGTACTTCTTGCTTTCCTTGACCCGCGAGTCCCGGGTGAGGAAGCCGGCCTTCTTCAGCGCCGGGCGGTCGTCGGGCTCGTTCTCGATCAGAGCGCGGGCGATGCCCAGGCGCAGCGCACCGGCCTGGCCGGTGATGCCGCCGCCGTGCAGGTTGGCGAAGACGTCGAACATCTCGGCCTTCTCGGCGGTCGCCAGCGGCTCGCGGATCAGCTGCTGGTGGACCTTGCTCGGGAAGTACGCCTCGAGGTCGCGGCCGTTGCAGGTGATCTTGCCGCTGCCGGGCAGGAGACGCACCCGGACGATGGCCTCCTTGCGACGGCCGACGGTCTGGATCGGACGGTCACCAGGACGCGGGGCGCGGACCGGGGCAGGCGCCGGAGCCTCGACCACGACGACCGTCTCGGCCGGGGTCTCGGCGGGACTCTCGGCCGGGGTCTCGACCGAAGTATCAGCCGAGGCCTCGGCCGGAGTCTCAGCCGGGGTCTCGACCGAAGTCTCAGCCGGGGTCTCGACCGAGGCCTCGGCGGCGGGCTGCTCGACGGTCTCCACGACCTCGGGCTCGATGGTGTCGGACATGCTGCCTTCTTCTGGGTTCACTGCGCGACCTGGATGATCTCGAACGGCTCGGGCTGCTGCGCCGCGTGCGGGTGCTCGGCGCCAGGGTAGACCTTCAGCTTCTTGATGATCTGCCGGGCGAGCTTGTTGTGCGGGAGCATGCCCTTGACGGCCAGCTCGATCGCCTTCTCGGGGTTCTTGGTCAGCAGCTCCTCGTACCGGACCTGCTTGAGGCCGCCCGGATAACCGGAGTGCCGGTAGGCCACCTTGGTCTGCCGCTTGTTCCCGGTCAGCGCCACCTTGCCGGCGTTGATGATGATGACGAAGTCGCCGGTGTCCACGTGCGGCGCGAACGTCGGCTTGTGCTTGCCGCGGAGCAGCGTCGCGGTGTGGGTGGCGAGGCGGCCCAGGACCACGTCAGACGCGTCGATGATGTGCCACTGACGCTCGATCTCACCCGACTTCGGGCTGTACGTACGCACAGAATTACCTTGTCTCGTTCGTCGGTCTTGGGGCGCGCTGATCGGGGGTTGGCGCGAACGTCGAGCGTACCTGTAGGGGCGCGCTCGTCAGCCATCGCACAACAGCAGGCAACAATACCCGGCTGTGCGCGGCGCGGTCAAAACGGGCGGTCGCCACCCATCCTACTAGGTGACTGGACCGTCACCGTACGGGTTGGTCAATGGCTCTTAGCAGGCTCGAAACACACGGGACGCGAGGGCGAAATTCGATCCCGGCAGGCTTCGCGCATGGCACGTGATGCGCACCTCACCACGACACGGACCCCCCGTGTCCAGGGGGCCGTCACGGCAGAGCCACCGTCAGGGTTGAGGACGGACCTGACGGTGTCCGCCGGGCCGGTGTTCCGGCCTGGTGCGGGAGAGTCGCGGCGCGCGCCGGTCGGAGGTACGGCGGAGAACGCAGGCGTGACGTGGGAGCGGGTCGACGCTGAGGACGGCGCTCTCCGGGCGTGCCCTTCGGTGGACCGGCCGGCCGCGCCGCGACTTTTCATCCCATGACCGTGATCGCGTCATCCGCCCTCGGCGAGCCGACGGCGGCCCTGGCCGGGTACACCGTAGGAGTGACCGCTGACCGCCGCCGGGACGAGCTGGCCGGTCTGCTGGAGAACCGGGGCGCCCGGGTGGTGCTGGCCCCGGCGTTGCGGATCGTGCCGATCGCCGACGACGCCGAGCTGCGGGCGGCCACCCGCGCCTGCCTGGAGACCCCGCCCGACGTCGTGCTGGTCAACACCGGCATCGGGATGCGCGGCTGGCTGGAGGCGGCGGACAGCTGGGGCCTGGCCGAGCCGCTGCGGATGGTGCTGTCCCGGGCGTACCTGATCGCCCGCGGTCCCAAGGCGCGGGCCGCGATCCGCTCAGCCGGGCTGCAGGACCAGTGGTCCCCCGGCGGGGAGGGCTACGACGAGGTGATCGACCACCTCACCGCCCGGGGCGTGAACGGCCTGACCGTGGCGCTGCAACTGCACGGCGAGAGCCAGCCGGAATACATCGACGCGCTGGAGGCGGCGGGCGCGCGGGTGATCGAGGTGCCGGTGTACCGCTGGGCGGCGCCGACCGACCCGGCCCCGCTGCACCGGCTGGTCGACCTGATCACGGCCAACCTGGTCGACGCGGTCACGTTCACCTCCGCCCCGGCGGTCGGGGCGCTGCTGCGGGCCGCCGGGCCGGACTGCGACCCGGTCCTGGAGGCGTTCAAGACCCACGTCGTGGCGGCCTGCGTCGGTCCGGTCACGGCGGCACCCCTCAGGCAGTACGACGTCCCGGTGGTCGCCCCGCAACGGGCCCGGCTCGGCTCCCTGGTCCGGGCGATCGCCGACGAGCTGCCCAAACGGGCCCTGTCCCTCGAGGTGGCCGGCCATTCGCTCACCCTGCGGGGACACGCCGCGGTGGTCGACGGCAAGTTGAAGCCGCTGGCGCCGGCGCCGATGGCGGTACTGCGGGCGCTGGCCGCCGCGCCGGGGCGGGTGCTGTCCCGGGCGGCCCTGCTGCGCACGCTGCCCCGCGGCGCCGACGAGCACGCGGTGGAGATGGCGGTGGCCCGGCTGCGGGCCGGTCTGGGCGCGTCCGGCGTCGTCCAGACCGTCGTCAAGCGCGGCTACCGCCTCCCGGCGTAAACACAGTGCGGATACCGCCGCGCTTCTACCGGCTCCCGGCGTAAAGGGCGTCACCCCGGCCCTGTTCGGCCACCAGCGTGGCCATGGCGTGCTCGACCACACCGACCAGCACCTGTTTGACCGAGTCGCGGTGCCGCGCGTCGCACATGATCAGTGGGACGTTGGGCGAGATGGCCAGCGCCTCGCGGACCTCCTCAGGCTCGTACCGGGGCGCACCGTCGAAGCAGTTCAGGGCGACCAGGTACGGCAGGTGACGGTTCTCGAAGTAGTCGAGCGGCGCGAACGCGTCCGAGATCCGGCGGGTGTCGACCAGTACGGCCGCTCCGACCGCGCCGCGGATGAGCTCGTCCCACATGAACCAGAAGCGGGTCTGCCCGGGCGTACCGAAGAGGTACAGGATCAGGTCGTCGGCCATGGTGATGCGACCGAAGTCCATGGCGACCGTGGTGGTCTCCTTGCCCGGCACCTTGGACGCATCGTCGATCCCCTGGCCGGCCGAGGTCATGACGGCCTCGGTGGTCAGCGGCTCGATCTCGGAGACGGCGCCGACCAGCGTCGTCTTTCCCACCCCGAAACCACCGGCGACCACGATCTTCGCGGAGGTGATCTCCCTGGGATGCGTCCCCGCCCGCTCAGAGCTTGCGAAGTCCACTCAACACCCTTTCCAGCAGATCCATCCGCTCCGTATAACCTTCCTTGGGAGCGGCGCTGTGCAGCGACAGCAGCCCGTCGGCGACCATGTCGGCGACGAGTACCCGGGCGACGCCCAGCGGGACCCGGAGGTAGGCCGCGACTTCGGCCAACGACTGCGCCCGAGGCTCACACAGAACAGCGATGCGGTACTTGTCATGCCCGGCGAACCGGGCCTCCTGCAGACCGGCCTGGCTGGCCACCAGGACGGCTTCGATCGGGATGTCCCGCCGCGGTTCGGTCCGGCCACGGGTGACCGCGTACGGGCGTACAAGATTGCCCCTGGGGTCGTAGGGCTGTCCCATCCGGCGGTCACCTCCTTCCGTTCCGGGCCGCGGGAACTCAGTGGTTGACGGTCTCGCGCGGCGCCGGGACCAGGGCCGCGCCGACGCGCTCGACGAGCAGCGCCATCTCGTAGCCGACCTGGCCGACGTCGCAGCTGCGGGCGGCCAGCACAGCCATCGACGAGCCGTCGCTGATCGACATGAGGAAGAGATAGCCGCTGTCCATCTCGATGATCGTCTGCTGCACCGCGCCGGCACTGAACATGCGCGACGCGCCGTCGGTCAGACTGACCACTCCGGACGTGATCGCCGCCAACTGATCGGCGCGGTCCGTCGGGAGGTCACGGGACGAGGCGAGCAGCAGACCGTCCGCGGAGACGGCGACGACGTGGGCGATCCCGGCGACGCTGTCCGCGAAGTTGCTGAGCAGCCAGCCCATGTCCTGCATGGTGGGGGGCCTGGTCACTGATCTTTCTCCTTCGGAGCCGGGGCGTCCGCGGCAGCGTCGGTACTGCCGGCCGTACGCCCTCGTTGCACACCACGGTGGTACGCGGAGAGAAGGCCTCGCACCTCGTCCGCGCTGCGACGATTCTGATTGCGCGGGCCGTTGTCGACCCCGCCGGGCACGAGCTGCGCCTGCGGGACCCGCTTGGGCAGTCCGGAGCGGGTGGTGCCGGCGTCGGGGGGTTCCGCCGCGGCCATGGCCCGCTGCCATCCATCGTCGGCCGCGGTCCGCCAGCGATCCTCGGCCGCGGATCGTGGCCGGGGCACCGCCTGCGCACCACCGTTGTCGGAGCCGGCAGACGCCGGTCGCGGTCCATTCTGCCCGGAACCGGTCCCGGGCACACCGTTTGCCGACCGGTCAATCCGTTCCGGAACTTCGGCGGCGGCCGGTGTACGCGTCTGCAGCGGCGGACGCGACGGCGTCACCGGCGGAGGCGGGGGTGACATCGGGGCCGGAGGCGCCGCAGCCGGGGGCGCCACCGCAGCCGGGGGCGCCACCGCAGCCGGGGGCGCCACCGCAGCCGGGGGCGCCATCGCAGCCGGGGGCGCCACCGCAGCCGGGGGCGGCGACATCGGGGCGGCCGGTGCCGCCGCGGGCGGTGACAACGGGCTGGGCGCGTACCCGGCGGTGGGCATGCTCCAGTCCGGCGAACCGTCGCCGTCCTGACCCCTGAACCAGCTGGCCTGCATCTGCAGGAAGATCGGGGCCTCGGCCCGCTCGGAGGCGGGGGCGGCGGCCGGGGGCGGCGGAGCCGGCGGCATGGCGGCGAGGGCAGCGCCCCACCCGTTCCCGTTCGGCACCGGGCGCGGCGGCGGGGGGACGTTGGTGCCGTCCGGCATCACGAAGCCGACGGCCACGTGCGGGTCGGGCGGCACCGGGGGCGACCCGAACAGCGGCGCGGCCGGCTGCAGGGTGGGATAGGCCACCGTGGGTGACCCGAGAGCGCCGCCCGGTACGGGCGGAGCGGTCGGTTCGGCCGGCTTGACAGCCCGGGTCGGCAGCGGCGGCCGGTCGGGGGTGGGCATGTCGTCCGAGCGGCGCGTCCCCGGCGCCGGCCGTTGCGACGGCATCAGCGGCAGCGACGGGTGGTTCACCGGGGCGGGCATGCCCGGCATCGACCCGTTGGTGGCGGGCTGACCCCAGGGGTCGGGGGCCAGCGCGGGCAGCGTCGCGGTCGCCGACCGGCCCGCCGGCTGCCCGTCGGCCCAGCCGGCCGGTGCGCGGTCGAGCTGCGGCATCCGGGCCCGGGACGGCGCCTCGAGGGTCCGGCTGGGCAGCACGACGATCGTGCTCGGCAGCATCACCTGGGCCACCGTGCCGCCGTCCAGGTTGGCGCGCAGTTCGACCCGGATGTCGTACCGGCTGGCCAGACGGCCGACGACGGCCAGGCCCATCAAGCGGAACGCGGCCACGTCGACACCGGGCGGCTCGGCCAGGCGCTGGTTCAGGGAGTCCATCTGCGTGCCGGACATGCCGAGCCCGCGGTCCTCGACCTGTACGACCACGTAGTCGCGGATCCGCCGGGCGTCGGCCACCACGGTCGTGTTCGGCGGGGAGAACCGGGTGGCGTTGTCGAGCAGCTCGGCGATCAGCCGGACCACGTCGTTGACCGCGATCGCGGAGATCGCGACGTCGGTGTCGACGGTGCCGAACTCGATCCGGTTGTACAGCTCGACCTCGGACTGCGCGGCCCGCAGCGCGTCGACCAGGAGCGCGTCCTCGCGCCGGGGCGCGCTCGAGTCAGCGCCCGCCAGTACCAGCAGGTTCTCGTCGTTGCGGCGCATCCGGGTGGCCAGGTGGTCCAGTTCGAACAGCTGGGCCAGCCGCTTCGGGTCCTCCTCGGTGCGCTCGATCTGGTCGAGCTCGCCGATCATCCGGTCGACCAGGCTCTGCGAACGGCGGGCCAGGTTGAGGAACATGGCCGAGACGCTGGTGCGGAGGGCAGCCTGCTCGGCCGCGATCCGGACGGCCTCGCGGTGAACGCTGTTGAAGGCCGCCGCGACCTGGCCGATCTCGTCCCGGTTGTCCAGCTGGATCGGGTCTCGCACCTCACGGATGAGGTTGTCGGCCCCGCCGTCGCCGAGACTCCGCACGTCCTGCAGCCGCTTGACCGCTTCCGGCAGGTCGTGCCGGGCCACCGCCAGGGCGCCGTCGCGCAGCCGGCTCAGCGACTGGTTGAGCGAACGGGCCAGCACCACGGCCAGCGCGATGGCCAGGATCAGCACCAGCAGCACGAGGATCGCCTCGAGCGTCGCCTGCCGGGTGACCGAGTCGCTCTCGTCCCCCGCCGCGGCCACCGACGAGGCCTCGAGCCGCTGCTCGGCCCAGCGCATCAGGTCCACCACCGCGCCGTAGGCCTGCACGATGTCCTGACCGCCGACCGCTTCGCCCCGGGCCAGTTGCTGGGTCACCGCGTCCGCCAGGTTGACCGCGTCACCGGTGACCGTGTCGTTGACCAGTTGCGTCTGCGACGCCGAGGCGGACAGGGCGAAGGACTCGAGCGCGGCCTGCTGACTGGTCTCGGTGGCGATCAGGGCGGACCGCTGCTCGTCGCTGACGTCCCCGGACGCCTGGGACGCGAACGCGGTCGCCTCCTGGTCGGCGGTGCCCGCCTTGGCCCGCGCGAACGCGGCCTGGGCCCGCAGACCGTCGCCGACCGAGCCGGTCCCGGCGAACTGGCCGAGCACGTCGCCGTAGGCGATCAGGTCGGTGATCACCACGTCGTAGCGCAGCACCGCGTCGGACACCGAGATCTCGTTGCGGTCGGTGACCTTCTGCCGGGTCGCGTCCATCGTGCGCAGGTGGTCGTCGATCCGGTTCAGCTGGTTCTGGACGACGCCCGGCGGGTTCCGCAGGTCGTTGCGGGCGGACGTGTACGCGCGGACCTGATCGTCGGTGGTGTGGATCGCGGCGGTGTAGACGGAGCCGGGTGACGTCTTCGCGAGGAACTGCGCGGCGGCCATCTGCTCGTTGTGCAGCGACTGGGTCAGGGTGGAGACGTTGGTCGACAGCGTGGCCAATTGCTCGACCTGGCTGGCGTCGTACGCCCGGCCACCCACGTCGACCAGCCGCACCGCGGCCAGCGCGAGGACCGCGACCAGCGGGACGAGCAGGATCATGGCCAGTTTGGACCGGATCCGGGCGTCGCGCAGCCGCATGCCGCGCCGCCGGGCACTCGGTCCGGAGGGCGGACCGGCGAGCGCGGGCTGAGCCGAAGATCCGGTGGTCACGACATCTCCTCGGTAGTCATCCCGCAACTCATCGCCGACGCGGGCGATCGGCCCGGGCCGTGGACTCCGACGCCGGTGGCCAGGGCCGTGCCACACGCGGCACGGCCGCGATTTCATCAGAGATCGAGCATCTTTGGGAAGCCTGGGACGCGCCGGAAACATCCGTCGTTTCCGCACGACAATGGTCCTTTCAGCTCGACAATCGACACTGACCGGGCGTTGACGTGCACGAATATCAACGTGGACACGCAGCGTGTCTGGACAGTGACACACGTCCATCAAGATTCCAACCACTATGTGGGATAGAGATCCCGCGTACGGAATCCGTTGCGGCTTGACCAGGGACCTTCACGTTGGCAAGGTTTGGCGCGATCGGACGGACACCGTGTCCGCAATCGTGTCGTCCACAGCAGACACCGTGAGGTCCGTAATCCCCCCGTTGCCCCGAGGAGGCATCCGCCGTGAGGCCCACCCGCCGCCTGACCGCCTCCGTCGTCGTGCCGGTGATGCTCGCCGCCGGGCTGACCGGCTGTACAGCCGACAAGAACACCGGCGACAAACAGCAGATCATCATCGGCGCCGATCTGGCGTCCGGCGCGGACAACGACATCGCCTTCGCCCGGGCCCTGCAGCTGCGCGTCGAGCAGATCAACGCGTCCGGCCGGCTCGGCGACAAGCAGCTGGTGCTGCGGATCCAGGACAACCGGTCGGACCCGACGTCCTCGCTGCGCAACATCAGCACGTTCGCCGACGACCCGTCGGTGGCCGCAGTGGTGACCGGCGACTGCGACGACTGCGTGCTCGGCGCCGCCAACACGGTCAACAACAAGAACATCCCGACGATCGCCCTGGCCGGTGCCGATCAGATCACCGAGCCACTGAAGGACCGGAAGTGGTTGTTCAAGCTCGGCCCGAACGCGAGCGACACCACCGCCGCGCTGACCGCCGAGTTGCAACGGACGCAGGTGAAGAAGGTCGCGGTGCTGGTCACCGACGACAAGTACGGAGCCGACGCGCTTCAGGCACTGCAGGACGAACTGGCCAAGGCCGGCATCCCCAGTCCCCCGTTCCAGCGGGTCAAGCCGAACGCGTCCGACATCTCCACGACCGTGGCCACGCTCACCGCCGGCCACCCCGGCGCACTCGTCGTGCTGACCGGTCCGGATCAGGCTGTGCTGGCAGCGACCAGCGCCCGGGCGACCAAGTTCACCGGCAAGCTCTACTTCGACGCAAGCGCGGCTGGTGACCTGTTCCTGCCGCAGGCCGCGAGCGCCGCCATGCAGAACTCCACGATGGTGTTCACGCAGATCCTGGCGATCGACGACGTGATCTCGACGAGCCCGTCCAAGGCGGCGCGGAAGCAGTGGTTCCGCGACTACACGTCCCGCTACGGCACCTACTCCGGCGTCGCCGCGTATGCCGCCGACGCCGCCGACCTGATCGCCGACGGGGTGGCCCGGGCTGGCACCAACCGGGGGGAGATCCGCGACATCCTCGAGACCTCGCAGACCGACGGCCTCTCCGGGACGATCCGCCTGACCCCGGACAACCACTCCGGACTGATGCCGCAGAGCCTCACTCTGCTGGTGGCCCGCAGCGGCCGCTGGCGGCTGGCCGCCGACGCCGGCCTGAGCTGACGCCTCGGCCGGGGCGGGCTCAGCGGATCGACGTGGTGGCCCGCACCCACGGCAGGACCAGGCGCTCGGTCAGGACCAGCAGGTAGTAGAGCACGATGCTGACCACCGCCAGCAGCACGATCGCGGCGAATGCGTACGCGGTGTCGGCCTGGCCGCTGGCCTGCACGATCAGCATGCCCAGTCCGGAATCGCCGTACTGCATCTCGCCGACCACGACGCCGATGACCGCGAGGGGCAGCCCCACCTTGAGACCGACGAAGATCTGCGGCAGGGCGGCCGGGAACCGCACCCGGCGGAACGTCTGCGCCCGGGACGCGTCCATCGAGCGGGCCAACTCGGCCAGGTCGGCCGGAGTCGTGGTGAGCCCGGTGAGAGTGGACAGCACGATCGGGAAGAAGCAGACCAGGAAGGCCATCCCGATCACCGGCGTCCGGCCGTACCCGAACCAGATCAGCATCAGCGGCGCCAAGGCGACCTTGGGCACCGCGTTGAGCGCCACCAGCAGCGGCTGGAACATCCGCTCGATCAGCCGCGACGCGGCCAGGGCGAACCCGATGAGGGCACCCACGACCACCGACACCCCGAAGCCGAGCACGCTGTTCAGCACCGTGCTGCGGGTCTGCTTCGCCAGTTCGCCCGGGAACCGGCCGAACGCGTCGATCACCTTGGGCGGCGACGGCAGGATGAACGTCTGGACGTCGAACACCACCGTGGCCAGCCACCAGACCCCGATGGCCAGGGCCAGACCGAGGACCGGCCAGGCCACCACCGCGATCCGGCCGGTACGCGCCGGAACCTCGGCGGCCGGAGCCGGGGCGGCAGGGCGTGACGCCAGATCAGTCATCTTTGTTCATCTCCTAGCGGCGGGCACGCCGAGCCGATGGCGGACGGATCGGCGTGCCCTGTCCGGGGTGGATCAGGCCGGAACGACTCAGGACGTCGGTACGAGACTGAAGTCGACGACCTTCTCCGGCGTCAGGCCCGGCACGATCTGGCCCGAGCCCTGCAGCAACGCGATGCTACGGGCGATCCGCTGGCTGTCCAGCGCCCCGACCGGCACACCGGACGCCGCCGACTTCACGAACGGGCCCATCAGGGTCAGCTCGGCCGCCGCCGACGTGGGGTTGGTCGCGGGCACGTCTTTGGCCAGCGTCTGACCGGCCGCGGCCGGGTCGGTGATCGAGTCCTGCAGGCCGTGCAGCAGGGCCGCGGTGAACTTCTTCACCTTGTCCGGGTTCGCCTTGGCGTACGCGCTGGAGGTGACCAGCACGTTGCCGTACAGGTCCTGCATGACGTCGCTGTACGGCAGCACCACCGCCGTCTTCTTAGCGATGGCCTCGACCGTCGGCTTGCCCACCACGAACTGGCCGATACCGGCCACCTTGCCCGACGCGAGGGTCGGGATCAGCGTCTGCGGAGTGCCGTTCTGCCAGGTCACCTTGCTGGCGTCGATGTTCGCCAGCTTGGCGTAGGTCGGGAACAGGTTCCGGACCACCGAGCTCGGCGAGTCGGCCAGCGTCTTGCCCTCGAGATCCTTGGGCGTGGTGATGCCGTTGCCCTCCAGCGTGATGATCGCGGCCATGGTGCGCTGCTGGATGCCGGCGACCGTGGCGAAGCCGGTGACCGGGTTGGACTTCGCGCCGGCGGCCAGAATCAGTCCGGTCAGGTCGAGCGGGGTGAACTGGGCCGTGCCGGCGACGACCTTCTGCAGGTTCTCGAAGGTGCCGCCACCGGGCTTGATGTCGACGTCGAAACCGGCCGCCTTGAAGTAGCCCTTGTCCTTGGCCACGTATGCGTACGCGTCCCGCCCGAAGTTGCCGAACGAGGTCAGGTACGTGATCTTCTCGAGTGCGCCGGACGAACCGGAGCTGGAACTTCCCTTGGCCGAGTCGTCGCTGCAACCGGCTGCGGCGACGAGTGCCGCGACCGCGAGCGCGGCCACGAGCGTACGGCTGAACCTTCTGTTGTGCACCGTGTTCCTTCCCAACTGAGGGGGATGTCGAGTTGGCTGTTCGGGTGATGCTCGCGGGCAAGCGTAGGGGAAGCTGACCGGATCATCGATCCCAGGTTCATCTCAACGGCCCTTGTGGACGGGCCGGTCATCACCTCTTAACACCGGCGGGCTAGGCTCGGCAGGGCATCGACCCCCTCCGATCAGGAGATCAGCGCAGATGATCCGTCTCAACGGCGTGTCACGGTCGTTCGCCGGCCGGTCCGGCACCGTGGAGGCGTTGCGCGACATCGATCTGGACGTGGCCGAGGGCGAGTTCGTGGCCGTTCTCGGACGTTCCGGGTGCGGCAAGTCCACAATGCTGAGGCTGATCGCGGGCCTGCTGCCGGCCACGGCCGGCGACATCCGGGTGGCGGACGAGACGGTGGTCAAACCGCGCCGCGACATCGCCATGATGTTCCAGCGGCCGGCCCTGCTGCCGTGGCGCTCCGTGCTGGACAACGTCCTGCTTCCGGTGCAGATCTTCGGCTGGCGCGCCACCGCCCACCGGCAGCGGGCTCACGAGCTGCTCGAACTCGCCGGTCTCGGCGGCTTCGAGAAACGTCAGCCGCACGAGCTCTCCGGCGGCATGCAGCAACGCGTGGCCCTGTGCCGGGCCCTCATCACCGACCCGCGGGTGCTGCTGATGGACGAACCGTTCTCCGCCCTGGACGCGCTCACCCGGGAGGAACTGTCCGGCGAGCTGCAGCGCATTCACATGAACACCGGCGCCACCATCGTCTTCGTGACCCACTCGATCGACGAGGCCGTGCTGCTCGCCGACCGCGTGGTGGTGCTCAGCCCGCGGCCCGGCCGGGTGCGCGAGATCCTCGAGGTCAAGATCCCCCGCCCGCGCACCCTGGGCCGCACCGAGCACTCCGAAGAGGTTGCCCGATGCAGCGCCGAGCTGCACGAACTGTTGATGAACTGAGGACTGCCGTGCGCGTCGGACTCTTCGTCGAGCCGCACCGGGGTGCGACGTACGACCACCAGCTCCGGCTGGCCCGCCACGCGGAGGCGGCCGGCTTCGACTCGTTCCTCCGCGCTGATCACTATCAGTCGATGGGCGCCGATCCCGGACTGCCCGGCCCGACCGACGCCTGGATCACGCTGGCCGGCCTGGCCCGCGAGACGTCCACCATCCGGCTGGGCACGCTGCTCAACGCGGTGACGTTCCGGATGCCCGGGCCGCTGGCCATCATGGTCGCCCAGGTCGACGCCATGAGCGGGGGCCGGATCGAGCTGGGCCTGGGCGCCGGCTGGTTCGAGCGGGAGCACACGTCGTACGGCATCCCGTTCCCGGCACGCGGCGAGCGGTTCGACCGGCTGGCCGAGCAGCTCGAGATCATCACCGGGCTGTGGTCCACGCCGGACGGTGCGCGGTACTCCTACGACGGCAAGTATTACCAGCTCATGGACGCTCCGGCGCTGCCCAAACCCGTGCAGCGGCCCGGCCCGCCGATCATCGTCGGCGGCAAGGGCCCGCACCGGACGCCGCAGATCGCCGCCCGCTTCGCCGACGAGTTCAACATGCCGTTCAAGAGCGTGGCGGAGACGGCCGCGGCCTTCCGCCGGGTCGAGGACGCCTGCCGGACGTACGGCCGGGGTCCCGGTCGCCCGCTGACGCTGTCCGCCGGGGTGGTCGTCGCCATCGGACGGACCGCAGCCGAGGCCGACGAGCGGGCCGCGCCGCTGCATGTGCCCAGCGCGCTTCCACCCGAGGACCCGCTGATCGGATCGCCCGCCCAACTGGTGCAGCGGCTCGGTGAGCTGGCCGAGGCCGGCGCCACCCGGGTGCACCTGCGCGTCCTCGACATGGCCGACCTCGACCATCTCGACCTCATCGCCTCCGACGTCCTGCCCCAGGTGGTGTCATGACCCATTCCCTCGGCCCGGTCGGCCAGCAGATCATGCTCGAGAACGACCGGGTGCGGATCTGGCACATCGAGTTGCAGCCGGGCGAGACCCAGCCGCTGCACCACCACGGGCTGCCCTACGTCGTGGTCGCCGTGCAGGGCACGAAGAGCGTCATCACCACCGCGGGCGGCGACACCATCGACATCCTGGAGAACACCGGCGACGTGGTCTACCGCGACCCCGGGCAGACACACATGCTCACCAACGTCGGTGACACGGTGTACGTCGGGCGCATCGTCGAGCTCAAGGACTGTGGCCCGGCTTAATAACCCGCGTGCAGGGTGGCGACGGCCACCCGGCATCCGTAACGTGCCCCGCATGGTTTACCGGACCTGGGTCAGACTGCTGGGGGCGACACTCGGGGTAGCGGCGCTCGCCGGCGCCTGTCAGCTCGGGGTGGCGTACGGCCTGGGGATCTTGCGGTTGACCCGCGTTCTGGACGTCACCACCCGTGACCAGTGGACGGCGCAGCTGGCCTGGGTGGCCTGGTTCGCGATGATGGCCGCTGTAGCCGGCGGGTTCGCCGGCGGCTGGCTGCTGCCGCGCTGGTCGCCCACCCGTCCGACCACCGGCACGGCCGTCGCCGTGGCGGTCGCGGCCGGCGTCGGGGCCGCGATCGTCGTTCCGCTGACCATGCAGCCGGCCCGGACCGCGCAGATCGCCGGAGTTCACCCGGTGTTCGTCATCGGGGTGTGCGCCGGGCTGGGCGCGCTGGCCGGCGTCCTCGCCGTAGTGGCGGCGCTGCTGCAGCCGGTGTCCCGGTGGGGACTGGTCGTGCTGGGCGGGGTGGTCTGGCTGATCGCGATCGTCTCGGTGCTGCCGTCCCTGGCCCCCGACGACCCCCTTCCGTCCGTACGGCTGGGGGTGTTCGACGCGGGGTTCCTCTCACCCGGGACGACCCAGCGGACGGCTCTGTTCACCATGCCCGCGGTGGCGTTGATCGCCGGCGCGCTGCTCGGCTGGCGGGCGCGCCGTCGTGAGTTGCCGACGCTGACCATCGCGCTGGCCGGGCTGCCCGGGCCGGCGCTGCTCACGGCGGCCTACCTGATTGCCGGGCCGGGCTCGGGGTCGGACCGCTACCAGGTGGTGCCGTACTGGGCGGCGATGACTGCGACCGGCGCCGGCGTCCTCGGCTCGGTGCTGGCCGCGGTGATCAACCGCCCGGGCGTGACCTCCGACGAGCCGGAATTCACCGAACGCGTGGATTCCGACACCGGCGCCTCCTCCGGTACGGCGGCCGCCGGCGACTTCGAGCCGGACCCGTCGCCCGTTGCGGTGTCGGCGGAGCCTTCGTCGGCGGCTGCGAGTGTGCCGTGGCTCGGTGGCATCACACCGCGGATCGATCCGCGCATCCCTGAGCCGCGTTCCGGGATCGCGGACGAGCAGTTCGAACCGTCCACCCCGGTCGTGGCTCCCTCCAGCTTCACCTCCACCTCCACCTCTGCCTCCACCTCCACCTCCACCTCCACCTCCGCCGAGCCGGCCGAGCCGTCGGGGTCCTCTGCGGCGGCCGAGCCATGGGCCTCCTCCAGTGCGGCCGAGCCGTCGACGTCTGCGTCCGCGGGCGAGCCGTCGACTCCGTCCACGGCGGCCGAGCCGTCGTTTTCCGCGGCGGCCGAGCCGTCGACCCCTTCCGCGGCGGCCGAGCCGTCGACCCCTTCCGCGGCGGCCGAGGCCAAGCGGCCGCGCCGCTGGGGTCGCCGCCGCTCCGGCCCGGACACTGAATCCCCCGCGACCACCACCGGTGCCGAGAGAGCGCCGGACGATCCCACCAACGGCCTGTCGCCGACGCGGCGGCCGGACACCCGAACAGAGATGCGACCCGACATGCACCGTGAGACACGGCCCGAGTCATGGCTGGACACACCGCTGGAGACGCCGCTGGACACGCCGGCCGGGAGGCGGCCGGAAACGCTGGGTGACACGCCGCCCGGCCCCGCCCGCTCCGAGTGGACCACCCACCACCTGGCCGGCACCGCCGCCGCCCGACCGGGCGGCCGCGTCGTCCTGGGCAACGACGCCGACGACCCGGAGCCGTTCGACGCCTTCCGCCGGCCTGGCACCGACGACCGCGGCCTCGGCTACGGCTACGGCAACCGGCCGGCTCAGCACGCCGCCGACGACTCCGGACCGTACGTCCCGGAACCGGCTCTCCGCCCCCTTCCGCCCGGCGTCGCCCAGGAGGAACGCTCCGCCGGCGGCCGCCTCGGCCGCTCGCTGAACCCGTTCAGCCGAGGCCGCACCGACCCGGCCTCGACCGGCGACTTCCCCCCGACCCCCGCGGCCGCCCCGATCCCCGCCGCGGGCGCGCCTCCGACCTGGGCCACGGCCCCGGCCCCGGCCTCGGTCGACCCCCCGGCCTGGGCCACGTACCCGGCTTTGGCCGATCCCCCGACCCCGGTCGCCGGCCCGGACACCACCCGCCGCGCCCGCCACGGCGCGGAGCCGGCCACCGACGACAACTCCGACCCGTACGGATCGGCAGACGAGGCGGCGTCGGCGTCGCCGGACGACGCCACCAAGCGCCGCGGCTGGCGTCGTACCCGCTCCGACCCCGCGGACGAGCCCGCCCCCGCTCCGGCCCTGGCCGACCCGGCCCCGACCGCCTTCGACGCGCCGCCGGACACCTCGGAGCCGGCCAGCGAAAGCAAGCGCGCCGCCCGTAAGCGCAAGAAGGACGAGGAATTCGTCGACTGGGTCAGCGGCCTCGGCGGAGAGTGACCGTTCGCGCGGCCGTTCCGCGCGGCTCGGGAAATCCACAACGTCCGGCTGTCCACAGGGTGTCCAGCCGGATGTCGGTGGATGGGCCATCCTCAGCGCATGCCGAGACTCGCCTCGTTGCCCTCCATCCTGGGGGCTCTGCCGTTCCGTGGATCCGACGCGGTCGCTGCAGGCATCCTGACGGCCTTCGTGTTGCGCGGCCCGAACTGGCAACGCCTGCTGCCCGACGTCTACGTCCACCGAACGGTGTACCGCCCCGACGACCACCGCATGTGGTGCGAGGCGGTGGCGCTCTCTCTGCGCGGAGGTTCATGCCTCGGTGGATGGAGCGCGGCCTTCATCCACGGCCTCGACGTACTGCCCCGGGACGCTCAGGTGTGGGTGAACGTCCCGATCGCGGTTCGCGTCCGCCCGCGTGACCATGTATTGATCAAGCGGACGCCACTCGCCTTTGACGACATCATCACAAGGTCGGACCTTTTGATCACCAGCGCCGTACGTACGGCATTCGATCTCGCCCGTCACCTCGACCGGCCGGACGCGCTGGCGGCGCTGGATGCACACTGCCATCAGCTCGTCAGCCGAACCGACCTGGCGACCTATGCCGCGCGGCGGTGGGACTGGCCCGGAACGCGTCAGCTGCGCGAGTTGCTTCCGCTGGTCGAGCCACGCACCGAGTCACCCACCGAAAGCCGGCTCCGGCTGCAACTGCACGACGCCGGAGCGCCGCGCCCGGTAGCTCAATACGTGATCCGGACCGCCACCGGAGCCTTCCTCGGCCGGGCCGACCTCGCCTACCCGGACTGGCGCATCGCCATCGAGTACGAAGGCGACCACCACCGCGAGACCGAACAGTTCCGTCGCGACGTCCAGCGGCAGACCGCACTCGAGGAAGAGGGCTGGCTGGTCCTGCGCGTCACCGCCGACGACCTGTTCCGTCACCCGCAACGGCTCACCCGCCGGATCCTGCGAGCCATCGCTTCACGGCGTACCACTGGTACGCCACCAGCCTGAACCACCCCGCAAAACCACCCTGGTGTACCACTGGAGCGCTCCACTGGCACAGCAGGTGAGCCGGCCGCACCGTCACGTACCACTGGTACGCCACCAGCCCGAACCGCCGGGCAAAACCGCCGTGGTGTACCAGTGGAGCGCTCCAGTGGTACACCACGGCGGTGCGGGCGGCGCACATCCACGCAGGGCGGGCAGGTCGGCGCGTTCCCCCGCCGTCCAAGCCCGGCCGAGGGCGACGGGCAACGAGCCGCGGACAACGAGCCGCGGGCCGCGGACCGCGGGCTGCGCGCAACGGCCGGCGACGGCGTCAGGCGTCCCAGACGGGCTCGGGGGTTTCGGTGACCTCGCCGTCGCCGGCGAAGCGAACGAACCGGTCGAACCCGCGCGTGAACCAACGGTCGTGGGTCACCGCGACCACCGTGCCCTGGAACGCCGACAACCCCTCCTCCAACGCCTCCGCCGAAGCCAGGTCGAGGTTGTCGGTCGGTTCGTCGAGCAGCAACAACGTCGCTCCGGACAGCTCCAGCATCAGCACCAGAAACCGGGCCTGCTGGCCGCCGGACAACGTCCCGAACATCTGATCCCCCTGCGCCGCCAGCTCGTACCGGTTCAGCGCCTTCATCGCCCCGGCGCGGTCCTGGCCCTGGCGGTGCTCGTCCCCCCGCCACAGGATCTCCACCAGCGTCCGGCCCAGCAGCTCGGGCCGGTCGTGCGTCTGCGAGAAGTGACCGGGCCGCACCCGCGCGCCGAGCCGGACCGTCCCGGAGTGCTTGACCGCGGCCAGCGGACCCCCACCGACCGGGAGGTTCGAAGGCTCGGGAGAGTCGCCGCCGCCGGCCAGCAGCCGCAGGAAGTGCGACTTACCGGTGCCGTTGGCGCCCAGCACGGCCACCCGGTCGCCGTACCAGACCTCCAGGTCGAACGGGAACGTCAGGTCTTCCAACTCCAGGCCCGTGCAGATCACGGCCCGTTTGCCCGTACGCCCGCCCCGCAGGTTCATCCGCAGCGACTGCTCCTTCGGCGGGAGCGGTGGCGGGCCGGCCTCCTCGAACCGCCGCAGCCGGGTCTGCGCCGACTGGTACCGCGACGCCATGTCCGAGTTGTACGCAGCCTTCTGCTTGTACATCAGCACCAGCTCGCGGAGCTTCTCCCGTTCCTCGTCCCATCGCCGCCGCACCTCGAGCAGCCGCTCGTGGCGATCCGCGCGCGCCGCATGCCAGGATGCGAACCCGCCCGGATGCACCCATGCGCTCCCACCTTCGACCGCCACCACCCGGTCCGTGGTCTGGTTCAGCAGCTCCCGATCGTGCGAGACGTAGAGCACCGACTTCGCCGACTCGCGCAGCCGCGACTCCAGCCACCGCTTGGCCGGTACGTCCAGGAAGTTGTCCGGCTCGTCCAGCAGCAGCACCTCGTCGCTCCCGCGGAGCAGCAGGTCGAGCGCGAACCGCTTCTGCTGGCCGCCGGAGAGCGTCCGCACCGGACGGTGCCGCACCTCGTCCCACGGCTTGTTCAGCACGGCCACCGCGACCACGTCGAACAACACCTCGGCGTCGTATCCACCGGCCTCACCCCAGCCGGCCAGTGCGTTGGCGTAGGCCAGCTGCGACCGCTCCGAGTCGTCGAGCGCGCCGGCGGCCCGGTGCATCCGCTCGCCCGCCGCCCGCAGCGGCGGCGCCACCAGCGACAGCGCCAGGTCGTCGAGCGTCCGGTCATCGCCGATCATGCCGATGAACTGGCGCATCACGCCGAGGCCGCCGGACCGGGCGATCGCCCCGCTCTGCACCCCGAGGTCGCCGGCGACCATCCGCAGCAGCGTCGTCTTGCCGGCGCCGTTCGGCCCGACCAGCGCGACCTTGGCGCCCTCGCCGACCCGGAACGACACGTCGGAGAACAGCTCCCGGCCATCCGGCAGCACGAACCCGGCCCCCGCCACATCTACATAACCCACGAGCGAATTCTGCCTGCTCGAAGGTGGATGGTCAGCCGGATTTCCTGGTGACCCGCAGAACACGGAAGCCCTTCTGGCTGGCCGTACGCAGCACGTCCCAGCCGAGCCCGGTCAGCCAGGTGTGCAGCGAATCACCCCCGAGGTGCCGGTTGATCACCATCCACGCCACTCCGGCCGGGGTCAGCCGGGGCAGCCAGCGCTCGAGGATCGCGTGCAGCTCGCCCTTGCCGGCGTGGATCGGCGGATTGCTCCAGATCTCGTCGAACATGACATCGGCCGGTACGTCGTCGGGCGTGCACACCCGCATCCGGCCCAGCTCCAGGGTCGCCGCGTTGGCGGCGGCCAGTTCGCGGGCGCGGGAGTTGACGTCGATCGCGTACACCGTCGCGTCCGGTGCCGTGGCGGCGAGCACGCAGGCGATCGGCCCGTATCCGCAGCCCAGGTCGAGCAGCGTCCCCGCAGCGTCGGGGGCCGGCAGGGTGGACTTGCGCAGCAGCACTGCGGTTCCCGGGTCGAGCCGCCCGGCGGAGAACACCCCGGATGCGGCGGCGAGCGTGAAGGCCCGTCCGCCCACGGAGAACTCGACCTCACCGGTACGGGCGGGTGCGCTGGGCTCGGCGCTGAAGTAATGGTCGGCGGTCACCCGGAAATTGTGAACCCGGCCAACGATCGGCCCCCGCCCGGGGGTGCCGCACACACTGTGCGTTCATTGATCACCGTGCGCTTCTAGCCTGTCCCGCATGCTTCTTGGCTCTCCCATGCGCCCGGCTCACCGTGCGGCCCCGGACAGCAGTCTCGCCATCCTCGTGCCGGGCCTGGGCGAGGAACCGGCCGGGCAGCATCGGCAACGGGCGATCCGCGAGCCGCAGCACGCGATGCAGATGGCGATGAGCGCGCTGGGGGCGGTGATCCTGCTGGCCATCGCCGGGTTGAGCGGCTTCTTCATCATCGCCGAGGTACGCCGTGGGCACGCCGAGGCCGCCGGCCGCACCCTGCCGGCCGACCCGTCCGAGATCCTCACCACGCGCGGCGGCGACGCCATCCCGCTGACCCTGGACGAGGTGTTCCCGGATCCGGAGATCCGGGTGGTGCAGGGCGCGGCCCCGTACCGGGTGGAGATGCGGCACATCGACACCGACTGCAACATCGCGGCCACCGGCGAACTCGGCCGCATCCTTGAGGACCAGCGGTGCAGCCAGGTGGTCCGGGCCACGATGACCGCGCCGTACGGCGGCTACCAGGTGACCACCGGGCTGTTCAACCTGGCCGACGCCACCAGCGCGGAAGCGGTCGGCACCAGCGCCAAACGGCTGGTCGACGAGGGGACGGGCACGTTCGCCGCGATGTCCGGCGGCGGTCCCGGAAGTGATCCCACCCAGCAGCCGCTGGCCCAGGTGAATTGGCACGAGCACGGCCATTTCCTGCTGTACGCGGTGATCGCCCGGCCGGACGGGCAGGTCGTGCACGATGACGACGCGTACGCCCGGCAGATCAGCGTCGACCTGATCGAGTCGTATCTCAACGGTCAGGTCCTGACCAAGCGGGCCACCCGGGACGTCGGTCCCTGACCGATCAGGCGCGCCGGCGGCGGGTCGCCTCGGCCCGCTGGGCGTACTCGCCGGCCGCCGGGTAGCCGACCGCGACCAGCGTCAGCCCGTGCGCCGGGGCGACGGTGATCGCACTCGACCGTTCCCGCAGCGTCAGCAGAGTGGTCGGCCAGTCCGGCTCGCGGCGCCCGTCCCCCACGGCCAGCATCGCGCCGACCAGGCTGCGCACCATGGCCTGGCAGAACGCGTCGGCCTGAACCGTGGCCACCACCACCCCGTCCGCCTGCCGGTGCCAGTCCAGCCGGGTGATGGCCCGCACGGTGGTCGCGTGCTCCTTGCGTTTGCAGTACGCGGCGTAGTCGTGCTCGCCGACCAGCCCGTCGGCGGCGGCGTTCAGGCGATCGAGGTCGAGCGGCCGCCCCCAGCCGAGCGTGTCGTGCCGGCGTAACGGTTCCGGTCCCCACGGCGTGTCCGCGACCCGGTACTCGTACCGGCGGAAGGTGGCCGAGAACCGCGCGTCGAACGTGTCCGGCACCGGCGTGGCCGCGCGCACCCGGGCGTCCGCCGGCATCAGCGCGGCCAGCCGCCGCAGCAGCGAGCCGTCGAGCTCGTCCCAGATGGCCTCGGGCAGGTTGATGTGGCACACCTGGCCGGTGGCGTGCACCCCCGCGTCCGTACGCCCGGCCACGGTCAGCCCGAGCGGAACCTCGCCGGCCAGCGTGACCAGCGCCTCCACCAGCACCCCGGCGACCGTCCGCCGTCCGGGTTGGACGGCCCAGCCGGAGAAGCCGGTGCCGTCGTACGACACGTCCAGCCGCAGCCGGACCACCCGCTCAAGCCCGGCGGTGGGCGACGCTGGCTCGACCACGACGGCGCTCCCCTCGGCCGGGGCGGGACCTGTCCCCGCCCGTACAAAATGATCTTGAAGAAAGCCCTTGCACATGGAAAGAGCCCGGCACTCACGAGGAGTGCCGGGCCCGATCTTGGCTTACGCCTTGTCGGTGTCTTCGCCCTCGGCCTTGTCGCCCGGGCCGTCGGCGCCCTTGTCACCGGAAGCGTTCACCGGCGGCTCGGAATCCTGGTCGTCGGCGACCGGTGCGTCGTCGGCGACCGGTGCGTCGTCGGCGACCGGTGCGTCGTCGGCGACCGCGGGCGCGTCGGGGGCGATGAGTTCCTCGGCCGGCGTCTGGACGCCGTCCACCGGGGTCTCGTCCTCGCGGGACAGGGCCTCGACCTTGTTCTGCTGCGACGTGGCCTTGCGGGCCGCCCGCTTGGCCGGCGCCGTGGTCGCGACCTGCAGCTCCTCGACCAGCTCGATGATCGCCATCGGAGCAGCGTCGCCCTTGCGCGGACCGGTCTTCGTGATCCGGGTGTAGCCACCCGGCCGGGTCCCGTACCGCGGCGCGATCTGCTCGAACAAGGAGTACACGACGTCCTTGTCCTTCACGACGCCCAGGACGCGGCGACGAGCGTGCAGGTCGCCGCGCTTGGCCTTCGTGATGAGCTGCTCAGCCAGGGGACGCAGCCGCTTGGCCTTCGTCTCGGTGGTCTTGATCTTCCCGTGCCGGAAAAGCTCGGTGGCCAGGTTGGCCAGGATGAGCTTCTCGTGCGCCGGGCTGCCGCCGAGGCGGGGACCCTTGGTGGGCGTGGGCATTTCTGCTGCTCCTCTGACGATCTCTCTTGCAGTGCGGCGAAGCCGCCTCGGGGGCTCAGTTCATGACGAGCGGCCGGACTTAGAGCTGCTCGGTCTCGCGGTAGTCGTCGGTGTCGTAGTCCACATCGCCGAACGAGTCCACGACGTGCGCCGGGTCGAAGGACGGCGCGCTGTCCTTGAGGCCCAAGCCCATTCCGGCGAGCTTCATCTTGACCTCGTCGATCGACTTCTGACCGAAATTCCTTATATCCAGAAGGTCGGCCTCCGTCCGCCCGATGAGTTCACCGACGGTGTTGATGCCCTCGCGCTTGAGGCAGTTGTACGACCGGACGGTGAGGTCCAGCTCCTCGATCGGCAGAGCCAGATCGGCGGCCAGCTGCGCGTCCTGCGGGGACGGTCCGATGTCGATGCCCTCGGCCGTCTCGTCCAACTCGCGGCAGAGACCGAACAGCTCGACGAGCGTCGAGCCGGCCGACGCCAGCGCGGTCCGGGGAGAGATGGACGCCTTGGACTCGACGTCGATGATCAGGCGGTCGAAGTCGGTGCGCTGCTCGACACGGGTCGCCTCGACGCGGTACGTGACCTTCATGACCGGGGAGTAGATCGAGTCGACCGGGATCCGGCCGATCTCCGCGCCCGCGGTCTTGTTCTGAGCGGCGGTGACGTAACCACGGCCACGCTCGACGGTCAGTTCAATGTCGAGCCGGCCCTTGCTGTTCAGGGTGGCCAGCTTGAGGTCGGGGTTGTGCACGGAGACACCGGCCGGGGGCTGGATGTCGCCGGCGGTGACGTCGCCGGGGCCCTGCTTGCGCAGGTACATGCTGACCGGCTCGTCGTGCTCGGAACTGACGGTGAGGTCCTTGACGTTCATGACCAGCTCGACCACGTCCTCCTTGACACCGGGGATCGTGGTGAACTCGTGCAGGACGCCGTCGACCTTGATGCTGGTGACCGCCGCGCCCGGGATGGACGACAGCAGGGTCCGGCGCAGCGAGTTGCCGAGGGTATAGCCGAAGCCCGGCTCCAGCGGCTCGATGGTGAACCGGGAACGGGTCTCGCTGAGCGACTCTTCCGTGAGGGACGGACGCTGGCTGATGAGCACGCAATTCTTCTTTCTGTCCGGCCATCCGCTATATGACGGCCATCGGGATGGGTGCCGGCCACTTCGGCCGGCACCCGGCAGTACTACTTCGAGTAGAGCTCGACGATCAACTGCTCCTGGACCTGGGTGTCGATGACACTGCGGGCCGGGAGCGAGTGGATCAGAATCTTCATGTCGGTCGGGATCGGCTCCAGCCATGCCGGAACCGGCTTGCTGCCGGCCTGGGCCTGAGCGATGACGAAGGGGGTCATCTCCTTCGACTTCTCCCGGGTCGTAACGATGTCGTGCTCCTTGACGCGGTACGACGGGATGTCGACCTTCACGCCGTTGACCAGGAAGTGGCCGTGCTTGACCAGCTGCCGGGCCATGTCCCGGGACGCGGCGTAGCCGGCCCGGTAGACGACGTTGTCCAGACGCGACTCGAGGATCTGCAGCAGCACCTCACCGGTCTTGCCGGGCTTGGTGACCGCCTCCTCGTAGTACCCGCGGAACTGCTTCTCGAGCACGCCGTACGTACGGCGGGCCTTCTGCTTCTCGCGGTGCTGGAGCAGGTACTCGGTCTCCTTGGTCCGTCCGCGACCGTGCTGTCCGGGCGGGAACGGCCGGGACTCGAACGGGCACTTCGGACCATCGCACTTGCTGCCCTTGAGGAACAGCTTCATCTTCTCGCGGCGGCAACGCTTGCAGTCCGCACCGGTGTAACGAGCCATAACTGTGTCTTCTCCCTCAGACCCGGCGGCGCTTCGGCGGACGGCATCCGTTGTGCGGCTGCGGCGTGACGTCGGCGATCTGCCCGACCTCGAGACCGGCGGCCTGCAGTGAGCGGATCGCGGTCTCCCGGCCGGAACCGGGACCCTTGACGAACACGTCGACCTTGCGCATGCCGTGCTCCATGGCCCGGCGAGCGGCGGCCTCGGCGGCCAGCTGCGCGGCGAACGGGGTCGACTTGCGGGAGCCCTTGAAGCCCACCTGCCCGGACGAGGCCCAGGAGATGACCGCACCGGTCGGGTCGGTGATCGACACGATGGTGTTGTTGAAAGTGCTCTTGATGTGCGCCTGCCCATGGGCGACGTTCTTGCGTTCCTTGCGCCGGACCTTCTTGACGGCGGTCCCAGCGCGTGCCTTCGGTGGCATAAGTCAGTGCGCTCCTATTACTTCCGACCCGGCTTCTTCTTACCTGCAACCGTGCGCTTCGGACCCTTGCGCGTACGCGCGTTGGTCCGGGTGCGCTGACCCCGCACGGGGAGACCCCGGCGGTGGCGGATGCCGGCGTAGCAGCCGATCTCGACCTTGCGGCGGATGTCCGCGGCGACCTCGCGGCGCAGGTCGCCCTCAACCTTGAAATTGCCTTCGATGTATTCGCGGAGCTGGACCAGCTCTTCGTCCGTGAGGTCCTTCGTACGCTTGTCCAGATCGATCGCGGTGGCGTTCAGCGCCTCTACGGCGCGCGTGCGACCGATTCCGTAGATGTAGGTGAGCGCGATCTCCATCCGCTTGTCGCGGGGTAGATCGACGCCGACGAGACGTGCCATGTGCGGGCGTGCTCCTCAGTGTCTCCGGAGGTCTGTACCCGTTCCTTCCCACCGGCCCAGGTGGGCCCCGGCCTCCGACCGGGGGTGAAGCCACGTGTCATCCACGTCGTAGAGACGTGCATCGACCGCGGCCGGAACGAGCTTGTGCTGGCTGAGTTCAGCCCTGGCGCTGCTTGTGGCGCGGGTCGTCACAGATGACCATGACCCGGCCGTGCCGACGAATGATCCGGCACTTGTTGCAGATCCGCTTGACGCTCGGCTTGACCTTCACGGTGTGCCTTACTGTGTTCGTTCTTCTCCGGCGGGACCCGTTGTCACTTGTAGCGGTAGACGATGCGCCCGCGGGTCAGGTCGTACGGCGAAAGCTCCACCACGACCCGGTCCTCAGGCAGGATACGGATGTAGTGCTGCCGCATCTTGCCGCTGATGTGAGCCAGGACCTTGTGACCATTGGCGAGCTCCACGCGGAACATGGCGTTCGGCAGAGGCTCGATCACTCGGCCTTCGATCTCGATGGCTCCGTCTTTCTTGGGCATATCCTCCACTGCCTGTACATCGGGTTCTGGGGCAGGCTCACACCGTCTTACCCGAGCTCGGACGAGACTCGGACCAGCCGCGGCTCCGGACACCATCAGGAAGCGCTTGATGGACACGCCGGAGTGGACGCTGTGCGCCGACTAGTCAGTGTACGCGCGCCCGGGATCGACACCAAACCGAGGTCCCCACGTCCCCGACCCGGGTGTGTCGGTGCCTGGCAAACCGGACGAACATGCTGTCACCGGCGGCGATCCCGCTTGCGGTCCCGGCTCTTGCTGCCGCCCCCGCCGGTGGCCGCACCGAGCAGCCCCAGGATGAACGGGATCAGCGTCCAGACCGGCCAGAAGTAGCCGCCCGGGTCGGTGATCAGCCAGATGAAGGTGCAGACCAGAAAGACGCCGAAGGACGGGCCGAGCCAGGCCAGCGGGTGCTGTTTGTGCTCCTCCGGCGACGCCGTCGCCCCCGACGGGGCCGCCGGCGCCTGGTAGGCCTGGACCTGGGAGTGCTGGGGCGGCACGGTGCCGGGCAGGTCGTCCAGCAGGCCGTTCAGGTCGCCGTAGGTCTTCGCCGAATAGACCCTCTGCAGCCGCTCGTCGTACTCGGACAGGTCGAGGCGCCCCTCGTCGAGCGCGTGCTTCAGCTGGGCCGCCACCCGTTCGCGGTCACCGTCGCCGGCCCGCATCTGGTCCCGCTCCATGCCTCAAGTCTGCCAGCCCGACGAAAGGTCCGCGAGATCAGTGTGGCTGGCGGGACGTGACGAGATCGCCGAGGCGCTTGCGGCCGCCGTCGACGGCTGTGGTCACCCACACACCGTCCGCCAGGAACGCCATGGTGTGCTCGACGTGGGCGGCGAACGAGCCGTCCCGCGTCACCACGGTCCAGCCGTCGTCGAGCTCGGCCGTCCGCGGCGAGCCCATGGTGATCATCGGCTCGATGGCCAGCGCCATCCCGGTCACCAGGCGCGGGCCCTTCCCCGGCTTGCCGTAGTTCAGCACGTGCGGGTCCTGGTGCATCTCGGTGCCGATGCCGTGGCCGCCGTAACCGTCCACGATCCCGTACCGGCCCGACTTGCGGACCACCTTCTCCACGTTGAAGGAGATGTCGGTGAGGTGACCCCGGCCGTTGGCGGCGCCCCGAGCCGCGGCTGCGATACCGGCCCACATGCTGTCCTCGGCCACCTCGGCCATCCGCAGCAGCCCCGGATCGGTCGTTCCCACGCCCACCGTGATGGCCGAGTCGCCGTGCCAGCCGTCCAGAATCGCGCCGCAGTCCAGGGACAGCAGGTCGCCCTCGGCCAGCACCTGGGTGGCCGCCGGAATGCCGTGCACGACCTGTTCGTTCACCGAGGCACAGATCGACGCGGGGAAGCCGTGGTAGCCCTTGAACGACGGGACCGCCCCGCTGTCGCGGATCACCTTCTCGGCGATGGCGTCCAGGTCGGCGGTGCTCACGCCGGGCGCGACGGCGTCGCGCATCGCGTCCAGCGCGGCGGCGACCACCAGGCCGGCGCCGCGCATCTTTTCGATCTGATCCGGAGTCTTCAGCTGAATGTCCAGCTGGGGGCGGCGCACGTCAGCCGCCGTACGACCGGAGGGCGTCGATGGCCCGGACGGTCACATCCTCGACCGGCCCGGTGGCGTCGATACCGACCAGCTTGCCCTGGGTGCCGTAGTAGTCGACCAGGGGCTGCGTCTTGTCCGCGTACTCGGCCAGGCGGGTGCCGATCGTCTCGGCCTTGTCGTCGTCGCGCTGGAACAGCTCCGACCCGCACCGGTCGCAGATGTTCTCCTTGCTGGTGGGGTCGAACTCGACGTGCCAGATCTTGCCGCAGCCCCGGCAGGTGCGGCGCCCGGACAGCCGCCGGATGACCTCGTCGTCGTCGACCACGAGTTCCATCACGAGGTCGAGCGCCGTGCCCAGGTCGGCCAGCAGCTTGTCCAGCGCCGCCGCCTGGGGCACGGTCCGGGGGAAGCCGTCGAGCAGGAAGCCGTCGCCGGCATCCGGCTCGGCCAGCCGGTCGCGGACCATGTTGATGGTCACTTCGTCCGGTACGAGCTGGCCGGCGTCCATGTACCGCTTGGCCTCGACCCCCAGCGGCGTTCCCTGCGACACGTTGGCCCGGAAGATGTCCCCGGTCGAGATCTTCGGCACGGCGAGATGAGCGGCGATGAACTCAGCCTGGGTCCCCTTGCCGGCCCCCGGGGGGCCCACCAGTACCAGCCGCACCTATATCGCCTCGCTTCGTTCTGACGGAGCGCTCCCGGCCACGACCGGGCCGTCCAGTGACGCGAGAGCCCCCCGGCTCCGCGTCCCCACTACCGGAGGAACCCTTCGTAGTTGCGCTGCATCAGCTGGCTCTCGATCTGCTTCACCGTCTCCAGGCCCACGCCGACCATGATCAGAACAGCCGTTCCCCCGAACGGGAAGTTCTGATACTGGGTGGCATTGAGCCAGATGAAGAAGAAGTTGGGCAAGACCGAGATCAGGCCGAGGTACAGCGCTCCCGGCAGCGTGATCCTGCTGAGAATGAAGTCCAGGTAGTCGGCGGTCGGCTTACCGGGCCGGATGCCCGGTACGAAACCACCGTACTTCCTCATGTTGTCCGAAACCTCGGTCGGGTTGAACGTGATCGAGACGTAGAAGTAGGTGAAGAAGATGATGAGCAGGAAGTAGAGGCCGATGTACAGCAGGCTCTTCGGGTTGGCCAGGTTGTTCTGGATCCAGATCTGGTAACCCTTGAGATTGTTCTTGTCGAAGAACTGCAGGTACAGCTGCGGCAGGTAGAGCAGCGAGGACGCGAAGATCACCGGCACGACACCGGCCTGGTTGACCTTCAGCGGGATGTACGTGGATGTGCCGCCGTACATCCGTCGGCCGATCATTCGCTTGGCGTACTGGACCGGAATTCGCCGCTGCGCCTGTTCGATGAAGACCACGGCCGTGATGATCACCAGCACCAGCACGATCACCAGCGCGAACTTGGCGTAGCCACTCTGCTGCTTGATGATCCAGCCCTCGCCCGGGAGGCGGGCGGAGATCGAGGTGAAGATCAGGACCGACATGCCGTTGCCGACGCCGCGGTCGGTGATCAGCTCACCCAGCCACATCACCACACCCGTACCGGCGGTCATGGTGACCAGCACCGTGCCCACGCTCACCCAGGTGGGCAGCCCGTGGCCGCCGGGGATGACCGTGTACGACGGGTTGTCCTGCGGGCAGGCACCGGCGAACAGCTGGCCCGACTTGGCCAGTGCGATGAATGCGGCGGACTGCAGGATCGCCAGGCCGAGCGTGAGGTACCGGGTGTACTGCGTGATCTTCGCCTGGCCGGACTGGCCCTCCTTGCGGAGCTGCTCGAGGCGGGGGATCACCACGGTCAGCAGTTGCAGGATGATCGAGGCCGTGATGTACGGCATGATGCCGAGCGCGAAGACCGAGAGTGACAACAGCGCCCCGCCCGAGAACAGGTTCAACAGGTTCAGCACGCCGCCACCGGCACCGGACTGGTTGACCTGGTCCAGGCAGTTCTTCACGTTGGTGTAGGACACGCCAGGGCTGGGCAAAGTGGCACCCAACCGGTAGACGGCGATGATCGCTACCGTGAATAGGAGCTTTTTGCGCAGGTCAGGCGTTCGAAACGCACTGGAAAAGGCGGAAAGCAACTTCTTCCTCCTGCGCAGGGTGCCGCCGGGACGGGCGGGTGGGGAGAGGCATCGGTTCGGGACGACCGATATTCCTAGCTGGGAACGGACTCTAACAGTCTTGGCGAGCCGTGGTGAGCCACGGTACTCACGTACGGCGTGGGTCATCCAACGCTGCGGAGAAAGCGCAGGTCAGACGCCACAAAGGGGATGCCGGCCCGAGCGCCGTGGCGCTGGTCGGCATCCCCGGAGCTTTACAGCTCGGTGGCGGAACCACCGGCGGCCGCGATCTTCTCCTTGGCCGACTCGCTGAACGCGTGCGCCGAGATGGTCAGCGACACCCCGCCCAGCTCGCCCGAGCCGAGAACCTTGATCGGCTGGCCCTTGCGGACCGCACCCGACTGAGCGAGCTCGATCGGGCCGACCTCGCCCCCGTTCGGGAACAATTCGGCCAGCCGGTCCAGGTTCACGACCTGGAACACGACCTTGTTGCGGTTCCGGAAGCCCTTGAGCTTCGGCAGCCGCATGTGGATGGGCATCTGCCCGCCCTCGAACCGGGACGGAACCTGGTAACGGGCCTTGGTGCCCTTGGTGCCCCGGCCGGCGGTCTTGCCCTTGGAGCCCTCACCGCGACCGACACGGGTCTTCGGCGTCTTGGCTCCGGGCGCCGGACGGAGGTGGTGGATCTTGATCGCCATTACTCGACCTCCTCAACTACCACGAGGTGGTTCACGGCGAAGATCATGCCCCGAATCTCGGGGCGGTCTTCCTTGACCACCACATCGTTGATCCGCTTCAGCCCGAGCGACCGCAGGGTGTTGCGCTGGTTCTGCTTGCGGCCGATCTTGGAACGGACCTGGGTGACCTTCAGGCGAGCCATCAGTGCACCGCCGCTTCGGCCCGCGCGGCCAGCATGGCGGCCGGCGCGACGTCCTCGACGGGCAGGCCGCGGCGGGCCGCCACCTGCTCCGGCGACTCGAGGCCCTTCAGTGCGGCCACCGTCGCGTGCACGATGTTGATCGGGTTCGACGACCCGAGGCTCTTGCTCAGGATGTCGTGGATACCGGCACACTCCAGCACGGCACGCACCGGACCACCGGCGATGACGCCGGTACCGGCGGACGCCGGCTTGAGGAGCACGACACCCGCGGCCGCTTCGCCGGTGATCGGGTGCGGAATCGTGGCTCCGATCCGCGGAACCTTGAAGAAGTGCTTCTTGGCCTCCTCGACGCCCTTGGCGATGGCCGCGGGCACCTCCTTGGCCTTTCCGTATCCGATGCCGACGGTGCCGTCGCCGTCGCCCACGATCACCAGTGCGGTGAAGCTGAAGCGACGACCACCCTTGACGACCTTGGCGACGCGGTTGATCGCGACGACCCGCTCGAGGTGCGGAGTCTTGTCGACGGGCGCGTTCCCGCGACCGCCCTCACGGCGGTTGTCGCGGCGGCCGCCACCTTCGGTGTTGTTACCGCCGGACCCGCCGCCACGGCGCTGCTGACCAGGCATTGGTCTTCCTTCCTAGAACTCGAGTCCGGCTTCGCGGGCGGCGTCCGCAAGCGCGGCGATGCGCCCCGCGTACTGGTTGCCACCGCGATCGAAGACGACTTTGGAAACGCCCGCGGCCTGAGCCCGCTCCGCGAGGAGCGCACCGACCTTACGAGCCTGGGCGCTCTTGTCGCCCTCGGCGCCCCGCAGGGAGGCGTCGAGCGTGGAGGCTGAGACGAGCGTGTGGCCCGCCAGGTCGTCGACGATCTGCGCGCCGATGTGGCGCAGCGACCGGGTGACGACCAGCCGGGGACGCTCGGCCGTACCCCGCAGGTTCCTGCGGACCCGGAAGTGCCGGCGCGCCTTTCCGACGGCACGCTTGGCGGCGACACCGCCGCCGTTGCGGCGCTTGAGGAGCGTGGCGGTCACTTCTTGCCTGCCTTTCCAGCCTTGCGACGGATGACCTCGCCCTGGTACTTGATGCCCTTGCCCTTGTACGGCTCCGGCGGGCGGATCTTCCGGATGTTCGCGGCAACCTCGCCGACGAGCTGCTTGTCGATGCCCGTCACGGTGAACTGGGTCGGCCGCTCCACCGAGAAGGTGATACCGGTCGGCGGCACGATGTTCACCGGGTGCGAGAAGCCGAGGGCGAACTCGAGGTCCTTGCCCCTGGCCGTGACCCGGTAGCCCGTGCCGTTGATTTCCAAGGTCTTCTTGTAACCGTCGGTGACGCCGACGATCATGTTGGCGACCAGGGTGCGGGACAGACCGTGCAGCTCCTTGGAGCGGCGCTCGTCGTCCGGGCGGTTGACGTGCAGCTCGCTGCCATCCTGCTCGGCCGTGATCGGCTCGGCCAGGGTGTGCGAGAGCTCGCCCTTGGGGCCCTTGACCTGAACGGTCTGGCCATTGATCTTGACGTCGACACCGGTCGGCACCGGGATCGTCTTACGTCCGATTCGCGACATTGTCCTCGGTCTCCGTTACCAGACGAAGGCGAGGACTTCCCCGCCAACGCTCCGCTTGCGCGCCTGCCGATCGGTCAGCAGGCCCTGGGACGTGGAAATGATCGCGACGCCGAGGCCGCCCAGCACGCGCGGGAGCTCTTCGGACTTGGCGTACACCCGGAGGCCGGGCTTCGACACGCGCTTGATACCGGCGAGGCTGCGCTCGCGGTTCTGGCCGTACTTGAGCTCGACCACGAGCCGCTTGCCGACGTCGCCGCCTTCTTCGGGCTCCTCAGCCGCCCACGAGGCGATGTAACCCTCGGTCTTGAGGACCTCGGCGATGTTCGCCTTGATCTTCGAGAAGGGCATCGTCACCTTGTCGTGGTACGCCTGGTTGGCGTTGCGCAGACGCGTGAGCATGTCTGCGATCGGGTCCGTCATCGTCATGGGTGTTCGTCAACCTTTCTCGCCGGGGTTCCCAGAACCTCCGGGCCTACGGCGAAGCGGTACTTCAAAGTCGGGGTTACCAGGAGGCCTTGGACACGCCGGGGAGCTCACCGCGGTGGGCCATGTCCCGGAGACAGATCCGGCACAGGCCGAACTTGCGGTACACCGAGTGCGGCCGGCCACAACGCTGGCAGCGGGTGTAAGCGCGCACGGCGAACTTCGGCTTCGCGGCCGCCTTCAGGATCAGCGCCTTCTTGGCCATACTCAGTTCTCCTTGAACGGGAAGCCCAGGAGCTTGAGAAGCGCCCGGCCCTCGTCGTCGGTCGTAGCGGTGGTGACCACCGTGATGTCCATGCCCCGGGTCCGATCGATCCGGTCCTGGTCGATCTCGTGGAACACCGACTGCTCGGTCAGACCGAACGTGTAGTTGCCGTGCCCGTCGAGCTTGCGCCCGTCCAGGCCCCGGAAGTCCCGGATACGCGGCAGCGCGATGGACAGCAGCCGGTCGAGAAACTCCCACATCCGGTCGTTGCGGAGGGTGACCTTCGCGCCGATCGGCATGCCCTCGCGCAGCTTGAACTGCGCGATCGACTTGGTGGCCCGGCGGACCAGCGGCTTCTGGCCGGTGATGGTGGTGAGGTCGCGGACGGCGCCGTCGATCAGCTTGGCGTCCCGGGCGGCCTCGCCCACACCCATGTTCACGACGACCTTCACCAGGCCGGGAACCTGCATGGGGTTGCCGTACTTGTACTGCTCCTGCAGAGCGGAGATAACGTCGCTGCGGTACTTCTGCTTCAGGCGGGGCAGGGTTTTGGTTTCGGTCGCGGCAGTCATCACAGGTCCTTACCGGTGCTTCGCGCCACGCGGACCTTCTGGCCGTTGTCGTCGAGCCGGAACCCGATACGGGTCGGCTTGCCCTGGTCGTCGACGATCTGCACATTCGAGATGTGGATCGGGGCTTCCTGAGTGACGATGCCACCGGTCTTCGCGCCGCGCTGGGTCGTGCGGATGCGTTCGTGCCTCTTGACGCGGTTCACGCCTTCGACGAGGACCTTGTCGAGCCGCGGGTAGGCCACGATGACCTTGCCCTTGGCACCCTTGTCCTTACCGGCGATGACGACGACCGTGTCGCCCTTTTTGATCTTCACGGTCTACAGCACCTCCGGCGCCAGGCTGATGATCTTCATGAACCGCTTGTCGCGCAGCTCCCGGCCCACCGGGCCGAAGATGCGCGTCCCGCGGGGGTCGCCGCCATCGCGAATGATCACGGCGGCGTTCTCGTCGAAGCGGATGTAGGAACCGTCGGGACGGCGCCTCTCCTTGCTGGTACGGACGATGACCGCCTTGACGACCTCGCCCTTCTTCACGCCGGCACCCGGGATGGCGTCCTTGACCGT
Organism: uncultured Actinoplanes sp.; assembly: GCA_964236515.1. Lineage (GTDB taxonomy): Bacteria > Actinomycetota > Actinomycetes > Mycobacteriales > Micromonosporaceae > Actinoplanes. The sequence continues at coordinate 130,683 of CAXSDA010000022.1, forward strand.
GGCCACGATGACGTCACCGATGCCCGCGTACCGGCGCCCGGAGCCACCGAGTACGCGGATGCACAGGATTTCCCGGGCGCCCGTGTTGTCGGCGACGCGCAGTCGCGACTCTTGCTGGATCACGTCTGTCTCCTATGTCTGCCAGTTCTCCGCAAGTTCCGAAGCTTGGCGGAACCCTGGTGCGCCGAGCCGTGCGGCCCGGCGTACCTCACTTGGCCTTTTCGAGGATCTCCACGACACGCCACCGCTTGGTGGCGGACAGCGGACGGGTCTCCATCATCAGAACCCGGTCGCCGATGCCGCACGCGTTCTGCTCGTCGTGCACCTTCAGCTTGCGCGTACGGCGGATGACCTTGCCGTACAGCGCGTGCTTGACGCGGTCCTCGACCTCGACCACGACGGTCTTGTCCATCTTGTCGCTGATCACCAGGCCCTCGCGGACCTTGCGCGTCGCGCGCGCCTCAGCGGTGCTGTTCTCCGTCATGCCGTCACCTCATCCGGCGCGACCGAGAGACCAAGCTCCCGCTCACGCATGATCGTATAGATCCGGGCGATGTCCCGGCGGACCGTCTGCAAGCGACGGTGATTGTCGAGCTGGCCGGTCGCGCCCTGGACGCGGAGATTGAACAGCTCCGCCTTGGCCTCCCGAAGCCGCGACGTCAGCTCCTCATCGGGGAGCTCGCGCAACTCAGCTGCCTTGACGCCAGCTGCCATCAGTTCTCACCCTCTCCGCGGGTAACGATGCGGCACTTCATCGGGAGCTTGTGGATTGCGCGGCGCATGGCCTCGCGAGCGGTCGTCTCGTTCGGGAACGACATCTCGAAGAGGATGCGTCCCGGCTTGACGTTCGCCACCCACCACTCCGGCGAGCCCTTGCCGGAACCCATCCGGGTCTCGGCGGGCTTCTTGGTGATGGCCTGGTCCGGGAAGATCGAGATCCAGACCTTGCCACCACGCTTGATGTGCCGGGTCATCGCGATACGCGCCGACTCGATCTGCCGGTTGGTCACGTAGGCCCGTTCCAGAGCCTGGATACCGAACTCGCCGAAGACCACCCGGTTGCCGCCCTTGGACGCGCCGTGGCGGTCCGGGTGGTGCGGCTTGCGGAAGCCCTTCGGAGGCTTGCGCGGAATCAGCATCTGTCAGCCCTCCGCAGGGGGGGTCTCAGCCGCGGCCGGAGCCGCAGCGCCATCATTCTGAGGTACGGCGTCCTGCGGGGCGGCCGGCTCGGTCTGCGCTGCCTGCTGCGCGGCGCGGCCGGCCTCGGTGCCGCCCGCAGTGGTGCCGGACGAGCCGGACCGGGTGCGACGCGGACGCTCGGGACGGTCGGCACGGTCGCGGCGGGGACGCGCGGGCGCTTCCGGAGCCACGGCCTCGCGGCCGGGCACGGCGTCGCCCTTGTAGATCCACACCTTGACGCCGATGCGGCCGAACGTGGTCCGGGCCTCGAAGAAGCCGTACTCGATGTTCGCGCGCAGCGTGTGCAGCGGGACCCGACCCTCACGGTAGAACTCCGTGCGGCTCATCTCCGCGCCACCGAGGCGGCCGGAGACCTGCACCCGGATGCCCTTGCAGATCGGGTTCTTCATGGCCGACTGCATGGCCTTACGCATCGCCCGGCGGAAGCTGACCCGGCTGGACAGCTGCTCGGCGACACCCTGTGCCACCAGCTGCGCGTCCGACTCGGGGCTCTTCACCTCGAGGATGTTCAGCTGGACCTGCTTGCCGGTGAGCTTCTCGAGCTCGCCGCGGATCCGGTCGGCCTCCGCGCCCTTACGGCCGATGACGATGCCCGGCCGGGCGGTGTGGATGTCGACGCGAACCCGGTCCCGGGTCCGCTCGATGTCCACCTTGGAGATGCCGGCGCGCTCGAGGCCCTTGGACATCATGCGGCGGATCTTGACGTCCTCGCCGATGTAGTCCTTGTAGAGCTTGTCCGCGAACCAGCGGGACTTCCAGTCGGTGGAAATGCCGAGGCGGAACCCGGTGGGGTGAACTTTCTGACCCATTACTCGGACTCCTCCGTGGTCTGGGGCTCGGCGGCCGGCGCGGCCTTCTTTGCCGGCGCAGCCTTCTTGGCCGCCTTACGCGGCGGCGCGGCCACCTGGACCGCCTCGACCGCCACAGTGATGTGGCAGGTCCGCTTACGGATCCGGTACGCCCGGCCCTGCGCCCGCGGCCGGAACCGCTTCAGCGTCGGACCCTCGTCCACGAACGCCTCACTGACCAGGAGCGCGTCCGGGTCGAGCCGCTCGTTGTTCTCCGCGTTCGCGATGGCGCTGGCGAGGACCTTGTAGACCTGCTCGCTGGCGGCCTGCGGCGCGAACCGCAGGACAGTCAGAGCCTCCTTCGCGGGCAGACCGCGGACGAGGTTGACCACCCGGCGCGCCTTGTTCGGCGAGATGCGCACGTGGCGCGCAATCGCCTGGGCGCCCGGAAGCACCGGTGCGTCGCCCTTGACTGGCATCGCTGTAGCTCCTAATTCCTCTGATCCGTGGACTGCTTAGCGGCGGCGGCTCTTGCGGTCGTCCTTCTCGTGACCCTTGAACGTGCGGGTCAGAGCGAACTCCCCGAGCTTGTGGCCGACCATGGCCTCGGTGATGAACACCGGGACATGCTTGCGGCCGTCGTGAACGGCGATCGTGTGCCCGAGCATGTCGGGAATGATCGTCGACCGCCGCGACCAGGTCTTGATGACGTTCTTCGAGTTCTTCTCGTTCTGGACTTCCACCTTCTTGAGCAGGTGGTCGTCGACGAACGGGCCCTTCTTCAGGCTGCGAGGCATCTCTTAACTCCCGTTATCCGCGCTTGCGGGTGGCGTAGCGGCGGCGAACGATCATGCGGTCGCTCGGCTGGCCCTTGCGGCGGGTTCGGCCCTCGGGCTTACCTGCCGGGTTCACCGGGTGGCGACCACCCGAGGTCTTACCCTCACCACCACCGTGCGGGTGGTCGACCGGGTTCATGGCGACACCACGGACGGTCGGGCGCTTGCCCTTCCACCGCATGCGGCCGGCCTTACCCCAGTTGATGTTCGACTGATCGGCGTTACCGATCTCGCCGACCGTGGCGCGGCAGCGCACGTCGACGCGACGGATCTCGCCGGAGGGCATACGCAGCGTGGCGTACACGCCCTCACGACCGAGCAGCTGAATGCCGACGCCGGCCGAACGGGCCAGCTTGGCACCACCGCCGGGACGAAGCTCCACGTTGTGGACCGTCGTACCGACCGGGATGTTGCGCAGAGGCAGGTTGTTGCCCGGCTTGATGTCCGCGCCCGGACCGGACTCGATCGCGTCACCCTGCTTCATGTCCTTCGCCGCGACGATGTAGCGCTTCTCGCCGTCGGCGTAGTGCAGCAGAGCGATGCGGGCGGTGCGGTTCGGGTCGTACTCGATGTGCGCGACCTTGGCCGGCACCCCGTCCTTGTCGACCCGCTTGAAGTCGATCAGCCGGTACTGCCGCTTGTGACCGCCGCCCTGGTGCCGGGTGGTGATCCGGCCGTGGACGTTGCGGCCGCCCTTCTTGGGCAGCGGGACCAACAGGGACTTCTCCGGCGTGGACCGGGTGATCTCGGCGAAGTCGGCGACGCTGGAGCCGCGACGGCCCGGCGTGGTCGGCTTGTATTTACGGATAGGCATCAGTCATAACCCCTTAGCTGACCGGCCCGCCGAAGGCCTCGATACGGTCACCGTCAGCCAGCTTGACCAGCGCCCGCTTGGTCGCCTTGCGCTGACCGAAGCCGGTCTTGGTGCGCTTGCGCTTGCCCTCGCGGTTCTGGGTGTTCACGGTCAGCACGCGGACGTTGAAGATCTGCTGGATCGCGATCTTGATCTGGGTCTTGTTCGCGTCCGGGTGGACGAGAAACGTGTACCAGTTCAGGTCGAGAACGCTGTAGCTCTTCTCGGAGACGACCGGAGCGACGATGATGTCGCGCGGGTCGGCGATCGTGGTCATTCGCCAGCCTCCTCGTTGCTGTCGGCGGAGTCGCTCTCCGGCGTGCCACCGAGGAACTCGTCGAACGCGTCCTTGGTGAAGACGATCTCGTCGGCGACCAGCACGTCGTATGTGTTGAGCTGGCCGGACTCGATCAGGTGGACGGTCGGCTCGTTACGCAGCGAGACCCAGTTCAGCTCGTCCAGGCTGCCCAGCACGACCAGCACCTTGCGGGACTCGGTCGCCTTGCGCAGCGTCGCCACCGCGGCCTTGGTCGACGGCGTCTCGCCGGTGACGAACGCCTCGACCACGTGCAGGCGACCATCGCGCGCCCGGTCGGAGAGGGCACCACGGAGCGCGGCCACCTTCATCTTCTTGGGCGTCCGCTGGCTGTAGTCACGCGGCACCGGGCCGTGGACCACGCCACCGCCGGCGAACTGCGGCGCCCGGATCGAGCCCTGACGAGCCCGGCCGGTGCCCTTCTGCTTGTACGGCTTCTTGCCGCCACCGGCGACCTCGCCGCGGGTCTTCACCTTGTGCGTGCCCTGGCGGGCGGCCGCCAGCTGAGCCACCACGACCTGGTGCATCAGCGGGATGTTGGCCTGCACGTCGAAGATCGCAGCGGGCAGGTCGACCGAGCCGGTCGTCGAGCCTTCGGCGTTGATCACGTCGACCGAGCTCACTTGGCACCGCCCTTCGGAGCTGCCTTGGCCGCACTGCGGACCAGGATCAGCGAGCCCTTGGGTCCGGGGACCGCGCCCCTGACCAGAATCAGGTTGTTCTCGGTGTCGACCGCCTGGACGGTCAGGTTCTGCACGGTGAAGCGCTGGCCACCCATCCGGCCGGCCATCCGTACACCCTTGAACACGCGACCGGGGGTCGCGCAGGCGCCGATGGAACCGGGCGAACGGTGCTTGCGCTCGACGCCGTGGCTCGCCTTGAGACCGTGCATGCCGTGCCGCTTCATGACACCGGCGTAGCCCTTGCCCTTGGTCTTACCGGTGACGTCGATCCGGGCACCCGGCTCGAACGTCTCGACGGTGACCTCCTGGCCGAGCTCGTACTCGGTCGCATCGACGGTGCGCAGCTCGACCAGGTGCCGCCGCGGCGACACCCCGGCCTTCGCGTAGTGACCGCCCTTGGGCTTGTTCACCTTGCGCGGGTCGATCTGGCCGTATCCCAGCTGGACCGCGGAGTAACCGTCGGTCTCAGCGGTACGGACCTGGGTCACGACGCACGGGCCGGCCTGCACCACGGTGACAGGGACGACTTTGTTGTTGTCCCAGACCTGGGTCATGCCGAGCTTGGCGCCCAGGATGCCCTTCACTTGCCTGTCCATTGTCCGGATCCCTACAGCTTGATCTCGATGTCGACGCCCGCCGGGAGGTCGAGGCGCATCAGCGAGTCGACCGTCTTCGGAGTGGGGTCGATGATGTCGATCAGACGCTTGTGCGTGCGCATCTCGAAGTGCTCGCGCGAGTCCTTGTACTTGTGCGGCGAACGGATCACGCAGAAACGGTTGATCTCCGTGGGCAGCGGCACCGGGCCCGCAACCTGTGCCCCGGTACGCGTCACCGTCTCGACGATCTTCCGCGCCGAGGAGTCGACGACCTCGTGGTCATAGGCCTTGAGCCGGATGCGGATCTTCTGTCCCGCCATGATGGCTTCTGTTTCCTTCTCTCGATGCCGCTACGTACGAAGGGTTAGCCCTCCGCATGCCGCAGGGCGTTGATCCCTGCATGTCCGACCCCCGCGGTCGGGCGTGTCGTGCCGGCCAACGCAATGAAGCGCAGACCTGATCTCGGGGACCGAAGTGACCGCCGGGCAAAAAACACGCCGGACACCGGGCGAGGGGAGCTGGCTGCTTGGGGCAGCCAACCCCCCTACGCGGACGCAACCTGACTAGTATGCCGTATTCACAACGACAACGCTAATCGGGGTCACCGGAGTTACTTGTTGATCTTCGTTACCGTTCCGGCGCCGACGGTGCGGCCACCCTCGCGGATCGCGAACTTCAGGCCCTGGTCCATGGCGATCGGCTGGATCAGCTTGACCGACATGCTGGTGGAGTCGCCCGGCAT
>CAXSDA010000023.1:0-121002 GCA_964236515.1 uncultured Actinoplanes sp.
ACCAGGATGTGCTGCGGCTCACCGTCGCAGGGGACGTCCAGCAGCATCGCGAGGTCGAGGACGGGAAGGACCTCGCCCCGCAGGTTTCGAACGCCCAGGCAGGAACGCGGCGCGCCCGGAAGGGGCGTGACGTCGCCGATGCCGCGTACCGGCAGCACTTCCAAGCCGTCCATCAGGCGACCCCCGCGAGTTCGAGTGCGGAAGCCACCATTCTGGCCGTGGCCTCCTCGTCCGTCATCCACAACGGGACCGCGCGCGTGGTGATTCCGGGCACGTCGGCGCCGGCGTCGGTGGTGTCCACCAGCCAGCCGTCGAGCAGGCCGATCTCGGCCCGCGACCCGTACAGCGCGGCCACCCCGGCGGCGCTCACCTCGACGCCCAGCGTCTCCAGGCAGCGGTCGGCCATGCCCCGGACCGGCGAGCCGCCGATGATCGGCGACACCCCGACGACCGGCGCCGGGCCGTCCACCACGGCTTCCTTGAGCAGCGGTACGGCCAGAATGGGCGCGATGCTCACCACCGGATTGCTGGGCGCGATGAGCACGACGTCGGCCGACCCGATCGCCTCGAGCACCCCGGCGGCGGGCTTGGCCGCGTCGGCGCCGGCGAACACGAACCGGTGCGTCGGCACGTTCCCGCGGTAGCGCACCCACCACTCCTGGAAGTGGATCGCCTTGCGCTCGCCCTCGACGTCCACCACCACGTGCGTCTCGAGCCGGTCGTCACTGGCCGGGAGCAGCGTGATGCCCGGCTGCCACCGGTCGCAGAGCGCGGCCGTGACCGCCGACAGCGGGTACCCGGCGTTGAGCATCGTCGTCCGTACCAGATGGGTGGCTGTGTCCTTGTCGCCCAATCCGAACCAGGACGGCTCCGCGCCGTACGCGGCCAGCTCCTCCTTGATCACCCAGGTCTCGCCGACCCGGCCCCAGCCGCGCTCGGGGTCGGCCGCCCCGCCCAGCGTGTACATGACGCTGTCCAGGTCGGGGCAGATATGCAGCCCGTGCAGGCGTACGTCGTCGCCGATGTTGACCACGGCGGTGACGTCGGCGCCGATGCGCCGGGCCCACGCGCGCACGCCCACCAGAAACCGCGCGCCGCCGATACCGCCGGTAAGGACCACGATCCGCATCGGCTCATCCTTGCGCACGGGTACGACAGAATGGTGTCCCGGGGGTCGCCGCATGGACTATCAGCCGGGCGAGCCCGAACCGCTGCTCGCCGCTGGCCCGTCCGGTCTACGCTGAGCCGGCCCGACCGATCCCCGACAAGCGTAGGAGCAGCCGTGACCAGCCAACCCCAGCCCCCTGCGGGCGAGGGCCGCTCGGCGATCCCGTATCTGCGGCCGCTGCGCGACCTCGCCGCGTACGCCCTGCTGGCCGCCACCGCGCTCATGCTTCTCGTGGCCATCATCCGCCTGATCCCGTCCGGGGTCGGGATGGACTTCGGCAGCCGCGCGCAGGACAGCTTCTACGGGTACGTGAACCTGGCCACCATCGTCTTCCCGATCGGCGCGGTGCTGCTGTCGCTGCTGGTCCGGCCCCAGCACCCGAAGGCGAACCTGGTCGTCCTGGTAGCCCTCATCGAGTACGCCGTGGCCGCCGTGTTCGGGGTGGTCTTCGGCGTCCTGGTCGGGCTGATCAAGATCGCCGGGTTCAGCGTCCGGACGGCGTTCGAGGAACTACTGGTCCGGGTCGGCTGGCTGGCCGTCTTCGCGGTGGCCGCGTTCGCGACCTTCCAGATCTGGCGGCACCTGTTCTCCGTGGCCAAGCCCAAGACCCAGCCCGGCATGTACGGCAATCCGCAGTACGGCGCCCCCGGTGCCTACCCCGGCCAGCCCAGCCCCGGTCAGCCGCAGCCCAGCCCCGGTCAGCCGCAGCCCGGCCCCGGTCAGCCCCCGTCCGGCCAGCCCGGCCAGTACGGGCAGCCTTACGGCCAGCCGGACCAGTACGGGCAGCCGGCCGGCTATCCGGCCGCCCCGCCATTCGGCTCCTACGGCCAGCCGTCCGCCGGAGCTCCTATGCCGCCGACGTCCTCGGGCCCATTGGCGCCGGTCTCGGCCCAGCCGGCGTCAGCCCAGCCCGCGTCGGTGCCGTCGGCCTCGGACTACCCGGGCTCGGGCTACCCGCCGCCGGGACCGTACGCGCCCGAACCCGGCCGCGCTCCCGGGACCTACGGCACGCCGGCCCCGTCCTACCCGGCCCCGTCCTACCCGGCCCCCTCGTATCCGGCCCCGTCGTATCCGGCACCGTCCTACCCGGCGTCCGGCGAGCCGCTCCCGCCTGGCCACACCGCGTTCTCGGAGCCGACCCAGGTGGTGCCGCAGCACGGCACCGGCGACGACGACCTGACCCGCGACGACCGGCCCAATTTCGGCTCGTCCGGCGACGACCAGAACCGCCGCTGAATCACTCGTCCAGGTACTGCCCGGAGGCGCCGAGGCGGAGTTCCTCGGCGTCCAGCGTCGCCTCTACGCGTTGCAGCACGATGTCGTCGATCGTCCGCTCGTTGCGGAGCCGGACCACAGTGCGGGCAGGAACAGGAAGAGGACCAGGCCCGGTTCCAGGTGCAGGTTCGACAGCCACGGCACGAACGCCAGCGGGACCCCGCCCAGCAGCAGCACGATGGGGGCCGGCAGACGCAGCCGCCGGGCCAGCAGCGACAGCACCCACACGGCCAGTCCGAGCAGAACGACGACCTGCAGACCGGCAGCTTCCATCCACGTCCTCCTGGGGAAGCATCGTGTCCTATGACACTCGCCGCGGCCAACCCACGCGGCGGCAGGCGCGGACATTCCGGCCTAGGCTGCTGATCGTGGTGAACGTTCAACCGACTCCGACCGAGGCGAGTGTGCGCCGGGCCCTCCGGCGCGCCGCTGACGGCAAGGCCCTGGACATCGACGAGGCGGTGGCGCTGCTGGCCGCCGAGGGTGAGAGGTTCGACGAGCTGCTCGCGGTCGCCGGCGGGGTGCGGGACGCGGGGTTACGCGAAGCCGGCCGGCCGGGCGTGGTCACGTACTCCCGCAAGGTTTTCATCCCGCTGACCCGGCTCTGCCGGGACCGGTGTCACTACTGCACGTTCGCCACCGTTCCGCACCGGCTGCCGGCCGCGTTCCTGGAACGCGACGAGGTGCTGGCCATCGCCCGCGAGGGCGCCGCTCAGGGCTGCAAGGAGGCCCTGTTCACGCTGGGCGACCGGCCGGAGGAGCGGTGGCCCGCCGCCCGGCAGTGGCTGGACGAGCGGGGCTACGACTCGACGCTGGACTATGTCCGCGCCTGCGCCATCGCCGTGCTCGAGGAGACGGGTCTGCTCCCGCACCTGAACCCGGGCGTGCTGAGCTGGGACGAGCTGCAGCGGCTGAAGCCGGTGGCACCGAGCATGGGGATGATGCTGGAGACCACGGCCACCCGGCTGTGGTCCGAGCCCGGCGGCCCGCATTACGGTTCGCCCGACAAGGAGCCGGCCGTACGGCTGCGGGTGCTCGACGACGCCGGGCGGGTGGGCGTCCCGTTCACCACCGGCATCCTGATCGGCATCGGCGAGACGCCGGCCGAGCGGGCCGACGCGATCTTCGCGATGCGCCGGACGGCCCGCGAGTTCGGCCACGTCCAGGAAGTCATCGTGCAGAACTTCCGGGCCAAGCCGGACACGGCGATGCGCGGCATGCCCGACGCCGAGCTGCGCGACCTGGCGGCCACGGTCGCGGTGGCCCGGATCATCCTCGGCCCGCGGGCCCGCCTGCAGGCCCCGCCGAACCTGATCGACGCCGAGTTCGACCTGCTGCTCCGGGCCGGCATCGACGACTGGGGCGGCGTCTCGCCGGTGACGCCGGACCACGTCAACCCCGAGCGCCCGTGGCCGGCCATCGACCGCCTCCGCGAGATGTCGGAGAAGTCCGGCTTCGAGCTCCGGGAACGTCTCACGATCTATCCGGAGTACGTACGGAAAGCGGCCGAAGGCTGGCTCGACCCACGACTCGCCGCGCACGTGGCGGCGCTCGCCGACCCGGCGACCGGGCTGGCCAACGAGGACGCGATGCCGGTCGGCCGCCCGTGGCAGGAGCCGGACGAGGTCTACGGCGGCGGCCGGGTCGACCTGTTCGCGACCATCGACACCGACGGCCGGACCGGGGACCGCCGCGGCGACTTCGACAGCGTGTACGGCGACTGGACCGAGGTGGCCGCCCACGTCACCGCCGGGCCCGCCGCGTCGAGGACGCCGACCGACGTGCTCGCCGGGCTGAAACTGGCCGGCGAGAACCCGGGCGCGCTGCTCGAGCCGAAGCACGAGGACGCTGCGCTGGCCCTGTTCCACGCCGACGGCACCGCGCTGGACGAGCTCGCCCGGATCGCCGACGACCTCCGCCGCGAGGTCAACGGCGACGACGTCACGTACGTGGTCAACCGGAACATCAACTTCACCAACGTCTGCTACGTGGGCTGCCGCTTCTGCGCCTTCGCCCAGCGTGAGCGGGACGCCGACGCGTACCGGCTGTCGGTCGAGCAGGTCGCCGACCGGGCCGAGGAGGCCTGGCGCGACGGTGCCTCCGAGGTCTGCATGCAGGGCGGCATCGACCCCAAGATGCCGGTCACCGCGTACGCCGACCTGGTCCGCGCGGTCAAGGCGCGGGTGCCGGGCATGCACGTCCACGCGTTCTCGCCGATGGAGATCATCACCGGCGCGTCCAAGGCGGGTGTGCCGATCAGGGAGTGGCTGACCGAGCTGAAGGCGGCCGGCCTGGGCACCATCCCGGGCACGGCGGCCGAGATCCTCGACGACGATGTGCGCTGGGTGCTGACCAAGGGCAAGCTGCCCACCTCCACCTGGGCCGAGGTGGTCAGTACCGCGCACCAGCTGGGCATCCGGTCGAGCAGCACGATGATGTACGGGCACGTGGACCACCCGCGGCAGTGGCTCGGTCACTTCCGGGTGCTGGCCGGCATCCAGGACACCACCGGTGGGTTCACCGAGTTCGTGGCGCTGCCGTTCGTGCACACCAATGCGCCGATCTACCTGGCCGGCATCGCCCGCCCCGGGCCGACCTGGCGGGAGAACCGGGCCGTGCACGCGATGGCCCGGGTGCTGCTGCACGGCCGGATCGACAACATCCAGTGCTCCTGGGTCAAGCTCGGCGACGACGGCACCAAGGCGATGCTCGACGGCGGCTGCAACGATCTTGGCGGCACTCTGATGGAGGAGACCATCTCCCGGATGGCCGGGTCCGAGCACGGTTCCGCCCGTACGGTTGCCCAACTCAAGGAGCTGGCGGCCTCGGCCGGGCGACCGGCAGTGGAGCGAACAACGGTGTACGTCCGTCGCTAGGTTACAAAACAGACTAAAATGGACGAGACGCGCCGGAGTGGCGTTACCTGGTGGCGGCTCTGACAGATAGGGCAACAACGGGACCACGACGCGCCGAGGCGCCTCGGGGAAACGGGCCTATTTATCAGGTTCGGCTTGACGACGCACGTCTTACACGCGTGTAATTTCCGTGGGGTTGCGGGAAGAACGCCACAGGGCAGGCGCTCGATCCGCAAATGACACGCCGCGTGCGTGGGGGGTCAGCGCCGGTGTCACAGCCGGCGCGGGAGAAGGAGGCACGCCGATGGAAGCGCAGGTTGAAGGGGTTGACCTGCTCGGGGACGCCCCCGAGTGGCAGGAACGAGCGCTGTGCTCGCAGACCGACCCGGAAGCGTTCTTCCCGGAGAAGGGCGGCTCTACGCGCGAGGCCAAGCGGATCTGCGGCCGGTGCGACGTCAAGGGCGACTGCCTGGAGTACGCGCTGGGGCACGACGAGCGGTTCGGCATCTGGGGCGGGCTCTCCGAGCGGGAGCGCCGCAAGCTCAAGCGCCGGGTGGCGTAACTAGGCCAGCTCGTCCGGATCCACGCCGAGCAGGTTGGCGACCTGCTCGATGATCACGTCGTGGACGAGGTCGGCGAGGTCCTCGCGGTCCATCGCCCGGAATTCCAGCGGCCGGCGGTACAGCACGATCCGGGGCGGCAGCTCTTGCCGGCCGGGCCGTCCGGGCAGCAGGCGGGCCAGCGGTACCTCGCCGTCCTCGAGCACATCCGAGTCGTACACGTTGAGGTCCGGCGGCACGTCCTCGACCGCGAACTCGACGCCGGCCAGTTCCTTGGCGTACCGCCGTTCCAGGCCCTCGACCGTATCCAGCACCAGATCGTCGAAGATCTCCGCCTTCGTCCGGGCGAGCGGCACGGTGGCCGGCACCAGACGTCCCCGCAGGCCACGACCGTGCCGGTCGCGGCGCGCCGGGCGGCCCGGCCCGGCGGCGCGCGCGGCCCGGCTGGAATCTGTGCCGGTCCGGCGGCGGTCGGGGCTGGTGGTCACCGGTCAAGCCTAGTCCGCTGGGAGCTTTTCCCGCGGTCAGGCCGGGTCGTCGGTGTTTCGGTGGTTTGAATTCCCCCACTCGGGGCGGCGTGTCGTCCGGGCATGGCCGAATTGTGATGCGTGACGGGTCGGCGTGTCGCACGGTTGTGCGCCCTACGCGCGGCGGCGGGGAGATAACGTGCCGCCGTGAGGTCCCCACGGCGCTGCTCCCGGAACGGCTGTCCCCGTCAGGCGGTCGCCACTCTGACCTACGTCTACAACGATTCCACCGCCGTCGTCGGGCCGCTCGCCGCCTTCGCCGAACCCCACACGTACGACCTCTGTGAACCCCACGCCCGCAGCCTCACCGCCCCTCGAGGCTGGGATCTCGTCCGCCACGACGGCGACTTCACCCCGCCGCCGCCGACCACCGACGACCTGGTCGCCCTGGCCGACGCGGTCCGGGAGGCGGCCCGCCCCGCCCCCTCCCGCCCCGACGACCACCTGCCCGGACACCAGACCGGCCGCCGCGGTCACCTGCGGGTCATCCCGCCCGACAACTGAGCCTCAGGTCAACCGGACCAGCGAGTAGTTGGCGGTCAGCCACGGCAGCAGCTGCGTGTACGCGGCAATGGTGTCGGGCTGGCCGAAGTCATGCGACAGGATGATCGCGCCCGGGCGGGTCTGCCGGTGGATCGCGGCGATCACGCGCGCCTTGTGGGCCGTGTCGGACTCGCCGCCGGAGTGGTCCCAGTCCCGCGGGTCGACCGACCAGTAGAGGCTCTTCATCCCGAGCTTGGTCGCCACCGCGACGAACGGCTTGGTGAAGTTGCCGCCCGGCGCTCGCATGTAGAGGATGTCGGCGTCCGGGGCGGCCGCGTGGATCGCGTCGTCGGTGCGCCGCAGGTCGGCCTCGATCGTGGCCGTGGACTTCTTACCCAGCTGCTCGTCGTGCTTCCAGGAATGGTTGCAGACGGTATGGCCCTCGGCGACGATCCGCCGGACGAGTTCCGGGTGCGCCTGTACGTTGCGGCCGACGAGGCAGAAGGTCGCGTGCACGTGGTATTTCGCCAGCAGGTCCAGGATCCGCGGCGTCTGCACCGGGTCGGGACCGTCGTCGAAGGTCAGCGCGACACTGCGGCCGCCGGTGGTCATCTTGCTGCCGACCGGCCCGCGGCCGTACGACACGGTCCGCAGAGGCGCCGCCGGCGCCTTCGACGACGGATGAGGCGGCTTGATGAGAACCGCGGCCGGCACCTCCTGCGCCGGCGGCGTGCCCGGAGCGGCGGAATGGGCCGGCGCCGGCCCCCGCGCCGATCCGGCCAGCGCGCCCGGCGCCTCGTACGCCGCCGCTCCCAGCACCGCCCCGGCGACCACCACCACGATCCCGACCCGCATCCCCCGCACTGCCGACCCCCCACCTCGATGACTGATGACGGGAAATATGCCGGGGCGGCGGCCCTCGGAACGGCGGCCGGACCAGGCCTGGCATGGATGGGGGAGTAGACACGGCGATCCGGCCGTGACCAGGTGCGGTCACGGCCGGATCGGTGGGGTTTGTCAGACCATCTGGAGTTCGACGAGCTCGTCCTCGGTCAGCAGCCGGCTGCGGATCAGGAATCGCACCCCTTCCGGCGCCTCCAGGCTGAACCCGGAGCCGCGGCCGGGGACCACGTCCACGGTCAGGTGGGTGTGCTTCCACAGCTTGTACTGCGACGCGGACATCCAGAACCCGATCGTCTCGTCCATGCCGTCGATCCTGAGGTTCTCCAGCAGGACGTCGGACTGCCCGGTTCGGAACTCCCCCTCGAGGTAGCACATCGGGGAACTGCCGTCGCAGCAGCCGCCGGACTGGTGGAACATCAGCGGTCCGTGCTGGTCCCGCAGCGAGCGGAGCATGTCCGCTGCCGCTTCAGAGACGTCCACGCGCGTCGCCATAGTCGGTCTCCTCAGATCGGCCTAGAAGAAGCCGAGCGCGTTCGGCGAGTAGCTGACCAGCAGGTTCTTGGTCTGCTGGTAGTGGTCCAGCATCATCTTGTGGTTCTCGCGCCCGATGCCGGACTGCTTGTAACCACCGAACGCGGCGTGCGCCGGGTACTGGTGGTAGCAGTTGGTCCATACCCGGCCGGCCTTGATTCCACGCCCGGCCCGGTACGCCTGGTTGATGTCGCGGGTCCACACGCCGGCGCCGAGGCCGTACAGCGTGTCGTTGGCGATCTTGACGGCGTCGGAGAAGTCGGAGAACGAGGTCACCGACACCACCGGGCCGAAGATCTCCTCCTGGAAGATCCGCATCGAGTTCGAGCCCTCGAAGATGGTCGGCTGCACGTAGTAGCCACCGGCCAGGTTGCCGCCGAGGTCGGCCCGCGCGCCGCCGGTGAGCACCTTGGCGCCCTCCTGCCGGCCGATGTCGAAGTACGACAGGATCTTCTCGAGCTGGTCGTTGGACGCCTGGGCGCCGACCTGGGTGTCGGTGTCGAGCGGGTTGCCCTGCTTGAGACCGTCCACCCGCTTCACGCCGGCCGACAGGAAGTCGGAGTAGATGCCCTGCTGGATGAGCGCGCGGCTCGGGCAGGTGCAGACCTCGCCCTGGTTCAGCGCGAACATCGAGAAGCCCTCGAGCGCCTTGTCCAGGAACGCGTCGTCCTCGCGGGACACGTCGTCGAAGAAGATGTTCGGGCTCTTGCCGCCGAGCTCCAGCGTGACCGGGATCAGGTTCTCCGACGCGTACTGCATGATCAGGCGCCCGGTCGTGGTCTCACCGGTGAACGCGATCTTGGCGATCCGGCTGGACGACGCCAGCGGCTTGCCCGCCTCGACGCCGAAGCCGTTGACGATGTTGAGCACGCCCGGCGGCAGCAGGTCGCCGATGATCGACATCAGGTAGTGGATCGACGCCGGGGTCTGCTCGGCCGGCTTGAGCACGACCGCGTTGCCGGCGGCCAGGGCCGGGGCCAGCTTCCAGACCGCCATGAGGATCGGGAAGTTCCACGGGATGATCTGGCCGACCACGCCCAGCGGCTCGTGGAAGTGGTACGCCACGGTGTCGTCGTCGATCTCGCCGGCCGTGCCCTCCTGGGCCCGGATGGCGCCGGCGAAGTACCGGAAGTGGTCGATGGCCAGCGGGATGTCGGCGGCCAGGGTCTCGCGGACCGGCTTGCCGTTCTCCCAGGCCTCGGCGACCGCGATCTTCTCGAGGTTCGCCTCCATCCGGTCGGCGATCTTGTTCAGGATGTTGCTGCGCTCGGCGACCGACGTACGGCCCCAGGCGTCAGCGGCGCCGTGCGCGGCGTCGATGGCCTTCTCCACATCGTCCGCGGTGCCGCGGGCGATCTCGGTGAAGTTCTGGCCGTTGATCGGGCTGGGGTTCTCGAAGTACTGACCCTTGGCCGGCGGTACGTACTCGCCACCGATGTAGTGGTCGTACCGGGACTCGTAATTCATGATCGCGCCGTCGGTACCGGGCGGTGAGTAGATGGTCATCGCAGCCTCCGTCTCGTAGCCGCCCGGCCGGGAGCGGCGGGGGACAAGCTTGACGTTAGTTACGGAGACGTTGCACGGACGTTGCAACGTCATATTCCGTGGCCAGTTCCCGGGCCCGGCGGGCGACCAGGCCGCGGGTGGGGGAGGAGGCCGGGAGCAGGGTCGCGTACGACTCCCAGACCTGCAGGTCGTCGGCTCCCCAGGGGGTGCCGACCCAGGACCGGGCCAGGCGGGTGTCCCCTGAGGCGAGGACGGCCGCACGCATCTCGTTCTCCACCATCCGGCGCAGCCGCACCACCCCGG
This sequence comes from uncultured Actinoplanes sp., assembly GCA_964236515.1. Lineage (GTDB taxonomy): Bacteria > Actinomycetota > Actinomycetes > Mycobacteriales > Micromonosporaceae > Actinoplanes. The sequence continues at coordinate 10,112 of CAXSDA010000023.1, forward strand.
GCGCGTCCGACGACGGCAGCAGCGGCCCGCTGTAGGAGTCCAGCGCCTCGGCCGTCCGACCCGCCGCCAGCAACCGCCGGACCGCGAGGAAGTCGGCGTCGACGTCGGCCAGCAGCCGGTACGGCCGGGAGTCGAGCACCTCGGCGCCGAGCGTCCGGCGCAACCGGGACAACTCCGCCCGTACGGTCACCGGGTTGAGGTTGTCGGCGTAGAGGTCGAAGCTCAGCTGGTCGCCGGTGCGCCCCTCGGGGTGCTCGAGCAGCAGCACCAGCAGTTCGGAGTGCCGCCGGCCGAGCCGCACGCGGCGCCCGCCGATGGTCAGCAGCGCCTCGTCCCGGCCGAGCGTGGTCACCGTGGCCGCCCGGCCGGCGGGTTCGCTCAAACCGCCCAGGTAGGCCTCGGCCGCCAGCGCGGTCGCCCGGACCAGGGCCAGGCTGTGCGGGTTGGCCAGGTGGTCGCCGCCGGTCACGTCGATCGCACCGAGCAGCCGGCCGGTCACCGGGTCGTGGATGGGGGCGGCCGCACACGTCCAGCGCTGCACCGGCCGGCTGAAGTGCTCGGTGGCGAAGATCTGCAGCGGATGGTCGAGAGCGAGCGCGGTGCCGGGGGCATTGGTGCCGGCGTGGGCCTCGTCCCAGCGGGCGCCGGGCACGAAGTTCATCGCCTCGGCGCCCCGAAGCACCGACGCCGTGCCCTCGACCCAGAGCAGCCGGCCGCCGGCGTCGCAGACCGCCATCAGGTGGTCGCCGTCCTCGGCCAGGCCACCCAGCAGGTCGCGGAAGATCGGCAGGACGCGGGCCAGCGGGTGGGCGGCCCGGTACGCCTCCAGGTCGCCGTCGCAGATCTCGATCGGAGGGGTGCTGTCGGCCGAGACCGCCGCGGCCGAACGACGCCAGGAGTCCACCACGATCGGGCGCATCGCCGGAGTCGCGCCGCCCGTCAGGAAGCGTTCGTGGGCCCGCCCGACCTGCCGGATCCGCTCGGCCGGGTCGGTGCCCAGGTCGAGCGCCAGCCACGGGTTTGCCATGCGCACCTCCTACCGTTCCCATCGTGACCCGCGTCACCAGTTTCCGACAACAGTTCGGGCCCTGAGAAATAGCTAGGAGCGGGCATAGGGTCACGGTATGGAGACGACAGCTTTCTATGTGGCCGGACGGGCGGAGCGCGGGGACGACGCCGTCGAGGTGACCCATCCGTACGACGGGCGCGTGGTCGGGCGTACCACCTGGGCCACCCCGGCCCAGGTCGAGGCCGCGGTCGCGGCGGCGGCCGGCGTTGCCGACGAGGCCGCGGCCCTTCCCGCGTACGTCCGGGCCGGCGCTCTCGACCACGTCTCGAAGCGGCTGGCCGAACGCCGCGACGAGGTCGCCGCCCTGATCACCGCGGAGAACGGCAAGCCGCTCAAATGGGCCCGGACCGAGGCCGACCGGGCCGTGTCGGTGTTCCGCTGGGCCGCCGAGGAGACCCGTCGTCTCTCCGGGTCGCTGCAGCGGCTGGACACCGACGCCGGGGGCAAGGGCCGGCTGGCCGTGGTCACCCGCTATCCGCGGGGCACGGTGCTGGGCATCGCTCCGTTCAACTTCCCGCTCAACCTGGTCGCGCACAAGATCGCCCCGGCGGTGGCGGCCGGCGCGCCGATCCTGCTCAAGCCGGCCCCGGCCACTCCACTGTCGGCGCTGCTGCTGGGCGAACTGCTGGCCGAGACCGACCTGCCGGCCGGCGCGTTCTCGGTGCTGCCGGTTCCCAACGACCGCGCCGCCGGACTGGTCGCCGACCCCCGGCTGCCGGTCGTGTCGTTCACCGGGTCCGGGCCGGTGGGTGCGCAGATCCGGCGCTCGGTTCCGGACAAGCACGTCACCCTCGAACTCGGCGGCAACGCGGCGGTGCTGGTCTGCGGCGACTACGGCAGCGCGGCCGACCTGGACTGGGCCGCGTCCCGGGTGGCCACGTTCGCCAACTACCAGGCCGGGCAGAGCTGCATCGCGGTGCAGCGGGTGTACGTGGCCGAGGGCGTCGACCTGCTGCCCCGGCTGGTCGAGGCGATCGGTGGCCTGGTCACCGGCGACCCGTCCGATCCGGCCACCGACGTCGGCCCGATGATCACCGAGGACGCCGCGAAGCGGGTCGAGGCGTGGGTCGACGAGGCGGTCGCGGCCGGCGCGAAGGTGCTGGCCGGCGGCACCCGGGACGGCGCCACCTACCCGCCGACCGTGCTGACCGGCGTGCCGGCGGACGCCAAGGTGGTGGCCGAGGAGGTGTTCGGCCCGGTGCTGGTGGTCGAGACGGTGGCCGACGAGGCGGCCGGCTTCGCCGCGATCAACGACTCGGCGTACGGGCTGCAGGCCGGTGTGTTCACCCACAACCTGCAGACCGCGTTCGCCGCGCACCGCGAGCTCAAGGTGGGCGGCGTCATCGTCGGGGACGTGCCGTCCTACCGGGCCGACCAGATGCCGTACGGCGGGGTCAAGGGCAGCGGGGTCGGCCGGGAGGGGCTGGCCAGCGCCATCGACGACTACACCGAGGCCCGGGTGATGGTGCTGACCGGGATCGAGTTGTAGCTCACCCGAAACGGTCCGGCCTCGGCAATGGGACGTGTCCGGTACCACCGCTCCGATACTCTCGATCGGCAACCGCATCGTGACGAGGAGTGGGCCAGTGTCGGATCTGTCGAGCATCGTCAAGGCGTACGACGTGCGCGGCATCGTGCCGGACCAGCTCAACGAGACGGTGGCCCGGGCGCTGGGTACCGCCTTTGTGGAGATGCTGCGCGAGGCCGGGGACAACGCCGACCGAATCGTGCTCGCCCACGACATGCGCGACTCCGGCCCGGCGCTGGCCGACGCGTTCGCCGCCGGCGCCAACGCGGCCGGTTCGGCGGTGGTCAGCATCGGACTGGCCTCGACCGACGAGCTCTACTACGCCTCCGGGTCGCTCGGCCTGCCCGGCGCCATGTTCACCGCCAGCCACAACCCGGCCAAGTACAACGGGATCAAGCTGTGCCGGTCCGGGGCGCGCCCGGTCGGTCAGGACAGCGGCCTGGCCGTCGTCCGGCAGCGCGCCCAGGAACTGCTGGCCGACGTGGACCGGGTCGCCGACGGCCCGGCCGCGATCGCACACCGCGACCTGCTCGGTGACTACGCCGCGCACCTGCGCGGGCTGGTCGACCTGCGGAACATCCGGCCGCTGAAGGTGGTGGTCGACCCGGGAAACGGGATGGGCGGCCTCACCGTCCCGGCCGTACTGGGTGATCAGCTTCTCCCGGCCCTGCCGCTGGAGATCGTGCCGCTTTACTTCGAGCTCGACGGCAGCTTCCCCCACCACGAGGCCAACCCGCTCGACCCGGCCAACCTGGTCGACCTGCAGCACGCCGTCCGCGAGCACCACGCCGACCTCGGGCTGGCCTTCGACGGCGACGCCGACCGCTGCTTCGTGATCGACGAGAACGGCAAACCGGTCTCCCCGTCGGCGGTCACCGCGCTGGTCGCCGTGCGCGAGCTGGCCAAGTTCCCGGGCAGCACGGTCATTCACAACCTGATCACCTCGGCCGCGGTGCCGGAGATCATCGCCGAGCACGGCGGCAAGCCGGTCCGCAGCCGGGTCGGCCACTCGTTCATCAAGGCCGAGATGGCCCGGACGAATGCGGTCTTCGGCGGCGAGCACTCCGCCCACTACTACTTCCGCGAGTTCTGGTTCGCCGACACCGGCATGCTGGCCGCGATGCACGTCCTGGCCGCGCTGGGCGGCCAGGACCGGCCGCTGTCCGAGCTGGGCGCCGAGTACGAGCGGTACAGCGCCTCGGGCGAGATCAACTCCACCGTGGCCGACGCCCCGGCCAAGGTCGCCGAGGTCCGCGCCGCCTTCGCGGACGCCGAGTTCGACGAACTCGACGGCCTCACCGCCCGGCTCGCCGACGGCTCCCGGTTCAACCTGCGGGCCTCCAACACCGAGCCGTTGCTGCGCCTCAATGTGGAGGCGCCGAAGCCGGACCGGATGGCCGCGCTCCGCGACGACGTGCTGGCCATCGTCCGCGGCTAGGATCCTTGCGACCGTCCGTACGACAGAAGGAGCCGTTTCGGTGGCCCTCGACCCGCAACTGCTCGACATCCTGGCCTGCCCCGACACGCATCACGCACCGCTCGACTACGACGCGGCGGCGCAGACACTGACGTGCACCGAGTGCGGCCGGGTGTTCGAGGTCCGCGACGACATCCCGGTCCTGCTGCTGGACGAGGCGCGGGAGCCGTCGGCATGAGCGACAGCAGCCCCGGCGTACACGGCCACCGGATCCCGGACGAGTCCCTGCTCGACGATGAGCGGGCGATGCTCGCCAACGACCCCGGTGGCATGCTGCGGGCCACCGCGTCGGCCGGCGCCCAGGTCCGCGAGTCGGCCGCGCTGGCCGCCGAGACCGACCTGAGCCTGCTCGAGGACGATGGCCGCCCCCGCGCGGTCGTCGTCGCCGGCATCGGCACCGCCGGCCTCACCGGCTCGATCCTGGCCACCGTGGCCGGCCCGCGCTGCCCGGTGCCGATCATCGGCCACCGCAGCGCCGGTGTGCCCGGCTGGGTCGGCGCCGCCGACGTGGTCATCGCCGTCTCGGCCAGCGGCCGCAGCCCGGAAGCGCTGGCCGCGGCCGACGCCGCGGCTCGCCGCGGGGCCCGCCTGGTTGCCATCGGCAACCCCGACTCGGAGCTTCAGGCCATGGCCGAGCGGGCCCGGGCGCCGTTCATCCCGGTGCCGCGCCGCGCCCCCGCCCGGGCCAGCATCTGGGGCCTGACCATCCCGGTCCTGCTCGCCGCCCGCGCGCTCGGCCTGGTCAAGGTCACCGAAGCCGACTTCGCCGAGACCGCGACCCGGCTGGACGCCGACGCCGAGCGCTGCCGGCCGGGCGCCGAGACGTTCGTCAACCCGGCCAAGTCGCTGGCCCTCGGGCTGGCCGGTTCCATCCCGATCGTCTGGGGCTCGTCCCCGCTGGCCACCGTGGCCGCCCGCCGGTTCGGCGACACGCTGGCCGCGAACGCGCGCTACCCGGTGATGGCGGGTGCGCTGGGCGAGGCCGGGCGCGGTCGCGTCGGCCTGCTCGACGGCGTGTTCGGCGGCCTGGCCGAGTCGTCCCGCGACCTCTTCTCCGACGAGGACGACACCGAGCAGACCCGGCTGCGGCTGGTCATCATGCGCGACGGCGGCCTCAACCCGGAGGACGAGGCCGACGAGCCGGTCGCGGTCGAGGAACGCCGGGCCGAGGCGGTGCAGACGCTGGCCGAGCGCCGCGGCGTGCGCTGCGACGTGCTCACCGCCGAGGGCGGTTCCTCCCTGGAACGGCTGGCCTCGCTGCTCGCGGTGCCCGACTTCGCGTCGCTCTACCTGGCGCTGGCGCACGGACTCGACCCGATGGCCGTACCGGCGATCGACGAGATGAAGGAACTGTCGAACCCGGTCCCGGGGGTGATCCAGTGAGTGCCGAGGGCGGCACCCGGGCGATCCTGGCGGCGCTCGGCGCCAACCTGGGCATCGCCGTCACCAAATTCGTGGCCTGGCTGCTCACCGGCTCGTCGTCGATGCTGGCCGAGGCCATCCACTCGGTCGCCGACTCCGGCAACCAGGGCCTGCTGCTGCTCGGCGGCAAACGCGCCGCCCGCAAGGCGACGCCCGAACACCCCTTCGGGTACGGCCGGGAGCGCTACATCTACGCGTTCATCGTGTCCATCGTGCTGTTCAGCGTGGGCGGGCTGTTCGCGCTCTACGAGGGTTACCACAAGATCCGGCACCCGGAGGCGATCGACAGCTGGCAGTGGGTGCCGGTGGTCGTGCTGGTCATCGCGATGGGCCTGGAGGGCTACTCCTTCCGTACGGCCGTCAAGGAGTCCAACCACACCCGCGGCACCACGTCCTGGGTGACGTACGTGCGCCGGGCCAAGGCCCCCGAGCTGCCGGTCGTGCTGCTCGAGGACGCGGGCGCGCTGGTCGGCCTGGTGCTGGCCTTCCTCGGCGTGGTGCTGACCCTGATCACCGGCAACGGCCGCTGGGACGGCGCCGGGACCGCGGCCATCGGCCTGCTGCTGGTCACCATCGCGATCATCCTGGCCGTGGAGACCAAGAGCCTGCTGCTGGGCGAGGGCGCCACCGCCGAGGACGTACGGACGATCGAGCAGGCCATCCTCGCCGGTCCCGGCATCGAGCGGATCATCCACATGAAGACGCTTCATCTGGGCCCCGAGGAACTGCTGGTGGCGGCCAAGATCGCGGTGCCGCGGGCGGAACGCGCGGACGATGTCGCCCGGCATATCGACGAGACCGAGGCGCGCATCCGGGCGGCGCTGCCGATCGCCCGGGTGATCTATCTCGAGCCTGACATCTACCACCCGGCGTCCGTTCCCGCGTCGTCCGCCACGGCGGTCGCCGAGGCATGAGCGTCTACCCGCTGACCGGCGTCATCCGGCCGTACGCCTGGGGCTCGCGCACCGCGATCGCGGGCCTTCAGGGCCGGTCGCCGGCCGACGGGCCCGAAGCCGAGCTGTGGCTGGGCGCGCACCCCGGCGACCCGTCGTCGGTCCGCGGGCCGGACGGGCCGGTCAATCTGGACACGCTCATCGCCGACGACCCCAAGGGGCAGCTCGGGCTGCCGGTGGTGGAGGAGTACGGCGTACGGCTGCCGTATCTGATGAAGGTCCTGGCCGCCGACGCGCCGCTGTCGCTGCAGGCGCACCCCGACGCGGCGTACGCCGCTTCGGCGTTCGCCGCGCAGGAGACCGACTCGTCGTTGCCGCGGAACTACACCGACGCGTACCACAAACCGGAGATGCTGGTCGCGCTGACGCCGTTCGAGGCGCTGTGCGGCTTCCGCGACCCGTCGGTGTCGGCCGACGCGCTGGCGTCCCTGGAGATCCCGGCACTGTCACCGGTGGTGTCGGCGCTGCGGTCGGGCGTCTCCGGGCTCCGGACCGCGGTCCAGACGCTGCTGAGCTGGCCTACGGCGGACCGCGCGGCCCTGGTCGACGCCGTCGGCCCGGCACAGCCGCTCGCGTTGTCGCTCGCGTCGTACTACCCCGGCGACCCGGGCGTGCTGGTGGCGCTGCTGCTCAACCACGTGCGCCTGGCGCCGGGCGAGGCGATCTGGATGCCGGCCGGCAACCTGCACGCCTACCTCCGGGGCACCGGCGTCGAGATCATGGCGGCCAGCGACAACGTGCTGCGCGGCGGCCTGACCCCGAAGCGGGTGGACGTGGACGAGCTGCTGCGGGTGCTGCGCTTCGAGGTCCTGGACGACCCGGTCCTGCCCGGGGTGCCGGTGGCGCCGGGCGTGACCACGTGGGAGGTGCCGGTCCGGGACTTTGCCCTGTTCCGGGTCGAGCTCTCCGGCGCCCGCCCGCCGACCCCGATCCCGGCGTCCGGGCCGCGGATCGTCCTCGGCACCGCGGGCGACGTCTTCGTGGCCGGCGATCACGGAACCCCGGTCGCGGTGCCGGCGGGCGGCGCGGCCTTCGCCTCGGCCGACGCCGGCCCGATCACGGTGGCGGGTGTGGGCGAGGCCTTCGTCGCCGCCGTCCGCCCCTGACCCCCCAGCACCCGCCTTACCCGGCCACGGCGTCTGCCGCAGGCCCTTTCGGCCGTCCAGCCCACGTGGCCCGCCTGCCTGCCCGCCCTGCCCGTCTGCCCTGCCTGCCCGCCCTGCCTGCCCGCCTGCCCGCCCTGCCCGTCTGCCTGCCCGCCCTGCCCGTCTGCCTGCCCGCCCTGCCCGTCTGCCTGCCTGCCTGCGGCCCGGTGGCCGCGGCTCGGTCTGTGGTCCGGTGACTGCAGCTCGTCGTGCGAGCTCGGTGACCGCTGCCAGACGGTCGGCATTTCGCTTGCTGCCCTCATCGGCGGCCTATCACCGTCCACTGCCTGTTTTCCATTGGAGACTCGCGCCCTGCTGACAGCTCGGGTCCGTCAATCGCCGTCTCTCGCGACTGTCCGAAAAGCCCGACTTGTAATATTTTCCCGAAATGCTTGACATGGGTGTTTGCCGAGTGTGAAGCTACATGCACGCAGCGTCAATGGTGATCGGGGGGTCCCAAGGACGCGCGCGGTACCAAACCGGGGGGATGAACGGGGCGGCGGGTCTTTGACCTGTCGTCCCGTTCGCTGTTCCGCTCTCTTCAGCCCGCGTGCCATCGCTTCACGCCGGGCCGCCGCCCCGTCGCTCCGCTCAAGTCACCGCGCCGGCGTGCCACTGGTACACCAGTCGGCGTGTCGTCCGGCGTGTCCCACCCTGGTGTACCACTGGAGCGCTCCAGTGGTACACCAGCGCGGCCCGACGCACCAGGATGTACCACCGAGGTCCGCCGCGCGCCGGGAACGGCGACCCTGCGGGACCGTGACCGGTCTCGGCGCCAGGCGCAACGTAGGACGAACGCCAACGGACCGGCGGGCCGCGACCGGCCCGGGGCACCACCGGAGCCCGCGAGCCCCGCGAGCCCCGCGAGCGCCGTCGCCGTCGCCGCGGATGAGGCCGACCACAACCGCGACCGCGCCCACACCCGAAGCGAAGCGCCCCGTTCGAGGTCAACCGAACGGGGCGCTTCTCGATGTCCCGGAAGTTGCCGCTACCGGTCCACCTGGTCATATCCATTACGACAGACCTCGATGTGCAGTGCAAGTGCATATCGTGCTGTGCAAGTTGCACTACGTGAGGGTGTTGCCGGTACCGTGTTTGCGTGGCGAGGCCGATATCTACCGCGCGGCGCGAGCTGGGCGACGAACTGCGGCGGCTCCGGGGCGAACGCCGGGGCGCCGACGTCGCGTCCGAGCTCGGCTGGTCCGAGTCCAAACTCTCCCGGATCGAGACGGCCCGTACGGGCATCACCGAGTCCGACCTGGACCGTCTGCTGGCGACGTACGGCACCCGGACCGAGGAGCGCAACCGGCTCCGCGGCCTGGCCCGGCGCACCCGTACCCGGGCCTGGTGGACGCAGTACCGCTCGTCGGTGCCCGACCCGTACGACGAGTATGTCGCCCTGGAGGCCGAAGCGGTCGCCATGAGCGAGTGGGAATGCCAGGTCGTGCCCGGTCTGCTGCAGACCGACGAGTACGCCCGGGCGGTGATCGAGGTCGGCGCCGACATCAGTGAACCGCAGATCATCCAGCGCCGGCTGGCCCTGCGGATGGCCCGTCAGGCGATGCTGACCCGGGAGCCGCCGCTGCGGCTGAGCGTGGTGCTGGACGAGTCCGTCCTGCGTCGTGAGATCGGCGGCCGGGATGTCCTCGACCGGCAATTGCAGCATCTGTTCGACGCGAGCCACCGGCCCGAGGTCGAGTTGCGGGTGCTGCCGTTCACCGTCGGCGCCCACGCCGCGCTGACCGAGTCGTTCGTGGTCTTCGACTTCGGGCCGGACACACGGTCGGCGGTGGTGCACAGCGAGGGTCTGACCGGAGGGCAGTTCCGGACGAAACCCGCCGACATCGAGCTTTACCGCGGCGCGTTCGCCGACCTCCGCCGGCGCGCTTTGCCGGTCGAGGCCAGCCGTTCGGTGGTCGCCCGATCAGGCGAAGCCTCTGGCTGACGGCCGGGTCATGCGCCGATAGTGGAGGCGGATAACGTCCGGAGAGAGGGATGAGAGTGCAACTGAACGATCTGACCTGGCGCAAGAGCACGCGCAGCGGCGCCGCCGGGCATTGTGTGGAGATCGCTGAGACGCCCGCTGTGATTCTGGTGCGCGACTCGAAGGACGTGGCCGGGCCGGTACTCCGGTTCGACACGCCCGGATGGCGCCACTTCGTGGCGGGCGTACGGGACGGGGAATTCGACCGCCCCACCGCGTAAACGACCAGCCCGGAAGGCGGCTCGCGCACTGCGCGGGCCGCCTTTTGCCGTGTCCCGCAGGGTGGGACCGGCGATGTCGCGCCAACTTGACGGACGGGGTTTGTTTGGCAATCCTAACTTAGGTATGGCTTGCTTAAGTTTTGGAGGTCCGATGATTCCGACGCTGGTGATCGGCCTGCGCGAAGGCCTTGAGGCTTCGCTGATCGTGGGCATCATCGCCGCGTTCCTGAATCAGAGCGGCCGGCGCGACGCCCTCAAGCAGGTGTGGCTGGGCGTGGCCGCGGCCGTGGTGCTCTGCCTGGCCGTCGGCATCGGGCTGTTCGTGCTCTCCCGCGAGCTGCCGCAGAAGGCCCAGGAGGGTCTCGAGACCGTGGTCGGCATCTTTGCCCTGGCCATGGTCACTTTCATGATCTTCTGGATGACCAAGCACGCGCGGACCATGAAGCGCGAGCTCGAGGGCGCGGCGCAACTGGCGCTGGCCGACGGATCGGCCAAGGCGCTGGTGGCGATGGCGTTCCTGGCCGTGCTGCGCGAGGGCTTCGAGACCGCCGTCTTCCTGATCGCCGTCATCCAGACCAGCACCAGCGCCGGCACCGCCACGGCGGGCGCGGTGATCGGCATCGTCATCGCCGTGTTCCTCGGCTACGGCATCTACCGCGGCGGCATCCACCTGAACCTGGGCCGGTTCTTCAAGATCACCGGCCTGGTGCTGGCCGTCGTGGCCGCCGGTCTGGCGATGACCGCCGTGCACACCGCGTTCGAGGCCGGCTGGCTCACCGCCGGTCAGTCCACCGCCCTCGACCTGACCTGGCTCGTACGGCCCGGAACCGTCGGGTCCTCGCTGATCACCGGGGTGCTGGGGATCCAGCCCAAGCCCACGGTGGCCGAGGTCGTCGCCTGGCTGGTGTACGCCGTCCCCGTCCTCGCCTACGTCGTGTGGCCCCGCCGGCGCCGCCCGTCACGGGCCCCGCAGACGCAGACGCAGCCGACCAGCGTCGCCGCCTGAGACTCTCCCGACCCCTCGTACCAGTACGTAGCAAGGAGCCCATAGATCATGTCCACGCCCCTGCAGGCCGCCGCGCGCAGCCTCGCGGTTCTCGCCCTCGCCGCCGGTGTCACCGCCGCGTGCGCCGACGACAAATCCACGGGTACGAGCACCGGCTCGGCCGCGGCCGGCGCGACCAAGGTCGCCGTCACCATGACCGACGACGGCTGCACCGCCTCGCCCGCCACCAGCAGCGCCGGCCCGATCACCTTCGAGGTGAAGAACGCCACCGCGAGCAAGGTGACCGAGGCCGAACTGCTGCGTGAGGACACCATCATGGGCGAGAAGGAGAACCTGACCCCGGGCCTGTCCGGGACGTTCTCGCTCAACCTGCCGGCGGGCACTTACCAGCTCTACTGCCCCAACGCCAAGACCGAGAAGACGGCCTTCATGGTGACCGGCTCGGCCGCGGCCACCTCGACCGACCCGGCGGTGCAGGCCGCGCTCAAGGACGCCACCACCGGCTACCAGGCGTACGTCGCGGCCGAGGTCGACAAGCTGGTCCCGGCGACCAAGACCTTCACCGACGCCGTACGGGCGGGTGACCTCGCCAAGGCCAAGGTCGCCTTCGCCCCGGCCCGGTACTACTACGAGGAGGTCGAGCCGGTGGCGGAGAGCTTCGGTGACCTCGACCCGGACATCGACGCCCGCGACGGCGACGTCGACGCGGCCAAGTGGACCGGCTTCCACAAGCTCGAGAAGTCGATCTGGTCGGAGAAGTCGCTGAAGGGCGCGGCGCCGCTGGCGGACAAGCTGGACGCCGACGTGGCCAAGCTGAAGACGCTGGTCGCCACGGTCACCTTCCAGCCGGCTCAGCTCGCCAACGGCGCGACCGAACTGCTCAACGAGGTCGCCTCCAGCAAGATCACCGGCGAGGAGGACCGGTACAGCCACTCCGACCTGTCCGACTTCGAGGCCAACGTGACCGGTGCGCAGAAGGCCTTCGCCCTGCTCCAGCCGGCTCTGCAGAAGCTCGACCCGACGCTGTCGACCAGGGTGCAGCAGCAGTTCACGAGCGTGCTCGACTCGATCAAGCCGTACAAGAAGGGCGACACCTACGTCGACTACTCGACCGTGACCGAGGACCAGCGGCGCGCCCTGACCCAGAAGGTGGACGCGCTGGCGGAACCGCTGTCGCAGGTCGCGGCCAAGGTCACCCTGTAGGTATCGCCATGAGAGCCTCACGTCGCGGATTCCTGACGCTCGGCGGCGCCGCCGTCGCCGGCGCCGGAGTCGGCGCGCTGGCCACGCACGCCGCCGAGGCCGGGACCAACCACCCCGCCGCCGTGTCCGACCGGGTGCCGTTCCGCGGCGCCCGGCAGGCCGGCATCGCCACCCCGGTCCCGCAGCGGCTCGCGTTCGCCGCGTACGACCTGACCGTCGACGGCGGCGTCGCCGCCAACCGGGCCGCCCTGCAGCAGATGTTGCGGACCTGGACCGCGGCCGCCGCGGCGATGACCGTCGCGCAGACCGTGCCCGGCGACCACGGCAATCCGGCCGCCCCGCCCGCCGACACGGGCGAAGCAATCGGTCTGCCGGCCGCCAATCTGACGATCACCGTCGGCTTCGGCCCGTCGCTGTTCGACCAGCGGTTCGGCCTGGCCGGGAAACGCCCGGCGGCGCTGGCCGACCTGCCGGCGTTCGCCCGCGACCAGCTCGACCCGCTGACCAGTCACGGCGACGTCTGCATCCAGGCGTGCGCCGACGATCCGCTGGTGGCCTTCCACGCCATCCGGAACCTGGCCCGGCTGGCCCGCGGCACCGCCGTGATGCGCTGGTCCCAGCTCGGCTTCGGCAAGGCCACCTCGAACAGCGCGAACCAGGACACGCCCCGCAACCTGATGGGCTTCAAGGACGGCACCCGCAACATCGAGACCACCGACGACGCGCAGATGAACCAGTACGTCTGGGTCGGCGCCGACACCGACCAGTCCTGGATGCGGGACGGGAGCTACCTGGTCACACGCCGGATCCGGATGCTCGTCGAGGCGTGGGACCGCGACTACCTGTCCGATCAGGAGGCGGTCTTCGGCCGGCAGAAGGTCAGCGGGGCGCCGCTCGGCGGTGTCCACGAGCGGGACGTCCCCGACTTCACGACGCGCAACCCCGAGACGAACGAGCCGATGATCGCCACCGACGCGCACATCCGGCTGGCCGCGCACGAGAACAACAACGGCGTACGGATCCTGCGCCGCGGCTACTCGTACACCGACGGCATGTTCTCCGACAGCGGCGAGCTCGACGCCGGGCTGTTCTTCATCGCCTTCCAGCGGGATCCGCGCACCCAGTTCGTGCCGTTGCAGCGCAAGCTCAGCACCAACGACGCCCTGAATGAGTACATCGAACACGTCGGCTCGGGCTTGTACGCGTGCCCGCCCGGGGTCGGCGGCGCGGACGACTTCTGGGGAAAGGCCCTGTTCGCGTAGGCTCGCGGGCAAGATCGGGCCCGGCCTTCGCGGGGGTTGAGGGGACAGTGCAATATTGGACCGCATGAGAGCCCGGGTACTGGTGGTCGACGACGACCCCGCGCTGGCCGAAATGCTCGGCATCGTTCTGCGCAGCGAAGGTTTCCTGCCGTCCTTCGTCGCCGACGGTGAGCGCGCCCTGGCCGCCTTCCGCGAGAGTCGCCCCGACATCGTGCTGCTGGACCTGATGCTGCCCGGCATGAGCGGCATCGACGTCGCCCGGGCGATCCGCATCGAGTCGGGCATCCCGATCGTCATGCTGACCGCCAAGAGCGACACCGTCGACGTGGTGCTCGGGCTCGAGTCCGGCGCCGACGACTATGTGGTCAAGCCGTTCAAGCCGAAGGAACTGGTCGCCCGGATGCGGGCCCGGCTCCGGCGGGGTGAGGACGCGGCCCCCGAGATGCTGACCATCGGGCCGCCCGGCAACCAGATCACCATCGACGTGCCGGCGCACATGGTGACCAGGGACGCCGAGGAGGTCAAGCTGACCCCGCTGGAGTTCGACCTGCTGGTCGCGCTGGCCCGCAAGCCGCGCCAGGTCTTCACCCGCGAGGTGCTGCTCGAGCAGGTCTGGGGTTACCGCCACGCCGCCGACACGCGCCTGGTCAACGTGCACGTCCAGCGGCTGCGGGCCAAGATCGAGCCTGATCCGGAGAAACCGGAGATCATCCTGACCGTACGGGGCGTCGGCTACAAGGCGGGCACCGGATAAGCAGCTGGTGGCGCTAACCTTGCTCCGCTATGCGTGCTCCTAGTTGGCTTCCGATGACTGTCCGCCGTCCCCTCCGGGTGGCGCGGCGGCAGGTTCGTGCGCTCTGGCGCCGGGCGGTGCGCGCGGCCTCGCCGGCCCGGCGGGCGTGGCGGCGGTCGCTGCAGCTGCGGGTGGTCGCGTTGACCCTGGTCGCGTCCAGCCTGCTGGTCGGCGCGTTCGGCTGGTTCGTCGCCTACCGGAGTGCCGACATCCTGCTCAACCGCGCTCAGGACGAGGTCGAGTCGCAGCTGCGGGGCAAGGTCGACTATGCGTTGCACCAGCTCACCGTGCACGTGTCGGTGTCCGACCCGAGGCTGCCGACGACCCTCAACGACACGGTCAACTATCTGGCCGACCCCGACCCGAGCCCAACGTCCGGCGGCACGATCGTGTCGATGCGGGCCGCCGAGTTCCCCACCATCCGGCCGGTGACCTCGTCCAAGGTCGACGTCGACCGGCTGATCACGCCCGACCTGGTCGGCGCGGTGGCCGCTCAGGGCGAGGTCGCCCGCCAGATCCGGACGGCCGACCTGGGCAACGGCACGCAGAAGTACCTGGTGTACGGCTCGCCCGTGCCGACCAGTTTCGGGCAGGTCGAGCTGTACTACATCACCCCGCTGAGCACCGAGGACCGCGCCGCCAACCAGATCCGTACCACCGTGCTGGCCACCGGGCTGGCCCTGGTCATCCTGCTCGGCGTGGTCGCCGCGCTGGTCACCCGGCTGGTGGTCAACCCGGTCCGGGCAGCCGCGCGGACCGCCCAGCGCCTCTCCGCCGGCCTGCTCGACCAGCGGATGAAGGTCACCGGCGAGGACGACCTGGCGCTGCTGGCGGCGGCGTTCAACCAGATGGCGGCCAACCTGCAACGGCAGATCGTCCGGCTGGAGGAGATGTCGCGGCTGCAGCGCCGGTTCACCTCGGACGTGTCGCACGAGCTGCGGACACCTCTGACGACCGTACGGATGGCGGCCGATCTGATCTTCTCCGAGCGGGAGGACTTCGACCCGGCGGTGGCCCGCAGCGCCGAGCTGTTGCAGGCCGAGCTCGACCGGTTCGAGAGCCTGCTCACCGACCTGCTGGAGATCAGCCGGTTCGACGCCGGATTCGCCGCGCTCGACGCCGAGCATTCCGACCTGGTGCCGATCGTCGAGCGGGTGGCCGAGCGGCTGGCCGGCCTGGCCGAGCGGGTCGGCGTCGTGATCGAGCTGAAGTTGCCGGACGCGCCGGTGATCGCCGAGGTCGACCCCCGCCGGGTCGAGCGGGTGCTGCGCAACCTGGTCGGCAATGCCGTCGAGCACGGCGAGGCGCGGCCGGTGGTGGTCACGCTGGCGTGCGACGACGCCGCCGTCGCGGTGACCGTGCGGGACCACGGGGTGGGTCTGAATCCGGGGGAGGAACGGCTGGTGTTCAACCGGTTCTGGCGGGCCGACCCGTCGCGGGCCCGACAGACCGGCGGCACCGGTCTCGGCCTGTCGATCAGCGTCGAGGACGCGCGGCTGCACGGCGGCTGGCTGGAGGCGTGGGGGACACCCGGGGGCGGCGCCCAGTTCCGGCTGACGCTCCCCGTCCGGGCCGGTGACCGGCTGGTGGCGGCGCCGCTGCCGCTGATTCCGCGGGACCGGGCCGAGATCGAGTCCGGTGCCGACGCCGAGAAGGTGGCGCCGTGATCCGGCCCCTGCGCCTGGCGCTGCTCGGCTCGGTGCTGGCCGCGCTGCTGGCCGGCGGTTGCGGCATCCCCGACAACAGCACCGTCGTCCCGGTCGGCCCGGGTCCGGCCCGCGACCAGTCGTCGGGCGGCGACGAGACGCCGACCAAGCCGGGCCGCGCCGACTCGACCGACGTGGCCACGTTCCTGACCGACTACCTGACCGCCCCGGCCGGCGACTACGACTCGGCCGCCGGCGGGGTGAAGGCCTACATGGCGCCCGCGCTGGCCGCCACGTTCAAGCCGACGCCGGCGGTCATCACGGTGGTCCGGCGGATCGGCAGTCCGCTGATCAACGTGGGCAGCCCGCTGGTCACGTTCAAGGCGCAGACCGTCGGCACCCTCGACGACCAGGGCGTGCTCACGCCGTCGCCGACGGCGGAGACGGTGGATTATCGGCTCCAGGTGGATTACCTCCAGGGTCAGGCCGGCCTGTTCGTGATCCGGGTGGTCAACAAGCAGAACCAGATGCTGCTCGAGGACAAGGCCCTGACCAGCTTCTACACGAAGCGCACGATCTACTTCTGGAACACCGATCACTCCGGTCTGATCCCCGACATCCGCTACATGCCGCTCAGCGTGCCCGCCGAACAGCGGCCGACCGACGTGCTGGAGTGGCTGACCAACGGACCGGCGGAATCGCTCCAGCCGGTGGCCGAGCTGCTGCCCCCGGGCGCCCGCCAGATCGGTAACGTGCCCGCCGTCAGCAACGGCACGCTGCAGGTCAGCCTGAGCAGCCAGGCGTTGCTGGACGACCTGACGCCACCGGAACGCCAGGACGCACTGAGACGACTGGAGCTGCAGCTGCGCTGGTCGCTGCGACCCGACCTGCAGACGACGCTGGTGCTCAACATCGAGCACCAGCAGGCCCAGACCTACAAGGGCACCGACTATCTGGCCAGCAACGCCGCCTACCGGGCGAGCACCCAGCTGCAGCGGTTCGTGGTCTACGAGGGGCAGGTGCGGCGGCTGGCCCGGTCGTACCGCTCGGCCGACCCGGTTCCGGCGCTCCCCGCCGCGACCAACAAGAACGTCCAGATGGTGACGTACGGCGAGTCGGACAAGCGGACGTACGTGGCGCTGGTGGTGACCGACTCGCACGGCCAGTCGGCGCTGCGGGCCGG
Organism: uncultured Actinoplanes sp.; assembly: GCA_964236515.1. GTDB lineage: Bacteria > Actinomycetota > Actinomycetes > Mycobacteriales > Micromonosporaceae > Actinoplanes. The sequence continues at coordinate 27,004 of CAXSDA010000023.1, forward strand.
TTCGGCGTCCATCGGCGACCCGGCCACGCTGCAGATGAGCGGCCTGAGCAAGCCGATCGGCCGGCCGGTGTGGGCGGTGTCGCCGGTCGTGGGCCGGGCCGACCCGACGGTCGGGCTGATCCCGGCGGCCGGGAAGCTGTACTCGTTCGCCCCGGACGGCACCGGCCTCGCCCGGGTGGCGTGGCCCCAGGGCCCCGGCGGGATCACCAGTGTGGCGGTCGCTCCGGACGCCCGGCGGGTGGCGGTCGTCGCCGGCGGCAAGCTCTACCTGGCCACCATGACCAACGACGACGGCGTACAGCTGTCCACGACGGCGCAGATCCAGATGCAGCTGCTGAACCAGTTGACCGCGGTCGACTGGACCGGGGAGGGTTCGCTGGTCGTGGCCGGCCTCACGATCGACAACAGCCGGTCCGCGATCGCGGACGTGTCGATCGACGGCGCCGCCCAGACCCTGCGGCTGAGCGACCTCGGCGACGTCCCGATCAACTACCTGATCGCCTCCCCGGCCAGCCCGACCAGCAGCGAGGACATCGCCGTGCCGGTGGCCTACGTCAACGGGCCGTACGCGTTCGACGAAACCCGCCCGGACAAGATCGACCCCAAGGACCTGGCCACGCCGGTCACCAACGCCCGGGCCAACGTGCCGCTGCCGACCGCGCCCGCTTTCCTGGGCTAGGCCGGCATGGCGGGTCTGGGCATGGCGAATCTGGGTGCGGCCCTGGCCGATCTGGTGCTGCCGGCGTCGTGCGCCGGCTGCGGGGCCGAGCGGGTGCCGTTGCGATCCGGGGCGTGCCCGTCCTGCGCGGCCGAGCTGGAGGCGCTGATGCCGTTCGCCACCGAGCCCGAGCCACCGCCGTACGGGATGCCGCCGTGCACCGCGCTCGGGGCGTACGGCGGCCCGTTGCGGTCGGCCCTGCTGGCGTACAAGGAGAAGGGCCGGTACCGGCTGGCCGGTCCGCTCGGCACCCTGCTGGCCGCCGCGATCGCCGCGGCCGCGGTCCGCGGGGGCGGCGGCCGGAGCGTCCCGGTGATCGTGGTGCCGGTCCCGTCCACCGCCCGGGCGATCCGCGAACGTCACGGTGATCACATGGCGCGACTGGCCACACACGCGGTGCGCCGGCTCCGGGCGGCCGGCTGGCAGGCTGATGTCACGGCGGCGCTTCGCGCGTTGCCCCGGCCTGACTCCGCGTCACTGGACGCGGCGGCCCGGGCGACGGCAGCTGAGACTTCTCTGCGAATCAGAACGTCCCGGATCCGCGTTTCTCCACGGGCGCAGAGGATCGGGAGCACGCTGATAGTGGTGGACGACATCGTCACCACAGGGGCCACGCTGGCCGCGGTTTCGGCTCGGCTTCAGGAGGCGAACATGCAGGTGACCGGGGCGGCGGTGCTAGCTGCGACCCGCTTGCGGAGCGCCTCCAAGAACCGATTTGCCGGATTACCCCCCGGGGGTTCGTGGAACTCCGATCATCATGTGCTCGGTACCGCGAACGAGGGGTGACGGGCGAGCGTCCGCACGTTAGCGTCTTGGTGACAAGGGTAAGTGCCATTCCTTACCTGCCACCGGAGCGGCTGCCGCACCGGGAAGGAGCCGTCTCGAACACCCACCGGTGACGCTCCGCGATCATGGGGCGTAACCGAATCCAGCACCAACGTTGGGGGAGGTCACGAGTGGACATTGTCGTCAAGGGCCGCAACGTCGAAGTTCCCGATCACTACCGGGAGCACGTCGCCGAAAAGTTGAGCAAGGTCGAACGCTACGACCAGAAGCTGATCCGGGCGGATGTGGAGCTCTACCACGAGCGCAACCCACGCCAGTCCGAGAAGTGCCAGCGGGTCGAGATCACCGTCATGACACGAGGCCCGGTCGTCCGGGCCGAGGCCTGCGCGAAAGACTTCTACGCCGCCCTGGACCTGGCCATCACCAAACTCGATGCCCGGTTGCGCCGGTCCGCCGACCGCCGCCGTGTCCATCGTGGGCAGCATGCCCCGGTGTCCGTCGCCGCCGCGACGGCCGGCCTGCCGATCGACCTGCCCGGCTTCGACGACGCGGCCGAGGAAACACCCTTCGATCTGGTGCAGCCCGACCACGACCAGCCGTGGCGCATCGTGCGGGAGAAGGAACATCCCGCCGACCCGATGACCGTCGACGACGCCCTCTACCAGATGGAGCTCGTCGGCCACGACTTCTACCTGTTCCACGACAAGGAAAGTGGCCGGCCCAGCGTCGTCTACCGGCGGCGGGGCTACGACTACGGCATCCTGTCGCTGGAGTCCACGGGCTGATCCCCGGTCCTGGTGATCATCCGGCGCCCGGGTCCCCGGTGCCGCCATCAGCCCGCAGCCCGGCGATGACGTCCTCGGCCAGCAGCACGAACTGGACGTCGTCGCTGCGCCGGCCGTCCGCACCCGGCAGCCGTGACGTCAGGAACGCCTCGCGCCGGAACCCGGCCTTCTCCAGCACGCGCTGGGACGCGACGTTCGTGGGCAGCGCGCCCGCGATCAGACGGGCGATGCCGGTCTCGGCGAACGCCCACAGGGCCACCAGCGCGGCCGCCCGGCTCGGATAGCCGCGGCCGCGCCAGGCCGGCCGCATGCTGTAACCGATCATCGCCTGGCCGGTTCCGGGCTCTTGATAGAACAGTCCGATCTCGCCCGCCGCCGCGCCCGTGGCGGCATCCACGATCACCAGGTCCGCGCGCTCGCCCAGCAGCCAGCGCGCGGCCGACCGGGTGCAGCGGTGGCGGATCTGGTCCGCACTCGGCGCAACCGGCGGCACGCTGGTCGCGACCACGTCGGCCTGGGTGTGCAGCGCGGCGTAGAACTCCTCGTCGTCGGCGACCAGCGGCCGCAGGGTGACCACCCCGTCGGTGAGCTCGCCGCCGGGCAGGTCGGGCAGCAGCCGGTCGACCGGCCCGTCCGGGTCGGTGGCGGTGCGGGCAAAGGCCAGCAGGTCGTCCTGCCCGCCGTCGCGGTTGGGCAGCGCTCCTCGCCGTACACCCTCGGGCTGGAAGCCGGCGGCCGTCGCGACCCGCTGGCTGCCGTTGTTCTCCCAGTGGGTGAGCAGTTCCAGCCGGGCGGTGCCGGTGGCGAACGCGTGCGTACTCAGCGCCCGTACGGCCGCGGTGGCCACGCCCCGGCCGCGCGCCCACGGCCCGACCCAGTACCCGATCTCGCCCTGCCGGCGGCTGCGCTGGTACGGCGTGATCCCGATGCCCCCAAGCAGCTCGTCGGTGGCCGGGTCCACGATGGCGTACGCGCCCCCGCCCTCGGCGAACGCCGCCGCCGCGCCCTCGGTGATGTACCACTCGGCGTGCGCGCGGGTGAACGGCCGCGGGATCAGCGGCATGAAATGCTGCGTCACCGCATCGGCGTAACCGGCCAGGACGTCGTCCCGGTCGTCCGGCCGGAACGTCCGCAGCCGTACGCCGTCCCCGTCCAGCATCTCCGCCGTCACCTGCCCACCGCCGTCACGGGGCCACCACGTCCCCGGCCAGGAGCGAGCCGATCCAGTGATCGAGCCGTCGGCCGCGGCCGGACGACCCGGACCGCACCAGACCTTCCATCGTGAAACCCGCCTTCTCCGCCACCCGCCGGGACGCCTCGTTGCCGACCTCGGCCCGCCACTGTATGCGGGTCAGCCCCAGCGAGCCGAACCCCCACGCGGTCAGCGCCCGGACCGCCGCGACGGCCCAGCCCTGCCCGCGCGCGGGCGCCGCGATCACGTACCCGATCTCTCCCACCCCCGTGTCGTCGTCGCCGATGCGCAGGTCGGCGGTGCCGGCGTAGACGTCGTCGGGCCCGGCCACGGTGAACGTCGCCTCGGTCCCGCGCGCCCAGTCCAGCGGCGCCTCGCTCTCCACATAACGGGTGGCGTCGGCCATCGAGTACGGCTCCGGCCCGCCGGACCAGCGGATCACCTCGGGATCCCGCTGCGCCGCGACCAGGCCGGCCCGATCGGACAGCCGCGGCGGGCGCAGACGCACCGGCCCGGCGTCGAGGACCGGCTGCGGACCCCCGAAAACCCTGGCCTGACGCCGTACGACCGGGTCGAGCTCGGCCCCGGCGGCGGTGAGATCGCCGGGGCGCAGCACGGCCAGCCACCGCTCGGGCCGCCCCGGGGTGGCCGGCAGGCGGCCCACCATCCGGAAGCCCAGCCGCAGACCGGTCAGCCGGGACGCCTGGTTGCCGACCTTGGCCGTCCACTCCACCGACGGCGCCCCGAGGTCGTCGAACGCCCAGCGCAGCAGCGGACGCGACGCCCGTTCGGTGACCCGGCCACCGCGCGCCCACGGCGCCGACCAGTAGCCCAGCTCGGGCCGCGTGTCCGGGCTGTGGATGGACACGCTGCCCAGGAACTCGCCGGTCCGCACGTCGGCGACGGCGTAGCTGAAGTCCGTCCGGGTGTCGAAGGCCCGGGGGGCGATCTCGCCGACGAACTCGCGGCCGTGCCCGATCGTGTAGGGATCGGGCAGACTTCCCGACCAGTACTGCAGCACCGGATCCGCGCAGGCCCGGGTGACCGCCTCGGCGTCAGCCGGTCGCCACCGGCGCAGCAGCAGCTCATCCACCCGGATCTCGCTCGGTTCCACCCGGTCATCGTGCCCGACACGCCTGGGTCCGACAAAAGGTTGCAGAGGCCGGCCAGGTCAGCTGTCAGCGAACTAGCAGTGAGGTTTCGCACCGTTTGCGACGTTGATGGGAGGCTCGGGTCACGGGCCGCCAGTCGTTGCTCGTAGGATGGATCGGTTGACCGTCTAGGGGAGCGTTGACCCGTGTCGATTTTTGAAAAAGTCCTTCGTGCCGGTGAAGGCCGCATGGTGCGCCGGCTCAAGTCGATCGCGGACGCGGTCACTTCGATCGAGGACGAGTACGTCGACCTCACCGATGATGAGCTGCGCGAGTGCACCGAGGCCTTCAAGGAGCGGTTCGCCGAGGGCGAGTCGCTCGACTCGCTGCTGCCGGAAGCGTTCGCGGTCGCGCGGGAGGGCGCCAAGCGGGTGCTCGGCCAGCGGGCCTACGACGTCCAGATGATGGGCGGCGCGGCGCTGCACTTCGGCAACATCCCGGAGATGAAGACCGGTGAGGGCAAGACCCTGACCGGCGTCTTCCCGGCGTACCTGAACGCGCTCACCGGCAAGGGCGTGCACATCATCACGGTCAACGACTACCTGGCTCAGCGGGACGCCGAGTGGGTCGGCCGGGTGCACGTGTTCCTCGGCCTGAGCGTCGGCGTCATCCTTCCGAACCGGCCGGCCCTGGAGCACCGCGAGGCCTACCACTGCGACATCACGTACGGCACCAACAACGAGTTCGGCTTCGACTACCTGCGCGACAACATGGCCTGGTCGCGCGAGGAACTGGTACAACGCGGCCACCACTTCGCGATCGTGGACGAGGTCGACTCGATCCTCATCGACGAGGCCCGTACCCCGCTGATCATCTCCGGCCCGGCCGAGCACTCAGCCCGCTGGTACGGCGAGTTCGCCTCCATCGTCAAGCGCCTCGAGCGCGGCAAGGAAGGCGAGGGCGACTACGAGGTCGACGAGTCCAAGCGGACCGTCGGCGTCACCGAGCGCGGCGTCTCCCGGGTCGAGGACCGGCTCGGCATCGACAACCTCTACGAGTCGGTGAACACCCCGCTGGTCGGCTATCTGAACAACGCGATCAAGGCCAAGGAGCTCTACCGGCGGGACAAGGACTACATTGTCACCGCCGAGGGCGAGGTCCTCATCGTCGACGAGTTCACCGGCCGCATCCTGCACGGGCGCCGCTACAACGAAGGCATGCACCAGGCCATCGAGGCCAAAGAGGGCGTCGAGGTCAAACAGGAGAACCAGACGCTGGCCACGGTCACGCTGCAGAACTACTTCCGGCTGTACGAGAAGCTGGGCGGCATGACCGGTACGGCGCAGACCGAGGCCGGCGAGTTCAACAAGGTCTACAACGTCGGCGTGGTGAGTATCCCCACGCACCGGCCGATGATCCGGCTCGACCACCCGGACGTCATCTACAAGACCGAGAAGGCCAAGTTCGACGCGGTCATCGAGGACATCGCCGAGCGGCACGCCACCGGCCAGCCGGTCCTGGTCGGCACGGTCTCGGTGGAGAACTCGGAGATCCTGTCCACGCTGCTGCGCCGCCGCGGCATCCCGCACAGCGTGCTGAACGCCAAGTTCCACGCCCAGGAGGCGACGATCATCGCCCAGGCCGGGCGTAAGAGCGGCGTCACGGTGGCCACCAACATGGCCGGCCGCGGTACGGACATCCTGCTCGGCGGCAACCCCGAGTTCCTCGCCGCGGCCGAGCTGCACCAGCGTGGCCTCGACCCGGTGGAGAGTCCCGAGGAGTACGCGAAGGCCCTCGAAGAGGTGCTGCCGGAGTGGAAGGACAAGTGCGAGTCGGAGGCGTCCAAGGTCATCGACGCCGGCGGCCTGTACGTGCTCGGCACCGAACGCCACGACTCCCGCCGCATCGACAACCAGCTCCGCGGCCGGTCCGGCCGGCAGGGTGACCCGGGCGAGTCCCGGTTCTACCTGTCGCTGCAGGACGACCTGATGAAACGGTTCCGCGCCGGGGCGGTCGAGGCGGTCATGGAGCGCTTCAACATCCCCGAGGACGTGCCGATCGAGTCGAAGATGGTCACCCGGCAGATCCGCGGCGCGCAGACCCAGATCGAAGGACAGAACGCCGAGATCCGCAAGAACGTCCTCAAGTACGACGAGGTCATGAACAAGCAGCGCCAGGTGATCTACGCCGAGCGCAAGCGCGTCCTTGACGGCGAGGACATGCACGACCAGGCCGAGCACATGATCGCCGACGTGGTCGGCGAGTACGTCACCGCCGCCACCGCGGACGGCTACGCCGAGGACTGGGATCTCGAGCAGCTCTGGACCAACCTGCGCCGGCTCTACCCGGTCTCGATCACCATCGAGGACCTGATCGAGGAGTCCGGCGGCGAGAAGAGCACGATCGACGCCGAGTTCATGGTGCAGCAGCTCAAGGACGACGCGCAGGCCGCGTACAAGGCCCGCGAGGACGAGCTCGGTGTCGAGGCGGTGCGGGAACTCGAGCGGCAGGTCCTGCTGGCGGTCATCGACCGCAAGTGGCGCGAGCACCTGTACGAGATGGACTACCTGCAGGAAGGCATCAACCTGCGGGCGTACGCCCAGCGCGACCCGGTGGTCGAGTACCAGCGCGAGGGCTTCGACATGTTCCGCCAGATGATGGACGGCATCAAGGAGGAGGCGGTCGGCTTCCTGTTCAACCTGGAGGTCCAGGTCGAGGAGCCGCCGTCGGTCACGGTCGACCCGAGTCAGGCGGTGTCGATGTCCAAGGTCGGCACGAGCACGGCCGGGGCGACCACCGACACCGAGGAGCGCGTCGAGCTCCGGGCCAAGGGCCTGGGCAGCGACCGCCGTCCCCCGCAGAACCTCCAGTACACGGCCCCCGCCATCGACGGCGAGGCCGGCGCCGGCTCGCCGACCATCCAGCAGGCCCCCGCCGCGCCCGCCCTGGGCATCGGCGCGGGCGGCTCCCCGGTCCCGCCGAGCCCGGCGGTGGCCGCGGCCAACCGCGCGCACCCGTCCAACAACCCGGCGCAGGCCCAGAGCAGCAACGGGCCGTCCCGCAACGCCCCGTGCTACTGCGGCTCCGGCAAGAAGTACAAGCGCTGCCACGGCGCCCCCAGCGGCGGCGCCTGACGGCCACCGGCAACCCGGTCTGCACCCCGATCGCTTAGGGGTGCGGGCCGTTTCCTTGCCACGCGCCGTCCGGCGGCGCGTTTCGTGGCCGGCGCGCGCGTGCTCCCTCGGCGCGCCGGCCCGTCCTGCGTGGCCGGGCCGGTCCTTCCCAGTACCGGCTCGGCCGTGCCCACGCTGACCACCACGTGGCCGCAGGCCGATGAGGCCCGGAACGCCCGCTGCTCCCCAAGCGCGGAACGGACGCCCCGGGGGCTTCAGAGGAGGCGCAACACCGTGGCGGTCCAGGCGTCGTGGAGAACCTCCATCCGCAGCGCCATGGCCCAAGTGCGTTCCCCGGTCTCCAGCAGAACCGCCGCCTCGACCGCGCCGGGCCGGGGCTCGCAGAAACGCACGCCTCGCACGGCCACCGGCGACGGCCGGTTCAGCTTGTGGTCGGCCGGCCGCGCCGCCCGCCGCATCTCGTTGACCCGGTGCGCGCCGCTGACCGCCTGGGCGACCACCCGGGACGCGTCCATCGGATGAGCCAGCCGCCGTAGCTGCGCGGCCGGCCGATGCCCGTTGAGCACCTCAACGGCCAGGTGAACGAACCGCCGCACAGCCAGCTTGGCCTCCCCGAACGCAGCACCTCCGTCCGCAGCACGCCCGTCCGCAGCACCCCCGTCCGCGGCGCCGCCATCCGCAACGCCTCCGCCCGAAGCGCCACCGCCTGCGCTACCGGTTCCAGCGTCGCCCGGCGCAGACCGGGCCGCCGCGCCGGACCCCGCGCCGCCGGATATCGTCCGCGCCGCCGCCCCACCAGACGCCGATGAGCCGACTGCCGCCGCGCGACACCCGGCACCACTGGACGTCCACGGATTTCCGTCGGCCACCCCGCCGACGGAGCCAGGCCGACCAGCACCAGCACCAGCACCGGCACCGGCACCGGCACCGGCACCGGCACCAGCACCGTTACCGGCACTCAGCGCCGGAACGGCCGGCCACTCGAAGGCCGGCTGATGGGCCGGCGCCCAGATCTCCGGGGAGAGCTCGTCGTCGAACGGCGGATCGCTCGGCGGCGCCGGTCTTAGTCGGATCGTGGGCCTGCGGGCGGTCCGCGGCACCACCTCGGTCACAGTCATCGCACCGCCGCCAATCCTTACGTTTGCTTGCGTTTGCTTATGACAGCAGACGACTACGCATCCGTCAACATCGATTACCGAAGGTGATGGGCGAGCACGAAAAAGCGGCCCTGTGAGCAGGGCCGCAGCAGAGCGGAGGGGTCAGTCGGTGTCGCGGTCGGTCAGCGGGTTCAGGGACACCCAGTCGGCGGTCTCGGCGTACTTGTGCTGGATGTACTCCTCCAGCCGGGCCCGCTCGACCCGCCACTGACCGCGCCCACCGATCTTGATCGCGGGCAGCTCACCGCTGCGGACCATGTGGTACACCTGCGAGTCCGACACGTTCAGCTCGGCCGCCACATCGGACAGCAGCATGAACCGGCTCTCCACGTCAACCCTCCGTTCGCGTACGACAGCATCAGTTTGCCATCTCCGACGCCGCGATGGCGCGCCCGGACAGCGGACTGGAGTAGACCACGCTGGTGGTGACCGCGCCCAGGCCGGCGATCCGGCCGGTCACCTCCTCGAGGTGCCGCATCGAGCGGGCCAGCACCTTCAGCACGAAACAGTCCTCGCCGGTCACGTGGTGCGCCTCGATGACCTCGGGCGTGCTGTCCAGCAGGGCGTGGAAGGGCCGGTAGTTGCCGGTCGGGTACCGCAGCCGGACCAGCGCCATGATGCCCAGCCCGACGGCGGCCGGATCGACCACCGCCCGGTAACCGGCGATCACTCCGGCCTCCTCCAGCCGCCGAACCCGCTCGGCCACCGCGCTCGGCGACATCGCCGCCTCCCGCGCGAGGTCGACAAAGCTGGCCCGCCCATCACGCTGCAGCGCGCCGAGAATCAGCCAGTCCGTGCGATCAAGTGTCACTCGGCCAAAGTACCGTGGAATCACCGGCCGATCGAGCAAGAGACCGTGAACGAGGCCTGCCCCGGGGCCGACGACCGAATTACGGTCAAGCCATGAACAACGCCATCCGCTTCTTCGAGGACCGGCTCGCCTTCCAGACCGACGTGTCCGACGTCCAGGCCGCGGCCCCCGGCGACTTCGTCCTGATCGACGCCCGCGGCAAGGACGCCTGGGACCAGGGCCACCTGCCGGACGCCGTGCACCTGCCGCATGCCGACATCGCAGCCCGCGCCGCCGAGATGCTCGACAAGGCGACTCCCGTGGTCACGTACTGCTGGGGACCGGGCTGCAACGGCGCCACCCGGGCGGCCCTGGCCCTGGCCAAGGAGGGCTACGACGTCCGCGAGATGATCGGCGGCGTCGAGTACTGGGTGCGCGAGGGCTTCCCGTTGCGCTCGAGCGACGGGGAGGTCGTCCGCGACGCCGACCCCCTCACCGCACCCGCTTGCGGGTGTTGACACTGGGAAAGGTCTTGGCCCGCACGGTTCCGGCGGTGTACTACAAGGACGGCCCATCGCTGGAGGAAGAGTGCCGATCACCGACCTGCTCCGGGTGTACGTCCCGGCGACCGTACCGATGCTGGCTTCTCTGCGTGCCGACGGGCAGCTCGGGAAGGGATCCGTCGACGCGCACGCGGTGACCCCGGCGCTGCGCGAGTGGTACGCGGAGGGCGACGAGGAGGAGCTGGAGTACGTCGCCTTCACCCGCGCCGCCCAGGCCGCCCTGCAGCTGTTGCGCCACCACCCGGGCGCCCCGCGGCGGCGGGTGGTGGTGTCGGCCGACGTGCCGGCGAGCGCGGTGCTCCGGGAACAGGTCGAACTCGGCTCGAGCACCGTGCACCTGCCGCGCGCGGTGGCGCTGGCCGAGATCGCCGCCATCCACGTCGACGGCACCGACGCGGCCGCGGCGGTGGCCGCGGCGGCCGACGTGGTCGACGAGGCTCTCGCCGGGGATCCGGACGCCCAGTTCACCGTCGACGGCGCCGAGGATCACGAACTGCAGTGGTACGCCGTGACCGAGCTGGACGAACTGGCCTAAGCGTCTTCCGGGCGCGGCCCGAGGGTCCGGCCGACCAGGACGATCGCGGTCAGCGCGCCGACGAAGAAGGTGATCAGGGCGGTGTTCAGGCGGGACCCGCTGAGCGTGGTCTGCACCGACCGTTCCAGTTCGCTGACCTGGCCGGCCAGGTCGATCACGCGGGCTCCGCCGATCCGGGCCAGCCCCTCGGACAGCACCAGCAGCAGGCCGGGCCCGGCGCCGGCCAGCGCGTAGAGCGGCCACCGCACGTCGGTGCCGTCGCTGACCCGCTTGGCCCGGCGCAGCGACATGAAGGTCACGATGCCGGCCGCCAGCCCGCTCAGCGCCGCCTGCAGGAGGCCGAACCACCCCGCCTTGCTGGTCTGGGACGCCGCGTCGCCGGAGGAGAACAGCCGGTAGACCGGCAGAAAGTTGATCAGGAAGCCGACCGCGAACACGGCGATCCCGCCCCAGCAGATCGCGGCCACCGCCTGGGGCACGCGGAAGCCGCCGAGCGCGCCGCCGATGGTCGCGGCGCCGGCGATCGTGCCGCCGACCACGGCGTACACCCAGCCCGCGCTGTTGATCGTGACGATGGCCAGCGCGCCCAGCAGGCCCAGGACCAGGCCGGTCCCGATGGAGACGGCGAAGCGGACGGTGGTGCTCAGCGTCCGTCCGCGGCCGAGGAGGTTCAGCACGGCCAGCGCGGCCGAGGCGCCGCCGATCAGGCTGGCCGAGATGGCGCCCGGCAGCGCGTACGCGGTCGAGGTGACCTGCATCTCGACGTCGTCGCCGGCGATGATCGAGTGCCGGGCCGAGAAGAGCAGACCGGCCATCCAGGCCAGCCCGAAGAACGCCAGCAGCAGCCCGGACGACGCCGGCCGTTCGGCGGACGTGTCCGGCGTGGCGGCGGTGTCCTGTGGTGCGGCCATGGCCCACAGAGTACGCGTGAGCAGGACGGCAACGGCATCGCCCATGGAAGGATGGGCATCGACGACCGGAGACCCCGGAGCAGAAGGAGTACGTGATGGACGCGCAGCTTTCCGTGCCCAGGCCGGCCAACGAGCCGGTCCGCAGCTACGCCCCTGGCAGCGCCGAGCGGGCCGCGTTGCAGACCCGGCTGGACGCGATGCGCGACGAACGTCCCGACCTGACCATGACCATCGGGGGCCGGCAGTCGATGGCCGGCGGCCCGGCCATCGAGGTCGTCCAACCGCACCGGCGCCACCACGTGGTCGGGGTCACCGGCAACGCCACCGCGGCCGACGCCGACGCCGCCGTAACCGCGGCCAAGGCGGCCGCCCCGGCCTGGCGCGCGCTGCCGTTCAGCGAGCGGGCCGCCGTCTTCCTGCGCGCGGCCGAGATGCTGTCCGGCGGCTGGCGTGACACCGTCAACGCGGCCACCGTGCTCGGCCAGTCCAAGTCGGTGCAGCAGGCCGAGATCGACTCGGCCTGCGAGCTGATCGACTTCCTGCGCTTCAACGTCGCGTACGGGCAGGAGATCCTGAGCGGGCAACCGGAGTCCTCGAAGGGCGTCTGGAACCGCTTCGACCACCGCCCGCTGGAGGGTTTCGTCTACGCGATCACCCCGTTCAACTTCACCGCGATCGCCGGCAACCTGCCGTCGGCGCCGGCGTTGATGGGCAACACGGTGGTCTGGAAGCCGTCGCCGACCCAGCAGCTGGCCGCCCACTGGACGATGCGGCTGTTCGAGGCGGCCGGTCTACCGCCCGGCGTGATCAACATGGTCACCGGCGACGGTCTGGCGGTGTCCGACGTGGTACTGGCCGACCCCGAGCTGGCGGGTATCCACTTCACCGGCTCGACCGTCACCTTCCGGCACCTGTGGCAGCAGGTGGGGCAGAACATCGAGCGCTACCGGACGTACCCGCGGCTGGTCGGCGAGACCGGCGGCAAGGACTTCGTGTTCGTGCACGAGAGCGCCGATGTGGACGCGCTGCATACCGGGCTGGTCCGGGGCTCCTACGAATATCAGGGGCAGAAGTGCTCGGCCTCGTCCCGGGCGTACGTGCCGCGGTCGATCTGGGAGGGCGGCCTCCGGGACCGGCTGGCGGCCACGGTCGCGTCCATTCAGTACGGGGACGTCACCGACCTGTCGGTGTTCGGCGGCGCGGTGATCGACGGCCGCTCGTTCGCCAAGCTGGCGGGCGCGCTCGACCGGATCAAGAACAGCGCGTCCTGCACGGTTCTGGCCGGCGGCACCGCCGACGACAGCGAGGGCTGGTTCGTCGCGCCCACGTTGGTCGAGTGCACCGACCCGACGAACGAGGTGTTCAGCACCGAGTACTTCGGTCCGATCCTGAGTGTCCACGTCTACGACGACTTCGACGCGGCGCTCGAGCAGGCCGACTCGGCGTCGCCGTACGCGCTCACCGGCTCGGTCTTCGCCACCGACCGCGCGGCCGTCGAGCGGGTGTCGAGCGCGCTGCGGTTCACCGCCGGCAACTTCTACGTCAACGACAAGCCAACCGGCGCGGTGGTGGGGCAACAGCCCTTCGGCGGAGCGCGGGGGAGCGGCACGAACGACAAGGCGGGGTCGGTGCTCAACCTGCACCGCTGGGTCTCTCCCCGCACGATCAAGGAGACCTTCGAGCCGGCGGTGGACTGGCGCTATCCCCACATGGGTTGATTGTCCGTCAATGGGGCTGTTGTGTTTTCTTGCGTAGCAGCCCCATCACTTGACTGTCCACTTTCGGGGGGTAACGCCCCCGCATCGCCGTCTGGGCGATTGTCTGCGCCAGTCTACCTTGTACCGCCGTTCCACAAGGGTGAAACGCCCGGTCACGACCCTCGTGGTCGGACTGTCTGTGCGGGACAGTCGCATGTGGAGACGCAAATTGGACGGATCGGGCGAAATCCTGGACGGCGAGGCGACAAAGTGGCAGCTTAGAAGGCATGCCCGACACTCAAATCAATCCCACAGCTGCCGCTCTGCTCGGCCTGCTCCACGAAGGTCCGATGACCGGCGGTCAGCTCATGGCGGCGGCCGAACGCCGCCTCGGGCCGTACTGGTCGATGACGCGGAGCCAGGTCTACCGCGAACTGCCCGTGCTCGCCGAGATGGGCTTCGTCCGACTCGGCAAGCCCGGACCACGGTCCAGCCAGCCCTACGCCATCACTGCCGCCGGCAAGCGCGCCTTCAGCCGGTGGCTCGCGGAAGCACCCGGCCGGGACGCCATCCGCAACCCGGTGGCCCTGCGCGTCGCCTTCGGCTCGCAGCACTCCGGGAACCAGCTCAAGACGCTCTACACCGGCGCCAACGAGTACCACGCGGAGGCCCTCGCGATGGCGCGCGAACAGGCCAAGGAAGCGAAGAAGGCCGGTGACGCCTACGGCGCTGCTGCCCTCGAGTTCGCCGTGGCATACCACAAGGCCGCTCTGAACTGGCTCAAGGTCGCCCCGGCGGAGTGACCTCGCAGTGACGAAGCGACGACCGCCCGGCCGGGTAATCGGCCGGGCGGCGTAGTCTCGACTGTTGTGAGTGCAGCCGATTATCCCGAACAGCTCAAAGCCCTCGACGCCACCCTGCGCAACATCGAGAACGTCCTGGACCTCGACAAGCTGCGCAAGGACAAGGCGGTTCTCGAGGAGCAGGCCTCCGCTCCCGATCTGTGGGACGACCAGGCCCGGGCTCAGGATGTCAACTCCCGGCTGTCCTACCTCTCCGGCGAGATCACCCGCATGGAGAAGCTGCGTTCCCGCCTGGACGATGCCGGTCTGCTGCTCGAGATGGGCCAGGAGGCAGGCGACGAGGCGTCGATCGCCGAGGTCGGCGACGAGATCACCTCGCTGCACAAGGCCATCGAGGAGATGGAGGTACGCACCCTTCTCTCCGGCGAGTACGACTCCCGCGAAGCCGTGGTGGCCATCCGCGCCGGGGCCGGTGGCGTGGACGCCGCCGACTTCGCCGAGATGCTGCTGCGGATGTACCTGCGGTGGGCCGAGCGGCACGGCTACCCGACCGAGGTCTACGACACGTCGTACGCCGAAGAGGCGGGGCTCAAGTCGGCCACGTTCGCGGTGAAGGTGCCGTACGCCTACGGGACGTTGAGCGTCGAATCGGGCACCCACCGGCTGGTCCGGATCAGCCCGTTCGACAACCAGGGGCGGCGCCAGACCAGCTTCGTCGGCGTCGAGGTGATGCCGGTGGTGGAGCAGACCGACCACATCGACATTCCGGAGAACGAGATCCGGGTCGACGTCTACCGCTCGTCGGGACCGGGTGGACAGAGCGTGAACACGACCGACTCCGCCGTCCGGCTCACGCACATTCCAACAGGCATCGTCGTGACGTGTCAGAACGAGAAGTCGCAGTTGCAGAACAAAGCCTCCGCCATGCGCGTCCTGCAAGCCCGGCTGCTCGAACGGAAGCGCCAGGAGGAGGACGCCAAGATGGCCGGCCTCAAGCACGACACCACCGGCTCCTGGGGTGACCAGATGCGGTCGTACGTGCTGCATCCGTACCAGATGGTCAAGGACCTGCGGACCGAGGAGGAGACGGGCAATCCGTCCGCGGTCTTCGACGGCGAGCTGGATGAGTTCATCGAGGCCGGCATCCGCTGGCGCAAGCAGCAGCAGCAGGCGGCGTAGGCCGTCCACAGGGTTTCCGACCTGGCCGTGCACAATCTGACGACCGGCGACTTGGCGTTTCCGTTACACCGCGTAGACTCCACTCCCGTGATTCAGCTCGAGAACGTGACGAAGACGTACCCGAAAGCGTCTCGGCCGTCGCTGGACGACGTCAGCGTCGGCATCGAGAAGGGTGAGTTCGTCTTCTTCATCGGCCCCTCCGGTTCCGGCAAGTCCACGATCATCAAGCTTCTGCTGCACGAGATTTCCCCGACGCGCGGCAAGGTGGTGGTGAACGCCAAGGACGTCACGTCCATGCGGTCCTGGAAGATCCCCCACTTCCGGCGGTCGATCGGGTGCGTGTTCCAGGACTTCCGTCTGCTGCCCAACCGCACCGCTTACGAGAACGTCGCCTTCGCCCTCGAGGTGATCGGCAAGACCAAGGCGGTGGCCCGCCGGGTCGTTCCCGAGGTGCTCGAGCTGGTCGGCCTGGGCGGCAAGGAGCACCGCTATCCGCACGAGCTTTCCGGTGGCGAGCAGCAGCGCGTCGCGGTCGCCCGGGCGTTCGTCAACCGGCCGCTGATCCTGCTGGCCGACGAGCCCACCGGTAACCTCGACCCGGACACGTCGATCGAGATCATGCGGCTGCTGGACCGGATCAACCGCACCGGCACGACGGTCGTGATGGTCACCCACGACTCCAACATCGTCAATCAGATGCGCCGTCGCGTCATCGAGATCGAGGGTGGCCGGATTGTCCGGGACCAGGCTCGCGGCGTGTATGGCTGAGCACGGGTCACGTCTGAGGCACGTTAGTTCGGTCCGACGCGAGGTCCCGGAAGGAACCCCCCGATGCAGCGCCTGAAGTACATCCTCAACGAGGTCTTCGTCGGTCTGTGGCGCAACGTCACGATGTCCGTCGCGATGATCATCACCTTGTCGGTCTCGCTGACCATGCTGGGCGCCAGTGTCCTGCTCTACATGCAGGTCAACCAGATGAAGGACTACTACTACGGGTCCATCGAGGTCTCGATCTTCCTGGACGAGAAGATCACCGATGGGCAGAGCGCCACGATCGCCCAGACCATCGACCAGAGCCCGCTGGTGGCCAGCAAGACCTACGAGAGTCGCGAGCAGGCCTTCGAGAAGTTCAAGTTGCTGTGGCGGGACTCGCCGGACTTCGTCAACTCCGTCGGTCCGGAGAGCCTGCCCGCGTCGTACCGGGTGAAGCTGAAGAACCCGGAACAGTACAAGCAGTTCGCCGCGCAGGTGCAGAGCCTGCCCGGCGTGCAGGACATCGTCGACCAGCGGCAACTGCTCGACAAGGTGTTCAACATCTTCAACTCGATCCAGGTGATGTCCCTGGTGGTCGCCGCCTTCATGGCCCTGGCGGCGTTGTTGCTGGTCGGTAACACCATTCAGGTGGCCGCCTACAGCAAACGCCGCGAGGTCGCGGTCATGAAACTGGTGGGCGCGTCGAACTGGTTCATCCAGGCGCCGTTCGTGCTGGAGGCGGTGGTGGCCGGCCTGATCGGCTCGATCCTCGGCTTCGTCGCGCTGTTCGTGGGCAAGGTGGTCCTGCTGGACGGCCGATTGCAGGCGCTCACCAAGATCCTTACCCCGATCCCGGACGGCAACGTCTGGCTGATGCTGCCGCTGCTGGCCCTGGTCGGCGCCGGCGTCAGCGCGATCACCGCCTGGGTCACCCTGCGGTTCTATCTGCGGGTCTAGACGGACAACGCACGCGAAGGGGTCGCGACCGCGACCCCTTCGCCGTTTCGGGCGATTAAAACTAATTAGCGCACTAAGTCGGCGTACGGTGACTCCTCGTGGGCCTCAAGTACCGACACTGCCGGATTGTCCCGGCCGCCGTCGCCGCCGCCCTTCTCACCGTCGGTCTCGGCCTCACCAGCGGTACGCCCGTGGCCGCCGACCCGCGCAACGACGTCAAGAGCGCCAGCCGCCGGACCGCCCAGATCGAGGCGACTCTCGAGGACGCCACCGACCTCGCCCGGGCCGCCGCGATCAAACTGGAGACGGCCACCGCCGCCCTGCCGGCCGCCCAGCAGAAGGTCGCCACCAGCCGCGGCCTGGTTGCCGCGGCCAAGGTCACCGCGAACACCGCCCGCCGTACGGCCGACGCCGCCCGGACCCGTTACGACGCCGTCGCCGCCCAGTACACGCAGAGCCAGGAGCGCCTGGACGAGTCCCGCCGGCGGGTCGACGACATCGCCGCCGCCAGCTACATGGGCGCCACCTTCGGGGCCCTCAACGTGCTGGTCGAAGCGACCGGGCCGGCCGACATGGTGGACCGGCTCGACCTCGTCGACCAGGTCATGCAGAAGCAGCGGGGCGCGGTCGCGGAGAACACCGCCGACCGTCGCGCCGCCCGCATCGCCCAGGACGAGTCCGGGCTGACCAAGCGGACCGCCGAGGCCGCCGAACAGGACGCCGCGGACAAATTCGTCGCCGCCCGGACCGCCCAGCGAGCCGCCGAACAGGCGCAGGCCGCGGTCTTCGCGCTGGCCGCCACCCGCGCCCAGGCCCTGGCCACGGCCAACTCCCAGCGCACCGCCGTTCTGGCCCGCTACCAGGCGGCTAAGTCGGAGGAAGCCCGCATCGAGGCGGCGCTCCGAGGCTGGCAGAACAAGGGCGGCGTTATTCAGGGGATGGCCGGCGACGGCGAACTCCTGATGCCGGTGCACGGCTGGAAGTCCAGTGACTTCGGCGAACGCTACGACCCGTTCTACAAGGTCTGGCAGTTGCACGCCGGCACCGACTTCGCCGCGCCCGGCGGCACCCCGATCCACGCTGCCGCCGACGGGCGGGTCATCCAGGCCGGCTGGAGCGGTGGCTACGGCAACTACACCTGCCTCGGCCACGGCGAATTCCGGGGCGCGAGCTTCTCCACCTGCTACGGCCACCAGTCCAAGATCCTGGTGCACATCGGTGAGTACGTCCGGCGTGGCGACGTGATCGGCCTGGTCGGCACGACCGGCGCCTCCACGGGCTACCATCTGCACTTCGAGACGCGCTTCAACGGCGTACCGCGCAATCCCCTGCCGTATCTGCCGTCCTGTCTGTGCTGATCCCCGGGTAACATCGAGAGGTCCGGCACTTGCTGGACCTTTTCTGTGTTCAGGGGGTGCGATGCCGCGCGAGCAGGGCCGCAAGGTCGTGGCCTCGAACCGCAAGGCGCGCCACGACTACAGCATCCTCGACACCTGGGAAGCCGGCATGCAGCTGACCGGCACCGAGGTGAAGTCGCTGCGGGCCGGGCGGGCGTCGCTGGTCGACGCGTTCGCCGACGAGACCGGCGGCGAGATGTTCCTGCGGGGCATGCACATCCCCGAGTACACGCAGGGCACGTGGACCAACCACGAGCCCCGGCGCACCCGCAAGCTGCTGCTCAAACGGGACGAGATCCGCAAGATCACCGGGGAGCTGCGCGAGAGCGGCCTGACCCTGGTCCCGCTGTCGGTCTACTTCCAGAACGGGTACGCGAAGGTCGAACTCGGCCTGGCCCGCGGCAAGAAGGACTACGACAAGCGCCAGGACCTCGCCGCCCGCGACGCGCAGCGGGAGATCACCCGCGCGATGGGCCGGCGCGGCAAGGGCATGGATTGAGCTAGACTGGTCAGGTTGTACATGTCCAGGGGGTGACTGGTTTCGACTTCGTACGTGGAGACAGGGGAAGCGAGCCGAGGAAGCCAACGTCGACTCGATAATCGGTCGTTGGAAACTAATAAGCGCCGATTCCAATCGCGCTGAGTTCGCTCTCGCCGCCTGAGGCGAGTAGCGACTCCGTCGGGCTGGGAGTACCTCCGTCCCAGATTTCCGGCGTCAGCTAGGAGGTTGGCCAATCGTTCCCGGTCGCGGGGAGCGCGCGGCGAGATCAATCAGCGACTGGGCCCGTCATACCAACTCGCTCACGTGACTGGTAGGGCCGAGTAGAGGCATAGTGAGCTGCGCTCGGAGAAGCCCTGACGAAACACCGAAGGACCCGGGTTCGATTCCCGGCACCTCCACTGCAAGATCGATGATGCCCCGGCCGACGGTCGGGGCATCATTTCGTTAGCGAGCGTCGTCTGAGATGCGCTGAACGTGTATCAGCGGTTGGTTCCGGGGGAATGATTTCGATGAGAGTGGACATGGCATCGACGCCGTGTCTGTCGGCGAGGTGCTTGACGAGTTCCAGCCGTCGGCATTCCGTGCGGTGTCGGATCAACGAACGTGCGACGGCCGCCACTCCCGTGGCCGAAGATGCCGCGATTCCCATTGAGGCGGGCTCGCTGAGCATCTCAGCGCTCGGAACCTTGCGGGCGTATGGACTGTAGCCACACCCTTGCCCCGGTGCCGTTGTCGATCTGCCAGAAACTCCAGCCGTTTCGATTGTCGTTGACGCTTGGGTTGTATTGCCGTACGACCGCGCGCGCGGCGCCAGTTGGCGTCTTGAACGACTTGCCTGCTAGCGGGCCGTCAGAAATCTCGACTCTGGCTGGCTCGAAGTACCGCGCTCGGACCCTGTGGCCTTCGTAGTCCGCATAGATAGCTACACCTTGACTCGCTGGCTGAGGTTCATCTCGGGATGGATGGCCTCCGCCCACCAGCCGCCGGATGATCTCACCTTCGCTTACGTCGGCCATCCGGGCCGCGAAGGACACCGCTTGCTTGGTGGCGTCATCAACGTCGATCATCGCCATGCCTCACTGCGCTAGTTTGTTCTGGAGATGCCGGACTTACCTACGACCGCGGTGATAGCCGATGTCCGGTGTACTAACGTCTTACCAGTGAAGAAGCAGCACAGCGCCTACGAGCCCATGACACTGGCGCGGCTCGGAACGCTGGTGACCGGTGCTGACGACTCGGTTCGATGGCGCCTGGTCGCCGAGTTCCTGGAGGAATACCGCTGGGAGCCGGCCGAGACGCGTTCGAGCCTCATCGAGGATGAGCCGATCCGCACGGGCGACGAGCACTGGGATGTGTTTTTGGCCGCCTTGGCCGAGCATGTTGCCGCGCGCGACGGGCACGACGGCCCAGTTTGGGCTGGGTCGAGGTCATTGCGGCGGTTCTGGTTCCCGTTCGAGGGGCGCGCGGCGAGGGTCGATGCGGTCGTTCACGCGCCGGCGTCGTTCCGGCGTCGTGGCGTTTTCGTCGCGCGGCAAGAGCTAGAGGTCGCATGACCGACGAAGGCGTGTTGCTTGATCGAAACGCGATCGAGGACGCGTTCCGGCGCCTGGGTGACCGGCTGGCGCGTCGGGGCGTGGTAGCCGATCTGTACATCTTCGGTGGCGCGGCGATGTCAATGGTCTACGACAGCCGCCGAGCTACTCGCGACATCGACGCCGTCTTTCGGCCGCATGGTGTTGTGCTTGAGGAGGCGCATGCCGTGGCGGAGGAGCTGGGCCTACCGCAGTGGTGGCTGAACGAGCAGGCCAGTGTCTACATAGCCCCTGGGGGTGACAGTGCTGCCTCTAGGGTCTTCGACCATCCCGGTCTGCGAGTGTCGGCCGCCTCGCCCGAGCATCTGTTGGCGATGAAAATCTTGGCTGGCCGCCGTCGGGACACGGATGATGTGAAGGTGTTGGTGACCCACCTCGGCCTCACGTCGGTCGACCAGGTGCTGGCGCTGTCGGCGGATATCTTCCCGGAGGAAGAGGTTCCGCCAAGGGCTCGGCTGATTCTCGAAGACATCTTCGATCCTGACCAATCCTGAGCTCAGCGAGCGCCGTGCGAAGCTCGGTGACTTTCTCGACGATGTTCAAGTAAGCGCTCGTTACCTCCACGAAGCGGTGGCGGTCTTCGCTCGCAAGCGCGAGTCGAGGCCGCCACCTGCGCGGCGATGAACCACCCACTCTTCTCCGAGTCGATCCGAGCCTGGAACATGGGCCCGATCGTGGCTGAGCTGTGGCGAGACGAGGATCGTTGCTGAGCTGTGGCGAGACGAGGATCGTGGTGAGACGAGGATCGTGGTGAGACGAGGATCGTGGTGAGCCGAGGCCGGAACCTCACGTGCTCGGCGAAGCCGAACTCACCACCGTCGGATACGTGGCCAGTCAGTACGGTCGGCTGAGCGGCAACCAGCCGGAGCGACTCACGCACACCGAGGAACCCTGGCTGGCAGCCGAGGCCCGCCGCAAAATCGGGAACTCGGACAAGATCGAGTCGAGCTGGATTCCCCGTCACTTCGTTGCCGAGGCAGCTGCTGCTGACGACGAGGATGTCGATGCACTCGACTCGACGGTGCTCTCTCGGCCTCGCTTGCCGGTACCCAGGCCCCCGGCGACTACGGGAGCCCCGACGACATCGACTCCCTGATGTCGAAGCTCGGTCATGCCTGACCGCCAGACCGGGTGGAACTTGTCGGAGTTCGACGAATGGGTGGATCGATGGATCGAGATGGAGTCGCCTGGGAGTGAGCTCAGGCTGGCGGGGCGTTTCCGGTTGCTGTCGTGGCTCGACGATTCCTACCAGGGCATGAAGCGGGAGTCCGGGTTCGACAACTTGTGGTCGTGCATCGTGCCGGGAACCCGCGAGAAATGGACCGCGGTGGTGTGTTCGTACTTCGTCTTCGAAACGACGGTACGGTCCGGTGCAACAGCCTCGCCACGCTGAGCCGGCCGATCTGAAGGGCTCCTGGACGGGTAATCCCCGGCGTCGAAGTCTGAACTACGCTCCTCAGACCGTACGCACCGAGCTCCCGGTCGCGTACGGCCCGGAGGAAGGCGTCCGGGATCACGGCAGTTTGATGCCGTCCAGGGCGTGCCCGCAGGGGCAGGTGCGCTCGGTGGGGAGCGCGGCGACCGCGGCCAGGAGGATCTCCCGCAGCTTGGCCGTGTTGGCGGCGAAGACCGCGAAGACCTCCTCCTGGGTGACCCCGTGGTCGCCCTCGACCCCCGCGTCCAGATCGGTCACGAGCGCGATCGTGGTGTAGCAGAGGGCCAGCTCGCGGGCCAGTACCGCTTCCGGGTGACCGGTCATGTTGACGATCGTGCCGCCGATCGAGGTGAACCAGCGCGACTCGGCCCGCGTCGAGAAACGCGGCCCCTCGACCACCACCATCGTGCCGCCGTCGACCGGAGCGACGCCGGCCGCGGCAGCCAGGAGCGTGGTGCGGCCGTCCGGGCAGTACGGGTCGGCGAAAGAGATGTGCACCGCGCCGGTGTCGTAGAACGTCTGCGCACGCCCGCTGGTCCGGTCGATCAGCTGGTCCGGCACCACAAACGTGCCCGGTCCCAGTTCCGGCCGCAGCCCGCCCACGGCACAGGGGGCGACGATCTGCCGGACGCCGAGCGCCCGCAGCGCCCAGAGATTCGCGCGGTACGGAATCCGGTGCGGCGGGTACCGGTGATCCCGCCCGTGCCGAGGCAGGAACGCCACCCGCCGGCCGCCCACCTCGGCGATGGTGATCGGGTCGGACGGGTCACCGTAGGGCGTGGACACCACGTGCTCTTCGGCGCCGTCAAGGAGTGCGTACAGGCCCGATCCGCCGATGACCCCGATCTCCGCCAATACGGGTGGTTGGTTCATGCGCAGACCTTATCGGCGCGCGGAATCGCAAGCTATCGTGCGTTGCATGGTGGTGCTGAGTTTGCCCCGGGCGTGGTGGTCCGGTGCATAGCGAGGGACAGCGGATCGGAGGCCGGTCGATGGAGTCGATGACCGGCCGGCTACTGGTCGCGACGCCGACTCTCAAAGACCCCAACTTCGACCGTACGGTCGTACTGCTGGTCGCGCACGAGCCCGGCGGCGCGCTCGGGGTGGTCCTGAACCGCGCCACCGAGGTGCCGGTCTCCGACGTCCTGGGCACCTGGGGCGACCTGGCCGGAGACCCCGCGGTGCTGTTCGAGGGCGGCCCGGTCCAGCCCGAGTCGGCGATCTGCCTGGCCCGTACGCGCCCCGAGGTCAAGAAGCGCGTCACCGGCTTCCACCAGGTAGCCGGCGCCCTGGGCACGGTCGACCTGTCCGCCGACCCGGACCGGTTGCGGGACAGCGTCACCGGCATCCGGGTGTTCGCGGGCTACTCCGGCTGGTCCCCAGGCCAGCTGGAGGAGGAGATCTCGTCCGGCTCCTGGTTCGTCTTCGACGCCCTCCCCGGCGACCCCTTCGTCCACCGCCCCGACGACCTGTGGGCGATGGTCCTGCGCCGCCAGGGCGACATCCTGGCCGCGGTGGCCCACTTCCCCCCGGACGTGTCACTCAACTAGCCCCCTCCACCACGAGAGGGCGGCTGGTGTGTACTATTCCGTGAGTGCCCGGGCGATCGGGCGTACAGCAAGGGGCTGTGGCGCAGCTGGTAGCGCACCACACTGGCAGTGTGGGGGTCAGGGGTTCGAGTCCCCTCAGCTCCACCCCTGGTGACCTGGACAAACGTCCAGGTCATTTGCTTCTGAGGCTCTCATCGGCCGATGACGGCGATGAGGCGCGAAGCGGGCCTGACGGTGAATCGAAGCCTCGCTTCCGTCCACTTGTTCAGGCCCAACTACGGCCGGCCCAGGATCGTCCCGTCCACGTGCCCGCGGCCCATGTTCGACCGGTCCAGGCGCCAGCGGCCCAGGACCGTCCGGTCCAGGTGCTGCCGGCCCACGATCGTCCGGTCCACATGCCGGCGGACCACGATGTTGTCGCCCAGGTCTTCGTCGCCCATGAGGTGCCGGTGAAACCGGTGCCAACCCAGACCGTGCCGTTCCAGGTGCCGCCCGTCCACGTCTTGCCGTTCTTGGCGTCAGGAGCCCACTTGTTGGCCACCCACGGCTTGCCGAAGATGTCCTTCTCCCCGGTCAAGGCGACGCCGGTCACGGAGTCAATCACGTGCGCGCTGCCCCGGGCCCCTTCCAGCGTCCCGAGCCCGGTGGCGGCGGCGTACTTCTGCTTTGCCGCCGGACCTGGCGCGGCGAGCATGGCGGCTTCGGCGATGTCGAGTTGTCCGGCGCCGGCCGAGATCAGGTCGGCGCCCGGTAGCGGGTCCGCCGTCTGCATCAGCAACTGCTTGACCTCGTCAGGGGTGAGCTTGGGCCGCTGCTCCAGCAGCAACGCCACGGATCCGGACACGACGGCCGCTGCCTGGGAGGTGCCGCTGCCCCGGAAGAATCGCAGTTGGCCGGACGCGTCGGCGACCCGGGCGCCCGGGTAGTCGGTGTCGACGAACGAACCAGGGTCGCGTAGCGACACCACGGAGCGGCCGGCGGCGAGCAGGTCAGCGTGCCGGGTGGCGTTGCCGCGGTTGCTGAACGAGGCCACGACGTCGTCGGTGCGCGTCTCGGTGCCGTTGGGGTCGGCCGCGCCGACTGCGATGACGTACGGGTTGGCGGCCGGCATGATGACCCGCTGGGCGGTGGGGCCGTCGTTGCCGACCGCTGCCACCACGACGATGCCCTTGTTCCAGGCGGCCTCGACCGCGAAGGACAGCGGGTCCACAACGGTGGACTGGGTGGAGTCGGTGCCGAAGGACAGATTCAGGACCCGGATGTTGAGCCCGGAGTCGTCGCGGTGCGTCACCACCCAGTCGATCGCGGCGATGACCTGCGACACGTCGCTGGCACCGTCAGCCGCCGCCACCTTCAAGCTGATCAGGTGCGCGCCTGGAGCGATCCCGTCGAAGCGCGGCGCACCGGCCGGGGTCGCCGGGTCGCTGCCGGCGATGATGCCGGCCATGTGAGTGCCGTGACCGAAGGTGTCGATGTTCTGCAGACCCGGTGTCTGCGACTCGAACGACAGATCGGGGCCGTTGATCACTTTGCCGGGCTGGGCGAGGCCGGTGACCGGGGCGACCCCGGAGTCGATCAACGCCACGCCGACCCCAGCACCGGTCAGTGACGCCGTGTCCACGGTCTGGTCTTCCTTCTTGCCGCCGGCGGCCTTCTTGATGGTCTCGACGGGAGCGTTCTTGCCGCCGTCGTCGATCCACTTGTCGGCCTTCATCCGCACCGGAGCGTCAGAGGTGACTGCGGCCACTCCCGGCGCTGAGCGCAGCGTCGGGACCAGATTCTGCGGCACCCGCGCCTCGAAGCCGGAAATCAGATTCAATGCGACGCCAACGGTGCCGCCGCCGCCCACCACGGTCTCTCGGGCGGTTGCAGCGACCTGGGCGGAGCTGGTGCGCACGATCACGTCGACCAGCGGACCGGGGCCGGCGTTCGCATACGCGGGGGCACTGACACCAACCAGTCCAGCCGCCGCGATGAGACCGGTGAAGCCGGCCGCGGCACTCCGGGCCCGGCCGCCCGACGTCCTCCACGGTGCCTTGCGCATGGTCGACACTCCTCGAGCTTTCTGCCGGCCAGCTGGGGGCGCTCGCCGTGATGCCGTGTGCATCGTCCGGCCGTTGGCGGACATGAGAACAACCCGAAACACAGTCCTGCCGTACAAGCCCGGTGAAGACCCGGAACAGGCCGCTGACGGCAGCAGCTGACGGCACTGCTCTGCTGCCCGCGCTTCATCTGTCCGTACGATCTGCCGCATGGAGATGGACCGGTACCAGAGTCAGAAGTTCGCCCAGAAGCTCCTCAACGAGGCCAAGCTCCGGAGCACTCAAGATCAAATTGCGGCGGCGCAGGTCTACGCGCTCATTGCCGTCGCGGAGCAGCTTCACGAAGTGGCGAGGTCGATGGAGAAGCCGGGCCAGCCGTCGTAGCGAGTGGCCGGCCGGCCAAGGCTGGCGGTCAGGGTTTCGAGTCCTCGGCTTCACCCCTGAAGACCTCGACAAACGTCCAGGTCATTTTGCTGTTCGGTGTGCGAACGACCCGTCGACGCCAGGGCCCTTCCGCAGCGGTTCGCCCCGGCCCGGGCCGTGCTCGGGGAGGGCGCTGCTGGGCAGAGGTCTGCGCCACTGCTGCGTACGCCGGCCCGATAGCCGACCGGTTGAGGCGGCTACATCGACTGGTAGGGCGTGAAGAGACGGGGCTGATCGCCGGTCAGCATGGCCTTGAGCTCGGCGCTCGGTGTCCCGAGGAGCTCGCCGGTGATGGTGCCCGTCGCCAGGGTCGCCTCCATCATGTGGGCGATGTGGGCCGAGTGCTCGATGAGCGCCTCGGAGTTCCGGTACCGCTCGAGCACGATGCACTCCGACTCGTCGGAGTTGAAGTAGAGGCGGTACTCCAACGTTCCGGTGTCCCTGGTCCGCACGATCTCCATGCTTTCGGCGGCCAGCCGCTTGAACTCCTCGACCGTGCCATGGTGGAAATGGAACCGGGCGATGCCCAGAAGCTCGCTGTCTGTCGTCATGTCGGAAGAACGAAGCCGGCGCCGCGTTCTCGACATCCGGCTCACTGGCCGAGGCTGCCGACGCCCTTGGCGATCACCAGGACCGAGATGACCAGCGCCGAGGTGGACTCGATGGCCATCAGGATCTTGGCGCGGGTGGTCAGCGGCATCGTGTCGGTGGGGCTGAAGGCCGACGAGTTGGTCAGCGAGACGTACAGGTAGTCGATGATGGCCGGGACCCAGTCGCTGAGCTTGCTCGAACCGACCTGGACCTCTTCGACGGTGTCGTGGTCCTCGTCCTGCGGGAAGCGGAAGTCGGCGGGAGCCAGGTCGTGGCGGGGAAGGTGGGTGCGGGCGACCGGGCCGCCCCGGTCGAGCTGCCAGAAGGCCAGCCCGTAGACGATCACATTGGTCAGCCACACCTCGCCGGCGGCGATCAGGAGCTCGACGGCGCGGGAGTTGTCCGTGGACACCAGCTGCCGCAGCAACAGCACCAGCGCGACCGTGTTGGTGACGGCGATCAGGCCCACCAGGGTCAGCGCGGCCGCCCGCTCATACGGGTTGTCGCGCGTCTTCCGGCGGGGGTTCACGATGATGAGCGCGGCCAGCAGGACGACTTCGAGGGCGGGAATGACCAGTCGCGGTCCGAGGATCAGCTGCTCCGGTAGCAGCACGTAGAGGGCGATGGCCGCGACGACCACCAGCGCCGACGGCAGCCGGGCCTCACCCCGGCGGGGCTTGCTCTGCGTTGCCACCGGCGCCCCACCTCACGATCAATCCCCGGACAGGAGGCTGATTCTTGCACGGGATAGGTTCGACCGATGGCTGACGTGGCGCTACGCCCGATCGAGGACTCCGACCTCGACGCCCTGTTCGAGCTGGGCCGGGATCCGGAGTCGGTCCGGATGGCGGCCTTCACCGCCGTGGACCCCGGTGACCGCGTCGCCTTCGACGCCCACATGGCGAAGATCCGAGCGTTGCCGGACGTCACCAACCGCGCGGTCACGGTCGATGGACGACTCGCCGGCAGCGTGGCCGCCTTCGTCATCGAGGGCGACACCGAGGTGACGTACTGGATCGACCGGTCGTTCTGGGGGCAGGGCGTCGCCGGCCGGGCGCTCGCTCTGCTTCTCGAGATGGTGCCGGTACGCCCGCTGTACGGCCGGGCCGCGAGCGACAACCTGGCGTCCCTGGCCGTGTTGCGGAAGGCCGGGTTCGTCGCCACGGGCACGGAGGTCTCGTTCGCCCACGCACGGAACGCGGAGATCGAGGAGACGATCCTGCGCCTCGGTTAGGTCATCCCCAGAAGGCCATGGCCAGAGCCAGCGCGCGCATGTCGCCGCCCGTGCCGCCGTCCATCCGGTTCGGGGTGTACGCGATCGACGTCCGCGCGTCCAGGTCGATGATGGCGAGCGATCCGCCGTACCCGCCCCAGTAGAGGGTGTTGTCGTTCGGCAGCAGGCCCCGCCCCAGGGCGAAGCCGAGCCCCCAGCGGATCGTCGTGCCCAGCACCAGATCCACCCCGGCGACCTGTTCTTCCAGCGCCCGCCGGCAGCCGGCCTCGGAGAGGAAGCGGCGGCCCCGGGAGACGCCGCCGTTCGCCATGACGGCGTGGATCTCGGCCACCGCCCGGGCGTTGCCGATGCCGCCGCCGGAGGGGATCTCAGCCGCCCGCCACTCCCGGGTCCGGGTGATCAACGGGTCGAGTTCCGGGTTGTCGGCCACGACCTTCCACAGCTCGGCGGTGCCTTCGGGCGGGCCGCCCACCGGTGGGATCAGGTCGGCCACCCGATGGTCCTCGGCGGCGGACAGTCCGATGTGGAAGTCGGCGCCGAGCGGTTCGGCGAACTCCTCACGGAACACCGTGCCGAGTGTGCGGCCGGTGATCCGCCGGATCAGTTCGCCGATCAGGAAACCCTGGGTCAGGACGTGATAACCGGATGCTGTTCCCGGTTCCCAGTACGGCTCCTGCGCCGCGAGCAGAGCCGTCGCCTTGTCCCACTCGTACACGTCGTCGGTGGTGATCGGCTCGCGCCAGCCGCACAGCCCGGACGAGTGGCTCATCACCTGGGCGACCGTCACGTCCGCCTTGCCGGCCGCCGCGAACTCGGGCCAGTAACGGGCCACCGGGGCGGCGAAGTCGAGTTCGCCGCGGTCGGCGACCAGCAACGCGGTCATCGCCGCCATCGTCTTGGTGGTGGAGTAGACGCCGACGATGGTGTCGGCCCGCCACGGCCGGGTCCGGGCCTCGTCCGCGAAACCGCCCCACAGGTCGACGACCACCTGATCGTCGGCGGTGACGCAGAACGCCGCACCCAGGTCGGTGCCGTCGGCCAGGTTCTGCTCGAACGACGTGCGCACATCCGCGTACCGGTCAGTCACCGTCACACCATGGCGAACGGCGCCGGCGTCGTCCAACGATTAACGGCTCAGGCCGTCCGGCGCCGGTAGGCCGCCATCGCGAGCACGTACGCGATGATCAGGACGCCGACGCACCAGGCGAGCGCCACCCAGATGTCGTGGCCGACCGGCTTCTGGTCGAACAGCGCCCGGATGGTGTTGACGATCGAGGTGACCGGCTGATTCTCCGCGAAGGCCCGGACCGGGCCGGGCATCGTCGCCGTGGGCACGAAGGCCGAGCTGACGAACGGCAGGAAGATGATCGGGTAGGAGAACGCGGACGCGCCGTCGGTGGATTTCGCCGACAGCCCGGCCAGCACCGCGATCCAGGTCAGGGCGAGCGTGAAGAGCAGCAGGATGCCGGCCACGGCGAGCCAGGTCAGCACTCCGGCCGACGAGCGGAAGCCGATGCCCAGGGCGACCAGGACGATGACCACCACGGAGATCCCGTTGGACACCACCGAGGTCAGGGCGTGGCCCCACAGCACGGACGAACGGGCGATCGGCATCGAGTGGAAGCGCTCGAAGATGCCGCCCTGCAGGTCCAGGAACAGGCGGTACGCGGTGTAGGAGATGCCGCTGGCGATGGCGATCAGCAGGATGCCGGGCAGCAGATAGTTGACGTAGTTGTCGGTGTCCGCCCGGATGGCGCCGCCGAACACGTACCGGAACAGCAGCAGGAACGCGATCGGCATGATCGCCACCGTGATGATGGTGTCGGGGCTGCGCGTGATGTGGCGTAGGGACCGTCGGAGCATCACCCGGGTGTCGCCCAAGAAGTGCGTGTTCATTGTTGTTCCTTCGCATCGTTCCCGACGATGGCCAGGAAGATCTCCTCCAAAGTGGGCTGTCGTTCCACGTATTCGACTTTCGCCGGCGGCAGCAGTGTCCGCAGTTCGGCCAGGGTGCCGGAGACGATGATCGTGCCGCGGTGCAGGATCGCGATCCGGTCGGCGAGTTTCTCCGCCTCGTCCAGGTACTGCGTGGTCAGCAACACCGTGGTGCCGCTCTCCGCGAGCTTCTGGATCACCTGCCACACCTCGATGCGAGCCTCCGGGTCGAGGCCGGTGGTCGGCTCGTCGAGGAAGATGACCTTCGGGTCGCCGATCAGGCTCATGGCGATGTCGAGCCGGCGGCGCATGCCCCCCGAATAGGTCGCCACCCGGCGTCCGGCCGCGTCGGCGAGGCCGAACCGGGCCAGCAGATCGTCGGCCACGGTGCCGCCGTTCGTCACCCGGCGCAGGTCGGCGATCATGATCAGGTTCTCCCGGCCGGTGAGGATCTCGTCCACCGCCGCGAACTGGCCGGTCAGGCTGATCGACTCGCGCACCTGCGCCGGCTGGGACACCACATCGAATCCGTTGACGCTCGCCGTGCCGCCGTCCGGCTTCAGCAGGGTGCTGAGAATCCGTACGACCGTGGTCTTGCCGGCGCCGTTCGAACCGAGAAGCGCGAAGATGCTGCCGGCGGCCACCTCGATGTCCACGCCCTGGAGCACGTTCAATTTCTGGTACGACTTCCGCAATCCGTGCACCCGCAACGCCGCGCCGCTCACGACACGGTCACAGTCGACAGGTCCGCGCCCAGGCTCTTGAGCCCGGCGTAGGTCAGCTTGTCCATCCGCGCGCCGTCGAAAGCCACCGTACGGATGGCGGAACGGTACTTGCGGCTGGTCGCGTAGAAGGACACGTCCCGCAGCGTCGCTTCCCGGAAAGTGGCGCCGGCCAACGCCGCCCGCTCGAACCGCACACTGGTCAGCGTCACGCCGTCCAGGTTCAGACCGCGCAGATCGGACATCGAGAAGTCCACGCCGGTGAAGCTGCAGTTCGCGAATTCCGTACGCCGCAGATCGGTCATCCGGAATTTGACGTCGACCAGCGCAGCCTCGGCGAATTTGACCCCGGACAGTCCCGACTGGCTGAAATCGGTCCGCACCAGGACGGTGCCGCGAAAAGTGGACCGCGCCAGTTCGAGCGTCGTCAGGTTCACATCGGTCAGATTGGCGCCGTCGAAGTTGGCGTCGGCCACGTCGCTGGCCTTGAACGAGCTGCCGGTCAGGTCGGCATGCGCGAAATTGGAGCCGCGCAGCGCGCTCGCCTCGAACTTCCCGCCCGGCACGTCCGTGTGGGAGAAGTCGCTGCCGGCCAGCGCGCTCGCGTTGAACCGGGTCACCAGCTGACGCTCGAGCGTCCGGGAGACGTTGGACACCTCCTGCACGGTCTGCTCGATGTCGCCGATGCTGTCGATGGTCAGCTCGAAGGCCTCCGCGTCGTCCCTGCCCTCGGCCTTGAGTTCACGGAACCGCTCGTGCAGATCGGCGAGCAGATCTGTCTTCAGTTCGCTGACGCTTTTCACTCCCTGATAGGGCGCGAAGACACCGTCCACATAGGTGTTGAGCCTGTCGGTCATGCTCAGTCTCCTCAGAGCAAGGTGTCGAGTACGCGCTTCGCGTACTCCCAGTTGGTCTTGTTGCGGGCATACGTCGCGCGGCCCTTGTCGGTGATCCGGAAGTATTTGCGCCGGCCACCCTGCGATTCATCGCCCCAGTACCAGGTGATGTCGCCGTCGGCCTCCAGGCGCCGGACGCTGGAGTACATCGTGGCTTCCTTGAGCTCGTACTCGCCGTGCGAGCGCTCGCCGATCTTCTTGACGATCTCGTAGCCGTAGCAGTCGGATTCCGCCAGCAGCCGCAAGATCATCGTGTCGGTGTTTCCGCGCAGCAGATCGGATGTGATTTTGCTGGAGCTCACCTCATCACCTCCTGCGTATGAGTGTGTGTCCAAGTACTATGACTGTCAAGGTACATAAGACGACACAGTACTGAGATGCGCGCAGCGGGCGCGGTTCGTCAGGCTTTGGGCGGAGAGTACGGGCGTACGCGACCCCGAGCCCCGCCCACCGGGCAAGCTCCGCATCCGTCGTCACGCCGGCGGCGTCGACGTGCAGCCAGCCGTCCAGCTCCCGGCCGCGCATCACGAACGGCTCGGCGTGCGAATCGTCCAGCAGGCCGGTGTCGGCCGGGTCGACGCGCAGCAGGAGGCCGCCGCGACCGCTGGCGGAGACGGCCATGTGGCCGTGGACGAGGAAGGCGAGGCCACCGAACATCTTCCGCTCGGTCAGGCCGGCCACCGGCTCGAGGAGGTCCCGCAGTCGGTCGGCGAGTGCCTCGTCGTAAGCCATGGCGGCAGTGTTCCACGCTACGGTCGCCGCGTGGCGACCGAATTCCCGTACGTCTGGGTGTGGCGGTGGCGCACGGTCGGACCGCCCGCCCGGAAGGTGCCGTGGTTCGCCGACGGGGTGGACCGGGCCGGCCGGGCCTGCCGCGTGGTGGTGCGCAGCACGCGGATGAACTCGGCCCTGATCGAGTTCGAGGACGGGTACCGGGTCGTCACCAGCCGGGCCGGGATCCGCCGCCGGTGACCGGTCAGAGGGCGACGAAGTGGTATCCGCGGGCGGACAGCGCGGGGATGACCTTGCTCAGGGCGGCGTACGTCTCGGAGCGGTCGCCGCCGCCGTCGTGGCAGAGGATGATCTGGCCCGGGCGGCAGGCCAGCATGCGTTGGGTGATCGCCGCGGTGCCGGGCTTGGACCAGTCCCGGGGGTCGTCGCTCCAGTCCAGCGGCACCAGGCCGGACTTCGCCGACTCGTGCAGCACGGTGGCCGACCAGGAGCCGCCGGGGGAGCGGAACAGCTTCGGCGTGTAACCGGTGGTGTCGTGGATCTTCTCCTGCGCTTTGGCGATCTCCTTGTGCACCGCGGCGGCCGACTCGTGGGCCAGCGTCGACGGGTGGCTCCAGGTGTGGTTGGCGAGCTGATGCCCGGCGTGGACCACGCTGCGGGCGACGCCCTCGTGCCCCAGCACCTGATTGCCGATCATGCAGAACATCGCCGGGACGTGGTACTTCTCCAGCAGGTCGAGGATCTTCGGCGTCCACACCGGGTGCGGCCCGTCGTCGATGGTGAGGGCCACCGCGTCCGCCGGGAACGCCGGTCCCGGCATCAGCCGGCGGTACTCGGCCAGCGTGTAGACGGGCCTTCGCTGCACGGCCGCCGGCTTCAGGGTCGCGCTCTCCACGCGATGGCGCCGGGCCAACGGTTTCGTGGTCGCGGGCGGTACGGGCGCCGGTCGCTCCACCGCCGCCTCCCCGGCCAGCAGGACCACCCCGGCCACGCCCGGCACGGCCCCCAGCAGCCGCCGCCGCGTCACCGGGTTGCCCAGCCCGAGCCGCTCCCAGTCGACCTCCACCTGGTACTCCGACGGCAGGCGGCGGAGCCGGTCCAGGTCGGCCCGGCGGGCGAGCAGGCGCAACCGATCGAGATTCACGGGTCTCCTCTCCGTCGGTGGTTCGACCTTCAGTACGGCCGAATCCACCGTCGGGGATCGATTCTCCCAACCCGGGGCAAGCGATACGAGCGAATCGCTGGTTGCCCATATCACGCACCGCGCCGGAACCCCCGGCCGGTGTAGATTGCCTACATGAGGCCGGACACGCTCAGGGGGCATCTGGACGCCTTGATCCTCTCGGTGCTGGAGCGCCAGCCCCTGCACGGGTACGCCGTGATCGAGGCGCTCCAGGCGGTCAGCGGGGGCGCGCTCGACCTGCCCACCGGGACCGTCTACCCGGCGTTGCGGCGGCTGGAGCGGGCCGGGTCCGTGCAGAGCGAGTGGAGCACGGTGGGCGGGCGCAAACGGCGGACGTACGAGCTGACCACCGCCGGCCGCAAGATGCTCGGCGCCGAGCGTACGGAGTGGCTGAGTTTCGCCGCGGTGATCGAGGGTGTGCTGCGCCCCGGCCCGGCTACGTGATGCGGGCGCCCGGCGTCGTGGCCATGAAGCAGCGGCGGGCGGCGAAGGCCACGTGCATCAACGGCAGATACAGCAGTACGGCCAGAGTGGGCATGCCGTTCCACACCTGACCGTCCGGTCCGAGCGCCGACATCAGCGTGCCCAGCACGACGAACACCCCGCACACCACCAGCGCGAAAACGCCGACCACGCGGATCAGCCGGTCCGGGGCGCGCAGACGGCGCGTACCCGGGCCCAGCGCCAGCACGAGCAGCAGCCCGCTCGCGATACTCAG
Source organism: uncultured Actinoplanes sp. (assembly GCA_964236515.1). Taxonomy (GTDB): domain Bacteria; phylum Actinomycetota; class Actinomycetes; order Mycobacteriales; family Micromonosporaceae; genus Actinoplanes. Next base: position 61,007 of record CAXSDA010000023.1, read on the forward strand.
CGCGCCGATGCCCTCGACCAGGTGGTTGACCACGTTGTAGGCCGGCCCGCCGACGCTATCGGGGTGGCCGAGAAGCGGTAGCAGCACCCGCCAGATCAGCGGCTGGGCGGTCAGCGACACGCAGATCAGCAACGCCGTGCGGCGGCCTTGGGAGAGGCCGAGCTCGACCTGGTAGTCGGGCGCGATCGAGTCCACCGGGCCGAAGTCCGCGATCGCCTGCTGTTGCGCACCGTCGGCGTCGAGGCCGGTCCGTTCGTACGCCTCGGACGCGTCGAGCAGCCCGTCACGCGCCTCGGCGACCATGTCGGCCTTGAGCCCGCGCGGACCCCGCAGCGCGCCGTCGAGTTCGGTGACGTACGCCTCGATCAAGCTCACACGTCATTGTAGGCAGCGCCGCCGGGGGCTCAGCCTCCGGGAAATCCCCCCAAACTTAACGGTGCCGGCGCTACCGCCGCAGCGTCAGCGCCGGGTCCATGCCGAACTCCTGGTTTACGAGAATGTGTCGTCGCGGCCCCGGCGGGCCGGCGCCAGGTGGCGGAACTTCCCCGCCGGTCGGCAGGTCCGCCTCATTCCTCCTGGAACAGGTGGGTCTCGACCTTCGCCCGGTACTCGACGTAGATGCGCCGGTACCGTTCGACCGCACCCGCCCGGTCGCCGGCCTCCAGCCGGGCCAGGATCTCGTCGTGCCCCTCGATCCAGGTCGACCACAGGTCGCTCTCGGCGCTCGTGGCCAGGATCCGGAGCGTACGGGCGACGACCAGGTCGACCAGCGACTGCAGCTCACGATTGCCGCTGGCCAGGATGACCACCGTGCTGAAGTCGGCGCCGGCGGCCGCCGCGGCCAGCACGTTGCCCGACTTCAGGCCCTCGACGAACTCGGTCTGCCGCTGGCGCATCAGGTCGAGGTGGTTCTCGGTGAGGTTCTCCACCCCCCACTCGAACCCGGCGCAGGCCAGCACGGCCATCACGTCGATCAGCTCGAGCGCGTTCTTCTGGGTCACCTTGGTGACGTGCCGCGTCCGGTTCGGCGCGATGTCGATCAGGCCCTCGACGGACAGCTGGGCGATCGCCTCGCGCACCGGGGTGATGCTGACGCCCAGGCGCGCGGCCAGTTCGGCGTCCTTGATCAGGGTGCCCGGCGGAAGCTCGCCGGAGACAATCTCGTTGCGCAGCTGGCGGACGACCGCCGCGGTGCGCGTCGGCGGGACCGCGTAGGACATAGCGGCACTCTACTCATCGTGACGGCGACCCGGCGGGCGTACCCACCGGACGAAACACAGGGCATCCTGGGACCTGTGACCGCGGCGATCATCGACCTGGACGCCGCCCGGCCGGCCCGGATCCGGGTCCGGTCGCGGGCGCCGGCGGTGCTCGCGCTGCTGGTGCTGGTCCTGGCCACCACCGGCGCTTCGGTACGGCCGCCGGCCGGGATCACCCGTCTGCTGGCGGCGGGTGGCACCGCCGCCGCGGCGTTCGCGCTCGGGCCGGACCGGTTGTACCTGGCGCAGTTCGGTGAGAACCCGAACAGCGCCTCGATCCTGCGCGCCTACCACCTGCCGGACGGCGCCCCGGCCTGGTCCGGCAGCCTCAACCAGGACGTGCAGGACCTGGTGATCGACCCGGCGTCGCACGTGCTGATGGCCCGCTCCGGCAACGATCCGCGGACGGCGTTCCTGGACGCGGACACCGGCGACACGCTGTGGCGGGCGGGCGAACCCAACAGCACCGTGGTCGCGCTGGCCGGCGGCCGCGCGCTGATCCGCACCGATCTGAGTGCGACCGCCATGTCGCTGCGGGTGGTGGACGCCCGCACCGGCCGGACCGTGTGGACCCGGACCGTCGACCCGACCGCCGAGCTCGGCCCGGACGAGTTGTTCTCCGGCGCGCCCCGCCGGATCGTCGCGGTCGGTGCCACCGGCCTGGTCACCGTGCTCGACTGGACCGGCGGGGCGGTGCTCAGCCAGGGCGACCTGCACGTGCCGGTCACCGGTCCGGTCGACCCGTCGCTGCCGTTCGACGCCGTCGCGGTCAGTACGGTCGGCGACCGGGTGTACGTGTCCCGCCGCACCGCCGGTCACGCCTCGACGACCGCGTACTCGACCGTCCCGCTGACCCGGCTGTGGACCGCCGACGGTGGCCCGGTCGGCCAGGTCACCGACTGCGGGGTGGTGCTGTGCGTGACCGACACCCGGTGGGTCAGCGGGATCGACCCGGCGACCGGCGCGGTGCGGTGGGCCGATCCGGCGTGGAGCACCGCCTTCCGCTGGACCTCGGGGCAGCTCTTCGCGTACGACCAGCAGGAGAACCCGTCGGCGGCGCTGCTGGACGCGGCCACCGGCGCGGTGGTGAGCCGGCTCGGGCGGACGTCGTTCCTGGGCGCGCTGACGCTGACCACGGACCGCCGGGTGCCGGGGCGGGTGCTGGTCAGCCGGTCGGGCGCGGCGGTCGGGGCGGTGGACGGGGTCATCGCGTACGGCTGCGTGGTACGCGACCACTATCTCGCCTGCCCGACCGCGCCCGGCCCGACCACCGTCTGGCGCGTGCCCTGATCCCGGCCGTCCTCAGGGCGGGGCGTCGACCAGGTCGCCGAGAGCGACGCCGCCCTCGGCCAGGATGCGCTCGACGGCCGCGATGGGCAGCCAGTCGTACTCGTCGTCGCCGTGCACGACCCGGTACCACCGCGTCCGGCCGCGGCGGACCACCTCGACCCGCCAGGCTCCGTCGGGGGTCTGCATCGCGCCCTCGACCTCGGCCCGCGGGGTCACCCCTCGGTGCAGGTCGAGTCGATGCCCGACTGCGTGTTCAGCGCGGTGAACTGCACCGAGAACGTCCGGGTGACCGACGAGCTGCCGGAGGTGCCGACCGTGCTGCGGACGTTCAGCACCAGCCGGTCGAAGTTGCTGTCCGCGGCTCCGGTCAGCACCGTGAACGGGCTGCTGCCGTCGACCGTGCCGGACAGGTCGGTGGCCAGCGCCGCCGCCGTGCCGTCGGCCGAGGTCGTGGCGGCCGACTGCGACCAGGTCCGGCGCATCAGCGTGCCGCCGGCCAACGGAAGCGAGAGCTGCACGCAGTTGTAGCTCTTGCCGTCGCCGTTGGACAGGAGGTAGTCCACGCCGTACGCGGAGGTGCCGATCTGGTATGCGGCGTTGATCCGGTAGGCGTAACGGATCTCCCGGTCCAGGCGGCCGAACGTGTCGGTCAGGTCGGACTGGGCGGTCGCCGCCGCGTCGGTGATCTCACTGGTCCGGTACATGTCCACGAACCCGGAGGTGGCGATGGCCATGACCACCGACATCAGCGCCGCTCCGACCATCACCTCGAGCAGCGTGAACCCGTCGTCGGCGCGTCGCCGCCACCGGCGCGCGAGCCGCCTCATGAGGTGAACACCGGTTCGGCGCTGGACAGGCTGAGCCGGGTGGTCAGCGCGTACGAGCACTTCCCGTCGGTGGCCGTCCCGCAGTCCTGGCTGACCCAGGTGACGGTGACCGAGGCCTTGGCGAGCAGCGGGGCCACCGCGATCGCGGTCACCGGATTGTTCGGGCAGCCACCGACCGGGGTGGTCGAGCAGTCCCACGACCAGTCCCACGACTGCTGGTAGGTCACCGACGACGAGGTCCCGGCGGAGGTCGGGGTCTGCTTCTGCGTCGTCAGCCAGTTGATCGCGGTCACGCCGGCCAGCGCCCGCAGCTGCTCCATGCTGGTCGCGGCGATCTGGATGGCCGCCTGCCGGGCACCCTGCAGCCGTACGGTCGTCATCGACTTCACGAAGAACGTGCTGACCGCCAGCAGCACGATGCCGATGACGGCCATCGACACCAGCACCTCGACCATGGTGAAGCCGTGGTCACGCCGGGCACCGGGGGGACGGCGCCTCATTTGGTGGTCACGATCGGGGTTCCGGAACCGGCCGGCGGCGCGACGAACGTGGACAGGCTGAGGTTCATCGTCGGCTCGCTCGCGCCGGCGCCGCCGGAGGTGTCGGCCGTGGGGTCGGCCGCCTTGAAGTCGACCGATTTGATCAGCGCGGCCCGCGGCTGCACGTTCTGCAACTGGGTCAGGAAGGCGCTGAGCTTGTCGGCGTCACCCACGGCAGTGAGCGTCACCGGCAGCTCCCAGACACCGCGGGAGTCGGTCGACGCGATCGGCGCGGCCACGCTCAGCCCGCTGACCGTGATGCCGACGTTGTCGCCGGCCGCCTGGAGCTGGTTCAGGAAGTCCGACATCCCGGCCGTGGCCGGCAGCGCCTTCTGGCCCTTGGCCAGTTGCGCCAGGAACGTCGGCAGTTCCTTCTCCTGCTTGTTCAGCTCGGCGTTGCGCTTGCGCAGCACCACGATCTGATCCTGGGTGGCGCCGGTCTGCTGGTCGACGTCGTCGGCCTCGGCGTACTTGGGGCCGATGAGCAGGAAGTAGGAGCCCACGACGAGGAGCACGATCAGCGCCGCGCCGCCGAACACCCACAGCCGCCCGCTGGATCGCGCGCCCATCACTTGCTCCCGCACTTGGAGGTGAACCGGCCGCACTGGTTGGCGGAGGTGATGTCGACGGTGATGTTGAACGACCAGGTGTTGTCGTCGGCCTGGGTCGCCGTGGTCAGGTAGGGGTTGGCCACACCGGTGACGCCGCCCAGGTTCTGGACGTACCGCGCCACGGTCGGCTTGTCCGGCGCCGAGCCGGAGAGGGTGACCGTCCCGATCGCCCGCGCCTTGCTCGTGCTCGGCAGCGAGTCGGTGGCGACGGCGGTCTTGCTCAGCGCCAGCGACGCGGTGATACCGCTGACGGTCACGCCGGAGTCGGTGCCGGTGCCGCGCAGCCGGTTCAGCAGCGTCGCCCAGGGCAGGTCGGCGGACATGACCTGGTTGAGCTGCTTGGTGATGGTCGTCGTCTGGTTCTGCGTGGTCACCACCTTCTGGTGGGAGTTCTGGCTCTTCTGCAGGTCGGTGGCCGTCTTGGTGGCCACGCTCAGCTCGCTCTCGCGGGTGTCGACGTTGTGCAGGGCCCGGCCGTACCAGACCCCGAGCAGGACGAGCACCACGAGGACGGCGACGGCGACCCAGCCCCGGCTGCGCCGCGACCGGCGGCCGGCGACCACCTCCTCCGGCAGGAGGTCGGCCGAGATGGTGAGGATCCGGTGCACCCGTTGCGGGTTGAGCGCCGGGTCCAGAGGCATGAGGGTGGTCGTCGCCATCAGGCTGCCGCTCCCAGGGTGAGGCCGATCGACACCGCGGCCGAGGGCACGAAACTGTCGAAGCCGCGTTCGCGGGCCCGGCGGGTGTCCCGCAGCCGGCCGGCGTTGTCCGCGTACATCACGGCCACCTGCAGCTGCTCCTGCAGGTGCTCGGCCAGGCCGGGCATCAGGGCGCTGCCGCCGGCCAGGGAGATCCGGGTGACCTGCTTCTGCCGCTCCCCCGAGGCCAGGTACGTGAAGGAGCTGCGCAGCTCGTTGATCAGCGGCCGGATCGCGTCGGCGGCTGCGGCCGCGGTGTCCGGCCGGCCGTCACCGTGCAGGCCGAACCGGCATTTGACGACCTCGGCCTCCTCCGGCGTGATGCCCAGCCGGGTGGCGATGTTGGCGGTGACCTCGTGGCCGCCACGGGGAACGGTCCGGACGAACAACGGTTCGCCGTCGGCGTGCACCACCACGCTGGTCACCTCGGCTCCGATGTCGACGATCGCCTCGACCTGGGCGTCCAGCCGGGATGCGGCCCGCAGCAACGCGAACGACGACAGGTCGACGCCGACGACGTGCAGGCCGGCCCGCTCGGCCGCGTCCACCGCGGTCATCACCGCCTCCTTGGGTACGGCGATGAGCAGTCCCCGTACGGTCGGGCTGTCGCCCGGCTCCTCCAGCGGCCGGAAGTCCAGGATCGACCGCTCCACCGCCAGCGGCAGCATGTCGCGCACCTGGAACGGCAGCGACCGGTGCATCTCCTTGGCCGGCAGGTTGGACACCGACATCTCGCGGACCACCAGCTGCGGGTTGGTCACCCCGAGCCGGACCTTCTTGGTGTCGAACTTGCAGGCGGCCCAGAGCTGTTTGAGGGCCGACGTGACGGTGCCCGGTTCCTGGACGACACCGCCCTGGACGACGCCCGGGGGCAGCGGGATCTGGCCGAAGTTGGTCAGCGCGTGGTCGTCCTTGGTGCGCCGTACCTCGACGGCGCGGATCGACGACGAGCCGATGTCCAGCCCGATCGGAATGACGCCAGCCATCGGTTACCTTCCTTCAGGCCGAGGGGATGAGCAGGGTCGAGTACCAGTGCGCGATCGGAGCGGCGGCGAACACCGCCAGGAACGCGCCGGCGAGCATGAACGGGCCGTACGGGACCCGGGTCTTGCGGGTGGCGGCGCGGGTGAGCATCAACACGACGCCGAAGAGTCCGCCGAGCAGGAAGCCGGCGAACATCCCGACGGCGACGGAGCTCCAACTGAGCCAGCCGAGGTAGATGCCGAGCAGAGCGGCCAGCTTGACGTCGCCGCCGCCCATCCCGAAGAAGCTGATGACCAGGAAGGTCAGGTAGAGCACGACCGCGGCGATCAGGCCCCGGACGCCGGCGGTCCAGCGGTGGCCGGCGATCATGGCCGGCACCAGCAGGAGCACCGCCACGCCGTACGACGGCAGCACGATCTTGTCGGGCAGCCGCTTGACGTCGAGGTCGATGACGGCCAGCGCGATGGCCACGGCCGCCAGGTACAGGTACGCCGGCAGCTGCCAGGACCAGCCGAAGCGGGCGGCCACGGCGACGAACAGCGCCGCGGTACCGGCTTCCACGAGCGGGTACCGAGCGCTGATCGGGGCCTTGCAGTCGGCGCACCGGCCCCGCAGCAGGAGCCATCCGAGAATGGGGATGTTGTGCCGCGGACGCACCTCGGCCCCGCAGTGCGAGCAGTGCGAACCGGGGCGGACCAGCGACTCGTCGCGGGGGACCCGGTGGATGACGACGTTCAGGAACGATCCGACGGCGAGGCCAAGGAGGCCGACGATGCCGAGCAGCACGGTCGAACCTCCTTGGCCTCGGTGTCGGTGAGCGGTCGGCGCGTGATCAGCAGTTGGTGAGCGACACGGCGGACGCGGCCACCGTCGACGCCTTCACCGAGCCGCCGGCCGAGCTGTCGTACTTGTACCACTTGCCCGATCCGCCGGTGTTGTTCGAGCAGATGATGTACGACCCACCGCCGGTAGCGAGGTTGTAGCCGAGCTGGCTCTTGTCCGAGAGCGTGATCGTGCCGGCGGTGCCGTTGGTCTGCGCGGTCAGCGTGAGCGGCTGGCCGACCGTCGTGCTGGTCGTGGCGATCGTCGCCGGGTACGTGTTGCCGTTGTTGGTGTAGTACTGCTCGATGGCACTGATCGCGCCACGGGCATCGGACTGGGCCGACTTGTCGGCCGCACCCTGGCGGTAGTTCAGGTAGACCGGGACCGCGATCGCGACCAGGACCCCGATGATGACCACGACGACGAGGAGCTCGATGAGCGTGAAGCCGTCGTCCTGCTTCTTGGCGCGCAGCCGGCTGATCATGTCCTGCATTGGGGGTGCCTCCAGTAGGGCGTCAGGGTGGAGCGGGGATGAGGTTGTTCCGGGCTCGGACGCCCGACGTCGACCGGAGACCGGTCGTTCCTGCTCCAGAGCGTCAGTTGCTCTGGATGTTCTGGTAGATGGTGAACATCGGTAGGTACAGGCAGATGACCATTCCGCCGACCACGGCTCCCATGACGAGGACCATGATCGGTTCGATCGAAGCGGTCAGAGATTCGGCGGAACTGTCGACTTCTCTGTCGTAGAAATCGGCAACCTTGTCGAGCATCTGACTGATTTGACCGCTTTCTTCACCCACTTCGATCATCTGCGTGACCATCTCGGGGAAGATCGGGTGGTGGCGCAGCGCGCTGGACATGGTCTGGCCGTCGCGTACAGCGCTCTGCACGTCCTTCATCGCGGCGTTGATCACCTCGTTACCGGTGGTCTCACCGACCACGGCCAGCGCCTGCATCACCGGCACGCCGACGTTGAGCAGCAGTCCCAGGTTGCGGGCGAACCGGCTCATCGCGAGCTTGCGGAACAGCTGACCGAACACCGGCGCCTTGAGCCGGAGCTGATCGGCCTTGAGCCGGAACGACTCGCTTTCGCGCATCTGCCGCTTGTAGGTCACCGAGCTGCCGATGATCACGGCCAGCACCAGCGGCCCGATCCACCACATGTTGTGGCTGGCGGTCACCAGGAACTGGGTGATCGCCGGCAGCTTGCCGCCGAGGTTCTTGAACATCTGCTCGAAGATCGGGACGATGAAGATCAGCACGGCCGCGATCAGGACGAACGTGAAGCACAGCACGATCACCGGATAGGTCAGGGCGCTCTTGATCTTGCCGCGGAGCGCGCTGTCCTTCTCCAGGCTGTCGGCGATCTGCTCGAGCGCCCGGTCGATCATGCCGCCGGCCTCACCGGCCCGGATCATCGCGATCATCAGTCGCGGGAAGATCCGGTCGTGCCGGGCCATCGAAGACGACAACGAGACGCCGGCGGCGACATCGGTCCGGACTTCGCCGAGCGCCCTCTTCAGCGTCATTGCCGAGGTCTGTTCCTCCAGAATGGCCAGTGAGCGCAGCAGGGACATGCCGGATGCGGTCATCGTGGCGAACTGGCGGGCGAAGATGGCCAGGTCCTTGAGCTTGGTCCGGCCGCCCAGGCCGGGGATCTTCAGATCCCGGTTCATACCCTGGCCGGCGATGGAGAGCTCGAGCGGCACCTCGCCGCGCTGGCGCAACTGATGGGTGGCCGCGGTCTCGTTGGGCGCCTCGATCGTGCCCTTGGTCTTGCGGCCGGACGAATCGATGCTGTTGTAGTGGAAGGTCTTGGTGGCCGGCATGCCGTCACATCCGTCCGATGAGTCGCTTGAGCTCTTCCTGGGAATGGCAGATCTCCAGCGCCACCTGATGGCTGACCAGACCCTCGCGGACCTTCTCGGCCAGGTGCTGATCGAAGGCCAACATGCCCTCGCCCGCGCCGGCCTGCATGAACGACGGGATCTGGTGCGACTTGCCCTCGCGGATCAGGCTCCGGATGGCGGGCGTGGCCGTCAGGATCTCGGCGATCACCACCCGTCCGTTGCCGTCCGCCTTGGGCGCCAGCGCCTGGGTGACCACACCCTGGAGGCTGGCCGCCAGCTGGGCGCGGATCTGCAGCTGCTGATGCGGGGGGAAGATGTCGATGACGCGGTCGACGGTCTGGGTGGCGCTCTGGGTGTGCAGCGTTGCCAGTACCAGGTGACCGGTCTCGGCCGCGGTCAGCGCGGTGGCCGTGGTCTCCAGGTCACGCAGCTCGCCGACCAGGATGATGTCCGGGTCCTGGCGCAGCGCGTGCTTGAGCGCCTCGGGGAAGGACTCCGTGTCCGAGCCGACCTCGCGCTGGTTCACCAGGCTGCGCTTGTGCGGGTGGAGGAACTCGATCGGGTCCTCGATGGTAATGATGTGCGCTGCCCGGCTGCGGTTGGCCAGGTCCAGCACCGACGCCAGGGTGGTGGTCTTGCCCGACCCGGTGGGGCCGGTGACCAGCACCAGGCCGCGGGGCAGGTGGGCGAAGCGGGCCACCGACTCGGGCATGCCGAGTTCGTCCAGCGGCTTGATCTTGTGCGGGATGGCCCGGAAGACCGCGCCGCAGGAGTGCCGCTGCACGTAGAGGTTGCCGCGGAAGCGGGACACCCCGACGATGCTGTGCGCGAAGTCCATCTCCTGGTCGCGCTGGAAGCTCGCCCACTGGTCGGCGCTCACCGCGGCCCGGCACAGCAGGGCGGTGTCGGCCGAGTTGAGCTTGCCGTACCCGGGCAGCGCGCGCAGGCTGCCGTCGACCCGGATCATCGGCGGCGAGCCGACCGTCAGATGCAGGTCGGAACCGCGGGACTCGACCATCGCGACCAGCATCTGGTCGAGGATGGCGAGGTCGCCGTCCACCGGAGCGGGCGCGTCGGCCGGGGCGGCCGGCGGCGGCACCTGGCCGATCCCGTACTCCTGTTGCACCGTCATCTGCGGTCCCGATCTGTTGCTTCTAGAGTTGACGCCTCCTCATTCGGCACTCTTGACGGCAGCCTTCGGGGCTGTTTCGCGGGATTTGTGTGCGACTGTCGAATAAGGCGTAATGTCGCTAGATGGCCACTCGGGAGACCTCGCGGACCGAGGTCAGGCCGCCGGACGCCTTGGCCAGCCCGTCCGCCCGCAGGTCGTACATCCCCTGGGCCAGCGCGACCTCGCGGATCTCGTTCGACGACGAGCGCCGGATGGTCAGCGACTCGATCTCCGGCGTGACCGGCATGACCTCGTGCAGCGCGATCCGGCCGCGGTACCCGGTGTTGGCGCAGTTGCGACAGCCGACCGGGCGGTAGAGCGCCTCCGGCACAACCAGGTCCTGGAACGGCCAGTTCGCCCCGATCAGCTCCTCCTCCGGCGGGGTGTACGCCTCCTTGCACCAGTCGCAGAGCCGCCGCGCCAGCCGCTGAGCCAGCACGCAGTCCAGCGACGAGCCGACCAGGAAGGGCTCGATGCCCATCTCGGTGAGCCGGGTGATCGCGCCCGGCGCGTCGTTGGTGTGCAGCGTGGAGAGCACCAGGTGGCCGGTCAGCGACGCCTCGACGGCGATCTGCGCGGTGTTGCCGTCCCGGATCTCGCCGATCAGCACGACGTCCGGGTCGGAGCGCAGGATGGCCGGCAGCACGGCGGCGAAGGTCAGCCCGGCTTTGTGGTTGACCTGCACCTGGTTCACCCCGCGGAGCCGGTACTCGACCGGGTCCTCCACGGTGATGACGTTGACCTCCGGCTTGCTGATCTGCCCGAGGGTCGCGTACAGCGTGGTGGATTTGCCGGACCCGGTGGGGCCGGTGACCAGGAGCATGCCGTGTGGCTTGGTGAACGACTCGGAGAAGCGGCTCAGGTTGTGCTGGGTGAACCCCAGCTTGTTCACGTCCAGGTCGATGCCGCCGGTGTCGAGCACGCGGAGCACGATCTTCTCGCCCCACACCGTGGGCAGCGTGGCGGTTCGCAGGTCGACCGGGCGGTCCCGGATCAGCGCGGTGATCCGGCCGTTCTGCGGCATCCGCTTCTCGGTGATGTCGACCCCCGACATGATCTTGAGGCGGGAGGTCAGGGCGGCCATCACGCCGCGCGGGATGCTGTCCAACTCGTGCAGCACGCCGTCGATCCGGTACCGGACGCGCATGTCGTCCTCGGTCGGCTCGAGGTGCAGGTCGGAGGCGCGGTTCTGGACGGCCTGCTCGATCAGGTTGTTCACGTAGCGCACGATCGGCGCGTCGTCGGCATTGTTCGTCTGGGCCGACATGGCCGAGTCGTCGAGCGAGGTGTCGGCCAGGTCGCCGAGGTCGCTGTCCTCGCGCTGGAGCCGCTCGATGATCCGGCGGACCTCGCTGCGGGCCACCACCACCGGCCGGATGATCATCCCCGTGGCCGCCCGGACGTCGTCCAGCGCCACCACGTCGCCCGGGTCGGTGACGCCTACGGTCAGCTCGTTGCCGTTCACCGACAGGCCGAGTACCCGGTGCCGCAGCACCACCGGCAGCGGGATGCGCTTGAGCGCGGCCGGGTCGGGGTTGTAGCCGACCAGGTCGAGCGTGTTGATGCCGAACGCCGCGGCGGCCGCCGTGGTCAGCTGCTCCTCGGTGACCACCTGGTCGTTGATCAGGACCGACCGCACCGACCGTCCGCTGCGCTGCGCCTCGGCCGCAGCCGCGTCGAGCGCCTGGGGGTCCACGCCGATCTGTTTCAGCGCATCCAGCAGCGGGCGGAAGGTCTGATCCATGACATCCTCGGGAAACGGTACGTACGGGGTACGCATGTCCCATCGGACACTTCCGCCGTCAACTGAGGTATCGGGGCATCGTCGACCTATTGCTGGCGGAATGTCCGCCGGTACGCCGAGGGTGCCACCCCGATCGCGGCGTGCAGATGCTGCCGGAGCGACGTGGCGCTGCCCAGGCCCGAGCGGCGGGCCACCGCGTCCACGGCCAGATCGGTCGACTCCAGCAGCAGCCGGGCGTGGGCCACCCGCTGCTGCAGCAGCCACCGCGCCGGGCTGAGCCCGGTCTCGTCCCGGAAATGCCGGGTGAACGTCCGGACGCTCATCCGCGCGTGCTCCGCCATCTCCTCCAGACCGACCGGCTGGGCCAGCCGTTCCAGCGCCCAGGTCCGGGTCCGCTCGGTGCCGATCCCGCCGGCCTGCGGCACCGGCCGCTCGATGAACTGGGCCTGACCGCCGTCCCGCCAGGCCGGGACCACGCAGCGCCGGGCCGCCCGGTTGGCCGCGGCGCTGCCCTGATCGGTACGCACGATGTGCAGGCACAGGTCGACGCCGGCGCCCACCCCGGCCGAGGTGAGCACGTCCCCGTCGTCCACGAAGAGCACGTCGAAATCCCACCTGACCTGCGGATACAGCTGCCGCAAACGGGTGCTCCAGGCCCAGTGCGAGGCGGCCGGGCGGCCGTCCAGCAGGCCGGCCGCGGCGAGCGCGCTGGCGCCGGTGCAGACCGACACGATGCGGGCCCCGCGGGCGTGTGCATCGCGGAGGGCGGCGGCGATGCCGGCCGGGACGGTGCCGTCGGTGACCGTCGGGCCGGCGCTGACCCCGGGCACGATCACGGTGTCGGCGGTGGCCAGCAGCGAGAGATCGTGGTCCGGCGTCACGGTGAAGCCGGCCGTGCTGCGTATCGGCCCGGGGCCGCAGATCCGGACGTCGTAGAAGCGGTGGTCGTCGTCCTCCCGGGAGGCATTGAGCACCTGGGAGGGCACGCCCAGGTCGAACGCCACCACGTTGTCCAGCGCGAGGACCGCCACCCGATGCGTCATGGCTCAATTCTTGCGCATGATGGCCTTCCGGCCACTCGCCGGTTCGGCCCGTCATTGCGCAGAATTCGGTGGTGACCAAGAACCGCCTGCATCCCGCCTGGCTCGTGGCCGGGGTGGCGTTCGTCGCCCTGGTCGGCGCGGCCGGCTTCCGGGCCACCCCGTCCGTGCTCATCGGCCCGTTGCACGACGAGTTCGGCTGGTCGGTCGGCACGATTTCGGCCGCGGTGTCGGTCAACCTCCTGCTGTACGGCCTGACCGCGCCCTTCGCGGCCGCGCTAATGGACAAGTTCGGCATCCGCCGGGTGGTGATGGTGGCGCTGCTGCTGGTCGCCACGGGCAGCGGCCTGACCGTGTTCATGACCGCGAGCTGGCAACTGGTGCTGTGCTGGGGCGTCCTGGTCGGGCTGGGCACCGGGTCGATGGCGCTGGCGTTCGTGGCCACGGTGACCGGGCGGTGGTTCGTGGCCCGGCGCGGGCTGGTCACCGGGGTGCTCACCGCGGGCGGTGCGGCCGGGCAGCTGATCTTCCTGCCGGTGCTGGCCAACCTGACCCAGCACGGGGGCTGGCGGGTGGCGGCGCTGGTGGTGTCCTTCGGGGCGCTGATCGTGGTGCCGCTGGTGTTCTGGCGGCTGCGGGACTATCCGGCGGACCTGGGCGTCACCGCGTACGGCGCCACGGACACCGACATTCCGCCGACGATGCCGGCCGGCAGCGCCGCCCGCAACGCGCTGCGGGCCCTCCGGCAGGCCGCCCGTACGGGCCGGTTCTGGTTGCTGGCCGGCGGCTTCGCGATCTGCGGAGCCACCACCAACGGCCTGGTCGGCACGCACTTCATCCCGGCCGCGCACGACCACGGCGTGTCCGAGACGACCGCCGCCGGCCTGCTGGCGCTGGTCGGGCTGTTCGACATCGCCGGGACCATCGCGTCGGGCTGGCTGACCGACCGGGTGGACAGCCGCCTGCTGCTCGGCGGCTACTACTTCCTGCGCGGCCTGTCGCTGCTCGTGCTGCCGTCGCTGTTCGCCGCGACCGTGCATCCCAACATGGTCATCTTCATCCTGTTCTACGGCCTCGACTGGGTGGCGACCGTGCCACCCACGGTGGCGCTGTGCCGGGAGTACTTCGGCGCCAGCGGTGCGGTCGTCTTCGGCTGGGTGTTCGCGTCGCACCAGATCGGGGCGGCCGTCGCGGCGTCGGCCGCGGGCCTGCTGCGCGACCAGCTCGGCACGTACGACTGGGCCTTCTACGGCGCCGGGGCGCTGGCCATCGTGGCCTCGCTGCTGTCGCTGCTGCTGCTCGGGGCCAAGCGCCTCAAGCCGCTCGCGCCCGGCCTCGGACTCGTCTTCGAGGAGCCGGTCAAGGCGTGAGCTCGACGACCTCCAGCAGACCGGACAGAACCAGCCAGGGCCGGTTCGCCGAGGCCCGGACGATCGACGCCGAGGCGCTGGGCGGGCTGCGGCGGGCGGTCGGCGCCGACCACCCGTTCACGTTGTCCTGTGCCAACGGCCTGGCCGCCGACCTGTCCGCGACCGGCGACGCCCAACCGGCCCGGGAGATCGCCACCGACACGCTGACCCGGTCCCGCCTGGTTCGCGGGGACGATCACCCGGACACGGTGGCCTGCGCCTTCAACCTCGCCCTGGACGCGGGCGACGAGGCCGGCCGCGAGGTGGCGACGGCTGGGCTGATCAAGGCGTACGGCGAAGATCATCCGATCCTGGCCGACGCCGCCGCCGGCCTGCGCCTCGAGACGGACATCGACCCGCCACCGCTCTAGGAACTGACCGATTCCCGGACCAGCAGCGCGGAGATCTCGTCCGCGGGCATCGGCCGGGCGAAGTGGTAGCCCTGCGCCTGCGTGCACTCCAGCTCGCGCAGCCGGTCCGCCTGCTCCTCGTCCTCCACGCCCTCGGCCACCGGGGACAGCTGGAACGTCCGCGCAATCTGCAGCACCGCCTCGGCCACCGACGCGCCCGTGCTCTCCTGCATCGCCTGCACGAACGAGCGGTCGATCTTGACCACGTCGACCGGCAGCGCACCCAGGTGGCTCAACGACGAGAAACCCGTGCCGAAGTCGTCCAGGGCGATCCGTACGCCCAGGGTCTTGAGGGCGGTCAGCACCCGGGCCGACTCGACCAGGTCCACCAGCGCGACCGACTCGGTCAGCTCCAGCACCAGCAGGTTCGGCGCCAGACCGGTCGTCTCGAGTACGGCCCGGACCTCGTCGATGAGGTGCGGATTGCCCAGCTGCGACGCCGACAGGTTGACGTTGAGTTCGAATCCCGGGTTCCCGGTCTGCCAGATCGCGGCCTGCCGGCATGCTTGGTCGAGCACCCAGCCGCCCAGTTCGGGCAGCATGCCCAGTTTCTCGGCCATGTCCAGGAACTCGGCCGGCGGCAGCAGCCCGCGCTCCGGATGCTGCCAGCGCACCAGCGCCTCGACGCCGACGGTCCGCTGGCCGGCCAGGTTGACGATCGGCTGGTAGTACACCTCGAACTGGCCCAGCACCAGGGCGGCCCGCAGCTCGGCCTCCTCCCGGCGACGCTGCTCGGCCGCGGCGAACCGGGCCGGGTCGAACCGCCGGGCGACTCCCTTGCCCTCGCCCTTGGCCTGGTACAGCGCCAGGTCGGCCTCGCGCATGACCTCGTCCACGGCCATCTGGGAGCCGCGGGTGATCGCGATCCCGGCGCTGGCCGGGATGCTCAGCACGGCCTCGCCGACGACGAGCGGCAGGGACAGGTCGCGCAGGATCCGGTCGGCCACCGAGTCGGCGATCGTGTCGTCGACCAGCCGCGGCAACAGCACCACGAACTCGTCGCCGCCCAGCCGGGCGACGGTGTCGTTGGCCCGCACGTTCGCGTTCAGCCGCTCGGCCGTCGCCCGCAGCAGCGCGTCGCCGGTGGCGTGGCCGTACGTGTCGTTGATCTCCTTGAACCCGTCCAGGTCGATCAGGACGATCGCGGTCATCAGGTCGTCGGCGTCGGCCAGCGCGTCGGTGGCGTGGTCGATGAACATCTTGCGGTTGCCGAGCTCGGTCAGCGGGTCACGGAACGCCTGCCGGGCCAGGATCGCGCGCTGCCGGGTCAGATCCCGCATCAGCCCTTCGTTGGTCCGGGTGCCGAGGAACTGGCGGACCAGGATGACCGCCGACACCGCGATGATCAGCCAGGTGAGCGCCGGATCGACGGCGCCGTGCCGGTAGTGCCAGAAGCCCGCCATGAGTACGGCCGAGGCCACCGGGGCGTACTGCACCAGCGGCCACCGCGTGGCCAGCATGACCACGCCGAACCCGAGGAAGACCACCACCGCGACCGGAAGCGCCCGTGGCAGGAACCCGCTGTGGTCGCGCGCCATGCCGTCGAACAGCGCCGGCCACGCGAGCAGCAGCAACGCCGCGAAGATCATGACGTCGTCGACGACCCGCCGTACGCGGTCCATCGGCTTGCTCCGGTTCATGCCTCACCTCCGCGCCTTAGTTCGGTCCGGCCGCCTCCGATCTGAGCCATCTCTTCAGCACGGTTGGATCCGGTGCGTCGTGGTCGAGCGCACGACTGACGGCCACGACGGTCTCGAGGTGCGCAATCAGGGCGGCATCGCCGGCCGCCAGCGCGAATCCGGTCCAGGAGGCGTCGGTCTTCAGATCTTTCAAGTACGCGCCGGCCGCAGTCACGACGTCTCCGCGCACGAAGGCGACATCCCCGGCCGTTGCGCGACCTCCGGGCTGGAGCGTCTGGTCACCGCCGGTCAGCGCCCCCCGGATCAGCTCCAGGCGGCCGCTGTTCTCCAGTACGCGGCCCGGCGCGGCGACCAGCCGCAGCAGCGGCGGCCCGGACGGCGCCGGATGCCCGCCCCGCCACGCGGCGGCCGCCGACGCGACCCACGCCGGGTCGGCGACGTGGTTGTGCAGCCGCCAGCGGAGCTCGTGGTCGGCGTTGGTCGCCGCGGCCATCCGGGCCACGTCCCGGCCAGCGTGCCGGCGGCCGCGGGGTGCCGGGTCACCAGCAGCCGCCACGCCGAATCCAGGCACGCCTGCCAGTGCGCGACCTCGGATGCCGCCAACCGGCCGGTCGGCGGTAGGCCGAGCAGGTCGCGGCGCGGATCGGCGTCTTCCAGGCGTACGGCAATCGTGTGATTTTCATGGGTGGCGACCAGACGATGACCGGCCGGGGACGGCGGCTCACCGCGCGCCGGGGCCGCGGCCCAGGCGCCCCACAGCGGATCGGACGGCGGCGACCCGTGACCGTGCCGTAGCGCCTGCAGCAGCACGTGGCGGCCGTAGGCGGCCCGCCGGAGCTCGTCCACCGTCGCCGCCGACGGCCGCCCGGCTCCGAGCGCGGCGAACGCGGAATCGCTCAGCGTGTGGTGGCGCACCGCGGTTACAAGGCCGAGTTGAAGCCGGCGATCGGCTCGTCCGGGTCGTCGAGTTCGGCGGCCAGCCGTCGCAGGCTCGCGCCGAGCACCGAATCCGGCAGATCGGACAGCGACCCGCCCGACAGGTCAAGCACGTCCGACCGCCACTGCGGCTCGGCGTCCCGCCGGGGGACGCCGGGGGTCTCCCCGCTCACGGACTACCTGCCCTTCGTCGGTTCACCCATGACGATTGATCTGTTACCCCGAGGTTACGGCGGTCGTCGGGTCGGGTGACGTGCGGGCGTGGCTGGAGGGCGTGCTCGCACGCTCCGGCCAGGCGTGATCTCATAGGACTCCAACACAGAGAAAGTCGGCAACGGAGGACAAACTGTGCTGGGTCGAAATATCGAGACCTCGGCGGACGCCCAACGATCGTGGATCACGCCGGTCCACGACCCCACCGACGCCGCGGCCGTGCTGGCCGATCGGGTCGCCTCGCTGACGTCGGAGGCGGAGAACACCGACCACGGCGTACGGGTGACCGTGGCCAGTTCCGGCATCCCGATCGGGCTGGAGCTTCAGAAGCGGCCCGAGCTGGCGCGGGAGATTTTGCGGACGATGCGGCAGGCCCAGCACGGACTGACCGACCGGGTGGCCGATGCGGTCACCGATACGGTCGGCGCCGAGTCGGAGACCGGGCGGGCCGTGCTCGACAGCTTCACGCAGCGGTTCCCGATGGAACCGCCGGCCGAGCCGGTGATGCCGACGCCGCCGTTCCCGACGTTCCAGAGCCGGCCGACGCTGCCGTCCCAGGCGCCGGGCGGTGGTTTCGAGAGCGGGCGGGACAGCCGTGCCCGCTGAGTCACCGCGGCCCGAACTGCCGGGCCGCGGCCCGGCGCCGCCGGTGGAGACGATGAGCAACGCCGACCTGGCCCGGATGATCGAGGCCGAGCACCCGTACCGGGGCAAGGCGTTGTTCGAGCTGTCCGACCGGGTGCGGCACGACGAGGACGCGGCGACCAAGGTGGCCATGCTCAGCCGGCTCACCTCGTTGCGGACCGCCCGCCTGTTCGACCAGGTCTCCCTGGCCTGGTCGGCGATCATCGCGCTGCTGGCGGCCGAGACGCCGTACGCGCGGGCAGCCGCCTACGAGGCGTTCGGCGCGCTCGACCCGGCCGAGCAGCGGGACCTGCTGGACTACCTGGATGTGGCCTCGATCGCCGAGGCCCACCCCCGGCTCAGCTGACGACCTTGACGTCCTTCCAGAACGCCACCCGATCGCGGACCGCCTTGGCGTCCGGCTTCGGTTCGGGGTAGTACCAGACGGCGTCGGCGGTCGTTTTGTCACCGGCCTCGAGGCTGTAGTACGACGCCTTGCCCTTCCACGGGCACACGGTGTGCGTGTCGGAGGGTCGCAGCACGTCCTCCCGCAGCGAGGCGCGAGGGAAGTACGTGTTGCCCTCGACGATCACGGTGTCGTCGCTCTCGGCGATGATCTCGTCGTTCCAGATGGCCTTCGGCATAGTTCAAAACGTAGCGCGCCCAACTCGTCCCGTCCGATATGTGGGGCTTATTCGCCTCCGCGGGGTGAAACGTGGGGAGTCGTCCGGCAATTGCCGGTGTGATGACCGACGATCTAGAGTCAACTCGCCGATCACCCGACCGAAGTGAACGCTATGACCCGCCTGAACACGCTGCCCAGCGCCCGCGAGCAGGCCCGCCACGCGCTGCTGCTGCTCGGTGCCCCGGCTCCGGCCCGGCTCGTCGTGTCGGTGCACCGAGCGCTGTTCGACGGCGACCTGGACATGGCCGGGCTGGCCGGTCTGCTGCGCGACGAACAGCGCGCGCCGGTGCCGGTGGTCTGCGCGGGCCTGTCGGCCGACCTGACCGGTACGTCGGTGGCGCTCGCGGAGTGGCCGCTGGAGCAACGCCTCGTGACGCCGGCGGCGGCCCGGGCGGACGGGTTGCGGTTCGTGCTGCGGGTGGCCGACTGGGTGGCGTTGCAGACCGTTGCCGGACGCAGTGCGGACCGGCTGGTGCGCGAGATGGCGCTGACCGTGCCGTACGGGCCGGAAGCGCCGGACGTCCGCGACGCCGTACGGC
The DNA here is from genome assembly GCA_964236515.1 of uncultured Actinoplanes sp. Classification (GTDB taxonomy): domain Bacteria; phylum Actinomycetota; class Actinomycetes; order Mycobacteriales; family Micromonosporaceae; genus Actinoplanes. Next base: position 80,298 of record CAXSDA010000023.1, read on the forward strand.
CCGCTCTGAACGATCCTGCCCTGCTGGACGCGGTCGCGGCCGAACGCCCCCTCGTCGCGGCCCTCCTAACCCAGGCCGAGTCGCTGCCGGCACGACAGCAGTGGTTCGGACGGGTGGCCATGCCGCACCAGCGGGGCCGCCCATGACCAGCCTGGACCGGCTGCGCGGCGGGACCACCCGGAAACGCCACAACGCCCGGACGATCGCCGCCCTGACCGGCAACCCCGGCTGCTCCCGGCGGGCCGTGCTCGACGCGGCCGGCGTGGACAAGCCGAAACTGGCCGAGACGATCGGCTTTCCCGGCGACTTCGGGCAGTCCCGGTTCGCGCTGGCCCGCGGCAACGCGTTCGAGGCGATGCTCAAAGCCGGCGACGGCGCGCTGCTGCGGGAGGCTCTGGGCGTGCCGGAGGCGACCCCGGTGGCGTACGCCGACCTGGGCGCCGACGCCGACGACACCCTCTCCGAACGCCACGACCGCACCCGGGCGCTGCTGGCCGGGGGCGACGCCACCCTGATCGACCATCCGGTGCTCACGCTCGAGGTGGCCGGCCAGACCGTGTTCCTCGAACCCGACCTGGTCGCCTTCCGCCGCGACGGCCGGCTCCGGGTGGTCGAGATCAAGTCGTTCGCGATCGTCGACGGTCAAGCCGACAGCGCCAAGGTCGCCGCGGCCGCGATCCAGGCCGCGGTCTACGTGCTGGCGCTGCGCGCGCTGGTGCCGGACGTCGACCACGACGTGGTGCTGGTCTGCCCGTCGAACTTCTCGTTCCGGCCGGTTGCGGTGGTTCTCGACGTCCGGAAGCAGCTGTCGACGCTGCGACGGCAGCTCGCGCGGCTGTCGTCGGTGGCCGCGCTGGTCGAGGCGCTTCCGGCCGGCCTGTCGTTCGACCTGGCGCTGCCGCCGGACGCGCTGATCGCGGCGCTGGGCCAGGTGTCCGCCCGGTACGCCCCGGAGTGCCTGTCCGCGTGCGAGCTGGCCGTGTACTGCCGCCACGAGAGCGCCGGGACGACCGCGGCACTCGGCCGGTCGGTGCGCGAGGCGCTGGGCGGCATCGACACGGTGGCCGAGGTGCTGGCGCTGGCCTCGGGTTCGGCCCCGCCGGCCTCGGGCGCGGCCCCGCCGGCGCCGGATCAGGCCGAGGCGGCGGCGTTGATCCGGGCGGCGGCGCGGCTGCGGGCGGAAGCGCTCGGTCCGGCTTGAGCACGCTCACCGCGCTGGCGCGCGCCCAGGCGGTCGCGGCGGGCCGGGCCCAACCCATCGCCACCGTACGGCACCTGCACGTCCACGACCGCCCGTACGTGCTGGTCCCGCTGGCCATGGCGGGCGAGGCCAACGCCCCGCTGGCCGCCCTGGCCGGCGCCGACCGGTCGGACCCGTTGCTGCTGGTGGTGGCCCAGCCGCGGAACCGGGACCAGCGCTTCGCCTTCGCCGCGGCGCTGGGCGACTCGCTGGCGTCCTACCTGCGCACCTTCACCGGCGGGTCGGGGGGCGCGTCCGTGCTCGGCACGTTCACCGAGGCCGTCGCCGTCGACCGGGGGCGGGACGTGCGGTACCGCTACCTGGACGCGCCTCAGCTGTGGGTGCCGACCACCGGCGGCGTCGAGTTCCTGCGGTTGTTCGGCCGGTCGACCCGGTTCCGGAGCGTGGACGGCGACCACCCGGTGCCGCCGGCGGTTCCGCTGCTCGGGCGCTGGCTGACCTTCTTCGCCCAGTCGGCCGAGATGCCCGGCGCGTCGTTGCTGCTCAACGCCGTGCAAGCCGTCGGCCTGCACTGGGCGTCGGGGCAGAGCGCGGCCGAGGACGCCCAACTGGCCACGCTGCTGGCCTGGATCACCTCCGGCGCGGCTGCGGCGGCGTCGGCCGAGCAATCGGCGCCTTCGGCTGGTCCGGCCACCGATCCGGACTTCGACAACCGGGTGCTGGCGCCGCTGCTCCCGGCGGAGGACGTACCGGCTCTGACGACCGTGCTCCGCGGCTATCTGATGCCGACGTGGGAGCTGATGTGGCAGGCCATGGATGTGCTCCGGGCTCTCCCGGCGGGCGCGCGGGTGGCTTCCCGGTGGGACGGTGACCGGGATGCGTTCTCGGCGTTCGCGGAGCATCTGGACGCGGGCGGCCCGCCGCAACCCCGCCGCGACGGCGCGGTGGCCGCCGCCGCTCGTCTGCAGCGCCTCGAGACCGCCGCCACGCGCTACGCCGTACAACGCGCCTTCGACGATCCGCTGGTGATGGCCGAGCACCGGCTGACCGGCAACGCCTTCGCCGGCACGGTGACCTTGGCCGACCCGGGCCGCATCGACGACACCGGTCGCCGTCCGGTGCTGCGCCCCCGCATCATGGTCCGTACCTCGGAGCCGGTCCGCGTCGAGCCCGGCGCGGCGCTGACGTCGCCCGCCCGCCCCGGTCAGAAGGCCACGGTGATCTCCCTGATCCCGGCCGGCTCGTGTACGGACGTGTTGCTCGAGCTCTCCGGCGGGATGGGCCGCAAGCTGACCGCCGAGCCCGGGTCGGTGCCTGCGGTCGGCGAGAGCCTGCTACTCACCACGTTGTCCGAGGCCTACCGCCCGCCGTCCGCCTTCCCCGACGCCGCCGACACCCCGTGGACCCACGGCGGCCCACCTCAGCCCGCCGACTTCGCCCCACCGTCGACCGTCGCCGACGCCGCACCGTCGAATCCCGCCGGGTTGCCGGCTTAGGTGTGATGTCCAGCTAGGTTGGTTCTATGCGGGCCGGCGGGGCGGGGGTTCCCACACTCGTCAGCCCGGCGCGGGCGCAACGGCCTGGACCACTGATCACGTCGCTCTGCGAGCCAGGTTCATTACGCCGGCTCGTACCTGAAAATGATCTAGAGAATTCGGACCAACAGGAGGGCGATGTCGTCGGCGCGGCGGGCGGCGGCGTTGACCAGGCGGGTGGCCAGGTCCTCGGTGGGGAGGGCGGCGTTGCCGCGCAGGACGTCGGTGATCAGCGCGATGCCCTCGTCGATCAGGCGGGCCGGGTCCTCGATCAGGCCGTCGGTGTAGAGCAGCAGCGTCGATCCGGCCGGGGCGGTGCGGGTGTGGGTGGTGCGCCGGGCCCGGGGCAGGAGGCCGAGGAGGGGTTCGGGGCTCTCCCACCAGACGTCGACCGTGCCGTCGGGGCGCAGCAGCAGCGGCGGGGGGTGGCCGGCATTGGAGAACGTGACGGTGATGTCGTTCGCGGTCCGGCGCACGCGGGCCAGCACGGCGGTAGCGGCGGCCTGGACGCCGAGGCCGCGGACCGCGCGGTCGAGCCGTGCGAGCAGCGGGCCGGGCTCGTCGTCGCGGGCGTAGGCGTTGCCCCGGACGAGGTTGCGCAGCTGGCCCATCGTCGCCGCGGCCTCGATGTCGTGGCCGGACACGTCGCCTACGGCCAGCATGACCGAGCCGTCCGGTTGCACGAAGGCGTCATACCAGTCGCCGCCGACCGCGGCGCCGTCCTGAGCCGGCAAATAGCGCGCGTGCAGGTCGAGGCCGGCGATCTCGGGCAGGTCGGTGAGCAGGCTCCGCTGCAGCACCTCGGCGACGTGCCGCTGCTGCCGGTACAACCGGCTGTTGTCGATGGCGAGGCCGGCCCGGCGGCCGATGTCCATCGCGGTGCGCTCGTCGGCGTCGGTGAAAACCGGCCGTTGCGCTCCGTTGATCAGCGTGATCGCCCCGAGGGTGTGCTGGCCGCCGGGGGCCATGATCGGCGCGATCAGGAAGGACGAGTAACCCAGCCGCGTAGTGATCCGCACCACCTCGGGGTCGGTCGTCCGTTCGGCCAGCGTGGCCGGCGACTCGCCGGACCGCCGCAGCGGACGGCCGGACCGCTGCACCGCGAGCATCGCCGACCGGCCGTCGAGCCGGGCGACCGTCAACTCGGCCAGGCGCTGCACCTCATCGAGAAGCGCGGGATTGCGGTGGGCGGCCGAGATCCGCCGGACGGCGCCGGTCGGATCGCTGAGCGTGATGATGCTCCAGTCGGCGAGGTGGGGCGTGACCGCTTGGCCGAGACGGGTCATGGCCTCGTCGATGTCCAGCGTGCCGGCCAGCGTCTCGGTCAGACCGGCCAGCATCGCCAACTGGTCGTGCGCCCTCTCGGCGCGCTGCCGGGCCTCGTCGGCCAGGTCCCGGGCGATCCGCAGCCGCAGCTCGGACGAGCACACCGCGGCCAGATCGGTGAGGATGCCCAGTTCGTCGTCGGTCCAGTCGCGCTGCACGGAGTCGATCGCGCACAGTGATCCCAGCGTGCGGCCGTCGGCGTCGGTCAGCGGCACCCCGGCGTAGGCGACGACGCCCAGGTCGCTGATGGCCAGGTTGTCGCGGACCTGCGGATCGGTGCGGGCGTCGGCGAAGACCTTGGTCCGGCCCTCGATCACCACGTACTGGCAAAAGGAGTGGCTCAGCGGCGTCTCGCGCTTGCCCCGCCAGGGCTCGGCCAGCCCGACCATGCCCGGGAAGAACTGGCGCTCGTCGTCGACCAGCGAGACCAGCGCGGTCGGTACCCGCAGCAGCCGTTTGACCAGCTCGGCGAACCGGTCGAAGGCTTCGTCGGGTTCGGGGGAGAGGCAGGCGCGCCGCAGCGAGAGCAGCCGCGCCGGGTCGGCGAGGATGCCCGCTCCTTCGGCCTGGTCCGCCATCGCCCCTCCTGACCGGTAATCGCAGTCACGCTACCCGCCGAACCTCGACGATCAACTTTCCGAGAATCGCTCACGTCCGGCCGTCACCTCGGGGCCGGGTTGTCACCGAACGTCACCACGGCGATGTCGGCGATCGGCGCCCAACGGCGGGTCCAGTCGTCGCGGCAGGCGTCGAACGCCGCGTCGTCCAGGCCGTAGGTCGACACGATCACCTCGATGTGGGACGCGTCGGGGGAGCCCAGATGGGCGTGGCTGCCCACCACGACCAGATGCCCGTCCGGGTCGGCGATCCACGACATCCGCGACCCGGCCGACGTCCAGTCGCCCTTCACCAGGCCCCGCGCCTGCCGCCCGGTTGTCTCACCGGTCAGGTAGACGGTCCGCCGAGCGCCGGCCGGCCACTCGCCGACGTAGAACCGCAGCTGCGTCAGGAAGGCCCGCCAGCCCTCCTCGATCGCGTCGTACCGGTCGGCGTCGACCCGGTGCGTGCTCTCCCGGACGACCCGGACCGTGCTGCGGTCGTCGTCGCCGGTGACCTCCAGGTACGACCCGTCGGCCCAGCCCATCCGCTCCGGGGCCAGCAGCGTCGCCTCGGTCACGAAGATCTGCTCGATCTCCTTCTCCAGCCCGTCGTAGTCCCAGCCGAACCACTGCCGCAGCACCGGAAGCTGGGTCACCGCGTCCCACACCACGTCCCGGCCGGCGGGGAGCGCAACCTCCACGTCGTACGGCTTGAGCACCCGTTCGTCCGTCATCGGCCTATCCTCGCCGCTGGTTCGCGGAGCCGCCACGCGGAAGCTCCCGCGCGCGCCGAGCGGTCGGCCGAGGTCGCTAAGCCGCGCGGTCGGTGGCGTCGAGCGGCTGTCGCCGGCCGGCCGTGATCCCGGACCGGAGCGTCCGCCGGATCTCGGTCCGGCCCAGGCCGGCGGACCGCGCCGCGTCGGTCAGTTCCCGGGTGACCAGCCAGGCGTCGAGCATCCCGGCGCCGACCAGCCGGCCGAGCGCGAACGCGGCCCGGTTCAGGGTGTCGTTGCGCGTCCCGGCCGGCGCCCGCGCCACCCGGTCGGCCTCCGCCTCGAGGGCGGCGGCCGCGTACCGGTCCGGGTGCGCGATCGGCACCGGCGGGTGGCCCGGCATCTCCGCCGGGCCCGCGATCAGCTCACGCAGCGCCGGCGGCACGGCCGGCAGCGGATCGTCGGTCGGCCGGGTCAGCCAGCGGTAGTCGACCCGGCTCGCGTGCCGCGACGGTGGAGCCACCACGTAGCCGCCCCGACCCCGCCAGTCCAGCCCCGGCAGCAGGCCGACCCGGTTGCCGTACCCGGTCGGCCGGAACCAGAAGTGCCGGCCACCGCCGCCGGTACGCACCTGCGGCCCGGACGGCGTCACGCCACCCAGGACGTGGCGTAGCCCGTCCCACCCCTCGGCCGAGTCGATGTCGGCGACGTCCATGACCACGCCGGTCCGCAGGCCCACGTTCGCCTCCGGCCAGCGCGCGATCCGCGCCTCGTCCGTGCTCGCCTCGGTCAGGCCGTGCCGCAGCCGGGGATGCTTCCCGGCCCGGTCGCAGGGGTCGCGCCCACATGAACAGCTCCCGTCGTCCGCAGGCGTGTGCACCGGCAGGACGGGGATGCCGTGCCGGGCGTACGCCAATGCTGTCGTCAGAAGCATTAGCACAAGCGTACGACAAAACCCGGGAAGATAGTCTGCCCGTTGTGTTCCTTTCGCCGGCCGCCGAGGCCGGCCGCGTCGTCGACGCGGTCCTGGCCGACCTCGCGACGTCGTCGCACCGCGGGATCGTCGTCGACTCGCCGCCCGGCGCGGGCAAGAGCACCCTGGTCGTACGGGCGGCCGGCGTGCTCGCCGCCGCGGGTGAGCCGCTGATGATCGTGGCGCAGACCAACGTGCAGGTCGACGACCTCATCGCCCGCCTGGGGGTGGCGTCACCGGAGCTCGCCGTCGGCCGGTTGTCCGCGGTCGACTACGTGCCGTCAGCCCGGGTCCTCGACCACCCCGCCTGCCGGGTCGGCGCCAAGGTGGGCGAGCTGAGCGGCGCCCCGGTCATCATCGGCACCGCGGCCAAGTGGGCCACCGTCACCGAGGGCACATGGGCGTGGGCGATCGTCGACGAGGCCTACCAGATGCGCTCCGACGCGTTGCTGCGCGTGGCCGCCCGATTCGACCGGGCGCTGTTCGTCGGCGACCCCGGGCAGCTCGACCCGTTCTCCACCGTGGAGGTGGACCGGTGGACGGGGCTGAGCTGGGATCCGATGCAGAGTGCGGTGGCGGTGCTGGTGCGGCACAACCCGGAACTGCCGGTGCACTGCCTGCCGGTCTCATGGCGGCTGCCCGCGTCGGCCGCGCCGGTGGTGGCGGAGGCGTTCTACCCGTTCACCGGTTTCCGGTCCGGCACCGGTCCGGGCGACCGGACCCTGACCTTCGGCACGCCCGCCGCGTCGCCGCTGGACGAGGTGCTCGATGCCGCCGCGGACACCGGCTGGGGCCTGCACGAGCTGCCGTCGCGATTCACCGTCCGTACGGACGCGGAGGCGGCCCGGGCCTGCGCCGACCTGGCCGTACGAGCCTTGGCCCGGCAGAGCGCGACCGTGTCCGAGACCGGCACCGCCACCTTGACCTCCGACCGGATCGCCATCGGCGCGGCGCACCGCGACCAGGCGGCGGCGATCCGCTCGTTCCTGCCACCGTCGGCGACCGGGGTCACCATCGACACCGCCAACCGCCTGCAGGGCCGGGAGTTCGACCTGACCATCGTCCTGCACCCGCTCTCCGGCCGGCAGGACGCGACCGCGTTCCACCTGGAATCGGGCCGGCTGTGCGTGCTCACGTCCCGGCATCGGCACGCCTGCGTGGTCGTCGCCCGGGCCGGGATCGCCGAACTTCTCGACGCCCACCCGTCGTCCGACCCGGTGCACCTCAACGTCCCGGTCAAGTTCCCGGACGGCTGGGAGGCCAACCAGGCGATGCTCGCCCACCTGACCGGGGTTGTCCACAGGCCGGCGTAACGGCCTTCCGCCGAGGGGCGGCGTCGTCCACGATGGGCTCCATGTTCGACGGACAGGATCTCGACGAGGCCGGGCGCATGATCGACCGGTGGCAGGCGGGCTTCGACGAGCGCGCCGCCCAGGCCCGCGCGCTGTCGGTGCGTCTGATGGCGCTGACCGCGGCCGCGGAGAGCGACGACGGCCTGGTGCGGGTCACCGTCGGCGCGTCCGGCTCGATCACCGGCCTCGACCTGCGCGACGGCATCCGGGACCGGCCGGCCGGCGAGACGGCCCGGTCGATCCTGTCCACGCTGCGCGCCGCTCAGGCCGCGCTGACCGGGGCCGCGGCGGCGGTGACGGCCGAGACGATCGGCGCCGGCTCCGAGACCGGCAAGGCCGTGATCGCCTCGTACGCGGCCCGCGAGGGAGCCGGCGATGAGTGACCAGGTCGCCGTCCGGCACACCGAGCTGGTCACCCACGCCGGCCACGTCGACGGCATCGCCGACCAGGTCGCGGAGGCGGCGCAGGCCGGATCGGCGGTACGGGCCGGCGGCGACGCCTACGGCAAGCTCTGCGCGATGGTCCCGATGATGCTGAACGGATTGCAGGACACCCTGATCGACGGCATCAACTCCGCCGCGGCCTCTCTCCGCGACACCGGCGCCCGCCTGCGCGTCACTGCCGACGGCTACGCCTCGACCGACCAGCGTCGCGCCGACGCTTTCAGGGCCATCGGCGGCGGCAGGCGTGCCAAATCTTCGTGACTGCCGTCACTGTGGGTTGGTGTTAAGCGGTATGTCATCGGTTTGAAATGTGAGCGCGCTGCACTGGCACTACGGGGACGGATATCAACGGCTGGACATGCAACTTGCACGCGCGGTTCGCCGTGCAAGTTGCATGCTCCGTAAGCCCCCGAGCTGCTGATCCAGTGCCGGCGCAGCGGTTTGTATCGATCCGTTGGATTTCATTCACGTGCATTTGTGAGATGTCAAAGATTTCCTCTTCCAGTCGATCACCGGAGGTGGAACTCTTCAAACCAGCGGTAGCGCCAGCGACACGGACGGTGGTGGTACGTGATGCGCCCAGACGTTCTGGTCGGGCCGAGCCCGTGGGTTGTCGAGCAGTTCGGTGACAAAGTCGCCGCTGAACTGTGGACTCGAGTCCCCGAGGCACTCAGCACAGCAATCGACCGGGAAGTCAACGCTCACCCCGCAATGACGCAGACGACGGAGCGAGTACTTGCCAACCCGCGGTGGCCTCTGCCGTACGAAGAGCTGGTGCTCTTCCTCGGCACGCTTCCCGGGACTGAAATCATCAGTGTGCCGAAATCCGTCTATCAACTCGTGGTGATCAACGGACACGTCGTCGTGCCGTGGTGCTACGCGCAGTCGGCCCAAGCGTCCATGAGGGACGCCGAGGTCGGCCGCTCGTTCGGACGTCTGGCCCGGGAGCTGCTCCGGCGCTTCGGACCGCCGTGGCGGCGTTCGCAGGCCGAGGCACCGTTGCCGCTGGACGCGGTCGACGAGCGGGAGGTGGCCAAGATCTGCGCGGCGATCGCCACCCTCTCCCCGAAGCCGGAAGTCATCATCGCCGGGTTCGCCGGCGCGCCGAACCTCGGCCTGCTCCGCGCCTGCCTGGGCGAGGTCAAGTCGACCGACAACGGCAGCCTCAACTGGAGTCACCTCGACGATCTGCCCCTGCCGCCGCCGGTGATCCCGCGCCCGCGCCGCATGCAGTTCCCGTGATCCCGCGCGCCCCCGCCGGCCGTCGAACGGCCGGCCGGAGCGCCGCGGAACACGCGCCGTCAGGCGAGCATGGCGGCGCGGACGGCGGTCATCGCCGCCGGGATCTCCGGGACCTCCCAAGCCTCGGCGCCGGTGGGGGTGAGGAAGGGCAGCACGCACCGCGGGGCGGGCTCGCCGGTCGCGGCCGACACCGCTGCGGCGTACGCGGCCATCTGCGGCCGGTAGAAGTCGACCCGGCGCGCGCCCGCGCGTCGTCGCGCAACGGACCGAGGGGAAAGCCCGGCCAGTTCGCCGCCCGGCCGAGGTGCCGGCCCGTGCCGACGGCCGCGCCCAGCCCGGTCAGCCGGGCCGCATCACCGGGCGCCGCGGCCAGCGACGAGGCCCCACTCGCCGAGCCGGCACAGGCCGGGCGGGACGGCGGCCGCTTCCGGCCGGCGCGGGCGCGGCGATGCGTTCGGCCAGCCGGTCGAGGGTCAGCACGGACAGACGGGCGACCCGTCGTACGCGCCGACGCCGTGCGCAAGGGCCCGCCGGACGAGGACGCCGGCCAGGTTCGACGGGACCAGCACGGTGACGGGCGTGAGCGGGCCGGTGAGCTTGCGGTCGGCGACGGCGGCCCGGAGCTCGCCGTACGCGGGCCGCCCGTACCCGGTCCAGACTCCTGCCACGATCCGCTCCCGTCCCTCGCCCCGGGGGGTTTCGGCTGGTCCTGACGCTAGGGTTCGGGGCGGGGACGGGATGTACTTCTCCCGAACCGGACCGTGTGGCCGACCCGTCTGGGAGAAACTCGTGGGACTTGAACAGTTCGACCGGTACCCGCTGCTGTTCGGGCCGTCGCCGGTGCACCGGCTGGACCGGCTGACCAGGCACCTGGGCGGGGCCGCGATCTGGGCCAAGCGCGAGGACTGCAACTCCGGCATCGCGTACGGCGGCAACAAGACCCGCAAGCTCGAGTACCTGGTCGCGGACGCCCTCGCGCAGGGCTGCGACACGCTGGTCTCGATCGGCGGCGTGCAGTCCAACCACACCCGCCAGGTGGCCGCGGTGGCCGCGGTGGCCGGCCTGAAATGCGTGCTGGTCCAGGAGAGCTGGGTCGACTGGCCGGACAGCGTCTACGACAAGGTCGGCAACATCCTGATCAGCCGGCTCGCCGGCGCCGACGTCCGGCTGGTCAAGGCCGGCTTCGGAATCGGCTTCAAGGAGAGCTGGGACCAGGCGATCCTCGAGGTCGAGCAGGGCGACGGTAAGCCGTACGCGATCCCCGCCGGGGCATCCGACCACCACCTCGGCGGGCTCGGCTTCGCCCGGTGGGCCCGCGAGCTCGAGACTCAGGAGGAGCAGCTGGGCGTACGGTTCGACACCATCGTCGTCTGCTCGGTGACCGGGTCGACCCAGGCCGGCATGGTCGCCGGGTTCGCCGGATCGGGCCGCCGGATCCTCGGCATCGACGCGTCGGCCAAGCCGGTCGAGACAAAGGAACAGGTCACCCGCATCGCCAAGCACACCGCGACGCTGCTCGGCACCACCGTCGCCGACGACGAGGTGCTGCTCGACGACCGCTACCACGGCGGCGTCTACGGCATCCCCGACGCGGCCACCATCGACGCCATGAAGACCGCCGCCCGGACCGAGGGCATGGTCACCGACCCGGTCTACGAGGGCAAATCCATGGCCGGGATGATCGACCTGATCACCCGGGGCGAGATCCCTTCTTCATCCACGGTTCTGTACGCCCACCTGGGCGGCCAGCCGGCGTTGAACGCGTACAGCGCCATCCTCTGACGACCGGCGCTTGAGCTGCGGAGACGCGTTTCTGTCGCAGGGCTCGGCTAACCTTCGAGCCATGTCTTCGCCGGAGTCGCCTACGGTCATCACCGCCCGCGCGGTCGCCGTCGCCGACTATCTGCTGGCCGTGCGCGCGCAGATGGACCGGCCGGCCCGCGTGGTGCCCGCGGAGGCGTACTGGCTGGACACGCTGCCGGATCACCCGGCCGGCGAGATCGGACCGGCGGCCGACGATCCGAGCTGGTTGCGGGTCGGGCTGCCCGACCCGCCGCCGCCGGTCGCCGTCCCGGCCGAGCTGCGGCGGCGGCTGACCGACGTGTCGGCCGGTGACGAACCCAAGCTGCCGGACGGCGACGAGGAGTTCGAGACCTGGCGTGAGGAGCGGTGGCGGCCCTGGTCGCGGCTGGTCGCCGCCACCGACCAGACCCGCGCGCTGCACCGGCAGCTCTTCGACCTCATGCACACCCTCGACATGGGCGCGACCACCACCGAGCTGGTCTGGGGCCACGGCGTGCTGGAGACCGTGATCGACGGCAACCGGGTGCGCTATCCGCTGGTCGCCACGCCGATGGTGATCGAGTACTCGCCCGACCGGTCGCTCATCACGGTCGCGCCCAACGGGCCGTCCCGGCTGCAGACCGACGCCCTGTCGGGACTGGACGAGCGTTACCTCGGGCAGTTGCTGGCGCTGGCCGGCCCGGCCGGCACGCTGGACGTGGACCTGTGGGACGACCTGTCCCGCCGGGAGTTGTTCGAGCGGGCGCTGGGCCGACTGGGGTACGACCGGCTGGTGCTGCCGGCCGGCGAGGTGACCACCCGGCCGCACATCGTGGACACCGGCGTGCTGTTCGCCCGGCCCAAGCAGCGGCTGCTCCGCGGCTTCCTGGAGAGCCTGCGCGACCGCCTGCTGGCCGGCGACACGGCGAGCGTCGGCGCGCTGGCCGCGATCGTCGCCCACGAGCCGAGCAAGCTGCGCATGCCCGACGACCAGCCGGAGGCCTGGCGGCGGGTCGGCGAGCGGCTGCTCATGCCGCTGCCCACCAACGAGGCGCAGGAATCGATCGCCCGCCGGCTGGCCCAGCACCGCAACGTCGCCGTGCAAGGCCCGCCCGGCACCGGTAAGACGCACACCATCCGCAACCTGATCTGCCACCTGATGGCGAACGGCAAGCGGGTGCTGGTCGTCGCGCAGAAGGAGGACCCGCTGCGGGTGCTCCGGGACGGCCTGCCCGAGGGCGTGCGGTCGCTGTGCCTGGCCGTGCTCGGGCGTACGGCCGATCAGCTGGTGCAGTTGCAGCTGGCCGCCCGCGACCTGGCCGACCGGGCGGCCACGCTGGACGCCGACGCCGAGGCGACCCGGGTCGAGCGGCTCACCGGCCGGCTCCAGGAGGCGGAACGGGAACTCGCCCAAGCGCAGGCCGGGCTGCGGGCGATCGCCGAGAACGAGGCGACCACCTACGTCATCGACAGCGTGCCGCTCTCGCCGGCCGAGGTCGGCGCCTGGCTTCGCGAGCGGGCGGCGACGCGCGGCGGCATCCCCGATCCGGTGACGACTGAGCCGCCGCTGACCGGCGACGAGTTCGCTGCACTGCTCGATCTGGCCGTGGGACTCGATCCGGCCGACCGGGCGGCGGCGCTGCGGCCCCTGCCCGGGCTCGACGATCTGCCCGACGCGGCGACCGCCTTTTCGGGGCGGGCCGCGAATACGACCGCGCTGGCCGAGACGGCCCGGCTGGAACTGGCCGGGCTGAACCTGGACGGGCTGCGGGCCCTGGGCCGGCCGGCCGCCGAGGAGTTGCTGGAGGAGCTGCGCGAGGCGGTCGCCTGGCTGCGCCGGCGCGAGGGTGGCTGGACCGACCGGCTCGGCCGCCTGCTGACCGACCCGCACTGGCAGCGCGTGTGGAGCGACCACGTGACCGCCACCGAGGAACTGCTGCGGTCGCTGGAGGACCTGGCCCGGACGCTCGGCGGCCACCGGATCACCGTGCCCGCCGGCACCGCGGCCGAGCCCCGCAGGCTGCTCGGTCAGCTGGCCGAGATGCGCGAGCGGTTCGACGCCGGCCGGGGGCTGAGCTGGTTCCTGCAGCCGGGTCTCTACAAACTGGCCGACGAGTTGCGGGTGGACGACGAGCCGGTGCGCACCACCGCCGACGTGGATCTGGTGGTGGGCTGGGTCCGCCGGCTCCAGGCCCGGCAGCGGCTCAGCGCCCATTGGTCGGAGTGGCTCCTGCGGCTGGACATCCCGGCACCGTCCGGTGGCGATCCGGAGGTCTGGGCGGGCTCGCTGCTGGCCGAGGCGGCGCAGTCGCTGGACTGGGACCGCCGCGAGTGGCCGGAACTGTCCGCCCGTCTGCATACGCTGCTGCCGCAGGCCGACCTCGAGCTGGACGCCGACCGGCTGGCCGAGGTGCTGGACCGGCTGAGCGGCGCGCCGGCCGTGTTCGAGCTGGACGCGCACACCGCCGCGGAACTGGCGGTCACGGAACGGCTGGCCGTCCGGCGCGACCCGCTGTGGAAGCGGCTGGCCGCCGCCTGGACCGATCTGGCCGACTGGGACGCGGCGCTGGCCGAGGGGCACCGCCTGGCCGCGCTGCGGGCGCCGGTCGAGCGGTACGTCGAACTGCGCGGCCGGCTGGCCCGGGAGGCGCCGGATTGGGCCGAGGGGATCGAGGCGGGGGAGGTCCCGGCGGTGTCCGGCGCGGCCTGCCTGTCGGCGTGGCAGTGGCGGCGCGCCCAGACCTGGTTCGACGAGGTGGTCGGCACGGTCGACCCGGTGGTGCTGAGCCGGCGCGTCGAGCAGGCCCGGGAGAAGATCCGGCGCCTGGTCGGCGAGCTCGTCGTCGCCAGTGCCTGGCTCGAGGTGTCGCGCGGCCTGGACGACCGGCGCCGGGCCGCCCTGGCCGACTGGACGACCGCGCTACGCAAGATCGGCAAGGGCACCGGCCGCAACGCTCCCGCCTGGCAGGCCCACGCCCAGCGGGCGATGGAGTCCGCGGTCGACGCGGTGCCGGTCTGGGTCATGTCGGTGGACCGGGCGATCGAGCAGTTCGCCGGCGGCGCCCACTTCGACGTGGTCATCGTGGACGAGGCGTCCCAGGCCGACCTGTTCTCGCTGCCGGTGCTGGCGCTGGCCGAGCGGGCCGTGGTGGTCGGCGACGACCAGCAGATCGGCCCGCAGCTCGGGTTCGTCGGGTCGGTCAGCGGACTCATCCATGCCCACCTCGGCGATGTGCCGTCGGCCGAGCACTTCGACCCGGAATCGTCGCTCTACGACCACGCGGTGCGCCGGTCGCCGGAACGGATCCTGCTGACCGAGCACTTCCGGTGCGTACCGCAGATCATCGAGTTCTCGTCCCGCAACTACTACGACAACAAGATCATGCCGCTGCGCGCCGACCGGCCGGCGTTGACGCCGATCCGGAGCGTGTTCCTGGCCGAGGGCGTGCGGCAGGACATCCAGCCGTACGGGCCGGTCAACGCGGCCGAGGTCGACGCGCTCGTGGCGCAGGTGGCGGCGGTGGTGGCCGACCCGGCCTACGCTCGGAAGACGATCGGCGTGATCAGCCTGCTCTCCAGCAGCGGTCAGGCGACCTGCCTGCTGGAACGGCTGCGCGAGGCGATCGGTGAGGACGAGATCCAGTCCCGGCGGCTGCGGGTCGGCGACGCGTACACGTTCCAGGGCGACGAGCGGGACGTGATGTTCCTGTCCATGGTGGTCTCGGCCAACGACCCCCGGATCGCCGCGTTCACCAAGCGCGAGTACCACCGGCGGATCAACGTGGCCGCGTCCCGGGCCCGCGACCAGCTGTGGATCTTCCACTCGGTGCAGCCGTCGGCGCTGCTGGCCGACGACGCCCGGTCACTGCTGCTGTCGTACGCGCAGAACGTCGCGGCGCCGGCGGCGGTGTCCGACGACCTGACCGCGCGGTGCGAGAGCGGCTTCGAGCGGGACGTGCTGCGCCGCCTGCTCGACCGCGGCTACCGTCCGGTGCCGCAGTTCCGGATCGGCGCCTACCGGATCGACTTCGTGCTGAACGCACCGGACGGCCGGCGGCTGGCGCTGGAGTGCGACGGCGACAGCTATCACGGGCCGGAGCAGTGGGCGAGCGACATGCGCCGGCAGGCGGTGCTGGAGCGGGTGGGCAACTGCGTGTTCGTCCGGATCCGGGGGAGCATCTTCGCCCGCGAGCCCGAGGCGGCGATGCGCCCGGTGTGGCAGCGCATCGAGGAGATGGACATCGCGGCCGGATAGATCAGTGCCGGGCGGGCTGGGCCGACGCGAACGCGGTCAGGAACCGGTCCCGGAACTGGTCCATCCTCCACACCGGCGTGCTCGCGTTCGGCTTGATGCCGTCGGCCCAGTCCCAGCCGGCGATCCGGTCGAGCACCGACTTGTCCTTGGCGACGATCGTGATCGGGATGTCGTGGCTCGCCCCGGAACCGCTGACGGTGCTCTCCGGCTGGTGGTCGCCGAAGAAGACCAGGACCAGGTTGTCGTCGCCGTAGGTGGACGCCCACGACGTCAGCGCGTTCATCGAGTACGCGATGGAGTTCGCGTAGTCGTCGCGCGGGTTCCCGTCGTGCTCGACCTGCTTCTCCATCGGCCCGTAGACCGAGCCGTCGCCGAGCTGGTTCCAACCCACCATCTTCGGGACCGCGCTCCACGGGGCGTGGCTGGAGGTCATCGTGATCTCGGCCATCAGCGGCTTGTGCGGCTTTCCGTACACGCTCTTCTGGAAGGCGCCGAAGGTGAACTGGTCGGGCATGCTCGACCAGGCGAACTTCGGCCCGTTGTAGCCGAGGTTGCTCGAGTCGAACGTCTCGTCGTATCCGTAGAACTTGGCCTCGGGCCAGGCCTTGTGGTTGCCCGGCTCGACCGCGGCGGTCTCCCAGCCGGCCTCGTGGAAGGCCCTGGTCAGGGTCAGCCGGCTGCCGGCCACCAGCTGGCGGTACCGGCCCTGGTTGTTGATCCACAGCCCGGATTGGAGCGTCGAGTGGGCGAGCCAGCTGCCGCCGCCGTACGTCGCCGAGGTCAGCCAGCCGCTCTTGGCCGCGAATCCGGCGTCGGTCAGCTGCTTGGCTCCGACGGCCAGGGCCGGATCGACGACCTTGGCCAACCGCGGGTCGGTCAGCGCCGACCGTCCGTAGCTCTCCACCACCGAGATCACGACGTCCTTGCCGCGCAGCCCGGCCAGCAGCTGGTTCGCGGGCACGGTGGCGAACGCGTCCTGCTTCGCCTCGGCGGCGAACGCGGACTGATCCTGCAGCGACTTCGGGACCTGCTGAGCCGTCGTCCGGGCCAGGGCCGCGGTGCTGTCCGACGCGACCGGCGAGTCCTTGTAGAAGGTGGTGCCGAGCAGCGCGAAGACCAGCCACAGGGCGGTCAGCCCGGCGACCGAACCGGCGGCGGGCCGGCGGAACCGGGCGGCCAGGTCGGCCAGCCGCAACGCGGCCAGCGCCGTGACCACCACGACCGCCAGCACCAACACGATCAGCCCGGCCGATGCGGCCACCGCCGCCGCGGTCCCGTACGTCTCGTTCACGTAGTCGTACCCGTTGCTGAACAGCGGCAGGTCCAGCACCGGGTCGAAGCGCCGGCCCAGCACCCCCTTGAAGCCCACGTCGGTGACCTTGAGCACGGTGAGCACGCCTAGCGCCGCGCCCAGCATCGGCGCCAGCACCCAGCGGGCCCGGCGCGGCAGCACCATCAGCACGGCCGCGCCGATCAGGCCCTCGACCGGGATCCGCAGGAACGCGCCGAGGTAGCCGATCGAATGCGGGCGGCCGAGCGTGTCCGGGACCACCAGCGAGCCGAAGACGATGCCGGCGGCGACCACCGTGACCGCCACGGACAACCACTGGCGCCGGGGCGGCGGCTCCACACCCTCGCCGGAGGAGTCCTCGGCCTGCGGCGGGCGTACGTCCGTGGTCAGCGTCACGTCTTAGTTACGGACGCGCCTACCCGTTCGGTTCATCCGGGTTCTCGATCCGCGCCTTGATCCGGCTGTGCTCGGCCAGCAGCCGCAGCAGGCCGGGGCCGTCGATCAGCTCCAGCGGGCGGCCGGACACCGCCTCGTGCGCGTCGGCCTCGTAGCCGCCGATGGCGACCAGGATGCCCTTGGTCGCGCCGGCCGCCGTGACGGCGCCGGCCAGAGAGTGGGCCGCGGACGCGCCCAGCGGCGCCCCCCGGACCGCGTAGACCACGACTTTGCCGCCGAACACCGGGCGCGGGTCGGCGGCCAGCCACCGCGAGCCCTGCGGCGTCCGGATGGCCGGCCCCATCTCGAGCCCCATGTTGCCGAACAGGTCACTCAGCAACTGCTCGTACTCGGTGTCGGTGAGCGTGGACAGGTTGGGTCGCTGGTCGATGTCGGCCAGCACGTTGAACTCCTCGGTGAAGTCCTGATCGGCGTCGCGGTCGAAGTCGAGCTGCGGGACGACGCCGGTCAGTTCGTCGGGCAGCGGCGACAGGGCGGCCTGCAGGTGCCGGAGGCAGGCGATCGGGTCGACGCGGCGCAGCTTGATCGCGGCGAACGTGTCCCGGTCGGTCCGGGCCGACACCAGACACGGCCGTACGGACCGTCCGGTGCGGCGGTCGACCGTGTCGACGATGCCGTTGACCGACACCCGGGTGGCCAGCGCCCCCCGGTCGGCCTCCACGATCTCGTGGATCGTCCGCAACGCCACCTGGGCGATCACCTCGGTGTAGCGGCGCCGGATCTCGGCCCCGTCGCGCGGCACGGCGGTCAGGTCGTCACGGACCCGGTCGTACCGGTACTCCTTCACCACCGGGATGACCTCGACCGGCGGCAGGTGGTACTCGACCATCAGGTGCCGCTGTTTGGGCAGGTAGGCGAGCCGGAAGTGCTGCGGGAACCCGTCCGGGTAAACCGAGTTGCCGAGCACCATCGCGAAGTACTCGACCACCGAGGCCGGGTCCTGACCGGCCACCGCGGCGGCGAACCGGTCGACCTCGGCGTTGTAGGCGATGATCCGGGCCTCGTGCCGGCGCCGGCTGTCCTCGTACGCCTGCTCGCGCGCACCGAGCTGCCGCAACCGCCGGGTCTCGGCCTCGACCCAGCGGGCCCGCGCCTCCCGGTACGCCTGCCTGGCCTGCCGCGTCAGGCGGTCGCCGCCGAGGATCTTGCCCAGTCCGGCGGCCGGTACGGACGCCGCGAAGCTCTCCCACTGCGGCTCGGCCAGCGGCCGGCCGAGCGGGCCGGGGTCGAACGGGGGCGCCACCACCGGCCGCTTGAACCGGTCGAGGTCGATGTGGTCGTCCACGTCCAAGGTGGACACCAGCAGCGAGTCGAGGTCGGACAGGCGCGCCCGCAGGTCGGCATTGGCCGCCGCGGCGTCGGCCGTCCGGGCCTCGATGTACAACCGCCGGCCCTCGCGCTGGCGTTCCACATCCTGCGAAGCCTGTTGCGCGGCGGCGATGGCGAGATCGGCGTTGCGCCGGATCAGCTCGCGTTGCGCCGCGGCCGCCGTGCCGGCCCGCATCTGTTCCGACGTCTGCGTGGCATGCTCCCGCTGCATGTCCCGAATGATCCCCACACGTCCTCCCTCCACTTGTTCGCCACCATATCCACCTTGGCCGGAATCTCGTCACGGGCCGGAGGGAGATGGCCGCGTTCAGTGAGCGAGTGTGCTAATGGTGACCGTCCGTCATGGATCTCAGGGTAGAGAGATTACGTTCCGGATAAGTAGACCCGTCCCCCGATCGGCTTGTCTTGGCCCCCGATCAGCCGAGAATCGCCTGGTCGGGGTTTTGTTGCCGGGGTCACGAAAACATTGATACAGACGTCCCCTGTTACAACTACCCCGTGACCGGTCGTAATAGGTCAAGGGGCAGTTTCACACCGGGCGGGAGGTGGCGGCACGCGATGACGGCACCCGACGAACGCTTTCTGCGTTCGCGCGCATCGCGCGAACGTACCTCCCGCCGCCCCGCCCCCACCGACCTTCCACCGGCGGTCCCGCCGCCCGTACTGCCGGAGCCCCGAACGCCCGTCGACGACCGTACGCAGGAAAGACCGGCGTGGTTCACGTACACCGCGGCCGGTGATCGGATCGTGTGGTCCGAAGGGCTGAGCGAACTGCTCGGACGGGAGCCGGCCGAGAACGAGTTCAGCCGCCAGGTGCTCGCCCGGTACATCCATCACGACGACCACGCCCGCGCGCTCGGCGCAATCACCCGCACGTGGACCGGCCACGAGCCGGTGCACACCACCGTCCGGGTGATGCGCGGCGACGGCGGCTGGTTCGACGTGGACTGCCGCCTCGAGCCGATCGCCGGCCCAGACGGTGCGGTCCGCGGCATCCACGGGGACGTGCGCGACGTGTCGGCCCGCGAGCGGGCGCGGCGCGAGGTCGCCCGGCTCGCCCGCCGGGTGGACACGGTCCAGCCCACGGTGATCGACCACGACCCGGCAACCGGCCTCCTCACCCGGGCCCGGTTCGCCGACGAGATCGACCGGGCTCTGCGCCGGGCCGGCGGTGCAGTGTTCGTGGTCCGGGTCGAACCGGCCGACGGCGGCCACCGGGCCGACTTCCTGAACGCCGCCGCCCGGGTGATGGAGAGCCTGGTCGGCGACACCGTCCTGCTCGGCCGGATCGGGCCCGGCGAGATCGGCGTGCTGCTGCCCGGTGCCTCCTGGACGATGGCCCGCAAGCAGGCGCAACTGTTCGTCGAGTCGCTGCGCACCCAGTCCTTCGTGCTGCCCGACTCGTGGGCCCGGGCCCGGGCCTGGGGCGGTCTGGTCCGGCTGCACGCCGACGCCGGTGCTGGCAGCCACGAGCTGCTGATCGACGCCGAACACGCCTGGCGCTCGGCCCGCGAGGCGGACCGCCCACTGACCCTGGTGGCCCAACCGGTACCGGTTCGCGACCGGCAGGGCACCTACCGCACGCGGGTCGCCGACGCGCTGGGCACCGACCGGTTCACGTTGTACGCGCAGCCCATCGTCGAGCTGCAGAGCAACCGCGTGACCCGGTACGAGCTACTGCTGCGCGTGCTGGACGAGTCCGGCGGCCCGCAGTCGCCGACGCAGGTGCTGGACACGGCGGAACGGCTGGACGCGGTCTACGACATCGACCTGTGGGTGGTCGAGCGGGCGCTGCAGGTCGCGGCCGAGCGTCCCGAGCTGTCGTTGCAGATCAACCTCTCCGGCCGCTCGGTCGGCGACCCGCGGCTGACGCCCGAGATCGAGCGGCTGCTGAAGCAGTACGCGGTCAACCCCGAACGGCTCACCTTCGAGATCACCGAGACGGCGCTCATCGGGAACCTCAGCGAGGCCCGGCACTTCGCCGACCGCATCCGCGACCTGGGCTGTGAGCTGGCGCTGGATGACTTCGGTTCGGGCTACGCGTCGTTCCGCTACCTGCGCATGTTCCCGATCGACCTGGTGAAGATCGACGGGGAGTACGTGGTCGGCCTCGTCGACAACCCGCAGGACCGGGTCCTGGTGCGCGCGCTGGTCCAGGTCTGTCAGGCGTACGGCATCCACACGGTCGCCGAATACGTCCAGGACGAGCCGACGTTGCGTCTGCTGCGCGAACTCGGCGTGGATTACGTCCAGGGCTACCTCATCGGCCGCCCGTCACCGCTGGAACCGGTCGGCCTCCACCGCTCGTGACGGCGGGCTTCTCCTGGCTTGGGGAAAGGCGGGCTGCCCACGTTCGTCACCCCTACGTCGCGCCGTGGGCCGCCCAGTGTGATTCGCGACTCTCCACGACGCCAACCCGGCCGAGGCCCCCCAGCCAGCCGGTCCGGCCCCGTGTCGGGGTGGAAGTCAACGTCCAGACTACCGGTGGGGGTTCACCGAAGTCGATCGACCTGCCCGATAATCCGAGGGTCGTTACCCGAAGTATTTAAAAGATCTCTTGCCAATTGCCAAGCGTGCAGGGGCATTTCCGGTCTGCCGACTATTTCCGGTATTTGCCGCCCGGCAAGGTCACCGGCGGTTGCCGTCCGGACACCGGCGCCGATCATGGCCACCCGGACTATGGCGTGCCCGCACCCGGTAACTAACCTGCCACCATGGACGCACCGCGCTGGCTGACCGACGAGGAACAGCAGGTCTGGCGCCGGTTCGTCGAGGTGCTCGTGAAGGTCCCGGCTGCGCTGGAGGCCCAGCTCCAGCGCGACGCGGCCATCACGCACATGGGCTACGTCGTGCTGTTCAACCTCTCCGAGCAGGACGACCGCCGGATGGCGATGAGCCGGCTGGCCAGGAACGCCAGCGCGTCGTTGTCCCGGCTCTCGCACGTGGTCGCCCGACTGGAGGCGCAGGGCTGGGTGCGCCGCGAGCGCGACCCCGTGGACGGCCGCGTCCAGATCGCAGTCCTCACCGACGACGGCTACGCCAAGGTCGTCGAGTCTGCTCCCGGACACGCCGAAGCGGTCCAGCAACTCGTCTTCGACCGCCTGACCCCCGCCCAGATCCGGCAGCTGAGCAAACTCTGCGACGCCCTGCTCGACACCCCGGTCGAGGTCAAGCCCCTCTGATCCGCCGCCCGTCTGCTGTCCTATCCGCCGGCTGCGGCGGCGGCCAGCTCGTGGGCCTGCCGGACCTCGGCGACCGCATCCACCGGATCGAGACCGGCCAGCGCCCCCGCCCGGCCGAGATACCGTCGCGCCTCCGACAACGCCGCCCGCGCCCGCGCATCCCGCCGCGCGCTCACCACCGGATCCGCCGCCCCGATCAACCCCCGCGTCTCGGCCAGCGCGCCCGGCAGCACCGCCCGCGCCCACGCCGTCCGCTCCGCCGCATCCCAGCCCGCGGCCGCCGCCGGATCCACCACCCAGCCGCCCGCCGACCGCCCTTCCGTCGCCGGTTGCCCTTCCGTCGCCGGTCGCCCTTCCGTCGCCAGCCGCCCTTCCGCGGCCCGGCATTCGTCCACCACCCGCGGATCAGCCGGATCGAGCCGGTACCGCCGGAACGCCTCGCGCAGATCCGCCGCGGCCGCCGCGGCCGTCTCGTCACCCGGCGCACCCCGGACCCGGTCGTCCAGGTCGAGCAGCATCCCGCCGACATCGTCCGGAACCGGCGCGGACCCCAGCCGTACGCCCGCTGGAATCGGCCCGGCCCGTAGGCCCGACCACAACGACACCGCCGACGGCGACACCGGGGGACCGCTCCGGCGGCGCCGGAACAGTGACCACACCAGGCCCCCGCCCGCCACCACCAGCAGCGCCGCGATCCACCACCCGCCCGCCCCGCCCGATCCGGTGACGGCCGCCCGGTACCCGTCGGCCGCGGCCACCGCCGCGCCCGCCCAGTCACCGCGGTTCAGCGCCGGGTCGATGTCGTTGCGGACCACCGCCTCCCGGGCACCCCTGCCGACCCGCTCGTCGGACCCGATCGACACCGTGTACGACCGGTCCGCGACTGCCACCCCCAGGAGGTAGTCCCGCGCGCCGAACCCGCTCAAGCGGGCCGTCCGGTCGGCCCATTGCTGCCGCGCAACCCCGTCGAACGACTGGACGAACACGACGTACAGCCGGATCCCCGCCTCCGTCCGCAGCCGGGTGAGCGCCGCATCCACCTGTGACCGGCCCGGACCCAGAACCCCGGCGGTGTCCGTCACCTGCGCCGCGAGCCGGACCGGCGGATCGGCGGCGGCCGCGGCCGGCACCGAGACGGCGACGGCCACGGCGCAGAGGACCGCGACGAGGCGGCGGACGGGGTTCACGGGAATCACCGTAGAGCGAACCGCCATCGGGCCGGCGACCCTGTGGACAACCCCGCCTGTGGACAACCGCGCACGCCCCGGCGAAGGGATGGTTAGCTGTCCGGGCAACGCCAGCTCCCGGAAAGGTGCCGTGCCCCATGAGTCAGCGCGTCCAGGGCGTGATCGCCCGGTCGAAGAAAGCATCGGTCGAGGTCACCACCATCGTCATCCCCGATCCCGGCCCGGGCGAGGCGGTCGTGAAGATTCAGACGTGCGGGGTCTGCCACACCGACCTGCACTACCGCGAGGGCGGCATCAACGACGACTATCCGTTCCTGCTCGGGCACGAGGCGGCCGGCGTCGTGGAGTCGGTCGGCGAAGGCGTGACCGAGGTCGCCCCCGGCGACTTCGTGGTGCTCAACTGGCGTGCGGTCTGCGGTGTCTGCCGGGCCTGCCGCAAGGGCAAGCCGTGGTACTGCTTCGCCACCCACAACGCGACCCAGACGATGACATTGGAGGACGGCACCGAGCTGTCGCCGGCCCTGGGCATCGGCGCGTTCGTGGAGAAGACGCTGGTCGCCGCCGGTCAGTGCACCAAGGTGGATCCGGCGGCCCGGCCGGCCGCGGTCGGACTGCTCGGCTGCGGCGTGATGGCCGGTATCGGCGCCGCCATCAACACCGGCGGCGTCACCCGTGGCGACTCGGTCGCGGTGATCGGCTGCGGCGGTGTCGGCGACGGCGCGATCGCCGGAGCGGCGCTGGCCGGCGCGAGCACGATCATCGCGGTCGACACCGACGACCAGAAACTCGAATGGGCCCGCGGCTTCGGTGCCACCCACACGATCAATGCGCGGGGTACCGACGTCGTCGCCGCCGTGCAGGCCCTGACCGGCGGCAACGGCGCCGACGTGGTGATCGAGGCGGTCGGCCGGCCCGAGACGTACAAGCAGGCGTTCTACGCCCGCGACCTGGCCGGCACGGTGGTCCTGGTCGGTGTTCCGACGCCGGACATGAAGATCGAGCTGCCGCTGCTGGACGTGTTCGGGCGCGGCGGGGCGCTCAAGTCCAGCTGGTACGGCGACTGCCTGCCGAGCCGTGACTTCCCGTTCCTGACCGAGCTGTACCTGCAGGGCCGGCTCGACCTGGACGCGTTCGTCTCCGAGGAGATCCGCCTCGATCAGGTGGAGGAGGCGTTCGACAAGATGCACACCGGCGGCGTGCTGCGCTCGGTGGTGGTGTTCTGATGGCCGTGCGGGTGGACCACGGCGTCACGTCGGGCACGTTCTCGCTCGACGGGCGGAGTTTCGACGTCGACAACAACGTCTGGGTGGTCGGGGACGACGAGACGTGCGTGGTGATCGACGCCCCGCACTCGGTCGACGGCATCCTCGAGGTGGTCGGCGATCGCCGGGTGACCGCGATCGTGCTGACCCACGCGCACGACGATCACGTCCGGGTGGCGCCCGAACTGGCCGGTCGTACGGGTGCGCCGATGTACCTGCATCCGGCCGAGGAACCGCTGTGGAAGCTGGTGCACCCGGACCTGCCGATGCCGGAACCGCTGGCCGGCGGGCAGACGATCGCCGGGATGACCGTGCTTCACACGCCTGGCCACAGCCCCGGCGCGGTCTGCCTGTACGCGCCCGACCTGGGCTGCGTGTTCACCGGCGACACCCTGTTCCACGGCGGCCCGGGCGCGACCGGGCGTTCGTATAGCGACTACGACATGATCGTCGCGTCGATCCGGGAGAAGCTGTACCCGCTCCCCGGTGCGACCGTCGTGCACACCGGCCACGGGAACGACACACTCATCGTCTCCGAGCGGTTGTGACCGGCGGGGAGGGGTATCCAGCGACCATGACCGATGTGGGCAACAGCGGCTTGTTCGAGCGGGCAGTGATCTCCCGGGCGGTCGACGCCGACGGCGCGGCCACCGAAGAGGCCGGCCCGGAGGACCCGGAGGCCGGCGACTACCCGGACCGGGACACCGACGGCAGCCTGGTCGGGGACGCGGACGCCCGCGCCGACGAGACGGCCAGCCGGGGCGAGGCCCGTCCGGAGTGATACTCAGCTGCGACCGGGCAGGCGCCGCCACTGTTTGCTGAGCCGGCCCGGTTCGTACAACGAGTCCCGCTTCTTGGCCACGATTCCGGGAAGTCCCTGCGCCGCGGCCGCCTCGCGCGCGAACGTGCCGCCACCCGCGAAGTACGGCGGGGTCTGCCAGTGGTCGCCCTCGATCGCCAGCCCGTCCAGCAGCTCACGGCGTTGCGCGTACGGGACCTGCTCGACGGTGCTGTGACCTTCCAGCCACAACAGGTCGTACGCCAGGAACTGCACCGGCGTGTGCTCGGCCATCCGCCGGGCCGCGCCGGCGTCGCGTGGTGCCTTCCGCTTCGCCAGCAGCCCGGGCGCGACCCGGGTGCCGTCGAATGTCACGATCTCGCCGTCCAGCACCGCCTCCGTCGGGGCCAGGGCGTCACCGAGCGGCCGGATCTCGGGGAACCACGAGGTCACGTCCTGGCCGGCGGACTCCAGGTGGACGCGGCCCCCGGAAACGTACGCGATGGTCCGGCGGCCCGCCCAGTCCAGTTCGTACCCCCAGGCGTCGTCGGGCGTCGGCAACCGCTCGGCCGGCGCGGCCGTCATCGGCTCGACCGACTCCGGCATCGAACCCCAGCCCGGCTCGGGCGGATCCATCCGGCGGACCATCCAGTCGTTGCCGCCGGTCTGGAAGAACACGTACCGGCCGTTGGTCCGGTCGCCGTGGAACGTCACGCCGATCTCGTCGTCACGCCACTTACCGGTGTCGTACGTCCCGTGGTCGTGGATCAGCATTCGGCCGCCGCCGTACTCACCGGCCGGGATCTCGCCGTGGAAATCGAGGTACTCCAGCGGATGGTCCTCGGTGTGTTTGGCCAGGTTGTTGCGGTTGCGATCGCGGGGGAGACCGCGCGGCACGGCGAACGAGACCAGAACGCCGTCGCGCTCCAGCCGGACATCCCAGTGCAACGCGCGGGCGTGGTGCTGCTGGATGACGAAGCGGTTGTCGCGCTGCTTGCGGGGCTTGCCGGCCGGCACCGGCTCGGGGGTGCGGGCGGCATCGCGCTTGCGTCGGTATTCATCCAGGGGATCGGTCACGTCGATATTGTCCCGCCGGAGAAAATGTCGTACCCCGGTGCCAGGCTGTTCCCATGTACACCGAATGGCCGTCACCCCTGCCCCATGTGGTCGCCTGGCGCAGTGTGGTCCCGCCGGGCTCGGCCACGCCGATCCTGCCCGACGGCTGTCTGGACATCATCGTCAGCGACGGCGAGGTCACCGTGGCCGGGCCCGACACGCGCACCGAGGTGGCGACGTCCCCATCCGGCGGCCGGTCGTTCGCGCTGCGGTTCGCGGCCGGCACCGGACCGGCCGTGCTGGGCGTGCCGGCCGACGAGCTGACCGACCGTAAGGCTCTGTTGGCCGATCTCTGGCCGGCCGCGGAGGTGCGGGCGATCGCGGAGGCCGACGATCCGATGGCCGCGCTCGAGGCCGCGGCCCGCCGCCGGTGGCGCGACCCCGATCCGGCCATGGTGGCGCTCGCCGCCGGGGCGCGGGCCGGGCGGCCGGTGGCCACGATCGCCGGGACCCTCGGGCTCAGCCCTCGCCAGCTGCAACGGCGCTGCACGACCGCGTTCGGGTACGGCCCCAAGATGCTGTCTCGCGTCCTGCGGATGCAGCGCGCGCTGGCGCTGGCCCGCCGCGGAGTGCCGTTCGCCGACGTGTCCGCCCGCTCCGGCTACGCCGACCAAGCCCACCTCGCCCGCGAGGTGAGGTCTCTGGCCGGCGTACCGCTGGGTGTTCTCATGACGAGGTAGGCAGCGCGGCGAAGAGGTCGACCCCGTTGCCGTCCGGATCGCGCAAGACGGCGTATCGCTGCCCCCAGACGGCATCCCACGGCGCCAGGTGCCCGGCGTGTCCGGCCTTGGTCATCCGATCGTAGGTGGCGTCCACCTCCGCCGGGCTGTCGCACGCGAAGGCCAGCGCGACCCGGCCCGAACCGGCGTTCGCGACCTCCGGGTCGAACGACGCGACGGTGGTCTGTGGATCGATCATGAGTCGCAGGCCGCCCGGCAGGGCGACGTCGACATGCGGGGCCGAGTCGGCCTCCGGCGGGATGGTGAGGCCGAGCTCGCGGTAGAAGGCCAAGGCGGCGGGCAGGTCCGCGGCCACGATTCCGATTGCCGAGAAGGTAGGTGCCATGACTGCGACGGTACGACCGGAAAGACCGTCCGGTCTTGAACAAATCAGACGCAACGGTGTTCGCGGGTTCCCCGTCCCGGTGGCGCCCGGTAGTCTCTTGGCTCCGACGCGTATCGATACCCCCACGGAGGCGCTGCCGCGATGACGTTGCGCATCCTCGTTGTTGGCGCCGGTGTGGCCGGTCTGGCCGCTGCCCGTGGTCTCCGCGTCGCCGGCTTCCGGCCGGACGTGGTCGACGAACTGCCCGCCACCACCGTGCCCGGCGCCGGCATCTATCTCCCCGGCAACGCCACCCGGGCGCTCCGCCAGCTCGGGCTGGACGCCCCGCTCCGTCCGCTCGGCGACCTGATCTTCCGGCAGGTGTTCCTGGACTCGCGGGGCGGCCCGCTGTTCGAGATGGACGTGGCCGGCCTGTGGGCGGGTGTCGGCGAGTCCCGGGCGCTGCCCCGGGCCGATCTGCAGCAGGTCCTGCTGACCGGCGTCGGCGGCGAGGTCCGGTACGACACCGGCGTGCGCGATCTGACCATCGTCGACGGCGCCGCCAAGGTTGAGTTCACCACCGGCGAGGTCGCCGAGTACGACCTGGTGGTGGGCGCGGACGGCCGGCGCTCCACGATCCGGGCCAAGGCCGGGCTGGGTGGGCCGGCCACGCCGACCGGCCAGGTCGTCTACCGCAGTGTGGTCAGTGGCGGTCCCGCGCTGTCCGACTGGATCTGCCTGTTCGGCCGCCGGACGGCGTTCGTGGTGATGCCGATGGGCGGGCGGAGGCTGTACTTCTACGCCGACGAGACCGCGTCCGACGCCCCGGGGGCGGCTGACGCGCCCGGCCGCGTACGGGAATTGTTCGGCGATTTCGGCGGCCCGGTCCCGGCGATCCTCGCTGCGATGGAGAAGGTGCAGGTCGCGCGCACCGACGAGGTGGTCCTCGAGCGCTGGTCGCACGGGCCGGTCGTACTGGTCGGCGACGCCGCCCACGCCACCGCGCCGACGCTGGCCCAAGGCGCGGCGATGGCCTTCGAGGACGCCGTGGTGCTCGGCGAGGTGCTCAAGGAAGCGCCGGACGACGTGGATGGTGCGCTCCGGGCGTACGAGAACCGGCGCGGCCCGCGATGCACCCAGGTTCGCGACCGTACCCACGAGCGCGACCGCACCCGCGACGTCGCTCCGGCGCTGCGCGATCCCATGCTCCGCCGGCGTGGCGGAAGAATCTTCATCGACCAGTACCGGGGGCTTATCCCACCGCTGTGAGGGCATGCCGCTCTTTGTCCACCCCGCGCCCGCGGGTACCCGATGGGGGACTATTCTGCCTGCGAGGTACGCCTTTTCGTTGAGGCGCACTGAGTGGGACGAACGAGACACCGGAGGCCATCCGTGACGACCGTCGCGCCTAAGCCGATCGTGACCCGGCCTTACCCGGTCCGGCCGCAGGTCAAGGGGTCCGCCCTCGCACGGATCATCCGGACCACGGACGCGAAGCAGATCGGGATCATGTACATGGTCACGGCCTTCGTGTTCTTCCTGCTGGGTGGCCTGATGGCGCTGCTCATGCGCGCGGAACTGGCCCGACCGGGCATGCAGTTCCTGTCGCCCGAGCAGTACAACCAGCTGTTCACCATGCACGGCACGATCATGCTGCTGTTCTTCGCGACGCCGATCGTGTTCGCGTTCGCCAACTTCGTGGTGCCGATCCAGATCGGCGCGCCGGACGTGTCGTTTCCGCGGCTCAACGCCTTCGCGTACTGGCTGTATCTGTTCGGCGGCACCATCGCCGTGGCCGGCTTCCTGACCCCGGGCGGCGCCGCCGACTTCGGCTGGTTCGCCTACACGCCGCTGAGCGACGCGTTGCACTCGCCCGGCGTCGGCGGCAACATGTGGGTGGTCGGCCTGGCCATCTCCGGCCTCGGCACCATCCTCGGTGGCGTCAACATGATCACCACGATCCTGACGCTCCGGGCACCCGGCATGACCATGTTCCGCATGCCGATCATGACTTGGAACATCCTGGTCACCAGCCTGCTCGTGGTCATGGTCTTCCCGTTCTTCGCGGCCGCGCTGTTCGCCTTGGCGGCCGACCGGATCGTCGGCGCGCACGTCTTCGACGTCAACACCGGCGGCCCGCTGCTCTGGCAACACCTGTTCTGGTTCTTCGGCCATCCCGAGGTGTACATCGTGGCGTTGCCGTTCTTCGGCATCATCACCGAGGTCATCCCGGTCTTCAGCCGCAAGCCGGTCTTCGGCTACAAGGGCCTGGTGTCGGCGACGCTGCTGATCGCCGCGCTGTCGATGAGCGTGTGGGCGCACCACATGTTCGTCACCGGCCAGGTGCTGCTGCCGTTCTTCAGCTTCCTGAGCTTCCTCATCGCCGTACCGACGGGCATGAAGTTCTTCGTCTGGATCGGCACCATGTGGCGCGGCCAGGTCAGCTTCGAGACGCCGATGCTGTTCGCGATCGGCTTCCTGGTGACCTTCCTCTTCGGCGGTCTGTCCGGCGTGCTGCTGGCCTCCCCGCCGATCGACTTCCACGTGTCGGACTCGTACTTCGTCATCGCGCACTTCCACTACGTGCTGTTCGGCACGATCGTGTTCGCGGTGTTCGCCGGCATCTACTTCTGGTTCCCGAAGATGTTCGGCCGGATGCTCGACGACCGGCTCGGCAAGGTCCACTTCTGGCTGACGTTCCTCGGCTTCCACGCCACGTTCCTGGTGCAGCACTGGCTGGGCACCGAGGGCATGCCCCGCCGGTACGCCGACTACCTGCCCAGCGACGGCTTCACCTTCCTGAACACGTTCAGCACCATCGGCTCGTTCATCCTGGGCGCGTCGACGCTGCCGTTCATCTACAACTGCTGGAAGTCGTACAAGTACGGCGAACTTGTCCTGGTCGACGACCCATGGGGCCACGGCAACTCGCTCGAGTGGGCCACCTCCAGCCCGCCGCCGCTTCGCAACTTCGACAAGATGCCGCGCATCCGCTCCGAGCGCCCGGCCTTCGACCTCAAGTTCCCCGATCTGGCCGCCGGCGGCCAGTCGATCGCCGGCCCGCCCGAGGGTGGTGCCCGCCCGCTGACCTCCGAGACCAACGGCGGCGCGACGTACAAGGAAGACCTCAGCACCAACCGCGACCAAAACTGATTCACCGCACTGCCGGCCCGCTCAGACGCACAGTCCGAGCGGGCCGTTTCGTTGGGTACGGTGCGGCCCCTCACCAGCAAAATCGCGCCGCCAGCCCCGGCGAACGGAGCCGGCTCCAACTCAAGGCCGTGACCGGCCGCCGGGCTTGAGCGGTTCACGGTCCCTCCGTTCTTGTATTGACACAAGTGCGTGTGTGCGGCACAGTCTTTTGTATCAAACGGTTGATACAAGCGGAGGTGTGGGATGGCGACGGTGCTGCCGGTCCTGCTCGAGGTGCTGCTGCTGTTGATCGGGATGCTCGTGGCCCTCGCCGGCGTGGTGGTGGTGATCCGGGTCGTCGGCACGGCTCGACGGGAACCGAGCGAGGTGGCGGTCGGAACTCCGTGGATCCCCAAGTGGACCGGCCTCGGCCGTGGTCCTGAGGTTCAGGGTGGCCCGTCGGCCTTCCCGTTTCCGCCTCTGGCGCCGGTCATGACCGTCGGCACCAGCCCGGACGAGGGGGGCTTCCCGCAAGCGGCCCGGACCCAGGGCGCCGACCGGGCCGAATCGGTCGACGAATTCGGTGGTCATGAAACGGGCGGGTCGCGCCCGATGACCGTGCGGGAGGCACGATCCCGCGTCTGGCGGTGGGGCGGGATCCTCATCGGAGCGATCCTCGCCTACGTGGCCATGACGTCCGGTGACCTCGGGCGCGGTGTGTTGCTGGCGGCACCGATCTTCGGGGTGTGTGCCGTCGCCGGGGCACTTCTCGGCGAGTTGACCACGTTGCCGGCGGCCGGCGTGGTCCGGAGGGCCGAACTCCGGGTCCGGCGGGTCCGCGACTATCTACCGAGATGGCTGAGCCGGGTCGTCGGTGCCGGGGCGGTGCTGCTGATCCTGCTGGCCACGGTGACGACGGTGGTCGCGTCGCGGGACGACGTGGGCCGGCCGGGCCGGTATTTGTTCTGTGCCTCGGGTGCTGGGGCCGGACCGTGGCCGGGCTCCTTCTACACGGTTCCGGCGCTGGTGGCGGTGTTCGCCGGCCTGGCGTTGACCGGCCTCAGCCTGCGCCGGGTCGTCCGCCGGCCGCGCCCGGCGTCGTCCGGGGACGCCGACGATGCGCTGCGGCGCCGCTCGGCCGAGCTGGTCACCGCGGCCACCGGCATCCTCGTCCTGGTCCCGCTGTTCGGCGTCGCCCTGACCGCCGGCGTCACTCTGCACGGTCTCGCAGACCCCTGCGGCCACGGCTGGTGGGCGGGCGCCGGCGGATCGCTCGAAGTCCTGGCCGCGCTGGCGTTCATGGCGAGCGGATGGTGCCTGGCGGTCCTGCTGTTCGGGCCGGCCCGGCTCCCCACCGAGCGGAGCTGAGCCGGTCGCCATGCTCGAGCTGATCGTCGACACGACCAATCCCACGCCGCCGTACGAGCAACTCCGCCGCCAATTGGCCGATCTGATCACCGGCGGCGCCCTCCCGCCGGGCGAGCGGCTGCCGCCGTTGCGTCAGCTTGCCGGTGACCTCGGCCTGGCGGTCGGCACGGTCGCCCGTACCTACCGCGAGTTGGAAACCGCCGGCCTGATCACCTCCCGCCGCGGCGGCGGGACCCGCGTCGCCCCCAACCCAGCCGCCAACCCAGCCGCCGATCCAGCCGCCGCCGCCGTCGCCCCCCACCCGGCCGGAGCTGGGCCATCTTTGTCACGGACCAGGCTGTCGTCAGCTTCTGGCGAGCGGGTGGGACCGGTCGCTGATGGGCCTGCCGCGTCACGCAGCTCAATGCCGACCGGCGGTCCGGACTGGACTGCGGCTTCACCGGCTCGGCCGGATCCGCTGCGTGCGGACGGTTCGCCACCGCCGGGACCGGCGGATCCTCCGGGCGCACCGCTGCGCGCGGCGGCTGAGGCCTACGTCCGCGCGGCGGCTGAGGCCTATGTCCGGGCGGCGGCCGAGGTCTATGTCCGGGACGCTCGGGACCGCGGCGTCGGAGGCGCCGACATCATCGCAGCGGTGCAGTCGGCGCTCGAGCTGGAGTCCTCACGTCGCTCGAGCTGACACCGCCGCCCGTGACTGCAAACCGGTCATCCGCCGGCCCGCGTCGCCGCCGTCGACCTGACCGCGAGTCGTGACATCGTTCGCGCGGCCCTCCGGAGCCTCGGGCCTGCCGCACGGGACGCCACGACCGGGACGCGAACCTATCGCGGCGCCTCGACGGACGGCGCCACGACCGGCGGCGCCACGACCGGCGGCGCCACGACCGGCGGCGCCACGATCTCGGTCCCGGAGACGTCCGGAGCCGCTCTCTCAGCCGCGGGCGCGGAGGCCTTTGCGGACTTGCCCGGGGCGGCGTTCGTAGTCGATTCCTGCGGCTCAGGATCGGCGGCATCCGGGGTTGCCTTCAACGGCTTGCGAGCCGCAGCGCCGTTGGTCATGGCCGGTGGCTTGCGCGGGGCGCTCCCGGTGGTCCCGGGCTGCGGCTTGCGCGGGGCGGTGCTGCTGGTCACCGCCGGTGGCTTGCGGGGGGCGCTCCCGGTGGTCGCGGGCTGCGGCTTGCGAGCAGCCGCGCTGTTGGCCGCCTTCGTGGGCTTGCCGCTGGCTGCGCCGGTCGCTTTCGGCGGCGTGCCCGGAGTAGCCCCGGTCGATGCCGTCGCGGGCTTGCGGGCGGCGCCGCCGGTCGCGTTCTGCGGCCCGCGGACGGCGCCGGCGCTCGGGGACGCCTTGGTGGATCTACGCGCAGCGGCGCCCGTAGCTGCTCTCTGCGGCTTGCCGGTGGAGACCGCGGCGCCGGCGGAAGCAGCGCTCGGCTTGCCGGAAGAGACGCCCACCGGCGCGAATTCGCTGACGGTGACCACCGCCGCGCCGTGCGCGCGGGCACGGCGGCGCAGCTCCACCGGGATGACGATCAGGGTGACCAGGACGCCGAAGGCGCCGACGGCGGCGAACCCCCACGGCGGCGACCACCGGTCCATGACCAGGCCGGACACCGGCGAGCCGAGCGCCACCCCGACCGTCAGCGCCGAGTTGTGCCAGCCCATCGCCTCGCCGCGGGCCGACGCGGGGGTGAGGCGGCTGACCGCGTCCGCGCTGGCGGTGATCGTGGGGGCGCACAGGGCCCCGGCCGGAATCAGCAGCAGCGCCAGCAGCCACCAATGGTGGCCGCCTACACCGACGAACAGAGTGAGCACCGCCATCGGGGCCAGTAGCGTCACCGGCGACAGGCCGCGCCGGACCAGGCCGTACAGGAAGCCGCCGAGCAGGGAGTAGGCCGCCCACAACGACATCACCAGGCCGGACCAGACCAGTTCGCCGCTGTGCCGCAGGTTCGCCACCACGGCGACGTCCGTGCCGCTGAGCACGACCGTGGCTGCCATCGTCACGGCCAGCACCGCGATCAGCTCGGGCTTCAGCCAGGCCGAGCGGGGGACGCGCACCGCGGACGCCGCCGTCTGCTCCTCGTCGGACGACCGGACCGGCGGGTTGAGCAGGAACAGGCCGATGCCGGCGAGCAGCAGGCCGGCGCCGACGGCGAGCATGGCCACGCGGGGGCCGGCGGTGGTGGCGATGATGACGCCCAGCGCCGGACCGGCCATGAAGGACAGCTCGGTGGTGATCGAGTCCAGCGCGAACGCCGGCAGCCGCTGGGCCTCCGGCGTGAGCGCCGCAATCGACTGCCGGGCCACCGAGAAGGCCGGCAGCGAGAGGAACCCGCCGATCAGAGCGATCGGCAGCACCCAGAACGGCACCGCCTGCGCCACCGACCAGAACGTCACCTCGGCCACTGTGGTGACGATGAGCATCGGGCGCAGGCCGTGCCGATCCACGAACCGGCCCATCACCGGCGCCCCCAGCGACGCCCCGACGGTGTACGCGGCCCCGATCAGCCCGGCCGCCCCGTACCCCTTGCCGAGGTCGTTGACCACGTGCAGGGTGAGCACCACGGCGCTGGCGGTGATGGGTACACGGGCCAGCGTCGCCACCACGAGCAGCGACTTGATGCCGGGCAGGGCGAGGGTCTGGCGGTAAGGCGTCAGGCTCATTGCGGGTTGTTACCTCCGGGTCACCATCTTTCCGGAGCGGAACGACAAACCCCAATACGATTAGACCGACGTCACCACGGGCCGGCCGGTGGTGGCCACGGAGGCGGTGGCGAACTCCTGCAGCGCCGCGTCGGTGGTCCCGGGGGCGACCCCGGCGGTGAGGTCGAGGAGCACGGTGGTGGCGAACCCGGCGCCGACCGAGTCGAGCGCGGTCGCCCGTACGCAGAAGTCGGTGGCGATTCCGACCACGTCGACGTCGGTCACGTCCCGGGCCCGCAGCCAGTCGGTCAGGCCGTCGCCGCTCTCGGTCCTGCCCTGGAATCCGGAGTACGCCGCGGCGTGCTGGCCCTTGTGGAACACCGCCTCGACCCGGGAGGTGTTCAGAGAAGGGTGGAAGTCGGCGCCGCCGGTGCCGACCACGCAGTGCGCCGGCCACGTGTCCAGGTAGTCCGGGTGGTCGCTGAAGTGTGTGCCCGGGTCGATGTGCCAGTCCTGGGTCGCCACCACGTGATCCCACCGGCCGGACGCCAGCGCCGCGGTGATCCCGGCGGCGACCTCGGCACCCCCGCCCACGGCCAGCGAGCCGCCCTCGCAGAAGTCGTTCTGCACGTCGACGACGATCAGAGCGCGGGACACGGGAACCCCTTATGCGGTCGGGACGATGGTGACGGGGATGGCCGGATCGCCGGCGGACAGCTTCAGGCCCTCCCACGGGATCGAGATCAGGCATTCCCGTAGGTGCTCCCGCGACTCGGTCAGCGGTACGGGCGCGACCGGCTCCCCGGCGATCACGAACGAGCGCTGCAGCAACCGGTCGCCGGCCTGATGATCCGGTACGCCCTGGGAGACCACGATCTCCTCGGTGGCCGTGCCGGTGGGCTTGTGCCGCCGTACCGCGACCTTCCGGCCGCCGACGGTCGCCTTGTTCTCCGACCGCTTGACCACCGGCCGGCCCTCGACCTCGACCAGTTTGTAGACCAGCCCGGCGGTGGGGGCGCCCGACCCGGTGACGACCGCGGTGCCGGCGCCGTAGCTGTCCACCGGCTCGGCCGCCAGCGCGGCGATCGAGTACTCGTCCATGTCGCCCGAGACGACGATCTTGGTCTCGGTCGCGCCGAGTGAGTCGAGCAGTTCGCGGGAGTGCTGGGCCAGCACCGAGAGGTCGCCGGAGTCGATCCGGACGGCCCGCAGGTCGGGGCCGGCCACCGCGATCGCGTTCCGGATGCCCTGTGCGATGTCGTACGTGTCGACCAGCAGCGTGGTGTTCTTGCCCAGCGCCGCCACCTGGGACGCGAACGCGGCCGGCTCGTTGTCGTGCAGCAGCGTGAACGCGTGGGCCGACGTGCCGGTGGTGGGGATGCCGTACCGGCCGCCGGCCGCCAGGTTCGAGGTCGAGGCGAAGCCGGCCAGGTAAGCGGCGCGGGCGGCGGCGATGGCCGAGTCCTCGTGCGTCCGGCGGGAACCCATCTCGATGATCGGGCGGCCGCGGGCGGCGGTGACCATCCGGGCGGCGGCCGAGGCGATCGCGCTGTCGTGGTTGAGCACCGACAGGATCAGCGTCTCCAGCACCACGCACTCGGCGAACGTGCCCGACACGGTGAGGATCGGCGAGCCCGGGAAGTACAGCTCACCCTCGGCGTACCCGTCGATGTCGCCGGTGAAGCGGTACGCGGCCAGCCAGTCGGCGGTGGCCCGGTCGACGATGCCGGCGCCGGTCAGGAAGTCGATCTCCTCGGCGTGGAAGCGGAAGTCGGCCACCATCTCGATCAGGCGGGGCTGGCCGGCCACCACACCGTAGCGGCGGCCGTTGGGCAGCCGGCGGGCGAAGACCTCGAACACGCTGTGCCGGCCGGCGGTGCCGTCGGAGAGCGCGGCGGTGACCATGGTCAGCTCGTACTGGTCGGTCATCAGGGCGGGGGCGAAGGCGTACACGCCTCTACCCTACGGTTCGGACGGGGTGCGCTGCTGTGGCAGTGATCGCAGTGCCGGGGCCAGCGCGACCCGCCCGTTGACCCCGAGCTTGGCGTAGACCCGTTGCAGATGGTTCTCGACCGTACGGGGCGACAGGTACAGGCGATCGGCGATCTCCCGGCTCCGTACGCCCTCGGCCGCCAGTTCCGCCACCTGACGTTCCCGGCTGGTCAGCGACGGCTGCACGGCCAGCAGCGCCGGGGTGTGCACGGTGTCGCAGCGGGCCAGCACGTCGGCCAGCAGCGTGCTGGCGGCCAGCGCCCGGGGATCGCGGGCCCCCCGGAACAGCCGGACGGCGCCGGCCGCCGCCTCGGCCGCGAACACCAGGTAGCCGTGCGCGGAGAAGTCACGGGCGGCGGCGAACAGCGCGTCCGGGTCGCCGTCGGCGGCCGCCCGGGCGTGCCGCAGCAGCAGCGCCGCCGCCCGCCCCCCGGGCACCGTGGCCAGCAGCGCGGTCATCCGCTCGGCGGACAGGTCGGCCCGGCCGAAGCGGACCAGGTCGTACAGCGCCAGCAGTTCGTGCCCGGCGAAGCCGTCCGAGCGCAGGCGCACGACCAGGCCGGACATGATCCGGACGGCGGTGGCCACATCGCCGGTGCAGGCGGCCACCCACGCCCGCGCGGTCACCGGCCACATGTAGAACAAGCCGCCGTTGGTGCTGGCCGCCCGCTCGGCGGTGGCCATCGACTCGGCCGCCAGGGTCAGGTCCCCGCGCAGGGCGGCGACCAGCGCGCGCGAGGCGTGCGCGTTGCCGTCGTAGAGCCGGCTGGTGGCCAGCATCGCGCAGGCCTGCTCGCTCGCGCGCAACGCCTGGGTGGTCCGGCCCCGCATCCACGCGCGGTTCGCCTGCAGCATGGACGCCCAGGCCGAGCCGAACCCGAACCCGCCGGTCCGGGACAGGCGGGCGAACTCGGCCTGCAGGATGTCGTCCATGCCGGCCAGGTCCAGCGACACACCGACCCGGCAGCCGTGCGCGACCGGCGCCATGTACCGCAGCGCCGGGTTGTCGCGTTGCCAGATGGTGGTGTCGGCGGGTACCCCGGCCAGCAGCCGGCCGCTCTCGTCGGGGTTGCCGCGGGCTCCGGCCAGGTAGGCCAGCACACTGCGGGCGACCTGCCGGGACGGTTCGGCGGCGGCCGGCTCGGCCAGCACCTCCCGGGCGAGGGAGTCGGCGGTCGGCACGTCCTTGATCTGCAGCCGCATCGCCGCCTCGATCGACCGCATCCGGGTCCGGGCGGCGGCGTCGGAGGTACGCCCGGCCTCGGTGGCCAGGTCGTCGGCGGCCTCGGGGCAGCCCAGACCCCAGAACGCGACGGTGGCCCGGGCCGTGGCCAGCCGATCAGCGGGCGCACCGGTGACCGAGTCGAGCACCGCCGCCGCCTCGGCCGCCCGGTCGAGCGACAGCAGCGCGGTCGCGTGCAGTTCGGCCGCTTCGTACCCGGCTCCGGCGTCCGCGGCGGCCGCCGCCAGCCGGACCGCCAGCGGCAGGTCGAACCGCTCGAAGGCCTGCGCCGCCGCCCCGAACAGGTGCCCGGCGTCCTGAGCCGTCCCCGAGTCGAGGCGCCACACCGCGACCCGCAGCCCGTCGTCGCCGGACCGTTCGACCAGGTCGGCCAGCGACGCCACCAGCCGGCGGGCGCGGGTGACCGGGCAGCGGCGGCGGACCACCTCGCCGTACAGCGGGTGGGCCAGGCGGACCTCGTGCCGGTGGGCGCGGTCGGCGATCTTGATCAGCCCGCGCTCCTCGGCCTCCTCCAGCGCCGCCGGCTCGGCGACGCCGGCCAGCAGCGGCAGCCGGATCGGCTCGCCGAACGCGACCAGCTCGAGCACGTCGCGCACGGCCGGCGTCAAGGTCCCGATCCGGTCGTCGACCAAGTCGGCCAGGCTCGGCGCGAGCGTGATCTCGCCGCTCCAGCGCCAGATCCCGTACGTCCGGGTCATCTGATCGCCGCCGCTCGCGGCCGTCACCAGCTCCCGCATCAGCAGGGGGTTGCCCGCGGCCAGCCGGGTCAGTTTCTCGGCCGACCCGGCCTCGATCGGGCCGTCCAGCATCGCGGTGAGCAGGTCATGGGCCTCGGCCGCGTCCAGCGGTGCCAACTCGGTGTGGTCGAGCAGCCCCTCGGTCCACAGCGCGGAGATCGGTGGCGGCACCGGCTCGGCCGTGCGCAGCGTGCCCAGCAGTGTGGCGCCCTCCCGGACCAGCAGGTGGGTGAGCGCGGCCGAGGGCGGGTCGAGCAGGTGCGCGTCGTCGATCGCGAGCACGATGGGCCGGCCGTCCGCGTCGTCGTGCAGGGTGTCGACGGCCCAGCGCAGCAGCCCGGCGGGGGAGAGCCCGGCCGGCGGGTCCGGGGGCAGCACCTGAGCCAGCCCGCCGAAGGGCAGGCCGGAACTGGCGATGTTGGCCGCGGCCACGTGCACCGCGTACTGGCCGGCGGGGAGCTCGCGGACCGCTTCCCGCAGCAGACGGCTCTTGCCCAGCCCGGCGGCGCCGCTGAGGATCAGCCCGCGATCGTTCGGATCCCGTGCCGCCGCCGCAAGACGGGCGAGCTCGTCGGCGCGCCCGACGAATTCCCAGTGACCCACCCGAGCAGCATATCGAGATCCGTCACGCTCATGTCACTGCCCGTTGGTGTCGACATTAAGTATGGTCGTCCGAATCGGTGAGTATCGGAACGCCTGTTGGTGCACCGTGATCGCGCCGTACGGTTTCCGCCGTGCCGGGGAATGCCGGGCAGTCTGGCGGGACGCCCGGCGCCCCGGCCGCACGGGTTCTCCAGCCGGGCTCGGACGGTCCGGTTCACCGATTGCCGGAATCCGGTGGCACGATGGGGGCATGGCGTTGCCACAGGTCGCTCCCGCCGAGGCGCCGGAGATCGAGGAGGTCCCGGCAGATGACCGGCTCTGGGTCACCATCGTGTGGGACGACCCGGTCAACCTCATGTCCTACGTGACCTGGGTTTTCCAGAAGCTTTTCGGATACAGCCAGGAAAAGGCCGAGAAGCTCATGCTGGATGTGCACCACAAGGGCAAGGCGGTGGTCTCCAGTGGTACCCGGGAGCGCATGGAGATGGACGCTTCGCAATTGCATGGATACGGTCTGTGGGCGACCGTCGATCGGGCATGACTGGATGGGCATGACTGGGCGGGTGGATTGATGTTCCGACGCAACGGACGGGTGTGCGTGGCCACCTTCGCGAGTGACGAGGTGCGCCTGCTCCGCAAGGTCGCCGGCGAGGTGGTGGACCTGCTCACCGACGGGTTCGACCACGGTGACCCGGTGGTCGACCGGCTGTTCCCCGACATCTACCCGGACAACAAGGACGACTCCGCCGAGTTCCGCCTCTACACCGAGAGCGACCTCAAGAGCGGCAAGATCGACCGGGCCGGGGCGATCCTCGCCGCCCTCCCGGACGAAGGTGAGGGCGAGGTCCGCCTGGACTCCGAGACGGCCGAGGCCTGGCTGCGGGCGATCAACGACGCCCGGCTGGCGATGGGTGTCCGGCTCGACATCCGGGCCGAGACCGACCTCGATCAGGAGATGAGCGAGGCGGTGCAGCACGACCCGGCGTCGAGCCGGCTCTTCCAGCTGTCGGTCTACGCGTACCTGGGCATCCTCCAGGAATCGCTGCTCAACGCGCTGGCCAAGGTCCGCTAACCGAGGTCCGTCAACTCGGCCGCCGTCAGGGCGAGCGACGGCGCCTGCGCCGAGTCGGTGATCGACGCCGGGCGGCTCGCGCCCGGGATCGGGATCACGTGCGGCGACTTGGCCAGCATCCAGGCCAGCGTCACCCGCTGCGGGCTGACGTCGTGCGCCTGCGCCACCCGGGCGAAGTCGGCGAACTTCTCGCCCAGCCCGCCGGCTTTGCCGATGCCGGTGAGCGGCGAGTACGGCAGGAACGCGATGCCCAGTTCGTCGCACAACTGCAGCTCGGGCTCGGACGAGCGGAACGCCGGCGAGAACTGGTTCTGCACCGACACCAGGCGCCCGCCCAGGATCTCACTCGCCTGCCGGATCTGCTCGACGCTCGCGTTGGAGATGCCGGCCATCCGGATCTTGCCCTCGTCCAGCAGGTCACTGATCGCACCGACCGAGTCCGCGTACGGCACCGACGGGTCCGGCCGGTGGTACTGGTACAGCCCGATCGCGTCCACGCCGAGCCGCCTGAGCGACGCCTCGGCCGCCTGCTTGAGGTACTTCGGGTCGCCGCTGACCGTCCACGAGCCGTCACCCGGCCGCAGGTGGCCGCCCTTGGTCGCGACGATCACCCCGGAGGTGTCGCCCGACCAGCCGGTCAGCGCCTGGGCGATGAGAGTCTCGTTGTGGCCGACCTCGTCGGCGTGGATGTGGTACGCGTCGGCGGTGTCGATGAGCGTCACGCCGGCATCGAGCGCGGCGTGGATGGTGGCGATCGACCGTTCCGAGTCCGGCCGGCCCTCGATCGACATGGGCATGCCGCCGAGCCCGATGGCCCCGACCTGGACTTCTCCCAATGTGCGTTGCTTCAT
>CAXSDA010000023.1:121012-134714 GCA_964236515.1 uncultured Actinoplanes sp.
GGTCGTGGCATACCCCGGGTGAGCACGGCCACGCCCGGATCGGCGGTTCCGGGCGGTAAGGTTGGCCGCGTGCTGACCATCGACAGCGCGATCATCGACGCGATCGTCGCCCACGCCCGCCGGGACCACCCGGACGAGGCCTGTGGCGTCGTCGCCGGGCCCGCCGGCAGCGACCTGCCGACCCGGCACATCGCGATGGACAACGCGGCCCGCTCGATGACGTTCTACGAGTTCGACTCGATGGAACAGCTTCGGGTGTGGCGCGAAATGGACGACAACGACGAGGAACCGGTCGTCATCTACCACTCGCACACCGCGACCGAGGCCCACCCGTCGCGGACCGACGTCTCCTTCGCCGGCGAGCCCGGCGCGCACTATCTGCTGGTGTCGACACGCGACCCGGACTCCGAGGAGATCCGGTCGTTCCGTATCGTGGACGGTGTGGTGGCCGAAGAAGAGGTCAACATCGTGGATGCGACGGTGGACGCGTGAGTGCTGTGCAGTCGTACATGTTCGGGCAGAGCCCGGCGTCGGTGTATTACGAGTGTCGCTGAGCGACGACTCCCGATTCCGCCTTCCCGAAATCTCGACCTGTTATAGGAGCATCACCGTCATGGCTATCGAAGTCCGTGTTCCGACCATCCTGCGCAGTTACACCGGCGGCGCGAAGGTCGTCGAAGGTTCCGGCAGCACGCTGAGCGAGCTGCTCGACGACCTGGACGCCAAGCACAGCGGGCTCAAGGGCCGGCTGATCACGCCCGAGGGCGGCCTGCACCGGTTCGTCAACATCTACATCAACGACGAGGACGTCCGCTTCCAGGGCTCGCTCGATGCCAAGGTGTCCGACGGCGACTCGGTCACGATCCTGCCGGCCGTCGCCGGCGGCGCGCTGGGCTTCGCGGCGGCCGCGGCTCTGCTCGGAAGGTAGTCGCTGTGGCTCGGTACGAGAGCCTGCTCGACGCGTGCGGGGGCACGCCGCTCGTCGGTCTGCCCCGGCTGTCGCCGACCGTGCCGGACGGTGCTCCGCCCGTACGGCTGTGGGCCAAGCTGGAGGACCGCAACCCCACCGGCAGCATCAAGGACCGCCCGGCGCTGTTCATGGTCCGCGAGGCGGAGGAGTCCGGCCGCCTCCGGCCGGGCGACACCATCCTGGAGCCGACCAGCGGCAACACCGGCATCTCGCTGGCCATGGTGGCCAAGGTGCGCGGCTACCGGCTGGTCTGCGTGATGCCGGAGAACGTGTCGGCCGAGCGGATCCAACTGCTGCGGATGTACGGCGCGGAGATCATCTTCTCGCCGGCCGCGGGCGGTTCGAACCAGGCGGTGG
Source organism: uncultured Actinoplanes sp. (assembly GCA_964236515.1). GTDB lineage: Bacteria > Actinomycetota > Actinomycetes > Mycobacteriales > Micromonosporaceae > Actinoplanes. Next base: position 122,340 of record CAXSDA010000023.1, read on the forward strand.
CGGTGGCCAAGCAGATCGCCGCCGAGCACCCGGACTGGGTGATGCTGTTCCAGTACGGCAACCCGGCCAACGCCCGCGCCCACTACGAGACCACCGGGCCGGAACTGCTGCGCGACCTGCCCACGATCACCCACTTCGTGGCCGGGCTGGGCACCACCGGCACGCTGATGGGCGCCGGCCGGTTCCTGCGGGAGAAGGTCGAGGGCATCGAGATCGTCGCCGCCGAGCCGCGGTACGGCGAACTGGTCTACGGCCTGCGCAACATCGACGAGGGGTACGTGCCGGAGCTGTACGACGCGAGCGTGCTGAGCCGGCGCTTCTCCGTCGGCACCCGCGACGCCGTGCTCCGCACCCGCCAGCTGGTCGAGGTCGAGGGCATCTTCGCCGGCTTCTCCAGCGGCGCCATCCTGCACGCGGCGCTGGCCGTGGCGCACGAGGCGGTCAAGGCCGGGCGCCGCGCGGACGTCGCGTTCGTGGTCTGCGACGGCGGCTGGAAATACCTCTCCACCGGCGCGTACGGCGGCACCCTGTCCGACGCCGAGGACGCCCTCGAGGGCCAGCTCTGGGCGTGACGCCTAGCGGCTACCGGCGATCAGGATGTCGCCGGCCAGGGGGATTCCGGCGGCCAGCAGCAGGGCCCAGGACAGGACCTTGCGGTGTACGGACAGGTACGCGCCGACCGCCAGCCCCACACCGATCAGTCCCACCAGCGACAGCGTCGGCACGTACCACCACGGCACCCCGCCCAGCGACGAGACGAAGGCGCGCAACCCCACGCCGACCCCGCCCAGCCCCAGCAACGCGCCGTACACGGCCATGCCGAGCACCCGACCGGTGCCGGGGTGCGGGTCGTCCGCGGTCGGGAACCGGAACACCGCCTGCAGCTCCGGCCGGTCCTCGTCACCGGGACCGGGCTCCCAGCCGAACGGCAGCAGGTCCGGCCCCGGGGTGCGCTGGACCGGCGCACCGGGCTGGGAATCGACACTCGTCGCCATGACGCCTCCGTGGTCGGGAATCGTTCACCCTGTGCAACGGCGACTCCTGACATGGCGTAACGCTGGAGTGCGATGATGCAGGTCACGACCGGTGTGATCTGCCTTGTCCATTTGTTGACAAATCGATCAGGTGTTTCTTGCGCGTGCTGGTCCCGGCGTACGCTTCGCTCCGTGATTGACTGGTCTGGAGACTGCACCACGGGCCGGTCGGACGCGGCTCGGCGCGGTGGTGTATGGACGACCCAGCGTGAGCCAGAGGGACCCGCATGCGACTGACCGTTCTCGGCTGCGCCGGCAGTTTCCCCGGCCCCGAGTCGGCCTGCTCCGCCTACCTGGTCGAGGCCCAGGGCTTCCGGCTGCTCGTGGACTTCGGTCCCGGGTCGTTGTCGGCGCTGCAGCGGTACTCCGACCTCGAGGGCATCGACGCCATCCTGCTGTCCCATTTGCACTGCGACCACATGCTGGACGCCTGCTCCTACATCGTGGTACGGCGGTACGCCCCCGACGGTCCCCGGCCGCCCGTCCCGGTGTACGCGCCGATGGGTGCGGCCGAGCGCATCTCCGCTGCGTACAGCGGGGAGAACGAGCCGATCGAGGACGTCTACACCTTCTACGGGCTGCAGCCGGGCACGTTCCCGATCGGCCCGTTCACGGTGACCGTCGACCGGGTCAACCATCCGATCGAGACGTACGGCGTGCGGATCGAGCAGGGCGGGCGGGTCCTGGCGTACTCGGCGGACACCGCGCCCTGCGAGTCGCTGCTGCGGCTCGCCGCCGGAGCCGACCTCTTCCTGTGTGAGGCGAGTTATCTCGACGGCGTGGAGAATCCTCCGGACATCCACCTGACCGGGGGCGAAGCCGGTGAGGCGGCCACCAAGGCCGGGGTCGGGCATCTCCTGCTGACCCACCTGGTGCCCGCGTGGGGCAGCGAAGCATCTACTGTGGAGGCGGCTTCCGCGATGTTCGCGGGACCGGTCGAGGTGGTTCGCCCCGGTTCCCGGTACGATCTCTGAGCCTCAGGTCGACCGTCGTCATTGGGAGTGTGCCTCGCATGCGCATCGTCCGGCTGGCGAACTTCGTTTCGTCCCGTTCCGGAGGTCTCCGGACCGCCTTGCGCAACCTCGGCGAGGGCTACCAGCGCGCCGGCCACGAGGCCGTCCTGATCATTCCCGGCCGGGAGCGCTCCGACGTCACCACCTCCCAGGGCCGGGTCATCACACTGCCCGGCGCCCCCCTGCCCCGGACCGGCGGCTACCGGGTGATGGCCACCCGGCGCGACCTGGCCCGGCTGCTGGAGTCGCTGGAACCGGACCGGCTGGAGGTCTCCGACCGCTCCACGCTGCGCTGGACCGGCCGCTGGGCCCGGACGCGCGGGATCGGCTCGATGATGGTGTCGCACGAGAGCCTGGCCGGCCTGCTCGGCGTGTGGGGCATGCCGGCCCGGGACCGGCTGGCCGACCGCCTGAACCGCCGTACGGCCGAGGAGTTCGACCAGATCGTCTGCACCACGGCTTTCGCCGCGTCCGAGTTCCGCCGGCTGGGCGTGCCCAACCTGATCGAGGTGCCGCTCGGGGTGGATCTGGAGTGCTTCCACCCGCGGCGCGCCGACCCGGCGGTCCGGTCCCGTTACGCCCGCCCGGACGAGCTGCTGATCGTGTACGCCAGCCGCCTGTCCGCGGACAAGCGGCCCGAGTTGGCCGTGGACACCATCGGGGTGTTGCGCGCGGCCCGCGTGCCGGCCGTACTGGTCGTCGCCGGGGACGGTTCGCGGCGGGCGGCCCTGGCGTACCGGGCGGCCCGGCTGCCGGTGCGGTTCGCCGGGCACATCGCCGACCGCGCGACCGTGGCGGCGCTGCTGGCCAGCGCCGACGTGGCCGTCGCGCCCGGCCCGGTGGAGACCTTCGGCCTGGCCGCGGTCGAGGCCCTGGCCTGCGGCACGCCGGTGGTGGTCAACTCGGCCAGCGCGCTGCCGGACGTGGTCGGCGACGCCGGGCTGGCCGTGCCCGGCAACCCCGAGGCGTTCGCCGGCGGCGTCCGGAAGTTGATGGACCGGGATGAGTCCGGCCGCCGGGCTGCGGCCCGTGCCCGGGCGGAGCGTTTCGGCTGGCCGCAGGCGGTGGGCGGGTTCCTGCGGACGCACGGCCTGGCCGAGGGCGCGCCCGTGATCGCCCGTCAGCACAAGCCGGTGACGGCCTCGCTGCGCCCGGCCGTCCCGCTGTCCTAAATCGATTCGCCGAGGTCCTGGGCTAACCAGCCGGGCGTGTCGAACCGGATGGGCGTCGTCCCGACCAGCGTGACCAGTTGTTCCTCCAGCGTGTCGAGCTCGGTGGCGCCGATCCGCCGCGCCCAGCCGGCGCGCAGCTCCTCGAAGATCGCCTCCCCGGTCCGCAGCACTTCGAGGCCGAGGTCGGTGACCTGAAGGCGTTTGCGCCGGGCGTCCCGGGGGTCCGTCTCCCGCGCCACGTATCCGCGTTCCTGCAGCACCGCGATGGTCTTCGCCGCCGACTGCTTGGAGATCGACAGGCGGCGTCCCAGCTCGGACGCGCTGTCGGCGCCGTCCGCGATGGCCCGCATGGCGAAGTCGTGGACAGGACGCACGTCGGGGAAGCCCTTCCGGTCCAGCTCGGCGACCGCCGCGTCGACCAGCGAGCGGAAACCGCCGAGCAGCAGCAACGCCAGATCGGCACCGGGGCGGGGCATGGGGAGAGATTACGCCTGGACGAAAGACAGCCAGGGTGTCTATCCTGAAGTCGACAACCAGGCTGTCGAATCGGAGAAGTCCGTGACGATCACCCATCACCGCACCGGCGGGCTGCACTACGTCGAAGCCGGGACCACCGGATCGCCGATCCTGCTGGTCCACGGCTTCCCTGAGACGTGGTGGACGTTCCACAAGCTCATCCCGCTGCTCGCCGCCACCCACCGGGTCTTCGCCGTCGACCTGCCCGGGTTCGGCGACTCGGACAACGCGCCGGGGGAGTACGACAGCGCCTCCGCCGCCGAGGCCCTGCACCGCCTGATCGGTCACCTCGGCGTCGGCCCGGTCCACCTCACCGGCCAGGACATCAGCGGCGCGACCGTGTTCCGGCTCGCCGTCACCCACCCCGAGGACGTGCTCAGCCTCACCGCCATCGAGACGGGGCTGCCGGGCTTCGGGTGGGAAGCGCTGGCCGACGTCGCCCACGGCGGCGCCTGGCACATCGGCGTCCTCGCAGCCCCCGGCATCCCGGAGATGCTGCTGGCCGGTCGCGAGCACGAATTCCTCGGGCAGTACGCGTTCCCGTCCCTCACCGCGACCCCGGGTGCGATCACCGACGCCGACATCGGCGAGTTCGCCCGGACGTACGCCCGCCCCGGCGGCTGGCGCGGTGCCGAGGGCCTCTACCGGTCGCTGCTGCGCGAGGGCGCCGAGATCCAGACCCTTGCCGGTACGCCCGGGCTGACGGTGCCGGTGCTGGCGGTCGGCGCCGGTGGCGGCTCGTTCACCACCGCGACCATGTCCCAGGCGGCGGCCGACGTCCGGTCCGTGTCGCTAGAAGGCGTCGGCCACTACGTCGCCCTCGAAGCCCCCGGCGAACTGGCGACGGCCATCGGTGAGTTCACCGGGGCTGAGCGCGCCCGCGGAGGGGCCGCCGCATAAGGTGGCGGGATGGCGCGACCCGACGGGCGACGACCCGATCAACTCCGGCCCGTGACTCTCACCCGGAGCTGGAGCATCCACCCCGAGGGATCGGTGCTCGTCGAATTCGGCGACACCCGGGTGCTGTGCACCGCCAGCGTCACCGAGGGCGTCCCGCGCTGGCGCAAGGGCTCCGGCCTCGGCTGGGTCACCGCCGAGTACGCCATGCTGCCCCGCGCCACCAACACCCGCGGCGACCGGGAGAGCGTCAAGGGCAAGGTCGGCGGCCGGACCCAGGAGATCTCCCGGCTGATCGGCCGCAGCCTGCGCGCCTGCATCGACCTCAAAGCGCTGGGCGAAAACTCGGTCGTCCTGGACTGTGACGTCCTGCAGGCCGACGGCGGCACCCGCACGGCCGCCATCACCGGCGCCTACGTCGCGCTGTACGACGCCGTCACCTGGCTGTCCGGGCGCAAGTCGCTGGCCGGCAAGGTCGAGAACGTCATGCACCGGTCCATCCAGGCGGTCAGCGTCGGCATCATCGACGGCGAGCCGCGCCTGGACCTGATGTACGCCGAGGACGTGAAGGCCGACGTCGACATGAACATCGTCTGCACCGGGGCCGGGGACTTCGTCGAGGTGCAGGGCACGGGCGAGGCCGCCGTCTTCGGCCGCGACCAGCTCGACGTGCTGCTCGACCTCGGCGTGGCCGGCTGTGCCGACCTGGCGATCCTGCAGCAGAAGGCGCTCAGCTCGTGAGCACCAAGCTGTTGCTGGCCACCGGGAACGCCAAGAAGCTGGTCGAGCTGCAGCGGATCCTGGACGAGTCGCTCGGGGCGAGCCGGATCACGCTGGTCGGGCTGGGCGACTACCCGGACTACCCGGACGTACCGGAAACGGGTCTGACCTTCGGGGAGAACGCGCTGATCAAGGCGCGGGCCGGAGTCGAGCGGACCGGTCTGCCGACCGTGGCCGACGACTCGGGGCTGGCCGTGGACGCGCTCAACGGCATGCCCGGCGTGTTCAGCGCCCGCTGGTCCGGCACGCACGGCGACGACCAGGCCAACCTCGACCTGGTGCTGGCGCAGATCGGCGACGTGCCCGACGAGCACCGCGGCGGCGCCTTCGTCTGTGCCGCCGCCCTGGTTCTGCCCAACGGCCGCGAGCACCTGGTGGAGGGCAAGCAGTACGGCCGGATCCTGCGCGCTCGCCGCGGCGAGGGCGGCTTCGGCTACGACCCGATCTTCCTCGGCGACGGCCAGTCCCGGACCAACGCCGAGCTGAGCGCGGCCGAGAAGGACGCCATCAGCCACCGCGGCAAGGCGTTCCGCGAGCTGTCCAAGGGCATCGCCGAAAAGTTGCGCTAACTGGGCACATTGACGGTGAGGCCGCTGATCGAGGCCGCTTCCGCCAGCCTCTTGTCGTACGTGACGAACGCGGTGAGCCGGCCCTCGTCGTGAAGACGCACTCCGGTGGCCAGGTGGATGGCGTCAAGACTGCGCACGGTCGGCGGGGCGATTGTCTGGGCGACGACGCGAATCCCCGCGTCGATCTCGATACGGACGATGAGGTCGAGCAACGCCTGGAACTGGTCGATCAGTTCCGGTATGTCGGCGGGGTCGGTCACTCGGACCAACGCCCGGTACGTCTCGATCTCGACCAGGGTGGAACTCACCCACTCGATGTCGGCACGCTGGTCGAGGAACTCGCGCAGGGCCGCCGAGTCGGCTTCGCTGTGTACGAGCTTGACCGCCGCCGCTGAATCGAGATAGATCACCGGATGTCGCCCTCTCGCTCGCGGGCGATGTCGTCGGCGAGGTTGGTCCCATCCGGCGCAGGCATGGGGCGGCGCAGAAAGGCGCGCTTCATCTCGGCCAGGCGTTCGCGGCGAATCGCCGCCTCCAACACGGCCTGGCGGATCGCCTCCGAACGGTTGGTGCCGTCGCGGGTCAGAACGTCCAAAGCGTGCTCGGTGTCGGCGTCGGTGCGGATCGTTACCGTATCGGCCATGGCAGCAGTGTAAGACTTTTCGTAAGACGACGGCAAGCTCAAGCGGATGCGTCGGGGCCGGAGACCAGGCGCTAATCCACGTTGCCGATCGAAGCCCGCAACGACGGCCCGGCGACGACCGCCCGCGCCTGCTCCAGCACCGGCGCCAGGAAGACGTCGGGGCCGGGCTCGCCGGCGAACTCCCCGACCGCGGCGATGGCCGCCCGGCCGGCCGCCGAGGGAGTCAGCGGCGCCCGCAACTGCAGGCCACGTACGGCCGAGAGAAGTTCCACCGCGAGCAGGCTGGTCAGGTTGTCCAGGACGGTCCGCAGCTTCTTGGCCGCGGCCCAGCCCATCGACACGTGGTCCTCCTGCATCCCGCTGGTTGGCAGCGAGTCGACCGACGCCGGGTTGGCCAGCCGCCGGTTCTCGGCCACGATCCCGGCCGCGGTGTACTGGGCGATCATCAGGCCCGAGTTCACGCCCGCGTCCGGCGCCAGGAACGGCGGCAGCTGCCGCGAGCGGGTCACGTCCAGCAGGCGGTCGACCCGGCGCTCGGCGATCGCGCCGACCTCGGCCGCGGCGATGGCCAGGAAGTCGGCGGCGAACCCGAGCGGCGCGCCGTGGAAGTTGCCGGTCGACTCGACCCGCCCGTCGGCCAGGACGACCGGGTTGTCCACCACCGACCGTAGCTCCCGGCCGGCGGTGACGGCGACGAAGTCGAGGGTGTCCCGGGCGGCGCCGGCCACCTGCGGCGCGCACCGCATGGAGTACGCGTCCTGCACCGCGTGGGCCAGGTCGTCACGGTGCGAGTCCATGATCTCCGAGGACTGCAGCAGCCGGTGGATGTTGGCCGCCGACACCGCCTGGCCCGGATGCGGCCGGATCGCGTGCAGCTCGGGGAGGAACGGCCGCTCCGAGCCGAGCATGGCCTCGATGGCCAGCGCCGCGGTGATGTCGGCCATCGCGAACAGGTGACCGGCGTCCTCGATGGCCAGCAGCAGCATGCCGAGCATGCCGTCGGTGCCGTTGATCAGCGCCAGCCCTTCCTTGGCGGCCAGTTCGAGCGGGCGCAACCCGGCCTGGGCGAGCGCCTCGGCCGCGGACACCCGGGCGCCGTCCTTGCCCAGCACCCAGCCCTCACCCAGCAGCACCAGCGCGCAGTGCGCGAGCGGGGCCAGATCGCCGGACGCGCCGAGCGAGCCGTGCTCCGGCACCCACGGCGTGATGTCGTGGTTGAGCAGGTCGACCAGGCCCTGCGCGAGCACCGGGCGGACGCCCGACAACCCCAGGGCCACCGACCGTACGCGCAGGACGATCATCGCCCGCACCACCTCGCGCGGCATCGGGGCGCCGATCCCGGCGGCGTGCGACCGGATCAGCGCGTGCTGCAGCTCGGCCCGCCGCTCGGGGGCGATCGACGTGCCCGCGAGCGCGCCGAACCCGGTGGACACGCCGTACACGGGCCGGCCCGACGCCTCGATCCCGTCGACGATGCCGCGGCTGCGGGCCATCGCCGCGACGGCGGCCTCGGACAGTTCGACCGGGGCGTCGTGGCGGGCGACGGCGACCACGTCGGCGGGGGTGATTCCGGTGGGCTGGACGATGACGGTCATGAGAGCACTCCATTGTGCATAACAGTGCGGACGAGGGGGACACCCGGCCGGTAGGCGAGGTGCACAGTGGACGGCGCGTCCAGGATGACCAGGTCGGCCGCCGATCCGGGACGCAGATGACCGAGGTCGTCGCGGCGCAGCGCCCGCGCGCCGCCCAGGGTGGCCGCGGTCACCGCCTCGGCCGGGGTCATCCGCATCTCGCGCACGGCGAGCGCGATGACGAACGGCATCGAGCTGGTGTACGACGATCCGGGGTTGCAGTCGGTGGCCAGGGCGACCGTGACGCCGGCGTCGAGCAGCCGGCGCGCGTCCGGGTACATCGACCGGGTGGAGAACTCGGCGCCCGGCAGCAGCGTGGCCACCGTGTCGCCGGAGGCCAGCGCGTCCACGTCGGCGTCGGTCAGGTGAGTGCAGTGGTCGGCGCTGGCCGCGTCGAGCTCGACCGCGATCTGCACGCCCGGCCCGGCGCCGAGCTGGTTCGCGTGCACCCGCAGCCCGAGCCCGGCCTTGGCCCCGGCCAGCAGGATCGCGCGGGTCTGGTCGCCGTCGAACGCGCCCCGTTCACAGAACACGTCGACCCAGCGGGCGTACGGCGCGGCCGCGTCCATCATCGGGCCGGACACCAGGGCCACGTACTCTTCCGGGTCGGCCCCGGCCGGCACCACGTGCGCGCCCAGGAACGTGGTCTCCGCGGTCAGCTCGCGGGCGATGCGCAGGCAGCGCGCCTCTTCGGTCACGGACAGGCCGTACCCGCTCTTGATCTCGGAGGTGGTGGTGCCCTGGCGGCGGGCCTCGGCCAGCAGCCGGCCGGCGTTCGCGCGCAGCTCGTCGTCGCTCGCCGCCCGGGTGGCGGCCACCGTGGTCCGGATGCCGCCGCCGGTGTAGGCCTCGCCGGCCATCCGGGCGGCGAACTCGGGCGCCCGGTCACCGGCGAAGACCAGGTGGGCGTGACTGTCCACAAAGCCCGGCAGGACGGCTCCGCCGCCCGCGTCGATCCGTTCGTCGGCGGCCGGCGCCTGCGTCTGCGGGCCGACCCACGCGATCCGGTCGCCGTCGGTCACCACCGCCGCGCCGGCCGGCGGCTCGCCGTCGTTGGTGACCAGCTCGCCGATGTTGTCGATCAGCACACTCATGCCAGGGCCTTCCGCAGGGCGGCCGGGACGTCGAAGCCGGTGTGGCCGCCGTCCGAGACCAGAGTCCGCCCGTCGGCCACGACGTGGGTGACGTCAGCGGCGGAGGCGGCGAAGATCAGGGCGGCCGGATCGATCCCGGCCACCCGGACGCTGTCCAGCGACACCGCCACCAGGTCGGCCCGGTTCCCGGCGGCGATCGTGCCGGCGTCGTCCCAGCCCAGCGCCGCGTGATCGGTGGCCGCCCCGATCAGCTCGGCCGCGGTGAAGTGGCCGCGCTTCTCGGTGGCCAGCCGCTCGTCCGCCTCGAGGGCCTGGGCCTCGGCGAACGGGTCGATCACGGTCTGGCTGTCGCTGCCCAGGCTGAGCCGGACGCCGGCGTCGGCCAGCCGGCGGGCCGGCCCGATGCCGTCGGCCAGGTCGCGCTCGGTGGTCGGGCAGAAGCAGGCGCCGCACCCGGCCAGGGAGGTGATGTCGGCCGGGGTCAGGTGGGTGGCGTGCACGGCGGTGGTGCCGGGGCCGAGGACGCCGTTGCGGCGCAGGAGTTCGGTGGGCGTGCAGCCGTACACCGCCTGGCACTGCTCGTTCTCGGCCCGCTGCTCGGAGAGGTGGACGTGCAGCGGCCCGCGCCCGGCCAGGCCGGCCAGGCCGGCCAGGAACCGTTCCGGCACGGCCCGCACCGAATGGATGGCGGCCCCGATCCGCGCGTGCGGTCCGGGCCGGAGTCCGTCCACGCGGGCGGCCCAGCCGTCCCCGTCGCCGTCGCCGAACCGGCGTTGCACCCCGTCCAGCGGCTTGCCGTCGACGGTGGACGTCAGGTAAAGCGCGTCCAGCAACGTGATCCGGATGCCGGCGTCGCGCGCGGCCTCGATCAGCGCCTCGCCCATCGCGTTGGGGTCGGCGTAAGGAGTGCCGTCCGGCTGGTGGTGCAGGTAGTGGAACTCGCCGACACCGGTGACACCGGCCAGGGCCATCTCGCCGTAGACCGCCCGGGCCAGCTCGAAGTAGCCGTCCGGATCCAGCCGGCCGGCCACCTCGTACATCCGCTCGCGCCACATCCAGAAGTCGCCGCGGCCGGCGTGCGTACGGCCGCGCAGTGCCCGGTGGAAGGCGTGCGAGTGGACGTTGGCGAAGCCGGGCAGCACCAGCCCGGGCAGCCGGGTGGCGGTGCCGGGGGGCATCCCGGCCCGCACCCGGGTGAACCGGCCGCCGGTCACCTCGATGAGTACGTCCGCAGCGACGGCGCCGTCGACCCAGGCGTATTCGGCGTGGAACGTCACGACAAGGCCTGGAGAACGGAAGCCAGCGCGTCGATCCCGGCCTCGCAGTCGTCGTCGGTGGCGTGCTCGGCCGGGGAGTGCGACACCCCGGTCGGGTTGCGCACGAACAGCATCGCCGTCGGCACGTGCGCGGACAGCACCCCGGCGTCGTGGCCGGCGCCGGTGGGCAGGATCGGCGCGTCGTCCAGCAGCGCCGACAGCCGGGCGGCGAGTGAGGTGTCGAAGGCGACCTCGGGCGACAGCGACTCGGGCTCAACCGTGACCCCGGTGCCGTCCCGGCCGGCCCGCTCGGTGGCCCGCTTCACGATCGCCTCGACCAGCCGGTCGACCGTCGCCGGGTCGGCCGCGCGAGCGTCCAGCCAGCCGCGGACCAGCGACGGGATCGCGTTGGTGGCATTGGGTTCCACCACCACCCGGGCCATGGTGGCGTGCGCGCCGGACAGTCGGGCCTCCTTGTTGGCGGCCAGCACGGTGTACGCGAACGTCAGCATCGGGTCGTTCCGGTCGGCCATCCGGGTGGTGCCGGCGTGGTCGCCCGTCCCGGTGAAGTCGAACCGCCACCGTCCGTGCGGCCAGATCGCGCTGGCCACCCCGACCGGCCGGTCCAGCACCCGGCCCTGCTCGATGTGCAGCTCGACGACGGCGCTGAACCGGTCGCCGAGCCGGCCCAGCGCGCCGGCCGGGCGGTCGCCCAGCGCCTCGGCGAACGTCACCCCGCCCGCGTCGCACAGCCCGGCGGCGGCGGCCGGATCGACGACCCCGGTGAGCAGCCGGGAGCCGAGGCAGGGCAGGCCGAACCGGCCGCCCTCCTCGTCCGTGAACGCCGCCACCACGATCGGGCGGTCCGGCGTGAACCTGTCTGCGCGCAGCCGGTCGACCGCCACGAACGCGCTGACGATCCCGAGTGGACCGTCGTAGCCGCCGCCGTGCGGCACCGAGTCGAAGTGCGAGCCGGTCAGCACCGCGTCGTGCGCCCACGGGTCGCCCCACCAGGCGAACAGGTTCCCGTTGCCGTCGTCGGTGACCGGCATGTCGCGGACGCCGGCCTGGTTGCGGAACCAGTCGCGGAGCACGAGTTCGGGCTCGGTCAGCGCGTACCGCAGGTATCCGCCGGACCCGGCGCGGCCGATCTCGGCGATCTCGTCCCACAACCGCCGGAAGGTCATGCGTCCCGCCGCATCGGGATGTGCACCCGGTCGGCCGCCGCGGGCTCGTAGCCGGCGTCGACGTGCCGCATCACGCCCGTGCCGGGGTCGTTGGTCAGCACCCGCTCGATCTTCTGCCCGGCCAGCACGGTGCCGTCGGCCACGCAGACCTGCCCGGCGTGGATCGACCGCCCGATGCCGACGCCGCCGCCGTGGTGGATGGACACCCAGCTCGCCCCGCTGGCCGTGTTCAGCATCGCGTTCAGCAGCGGCCAGTCGGCGATCGCGTCCGAGCCGTCGAGCATGGCCTCGGTCTCCCGGTACGGCGAGGCCACCGACCCGGCGTCGAGGTGGTCCCGTCCGATCACGACCGGGGCGCTCAGTTCGCCCGCCGCCACCATGTCGTTGAACCGCACGCCGGCCTTGTCGCGTTCGCCGTAGCCCAGCCAGCAGATCCGGGCGGGCAGCCCCTGGAACGCGACCCGTTCGCCGGCCATCCGGATCCACCGGGCCAGCGGCTCGTTGTCGGGGAACTCCTCGAGGATGGCGCGGTCGGTGGCGGCGATGTCGGCCGGGTCGCCGGACAGCGCGGCCCATCGGA
>CAXSDA010000024.1:0-15180 GCA_964236515.1 uncultured Actinoplanes sp.
GGCGGGCCAGGGGCAGCCAGGCCTCGATCGCCCGGTCCCGCAGCGACGCGCGGGACGGGTGACCGGCCGGCATCGCGGCCATTGCCGCCAGCAGCTCAGCGGCACTGCCCGCGGGGACGTCCAGGCTCGTCGTGGTACTGGTCGAGCGGGTCACGGTGACCGTCATGGTGTTCCTCCCTGGCACCTGTCCGGAGAGCCGGCCCGGCGGGGTGCGCCGGGCCCGGGTCGGCCGGGTGTCATTTATCGACATGGAATCTGTTGCTTCACAACAACCGATTCCCTCGCAGGCGAGTCCGTTCGGTCATGAACAACCTAGCCGACCGGGCGAGGAAACACTAGCCGAAAGTATGAGTCACTTTATGGAACAAGCCAGTCACATTGGACTAACTGTTGTCCTTTTCGTCTTTTTTATCCTCTCGATGCAACGCAAGATCGAGAGCCAGCACCGCCGCCAGGATCAGTAAGGCGTCTTGATCGGCGGCGACTTGCACGGCATATGTGTCGCGGATCGTCAGCCACCGCTTCGACACCGCTGCCACCTCGCGACCGCCCTGGTCGATCGTGTACTCGTGGTCGAGCAGGTTGCCGCGCATCTCCAGGTCGTCCGGCCCGGGCACATCGATGGTGAACTTCTCGCGGAACGGCGTGAACAGGTGCTTGCGGACCTCGGCCGCCTTCTCGCCGCCGACCTGGATCTCGTACGTCGGCCGGAGCGAGACCAGATGCCGGTGCACGCTGGCCAGTTCGCGACCGTCCAGGTCCTCGATCACCACCTTGTTACGGACGCTGAACACCTTCCCGTCGACGTGCAGGACCTTGGTGCCGTGTTCGTCGAGGATGTCGAAGTCGTCGCCGATGCTGAAGAAGCGCTCCCGGATCACATACATGACCTGATTCTGCCGGTGGTCCGCCACCACGGCGCGTCGCCCGGCTGGATCATTGGTAGAACAGTGGCGTGAGCGATCCGTACTACGTCCTCGACCAGCAGGAACGCGCCGCGGCGGGGTCCGGCGCCTTCGACGTGTTCAACCGGCCGTAGATTGACCCTGACCGCGGCCCTGGTGCTGCTTCTTGCAGTTCTCGCCTTCGCGGTCGTACGGCCGAAGGGTCTCGCCGAGGCGTGGGCGGCCGGGCCGGCGGCGCTTCTGGTGGTCGTCACCGGTCTGGTCGGGTATCGCGACGCGCTGAGTGAGCTGCGCCGGCTCGGCCCGACCGTGGGCTTCCTGGCCGCCGTCCTGCTGCTGGCGTACCTGGCCGGCCGGCACGGCGTGTTCACCTACATGGGCGCGCGGGCCACCGCCGTCAGTCGCGGCCGGCCGCGGCGGTTGCTGGCCGCCGTGTTCGTGGCAGCGTCGCTGACCACGGCGGTGCTCAGCCTGGACGCGACGGTGGTGCTGCTGACCCCCGTGATGTTCGCGGCGGCCACCCGGCTGCGGGTGGGGTCCCGGCCGTACACCTTCGCCTGCGCGCACCTGGCCAACTCGGCCTCGCTGCTGCTGCCGGTGTCCAACCTGACCAACCTGCTGGCCTTCTCGGCCAGCGGCCGGTCGTTCCCCGGGTTCGCGGCGGTGATGGCGCTGCCCTGGCTGGCCGTGATCGTGGTCGAGTACGGCGCCTTCCGCCTCTACTTCCGCCGCGACCTGGCCATGCCGGCGGACCCGTCCCGAGACACCGCCGCGCCGGCGGACAAATCCGGCATCGCGCCGCGGTACGCGCTGATCACCCTGGTCCTCACGCTGGCCGGATTCGCGGTCGCTCAGCCACTCGGCGTCAACCCGGCCTGGGTTGCCGCGGCGGGAACGGTCGTGCTGGCCGTACCGCTGCTGCGACGCCGGAGCGAACGGCCGATGACATTGATCACCGAGGCCAACCCCGGGTTCTGCCTGTTCGTCTTCGCCCTCGGCATCGTCGTGCTGGCGGTGCGTCAGCACGGCCTGGACCGGGCCATCGACGCGATCGTGCCCGCCCATGCCGGGCTGCTGGACCTGCTGGCCGTGGCCGGGCTGGCCGCGGTGCTGGCCAACCTGCTCAACAACCTGCCCGCGGTGCTGGTGCTGGTGCCGGCCGTGTCGTCGTCGCCCGGCCTGCTGCTGGCCGTGCTGATCGGGGTCAACGTCGGCCCCAACCTGACCTACGTCGGCTCGCTGGCGACACTGCTGTGGCGGCAGATCCTGCACCGGAACGACGCCGCGCCCAGCACCGGCGACTTCTTGAAACTGGGAGCGATGACCGTGCCGGCCGGTCTCCTGGCCGGCACGGTCATGCTCTGGTTGGTGCTGTGATCGTCAAGGTTGGTGCTGTTCCTACCAGCCGACCGCGACCAGCAGGTACTGCGGGCTGCCGTGCGAGACGAACGACGACTGGCCGGCCACGTCGTCGTACGGGAAGCCGTACGCCAGCTTGCCCAGCGCGTGGTCGTGCCAGAACTTGGCGTAGTAGTTCGCCGGCGCCGCCCGGTAGAAGTTCGACACCGTCTCCCACTGTGACTGCGGCAGGTCGATGGTGTGCCGGTTCAGCGCCGCGCACCGCGACGGGTCGTTGGCCAGCACGCCCGCGCATCCGAAGATGTCGGAGGTGATGGCGCTGACGCCGTTCGCGGACGCGTAGCTGGACATGTAGTTCTGGTACTGCCCGCCCTGGCGGAACGCGGCGTCGCTGCCCGGCGCCATGATCCGGTACGGCGCGGTCGCCGTGGCCAGGTGCTTGAATTCGGCCGGCACCTCGGCCGCGAACTTGTCGAAGGTGGCCTGCCGGCCCTCGGTGAAGGTCTGGTAGTCCTCACCGACCTGCACGTCGTTGCCGTCGTGGGAGTGCAGCCGCATGGCGATCTTCAGGCCGAAGGCGTCCACCCGGGTGGTGTTGCCGTTGAACACCGCCGGGCCGACCGTGAACTCGATGAAGTCGAAGTACTGGCTGGTCGGTGAGCCCAGGTAGAAGTACATCCGCCCGGCCGTGTTGGCCGGCATGTCGAAGTACGGCTGGTCGGCGATCGAGTGGGCGACCCCGTTGTAGCTCCAGTAGACCTGGCTGTCCGGGTACTGGCCGTTGGTCCGGTTCAGGATCTTGAGCTCGACCACGTTCTTCGCGGCCGGGATGGTGCTGGTGTCCCCCCAGAACGAGTCGGGCATGGTCGAGCCGCCGCTGGGCGGGGTCGTCGGCGGGGTGGTCGGGGGAGTGGTCGGCGGGGGCGTTCCAGTCCCGCCGCCGACGGTGTGGACCACGAACGAGAAGAGCGAATAGCCGTACGCGGTGGCCCGTACGGTGCCGTTCATCCGTACGTACCGGCCGGTGCCGCTGACGGTCAGGGTCTGGTTCCCGCCCGTACCGGTCGTGGTGGAGTAGACGGTGGTCCAGGTCGAGCCGTCGCCCACCTGGATCTGGAACGACTTGGCGTACGCGGCCTCCCAGCTCAGCTGCACGCCGCAGACGGTCTGCGGGCTGCCCAGGTCGACCTGCAGCCACTGCGGGTCGCTGAACGCGCTGGACCAGCGGGTGGCGGCGTTGCCGTCGACGGCGGCACTCGCGGGGTAGGTGGCGTTCTCGGTGGACGACGCGGTGGCCGGCCGGCCCTGGGCGGAGTCGGTGGTGCCGCACGTGCCGGTGGAGGTGCCGGTCGAGCCGTACACCTGGAACTCCCACAGCGAGTAGCCGTACGGAGTAGCGCGGGTGGTGCCGTTCATCCGCACGTACCGGCCGGTGCCGGTGACCGTGAGGGTCTGCGTCCCGCCCGTACCGGACGTGGTCGAGTAGACGTTCGTCCAGCTCGTGCCGTTGGCCGAGGTCTGGATCTGGAAGCCCGAAGCGTACGCGGCCTCCCAGTTCAGTACCACGCGGCTGACCGTGGACGTGGTGCCCAGGTCGACCTGCAGCCACTGCGGGTCACTGAACGCGCTCGACCAGCGGGAACCGGTGTTGCCGTCGACCGCGTTGCCGGCCCCGAAGTCGGCACTCTCCGAACTGGACGCGGTGGCCGGCTTACCCTGCGACAGCAGCGTGTCGGCGGCGTGCGCGGAGATGGTGGTGAAGGCGGCGTAGGCGGCCACGAGGATGGCGACGAGCGCCAGTACGACCAGATTGCGCCGCTTGAGGGCGTGGGACATGGGGACTCCTGTCGGGGCGGTGGTAAACGCCCTCGTCGCTCACCGGGGGATGTCGGTGTGGGGAACAGCGACAGAGAGCGCTCTACGACTTGCAGTTTCATCGATCGGTGACGTAACAAGCAAGCAATCCGGGTTCCGGAACCTTGGTTGTTGTCCGTACGTACGGGTAGGTGTCGAGACATGGAATATCGCAGCCTCGGAAGAACCGGAATGCAGGTCAGCCCGCTCTGCCTCGGAGCGATGATGTTCGGCGAGATCGGCGAACCGGACCACGATGCCGGCGTCAAGATCATCCACACCGCCCTCGACGCCGGGATCAATTTCGTCGACACGGCGGACGTCTACTCGAAGGGCGAGTCGGAGGAGATCGTCGGCAAGGCGCTCGCCGACGGGCGCCGCGACGATGTCATCCTGGCCACCAAGTTCCACGGTGACATGGGGTCCGACCCCAACGAGAAGGGCAACTCGCGGCGCTGGATCGTCCGCGAGGTCGAGAACAGCCTGCGCCGGTTGCAGACCGACTGGATCGACCTCTACCAGGTGCACCGGCCCAGCCCCGACACCGACGTCGAGGAGACCCTGTCGGCGCTCACCGATCTGCAGCGGCAGGGCAAGATCCGCGCGTTCGGCTCGTCGACCTACCCGGCGTGGGAGATGGTCGAGGCCCAGTGGACGGCGCAGCGGCGCGGGCTCGGCCGGTTCGTGACCGAGCAGCCGCCGTACTCGATCCTGGTCCGCGGCATCGAGACCGACGTCCTGCCGGTCGCTGAAAAGTACGACATGGGCGTGATCCCGTGGAGCCCGCTGGCCGGCGGCTGGCTGAGTGGGCGCTACCGCAAGGGCCAGGACGTGCCGGACAGCCGTCGCGCCGAGCGGATGCCGTCGCGCTACGACATGTCGCTGCCGGAGAACCAGGCGAAGCTGGACGCGGCCGACGCGCTGGCCCGGCTGGCCGACGAGGCCGGGATGTCGCTGGTGCACCTGGCGCTGGCGTTCACGCTGGCCCACCCGGCGGTGACCGCGCCGATCATCGGGCCGCGGACCATGGAGCAGCTGGAGACGCAGCTGGGCGCGGCCGACATCACCCTGTCGCCGGACGTGCTCGACAAGATCGACGAGATCGTGCCGCCGGGCACGACCTTCAACGACATCGACCGCGGGTACGCGCCGGAAAGCCTCACCGACCCGTTCACCCGCCGCCGCCGTACGAGCTAGATGCGCTGGTCTCCCAGCACCGCGAGCAACCGCAGTTTGTCGTAGCTCTCGGTGCCCGGGACCGCGGTGAAGACCAGCAGCGCCTGCGCCCGGTCCGGGTCGAGCAGCGTCTGGCAGAAGACCTCGAGATCGCCCACCTCGGGGTGCCGCAGCCGCTTGACCTCGCTCCAGGCGAAGCCGACGGCGTGCTCCCGCCAGACCGCGGCGAACTCTCCGCTCGTGGCCAGCAGCGCCTCGACGATCCCGGCGGCGGCGGACCGGCGACCGTCCCGGGCGTGCGCCTCGCGAAGCCTCGACGCCAGCACCCGCCCTTGCCGCGGGTGGTCCTCCTCGGGGTAGAGCGACCGGGCCGCCGGATCGGTGAACCAGCGGTAGGCCGCGCTCCGGGCCGGTCCGGTGAACCCGGTCTCGTCGCCGAACAGGGCCACCGCCGGCCGGGTCTGGAACAGCGTCTCCCCGATCGGTGAGATCACCTCGGCCGGGGTGTCGGCCAGCCGGTCCAGGATGCGCATCAGGCCGGGGTCGAGGTGGGTGCTGCTACCCGTACGGTCGGGCGCGGTGTGGCCGGACAGGCGGTAGAGATGGTCCCGCTCGGCCCGGGACAGGCGCAGCCCGCGGGCGATCGCGGCCAGCATCGCCTCCGACGGGGTCGGCCCGCGCTGCTGCTCGATCCGGCTGTAGTAGTCGGTCGACATGCCGG
Source organism: uncultured Actinoplanes sp. (assembly GCA_964236515.1). GTDB lineage: Bacteria > Actinomycetota > Actinomycetes > Mycobacteriales > Micromonosporaceae > Actinoplanes. The sequence continues at coordinate 6,016 of CAXSDA010000024.1, forward strand.
CCAGCGCCGCCACCTCCTCGCGGCGCAGACCCCGCGTCCGGCGCCGGGTGCCCCGGGGCAACCCGACGTCCTCCGGCTGCAGCGCCTCGCGCCGGGTGCGGAGGAAATCCGCCAGTTCCGCCCGATCCACCACGCCAGTCTCCCTTCTCGGAATACATGGGGATTACCGGACGGCCTAGCGCGGTATCCAGGGTCTGCGGATCCACCCCTTGTCGACCACGTCACTCGGCGGAGTTAACCGGGTTGTCGGGCGACTAATATGAACCCGTTTAGTGATGTTTCCGAAGTGTTTTGAGATTCGTAGCGGAGGCTCGATTGCCCGAGACCGGGTGGTCCCGCCGGCAGGTGCTGGCCCTCGCCGGGGCTACGGCCGGAGCGTTGGCGCTGCCCCGGCCGGCTCTGGCCGCTTCCGCCGACCCGGTTGCCGACACCTACCACGCGCTTCTGCTGGCGCACACGCGGTGGGCCGAGGCGCAGTGGGACTCCCGGATCGGGGCGTACCAGGCGGCCGATTTCCGGTTCGTCGCCGTGCTCGGCAACGCCGTCCTGCTGACCACTCCTGGCTACGACGCGAAGGCGGCCGGCGTCGACGAGGCCACGCTGCGGGCGCACACGCTGGCCACGATCAAGCGGTACGCGTCGACCAACCGGCTGGCCGGTGGGACGGACTGGGGCAGACAGCTGTTCTGGGACTCGACCTTCGAGCTGTACTTCGTTTTGGCCGCCCGGCTGCTGTGGCGGCAACTCGACCGCCGGACCCGCGGTCACCTCGACGCGATCGTGCACGGGCAGGCCACGTACGCGTACCGGCTCGGATACCACGACGACCCGATGAGCCCGGGCTGGTCGCCGAACGGCACCCAGGGCGGCTGGGTCGGCGACACCAAGCTGGAGGAGATGGGCGTTTACGCCCAGGCGCTGGCCCCGGGCCTGGCCTGGAACGAGCAGAGCGGCTGGCGGGACCGCTTCGAGTTCTGGGTGGCCAACATGAGCGGCCTGCCGGCGGCCGACAAGGCCAATCCGGCCGTACGCCCGCCGAACTCCGCGCACAACATCCACGACACCTTCTACGTGGAGAACTACGGCTCGATCAACCCCCACTACCAGGCCGAACTGTGGCGCACCGCGGCCCGCTCGGCCGTCCACTTCCTCACCGCCGGCCGCCCGGTGCCGGCCGTCCTCACCGCCCAGCCCAACGCCGGAGAGCTCTGGGACGTGCTGAAGCTGCTGGCCAGCGACGCCGGCGAGCCGGTGATGCCGATGGTCGCGGACCGCTACCACCTGTACGGGCGGGACGTGCTGCCGCTGGCCTTCCTGGCCCAGGTGCAGGGCGACCGGTACGCCGCCCGGGCCGAGGCCGACCTGGCCGCGCGGTTGATGCCGTACCTTCGCTATTCGCCCGAGTACCGGCTGACCAAGTTCAACGGCGAGGAGAAGTACGAGCCCGAGGCGCGGGCCGAGCTGGCCATCGCGTACCTCCTGCACCGGCACCGCCGCACCCCGGCCGCGCCCGTCTCGCCGGAGGTGTTCTTCGCCGACGCGTCGGGCACGCGCGAGTTCGGCACGCTGACCGCGCAGCAGACCCCGGCTGGGTTCGCCGCCGCGGTCACCCAGACCGGGTTCGTCAACTTTCTGTGGCTGCCGCGCCACGACAACTGGCTGGTCGACACCCGGGCCGCCGCCTTCCTGCCGCCCAGCATCGGCCAGCCGTCGGCCACCTGGACGGCCGCGTACTCCCGCGCCCGGGACGGCGTCGACGCCACCGCGACCATGCTGGTCTTCGGCGAGGAGTACGCCGGGTTCACCACGCTGCCGACCGGCACGGTGGTGTACGCCAGCACCGGGGTCGGTTCCGACGAGGGCGGCCTGTCGCTGTTCAACCTGGCCATGCCGGGCATGCCCGGGCTGACCGGGACCCGGACGTACACCGGCGGGTCCGGCTCGGTCACGCTCGCCGGCACCGACGGCGGGGGCGGCGACGGCGGCACCGATCAGCTCAGCTTCGACCCGGTCGAGGCCCGGTACGTCCGGATGCTCGGCCGTTCGCCGGCCAGCGGGTACGGCTACTCGATCTGGACCTTCAGCGTGTACGACGAGGGCGGCGGCGACCTGGCTCAGGGCGCGCTGACGACGGGTTCGTCCGAGGATGTGACGTATCCGGCGCGCAACGCCACCGACGGCAACGGGGTGACCCGGTGGGCGGTCGACCGGACCCAGCGCGGCCGCCTCGACAGCTGGCTGGCTGTCGACCTGGGCTCGGCGGTGACGGTCGCCGGGGTCCGGATCGACTGGGAGGCCGCCTACGCCACCCGGTACGCCATCCAGACCTCGATCGACGCGGTCACCTGGACGACCGCGGTCGAGGTGCCGCAGGCGCACCCGATCGCCGGTTCCTGGGTCGACGTCGACGGCCGGGCGGGACTGGTCACCCACGGGTCGGCCCGCGCCATCCGGGTGACCGCGACCGGCGTGATCGCCGCCGCCGGCTCGGCCTCCCCGGTCCTGATCGAGGGCTACTCCCTGACCGGCGCGGCTGGAAAGACCGGCACAGCCGGAAAGGCCGGCGCGGCTGGAAAGGCCGGCACAGCCGGAAAGGCCGGCACAGCCGGCACCACCCGCGACCGGGCCGCGCTCGCCCGGGCCGCGGCCCGCCGGATGCCGGTCGGCCCCACCGGCCTCACGGTGTCGGACACCGACGGCTATCTCAGCCTCTTCAACCTGACCGAGGACCGCATCGAGACGGCCGTCGTCTCCCTCCCGTCGGCGGCTTACGCCTACAGCGGCTCGCAGACCGTCAGCACCACCGGCCTGGACTGGACGACGTCGATCGCCGGCGAGCGCGCCCGGGTCGAGCCGCCCCGGTTCGCGATCGCCTCCGGCGCTCCCCTCGGCACCCGCATCCAGGTCGACGACTCCCACGACGTGACGGTCACCGCCCCGGCCCACGCCCCGGCCACCGTCACCCTCCACGCGCCCGCCCGGCCCCGCGACACGGCCGCGGGCGTCTCCGGCGCCGGCTGGTCCGCCACCGTCGCACTGAAGGCCGGCGAGTCCCGCACCCTGGAAGCGGTCTTCGACGAGCCGGTCACGCCCACCGCCGACCTGGCCCTCGCCCGCACCTGCTTCCCGACCTCCCCGCTGCCGACCGGCATGACCGCGCCGTCCGCCGCGGTCGACGGCAACCGGGCCACCTCGTGGCGGCCCGGCCCGACCGGCCGCATGGTCGTGGACCTGACCCAGTCCTGGGACCTCACGACAATCAAGCTCACCTGGACGACCACCGGCGCCCGCCGCCCGGTCCACCTGTCCGCCTCGAGCGACGGCCTCGCCTACGTCCCCGTCACCGACATCCTCACCCCCGGTCGATCCGCGGCCTCCATCGTCGACATCAACGCCCGTTACCTGGCGGTGGACGTCGCCGGCTGGACCCCGGGCGACGCCGAACTGGTCGCCCTCGAGGTCCGGTGACGAGCATTCTTCGACGCTAGCGGCGGGGTACGACAGAAAGTCCGGGCCGCCGGCGCGGGGCGTGCAGGATCCGGAACAGCGTCAGCCACTGCTCCGGCCAGACCCGGCCGACCGGCACGTCCGGCGCCAGCCGGGCCGCGCGAACCGCCGCCGCCACCCGGTCGCGCCCGTACCGCCGGGACAACGACGCCGCCATCGAGCCCCCCACGCCGGTGAAGCCGAGGTCCACCATCCGTTCGTAGTCCGCCTGCAGTCGCGGAGCGACCAGCGGAGACGGCCGCCGGACCAGCCGGAGCAGGCCGCCGTCGACGCGGGGCACCGGCCGGAACGCCGTCCGGGGGATGCGACCGGCCAGTCCCCAGGACACGACCGGCCACGTGGCGATGGTCAGCCGCGTCCACCGCCCGTAGTCGCCGGAGCGTTTCCGGGCGTACTCCCACTGCGTCAGCAGCGTGGCCGTGACCAGCGTCGGTGCGGCCAGGCACCAGTCGACGACGGCGGCGGTGAGCGCGTACGGGATGTTGCCCACCACCGAGAACGGGGAACCGGGCGGTGCCGCGGTGAGGAAGTCGACCGGCCGCACGGTCAGCCCGGGATGTGCCGGCAGCGCCGCGACCATCTCCGGATCGACCTCGTAGGCGACCACTTGCGCCCCCCGGGCCAGCAGCGCCGACGTGATCCGCCCGCGGCCGGCTCCGACCTCGTACACGAGCTCGCCGGGTTCGGTCGCGGCCGCGTCGAGAAGCGCCCGTACGGCACGGGGGTCGGAAAGGAAGTTCTGCCCGTACGCCCGGCGGGCGCGGGCGTGGGAAGAGGCAACAGAATGCGCCATGACCTGGGTCCTTGTCTGCCGCCGGAACAGGCGGCGGAACTCGGACGAGCGTCATCGTGGCCCGTCCGATCGGAAGAAGGACTCGGAGGGCCCTGGCGCGGTGCCGTCAGAAAAGCGGTGCCGTCGACAAGTCTGCCGTAAAAACGGCAGGTGAAAAAGGGTCAGGCAATCTCTGCGCGCGTCACCAGGGCGGGACGCCGGACGCGCAACCGGGCCGTGAGGAACCGGCCCTGCGCACCCGGCGCCCACGCCTGAACCAGCAGAGCGTGCGTCGTATGCATGGGCGGAACGCTACTGACCGACGGCCGCCGCCCGCACCCGGTTTTCGAGCGGCCCAGGAACAGCAGCAGCCCGGCGGCGGCCAGCACGATCGCGACCGACACCTCGACCTTCACCCACCCGGGCGTTCCCGAGATTCGGCGGCCAGCGCGGTCTTCCCGGCCCCGGCCTCGCCCGCGATCAGCACCACCCGCCCGCGCCCGGCCCGCGCGGCGTCGCCGTGGCGGCCCGGTTCGGCCAGCTCACGGTCGCGTCCCAGCAGGCCGTCGGCGGTCACGTCACCCCTCGGGCATCGTATGACGGGCGGCCTGGCGCAGGTCGACGTCCTCGATCAGGGCGCGCGCGGTTTCCTCGTCCAGCTCGCGGTTGTGCACGGCCGTGCCCAGCGCGAGTCGCTGCTGATCGAACGCCTCGTCGGTGGAGCCCGGCACCCCGGCCAGGATCTGCCGGCCGTGCGCGGTCATCCGTTCCGCCTCCGCCTGCTCGGCGGTCAGGTCGAAGCGCAGCCGGCGGGCCAGGCCGCGCAGAGTCGTGCCCTGGATCAGCAACGTGCCGAGGGTGACGATCAACGCGATCGCCTGGAACGCCTCCCGCCCCGGGAACGGCCGGTGCGACGCGCCGACCGTCTCCGGGATGGCCGAGGCGGCCGCCAGAGTGAGGATGCCGCGCATGCCGGTCCAGCCGACCAGCACGGTCTCCTTCGCGGTCGGCGGTTCCTGCGGCTGGCCTCCCCGACGTTCCCGGCGCAGGCGGAATTCCTCCGCCTTGGCCGGGTTGTTCTCCAGCCGCCAGCGCCGGCCGCGAAGCTGGAGCCGCCACCACCCGAAGAACCCGAACGCGCCGATCATGCGCAGGATGATGGCGGCTCCCAGCAGCACCGCCGCGGCGATCAGCGTCCGCCCGAGCCCGGGGTCGTCCGACGCCCGCAGTTGTCCGATAACGAACTTCAACTGCAGCCCGATGTACGCGAACACGAACGTTTCCAGCAGAAAGTCGACCACCGGCCAGACCGCGTCCTCCTGCAACCGGGTCCGGTACGCGCCCGGGTACTGATGTTTCGGGTCCAGCGTCAGGTTCAGGCTGATGAGGAACGACGCCGCCACCACCGCCAGAATTCCGGACGCGCGGGCCTCCTCCGCCGTCAGGTACGCGGCGAACGGCACCAGCAGCACCAGCGTGGTTTCCAGCGTCGAGTTGCCCAGCCGCTTGCGGATCCACAGCGTGACCGCCGCGAACGCCCCGCCGATGAGGATGCCGACGAACAGATTGCGCAGGAACGCGAGAACGCCGCCGGCCACCCCGGTGTGCCGGCCCGCGACCGCGGCCACGGCGATCGTGAACAGGGTCAGCGCAGTGGCGTCGTTGACCAGGCTCTCGCCGGTGAGGATGGCGGTGGCCCGGCGGGGGAGGCCGTACTCGTCGCCGTGCGAGACCGTGCTGATGGTGTCCGGCGGAGCCAGCACCGCGCCCAGCGTGAACGCCGCCGCCAGCCCGATCGAGGGCAGCATCCACGACGCGAGCAGCCCGAGCGCGCCGGTGGTGATCAGTACCAGCAACACGCCCAACGCCCAGATCGGCTCCAGGTTCGCCCCGAAGCTGGAGAAGGACGCGCCGCGGGTGGCCGAGTACAGCAGCGGCGGCACCACGATGGCCAGGATCAGCTCGCTGTCCAGCTCCAGGTGGGGCGTGCCCGGGACGAACGAGGCGCCGGCGGCCAGCACCACGATGATCAGGCCGGGTTCGATGCCGCGGCGGCGGGCGTAGGCCGAGATGGCGAGGCCCGCGGCGATCACCAGGAGAATCTGCACGCCGTTCACCGGCCCAGGTTAAGCGGCCTCCCAGTATGCTCGGCGGCGGGCCGTGACTGGCGCGTTCGGATGGGACACCATCGGGGAGCGGCCCCGTCACCATGACGACTTGCCGTGCGCCTGGGCCTCATCCCGCCGTGATAGCGAGGTCCGCATGAACGCCGAATCGACCGCTTTCCGCTCCGCGCTCGAGGTCGTCCGCACCGTCGAGCCCCGCATCGCCGACGCGATCGCCAAGGAACTCCACGACCAGCGCGAGTCGCTCAAACTGATCGCCAGCGAGAACTACGCGTCGCCGGCCGTGCTGCTGGCGATGGGCAACTGGCTCTCCGACAAGTACGCCGAGGGCACCATCGGCCGCCGCTTCTACGCCGGCTGCCAGAACGTCGACACGGTCGAGACGATCGCCGCCGAGCACGCCCGGGAGCTCTTCGGTTCGCCGTACGCGTACGTCCAGCCGCACTCCGGCATCGACGCCAACCTGGTCGCGTACTGGGCCGTGCTCGCCGACCGGGTGGAGGCGCCGGCGCTCAAGAAGTATTCCAAGCGCCAGATCAACGACCTGTCCGACGCCGAGTGGGCGCAGCTGCGCTCCGACTTCGGCAACCAGCGGATGCTCGGCATGTCGCTGGACGCCGGCGGCCACCTCACCCACGGTTTCCGCCCGAACATCTCCGGCAAGATGTTCGACCAGCGCAGCTACGGCGTCGACCCGGCGACCGGCCAGATCGACTACGACGCGTTGCGGGCGACCGCCCACGAGTTCCGCCCGCTGATCATCGTCGGTGGCTACTCGGCATACCCCCGGAAGGTGAACTTCCGCATCATGCGGGAGATCGCGGACGAGGTCGGCGCCACCTTCATGGTCGACATGGCGCACTTCGCCGGTCTGGTCGCGGGCAAGGTCTTCACCGGCGACTTCGACCCGATCCCGCACGCCCACATCACCACCACGACCACCCACAAGAGCCTGCGGGGTCCGCGCGGCGGCGCCGTCCTCTGCGGCGCAGAGCTGAAGGATCAGGTCGACCGCGGCTGCCCGATGGTGCTGGGCGGCCCGCTCAGCCACATCATGGCGGCCAAGGCGGTCGCGTTCGCCGAGGCCCGGCAGCCGTCCTTCGCCGGGTACGCGCAGCGCATCGTCGACAACAGCCAGGCCCTCGCGGCCGGCCTGCTGTCGCGCGGCGCCACGCTGGTCTCCGGCGGCACCGAGAACCACCTGGTGCTGATCGACGTCGACAAGTTCGGCCTCACCGGCCGCCAGGCCGAGCAGGCGCTGCTCGATTCCGGCATCGTCACCAACCGCAACGCGATCCCCCAGGACCCGAACGGCGCCTGGTACACCTCCGGCATCCGCGTCGGCACGCCCGCGCTGACCAGCCGGGGCCTCGGGACCGAGGAGATGGACCAGATCGCCGACCTGATCCACACCGTGCTCAGCCAGACCCAGCCCGGCGCGTCCAAGGCCAAGTTCGACCTCGACCCGGCGCTCGCCGACCGGATCAGCAAGCAGGCCACCGAGTTGCTGGCCCCGTTCCCGCTCTACCCGTCGATCGACCTGAGCTGAACCTCTTGTAGCCGACCGCGTTCGATCGCCGCCGTCATGTACGTCGCGTACGGCTGACGGCGGCGATCCGTCGGCGATCCCGGATTGAGCAACCGCAGCCCGTTGCTCGCAGTGGTGTCCCACGGGATGTGCGAATGCCCGAACACGAGCACGTCGGTGCCCGGAAACCGTTGCGCGCAGCGGCTTTCCCGCCCGTCCCGGCCCCCGGTCTCGTGCACCACGGCGACGTTCAGGCCGTCCAGTTCCGCGTACGCGATCTCCGGCAGCCGCGCGCGCAACGCCGGCCCGTCGTTGTTGCCGTAGCACGCGATCAGCCGCCGGCTGCGCGCTTCCAGCGCATCCAGCAGCGGTACGTCCACCCAGTCGCCGGCGTGCAGGACGACATCGGCGGCGTCGACGGCCGCCCACACGCCGGCCGGTAGATCCCGGGCCCGGTTCGGCACGTGCGTATCGGCCAGCAGAAGCAGTTGCACCCCGGAAGACTATGGCCTCAGGCCGCGGTGACTCGGTTCCAGCCGGGGATGGCGCCGGGGTCGCGGTCGGACGGGCCGACGTACCGGGCCGACGGGCGGATGATCTTCGTGGAGTGCTTCTGCTCGAGGACGTGGGCGCTCCACCCGGCCGTACGGGCGCAGGTGAACATCGCCGGGAACATGTCGGCGGGCACGCCCGCGAAGTCCAGGATGATCGCCGCCCAGTACTCGACGTTGGTCTCCAGGACGCGGTCCGGCTTGCGTTCGCGCAGCTCGGCCAGCGCCGCCTGCTCGAGTTCCAGCGCCACCTCGTACCGCGGCGCCTTGAGTTCCTTCGCCGCCGCCCGCAGGATGCGCGCCCGCGGGTCCTCGGCCCGGTAGATCGCGTGCCCGAACCCCATCAGCCGCTGCCCGCGGTCGAGCACGCCCCGGACGTAGCCGCGCGCGTCCCCGGACTTCTCCACCGCCTCGATCATCTGCAGCGCCCGCGTCGGCGCACCCCCGTGCAGCGGCCCGGACAGCGCCGCCACCGCCGCCGACAGGCAGGCCGCGACGTCCGCGCCGGTGCTGGCCACGGTCCGCGCGGTGAACGTCGACGCGTTCATGCCGTGCTCGGCCGCGCAGATCCAGTACCGGTCGATCGCCTCGACCGACCGCGGGTCGGGCTCGCCGTGCCAGCGGATCATGAACCGCTCGGTGATCGACCGGCCCTTGTCCACGAGACGCTGCGGCACCGCG
>CAXSDA010000024.1:15190-26409 GCA_964236515.1 uncultured Actinoplanes sp.
GAACGACAACATCATCGCCGACGTCCGCGCGAGGTCCTCGCGGGCCTGGGCCACGTCGATGTCGATCAGCTCCTTCAGGCCCCAGTACGGCGCCAGCATGGCCACCGCCGACTGGACGTCCACCCGGATGTTGCCCGAGTGCACCGGCAGCGGGAACGGCTCGGCCGGAGGCAGGCCGCGCTCGAAGTTGCCGTCCACCAGCAGCCCCCAGACGTCGGCGAACGGCACCCGCCCGGCCAGCTTCTCGACGTTGACGCCGCGGTACCGCAGCGAGCCTCCGTCCCGGTCCGGCTCGGCGATCTCAGATTGGAACGTGATCACATCGGCGAGGCCGGGCTTGGCGGTGAACATGCCCTGACTGTGAGTTCGCCGTCCATATGTTGTCAACATTGATCGCGTCAACATGAGAGCATCCGCACATGCTGACCACGGAGCAGGTCGCCCGCCGTCTCGGCGTGAAGCCGGCCACGGTGTACGCCTATGTGAGCCGCGGCCTGCTCACCAGCCGGCGCAACGCCAACGGCAAGGGCAGCCTGTTCGACGAGGCGGATGTGGCCCGGTTCGCGGCCGGCCGCAGCGTCACCCCGCCGCCGATCGAAACCGGCATCACGCTGATCCAGGACGGGCGGCTTCACTACCGTGGCCACGACGCCGTGGTGCTCGCCCGCACCCGGTCGTTCGAGTCCGTCGTCACCCTGCTGTGGACCGGCGCCCTGGCGGAGGTCCCACCGCTGACGGCGCCGCCGGATCGGGTGGAGCTGGCCCGGGCGGTGACCGCGCCCCTTCCCGCCACCGCGCGCCTGGCCGACCGGCTGAGGGTGATCGCGGCGGCCGCCGCGGCCGCCGACCCGCTCCGGTTCGACATCTCACCCGCCGCGGTGATCCTGACCGGTCGGGCGCTGCTGGCGACGATGGTCGATGGCCTGCCACTGATCGGCGCCGAGTCGTCCGGGGGCCTGGCCGCCACGCTCTGGCCGCGCCTGACCGCCCGTCCCGCCACATCGGAGAGTGTGGCCGCGCTCAACGCCGCGCTGGTTCTCCTGGCCGACCACGACATCGCCGCATCGACCCTGGCCGCCCGGGTCGCCGCGTCCACCCGGGCCCACCCGTACGCCGTGGTCTCGGCCGGGCTGGCCGCGCTGGACGGCCCGCTGCACGGCGCGGCCAGCGGGTTGGTGTTCGAGCTCCTCGCCGACGCGCGGCGCGACGACGACCCGGTCCGGGCCCTGGCCGGGTTCCTGCGCAGTGGCCGGCCAGTGCCGGGATTCGGCCACGCGCTGTACCCGGACGGTGATCCGCGGGCGGTCGCTCTCCTCGCGCTGATCCCGGCCGGCCCGGTGATCGGCGGTGTCCTGGAGGCAATGGCCGACCGCTCTGGTCCGGGTCCCAACATCGACTTCGCGATCGCGTCGCTCGCCCTGCTTTCGGGCATGCCGGCCGACGCCGGCGAGGCCGTCTTCGCGATCGCCCGGACGGCCGGCTGGATCGCCCACGCCCTCGAGGAGTACGCCGACCGACCGCTCCGCTTCCGCCCCAACGGCCGCTACGCCGGCCCCGACCCGCGGTGACGGGCGGTACCGGTACCGAGAAAGCGCTTCCCGGCCTTCTCCCTGCGTGACCGAAATTTGCCCGTAACGCGGCAATTACCCGTCTCGACGGTGGGCGTAATAGGAGTCGCAAGGCTTCCACCTGCGTAAATGCGATTCGCAAAGGAAAACGAACAAATTCCTGTTATTAACGCTGCGCATAAAGATTGATCAACCCTTTGACAGGCGTGTTACGCCGTCCTACCGTCAGTTCGGGGGAGCGCTCTCTCGCTCTCCCGACCCCAACGGTGCGAGCCGTCCCCACTCGCATCCCCGCCGTTGCCCCCAAGGAGCAGCAATGCGCAACGCCGCCCCTCCCGAGAAACCCCGAAGCGTGGCCAGAAGGCGCTGGCGCCTCGGCGCCGTCGGCGCCACTGTCGTCGCGGTGATCGCCACCTACGGCATCGCCACCGCCCTGAACGCCGACGCCGCCGAGACCCTGCTGTCCCAGGGCAAGCCGGCCACGGCATCGTCCAGTGAGAACCCGGGCGTGTTCCCGGCCTCCGCCGCCGTCGACGGCAACACCGGCAGCCGCTGGTCATCCGCGTTCAGCGACCCGCAGTGGCTGCAGGTCGACCTCGGCTCCACCCAGACGATCAGCCGGGTCGCGCTGAACTGGGAGACCGCGGCGGGCAAGGCATTCCAGATCCAGGTGTCGAACGACGCCACCAACTGGACCTCGATCTACTCGACCACTACCGGCACGGGCGGCGTCGAGACCCACGACGTCACCGGCTCGGGTCGCTACGTGCGGATGTACGGCACGCAGCGCACCACCGGTTACGGCTACTCGCTGTGGGAGTTCCAGGTGTACGGCGGCGGGAGCACCACCCCGACCACGCCTCCGACCACCCCGCCCACCAGCCCGACCGGCCCGGCGCTCCCCGGCGGCGGCAGCCTCGGCGCCAACGTCATCGTCTTCACCCCGTCGATGACGACCGCGCAGATCCAGAGCCAGGCCGACACGATCTTCCACCAGCAGGAGTCGAACCAGTTCGGCACCCAGCGCTACGTCCTGGCGTTCCAGCCCGGCACGTACAACGGCCTGAACATCCAGGTCGGCTTCTACACCTCGGTCGTCGGCCTCGGCCAGAACCCGGACGACGTCCGGATCAACGGCGACATCACCGTCGACGCCGGCTGGATGGCCGGCAACGCCACCCAGAACTTCTGGCGCTCGGTGGAGAACCTGGAGCTGTTCCCGGTGTCCGGCGCCGACCGGTGGGCCGTCTCGCAGGCCGCGCCGTTCCGCCGGATCGACGTGCACGGCGACGTGAACCTCGCCCCGGCCGGGTACGGCTGGGCCTCCGGCGGCTACATCGCCGACACGAAGATCAGCGGTGTCGAGGGCCAGTACTCGCAGCAGCAGTGGTTCACCCGGAACAGCAACATCGGCTCGAGCTCGAACGCGGTCTGGAACCAGACGTTCGTGGGCGTGACCGGTGCTCCGGCGACCAGCTTCCCCAACCCGCCGTACACCACGATCGCCACCACCCCGACGATCGCCGAGAAGCCGTACCTGTACCAGACCGGTGGCAACTACGCGGTCTTCGTGCCCAGCCTGCGCACCAACTCGGCCGGTACGTCGTGGCCGAACACGCCGGGCACGAGCATCCCGCTGAGCCAGTTCTACGTGGCCAAGCCGGGTGACAGCGCCGCCACCATCAACCAGGCGCTGGCGCAGGGTCTCAACCTGATCTTTCAGCCCGGCATCTACCACGTGAACCAGACGATCAACGTCAACCGGGCCAACACCGTGGTGATGGGTCTCGGCTACGCGACCATCATCCCGGACAACGGCGTCACGCCGATGCAGGTGGCCGACGTGGACGGCGTGAAGGTCAACGGCCTGCTGTTCGACGCGGGCACCACCAACTCGGCCAACCTGCTGGTCGTCGGCCCGAACGGGGCGTCGGCGAGCCACGCCGGCAACCCGGCCGAGATCCAGGACGTGTTCTTCCGGATCGGCGGTTCGATCGCCGGCAAGGCCACCAACAGCCTGCTGGTGAACAGCGCCAACACGGTGATCGACCACATCTGGGCGTGGCGGGCCGACCACGGCAACGCCGGCACGTACGGCTGGACGACCAACACCGCGGACAGCGGCCTGATCGTCAACGGCGCCAACGTCACCGCGTACGGCCTGTTCGTCGAGCACTTCCAGAAGTACGAGGTGCAGTGGAACGGCAACGGCGGCCGCACCTACTTCCTGCAGAACGAGCAGCCGTACGACCCGCCGTCCAACGCCGCGTGGCGCTCCGACGGCACGGGTTACTCCGCCTACAAGGTCGCCAACAGTGTGACCAGTCACGAGGCGTGGGGCCTGGGCAGTTACGTCTACTTCAACGCGAACCCGGCGGTGCACACGGCCAACGGGTTCGAGGCTCCGGCCAACGGAGGGGTGAAGCTGCATGACATCTTCACGATCTCGCTGGCCTCGGGCACGGCCGACCACGTGGTCAACAACATCGGCGCGCCGGCGCAGGCCAGCTCGGTCACGCCGTCCACGGTGACCAACTTCCCGTAAACCGCACCGAGGTCGGTGGGCCGCGGTTCGCGATGTGCGAGCCGCGGCCCACCGCCGTTCAGGACCGGGCCTGGGCCGCCAGTTCCTGCAGGAACCGCGGCAGCCGGCCGGCGCCGAAATCGTAGAAGCGCACCCAGTCCGGCACGACGCTGATCCGCGCCATCTGCGGGTACATCCCGCGGACGTTCTTCTCGAACTCGGCCGCCGCGCCGGCGTCCATCGTCTTCCGTGCGGCGGCGAGGTACTCCGGCACCACCCCGTCCACGATCTCGATCCGCGACCGCCCACGGAGCGACAGCGCACGTGCCCCTTCCGGCGTGTCTCCGGCGTCGATCGTCACAGCCACCTCCGGCCGCGCCGACAACGCCGCGACCTTGGGCGCGGTGGTGGCCGTGGCGATCACCACCTCGACGCCGGTCCAGAAGAATCCGACCGTGACCACCCGTGGCGTACCGTCCGTGCCGAGGTACGCGAGGTGGGCGGTCGTGCCGGTGGCGAGCAACCGCTGAGCGCCCTCAGCGGTCAGTTCTTCGTCGATCTCGTGTCGCTCCATGACGACTTTTCTATCGCACGGCGGCGACCCGCAGCTCACCCGACCCGCGGGGGATCAGCCTGGTGGGCACCTCGAACCGTCGCGGAGGCCCGCCCAAGCCGTCGATCCGCTCGAACAGTGCTCGCGCCGCCGCACGTCCCATCGCCGCCGGGTCCTGGGCGATCACGGTGATCCCGGGTCGGAGCAGATCGGCCAGCGGAAAGTCGTCGAAGCCGTGTCGAGGAGGGCAACCGGGTGCTCCAGCTGATCCGGGACGTCCGCGACGCGCGGGCCGCCCCCGGCGACGTTCGGGGGCGGCCCCGCTGGGTATGAACCGGATCATGACTATCGCCGTCACCACACCCACCGGGCACGTCGGATCGCGAGTCGTTCAGCTGCTCGTCCAGGCCGGGGTGCGGCCGGTGCTGCTGATGCGGGACCCCGGGAAGCTAGATCCGGACGTACGGGAAGCGGTTTCGGTGGAGACCGGAGATCTGGCCGACGCCGGGTACGTGGAGCGGGCGACCCAGGGGATCGACGCGCTGCTGTGCACGATCCCGGAGAACTTCGGCTCCGACGACCCGCTGGCCGAGATGAAGGCCGTCGCCGACAACGTGGCCGCCGCGGTCCGGGCCAACGGCATCTCGTTCACCGTGCTGATCAGCAGCGTCGGCGCCGAGAAGGGCGAGGGCGTCGGGCTGATCGACGGGCTGGCGTACGCCGAGCAGGTCCTCGCCGAGACCGGCACCAACATCCTCGTCCTGCGCAACGGTTACTACTTCACCAACCTGCTCGGCAGCCTGGACGGCCTGCGCGGAGGAGTGTTGTCGACCACCGGCGCGGCCGGCGACCCGATGGCGTGGGTCGACCCGCGCGACATCGGTGACATCGCTGCCGCCCGGCTGCTGGCGTGTGAATGGACCGGCGTGCGCACCGAGGCCGTGCACGGCCCGGCCGACCTGACCTGGACCGAGGCCGCGGCGGTCCTCACCGGCGCGCTCGGCCGGGAGATCACGCTGCAGGTCGACAGCGACGACGACGCGCGCACGGGCATGAAGGCGGCCGGCCTGTCCGATGCCGCGGTCGAGGGCATCGTCGGGATGACCGCCGGGCAACGGGGTCTCACCCCGGAGCAGCCGCGCACGGCCCTCTCCACCACGCCGACCACGCTGGGCGGCTGGGCGTATGCGACCCTGCGTCCGCTTCTATGACACTCGACTACATGACCGTATAGCCTGCTACACGGTTGTATAGTACGCTGCACGTGTGAGTAGCAACAGCGACGACCTCACCGCGCGCGCCCGGATCCGGGACGCCGCGATCCGGCTCTTCGCCGACAAGGGCATCGACGCCTCCTCGGTCCGCGAGATCGCCCAGGAGGCCGGCGTCTCCTCCGGGCTGCTGCGGCACCACTTCGGGTCCAAGGAGGGCCTGCGCGACGCCTGCGACGAGTACGCGCTGGGCCAGGCGACCGCGATCGGCTACCGGTTCATGGAGCTCGGTGTCATCGGCCGGGTGACTCCGGAGATCCTGCTGCTGCAGCGCTACCTCATCCGCTCCACCATGGACGGCTCCCCGGCCGGCAACGCGTTGTTCGACCGGATGATCGAGTACGGCTTCCACTGGCTGGACGTGTCCGGGATCACGGTGACCGACCCGGTCGCGTACCTGGCCGTCCTGAGCGCGATGAAGATGTCCGTCTTCACCCTGCGTGACCAGCTGTCCCGGGTCCTGGGCGTGGACGTCGGCGAGCCCGCCGGCTGGTCCCGGATCGCCCAGGCCTCGATCGAGATCTTCGCCCACCCACTCGTCACCCCCGAGATCGCCGAGCAGGCGCGGATCGCGCTGGCCGGGCTCGAGACCCCCGAGGAGCTGCCATGACCACCGAGGCCATCGATGCCGAGGGCCTGATCAAGCGGTTCGGCCCGAGCACGGCGCTGGACGGCCTGGACCTGCGCGTACGGACCGGGGAGGTGCACGGCTTCCTGGGTCCGAACGGCGCCGGCAAGACCACCACCATCCGGATCCTGCTCGGGCTGATGCGCGCCGACGGTGGTACGGCCCGGCTGCTCGGCGGCGACCCGTGGTCCGACGCCACCACATTGCACAAGCGCCTGGCGTACGTGCCGGGTGACGTGACCCTGTGGCCGAGCCTCTCCGGCGGTGAGGTGATCGACCTGCTCGGCCGGTTGCGGGGCGGTGTCGACAAGAAGCGCCGGGACGCGTTGATCGAGCGGTTCGACCTCGACCCGCGCAAGAAGGGCCGGACGTACTCCAAGGGCAACCGGCAGAAGGTCGGCCTGATCGCCGCTCTCGCGTCCGATGTGGAGCTGCTGATCCTGGATGAGCCGACCTCCGGGCTGGATCCGTTGATGGAGCGGGTGTTCCGGGACGTCATCCTGCAGGAGAAGCAGCGCGGCGACCGTACCGTGCTGCTCTCCAGTCATATCCTGTCCGAGGTCGAGGCGCTCTGTGACCGGATCACCATCATCCGTGAGGGCCGTACGGTCGAGACCGGCACCCTGACCGAGATGCGGCATCTCACCCGTACCACGATCGAGGCCGACCTGGCCGGTCCGCCCGAGGGCCTGGCCGAGCTGCCCGGCGTGCACGGCCTGCGCACCGACGGCGACCGCGTGGTGTTCGATGTGGACACCGGCGGTCTCGACGAGGCGTTGCGGATGCTGGTCAAGATCGGTGTCCGCAGCCTGGTCAGCCGGCCACCGACGCTGGAGGAGCTGTTCCTGCGGCAGTACCAGGGGGTGGCGCGATGACCGGTGCCGCCCGGCTCATCCGGCTGATCCTGCGCCGCGACCGTGTCCTGCTGCCGATCTGGGTGGTGATCGTCGGCATCCTTCCGGTCACCTACGTCACGTCCTTCAAGGGTCTCTTCCCCACACTCGCCGATCGCCGGGAGTACGCGGACGTCAGCATGAGCAACGCCGGATTCGTGGCTTTGTACGGGCGGCTGTCGGGGGCGAGCCTGGGCGAGCTGTCGGCGTGGCGGGCCGGGTTCATCCCGGTGGTGGTCGCGCTGCTCAGTATTCTCACCTTGATCCGGCACACCCGGACCGACGAGGAGGCCGGGCGGACCGAACTGCTCGGCGCGGCGGTCATCGGCCGGCACGCGCAACTCGCCGCCGCCCTCATCGTCACCGCCACCGCCGACGTCCTCATCGGACTCATCGTGTACGCGACCATGACCGGACAGGGGCAACCGGCCGCCGGGTCGCTCGCGTTCGGCGCCGAGTTCGCGATGGCGGGCTGGGCCTTCGCCGGGGTGGCGGCCATCTGCGCCCAGCTCACCAGCGGCGCCCGGGCCGCGCGCGGGATCGCCATCGGAGCGCTGCTCCTGGCGTGGGTGCTGCGGCTGGCCGGCGACGTCTCGGCGATCGGTGACGGGGCGGTCGGCTGGCTGTCCTGGATCACGCCCATCGGCTGGGTCCAGCACATCTTCCCGTACGGCGGAGACCACTGGTACCCGGTGCTTCTGACCGTGCTCTTCGCGCTGGTCACCGGCGCGACCGGCGTCCTCCTGCTCGGCCGGCGCGACCTGGGCGCGGGCCTGCTGCCCGACCGCCTCGGGCCGCCGGTGGCCGCACCGGGGCTGCGCTCACCGCTTGCGCTCGCCTGGCGCCTGCACCGCGGGCTGCTGGCCGGCTGGACCGCCGGGTTCGCCGCGCTCGGGCTGGTCTTCGGCGGCGTGTCGCAGAGCGTCACCCAGATCAGCGGGGACAGCAGCAACCTGACCGAGATCTTCTCCCGGCTGGGCGGCCGGTCGGCGCTGATCAACTCGTACTTCGCCGGGATCGCCGGGATCCTCGGCATCATCGCCGCCGGCTACGCCATCCAGGCCACGCTGCGGATGCGCGAGGAGGAAACCACCGGCCACGCCGAGGCGCTGCTCACCGACGCGGTCGGGCGGCGGCGCTGGGCGGCCGGCCACCTGCTGTTCGCGCTGGTCGGGCCGGCCGTTGTCCTTCTGGTCGCGGGGCTGCTCGAAGCCGTGACGTACGGCCTGATCAATCAGGACCTGGGCAAGGTGGGCGCGGTGCTCGGCTCGGTGCTGGCGCAACTGCCCGCGGTGTGGGTGATGGCCGCGATCGCGGTGGCGCTCGTCGGCCGGTGGCCGCGGCTCTCGGCGATGTCGTGGGGCGCTCTCGGAGTCAGCCTTCTGATCCTTCTGGTCGGCACGACACTGCAGGCGAGCCAGTACGTCCTGGACATCTCCCCGTTCACCCACATCCCGCACCTCCCCGGTGACGCGGCCCGCCCGTTGCCGTTCATCGTCCTGCTGGCGGTGGCGCTTGCCTTGACCGCCACCGGCCTGGCCGCCCTCCGCCGCCGCGACATCCCGGCTTAGCGGGGGAGTACGGCGTTCCTACTGCCATCGGACCAGCACGTCGTAAGCCTCGGGAGCGTAGAAACGGCGGCTGACGCTACTTGCGGTCAGGGGAGCCAGGACACTCAACTGTCCGACCAGGCCGTTCGCGCGTCCATACGAGATTCCCGGGGCGTTCCACAGAGCGCACGGTGAACGTCGTCCGGCCCCTCACCTGGTGTACCAGTGGCGCGCTCCACTGGTACACCAGCGAGCAAACGGTGCCCGGGTTCGGCTTGTGGCGTACCAGTGGCACACGACGGTGCCGGCCCCTCACTTGGTGTACCAGTGGCGCGCTCCACTGGTACACCAGCGAGCAAACAGTGCCCGGGTTCGGCTCGTGGCGTACCAGTGGCACACGACGGTGCCGGCCCCTCACTTGGTGTACCAGTGGCGCGCTCCACTGGTACACCAGCGAGCAAACAGCGCCCGAATTGGGCTACTGGCGTACCAGTGGCACACCACGGTGCCGGCCCCTCACCTGCCGCACCGCCGCAGTCAGAGATGTTCGTCATGGGGTATTTGTCCGATAAGGTAAAGCAGTGATGGTCCCTTGACCTCTATGTCTTTAATCTGCAAGCCCGACCCAGCGGATGCACGTCACCGAGCTGGCGACTCAGCAATACGGCCCGCGAACACCCGGCGTGACGTTAGGTTGACGGGATGTCGATGGGAGGCGTCGAGCCTCATCCGAGCCTCGAGGACGCGGTCGTGCACGCGTTCGCCGAGGGGGAAAGCGTCCCCGACATCGCCCACCGCCACAACCTGAGCACCGACGCGGTGTACGACCTCGTCCGGCGGACGGTCGGACCGGAGCCCACGCATGCGGCGGCACCGTTCGCCGGCCCTTTCGCCGCGCCCTCGGGAACGGCCTACGCGCGGCCGGCGCCGTACCGCCCGGGCGTCGGCGCCTCGCCGGCCGACCCGGTGCACTGGCTGATCCCGACCGGCCGCAGCTGGCAGGCCATCGTGGCGGGCTACCTCGGGATCGTCTCCCTCGTCATCTGGGTGCTCGGGCCGGTCGCGGCCGGCTTCGGCATCTGGGCACTGGCGCGATCGTCGGGAGACCCCCGGCTGCACGGTCGCGGGCGGGCGATCTTCGGCATCGTCGCCGGGGCCGCCGGCACCGCGGCGCTGCTGCTGTTCGTCGGCCTTGCCCGTCGCTGAGAGGTGCGGCGCTCAGGAGCGGTGGCGCTCGGGAAGCAGGCGCTCCTCGTGGTCGAGCTCGCGTTCCAGCACGCGGAGACCTTCGTCCGAGAGGTTGTCGGCGTCGCGCCACCGCAGCAGTTCGTCGCGCTGGGCGTCGATGATGGCGCGGCGGACCATCAGCGCCGCCTCGTACTGCGGGGAGTGCGGCGCCTCGTCGGAGTCGGACCGGTCGAGCAGGTCGAGACGGCGCTGGTAGCGGTCCAGCCGGGTGTTCAGCTGGCGCCGCATGTTCGCGATGGCCTCGTCCTCCACGTGGTCGTGCTTCTCCTCCTGGATCTCGTCCAGCCGGTCGAGGGCCGCCCGCACCGCGGCCGACCGGGCTTCGTTGCGCTGGCGGATCTGGTCGGACTCGTTGGCCCTGAGGCCCAGCCGGCGGACCAGCGGCGCGAAGGTCAGGCCCTGCCCGACCAGCGTCACCAGCACCACGATGAAGGTGCAGAAGTGCAGCAGGTCGACGTCCGGGAACGACTTGTCCAGCGTGAAGATGGCCGCCAGACTGATCACGCCGCGGGTGCCGGCCCAGCTCAGCGCCGTCACCTCGCGCCCCGAAAGGGCCTTGCCGTCGTCGGGAGAACCGCCCAGCCGGGTGTGCAGCGAGTTCGGCAGCAGCTGGGTGAGGATCAGCCACAGCGGCCGCAGCAGCAGCACCACGCCGACCGAGACGGTCACCGCGATCACGACGGTCGAGGTCTTGTAGTTCGACAGTTCGTCGATCACACCCGGCATCTGCTGCCCGATGAGCAGGAAGACCAGGCCTTCGAGCAGGAAGTCGACCAGCCGCCAGACCGCCCCGGACTGCAGGCGGCTGGCCCCGGTGGCCATCTTGGGCGCGTCGTGCCCGACGATCAGCCCGGCCACCACGACGGCCAGCACGCCCGAGACGTGGAACCGCTCGCCCAGCAGGTACGCCGCGAAGGGGGCAGCCAACGAGATCGCGTTGGCGCTGATCGGCTGCATCGACAGCCTCTTCGCGCTGCGCGGCAA
>CAXSDA010000024.1:26419-88372 GCA_964236515.1 uncultured Actinoplanes sp.
CGCCCCGGCCTTGCCCTCGTCATCCTTGGCCTGCACCATCGCCTCCAGCGCCCGCACCCGGAGCGGGCCCATCTCGCCGTCGCGCACCGTCAGGGTCCGCCACGCCCGGGCCGGCTGCCGGGCGGCCCAGGCCGCTGCCTTCTCCCACGGCACGACGCGTCGCCCCGCCGCCACGACGCCGCCCGCCGCGGACAGCAGGAACTCGCCGACGGCCTTCCAGAACGAGAAGTCCTCGCCACCGGCCGCGGCGGCCGCCACCGTCAACAAGGTCAGCGCCGTGGCGTCGTTCAGCAGGCCCTCGCCCTGGATCAGCGTGATCAGGTTGCCGGGCAGGCCGACCTTGCGCCCGACCGCGAGGGCGGCGACCGGGTCCGGTGGGGCCACGGCGGCGCCCAGTGCGACCCCGACCGCGAGCGTCGCGCCGGACACCCAGAGGTCGAAACCGAGGCCGATGAGCAGCGCGGTGACCAGCACGAGCGACACCGACAGGCTGATCACGGTCCGCAGGTTGCGGCGGATGTCCAGCAGCGAGGACTCGAGGGCCGCGTTGTACAGCAGCGGCGGGATGACACAGGTCAGGATCAGGTGCGAATCGAGGGTCACGTTGGGACCGGGCAGGAACGCGTACGCGATCCCGACGAGGGTGAGCAACGCCGCGGCCGGCAGCCCGGTCTTGCCGGCCACCCAGCGCACCGCGACCACGACCGCGACCACGGCCAGGACGAAATAGAGGATCTGCTCGACATGCACCCGTCTATTCTCCCTGATCCGGCGTTCGGGTTTTCGCTGCTGTGCGAAGGGGCAAGGCCCACACCGTGACCGGACAGCCGGACTGGAACACCGCCACGCTCGATCTGCTCGAGCAGGCCAAGCTGGCGCGGCCCGACGGCCTCGCCGACGTGGTGCGGGCCGCGGCTGCGGCGTCCGGCGCGGACGTGACGCTCTACGTGGTGGACATGGAACAAGAACACCTGTGGCCACTCGCGGGCGGCCGGGAGGCGCTGCCGCTGGACGGCACGCCGGCCGGGTTCGCCTTCACCCACGTCCGTACGCAGCCGGGGGACGGGAACGCCATCTGGGTGCCGATGGTCGACGGCAGTGAGCGGCTGGGCGTGGCCGAGGTGGTCGCCCACGATCCCCCAACCGATCCGTCGGCGTTCGCGCAGGGCGCCGAGATGTTCACCGGCCTGATCGGTCACCTGATCACGGTGAAACTGTCGTACGGCGATCCGCTGGAGAAGGCCCGGCGGACCCGCCACATGTCGCCGGCCGCGGAACTCGTCTTCGCGCTGCTGCCCCCGCTGACCTTCGGCAACGACCAGACGGTGATCAGCGCGGTGCTGGAACCCGCGTACGACATGGGCGGCGACGCGTTCGACTACGCCGTCGACGGATCCGTCACACGGGTGGCCGTCTTCGATGCCATGGGCCGGGGGCTGGCGGCCGGGCTGGCCGGCGCCGCGACTCTCGCCGCCACCCGGGCATCCCGGCGGGCCGGCGGAGACCTCGAGGCGATGGCCGGGGCGGCCGATCGGGCGCTCCGCGAGCAGTTCCCCGACCTGCGGTTCGTCACGGGGGTGCTGGCCGAACTCGATGCGGGCACGGGTGAGCTGCGCTACCTGAACGCCGGTCATCCGTTCCCGGTGCTGTTCCGCGACGGCAAGGCGATCCGGACGCTGACCGGTGGCCGGCGCACGCCGCTGGGCGTGGCGGGCCGGGGCGGTCCACCCGCGGTGGACACGATGGAACCGGGTGACCGGCTGCTGATCTTCACCGACGGCATCGTGGAGGCCGCCGACCCGGCCGGCGACCGGTTCGGTCTCGTCCGCCTGACCGACCTGGCCGAGAGATGCCTGGCCGAGCGCCTCCCGCCACCGGAGGTACTGCGGCGGCTGGCGCACGCGGTGATCGACTTCCAGGGTGGCAAGCCCACCGACGACGCCACGCTGCTGATGATCGAGCGGGCCGGCTGATCAGTCGCCGATGAGCAGATCCCACACGTTGGTGATCTGCAGGACGAGCTGCACCGACTCGGGGGGATTGCGGATCCGGAACGTCGCGCCGGCCGCGTTCGCCCGGTCGCGGCCGAACAGCAGGGCCCCGACACCGGACGAATCCATGAACGAGACGTTCCGCAGCTCCACCTCGACGGCGCTGCCGGTGTCTTCAGCGGCCGCCGCCAGCAGTTCCCGCATCCGGGGTGCGGTGTCCCGGTCGATCTCGCCGGACGGTGTCACGACGACCGAGTCGGCCAGCTTCTCACTGGTGCAGTCGAAGTGCATGGCGGCATCGTAACCGGAAGGATCGAAGTCCGCGCCGGACGAGCGCTCCGGCCCCCGGAGAACGGACGGGCGCCCCGCCCCCGGAGAACGGACGGGCGCTCGCCCCCGGAGAACGAACGGGCGCTCGCCCCCGGAGAACGGACGAGCCGCGCCGCCGTGATCGGCGACGCGGCTCGGTGAGAGTTCCGGCGGACTCAGTAGCGGTAGTGGTCCGGCTTGTACGGGCCGTCCACCGACACGCCGAGATAGTCGGCCTGCTTCTTGGTGAGCGTGGTCAGTCGGACGCCCAGGGCGTCCAGGTGCAGCCGGGCCACCTTCTCGTCCAGGTGCTTGGGCAGCACGTAGACCTGCTTGTCGTACTGATCGGGCTTGGTCCACAGCTCGATCTGCGCCATCACCTGGTTGGTGAAGGAGTTCGACATGACGAAGCTGGGGTGGCCGGTGGCGTTGCCCAGGTTCATCAGCCGGCCTTCGGACAGCACCAGAACCGAGTGCCCGTCCGGGAACTTCCACTCGTGCACCTGCGGCTTGATCTCGATCTTCTCCACACCGGGGAAGCGGGCCAGCCCGGCCATGTCGATCTCGTCGTCGAAGTGACCGACGTTGCCGACGATGGCGTTGTGCTTCATCTGGGCCAGGTCGGCGGCCATGATGATGTCGGTGCCGCCGGTGGTGGTGATGAAGATGTCACCGGTGCTGATCACGTCCTCCAGGCGTACGACCTGGAGACCGTCCATCGCCGCCTGCAGCGCGTTGATCGGGTCGACCTCGGTGACCACGACGCGGGCGCCCTGGCCGCGCAGCGTCTCGG
Organism: uncultured Actinoplanes sp.; assembly: GCA_964236515.1. Classification (GTDB taxonomy): domain Bacteria; phylum Actinomycetota; class Actinomycetes; order Mycobacteriales; family Micromonosporaceae; genus Actinoplanes. The sequence goes on from CAXSDA010000024.1 coordinate 29,513, forward strand.
CCGCGCCCTTGCCGACGTCGCCGTAACCCGCGACCACGGCCAGCTTGCCGCCGAGCATGACGTCGGTGGCCCGGTTCAGGCCGTCGACGAGCGAGTGGCGGATGCCGTACTTGTTGTCGAACTTGCTCTTGGTGACCGAGTCGTTGACGTTGATCGCCGGGAACAGCAGTGTGCCCTCGGCGGCCAGCTTGTAGAGCCGGCCGACGCCGGTCGTCGTCTCCTCGGTGACGCCGCGCATGTCGCCCGCGACCCGGGTGAAGCGAGTGGCGTCGGCGGCCAGCGAGCCGCGCAGGGTCTCGAGGATGATCCGGTACTCCTCGTGGTCGTCCTCGGTCGCGGCCGGTACGGCACCCGCGGCCTCGAACTCGACGCCCTTGTGCACCAGCAGGGTGGCGTCGCCGCCGTCGTCGACGATCATGTTCGGTACCTGGCCGTCACCGAAGTCGAACAGCTGCATCGTGCACCACCAGTAGTCCTCGAGCGTCTCGCCCTTCCAGGCGTACACCGGGACACCGGCCGGCTTGTCAAGCGTGCCGTCCTTGCCGACGACCACGGCCGCGGCCGCCTCGTCCTGGGTCGAGAAGATGTTGCAGGACACCCAGCGGACGTCCGCACCCAGGTCGACCAGGGTCTCGATCAGCACCGCGGTCTGGATGGTCATGTGCAGGGAGCCGGCGACCCGGGCCCCGCGCAGCGGCTTGCTCTCGGCGTACTCGCGGCGGATCGACATCAGGCCGGGCATCTCGTGCTCGGCGAGCCGGATCTGGTGGCGGCCGAAGGCGGCCAGCGACAGGTCGGCCACCGCGAAGTCGATGCCGTTGATCTCTTGACGTTCGTAACTCATGGAGAAGGGCTCCTCCCATTGACGGGAGGCGCCCTTGAGAACAACGACCCGGACCGAGCGTGGCGGACCGTCAACATCATGGTCCGTCGCAGCGCCTCTCGGCTCGAGCCACTCCATCATAACCCGTCCGGTCCGGCGGAATCCCCCGCTGAGCGCGAACCTGCCTGGCAGGCTGTGATTCGTGCCAATCGTGCTGGTCGCCGGTCTGCGGCCGTCCCCGGTTCCGGCACTGGAACGTGCGGGGCTGACGGTACGCCCGGCGACCGGCGGGCTGGACGCGCTGGATGTGCTGGCCGCCGATCCACCCGACGTCGCGGTGCTGGCGGCCGAGCTGCCCGACCTGTACGGGGTGGACGTGGTCCGGCGGGCCCGGGCCGAGCGCCGGAGCACGCCGATCTGCCTGGTCACCCGGGGCCGGCTCGACGATGCGGTGGCCGCCGGGGCCGACGACGCCGTCCGGTTCCCGGTGTCGCCCAACGAGCTGGCCGCCCGTCTCGGGGCGCTCGCCCGGACCCGGCCGACTGGCCGGCGGACGAGCCTGGGCGATCTGGTCGTCGACCCGGCCGCCGGCCGGGCCATCCGCCGCGGCCGTGACCTTCATCTCACCGGACGCGAGCTGGGTCTGTTGCGAGTGCTGGTGCAGCACGCCGGCCAGTTGCTGGACCGGGCCAAGATCCTGGCCGACGTGTGGGGCTACCCGGTGGCGCTGGACGGCGAGGCGCCGGATCTGGTGCTGACCGGGCTGCGCCGCAAGCTCGGCGGGCCCGACATCATCGTCACGGCTTCCGGCGGCCTGGTGCTGCGCGCCTGACTCACGGCCGGCGGCGGTCCCGCTGGGCCAGCAGCGCCGTACGGAAGCGGTCGTCGTCCCAGCCCTCGGCGACGGCCTGCTGGACCAGCTCGGCCTGGGTCGGCGGAGCGAGACCGTCGATCGGCTGGTCGGCGTCCAGGTTGGTAGGGAACGCGTAGCCCTCGGCCGACGCCGCGATGACCTTCGCCACCGGGCCCGGCCAGGACTTCAGCACCGGGAACAGGGCCAGCGACATCGCCGCACGGTCCACGCTCTCCATCGCCCGGCCGAACCCGGACGACACCTGCAGCAGGTTGGCCATCCGGCGTACGTCGGACGACCGGTTGGTGCCGGCGCCGTGGAACAGGGCCGGGTTGAAGAAGGCGGCGTCGCCCTTGGCCAGCGGCAGCTGGATGTGGTTGGCGTTGAAGTATCCGGTGAATTCCGGCTGGTGGAAGGCCACATAACCGGCCGGGTACTTCTGCGAGTGCGGGAGGTACATCGTCGGCCCGGTTTCCACCGGCATGTCGACGTGCGCGACCGCGCCCTGCAGGGTGAGCACCGGGGACAGCGCGTGGATGTGCGCCGGGTAGCGCAGCGCCTTCTCCTGGGACATGAAGCCGAGGTGGTAATCGCGGTGTGCGACCTGCGCCGGGCCGCCCGGGTTGACTACGTTCACCTGTGACGTCACCTGGTACCCGGTGCCCAGCCAGGCGGAGCAGATCAGCGCGAGGGTGTCGTTGTCGTAGTAGGCGGCGAACGCCTCCGGGTCGCGGCGCGCGAACTTGTCCAGCGCGCCCCAGATCCGGTCGTTGGCGCCGGGCTTGGCGAAGTGGTCGCCGGCCACGACGCCGGACGCCTTCTGCTCGGCGATCAGGCCGGCGAACACCGCGGTGGCCCGGTCCACCACGGCGGGCGCGAACGCGCCGGTGAACACCACGATGCCGGGGCCGTCCATCAACGCCCGGGCCAATTCGGACCGGATCTCGGGGGTGTCCGGCAGATCGCCCGGGTAGATCAGGACGTTCTGCGCCACCTCGGTGGCGTGCGGATAATCGGTCGACTCCGTCTTCTGCTCGACCACTGCGCGGAAGTCCTCGAGGCGGCAGTCGTCGGCGGTGAACCAGCTCGTCATGACCTCAGGCTAAGCTCCGGAACCTCCGCCGCAGCCCTTGAGAAGACCTCAAAAACCCATCATCCTGTACGACGTGAGACACGCCTACCGGATCCGCGAGATCGCCGTCCAGGCCGGGCTCAGCCAGGCCACTGTGGACCGCGTGCTGCACGACCGTGGCGGGGTCCGGGAGAGCACTGTCCGGGAGGTCCGGCAGGCCATCGCCGACCTCGACCGCCAGCAGTCCCAGGTCCGGTTGGGCGGCCGGACGTTCATGGTCGACGTGATCGTGCAGGCGCCGCCGCGGTTCTCGGCCGCCGTCCGGGCCGCGCTCGAGGCCGAGCAGCCGTCCCTGCGCCCGGCGGTGATCCGGTCCCGGTTCCACTTCGTGGACGACGTGGTCGCCGAACTCGACCGGGTGGCCCGCGGCAAGTCGCACGGCGTGATCCTCAAGGCGCCGGACGTGCCCGAGGTGGTGGCCGCCGTGCGACGCCTGTCCGTCCCGGTGGTCACGCTGGTCACCGATCTCCCGGCCAGTCCGCGGATCGCGTACGCCGGGATCGACAACCGGGCCGCCGGGGCCACCGCGGCCTACCTGCTGGAACAGTGGCTGGCCGACCGGGCCGGGGACGTGCTGGTGGTCCGGGGCCACGGTTCGTTCCGGGGCGAGGACGAGCGGGAGGCGGGCTTCCGGGCCGAGATGCGCGACCGGGCGCCGGGCCGGCGGCTGCTCGAGGTGGTGGACGAGGAGGACCGGGCCGACGCGGTGCACACCGGCGTCCGCGAGGCGCTGACGGTGAATCCGTCCGTACGGGCGGTGTATTCGTTGTATGCCGGGGCCGGCGGCAACGCGACCGTGGTCGACGCGTTCGCCCGGGAGCGCCGCCCGTACGACGTCTTCGTCGCGCACGACCTGGACGGCGAGAACACCGCCCTGCTCCGCGCCCGGAAGCTGTCCGCCGTACTGCACCACGACCTGCGCACCGACCTGCGCCGGGCCTGCCTGGCCATCATGCAGGCGCAGGGCGCGCTGCCCGGCCCGATCCGCACCAACCCCTCGGCGATCCAGGTGATCACGCCGCACAACGCACCGCCGGTGGAATTCTGAGATTTTCCGGGTACGGGTGTCCGGAACGGCCGGGCCCGATCGTCACGCCGGTGAACCACGACATCAGGAGGCACGAGATGAAGTACATGATGTTCGTCTGCACCGACACCGAGCCCGGCGACGACCAGGCCGGCATCCCCGACATCGAGGAGTGGGTCGAGGAGAACGACGCCAAGGGCCGCCGGGTCGACGGTGAGGTGCTCGGGCCGCTGAGCTCCGCCACCGTGGTCCGCGTGCGCGGCGGCGAACTGCTGGTCACCGACGGCCCGTTCGCCGAGACCAAGGAGATCATCGTCGGCTACGACATCCTCGAGTGCGCCGATCTGGACGAGGCGATCGAGGTCGCCCGGGCGCACCCGATGGCCTGGACCGGGCGGCTCGAGCTGCGGCCGTTCGGCAGCCTGGCCTGATGCTGGCCGTCGCCGAGGCCTTCGCGGAAGGGCGGACCCGGATCGTGGCCGCCCTCATCCGGGTCACCGGCGACTGGACGCTGGCCGAGGACTGCGCGCAGGACGCGGTGGCGGCGGCGCTGGAACGGTGGCCGGTCGACGGGGTGCCGGCCAACCCGGGCGGGTGGCTGATGGCTGCGGCCCGCAACCGGGCGATCGACGTGCTGCGGCGGGCGACGGTCGAGCGCCGGAAACTGGCCTCGTTGACGCGGCTGCTCGACGAGGAGCCGGCGGAGGAGGAGGGCGAGGTCGTGGACGACCGGCTGCGGCTCATCTTCACCTGCTGCCACCCGGCGCTGCCGCTGGAAGCGCGGGTGGCGCTGACGCTGCGGACCATCGGGGGCGTGCCGACCGCCGACATCGCCCGTGCCTTCCTGGTCACCGAGTCGGCGATGACCCGGCGGCTGACCCGGGCGAAGTCGAAGATCGCCGACGCCGGGATCCCGTACCGGGTGCCGTCCGGGCGGGCACTGACCGAGCGGCTGCCGGGTGTGCTGGCGGTGCTGTACCTGCTGTTCACCCAGGGCTACAACCCGGACGGGCGGCCGGCCTTCGCCGACGAGGCGATCCGGCTGGCCCGGCTGCTGACCGCGCTCATGCCGGATCAGCCCGAGGCGGCGGCGGTGCTGGCGCTGTTCCTGTTCCATCATTCGCGGCGCGATGCCCGTACGGACGCCGACGGCAACCTGCTCACGCTCGAGAAGCAGGACCGGTCGAAGTGGGACCACGACGCCATCGCCGAGGCGTTCGACGTGCTCGGCCGGGTCGGTTCCGACGGCCCGTACGCGTTGCAGGCCCGGATCGCGGCCGGCCACACCGCCGACGTCACCGACTGGCCGGTCATCGCCTCGCTGTACGACCGGCTGGCCCGCATCCAGCCGTCGCCGGTCATCGCGCTGAACCGGGCGGTGGCGCACGGCTTCGCCCACGGGCCGGCCGACGGGCTGCGGCTGCTGGCCGACGCCCGGTCCGGTGGCGGGCTGGACGACTACCCTCCCGCGTACGCGGTCGAGGCCGACCTCACCGCCCGGACCGGCGACCGGGCCCGCGCCGCCGACCTGTTCCGTACCGCGGCCGCCATGGCCGGGACCGAAGGAGAACGCCGGGCGTTGCGCGCCCGCGTCAAGGAGATGGAGGCACTATGAACCCCGTCGTGGACTTCTCCGGCGACTTCAGCGAACCCGATGCCAAAGCCGTGCCGTGGGAGACCGTGGACAAGGCGCTGTGGGACGCCGAGATGTTCTGGCTGTCCACCGTGCGCAGGACGGGGGCACCGCATGTGACCCCGCTACCGGTCGTCTGGCACGAGGGTGTCCTCTACTTCTGCACCGGCGACAAGGAACAGAAGACGGCCAACCTGCTGCGCAACCCGAACTGCGTCATCACGACCGGGACCAACACCATGAAGTCGGGGATGGACGTGGTGGTCGAGGGGGTGGCCGAGCGGATCACCGATCACGAGCGGCTGGTGACGCTGGCCGGGATCTGGAAGTCCAAACTGGACTGGGATTACACGGTGGGTGAGGACTCGTACGACGACGGGATGGGCCACATCGGGCTGGTGTTCGGCGTGACCCCGGTGAAGGTGCTGTCGTTCCACAAGTCGCCGTACGTGCAGACGCGGTACCGGTTCAGCTGAGGAGCCCGCGCAGGTGGTCGGCGCTGCGCCGGACGTCGACGATCGGACCCTCGCCGGCGGGCGGCTCCGAGGTCAGGATGGTGTCCTGCTCGAGCACCCACCAGCCGTCGTAGCGGACCTTGTCCAGCGCTGCCGCCACCGCCGCGAAGTCGATGTCCCCGTCGCCCAGCGGCCGGTACATGCCGGCCGCCACCGCCTCGGTGTAGGTCAGATCGCCGGCCTGTACCCGGCGGGCCAGCGGAAGGTCGACGTCCTTGGCGTGCACGTGCGCGACCCGGTCGGCGGCCTGCCGGGCCAGCTCGACCGGGTCGGTGCCGCCGATCAGCAGGTGGCCGGTGTCCAGGCAGAGCGAGATGGCCGAGCCCTCGAGCACCCGTTCCACCTCCGGCCCGGTCTCGATCATCGTGCCCACGTGCGGGTGCAGCACCGCCGTCATGCCGCGGTCCTCGGCCGAAATCTTCAGGTAGTCCAGATTCTTCAGCAGCCGCCGCCAGCCGGCCGGGTCGAGGTCGGGCCGGGTGTCGTAGCCCTCGGTGCCGGTACCCGCGGCCAGGACGAGCGTGTCGCCGGGGGCGAAGCCGTCGAACGCCTTCGCCAGGTCGCTGTCGGAGTGCAGCACCACCGGCACGAACCCGCCCAGCGCCTCCAGCCCGTACGCCCGGACCGCGTCGTGCGGGTCGCCGGGCAGGAAGCCCTCGGGCCCGAACTCGGTGGCGGTCAGCCCGACCTCGCGCATCTCGCTCAGCACGCGGTCGACCGGCATCTGGTAGCCCCAGCCCGGTACCTCGCACACGCCCCAGGAGATGGGTGCTCCGGCGATCTTCATGCGGTCCTCACTTCGGTCATCCGTACGGGCCGGTGTTCGTGCAGCGACAGGGTGCAGGCCTCGGCGATCCAGCCGGCCTCGACGGCGTCCGCGACCGTGCACGGGCTCTCGTCGCGGGTCCCGTCCACCAACTCGGCGAACGCGCTCAGCTCCCGGCGGTAGGCCTCGGTGAACCGGTCCATGAAGAAGTGGGGCGGCGGCCCGGCCGGGAACGTCACGCCGGGCTCGACCGATCGCAGCGGCAGCTTGTCCTCCAGACCCACCGCGATGCTGTCCTTCGTGCCGTGCAGTTCCAGCCGTACGTCGTACCCGCGCCCGTTGTAGCGACTGTTCGACACCACGACGAGCGTGTCGTCGTCCAGCGTCAGGACGGCCGCGGTGGTGGCGGCGTCACCCGACTCGGCGAACACGGCGTCGCCGCGGGTGCTGCCGGTGGCGTACACCTCGACCACTTCGCGCCCGGTGACGTACCGGATGATGTCGAAGTCGTGCACGCTGCAGTCGCGGAAGATGCCACCGGAGGCGGCGATGTAGCTCGCCGGGGGTGGTGCCGGGTCCATCGTGGTCGATCGGATCGTGTGCAGCCGGCCGAGTTCGCCGGTCCGGATCGCGGTTCGGGCGTTGACGAACCCGGTGTCGAAGCGGCGGTTGTGGCCGATTTGCACGCGCGCTCCGGCGGTGTGCTTCAGCAGTTCGGCCGCCTCGGCCGCGCCCTTGGCCACCGGCTTCTCGCAGAACACCGGCAGGCCGGCCTCGACTCCGGCCAGGATCAGCTGTGGATGGGCGTCGGTGGCGGCGGCGATGACCACGCCGTCCACGCCGCTCGCGAACACCGCGGCGGCGTCGGCGGCCGGGGTGGCGCCGTACCTGGCGGTCATTCGCTCGACGGCGTCGGCCGCGACGTCGGTGACCACCAGATCGATACCGAGCGAGTGCAGGGTGGCGGCGTGGAAGGCGCCGATCCGGCCCAGTCCGAGAAGTCCCAGTCTCATCAGTCCGACGCTCCGAATACGTTCTGGTCCCAGTCGAGCACCGAGCCGGTGACGACACCACTGCGCGCCGACAGCAGGAACACCACGATGTCGGCGATCTCGTCCACCTGGCCGAGCCTGCCCATCGGCAGCCGGTTGGCCGCCTCCTCGCGCCAGTCGTCGCCGGCGCCGTGCACGGCCCGCTGGATCAGGTCCTCGCCCTCGGTGTCGGTCCAGCCGATGTCCAACTGGTTGATCCGGATCCGGTCGAAGCGGTGCGCGTGGGCGGCGTTGCGGGTCAGCCCGGCCAGGCCGGCCTTGGCCGCCACGTACGGCGACAGGTAGGGCTGGCCGCCCATCCCCGCGGTCGAGCCGATGTTGACGATCGTGCCCGGCTCGCCTCGGCGCTTCATATCCTTGACCGCGGCCTGCATCAAGAAGAACGGTCCGCGGAGATTCACCGCGATGTGCTGATCGAACAGCTCCGGCGTGGTGTCCAGCAACGACCCCCGGGTGACCAGACCGGCCGCGTTGACCAACGAGTCGATCCGGCCGTGACGCTCGACGACCGCGGTCACGGATCCCAGCGCGGCCGCCACGTCCGCGACGTCGGCCCGGACGTACTCCGCGGTGATCTCGCGGGCGAAGGCCTCGCCGATGTCCGGTCGCCGCCCGGTGATGACGACGGTCGCACCCTCGCGGACGGCCGCTCGCGCCACTCCCGCGCCGACGCCCTGGGTGCCGCCGCTGACGAGCACGACCCGGCCGCGCAGAAGCTCGTTCTCCACGAATCGAGAATGCGTTTCGTAACCGAGCCGTAACAAGCCCTCGGCCCCATCAAAAAGCCCTCAACGCAGTTCCGGCTCAACGGCACGGTGTGCGAAGTGTCGTACCCCGGCTCTAGGTTCGGCTCATGCGGATCGACGGCACGGTTGCGGTGGTCACCGGCGGCGGCTCCGGGCTGGGGCGCTTCCTGTCGCTCGGCCTGGCGGCGGCCGGCGCGGCCGTGGTCGTGGCCGACGTCGACCGCTCGGCGGCGTCCGGGACGGTCCGGGCCGTCCAGGCGCTCGGGTCGGCCGGGCGGGCGGTGCCGGCCGACGTCCGTGACCCGGAGGAGGCGCACCGGCTGATCCGCCTGGCCACCGAGCTCGGCGGCCCGCACATCCTGGTCAACAACGCCGGCGGCTGGACTCCCGGCGACCAGTTCCCGGCGGCCACGGCCGAGGCCTGGACGGGCACGCTGGCCCTCAATCTGACCACCCCGATGCTGCTCACCCAGCTGGCGCTGGACCCGATGGTCACGGCCGGCGGCGGCGCGGTGGTCAACATCACCTCCAGCGCCGCGCTCGGCGACTCCGGCTACGGCTCACCCGAGTACGCGGCGGCCAAGGCCGGCCTGATCCGCTTCACCACCAGCATGGCCCTCCCGGCGCCGCCCGGCGTGCGGGTGATGTGCGTGGTCCCCGGCTGGATCGGCCTCGACCGTGCGCACCGCGAGCGGGCGGCGTTGCCCACGGCCGAACGAGCCGCCACGCCCCCGCTGATCCCACCCGAGGACCTGGTCGCCCTGGTACTGGACCTGATCCGCGACGGCCGCCCGGGCGCGGTCGCCGAGTTCCTCCGCGGCGACGAGAAGCCCCGGCTCCGGGAGGCCTGACGTGAGCGGCGGGCCCGGGGGTCAGGCCGGGACGGCGGTGGCCATGATCGCCCGGGCCGACCAGGTCATCGCGTCCAGATAATCGCCGGCGAGGTCGTGGGCGCCGGTGAGGTCGGAGAGGTCACCGGTCTCGTAGATCTCGACCACCCTCAGGACATGGCCGATCGGGCCGGCCGCGGTCACCTCGGGGGAAAGGGGAAGCTGGCCGGCCATCGCCGCGGCGGTCGAGCCCAGCAGGTCGGCCACCCCGCTGATCAGGCCGGCCATGAAGGCGGCGTCCGGCGGGGCGCCGACCGCGCGGGCCACGTTCTCGGCCAGGCGGGCCCGGGTCAGGGCGGTCACCATCTGGTCCTCGGTGGCCTCGGCGACGTCGTCGATGACCATCAGCATCGCCCACTGGCGGACCTGGGCCAGGCCGATCAGGACCACCGCCTGCCGGACCGACGACACCCGGGCGTGCGCGCCGGCCGCGGCCGAGTTGCTGGCCCGCAGCACGCGCAGCGACAATGCCGGGTCGGCGGCGATGATCGACAGGATGGTTTCGAGGTTGGTGTCGGGCGCGCTCAGCGCCCCCAGCAGCTCCAGGCGCCGCAGGCGGGACGGCGAGAGGCTGGCCGCGGTCAGCACCTGCGGCCGGCTCAGTGCGTATCCCTGCCGCAGTTCCATCCCGTACCGGTCGGCGATCTCGACCTGCGACGAGGTCTCCAGGCGTTCGGCCACGATCTGGATGCCCGGGTACGCCCGGCAGGCCGCGACCACCTCGTCCAGCCGGCTCAGGTCACCGTCCAGCAGGTCGAGCTTGACGTACGAGGCCAGCGCGAACAGCCGCTCGTGACCCGACCCGGCGACGAAGTCGTCGAGCGCGATCCGGTAGCCGGCGTCGACCAGCCGGGTGATGCCGGCCAGCACGTCGTCGGTGATCTCGACCGTCTCCAGCACCTCGAGCACCACGTTCGCCGGCCCGAACGGCAACGTCAGCTCGCCGGTGAGGAACTCGGCGGTCAGGTTGATGAAGCAGAGCTTGTCGCCCGCCACCTCGCCGATGCCGAACTCGGTGAACGCATTGACCAGCACGTGACTGGTCGCGTAGGTGTCCTGCCGGCCCGACTCGACCGCGTCCACGCTGCCGCGGAACAGCAGCTCGTACGCGACGACATCGCCCCGGATGTCGAAGATCGGCTGCCGCCCGACGTGCACCAGGTGGCCGCCTCGGGGACGGTCGGACGGGGAGCTCACTACCGGTTCATCGGCAGACGCGCCGCCGAAATGAGGGTGCCGCCGAGTTGAGGCTCAGTAGCCGAGGTCGGTGGCGAGCGCGCGCAGGGCCGGCGGCAGGTCGACGGCGGGGAGGGGGCGCGACGGCTGCACCGAACCGCTGCGGATCTTCTCGGTCCAGTCGCCGAGCCCGAACGTGAGCTTGCCGTGGTCCTGGACGCCGTACTGGACCATCGCCGGCTCGTACGGCAGTTCCAGGAATTCGCACAGCCGCCGGGATTCGCGCCCGGGGTCGGCGGTCAGGTCCTCGTACCGCACGGTCAGGCCGGGCAGCGCCCGCCGGGCGTCACGCACCGCGGTCAGGTACTTGGCCACGGTCACCACGACCTCGTTCGTCGTCTGCTGCTCCCGGACCCGCTGCCAGGAGTCGACGATGCCGGCCGGGTGCCGCAGCAGGAAGATGAACCGCGCGTCGGGCCAGCAGGCGGCGACTTGCTTCCAGCCCAGCACCAGGTGCGGGGTCTTCTCCACCAGCTGCTTCTTGCCGCTGCGCCGCAACGCCTCGGTCAGCAGCCGGTCCCACAGCATGTGGGTGAGCGCCTGCTGGTCGAAGTCCAGCGAGCTCATCGCGTGCTGGGCGGTGACGTGCGCGAACTCCACCTTGATGTGGCGCAGGTGCAGCTCGTGCGGCGAGTAGATGTCGGAGTGGCTGTTCAGGATCAGGCGCAGCAGCGTCGATCCGGACCGGACCGAGGAGAAGATGAAGGCCGGTCGGGCCAATTCCCGCAGGGGGGCGCGCACTACGCGCAGGCGGCCGTCGCGCTGCCGGATCTGGATGCCGGTACGCCGGGCCAGCTGCACGTTGATCTGATTGCGCCACGCCATCGAATCTTCACCATATCGGTCGGAAACGGGACGTACAGAACAACGCACATGTTCAGCCAACGGTTACTCGGGCGCGGTCCACACCCGGCCGCCCGACGCCAGCACCAGCCTGTCGGCCCGTCCGGCCAGCGCCATCGGGGCGACCGCGCCCGCCGGCGGGGGGTACTGCTTCCACGAGCCGCCCCGATCGTCCGACCGCCACACCCCGGCATCGGCCGCCGCGTACAGGTCGCCACCGGCCACGGCCAGCGACTGGACGGCGTGGCCGGGAAAGGCGCCGGCCTGGGTCCACGTGCCGGCGTGCTCGCGCCACGCCCCCACCCGGTCGCCGCGCGGTCCGGCCGCGATGACGTCGCCACCCGACCGGACCACCCGCTGCAGCTCGTTGAAGCCGGCCGGTGCGGGCACGGCGACCGGGGTGACGTCGCGACCGTCGCGTGTGGTCCACGCCGCCGGCGCCTGATCGAGGCTGGTCACCGGGGCGAGGCCGCCGACCACCACCCAGCGTCCGTCCGCCCCTTCCACCCCGTCGCGGGCGGCGGTGCGATGGCCGGCGTCGCCGGCCAGGCCGGGCACCTTCTCGAACAGCCGGAACGCCGCGCCGTCCGGGGAGAGCCAGACGGCGGCGCCGCTGGTCCGGTTGCCGGCGATCAGGAATCCGTCCGGACCGGCGGCCACTCGCGCCGCGTCGACGCCGTTGTCCCCGCCGTACGTGTCGAACGGCGCGAACACCTCGGCCATGGCGCCGTCCGCCCGCAACCGCCAGGTGCTGATCCGGGGGATGCCGTGGGCGCCGCCGGGCCGGGACCCGATCATGGCCACTCGTCCGGCCGCGCAGCCGACGCTGTAGATCTCGTTCTGCGGCCCGTACAGGCTGGTGGACAGGGGTGCGAAGGTGACGCCGCGCCAGGTACGGCCGTCGATGCTGGACCATCCGGCCGGGCGGGTGGCGTCTCCCCGGCCCAGTACGCCGCCGACGGCGTACCAGGTGCCGCCGCAGTCGGCCACGTCCCGGACGACCAGCTGACCGGGCGTTCCCGGCGGCATCGGCAGCGACGCCGCCCGCCACGGCGACGAATGGCCACACCCTGCAAGAAGAGAACCAACGACTGCAACGGACAGGCAGAAGCGCGAAATTAGACGACAGGCTCTTGTGGACGACATTTTCCGGGATCTATGGTCAGCGTCACACCCGGCGTTCGTCCCGCCGCACGCTCCCTGCAGAAACGAGTTACCCATGTCAGCTCCCGCAAGATGGGCGGCGGCGGCCGTCGGTCTGAGCCTGATCGTCGGCGGTGCACCGGCCGCGATGGCTCATTCCGCCACCCCGTCCCCGGTCACCCGGGCCGCGATCGACCCGGCGCTGGTGGCCGGTCGCGGCGCGTCCGTTGGCTTCGTCGAGCAGGAGGCCGAGAACGCGCGCACGACCGGCGCCGTGATCGGTCCCGACACCACCGCCTACACCCTGCCGTCCGAGGCGTCCGGCCGTACCGCCGTGAAACTGACCCCGGGCCAGTATGTCGAGTTCACCCTGCCCAAGGCGGCCAACGCGATCACAGTCCGGTACAGCATCCCGGACGCGCCGACCGGCGGCGGCATCACCGCCCCGCTGAACGTCACGGTCAACGGCAGCCACCGCCAGACCATGACGCTGACCTCGCAGTACTCCTGGTTGTACAACCAGTACCCGTTCAGCAACGACCCCAACGGCGACCTGCTGCACCCGGACTGGTGGATCACCGAGTGCAGTTGTGTCCCGAACGCGACCTCGCCGACGCCGGTGATCACCAAGCCGTTCCGTCCCAGCCACTTCTACGACGAGCAGCGGCTCGCGCTCGGCCGGACGTACCGGGCCGGGGACAAGGTCCGGCTGACCGCGAGCAGCGGCGCTGCCTGGACCGTCATCGACCTGCTCGACTCGGAGCTGGTCGGGGCGCCCAAGGTGGATCTGCGCGCGGCCGACGTGTGGCTCTTCGGCGCCGACCCGAGCGGCCGCCGCGACTCCGCGCCGGCCATCGAGAAGGCCATCACGTTCGCGAAGAAGGCCCACCTCAAGGTCTACATCCCGCCGGGCACCTATCAGGTCAACCGGCACATCGTCGTGGACGACGTGACGATCGAGGGTGCCGGCAACTGGTACACGGTCATCCGGGGCCACCAGGTCACTCTGGACCAGCCGCTGCCCGACCAGTCCATCCACACCGGCGTCGGCTTCTACGGCAGGTACGTGGCCGACGGCGGCAGCCGTAACGTCCACCTCTCCGGCTTCACCATCTCCGGTGACGTCCGCGAGCGGATCGACACCGACCAGGTCAACGGCGTCGGCGGTGCGCTCAGCAACTCGAGCATCGACGGCCTCTACATCGAGCACACCAAGGTCGGCTTCTGGTTCGACGGGCCGATGACCGGCACCACGATCAGCAACAACATCGTGGTCGACCAGATCGCCGACGGCCTGAACTTCCACACCGGCGTGACCAGCTCGGTCGTGGAGAACAACTTCGTCCGCAACACCGGCGACGATGCGCTGGCGATGTGGTCGGACAAGATCGAGGACGCGAACAACGTCTTCGACCACAACACGGTGCAGACGCCGGTGCTGGCCAACGGCATCGCGCTCTACGGTGGTACGGACAACACGGTGTCCGGCAACCTGGTGGCCGACCCGATCCGCGAGGGCAGCGGCATCCAGATCGGTTCCCGGTTCGGCTCGGAGGCGTTCACCGGCCACGTGTGGGTCACCGACAACACCACGGTCCGGGCCGGCACGTACGAGCTCAACTGGAACATCGGGCTCGGCGCGATCTGGTTCTACGCCCTCGAGAAGAACATCGACGCCGACATCGAGGTCGTCGGCGACCACTTCCTGGACAACACCTACAACGCGATCATGCTGGTCAGCGACTTCCCGGTGAAGGACCTGTACCGCATCACCAACGTCCACTTCAAAGACATCCAGGTCGACGGCACGGGTACGGACGTGGTCAGCGCCCGTACGGCCGGCGGGGCGACGTTCGCGAACGTGGACGCCCGCAACGTCGGCGCGGTCGGTATCAACAACTGCGGTTCGTTCCACTTCACCCCGGCCGGGTCCGAGTTCACGGTGACCGACCTGGGTGGCAACGACGGGGGTGGAACGACCGGGCCGTGGCTGGCGCCGTGGGAACTGCCGAACACGATCACCTGCGACGACCGTCCGCCGGTGGTGGTGCCGCCGGTACCGTCCCCGTGGGCCCAGCCCTGACCGCGATCAGGTAGACCCGGGCCGTCAGGCCGCCGCCGGTGCACGCCGGAGGCGGCCTGACGCCTGGGCCTTCGCCGGCAGGGCGCGGAAGGCGGCCTCGGCGTCGGCCCGGGCCAGACCGGCCTCGCGGCGCAGGCTCCGGACGGCCGCTGTGGCGATGTCGGACGCCCGCCAGGCCTCGTCCTCTTCGGTCAGTGCCGCCCGATAGGCCGCGAACCGGTGCCGTACGGCCGCCCGGGCCAGCACCAGCTCCTGCTCGATCGGATGCAGCGCCGGGTCCCACCCGTTCCGGGAGGTCAGCGCGTCCAGCAGCTGGACGTCGGACAGGTCGCCGCGGCGGTACGCCGTCTTGGCCGCCCGCCGCAGGGACTGGGCCCGCTCGAACTCCGAGACCTCACCGGCGGCGGCGCCGAACACCGACGCCTGTCGGAACCGTTCCCGGCCGGCGTCCGCGGTCCGGTACGCCTGCCAGGACCGTTCCACCTTCTCCTGCGCCCGCTGGCACGCGGCCCGCCGGCGTTCCGCGGTGGCGGTGGCTCCCCGCACAGCGACGCCGAGCTCCGACACGTAGCGCTCGGCCTCGGTGACCTCAGCCGCCCTCCAGGTGACCTCGGCCTGGCGGCGCCGGCCGTGATCCTCCAGCCAGGCGCCGAGTTGCCGCGGCCCCCGGACGCCCCGCGGCGCCATCAGCGCACCGAGTGCCAACAGGCCCAGCACGATCAGTGACAGCCAGATGACCGCCAGCCGCTGCCCACCGGCCCCGACGAGTGCATCCATACCCGCCAACCTATCCGCGGGTGATCAATCCATCCATGCCTTGATCTACTTATTCAGTGCTCCACCCCGAGGCCGGCCACGACGCCGGGCGCGGTCAGGTCACGGCACATCCCGGCCATGTGTTCCGGCCCGTACGGGAAGTCCTCGCGCACCCACCACACCACGACGGCGGTCAGCGCGCCGGCGTGGTACTCGGCCATCACCTCCACCGGCATCCGGGTGCCGACCGACGTCAGGTGCTCGGTGAGCAACTCGATCAGCATCGGGCGCAGATGCCGGCCGAGCACGGTCTCGCCGCGCCGGCCGCACGCTGCCCGGTAGACCTCGCGGTTGGCGTACGCGTGCTCGAAGACGCTGTTCAGCGGGTCGGTCGGGCGATCCGGCGACATCCGTTCCAGATGGTGCCGCAGCGCCTCCCGCAGGTCGTCGAAGCAGGATGCGAACAGCGCGTCCTTGTCGGTGAAGTGCGCGTAGAACGTCGACCGGCCGACGTCGGCCCGGTCGAGCACGTCCTGCACGGTGACCCGCTCGTACCCCCGCTCGGCGACCAGCGCGACCAGTGCGTCCCGCAGCAACTTCCGCGTCCGCCGCACCCGGCGGTCCTGATCCGGCACAACAACCTCCACGTGTCCGGTTCCGAACGGATGCGTCGATCCGCCCGTTGACCCGCATGTCCTGGCCGAGACCATACTCGAACATGTTGTCCAAGAGCGAACACGGTGTTCGGTTTGAGAACGCCGCCCAGTACGACCGCCACGCCAAGTGGATGGCCCGCCGCCTCCGCGCCCGGATCGTCGCCGACGTGTCCGCCGCGGCCCTCGCCGCCGGCGCCCGGGTGCTCGACGCCGGCACCGGACCCGGCCGCCTCCCGATCGAGATCGCCGCCGCGCTGCCGCACGTACGCATGGACGGTGTCGACGTCTCGCCACCCATGATCGAGTACGCGCGGCAGCAACCCGGCGCGGGCGGGGTCACCTTCACCGTGGCCGACGTCGCCGGCCTGCCGTTCCCGGACGCCACCTTCGACCTGATCGTCTCGTCGCTCAGCCAGCATCACTGGGACGTCCCCGAGCAGGGCGTCCGGGAGTTGCGGCGCGTCCTGCGTCCGGGCGGGCGGCTGTGGATCTACGACGCCCGCTTCGCCCTGGGCCGGGCCACGGCCGCCGCCCGTACGGTCTTCGAGCCGGACGAGGTCCGCTGTGGATCCGGATGGCTGATCAGGCGGCTGGCCGCGGTTGTCCCCATCGGACAGCGGGCCTAGCCTGGGGCAATGTATCGATGGCAGCGGACCCTGCGGGTCCGGGTTCCCGGCATCGGCGCCACCTCCTGGTGCACCGGGCCGGCCACGGCCGGCACCACGCTGGCCTCCGTCCGGGTCAGCGCGCGAGGCTGAACCGTTCGTCGTGGATCTGAGCGGACGGCACCTTCAGCGCCCGCAGACTCCGGACGACGGCCGCGGTCATGGCCGGCGGCCCGCACACGAACACGTCCCGCTCGGCGACGTCCGGGACCAGTGTCTGCAGGCTGGTCGGGTCGAACGGGTTGTTCGGCGGCCGCCCCTCGCCCGTACGGCCGGTGAGCACGTGCACCCGCGCGCCCTTCATCGAGGCCAGCGCCTGGAGTTCGGGCAGCAGCACCGCGTCGCTCATCCGGTGGACCCGGTACAGCACCGTGATCGGCCCGTCCAGCTCCTCCAGCAGCGCCCGGATCGGCGTGACGCCGACCCCGCCGGCGATCAGCAGCGACGCCGACCGGGTGCGGTGCATGGCGGTGAAGGCGCCGTACGGTCCCTCGGCGAACACCCGGGTGCCGACCGGCATCCGCCGCAGCCCGGCGCTGGTCGTGCCGGACGCCTTGGCGGTCAGCCGCAGCGACCGGCCGTCGGGGGCGGACGACAACGAGAACGGGTTGGCCTGCCACCACTTGTTGTAGCCGAGGAAGTGCCAGATGAAGAATTGCCCGGCCGCGGCCTGCAACTGGTCGAGGTGCCTGCCGGTCATGTGGACCGAGACGGCGTCGTCCGACTCCGGCACGATCGCCGCCACCCGGAGCCGGTGCTTGGCGTTGCGCCGCAACGGTTGCACGACGCGGCCGGCGATCAGCGACACGATCGCGAACGCCCACAGCGCCCACCAGTAGATCTCGGCCACGATCGACGTCTTGAAACTCGAGCCCTCGACCAGCTGGTGGATGATCGCCAGCACGATGACCGCGTACAGCACCAGGTGGATGGCGTGCCACGTCTCGTACGGCATCCGCTTGCGCGCGGCCCGCACCGACACCGCCGCGACCACGATGATCAGCGCCGCCGCGAGCATGCCGAGCAGCACCGGGATCTGCTTGGCCAGGCCGGTGAATTCAGCGGAGAACGGCAGCCGGTCGGACTTGGCGTACCCGAGCAGGATGAACGTCGGGTGCAGCAGCACCAGCCAGAACACGGTGAAGCCGGTCCACCGGTGCCAGCTGGTCAGCCGGTCCATGCCGATGCGCCGGTCCAGGTACGGCAGGCGGGCCACCAGCACCAGCTGGAACGCGATCGTCAGGGCCAGGTTCAGGCCGAGCCACTGGCCGATCCACACGAACACGTTCTTGGTGAAGTCGCCGGTGAAGTAGATGATCTCGACGATCACGAAGTTGATCGCCAGGACGCCCCACAGCACGACCCGCCCGGCGACCGCCGGCCGGAGGAAGGACGATCGAGGTTCGGCGCTGGTGCGGGCGCGGTAGATACCTTCTTCGGCGGCCGTCATGAGACGTCTCCTTCGTGTGAGAGTCATCCAGGCGTACAGCGGAACCTTGAACAGGGTTCAGCTGCGGGGACGTCTCTCACACGACGAAGAGCGTGAATTGGTTCAGATGTTCAGCCGGAGATAATCGAGGTTGAATCCGCCCGTCTCGCAGTAGACCGTGACGAGCTGGTCGCCGGCGTTCAGCGTCACCGGTACGTGCACCGACTGCCAATTGCCCCAGCCGCCGGTGTCCGGCACCGAGACGGTCGCCAGCTTCGCGTCGGCGGCGTCGCGCACGCTGATCGCGTCGGCCGCCACCGCGCCCGTACCGTTGGCCACCCGCAGTTCGAGGTCGTACGTACCGGCCTGGGCGACGTCGATGCGGTAGGTCAGCCAGTTGCCGGGCGCCGTCCAGCCGACGTCGGCGCCGCCGCTGGCCGTCGCGTTGCTCTCGACGAAGTTGGCGCCGCCGTCGGTCCAGCCGTGCTGCGCGGCGTACGCCTCGGCCTCGACCTTCTCGCCCACCGGAGCGCCGTGCGGGACCACCGTCAGCGGCACGGTCACCTTCGCCCGGGCCTTACCGTCGGTGACGTAGAAGGTCAGCGTCTGTGTGCCGGCCCTGGTCGGGTGCACGGTGACCGCGCCGGTGGCCGGGTTCAGCGTCACCCCGTCGGGCAGGTCGTCCGCGTAGTACGCCAGCTCGTCCCGGTCCCGGTCGGTCGCCGCCAGGGTGAACGTGGTCGTTGCGTACTGGTCGGCGGTCACCGGCGCCACCGCGGCGAACACCGGCGGATGGTTGTGCCGGGCGGACGGCACGTCGGCATGCCAGCGGTAGGTGGCGTACGACCCGGCCGGAACGTCGACGGTGAACGTCCGGCCCGCAAGGACCACCCGGACCGTCGCGTCGGCCGCCCCGGCGTTACCGATGATCGCCGTGGCGTTGTCGTGGGGGTCGAGGTAGACCACGTTGCTGATGCCGCCGGTGGTCGCGCTCGACTCCACCCGTACGTCCGCCGGGGTCAAGTATCTGGCGAACTGGCCGATCGGGAACAACTCGTCCCGTACGGAATAGGTCCGGGTGTCGGTATTGACCGTGACCAATCGATTGGTCCAGTGGGTGGTCGCGGCGACCTGGTCCCAGTCGACGTTGTTGTCGCGCAGCGGCGTCCAGTGCAGCGTGCCGCCGTTCTGGTCGGTGGTCTGCGCCCAGAACACGTACGAACTCGCGTCCAGCCGGAAGTCGCTGAGGATGGTGGCCGGGCTCAGGTCGCTGGTCTCGGTCAGGTGCACCGGCTTGCCGTACGTCTCGTACGCGTCCCGCATCACCGCCGGGTCGCCCCAGTACGGGTGGAACGCGATCGCGTCGGCGGCCTTGAGCGCCTTCGGGTCGTTGAAGATCCGGTAGTAGTTCTTGGTCTCGGTGCTGTTCGGGTCCTTCCAGTCCCAGAAGTTGAAGTCGTGCACGTAGAGGTCGGTCCGCAGGTGGGCCCGGCCGAACTCGCGCTTGATCGCCACCGCCAGCTTCTGCTGCTGGTCGACGCTGATGTCCATGGCCGGGTAGACCACGTCGATGCCCGGCTCGTTGAGCAGCGTCAGCGCGTCGACCGGGATCCCCTGCCGGGCGTACGCCTGGACGTACTTGACGTAGTAGCGGGCGAACACGTCGATCGCGTCGTCGCGCAGCTTGCCCACCTGGTAGTAGTCGGTGGTGCTGCCGGGCTTGAGCGCGACCTCGCCGAGGAACCGGTTGTTGGTCTTCATCCAGGCCGGCGCGCTCCAGGCCGAGGCGAAGAAGGTGGCGTGCGGGTTGTACCTCCGGATCAGCCGCGCCGTATCGACGATGTGCAGGTCGAGGTCGCGCTGGATGGAGAAGTACTGGAGGTTCCAGTCGGACGTGACGCCGGCGGGCAGGTCGTCGTACGACCAGAACGGCAGGTGCTCGATCAGGTCCGGGCTGCCGATGGTCAGCCGGAAGCGGTTCAGCCCGGCGCCGTGCACCGGGTCGACCAGCTGGCGGATGGCCTGATCACGCTGGGCCGGGGTGAGCTTCCAGAGGTTGGACACGCTCGTCTCGTCCAGCGAGAACCCGATGCCGGTGTAGTTCTGCCGCCGCTGACTCGGGTCGATGACCACGGTCGCGTCCGTGGCGGCGCCGTTGTCGGCGCCCACCCGGGTCGACGGCAGCGGCTGCCAGGCGTGCGCCGCGCCGGTCGAGTACGTGCCGGTCACCAGCGCCCCGGGCCGGGGATGGGCCGATGCCGGCGTGGCCACGGCCACCATCAGCAGGCCCGCCACGACTGCGGTCAACGTTCGCCTCACGAGTTCTCCCGCCAATTGTTCCTCAGTGGACGGCGACACTTGTGGCCGTCCACGGAGGCTTTCGTCAAGGTGCGAATTGATCCGGCCGCAGTGCCAGAAAGATTGACCGGACTCTATGTCACATCCTAGACGGATGGCCGCCGTTTTCGCCCTCCTGGCGGCGCTCGGCTGCGGCCTCGCCCAGGTGATCCAGGCTGTCGTCGTTGCTGCCCACGGCGATGGATGCCTGAATTCTGGGGACGGCAATCTGATCGCCTTCCTCGACTACGAAAAGAGGGAGGCCGCTGACCGCCTTGCCGATCGGCCACGTCACCGAGTTCACCCCGAAATGTCGCTCGCACAATGCGGGTAGGTCCGCAATCGCGGCGTACCGAGGCCGAGTTCCTCCCGCACGATCTGCGCGAGTCGTGTCCCGGCGGCGGCCGCGGAGCCGTCGTACAGAGAATCCGAACGGATGCGATCCATGACCACTCGGCCTGCCGTTGACCGGGCCAGGGGGCGGAGGCCGGTGGCCACGGCGAGAGCGGCTTCCGCCTTAGGCAATAAGTTTCCGGGATCGTCCTGGAGGTGAACCGGGCGGGCGATCAACAGGTAAGGATGGTTGTGGGCGGGGATGGTTCGACGAGCAACAATCGGCCGATGGGTGGCACGGTGGTGTCCGGGCAGGGCCGTCGGCGGTGGGCCGCCGTCGGGGGGGTGCTGGCCGTGCTGGTCGCCCTCCCGTTGATCATTCGCGTCTGGCCGGTGTCGGCGGCCGGGGTCGGCCCGGCCGTGCTCCGGGAGCGGATCGCGAAGTCGGCCGACCAGCCCTATCAGGGGTACGCCCAGGCCATCGGCGCGCTCGGGCTGCCCAGCCTGCCCCAGCTCTCCGACGTGACGAACCTGCTCAGCACGACCACCGAACTGCGCACCTGGTACGCCGCCCCGGACCGGTGGCGGGTCGACCAGATCGGGCCGGGGGAGGAGCAGGACCTGTACGAACGCCCGGACGGCGAATACCGCTGGGACTACACCGATGAGCAACTGACCCAGGTCATCGGTGCGCAGCCGGTCCGGTTGCCCCGCGCGGCCGACCTGACCCCGCCCGACCTCGGCCGGCGGGTCGTCGCCGCCACCGCCGGGGATCCGGCGACCACGCTGCCGGACCGCCGGATCGCCGGCACTGCCACCCAGGGCCTGCGGATCGTCCCGTCCGACAAGACGACGACCATCGCGCACATCGACATCTGGGCGGTACCCGGCACCGGCCTGCCCGTCCAGGTCGAGATCACCGCCAAGGGCGGCCTGGTGCCGGTGCTGACCGCCCGGTTCCTGGACCTCGACCAGCACGCCCCGGACGCCGGTGTGATCACGCCGCCGGCGCCGCACGCCGGCATCGGGTACACCACGACCGAGACGCCCGACCTGGTCAGCGCGATCAACCGGTTCAGCCAGGCGACGCTGCCGGACTCGCTCGGCGGCCGCCCGCGTCGCAACGCTCTCGACGGGGTCTCCGCCGCGGGTGTCTACGGCAGCGGGCTGACCGAGCTGGTCGTGCTGGCCGCGCCCCGGAACAGCGGCCGGCAGGCGTACGACGCCATCGCCAAGTACGGCACCACGGTCGACTACCCGGGCGACGACGACCAAGCCAAGATCATTTCCACCTCGCTGCTGTCCGTGCTGATCGTCCGTAACCGTGCCGTCCGCCAGACCTATCTGGTGGCCGGCTTCGTCGACCCCGCCGTGCTGCGCAGCGCCGGCACCGAGCTGGCGGAGGCCACCCCGTGATCCGGACCGAGGGACTGACCAAGCGGTACGGGCCGATACGCGCCGTCGAGGACGTGGGCCTGGACGTCCAGCCCGGCGACCGGTACGGGCTGCTCGGCCCCAACGGCAGCGGCAAGACCACGCTCGTCCGGATGCTGCTCGGCCTGGTCTACGCCACCAGCGGCACGATCCGGGTGCTGGACCAGCCCGTCCCGGCGAAGGTGCGCGACGTGCTGCCCGAGGTGGGCGCGATGGTCGAGGGCCCCGGCATGTATCCGCATCTGTCCGGGCGTACCAATCTCATGTTGTTCGACGCGGCCGGTCCCGGCGCCCCGCGCAAGGGCCGCAAGGAGCGGGTCGGCGACGTGCTCGACCGGGTCGGGCTCGGCGGCATCGACAAGCGCCCGGTCAAGGCGTACTCGCTGGGCATGCGGCAGCGGCTCGGCCTGGCCTCGGCCCTGCTCCGTACGCCCCGGCTGCTCATCCTGGACGAGCCGACCAACGGCCTGGACCCGCGCGGCATCCGGGAGATAAGGGACCTGCTGACCGAGGTCAACCGGGCCGGTACGACCGTCTTGATGTCCAGCCACCTGCTGGCCGAGGTGGAGGCACTGTGCACCCGGGTCGGCGTGATGGACCGTGGTCACCTGGTCGTGCAGGAGGAACTGGCGACGCTGCAGGCGCCGACCGGCCGGGTGACGCTGACCACCGCCGACCCGGACCGGGTGGTGTCCCTGCTCAACGGCGGCGTGCTGCACCGCGACGGCGAGCGGCTGATCGTGCGGCACGCCGACGCGGCCGAACTGAACACCCGGCTGGTGTCCGACGGCATCCGGGTGGCCGAGATCGGGCCGGAGCGGCGGACGTTGGAACAGGTGGTGCTCGAGGCGACCACCGGCAGCTCGGACCGGGTGGAGGCGTCATGATCGCCGTCGAGCTAGCCAAGATGTTCCGGCGTCCCCGGACGTACGTGCTGGCCGGGCTGCTCTGTCTGCTGCCGATCGTGGTTGCGATCGTGCTGGCCACCTCGAAGATCCCGCCGCCGCCGGGCCAGGGCGCGGCTTTCCTGTCGGCGGTGCTGAGCAACGGCTCGCTCTACCCGGCGGCGGCGATCGCGCTCGTGCTGCCGATCTTCCTGCCGGTGGCCACCGCGGTGCTGGCCGGCGACGCGGTGGCCGGCGAGGCCGCCCAGGGCACGTTGCGCTACCTGCTGATCCGCCCGGTCGGCCGGACGCGGCTGCTGGTGGCCAAGCTGGTCTCGCTGATCGCATTCGTGCTGTTCGCCATCGCCGCGGTGCTGATCACGTCGTTCCTGACCGGGATCACGCTGTTCGGCACCGGCGGTCAGACGCAGCAGATCGGGCTGCCGGCCGACGTCACGTCGCTGTCCGGCGCGGCCATCACCCCGGCCGGGCTGGTGGTGCGGTTGCTGGCCACCGTCGCGTACGTCGTGGTCTCGATGCTGGGCGTGGCCGCGATCGCGCTGTTCTTCTCCACCATCACCGACAGCGCGCTCGGGTCGGCCATGGGCGCGCTGGCCGTCCTGATCACCAGCCAGGTGCTGGTCACGCTGGACGCGGCTGCCGGTCTCCGCCCGTATCTGCCGACCCGGTACTGGCTGGCCTGGATCGACTTCTTCCGCGACCCGGTGCTGTGGCGCGACGTCGAGCGCGGCATCAGCATCCAGCTCGTCTACCTGGTGGTGCTGCTGGGCGCGGCCTGGGCCAACTTCATGACCAAGGACATCACGTCCTGAGCCCTACGAGCATCCGGTGGGTGTCGTCAGCGGCGCCGCGGCCACCCCGCGGAGCACCAGCGCGGTCACCCGGGGATCGGTCGGCAGCTGGCCGTGCGAGACCACGGCCTGCGGGCACAGACTCTGCAGCGGTACGTTCACCGCCCCCGGCAGCCGCGCCGAGTCCGGTGGCTGAACCGTTTCGTCGTTGACGGTCCACACCGACAGCCACGGCAGGCCGTGCGGGATGGTCCTCGCGTCGAGCCGGCTCAGCAGGTCGCTGCCCGGGGCGAGTTGCTGGCACGCGACCGGGCAGGCCTGGCCGCCGAGAGCCAGCCCGTTGCCGGCCACCCGCGCGCCGTGCAGCGGCGAACCGAGCGTGACGATCCGCCGCGCCCGCTTCGCGCTGTCGAACCGGTCGACCCAGATCCGGGTGACCACGCCGCCCGCCGAGTAACCGACCACGTCCACGCTCGGCGCCTTCTCGAGCGCGGCGGTGGCCGCCGCGTCGAGGGTGGCCGCCTGGGCGATCAGGTCGCCGGTGCCGTCGTCCGGCAGCGTCACCACGGTGGCGGTCCGGCCGCTCGCGCGCAGCCGGGTCGCCAGCTGGTCGAGCGCAGTCCGGCTGCCGCCGAAGCCCGGCACCAGCAGGACCGGGCCGGGCTTGCTCTGGTCGACCGGGCCGTCGTGGTTCCGGGTCAGCAGCGCCCGTACGCCGGCGACGGCCAGCACGACCACCACCAAGGCGGCGACGGCGGCGATCAGGGTCCGGCGGCGTGGCGACACGTCCCCATCCTGACGCGTGGCTGGTCAGGGCAGCAAACGCGGGCGCGGAAGATCGCCGAACAGTTCCAGGGCGGCTTCCCCCTCGGTCCGCTCGCCGGTCATCAGCAGGTCGAGCCCGCGGGTGACGGCCAGGCCGAAGCGGGCGTGCGTACCGGCCTCGGCGGGGGTGAGGCCGCCCCGTACGTACAGGTCGATCAGGGGCTTCTCCCACGCGTTCATGACCGAGGCGCGGAACTGGCCGGTCCACGACCGGTCGAGCCGTTGGACGTCGGTCACCGACCGGGTCCAGCGCGGCCAGCGGTTTAGGATCGCGGAATGAGTGAGCCTCAGCTCCTGTCGGCATGGGCCGGCCACTGGACCGGGTCGGGCACCGGGGTGACGGTGATCCTCCCGCCGCCGGGCACGGTCGGGTCGGGCGAGGTGCGCGGCGGGGCGCCCGCCAGCCGGGAGTTCGCGCTGCTCGAGCCGACGCGGCTGGTCTCCCAGGTGGACGCAGTGGTGTTGTCCGGCGGGTCGGCGTTCGGGTTGAGTGCCGCCGACGGCGTGATGCAGGAGTTGCGGGGGCGCGGGCAGGGATTCAGCACGCCCCTGGGTCCGGTGCCGATCGTCGTCGGGATGTCGATCTTCGACGAGTCGGTGGCCTCTTGGTCGGGTGCGGGCCGGGCGCCGGGTGGGCCGCCGGGGGCCGACGAGGGCCGGCGGGCGGTGCGGGCGGCGTACTCCGGCGAACCGCTGCTCAGCGGCCGGGTCGGGGCCGGCGCCGGCGCCTCGACCGGCAAGTGGC
The DNA here is from genome assembly GCA_964236515.1 of uncultured Actinoplanes sp. Lineage (GTDB taxonomy): Bacteria > Actinomycetota > Actinomycetes > Mycobacteriales > Micromonosporaceae > Actinoplanes. Next base: position 55,131 of record CAXSDA010000024.1, read on the forward strand.
GCAACGGCCGCGACCCCGGCGGCCTGGGCTGGGCCGAGATGCCGGCCGGACCGGCCCGGGTGGTCGCGCTCGCGGTGGTGAACGCCTGGGGCGACGTACTCGGCCCCGACAACCGCCCGCTGTTCGCCCGCGACGCGGCCGCCCTCCCGCCGACGTCCGCGGCCGGCGGCGCCGCCCTGGGTCAGAACACCACCGTCGCTGTCGTCCTGACCGATGCCCGGTTGTCGAAGAACGACTGTTACCTGCTCGCGCAGAGCGGCCACACCGGTTTCGCGCGGACCATCCACCCGGCGCACTCGCGCTTCGACGGCGACGCGGTGGTCGCGCTGGCTTCGGGCGAGGTCACCGACGACGTCAGCATCGACCTGATCCGGGCGGTCGCGACCGAGGCCATGGCGGCCGCCATCCGCGCCGCGGTGTCCGCCGGCTGAGATCAGTCGTTCTCGATCTCGAAGTCCCACGAGGCGACGATCTGCGGGCCGCCGGGCGACCAGCGCATCAAGCCTTCGCCGGCGGTCATCACCGCGCGGAGCTCGAAGGAGACCGTCTTCCCCCGGGTCAGCACGGCCGGCGGGCGAGGCCGGCCCGGCACCAGGACCGGATGACCGACGACGCCCAGATGGTCCAGCGTGCTGAAGTCGGCGATGGTGATCGGCAGGTCGGCCCGAGGCGCGGCCAGCGTGACCGTCCACGTGCAGATGGGCGCGGCCACCTCGTGCGGCAGCCCTTGGCCGGGCACCTCGGGACCGGTCACCGTGGCCAGGGCCGAGGTGGCCGCCAGCCGTACGTCCACGGCCTCGCCCTGGCTCGCCAGGGCCGGCCGGGCGGCGGTGCCGACCAGAACGCTGTCGGTGTTGCCCGCCTCCGAGGGCAGGAACGTCGGCAGCGCGCCGTAACCGGGTTCCGGCGCCGGCGAGGCGGTGGTGCAGCCGCTGAGGGCGGCCAGAAACAGAGCACTCAGGGCCAGGGCGCCCCGGCGCCGGGCGGAGAGCCCGGCACCGGAGCGGATGGTGTCAGTGCCCACCACGGCCCTTGGCGTTGTTGAACACGTCGGCGCCGAACGGCTTGAGGCCGGGCTGGGCGGCGAAGCCCAGGTGGCCGTCGCCGTCGAGGCCGCCTGAGACGGTGACGCCGGCGGGCAGCTTGGCGTGGTCGTGGCCGTGTCCGACGGCGAAGATGTCCTCCATCGTCTTGAGCCAGCTGTAGTGGTTGTAGTAGGTCTCCGAACTGGTGCCGGGCTTGATCAGCGGGCTGATCAGCACGCTGCCCGTGTCGCCGCCGCCGGGAGTGGCGTCGGTGGCGTCGTACAGCGGGTCGGCGGTCTGGCCGGGGGCCAGGAAGCCGGGGGCGCCCTCGGCGCTCAGCGTGACCCCGGAGACCGCGCCGGTCGGGGTGACCGCCGCGCCGTTCTGGTCGACCAGCTGGAACGAGCCGTCGATGACCGAGCCGGTCGGGGACGTCGCGAACTGCGGGCCGGTGTCGCTGACCGTGCCGACGAAGGTGTTGGCCGGGATCGGGCCGGTGCCGCCCGGGCCCGTCTTGTCGACCGTGTCGGTGACCATGCGGCCGGTGTCGTCGGCCACGATCGAGTTGTCGAGCACGTACGTCGAGGCCGCCGCGCCCGCGGCTGTGTCGTTGCGGGCCGCCGGCGAGTTGCCGGAGCCGGCGCGGACGATGCCGGGCACGCAGTTGGCCGGGGTCTTCGGGCTCGTCGACGTACAGGCCGGCGGCCGGTCGATGAAGGCGTTGTCACCCGGTCCGGGGTAGAGCTGGTTACCGGCCGAGTCGGTGCCGAGGGTCGAGTTCGGCCCGGTCGGCGAGTAGTGCACGTTGCGGCCGTACAGGTTCTCCCCGGCGGCGTCGGCGGCGATGCCGGACGAGGCGTCCGGCTTGTCACCGAGCGTCGGGCCGTACGCGTTGGCGTTGTTGAAGCTGTTGCCGGAGTACGTGAACGGCGGGTTGGCCTCGTCGAACGTGATGTCGATCAGGCCACCGTCCTTGAACGCGGCCGACCTCTCGATCATCGGGATGTAGTACTTCAGGAACAGGTCGGAGGCGTACAGGCCACCGGTGAAGTTCTTGGCCGGGACCGACTCCGGGTTGGGCGTCGGCGACTGGTAGACCGGCGCGCCGGCGGCCGTGAACGAACCGGACAGGTTGTTGCCCTTGCAGACCGCGTCGTGGGCGTCGCTGCAGTTGTTCGGCGTGATCCAGCTGAACGCCGGCGTCGTCGCCTCGTGCTGCAGGTCGCGGAACAGGCCGGTGGACGCGTTGTCGAGGTTGGCGATGTGGTTGGCGTCGCAGTCGGTGCCGCCGCCGGCCGGCTTGGTCAGCCCCGGGCTGACGGTCCTACCGGTGGCGTCCTGGGTGCCGGTGATCGAGTGGAACCACGGCATCGGGAAGTGCTTCGCCACGTACTGGTCGTTGGCCTGCGCGCCGGTGAAGCTCGTGACCCCCGCCGGGAACGGGTGGTCGGCGGTGGCGCTCATGAAGGTCGGGTTGGTGGTCGGGTTGTTCGCGGCCGTACCCGGGCCGCCACAGACGCCGTCGTCGCGACCTGCCTGGTTGCCGAGGTCCTGGGCGTAGCCCTTCCAGGACTTGCCGGCCGCATCCAGCTGGTTGAACAGCGTCGGCGCGTCGGTCGGGTAGGAGCAGCCGTTCGTGCCGTTGGGCGCGTTCGCGCCGCTGGGCTGCGCGGCGTTCGCCAGCGACGCCACCTGCCCCTTGTTCCGGCCCGACTTGATGATCGAGGCGTTGGAGCCGAAGTCGTAGTTCTCGACGCTGCAGTCGGACTGGACGTCCTGCGAGGCCGCTTGACCGGAGACCATCGAGAGGTAGTTGTCCTGGCTGAAGTGGCCGGTGCCGTAGTAGTTCTTCAGGAGCACGCCCTGCGCGGGCAGGCTCTTCCACAGGTAGCTGTTCTGGTTGAGCCCGGTGAAGGTCGCGTCGTACGACTTGTTCTCGAGGATGATCAACCACACGTGCTTGATTTGTCCGGACTTGACCCCGGCACTCTGGATCGAGAGGCCGGTCTCGGTGCCGGCGGACGCGCTCGTCGAGCCCGTGAGCAGGCCGGCCACCAGGATTCCGGCGGCGGTGATCGATCCGATCAAGCGCGCGCGCCGTCTCGACTGCGTTGCTGAATGCATGTCAGCTGTCTACAACCTGTGCGATGCAGACACCATGGGCCTGGGCACCTCCGGACATGAACATTTGTTGAATGCGTACCGCGGCGCGGTCCGGGAGTCCGGCGCATCATGAACGGATGCAGCGCAACGACGCCGCCGACCTGAGCGTGCTCTACCTCGGCGGGACCGGAATCATCAGCACCGCGTGCGTCGCGGAGTCGGCCGCGACCGGGATGCGGGTGACGGTAATCAACCGCGGGCGCAACGAGTCCGGCCGCCCGCTCCCGGCCGCGGTCGAGTCGCTGGTCGCCGACGTCGATGACGACCGGTCGCTGGCCGGGACGCTGGGCGACCGGAACTTCGACGCGGTGGTCAACTTCCTGTCGTACGACGTCCCGGACGTCCGCCGGATGGTCGCCCGGTTCACCGATCGCGCCCGGCAGTACGTGCACATCAGCTCGGCGTCGATCTACTCCAAGCCGCTGCTGCAGATCCCGATCACCGAGTCCAGCCCGGTCGGGCCCAACCCGCCGCTGGACTACGCCACCGCGAAGTGGCGGGCCGAGCAGGCGTTGCTCGAGGCGTACCGCACGGACGGTTTTCCGGTGACCGTGGTCCGGCCGTCGCACACCTACGACGACGCCAGTCCGCCGCTGCCCGGCACCTGGACGGTGGTCGACCGGCTGGCCCGCGGGGCCGAGGTGCCGGTGCACGGGGACGGCACCTCGCTGTGGACGATCACCCACGCCGAGGACTTCGCCCAGGGCCTGGTCGGCCTGCTCGGCAATCCCCGGACGCTGGGGGAGACGTTCCACATCACCGGCGCGGACGTCTACACGTGGGATCAGATCTACACCATCGTGGCCGGCGCCCTGGGTACCGAACCGAGGCTCGTGCACGTCCCCTCAGAGATGTACCGGGTGGTCGCGCCGGACTGGTCCTGGACCGGCGGCACCCTCGGAGATCTCGCGCACAGCGCCGTCTTCGACAACACCAAGATCCGTACTTTCGTGCCCGGCTTCGCGCCCCGGCTCACCTTCCACCGCGCGGTCCACCGGATGGTCGCCTGGCGGCGCGACCACCCGGAGCTGACCCGCCCCGATCCGGCCACCGACGCGATCCTCGACCGGATCGCCGGGGCGTACCACGGCGCCCGGGCGGTGTTCGAGAGTGCCGCCGCGCGTCCGGTACCCTCTGCTTGACGGGCTCGTAGCTCAGTGGATAGAGCAACCGCCTCCTAAGCGGTAGGTCGCGCGTTCAAATCGCGCCGGGCCCACTTCTTTTCGGAGCAGTATTCACTCGGAGTATACCTCAGGTGTATCGTCCGTCGTATGAGTGTTCCTCTGACGTTGCTGGGGCTCCTCGAGCGGGAGCCGAGCCACGGTTACGACCTGAAGCGCGACTACGACCAGTTCTTCGGCCGGGGCAAGCCGCTGCCGTTCGGCCAGGTCTACTCGACCCTGAGCCGGCTCGCCCGGGACGGCAAGGTGGTGATGGGCGAGGCCGAGCCCGGGGACGGGCCGGACCGCAAGCGCTACGTGATCACCGAACTCGGCGCGACCGAGGTCGACACCTGGCTGAACGAGCCGGTGGCGGCCGAGCCGCATCTGCAGACCGTGCTGTTCGCCAAGGTGGTGCTGGCGCTGATGCTGGGCCGGCCGGCCGAGGACTACCTGGACGGCCAGCGCCGCGCCCACCTGCAGCGGATGCGCGAACTGACCGAGATCAAGCGGACCGGCGGTCTGGTCGACGGCCTGCTCGCCGACCACGGGCTGTTCCACCTGGAGGCCGACCTGCGGTGGATCGACACCACCGTCGCCCGGCTCGACGCGTTGCGCAAGGAGGTGCGGAAGTGACCGCCATCGAGGCCGTCGACGTGGAGTTCAGCTTCGGCGAGACACCGGCGCTGCGGGGGGCGTCGGTGGCCGTACGACCGGGGGAGATCGTTGCGATCATGGGCCCGAGCGGCTCCGGCAAGTCGACTCTGCTGCACTGCCTGGCCGGCATCCTGGTGCCGCAGGCGGGCGAGATCCGGTTCGGCGGCCGGCGGATCGACACGCTGGGGGAGGACGTCCGGAGTGCGTTGCGACGCGACCGGTTCGGCTTCGTGTTCCAGTTCGGACAGTTGGTGCCCGAGCTGACCGCGGAGGAGAACGTGGCGCTGCCGCTGTTGCTCGCGGGCGTCCGGCGGGACTCCGCTCTGCGGAAGGCCAGAGGCTGGTTCGGGCGGCTCGGGCTGGACGGCCTCGAGCGGCGCCGGTCGGGTGAGCTGTCCGGCGGCCAGGCGCAGCGCGTGGCGCTGGCCCGGGGACTGGTCGCCGAGCCCGAGGTGCTGTTCGCCGACGAGCCCACCGGCGCGCTCGACTCGCTCACCGGCGAGCAGGTGATGGACCTGCTGGTCGAGTCGGCCCGCGCCCAGGGGACCACGGTCGTCCTGGTCACGCACGAGGCCCGGGTGGCCGCGTACGCCGACCGCGAGGTGATGGTCCGCGACGGCAAGGCGACCAGCCTGGACGCGGTGATCCCGTGATCCGGCTGGCGCTCCGCCTCGCTGTCGCCGGGGGCCGCGAGGCCCTCGCCCGGCTGGCTATCATCGCGGTGGCCGTCGCGGTCGGCTCCGGGCTGCTGCTGACCGTCACCGCCGGCGTCCACGCCGTCAACTCCCAGAACCACCGGTACGCCTGGTTGAACACCGGCCTGGTGCAGAACCCGGCCGACACCGGCCCGGCCGCCGCCGCTCCGGCACTGTGGAACTCACGCTGGGACTTCTTCGACGGCGAGCAGATCGGCCGGATCGACCTGGCCCTGACCGGAACCGGCTTCCCGACGCCGCCCGGGGTGGCGCGGATGCCCGGCCCGGGCGAGTACGTCGTCTCGCCGGCCATGGCCGAACTGCTCCGCACCGTACCGCCCGATCAGCTCGGCGATCGGTATCCGGGTCATCAGGTCGGCGTGATCGGAACGGCCGGCCTGCCCGCGCCGACATCGCTGCTGATCATGGTGGGCCGGACGCCGGCCGGACTGAAGCCGCTGGCCCACACGCACACGGTCTACCGGATCGAGACCCGGGATCCGCGCGACTGCAAGGGATGCCAGGCCGGGACGACGAACGACGGCATCGACCTGATCCTGTCGGTCGTCGCGGCCGCGCTGGCCTTCCCGTTGCTGATGTTCATCGGCACCGCGACCCGGTTGTCGGCGGCCCGCCGGGAGGAACGGTTCGCGGCGATGCGGCTGATCGGCGCCACGCCGCGGCAGATCTCCCTGATCGCCACGGCCGAGTCCACAGTGGCCGCGCTGGCCGGGGTGATCCTCGGCTTCGGCGTCTACTTCGCGCTCCGGCCGGCCGTGGCCGGCATCGCGTTCACGGGCGAGCGGTTCTTCCTGGCCGACATCCACATCACGCTCCTCGACGCGCTGGTGGTCCTGCTCGGCGTTCCGCTGGCCGCGGCGGTCGCGGCCCGGGTGGCTCTCCGCCGCGTCCGCATCTCGCCCCTGGGTGTGAGCCGCCGGACGACACCGAAACCGCCGCGGTTCTGGCGGCTGGTCCCGATGCTGGCCGGACTGGCCGAGCTGGCCTACTTCGTCGGGCGCCGGCCGGAGACCACCGACGAACAGATCGCGGCTTATCTGTCCGGCATCTTCGTGGTGATGATCGGTCTCGTGGTGGCCGGCCCGTGGCTGACCATGGCCGGATCGCGCCTGCTCGCCGGGCGGGCCCGGCGACCGGCCGCGCTGATCGCCGCCCGCCGGCTGTCCGACAACCCGAAAGCCGGGTTCCGGGCGGTCAGCGGGCTGATGCTGGCGCTGTTCGTGACCGCGGTGGCCAGCGGCACCATCACGACGATGAACGCCGAACGAGGTCTCCCGACCGGCGGTTCGACCCTGACCAACATGATGGGCGTGGCGTTCTGGGCCCCGGACCTGCCGCACGGGCAGTCGCCGCCGACCGCGGCCGACGTCCCGGCGGCCCTGCGGACCATCCCGGGCGTAGGCAACGTCGTGCTCGTACGGGCCAATCCCGACTTCAGCTTCGACGTGCCCAACGACACCAATCCCGGACTGATCGCCTGCGACGTCCTGGCCCGCTATCCGGCCGCCGGCGTGTGCGAACCGGGCCGGCAGGTAGCTCAGATCTACGGGGGACTGTCCGCGCTGCCGGCGGAGGAGAGGCATTTTCCTCCCACGCACTGGACCGTCGACCAGCTGTCGGCCTTGCCGCTGCTGGCCGTGGACGTCGAGACCGACGGTTCACCGACCACGATCGAGCGGCTGCGGACCGTACTGGAGAACGCCTTCCCGGGCGCGGCGCGCTCGCCGGGCACCGACGGCGAGGACCGGGCGATGCAGATGAAGCAACTGGTGCAGTGGCAACAGCTGGCCGACGTGGTCATCCTGACCACCCTGCCGATCGCCGGATGCAGCCTGGCGGTGGCGATCGCCGGTGGTCTGAGCGAACGGAAGCGGCCGTTCAGCCTGCTGCGGCTCACGGGCGTACGTCTGCAGATGCTGCGCCGGGTGATCGCCCTGGAGAGTGCGGTGCCGCTCCTGCTGGTCGCGGTCCTGGCCACCGGCATCGGCCTGCTCACCTGCCAGCTGTTCCTCAAGGCCCAGCTGGACTACAACCTGCACGCCCCCGGACTCGCCTACTGGCTGCTGGTGGCGGCCGGGCTGGCGGCGTCTCTCGGGATCATCGCGTCGACGCTGCCGCTGCTGCGGCGGATCACCGGACCGGAGACGGCTCGGAACGAGTGAAGGCAGCCCGGCAGTGCGGGAGCAACGCCCGCAGTGCCGGGCTGCCCGGGCTCCGCCACACCAGCGCCAGGAGAGCGGGCAGCCGGACGCCGTCGATCGGGATCGCAGTCAGATCGGGGTAGCGGCTCGCCATCGACGTACTCAGCACGCCCACGCCCAGTCCGCGCACGGCCAGGTCGGCGACCGCTCCCGGGGCGGTCGCCGACAGCGGCAGCCGGGCGGGGCCGCGGACGTCGTCGAGCACCCCCCGGATCCCGGTGCCCACCGGCAGGCAGACCAGGTCGTACGGCGTGAGCTCGGCCAATCCGACCCGCGCCCGATCGGCCAGCGGGTGCCCGGCCGGCACCAGCGCCACCAGACCTTCGCTGGCGATGACCAGGCTCTCCAGCCCGTCCGGCACCGCACCCGGCACGCCTACCAGCGCGATGTCGGAGCTTCCCGACCGTACGTTCTCGAGCAGCTTGTCGGAGTTGTCCTCCTGCAACGCGAGCTCGATCGCCGGGTACGCCCGGTGGAATGCGGCCAGGGCGTCGAACAGCGGTCTCACCTCGCACCCGATGATCATTCCTATCGTGAGGCCGCCCCGGACCAGCCCGTTCACGTCGTCGACCGCCTGCCGGACCGTCCCGGCCGCGGCCAGCGCCTCCCGGGCCGGCCCGATCGCCGCCTTCCCGGCCGTGGTCAGCCGGGCCGTCCGCGCGGTCCGGTCGAAGAGCTCGGCGCCCAGCTCGTGCTCCAGCGCCCGGATCTGGGCGCTCATCCCGGACTGGCTGATGTGCACCCGCTCCGCAGCCCGGGTGAAGTTGGCCTCCTCGGCGACCGCGACGAAGTATTCGAGCTGACGCAAATCCATAACTGCAGATTCTAGCTGCAATGAGAACCATCTGTTGGACTTCTGATGGCGGCCGCGCGAGGGTGGAGTCATGAGAGAGATCGCGAAGACGCCGGAGGACATCACCCGCCTGTTCGTCGAGCGGGCCAACGCCAAGGACGCGGAAGGACTGGCCGCGCTGTACGAGCCGGACGCCGTGATGGCGTACCCGCCGGGCAGCCGGACCGTCGGCCGGGACGCGATCCGGGCGTTCTGGGAGAAGGCCCTGCCGCACATGCCGCGGTTCGAGCCCGAGCCGCCGCTGCCCACGCTGATCAGCGGAGACATCGCGCTGACCTCGACGCCACCGAAGGACGGCGCGGGCGCCCGGGCGCAGGTGGTCCGCCGGCAGCCCGACGGAAGCTGGCTGCGGCTGCTCGACCAGCCCGAATTCGCCGTTGTAGCGTCAGCGCATGGCGACGATTGATCGAGATCGGCTGACAACGCTGGCCGAGCGCGAGCGGGCGAGCTTCGCCCGGCGCAATCCGCGGTCGGAACAGGCGTACGGCCGGGCCGATCACCTCTTCGGCCGGGTCCCGATGACGTGGATGAACAAGAACGCGGGCGGGTTCCCGCTGTACGTCGAGCGGGCCCGCGGCGCGCGGCTGACCGACGTCGACTCCCACGAGTACATCGACTTCTGCCTGGGCGACACCGGTGCCATGGCCGGGCACTCGGCGGCGCCGGTCATCGCGGCCGTGCAGCACCGGCTGGCCGACCTCGGCGGCGCCACCACGATGCTGCCGACCGAGGACGCCGCCCTGGTCGGGGCCGAGCTGGCCCGCCGGTTCGGCCTCCCGGTGTGGAGCTTCGCGCTGACCGCGACCGACGCCAACCGGTGGGCCATCCGCCTGCTGCGCGCAGTCAGCGGCCGGCCGAAGATCCTGGTCAACAGCTATTGCTACCACGGGTCGGTGGACGAGTCGCTGATCGTGGTCGGGCCGGACGGGCGCGGGGTCAGCCGGGAGGGCAACGTCGGCGCGCCGTCCGACGTCACCGGGACGAGCCGGGTGGCCGAGTTCAACGACCTCGACGGGCTGGAACGCGAGCTGGCCCACGGCGACACGGCCGCGGTGCTGATGGAACCGGCGCTGACCAACATCGGCATCGTGCTGCCCGAGCCGGGCTACCTGGACGGGGTGCGGGAGCTGACCCGCCGCTACGGGACCTACCTGATCAACGACGAGACGCACACGTTCTCGGCCGGGCCGGGTGGCGCCACCGCCGCCTGGAACCTGTCGCCGGACGTGGTGACGATCGGCAAGGCGATTGCCGGGGGCATTCCGATCGGCGCGTACGGGCTGTCGGCTTCGCTGGCGGACACGTTGCTCGGGCGTACCGATCTGGATCTGGTCGACATGGGTGGCGTGGGCGGGACGCTGGCCGGCAACCCGGTCTCGATGGCGGCGGCCTACGCCACGCTGACGTCGGTGCTCACGGACGACGCGTTCGCCGGCATGACCGCGGTTGCGACGGCCTTCGCCGACGGCGTCCGCAAGGCCATCGAGCGGTACGAGCTCCCTTGGTCGGTAGCCCAGCTCGGCGCCCGGGTGGAGTACCGCTTCACCGCGCCGCCACCGCGCACCGGCACCGAGTCGGCGGCCGCGGCCGACGCCGAGCTCGAGGACTTCCTGCACGTCTACCTGGCCAACCGCGGCATCCTGCTGACGCCGTTCCACAACATGGCGCTGATGTGCCCCGACACGACCACCGACGACGTGAACCGCCACCACGAAGTCTTCGACCGCGCCCTCAACGAGCTGTGCTGACCCTAGCTGACGTGCTGCCGTCGGCGCTGGCCGCGACCGGTGGTCCGGGGGAGAACACGCTCGAGCTGCCGGAAGCGCGGTTCATCGTCGTGGTGGTGGTCGACGGGCTGGGCTGGGTCGCGTTGCGGGAGAACGCCGACGCCGCGCCGTTCCTCGCCGGTCTGGCCGGACGCCCCATCGTGCCGGGGTTTCCGACGACCACGGCGACGAGCTTGGCGTCGATCGGGACGGGCGTACCGCCGGCCGTACACGGGATGATCGGTTACACCACGCTGATCCCGGGCGTCCTCACCGAGCCGATCGCGTGGCTGCACTGGCGCGGCGCCCGGTCCGGCAACGATCTGAGCAAGGTGGCGCCGCCGGAGGAACTGCAACCACGTCCGACCGTGTTCGAGCGGGCGGCCGCCCTCGGCATCACCACGCAGGTGGTGGCCACGCCCGCGTTCCGGAGGAGCGCGCTGACCCGGGCGATCCTGCGCGGCGCCGACTTCGCGGGCGCGTCCACGCTCGCCGACGTGGCCTGGGTCGCGTCCCGGGGCGACGCGCGGGTCGTCTACGCCTACCTCGACGACCAGGATCTGATGGGGCATCGTTACGGCCCGTCGAGCGAACCGTGGCGGATGCAGCTGACGCTCATCGACCGGACGGTGGAAATGCTCGCCGCCCGGCTGCCTCCGGGCGGCGCGCTCGTCGTTACCGCCGACCACGGAATGGTCGACGTGCCGAATGAGGCAAAGGTCGACTACGACGCGGAGCCGGACCTGCGACAGGACGTTACCACTTTGGCCGGGGAGGGTCGTGCGCGATTTGTCCACATCGGAGCTTATCGTGTAGATGATGTAATCATGCGATGGCGGGACCGGCTCGGTGATCGGGTGCAGATTCTGCGTACGGATGAACTGATCGCCACCGGCTGGCTCGGCCCGGACGCCCCCGACCCGGCCATCCGGGCGCGGCTCGGCGACCTCACCGTGGTGTCGCGCGACGAGACCACGGTCGTCCGGCGGCGGGCCGAGCGCCATCTGGCCGAGATGCGCGGTCAGCACGGCGCCCGGACCGATGCCGAGCTCTACGTCCCGCTACTGGTCCACGTTGCCTGACCGCCGGATGTTGGCGACGATCGCGTCGACGACCTGGGTCCAGACGGCCGGTGGCAGGTCGTGTCCCATGCCCGGGATGACCAGCAACTCGGCTCCCGGGACCGCGGCCGCCGTCGCCCGCCCACCGCCGACCGGGACTTGCGGATCCGCCTCGCCGTGGATCACCGCCACCGGCACGGTCACCGAGCCCAGCGGCTTGGTGCGGTCGGGGGAGGCGAGGAAGGCCGCGTACTGCCGGAGCGTGCCCAGCGGCCGGTACGCCCGGTCGTACTTGACGGCGGCCCGGCGCCGCAGGTCCTCGTCCGGCGTCGGGAAGGCGGGCGAACCGATGATCTTCGAGGAGGCCACCGCGTTCGCGATCGCCTCGTCCCGGCCCGCCGCCGGTGGCCGGCCCAGCACCGACGCCGCCGCCGGGGTGGGCTGGGCCGCGGCCGGGTCACCGGTGGTCGACATGACCGAGGTCAGCGACCGTACGCGCGCCGGATGGTCGATGGTCAGCTGCTGGGCGATCATGCCGCCGAGCGACGCGCCGGCCACGTGCGCCGACTCCAGGCCGAGCGCGTCGAGCAGCCCGGCGGCGTCGGCGGCCATGTCGGCCAGCAGGTACGGCGCCGCACCCGGGTCCCCGCCCAGGATCGCCGGGATGTCCGGGGATGCCGGCGTCGTCGAAGCCGGTGGACAGGCCGGCGTCCCGGTTGTCGAAGACGATCACGTGGAAGCCGCGCGCGACCAGGTCGGCCAGGAAGCCCGGCGGCCAGTCGATGAGGTGCGAGCCCAGTCCCATCACCAGCAGCACCGGCGGGTCGGCGGGATCGCCGTACGTCTCGTACTCGATGGACATGCCGTTGGCGTCGGCGGAAGCCATGCACCCTCCTCAGGTCAGGCAGACGCAGAACTCGTTGCCCTCGGGATCGGTCATCACCACGTAGTCGTCACCCGGGTCCTCCTGGTGCCGGACGTACCCGGCGCCGAGCTCGGTCAAGCGGGTCACCTCGGCGGCCTGGTCGCCGGTGTACAGGTCGAAATGCATCTGGTCGCGGGCGGACACCGGTGCGGCCGCCCGCTGCAGGGACAGATTGACGGCCGGTCCGCGCAGCACCCGGAAATCGTCGCCGGTCCCCGGGTTCAGGCCGAGGGCGGCCGACCAGAACGCACTCATCCGCTCGAGGTCGGCACAGTTGATCACTACGCTGCCCAGCCGGATCGCCATGGCTCAGGCCAGTTCGGGCAGCGCCGCGGCCAGCGTGTCGATGATGCGCGGCGCGTCGGTGATGCCGGTCGCGTACACATAGGCCGCGGTGTAGCCCAACTCCTGCATCGCCGTCGCGTCCCGAACCAGGTCGGCCGTCGTGGTCTCCGGGTTCATGCCGAGCATGGTGGTCTTCTCGATCCGGTCGTAGTCGCGGCCGACGTCATCGCAGTGTCGGCGCAGCACGTCCAGCTTGTGCCCGGCCTCGGGACCGCCGCCGATGTTGCAGGCGTCGGCGTACTGCGCCACCAGACGCAGCGTCTTCTTCTCGCCGCCGCCCCCGATCATCAGGTACGGCCGGGGCGTCGAAAGGTTCTGCGGTGAGTTCAACGTGCGGCCCAGCTCGTAATGCTTGCCGTGGTACGGCTCCTCGGAGTCCGACCACATCTGCAGGCAGATCTGGATCGTCTCCTCGAGACGCTCGAACCGCTCGGCCGTCGGCGGGAAGGTGAAGCCCAGCCCGGCCGACTCGTCGGAGTTCCAGGCGGCGCCGATGCCCAGGCCGGCCCGGCCGCCGGACAGCACGTCGAGCGTGGAGATCGCCTTCGCCAGCAGTGCCGGCTCCCGGTAGATCACGCCGGTGACCAGCGTGTGCAGCATGACCGTACTGGTGTGGGCGGCGATGAAGCCGAGCGTGGTGTACGCCTCGAGCATCTCGTTCTCGGCCGGGCCGACGCCCCGGATCTGCCAGAAGTGGTCCATCACCGTGACGCGGGCGATGCCGGCGTCCTCGGCGCTCTTCACGTGCCGGGCGAGCGCGGGCGCCAGCTGAGCCGGGCCGCCCGTCCAGGTGAAGTCCGCGATGTGCACTCCGAGTTCCATGTTTCCCACAGTAGGCCTCAGCCGATCAAGGCATGCCCCGTCTCCAGCACGGTCTTCAGGCCGCCGGCGACCTCATGCCACACCTCGTCCATCGGTGCCGCACACTCCGGGTCGAGGTCGTCCTGCTGAAGGACGACCCGGCACAGGCCGGGCGGCGATGTGGTGCAGGCAGGTGATCGTTCGCATGCCGCCACGATGCGGTCACCCGCTTGGAGAATTCCTGGCAACCACGTGGACCAGCCGGTATATCCCGGGTGGAATCGGGGTACCGAATTGGCATGGCGCAATCGACGCTGGACGACCGACGACACGAGCCCACCGGAGAACTCGTCTCCCAGCTCGCCGAACAGGTGTCGACGCTGGTTCGCGACGAGCTCGCCCTGGCCCGCACCGAGCTGGTCGAGAAAGGCAAACGCGCCGGTAAGGGCGCCGGACTGCTCGGCGCGGCCGGAGTGCTCGCGCTGTACGGCCTCGGTACGCTGTTCGTGATCGCGGCGGCGGCTCTGGCCCTGGTGTGGCCGGTCTGGCTGGCCGCGCTCGTGGTGGCGGTGGCGATCTTCGCGGTCGCCGGCGTGGCCGCGCTGCTGGGTAAGAAGCAGGTGAGTCAGGCGATGCCGCCGGCCCCGACGGCCGCCGTGCAGAGCACCAAGACCGATGTCGACGCGGTGAAGACCGCAGTTCACGAGGGGCGCCAGTCATGACCGACAAGAACACCGACATCGAGGACCTGCGGGCCGAGATCGTGCAGACCCGGGCCGAACTCGGCGAGACCGCGGCCGCGCTGGCGGCCAAGGCCGACGTGAAGGCCCGCGTCAGCGACGCCGCCACCGACGCCAAGGCCAAGCTGAGCGGTAAGGCGGCCGACGCCAAGTCGAAGCTCGGCGACAAGGCCGCCGACGCAAAGACCAAGATCGGTGAGACGGCCACCGACGTGCGGGAACGCGCGCTGGTGCAGGCCAACAACGCGGCCGAGAAGGCCGGAACGGTGGTCGGCTCGGTACGCGAACGCGCCGCCGACGTCGCCAAGAAGGCGCCGCCGCGCACCTTCCCGATCGCGCTCGCCGTGGTCGCCGCCGGTGCCGTCGCGGTGGTCGCGATCCTGATCCGCCGCCGGCGCTGACCGGGGCCGCGGGCCACGCCGTACGGATTGGCGCTGGCCCGCGGCGACACCGCCGGTCGAGGATGGGCAGATGAGTTCCATGTCCGCCCTGATCGACACCCCGGTGCGGTACGACCTGGCCGAGAGCACCTGCCCGGCGCTGCGACTGCGCGACCTGGGTGAGCTGCCCGACCTCCCGCTCGCCTACGGCACCTCCCGCGGCGACCAGGAGCTGCGCGAGCTGATCGCTGTCTCCTCCGGCGTGGCCCCGGACCAGGTCCTGGTCACGGTCGGCGCGATCGAGGCGATGTATCTGGTGGCGCAGGCCACGGTCAGCCCCGGCGACCACGTGCTGCTGATCACGCCCTGCTTCCCGCCGACCCGCGACGTGCCGGAACGCCTCGGCGCCAGGCTCGACCTCGTGCCGCTGTCCTTCGACGGCGGCTATCACCTACCGCTGGACCGGATCGCCGCGGCGTTCACCCCGCAGACCAGGCTGATCTCACTGGCGTCCCCGCAGAACCCGTCCGGCGTCCGGTTCACCGAGGCTGAACTCGACGCCGTGCTGGGCCTGACCCCGCCGGACGCGATCGTGCTGGTCGACGAGACCTACCGGGCCTCCACCTACGGCGACGCACCGATGCCGGCATCGGCCGCCGGCCAGTCGCCCCGCGTCGTGACGTGCTCGTCGCTGTCCAAGGCGCACGGCGCACCCGGGCTGCGGCTGGGCTGGCTGACCACGGCCGACCCCCAGCTGTACGAGCGGCTGCGGGACGCGAAGTTCGTCAGCACGGTCGCGTGCTCCACGGTGGACGAAGCGCTCGCGATCCGGGTGCTGCGCCGGGCTCCGGCCATCCTCGGCACCCAGGCCGTACGGCTGCGGTCGGCCCTGGACGAACTGATCGCCTGGACCCGGGGCAAGCCGGTCGACCTGGTCGTGCCGGACGGGGGCGCCCTGTGCTGCCTGCGCCTGGCCGCGGCCGAGCCCGGCGACTTCTACGAACGCCTCGCCGGCGCGGATGCCCGGGTGGCGCCGGGTTCCTGGTTCGGCGAGTCCGACCGCGTCTTCCGGGTCGGCTTCGGCCACCTGCCGCCGGCCGATTTCACCGAGGCGCTCGTACGACTCGGATCGGCGCTACCGGACGCCTGAACCGCCGTATCGTCGCGGCATGGATGCTTTCCGGCTGCCGTCGAGACCGTACGCGGCGGCTCGGCCGACACCGCGGCCGAACGGCTGCCGGCCGAGCTGACGCCCGCGAGGTGTTCGGGGCCCACTTCCGGCGGGTCAGGCGCTGGCCGGGCGGGCGATGGTGCTGCTCAAGAACGAGCCGGTGGACGGGACCCCGGTGCTGCCGCTGCCGGCCGGGACGTCGTCGATCGCGGTCATCGGACGGCCGGCCGACGAGGCCAACACCGGCGACCACGGTTCATCCGACGTCCGTACGCCCTCGGTCGTGACGGCGTTGCAGGGGCTGACGGAGGCGTTCCCGTCCGCGACCGCCTGTCGGTCGGCGCCCGTCGCCGGGGCGAGCTTTCCCGGCTTCGGTCACCGTCACCAACACCGGGCGGCACGTCGTCCAGCTGTACGCCCGGGTCGCCGCCGGCCCGGACTTCCCGTCCCGGGTGCTGGTCGGCTTCGCGCCCGTCGCCCTCGAGGCGGGCGAGTCGGCGCTGGTGTCGCTGACCGGCTCGACCCGGCCGTGGCAGCGCTGGACGCCGGACGGCTGGGTCCCGGCGGCGTCCCCGGTGGTGATCGAGGCCGCGCCTACGCCGGCGGCCCGTCGGCCGTCGTCGCCGCACCGGCCTGACGCAGCAGGCGGAAGTGGGTGCGGCGCATCAGCCGCAGCACGAACTCGGCCGGATAACCGAAGGCATGGAGTCCGGCCGCGGTGTCGAGCGGCTCGATGCGGTCGATCGCGTACTCGGTGCCGCCGTGGACGACCGTGCAGTGGCCGGCCGCGACGACGTTGCGGTACCAGGCGACGTCCGGGCCGTAGGTCAGCTCGGCGACGAAGTCGTTCCCGCGCCGGGCGAGGATCAGCGGCGTCTCGTACACCCGGCCGGTCTTGCGTCCGACGTGCCGGATCAACGAGAACGGCCCGTGCCCGGAGTGCGCGAGCCGGGACGTCACCGGATTCAGGGTGTTCTTGATCAGCTTGAGCCAGCCCTGCTTCAAATTCACCACGTGATGAATTTACCGCACGGCGAGCTCGCGGACCACCTCGACGAAGAGGTCGATGTCGGCCTCGGTGGTACGCCAGTTCACGATGGCCGGCCGGAGGGCGGCTTTCCCGTCGTAGTTGGTCAGCCCGGCGAAGACGCGGCCGTCGGCGAGCAGCTCGGCGCCGACCCGGCGGTTCAGCGCGTCCAGGTCGCCGGCGGCCACGCCGGGTGGCACCGCCCGGAAACAGACGATGCACAGCGGCGCCTCGGCCAGCCGTTCCAGGTCGGGCGCCTCGTCGACCCGGCGGGCCAGGTGCTGCGTCAGATCCAGGTGCCGCTCGACCATGGCGCGATAACCCTCCCGGCCGTACGCGGCCAGCGACGCCCAGATCGGGATGGCGCGCGCCCGGCGGGACGACTCGGGGCCGAGCAGACCGTACCCGGCGCCGGCGTCGCCGGGGCCGGGCAGATAGGGCGCGCCGGGCATGCCGAACGCGGCGCCCAACCGCTCCGGCTGCCGGATCAGCGCGAATCCGCTCTCGTAGGGCACGTTCAGCCACTTGTGGCCGTCGGCGGCGATCGAGTCGGCCCGCTCGATGCCGCGGGTCAGGTGGGCGCTCCGCGGTGACACGGCGGCGAACAGCCCGAACGCGCCGTCCACGTGCAGCCAGGCGCCGTACTGCTCGGCCAGGTCGGCGAGCCGGTCGATCGGGTCGAAGTCGCCGGCGTTGACCTCACCGGCGTTGGCGACGATCACCGCGGGGGCGCCGTCCAGAGCGGCCAGCCGCCGGGCCATCTCGTCCACGTCGACCCGGCCGATCGCGTCCGCCGCGCACACCTGGACCGCGTCCCGGCCGTGGCCGAGCATCTGCAACGCCTTGCGGGCGCTGGCGTGCACGTACCCGCCGGAGAACACCGGCATCCGGGGCAGGCCGGACAGGCCGTCGCGAACCGGGTCGGCGCCGAGCCGCTCACCCCACCAGTGGGTGGCGCAGCCCAGCGACGTGAAGTTGGCGAAGGTGGCGCCGGCGACGAGCGCGCCGCCCCAGCCTTCAGGCAGCCCGAACAGCGAGCGCAGCCAGTCGATGGCCACCGTCTCGATCTCGTGACCGAACGCCGAGGACGCCCGGGCGAAGCTGTTCTGGTCCAGCAGCGACGTGGTCCAGTCGGCGGCCAGCGCGGCCGGGGTCGAGCCACCGGTCACGAAGTGGAAGAACCGCGGGCCGCTGGACGCGGTGGCCGCGGCCGTGCCGATGTCGAGCAGGTGGTCGATCGTGTCGAGGGTGCCGCGGCCCTGCTCGGGGAGCGGGCCGCCGAGGTCGGCGACGAGCTTGGCCGCGCCCGGGTCGTACACCTTGCGGGTGGCCAGCGAATCCAGATATGTCCCCGCGATGGTGGTGACTCGGGACAACGCGTCGTGTGTGAGCGCCAGGTCGGCGTAAGGATCGGCCACACCCCGACTCTCGCACAGGAACATCGTGGGGGGTGTCGGTGGTTAGTCTGAGCGAAGGCCGAATTCGTACTGAGGAGTCGAGATGGCGTACGAGAAAGCGATCCTCGCCGGCGGATGTTTCTGGGGCATGCAGGACCTGATCCGCAAGCGTCCCGGGGTGGTCTCCACCCGGGTCGGATACACCGGTGGTGACGTGGCCAACGCCACGTACCGCAACCACAACGGCCACGCCGAGGCTATCGAGATCGAGTTCGACCCGGCGGTCACGTCGTACCGGGACATTCTGGAGTTCTTCTTCCAGATCCACGACCCGACCACGCTGAACCGGCAGGGCAACGACATCGGCACCAGCTACCGCTCGGCGATCTTCTACACCGACGACGAGCAGAAGCGGGTCGCCGAGGACACCATCGCCGACGTGGCCGCGTCCGGGCTGTGGCCCGGCAAGGTCGTCACCGCGGTCGAGCCGGTCGGCGCGTTCTGGGAGGCCGAGCCCGAGCACCAGGACTACCTGGAGCGGATTCCGTACGGCTACACCTGCCACTTCCCGCGCCCGAACTGGGTGCTGCCGAAACGCGACAAGGTCACCTCTTAAGGAATCAGAACGATCCGGCGGTCGGCGAGGCCGCCGGATCGGCGTGACCAGGCGTTGGTGACGTCGGCGAACGCCACCGGCTCGTAGTCAACCGAACTGCCCAGATTGACCAGTACGCCGCCGGGACGGCCCGCATCACGTGGCGATGTCCGGGTAGGGCATGTCGAAATGCCTCATCCGCTCGGCGTAGGCGAGCTGGTAGCCCAGCGGCTCGGCGTGGTCGCGCTCGAACATCGCGATGAACAGGGTCAGCGTGAGGAACGGATGCGCGCCCAGCTCGAACAGCTTCACGTGGTCCTGGGTGGTCAGCGCGTCCCGCTCGCCGTCACTGAAGGCCAACCAGGTGGTGGCCTCGGGGACGGTGCAGTTCAGCACCTTGTTGGCGAACTCCGACTCCCACCACCTGACGGTGCCGGCGGGGTCGTCCCGGTAGCGCTCGACCAGCTCGGGGTCGCGGTCGATGGTGTACAGGAATTTGTCCAGCAGGTACCTGCTCATGTGTTCACCCCGTTCGGATACCAGGTGAAGTAGGCCTCCATGGTGTGGAACAGGTCCAGGCTGTCGTGGTAGTCGGCCTTGGCGCCGGCTCCGGCCACGCCCATCATCAGCATGAAATCCATGAACCCGTGGGTGGCGTTGCCGGGCGCGTGCAGGCTGTCCAGCGTCACCTCGGACAGGCAGCCCTCGATGTCACCACCGGCGATCCACTCCACCGCCTTGCGGTCGAATTCCGGGTCCGGTCCGTGCGGCCCGAACTGGCGCGGCCCGCCGAGTTCCAGGGACAGGTGACCGGTGCCGATGATGGCGACCCGCAGATGCGACGGCCAGGACTCGACGATCTCCCGGATCGCCTCGCCGAGCTGCACGAACCGTTTCGGTCGGGGCAGCGGCGGGGCGAAGATGTTGGTGTAGATCGGGACGATCGGCAGATCGGCCTCGGGACGCAGCGTGATGATCGGGCACGTGATGCTGTGGTCGATCCGCAGCTCGTTGCTGAACGCCAGGTCGAAACCGGAGTCCAGACCTTCGCGCAGCAGGTGCGCGGACAGGTCCTCGTCGCCCTTGAACAGCATCCGGGGCAGCCCGAACTCGCGTTCCTCGTTGTACCAGTTGGCGTCGTAGAACGGCGCCTTGCCCACCAGGAACTGCGGCATGTTGTCCAGCCAGAGCTGGTGGAAGTGGTCCGACCCGACCATCACCAGCACGTCCGGGTTCACCCGGGTCAGCGTCTCGCGGAACGCCGTGATCTTGCGGACCCACTCATCCGCGAACGGCGGCCGGTCGTCGCCGGTGGCCGTACTGGCCTTGTAGAAGAACGGATGATGAGTGGAGGCGATGACCGCGACCACGGTGGCCATGAGCGGATTCCTTTCTACTCGGCGGTGTAGACCGCGTTGCGATCCACAGTCTGGTAGATCTCCATGCCGATCGGTCGGCGGCTCTCCTCGGCGAGGTGCCCGAGCAGGCCGGCCGCGCGCGCCAGCAGAGCCGGGCCGCGCAGCATGTCGACCGGCAGCCCGAGGTCGGCCAGGGCCGCGCCGCAGACACCGGCGCCGTTGAGCGGCAGCGTACGGTTGAGCACCTGCGGATGCACCCGGCCGATCGCCTCGAACAGGCGTAGGTGGGGGCCGCGCAGCCCCTCCTCCTCGGCGATGCCGATCAGGACCGGGGTGCGCGGGTCCTGCTGTTTGTGCACCGGGTGGCCGAGACCGGGCACGAACATGCCGGCCGCCCGGGTCCGCCGTACTGCTTCCAGGGCCAGCGCGTCGTACCCGGCGTCGTCGGCCGGGGTCTCGTCCGCCGCCGCCAGCACCTCGTGCAGATACCGTCCACAGTCCTCGGTCACGCCGAGGAACCGGGAGCCGCCGCCGAGCAGGCCGGCCGCGAGCGCACCCTGCAGCGACTCGGGCGCGCTCAGATAGGTCACCCGGGCGGCGATCGCAGTCGGCGTGAATCCGTGGTCGGCCAGCGCCACCAGGACGGCCTCGAACACGCGGGTCTCGCCCGGGGCGGGTCGCCGGCCGGAGATCAGCCAGAGGGCGAGCTCGCCGAACTGGACCTTGCCCATCAGGTCGGCCGCGAGATCCTGGCCGAGGAGCCGGATCTGCTTCTCGTCGGACGTGCCGATCGAGGTCGGGAAGCTCAGTTCTCGGTCAGCCACTGCCGGATCTCCTCACCGTGTTCGTTCAGTCCGGGCGGAGGCAGCCGGTAGACCGCCGGCGTGGACGAGAACGTGATCGGGTTGCGGACGCCCGGCGTGCCGTCGATCGTGACGACCGGGTCGAGTCCGAGTTCCTCGGCCAGCGCCACGCCTCCGTCGAGGGTGTTGATCGGCGCACACGGCACCCCGGCCGCCAGCAGGTCGCGGAACCATTCGTCCTTGGTCCGCTTGACCAGCCGCTCGACCAGGATCGGGCGCAACTCCTCGCGGTTCGCCGTGCGGTCGGCGTTGCGGGCGAACCGCGGGTCGCCGGGCAGGTCGGGCAGGTCGAGCACCTGGCACAGCTTGCGGAACTGCCCGTCGTTGCCGGCGATCACGATCAGCTCGCCGTCCGCCGTGGGCAGCGGTTCGTACGGGAACAGGCTGGGGTGCGCGTTGCCCATCCGGAACGGGACGGTGCCGCCGGCGACGTACGCGCTGCTGTGGTTGACCAGGCCGGACAGCGCCGAGGAGAGCAGGTTGACCTCGACGTGCTGCCCGGCGCCGGTGGCGTCCCGGTGGTGCAGCGCGGCCAGGATGCCGATGTTGGCGTGCAGCCCGGCCATCACGTCGAAGACCGAGATGCCGGCGCGATACGGCGGGCCGTCGGGGTCGCCGGTCAGGCTCATCATCCCGGAGACAGCCTGCACCATCAGGTCGTAGCCGGGGTAGCCGGCGCCCGCCCCGGTGCCGAACCCGCTGATCGACGCGTAGACCACACGCGCGTTGCCGGCCGCCACCGTGTCGTAGTCCAGCCCGAACCGCTTCAGGCCGCCGGGCCGGAAGTTCTCGATCATCACGTCGGCCCGCCCGGCCAGCCGCTGCGCCACGTCCAGATCGTCAGGGTTCTTGAGGTCCAGGGCGATCGAGCGCTTGTTGCGGTTGACGCCCAGGAAATAGGTGGAGACGTCGCCCCGGACCGGGGGCATCCAGGTGCGGGTGTCGTCGCCGCCGGGGCCCTCCACCTTGACCACCTCGGCGCCCAGGTCGGCCAGCAGCATCGTCGCGTACGGCCCGGCGAGGATCCGCGAGAAGTCCGCGACCAGTAGGCCGCTGAGTGGTCCCATGCTCGATCTCCATCCCCCTGACCGTCTGACGGACAGGCGTCCGAAACAGTCTCGACCTGGGCTGGAGTGGCTGTCAACAACGGTCTTGACACTCATTGTGGCTCGGGCCACACTGACGATCTCGACAGTGACCGCCTGACGGACGCCTGTCCGCCCGGCTCCGGAGCCTCGAGCTCAAGGGAGAGTTGACGGCGATGAGCGACACAGACGAGCGGCCGGTGCTGTTCCGTAACGGTCTCGTTCTGACCATGGACAACGCACACACGATCCTGCGCGGCGGCGACGTCCTCGTCGTCGGCGGCACAATCGCCGAGGTGGGTGTCGGGCTGACCGTGCCCGACGGCGCGATCGAGATCGACGCGACCGGCGGCATCCTGATGCCCGGCATGATCGATACGCACCGGCACATGTGGCAGACCGCGATGCGCGGGTACGGCGCCGACTGGACCCTGACGCAGTACTTCGTCTGGTACTACCTGGAGTCCGGCAAGCTGTTCCGCCCGGAGGACATCTACGCCGGCAACCTGCTGTCCGCCATCGAGTCGCTCGACGCCGGCGTGACCACGACGGTCGACTGGTCGCACGGCCTGCAGACGGCGCAGCACGCCGACGCCGCCGTGGACGCGCTCGAGGCTGTGCCCGGCCGGTTCGTCCTGGCCTACGGCAACATCCAGCAGGGCCCGTGGGAGTGGTCGGCGAGCAAGGAGTTCCACGACTTCGTCGACCGGCGTATCACCCGCGGCAACGACATGCTCGGGTTCCAGATGGCCTTCGACGTCACCGGCGACCCGAACTTCCCGGAGAAGGCGGCGTTCGAGGTCGCCCGCGAGCTCGGCGTACCGGTCACCACGCACGCCGGCGTGTGGGGTGCGACCAACGACGACGGCATCCGGCTGATGCACGAGAACGGGTTCATGACCCCGGACACCACCTACGTGCACTCGGCCACCCTCTCCAAGGACTCGTACCAGCGGATCGCGGCCACCGGCGGGTCCATCTCGGTCGCCACCGAGAGCGAGCAGAGCGCCGGCCAGGGCTACCCGTCGAGCTGGACCGCCCGGGAGTACGGCATTCCGGTGTCGCTCTCGATGGACACCAGCGTGTGGTGGAGCGGCGACCTGTTCACCGCGATGCGCACCACCCTCGGCGCCGACCGGTCGCGCGAGCACATGGCCGCGCACGCCGACCAGGAGACGATCACCCAGCTGCACCTGCGCTCGGAGCACGTGGTCGACTGGGCCACCCGCGGCGGCGCCAAGGCGCTGGGGCTGGACGACAAGCTGGGCAGCCTCGAGGTCGGCAAGAAGGCCGACATCGTGCTGATCAAGAACGACGACTCGCCGGTCATGTTCCCGATCCTCAACCCGTACGGCCACGTCGCCTTCCAGGCCCAGCGGGCCGAGGTGGACACCGTGATGGTGAACGGGAAGCTGGTCAAGCGCGACCACAAGCTGGTCGGCGTGGATCTGGCCGCCGCCCGGCAGAAGATCGAGGCCACGGTCGACTACCTGATCGGGCAGCTCGGCGAGGAGAAGTGGAACCAGGGCATGTACCCGGACGTCCCGGAATCGCAGGCCGAGGAGAACCCGTACCAGTACTCCGACTACGACTCCGACACAGCTCAGTGGAAGCATTGAGCCTTCGCTGCTGCCGAGGGGGAACGGATGCCACGCGAGGACGCCGGTCCTGACTTCATCGAGGCGCTGGCTCGCGGGCTCGAGGTACTGCGCACGTTCCGGCCGGGCCGCCGGGTGTCGACGCTGAGTGAGATCGCCGTCGACACCGGGCTGGCCCGCCCGACCGTCCGCCGCATCCTGCTGACCCTGGAGTCACTGGGATACGTCCGGACGGTCGAGCGGGGGTACTCGCTGACGCCGCGGGTGCTCGAGCTCGGGATGGCGTACATCGATTCGCTCGATCTGTGGGCGGTGGCCAAGCCGCACATTGAACGCCTGGTGTCGCAGACCGGCGAGTCCAGCTCGATGGCCCAGTTGGACGAGGACGACATCGTCTACGTGGCCCGGGTCGCGGTGCCGAAGATCGTCACGCTGGCGGTCAACGTCGGCACCCGCTTCCCGGCGTACGCCACCTCGATGGGCAAGGTGCTGCTGGCCGCGCAGAACCTCAACGACATCGCCTATCCACCCGATCTGACCCGCTCCGGGATCGTGGCCAAGTGGCTCCCGTCCCGGCCCGAGCTCGACGCCGCCCTGCGGGAGGTCCGGGCGAGAGGCTGGGCGCTCGCCGATCAGGACCTCGCGCCCGGCATCAGATCCATCGCGACCGGCGTCCGGGACGGCGACGGCCGGATCATCGCCGCCCTCAACGTCACCGTGCACGCGGCCGAGACCCCGGTCGAGAAACTGACCGGTGAGTACCTCCCGTTGCTGCTGCACGCGGCCGCGGACATCAGCCACGACTGGGCCCGGATCTCCCAGCTGCCGCGCGAGGTCGTGAGCACTCACTCACGGGCTTCATAAACGCCGCTACTGGCCGGAACCGGGTCCTTACGGGCAGGATCGTGGCCATGACGACCTCCGGTGGGCGCCTGCCGTTCCCGATCACCCTGATCGGCGACGGTGTCCACCTGCGCGAGTGGTCGCCCGACGACCTCGACGACCTGGTCGAGTTGCTCGACGAACCGGACGTCGCCCGCTGGTCGCCGATGCCGTCGCCGTTCGACCACGACGCCGGCGTGGCCTACCTGCGACGTGCCCAGCAGGGCCGGACCACCGGCCAGCGCATCCAGCTCGCCATCACCGCCGACGGTGGCAAGCCGATGGGGGAGATACTGCTCTTCGGCGTGGACGCGGGCCGGCGCGAGGCCGAGCTGGGCTATCTCGTCGGGGCCGAGTACCGGCGGCGCGGCCTGGCGGCGGGCGCGCTGTCACTGCTGTCCGGGTACGCGCACGGCACGATGCGGTTCACCCGGCTGCTGCTGCGTATCGACCCGGCCAACGCCGCCAGCTGCGCGGTCGCCCGCCGTTGCGGCTACCGCCTCACGCCCGAGCCGCCGATTCTGCAGGAAGGCCCGTACGGGCCGAGTGCGCTGGACACGTGGGAGATGGTCGACACCCGGACCAGCCGGCTGGAGCGCCTGCGGAACGTCGCCGCCCGCCGGTACGGGCGGCGTTGACGCGCCCGGCGGACCGCCGGACAGTGTCGGGGGCCGGCGGTAAGGTTCGGGCCAGGTCGAACGGCGGGAGGTGGCGCGATGGCGCGGCAGGCCCTATTGCAGGTGGATCGCCGGCAGGTCATGGCGTTCCGGTTGCGGGCGCTCGGACTGGCCGAGCGGGGCAAGGCGCGGCCCGGCGACCTGGACGTGCTCGACCTCGGGGTGCAGGAGTACACGCCGGACTCGACGCGGGTGGCGCTGGCCGCCCGTACGTCGGCTGATCTGGACGACAAGCGGCTGATCACCGTCTGGGCCGCCCGGGGCGCGCCCCATCGGCACCGCCGGAAGGACCTGGCGTCGCTGATGACCGCGCTGTGGCCGGTCAGCGACGCCGACGCGTCGGCCCGGATCAAGAGCCAGCAGATCCCGGCCGGGGTGAAGCTCGGGATCGAGGCGTTCACCCGCACCGCCGAGGCGTTCCGGAGCGTGCTGACCGCGTCGATGTCCCGCGGTGAGGTCAGCCGGCAGGTCAGTGCGCTGGTGCCGGAATCGCTGACGTACCAGTGCCGGAGCTGCGATGCGCGGCACATCGCCGGCAACGTCTGGCAGCACTCGGGACTGGCCGGCGGCGTCGAGGTCGAGGCCCGCGGCCGGGAGGCCACCCTCGGGCCGATCACGAACCTGCCCGGGCCGCCGGCGGAGAACGACGGCATCGGCGACTTCATCCGGACGTACCTTCGCCTGCTCGGCCCGGCCACACCGGCCGAGGTGGCCAAGTACCTGGGAAGTGCCACGGCCGAGATGAAGAAAGTGTGGCCGGCGGATCTCGCCGAGGTGACGGTGGACGGCCGGAAGGCGTGGCTGCCGGAGAAGTCGGTGTCCGACCTGGAGGGTGCCGGCACGGTGACCGGCGTACGACTGATCCCGCCGATGGACGCGCTGATCCAGGCGCGGGATCGCGATCTGCTGGTGCCAGACGAGGCGATGCAGAAGGAGGTGTGGCGGGTTCTCGGCAACCCGGGGGTGCTGCTGGTCGACGGCGAGATCGCCGGCACCTGGCGGGCCAAGATGGCCGGCCGGACGCGGGTCGACCTGTCGATCTCGCCGTTCGCCGCGCTCACCCCGAAACACCGCAAGGCCGTCGACGCGGAAGCGGCCCAGGTCGCCCGGGCCCGCAGCGCCGACGCGGCGGCGGTCGCCTACGCATGACCGCGCTCGCCAGCCCGGCAGCCGGGGTGGAATGTCCCTCCGGCGCGGCCGATCGGCTACCGGGCCGAGGGTGGGGTGCCGCGGTGGAAGGCGCGCCGGCCGCGGCCGGCGTGGCGTAACTGGGCGGCCAGGGCGACGACGAGCGTGGTCGCGCACACCGCGGTGATTGCGGCCGCGATCCACCAGCCGAGGACGCCGAAAATGAGGGCCGTCGTCCAGACGACGACGGCCACGAAGACCAGGGCGACCGCCGGGCGGCGGCGGGCCGGTCGGCCGTTGGTCATGCGCGCGCAGAAGTCCGGGTCGTCGCGGCGGAGGTGGCGCTCCAGTACGGCCAGCCGCCGGCTGTCTTCCTTGCTCAACATGTCGCTACCCCCCGGATTCGGGCCCGGCCCAGCGCATCGACCAGAATTTATGGTTCGTTCTGATCAACGCCATTGTTACCCGTGAGTCGGGCGTGTCATGCGCGCCGGCGTGCCGCGTGGATGCCGTTGGTACCGAAGATTGCCGTTCGCTCAACGGCCGCCGACGCACTGTGTGTCTGTTCCACACCGAAGGGGATCGGACAGATCACTCACAATGGACGACGTCTCCAACCTGGGGAAGTCCGCGAAATGGGCAAACGTGCGGAAGCGCCCGCACGGCTCGTGCGGGCGCGTCTCCGGCAGCGGTCACTCTGGGTTGCCGACCGACTGGAGTGTCACGGTGCTTGCCCGGAAGACCCAAATTCGCATCATCAGGAACCGGACCCCGGTAGCCACCAGATTGGCCCCGATCAGCACGGTCAGCTCGACGGCCCGAGCCGGGTGGGTGGTCAGCGCGTCCAGCAGCGCGAGCGAGCCGCTGGTCAGCCCGAGCCCGATGGCGAAGACCACCAAGCCCTGCGCTTGGTGCTTCCACGCCCGGTCGCCGCCGCGTACGCCGAAGGTCAGCCGCCGGTTGACCGCCGTGTTGGCCACCGCGGTGATCAGCAGCGCGATCAGGTTGGCGGGCTGCGGGCCCAGCCCGCTCCGCAGCATCGCGTAGATCACCAGGTAGGCGAGCGTGCTGGCCACGCCGACCGCGGCGAACCGGATCAGCTGCCCGGCCAGTCCGGCCGGCACCCCGGCGACCGGGAGCGGGTTGCGGCCCAGCTGCTCGCGGAGCGCCGCCAGCGGCAGCCGGCCGGAACCCAGCGCCCGGGTCAGCCGCACGATGCCCTTCAGGTCGGCGAGCGCGGTGGCGGCGATGTCCACCCGGCTGTCCGGGTCGTCGATCCAGTCCACCGGAACCTCGTGGATGCGCAGCCCGGCCCGCTCGGCCAGGACCAGCATCTCGGTGTCGAAGAACCAGCCGGTGTCCTCGACCATCGGCAGCAACCGCTCGGCGACGTCGGCGCGGATCGCCTTGAACCCGCACTGGGCGTCGGAGAACCGCGCCGCCAGCGTGCCCCGCAGGAGCAGGTTGTAGCTGCGCGAGATGAACTCCCGCTTGGCCCCGCGGACCACCCGGGAGCCCCGGGCCAGCCGCGATCCGATGGCCAGGTCGGAGTGCCCGGAGATGAGCGGTGCGACCAGCGGCAGCAACGCCCCCAGGTCGGTGGACAGGTCCACGTCCATGTACGCCAGGACGGCCGCGTCGGAGTGGGTCCACACATACTTCAGGGCACGGCCGCGACCCTTCTCGGTCAGGTGGGTCGAGACGACCTCGGGTACGTCGTACGCCAGTCGCCGGGCCACGTCGGCGGTCGAGTCGGTGCTCGCGTTGTCGGCGATGGTGATCCGGAACGGGTACGGGAACTGAGCCGTGAGGTAGGCGTGCAGCCCGCGCACACTCGGCTCGAGGTCGATCTCCTCGTTGTGGACCGGGACGACCACGTCGAGCACGGGCGCGTCGAGGCGCGACTCGGGGGCGGCGTGCTGGGGCATCGTCGAAAGGCTCATGACACCAAGGTCGACGACGCGGCTTTGTCCGGAATATGGCGACCCTGTGCCTGACCTATGAGTGTCGGCGGCGATCGGAAACGCCAATGCCGGCAGGCGGCTCCCCGTGAAGGAAGCCGCCTGCCGGGATACCTCGGACCGGTGCACGATCAGGCCGTGGGGCTGGTCAGGTCGTACACCGTGGTGCTACCGACCGTCTTCGCGGTGAAGTTGGCCTGCACCCACTGGGCGATCGCGGAGCTGTCGCTGCTGCCGCCCGTGCTCCGGCCGCCGAAGCCGCTGCCACCGCCGATGAAGTAGTGGATCTTTCCGGCGGCCACGTACTGCTTGAACTGGGCCAGCGTGGGCGACGGGTCGCTGCCGTTGAAGCCACCGATGGCCATCACCGGCAGCTGCGTGGCCAGCTGGTAGCCCGAGGCGTTCTGCGAGCCGATCGCCGCGGCCGCCCAGGTGTACGAGCTCGCGTTCTGCTCGAGCAGCGCCTTCATCGCGGAGCTGACGGTCGCGGCGTCGAGGAGACCGCCCATCCCGCCGCCGCCCGGTCGGCCGCCGGCGAAGCCGCCGCCGCCGGGCTGCGCACCGGTGCCGGTGCCGGTGCCGGTGCCGCCGGGAGTGCCACCACCCGGGAATCCACCGCCGGGGAAGCCGCCGCCACGGTTGCCGCCTCGGAAACCGCCGGGCCCACCGCCACCGGGCCCACCGCGCCCGCCGAACCCGCCACCCGACACCGACGGCCCCGCGGTCGGGATCGATCCGGTGTGCGGCTGGGACGCGGTCTGCACCGCGTACGCCGCCGGCCCGGCCAGCCCGGCGGCCAGCGCCACCCCGGCCGCCACGATCGCCACCCGGGCCGCCGTTCGCTGCCGGACGACCGCCGCCAGCAAGCCGACCGCGCCGGTCATCCCGAGCGCCAGCACGACGTACTTCAGCCACGGCACGAACGTCGGGCTCAGCGCCAGCAGGTGGTACGACCACCACGCGGTCGCCGCCGTCGCCAGTGCCAGCGTCGCCACCGCGACCGGGTTGCGGCGGGCCCGCCACGCGACCACCGCGCCCATGCCGACCACGGCGCCGATCGCCGGAGCCAGGGCCACCGTGTAGTACGCGTGGAAGATGCCCTGCATGAAGCTGAACACCAGCCCGGTGATGACCAGCCAGCCACCCCACAGCACCAGTCCGGCGCGGAGCCGGTCGGTGCGGGCCGCCCGTACGGTCAGAACCAGGCCGCCGACGAGCAGGATGAGCGCGGCCGGCAGGAGCCAGGAGATCTGCCCGGCCTGCTCGGTCTGGAACAGCCGGGTGATGCCGGTGGCGCCCCACATGCTGGTGCCGCCGTTGCCACCCCCGCCGCCGACCGATCCGGTCTCGTTGCCGGAGAGCCGGCCGAGGCCGTTGTAGCCGAGCGTCAGTTCGAGCAGGCTGTTGTTCTGCGAACCGCCGATGTACGGCCGCATCGACGCCGGCACCAGCTCGACGATCGCGATGTACCAGCCGGCCGACACCACGATCGCGACCCCGGCCAGAACCAGCTGCAGCAGACGCTTACCCAGCCGCGGCGGCCCGGCGATGAGGTAGGCCAGCCCGTACGCGGGAACCACCAGCAACGCCTGCAGCATCTTGGTCAGGAACCCGAATCCGACCGACACCCCGGCCAGCACCAGCCACCAGGTCGAACCCTTCTCGATGGCGCGGACGGTGAAGTACGCCCCGGCCACCATGAGCAGCACGAGCATCGCGTCCGGGTTGTTGAACCGGAACATCAGCACGGCGATCGGGGTCAGCGCGGTCACCGCACCGGCGATCAGGCCGGCCGCCGGCCCGAACCAGCGCCGTACGGTCGTGAACAGCAGCCCGGCCGTGGCCACGCCCATCAGGGCTTCCGGGACGAGGATGCTCCACGAGCTCAGCCCGAAGATCCGTACGGACAACGCCATGATCCACAGCGAGGCCGGCGTCTTGTCCACGGTGATCGAGTTGGCCGCGTCGGACGAGCCGTAGAAGAACGCCTTCCAGCTCACCGAGCCGGCCTGGACGGCGGCCGAGTAGAACGCGTTGGCCCAGCCGGAGGCGCCCAGCCCCCAGATGTACAGCACGGCGGTGACCAGCAGCAGCCCCCACAGCGACGGCCGGACCCAGGCCGGGTCCTGCGGGCGGCCGAGGAAGAACCGCGTCGCCCGCGAACGCGCGGGCGGCGGAGGCGGCTCGACCGGCGATGCGGACACCATCGGCGGTACGGGCAACGTCGAGGTCATCGAGTGTCCTTCGGGGCAGTCGGATGCGTACACCCTGACTCTCGACGTGTGCCCTATGCCCGCCTTATGCCGGACCTGTGGCCGGCCTGTGAGTTACGCCGTGCGGCGCTTCGCGGCTGCCCCGGCCAGGCGCTCGAAGACGGAGATGGTGGTGTCCCAGCCCATGCAGGCGTCGGTGACCGACTGGCCGTAGGTGAGCTCGCCGCCCAGGTTCTGCCGCCCCGGCACCAGGAAGCTCTCCATCATCACGCCGCTGATCCCGTCCTGCCCGGCCTCGATCTGGCCGGCCACATCGTCGGCCACGGACGGCTGGCGCAGATGGTCCTTGCCGCTGTTGCCGTGCGAGCAGTCGATCACCAGTCGCTCCGGCAGGCCGGCCGCGCGCAGCAACCCGAGCGCCGCCGCCACGTCGGCTGCGCTGTAGTTGGGCTCGCCGCCGCCCCCGCGCAGCACCAGGTGGCAGTCCGGGTTGCCGGCCGTGTGCAGGATCGCCGGGGTGCCGGAGAAGTCGATGCCGGGGAAGACGTGCGGCACCGAGGCCGCCTGGATCGCCTCGATCGCGGTGGGGATGCTGCCGTCGGGACGGTTCTTCATACCGATCGGCATGGACAGACCCGAGGCCAGCTGCCGGTGCACCTGCGATTCGACCGTACGGGCGCCGATCGCACCCCACGCCACCGCGTCGGCGATGTACTGCGGGGTGATCGGGTCGAGGAACTCCACCGCCACCGGTAGCCCGCGACCGACCACCTCGAGCAGCAGCTTGCGGGCGACCCGCAGCCCGGTGCTGACGTCGCCGGTGTTGTCCAGCGCCGGGTCGTTGATGAGGCCCTTCCAGCCGACTGTGGACCGCGGCTTCTCGAAGTAGACGCGCATCACGATCAGCAGGTCGCCGGCGAACCGGTCGGCCTGCTCGCGGAGCCGGTCGGCGTACTCGGCCGCGGCGACGGGGTCGTGCACCGAGCACGGCCCGGCCACCACCAGCAGCCGCCGGTCGCGGTGGTTGAGGATGTCCTCGACCTGCCGCCGGCTCTCCAGCACGCCGTCGTGCAGTTCGGCGGTCAGCGGCAGTTCATGGTGCAGCAGCGCGGGACTCATCAGCGGAACGATCTGAGCGATGCGCTGATCTCGGACCCGTTGGACTTCGGGGTCCGTCGCGGAGTTGCCTGTAGTGCGGCGAAGCCGCCTCGGTGACTCAGTCATGGCTTCCTTCCGCCGGCGCCCGGGGGCCGGCCCCGAGCGTGTACCGGCTTTGTCGTCGCAACAAAAAAGCAGCGACAAGGTCGCTGCTCAAGCCGGCTCGGGCGGGGCGTCTCAGGTCACGCGGTGACGGCCGAGGCGCCGGCAAGAGCCGGCCTCGTAAAGGGCCAATACCAACGGGACACACCCGGAGCCTAGCGCATCCGCCGTACGGGGTCGGTCTTGCGGGGGATCGTTGCGTGCAAGTTGCTGTGTTGCGATGACGACATGAAAGACGCGAGCGCGCCCTATCTGCTCGACTCGCTGAAGGCGCTGCCGCCGGCCCAGCGACGGCAGGCCGTCTACTCGGTACTTCTGCGGGTGTGGGAGACGCCGTCGCTGCTGCTGCGGGACATCCCGCCGACCCAGGCGATCACCGCGGTCGCCGTGGTGGCGGCGAGCCTGCCCGGGGCGTACGGCAAATCGTGGCTGGACGACCGGCTGGCCGCCGCCGCACTGCCGGAGGTCTCGGCCGAGCTGGCCATGCGGGCTCTGTGCGCGCTGGACGTGGTCGTCGGCCGTGACCCCGAGTCGGTGCCGTTCGAGCTGCGGGTCAGCGACGGCGACGCCGCGCTGGAGCTGCTGGACGATCTGCGCGAAGTTCTGCTGGACCGGATCCGCTGACTCACGGACGCAGGGCGAAATCGAGCCGCCGGGCCGGTGTGCCCTCGGCCTTCAGCACGTTGTATCCGAAATACATCGTGCCGATGACGCCGGGGTAGTCGTGGCAGTAGAACGACGTCGTTCCGGTGAGCGCCTTTTTCTTAACATTGTCGTCCGGCACCAGCCCGGCGCTCTGATCCGGTTTGTTTCCGGCCTGATAAGTAAGAGTCTGAAAACCGTACTCGACGATGATCGGTTTGTTTCCGGACTGTGCGACTGCCTGTTTCATGACGGCGGTCAGGCGCGATTCGTCGATGATCTGCGTCACGCTGCTGGACACCGACACATTCGCCGCCGGATAGCTGTAATTCGTCAGTACGTAACCGTCGGCGCCGCTCGCCGAGTACGACGGCACCGCATAGGAACCGTCCCAGCCGTAGAAAAGGCCGAGGAAGACCCGGATGGTTCCGACGTGGGCCCGGACGGCGCGGACCAGCTCGGTCGCATACGCCGCCTGCCGGTCGCGGGACAGGCCCGAGTTGACGCCGCCGAGCCGCTGCTGCACCTGCGGATCGTCCACCGGCATGTTGAGCATGAGGTAGGTCACCAGGGCGCGGTTCTCCGGCCGGGC
>CAXSDA010000024.1:88382-128219 GCA_964236515.1 uncultured Actinoplanes sp.
GGCGAGGGCGAGCAGTGTCCGGTAGGCCTCGACAACCCGGCCGGCGTCCTCCGGCCGGAAGGCGAAGGTCCGCTGGTCGTACCACTCGAGGCGCAGCGCGATCGCCATGCCGGCCGTCCGGAGCGCGTCGAACAGGGTCGTGAGCTGCGGTTTTGTCCACTTCTCGAGGCCGTAGACGTTGATCGTGTTGATTCGGTAGTCGTCGCGCATGGTCCGTAGGACGGCCGGTAGTCCGGTCAGGTCGGCCGGGTCGGGAAGGTCGAGCGTGGCGCCCTGGACGTAGGTGCTCGACGACACCTGGGCCCGGTACGGGGTGAGGACCCCGGTGTCGTTGCCGGTCAGGCACGGGCTCGCGTCGTCGCGGTACGAACCCCAGGCGGTCGCCGCGGCCAGGACCAAGACCACCGCGCCGCCACCGATCAGCGCCCGCCCGATCGCCCGGGCGTTACGCCGCGGTTCATCGCGTGTTTCCATCGTCGATGGCTCCTCTCCGCAATTCCTGCACTGTGTTCCCGCTCACGCCCGGCATTCACTCGATTCTCCGCTCAGAATGCCTGCCCACCCGCCTCAGCAATAAACTATACGCAATTCTTTTACTTCTCGGAAATAGCCGGTGTGGCTAAGCTTCGGCCGTGCCGTCGGCGTTGACGAGCGCGCCCCGAGCTCGCCCCGCGGAAGAGGAGAAACCCATGTACGACAACTCGGCTTCGCTGGCCCTGGCCGGCAGCGGCATCACCATTCTCGGCCAAAGTGCCGGGCTGGTCGTGCTGACGATCGCCGGTCTGCTGTTCCTGGCGCTCGGCGTGACGTTCAGCTTCCGTGGCCGGGGCCGTCCCGGCAAGGGGGCCGCATGACCGAGCCGTCCGTCGCCGGCCTGCTCCGGGAACTGGAGCAGGCGGCGGCGCCCGGGTTGCCGGCCCCGCCGCCGCCCGCAGTGGGCCGCCTCCGGGCGGTGACCGCCGCTCTGCTGGCCGCCCGTCCCGGCGCGGTCGGCGAGTACCGCCGGTTCGAGGCCGTACGGCGCCGCACCATCGCAGCGCCCCCGTCCGACCTGGCCGGCCGCACCCTCCTGGTCACCGGCGGCACCGGTTGCGTCGGGTCGGCCCTGCTGCGCGAACTGGTCCGGCAGCGGCCGGGGAGGGTGGTCAGCCTGGCCGATCGCCCTCCGGTGGCGCCGGTCGGCGGGGTCGAGTATCTCGACGCCGATGTCCGGGACGCCCGGACCGTGGACGCGATCCTCGGCCGGACGCGGCCGGAGATCGTCCTGCACCTCGCCGCCCAACGTGATCCCGGCCGGGCCGAACGGGAGCCGGTCGCGGCGCTGGCCACCAACGTCCTGGGCACCCGCAACGTGCTGGCCGCGGCGGAGCGTTCCGGCGTGCGCCGGTTCGTGTACGCCTCCACCGGCAAGGCCATGCGCACCTACACGCCGGACGTCTACGCCGGCTCCAAACGTGTGGGCGAGTGGCTGATGGCCGAGACGGCGGCGCGGGGGCGGATGGCGTGTTCCGGCGTCCGCTTCACCCACGTCGTGGACAACTCGATCATCATGCGCCGGCTCCGTTCCTGGTCGGCCGGCGGCGAGGTGATCCGCCTGCACGCCGCCGACACGATGTTCTACGTCCAGTCGGCCCGCGAGTCGGCCCGGTTGCTGCTGACCGCCCTGGGCGTACCGGCCGACGACCGGTTCCGCCTGCACCTGATCCGCGACCTGGGCTGGCCTGTCTCCCTGCTCGACCTCGCTCTCGGCGCCATGGCCGCCGCCGGGACGGTTGCGCCGCTCTATCTGGCCGGCCCGGATCCGGGATACGAACGCTGCGCCTACCCGGGGTTGTTCGACCCCCGGTACGCCGGCGAACTCAGCCCGCTGATCAACGCCATCGAGGCGCCCGGGGCCGAACCGTCGCGCTGCGCCGAGGTCGACGTCGTCCCGATGCCGCGACCGGACGGCGAATGGCTGACGAACGGGCTCGACGACCTCGAACGGGCCTGCCGTTCGGGCGACCCGGTGGCGGCCCGCCGTGCCCACCTGGACCTGGGACGGCAGGCGCTGACCGCGGCGGCGGAGGCGACCGAGGCCGCCACCCTGCGACGCGTCACCGCCCTGACGGCTCCGCACCGGCCGGCGATGACTGCCGAGCACCGGTTGATCGACGACGCGTTCCGGTCGGCGCTGACCGAGCCGGCCCGCGTGCCCGTCGCCGCCCGCTGACGCCGTACTTCACGAGAGGGGTTTCTCCGTGGTCAAATCGCCGCGCGTCTATCTGATCATCCTGGCCGTCTGGGCCGTCCTGTTCGCGTTCCTGCTGCCCGCGTCCTACCACCAGGTCGTACGGGCGGAGTCGGCCGGCTGGCCGGTGGTGACCCTGGCCGTCATCAGCGCGGTGTTCATCGCGTACTTCTGGTTGAACGGCACCAAGGACATCGTCTACACGCTGTACTACCACCTGGTGGCCGCGCGCCGGGACCGGCCGGTGCCGCGGCGCACCGTGGACGGTCCGCCGCCCAAGGTGGTGCTCGTCTACTGCACCTGCAACGACTTCTCCGCCGACAGCCTCGAGCGCAGCATGCGTCAGCGGTACGACAACGTCGACGTGGTCATCCTCGACGATTCGAACAAGCCCGAGTACCTGGCGGCGGTCGACGAGTTCGGGCGCGACCACGGTGTCCGGGTCGTCCGGCGCGCCGACCGGGCCGGGTTCAAGGCGGGCAATCTCAACAACTATCTGCGGACGGCCGACTTCGACTACTTCGTCATCCTGGACAGCGACGAGATCATCCCGCCCGACTACATCGAGCGCAGCCTGGACTATTTCGCGAACTACGACAACGCCGGGATCGTCCAGGCCAACCACATCGCCACCCGCAACCGCAACGGGTTCATGCGGATGTTCTCGATCGGCGTGGACTCGCACTGGATCGCGTACCAGACCGTGAAGGACCGCTTCGGCTTCCTCTCGCTGCTGGGCCACGGCGCGATGGTCAGCCGTACGTGCTACGACGCCGCCGGTGGTTTCCCGCACGTGGTGTCCGAGGACCTGTGCTTCTCGATCGCGGCCCGGCACGCGGGGTACCTGACCGTCTTCGCCCCGGACATCGTGTGCGAGGAGGAGTACCCGGTCGACTACCTGGCCTTCAAGAAGCGCCACTCGAAGTGGACCCAGGGCAACATGGAGTTCATCAAGCGGTACACCGGGGTGATCGCCCGGTCGCGGATGACGTGGTTCGAGAAGCTGGACATCGTCCTGTTCACCTACAGTCTTCCGTTGACCGCGGTGTTCTCGCTCTACGTGGCGATCCACGTGGTCGTGCTGCCGCTGCTCGGCTACCGCATCGAGTTTCCCCTGTGGATGCTCGCGCCGACGGTGGTGTTCCTGATCGCGCCGATGCTCAACGACCTCATCTTCCACTGGCGGGCGATGTCGAAGGCCCGGCTGCTCTGGTATTCGCTGCACACCATGCTGCTGTACGGATCCATGCTGTTCATCAGCATCCGGGCGTCGGCCACCTCGGCGTTCGGGAAGTCGGTCTTCCTGGTCACGCCGAAGGAGGACAAGCATGTCTCACCGCGGCAGGCGCTGGTCGCCAACCGGGCCGAGCTGGCGTTCGGCGTGATCCTGCTGGCCGTCTCCTTCGTGCTCGTCCGGAGCGTGCTGCCGGTGTTGTTCATCGCGGTGCCGGCGGTGTTCTGCGGCTACCTGACGCTGAAGCACAACCGGCGCGCGCCGGCCGGTCCCGCGCCGGCCGGTCAGGCGTTGCCGGAGGACAAGACGGACGTGGTCAAGGTCTGAGTCGACGGCACCAGCGGCAGCGCGACGGTGAACTCGGTCCGGCCCGGGTGGCTGTCCACGGTCACCCGGCCCTGGTGGGCGGTGACCACCGCGTGCACGATGGACAGTCCCAACCCGGTGCTGCCGGCCGCCCGCGACCGGGAACTGTCGCCGCGGGCGAACCGCTCGAAGACGTGCGGCTGCAGGTCGGCCGGGATGCCCGGGCCGGTGTCGGTGACCCGGAGGGTGGCGGTGTCGGTGGTCGCGCTGACGCCGACCGTCACGGTGGTGCCTTCGGGCGTGTGCGTACGGGCGTTGGCCAGCAGATTGGCCAGCACCTGGTGGAGCCGGGCGCCGTCCCCGATCACCGTCACCGGCTCCTCGGGCAGGTCCAGTTGCCAGTCGTGGCGCGGTCCGGCGGCGTGGGCGTCGCTGACCGCGTCGACGACCAGCATGCTCAGGTCGACGGGGTCGTGGGCCAGCGGCCGGCCGGCGTCCAGCCGGGCCAGCAGCAGCAGGTCCTCGACCATGGTGGTCATCCGTTTGGCCTCGGACTCGACCCGGTTCAGCACGTGCGCCACCTCGGGCGGCACCGGCTGGCCGCTGCGGCGGCTGAGCTCGGCGTACCCGCGGATGGCGGCCAGCGGCGTGCGCAGCTCGTGGCTGGCGTCGGCGACGAACTGCCGCACCTGCATCTCGCTGGCGTGCCGGGCCTCGAGGGCGCTGCCGACGTGGTCGAGCATCCGGTTGAGCGCGTTGCCGACCTGCCCGACCTCGGTGCGCACGTCGGTGTAGGCCTCGGGCACCCGCTGGGCCAGGTCGACCTCGCCGCGGTCGAGTTCCAGTTCGGACACGCGGGTCGCGGTGGCGGCCACGCGGTCCAGCGGCTGCAGCGTCCGCCGGATGATGACCGCGCCGGCGACGCCGGCGATGATGACGGCGATCAGGATGCCGCCACCGGTGAACAGCGCCACCTGCACAAGCGTCTGCTGGGTGCGCTCCAGGGGGACGGCGGCGACGGTGACGGTCGAGTCGTTGCGGACGACGGCGACGGCCCGGTAGTCGTGAAGCGAGCCGCCGAGATCGATGTCGGTCGGCCGGCCGTCCGGCACGATGGACGATTGGATCTTCTGGGCCGTCGCGGTCGACACGGCGCCCTGGATGCGGTCGTAGTTGCCGCTGGCGTTCGTGCCGAACTGGACGACGTACCCGGTCGGCGCGCTTCCGGCGCTCAGTCGCAGCAGGATGTCTCCGTCCTGGGCGACCGGCGGGATGCCCCGCCCGCCAACGGCGTCGCCGGAGAAATCGCCGCCCGATCGGCCGGGCGCCTGCTGCGTGAGCTGCCCGAGGCGCTGGCTGACCTGGTCGTACAGGCTGTTGCGAAGGTAGATCTCCGCGGTCGCGCCGACCACCAGGCCGAGCAGCAGCAGCAGGCCGATGAGCAGGGCGACCAGGCGAGCCCGCAGGGGCCAGCCGGAGACGTCGCGCCAGACGGGGCGGGGGGTCTCAGTCGGCGGGCTTGAGGACATAACCGGCACCACGCATGGTGTGGATCATCGGCTGACGGCCGGCGTCGATCTTCTTGCGGAGGTACGAGATGTACAGCTCCACCACGTTGGCCTGTCCACCGAAGTCGTAGTTCCAGACCCGGTCGAGGATCTGGCTCTTGCTCAGCACCCGCCGGGGGTTGCGCATCAGGTAGCGCAGCAACTCGAACTCGGTCGCGGTGAGCGTGACCAGGTCGCCGCCGCGGCGCACCTCGTGGCTGTCCTCGTCCAGCGACAGGTCGCCGACGATCAGCGCCGAGTCCGTACGCATCGGGGAGTGGCCCATCCGGCGCATCAGCCCCCGCAGCCGGGCCACCACCTCTTCCAGGCTGAACGGCTTGGTCACGTAGTCGTCGCCACCGGCGGTCAGGCCGGTGATCCGGTCCTCGACCGAGTCCTTGGCCGTCAGGAACAGCACCGGCACCTCGGGCGTCTCGCCGCGCAGCCGCCGCAGCACCTCGAGCCCGTCGATGTCGGGCAGCATCATGTCGAGCACGACGGCGTCGGGGCGGAAGTCGCGCGCGGCCCGGACGGCGGACAGCCCGTCGGCCGCGCTGCGGACGTCCCAGCCCTCGTAGCGCAGCGCCATCGAGAGGAGCTCGGCCAGGGTCGGCTCGTCGTCGACCACGAGCACCCGGACCGGGCCTCCGTCGGGCCGCCGCAACTCGTGGCTGGTGTCTGCGTTCGCCATCGTCATGCCCTTTACTCTGCCGGGCCCCGCTATGCGCGCGCTTTTCGCTTGCTGTGCGACCCCTGTGAGCCAACCCCACAGAAACGGCTGGGGTCACGCACAGGGTGTTGACACCGTACCCGGAAATTCTGCTGGTCATGACGACGATGACGGCATGGCGCAGGCGGAGCGGGGTGGCTGCGGTGGGTGCGGCCCTGGCGGTGGCGGCGGCTTTCGGGCCGGCCATGGCGGCGACCCGGCTCGGGGTCGGGGAGACGGTCGGGTTCGCCACGGTGAGCGCGGCCGACACGATCCGGAGCACGGCGGTGCTGGCCGACGCGCCCGCTCAGGGTGTGTCGGAATCAGACTAAACATTCTAAAACTCGCATAATGTCCCCCTTGTGTCGGGCAACATCGGGGGGTACGAGGTGGTTCGAGGTCGGTTTGCCGCCGGCGTCCTCGCGGTCGTCGCGGCGGCGCTGCCGTCCGCCCCGGCGTTCGCGGACGACGGCTGGCCGGACGGGGTCAGCCCGGATGCGTTCCACGTCGCCACGGTCGGACCGGCGTCGATCACCGCCGGCAAGAACCACTCCTGCGCGATCAGCAGCCTGGGCACGCTCTACTGCTGGGGTGACAACTCGGCCGGCCAGCTCGGCGACGGGCGGATGCCGGCCGACTCGGCCGTCGCGACGCCGGTCAGGCACGCCGACGGCGTCCTGGACGAGCAGCACCCGGCGGTCCAGGTCGACGCCGGGGCAGAGCACACCTGCGCGATCGACCTGAACGGGACCGCGTACTGCTGGGGGTCGAACTCCGACGGCCAGCTCGGCATCGGCTCGAACGCCGGTCAGGCGACGCCGGCCACGATCCGCGCGCTCAGCAATCGCACGCTGGTGGAGATCACCACCGGCGCAAACCACACCTGCGCCATCGACGACGAGGGCGCCGCCTGGTGCTGGGGCGACAACTCGGCGGGGCAGCTCGGTGTCCCCGGGCTGTCCCCCGGCACGACCTCGCCCGTCCGGGTCAGCATCGCGAGCGGCATGGTCGCGGTAGTCGACATCGCGGCCGGCGGGGACACCACCTGTGCCATCACCGGTGGCGGGGCCGCGTACTGCTGGGGGGAAGGCAGTGCCGGGCAGATCGGCGACGGCGACGGGGTGGACCGCAACCGGCCCACGCGGGTCTCCACCGCGGGCGCGATGCACGGGACCCGGATCCGCCAGATCACCGTCGGCGACACCCAGGCGTGCGGCGTGGACGCGGACGGGCACGCCTACTGCTGGGGCGACACGGCCGGCGGCACGTCGGGCACGCCGGACGCGGTGCACGCTCGGGGCGTCGAGTTCGCCGAGCTCAGCGCCGGCGCCCGGCACGTGTGCGGGCTGGCCCGTACCTCAGCTGCGTACTGCTGGGGCTCGGACGTCAACGGCCAGCTCGGCGACGGCTCGACCACCCACGCCAACGACCCGACCCGGGTCGACACCGGCGCGCAGAGTTCCGGGGCGACGCTGCTCGACATCGTCGGGGGCGCCCGGCACACCTGTGCCCTCGACTCCCGGGGCGTCTCCTTCTGCTGGGGCGCCGACAACGACGGCCAGCTCGGCAACGGCTCCGGCGGCGCGTCGATCGTCCCGGCCCTGGTAGCCGGGCTGCCCCGCCCGCCGGCCGCGGTGACCGGCGTCCGGGTCGCCCCGCTCGACGGCGGGCTACGGGTGACATGGACGCCGCCGGTGACGTTCGGCACCGGCACATTCATCGCCTACCTGGTCCAGAGCACCTCGGGCGGTAACCACTGCGCGGCCACCACCACCGTCGCGATCGGCTGCGACGTGACCGGCCTGGCCGACGGCACCGGCTACGGCATGGCCGTGCTGACCGTCACCTCGGCCGGTCAGACGCTGAGCGCGGTGGTGCACGGCCGCCCGGTCGCCGGGCCGCCCGCGAGCGCGCCGGGCTCGCCGGGCTCGCCGGGCTCGCCGGGCTCGCCGCCGACCTTGGCGCCGGGCACTCCCGGACTGCCGGTGACCGGTGCGAACCCGGTCGTGCTGGCCGCCGCCGGGTTCCTGATGGTCGGTCTCGGCCTGACCGTGCTGCTGGTCAGAAAGTCCCGCTCACCTCGAGGACGGCGTCGCGGTAGGCACCGGCGCCCTGTTTGAGCCGCTCGGACCAGTACGGCCGGTTCCAGTTGACCCAGGTGACCTCGCCGGTGCGCTGGTCGGTGCCGGACGCCGAGACGGTGACCTGCACGCCCGGGCTGACCTGGGTGGTCAGCGTGGTTCCGTGCGGCACGCCGACCCGGTGCGCGGACGGATCGGCGTACCCCAGCAGGGCCCACGGCGCCCGTACGACCAGGTCGTCGGAGTCGCGGTACCAGACCGCCCGGCTGTCGGCGGCCGGGGTGCCGTACCGTAGCGCGCCCGCGTCCTGCAGCTCGGCCGGCAGCTTCTGGCCGGTCGCCGGGATGGTCAGCGCCCGGTCCACCACCAGGTCGAACGGCTTCCACCCGGGCGCCGACGGCCCCCGCGTCGGGGCTGCCACGGCGTAGTCCAGCGGCAGCGGATCGAGCTCGTCGCGCACGTACGCCTGCCCGGTGTGCCCGGCCAGGTCGAGCGTGAACGCGGCGTCGGAGTCCCCGTCGCTGGTGTTGGGAGCGGGCGACCCACTCAGGCCGGGCAGCACGTCGAAGCCCAGCGTGAGCGCCGCCGGCACCGGACTGCGCAGGCTGATCCGCAGATGCACGTACGACTCGTCCACCCGCGCCGTGATCCGCCGGGCCGGCCAAGCGGACTCCGAGTCGACCAGGTACTGCATGGTGGCGTCGGGTGAGCCCACCGGGTCCATCGCCAGCAGCCCGAAGTTCTGCGCGTTGGTCAGCGGGTCGTGCCACAACTGCCGCCGGTCGGCGACCTGGTGCCCGATCGTGTTCCAGGTGAACTCGAACCACTCGTCGGCCCAGTCGAACAGGAACCC
Source organism: uncultured Actinoplanes sp. (assembly GCA_964236515.1). GTDB lineage: Bacteria > Actinomycetota > Actinomycetes > Mycobacteriales > Micromonosporaceae > Actinoplanes. The sequence goes on from CAXSDA010000024.1 coordinate 97,343, forward strand.
GGCGCTCAGGCCCTGATCCTTGATCAGCCGCAGCAGGTCGGCGTCGATGCGCATCGCGTCCGCCTCGCTGTGGTCGCCCTGGGTGCGGCCGAGCGGGCTGTTGTGCGCCGACCCGATCGACGACGGCACCCCGAACTCGGTGATCAGAGTCGGCATGGCGGTGTGGTGCGCGCCTAGTTCGTGCAGGTAGCCCGCGTACGGGTCGGCCCGGCCGTCGTAGGTGGACCGCTGCAGCGCCGGTTCGTGCCGCTGGAAGTCCGGGTAGTACGGGTACGCGTGGTAACTGGCGAACGTGCCGGCCGGCCACGCCGGCGTGGGCTGGACGTGGTTGGCGTCCAGTTGAAGCAGGTCCTCGGCCGGCAGCGGCTCCTCGGGGTGCCGCAACGGATCGGTGGTCGGCCAGTTGACGAACGCGATCGGGACGCTCAGCCCGCGTTTCGCCTGGTAGCCGGCCAGTTCGTCCATCCGGGCGGCGAGCCACCGCTCGGTCGGGGTGGCGTCCGCGGTGTTCCGGAAGTACGTCCCGCGGGTCAGCGGCTGACCGGCGTTGCGCCGGTCCGAGGCGGCGGTGGCGGTCGGGTCGAACTGGACGCCGACGACCCACCCGAGCAGCCACGGCGTCACGTCGGCGTCCCAGACCCCGGCCGCGCGGCCGCGCCGGGGCGCCCGGGTCAGCTCCCCGGCGACGGCCAGGTCGGCGTCCCGCAACTCGCGCTGGAACGCGCCGGTGACGGACCGGTCGTACACGTTCTGCTTCTCGACGTACGACTCGTCGGGCAGATAGACGCCCTGCATCAGATAGAGCGGCCGGTCCGGATTGGCGCGGTTGTAGCGGGCCAGCTCGGAGTAGAACGCCGGCGGGTGGATGGTGTAGATCCGGATCGCCCGCAGGCCCAGCCAGCCCATCGCGGCGAACCAGTTCCGGTACTGCGCGGCGCTGATCGACAGCTCGCCCGGCAGGTGCCCGGGCGTGGTGCTGCCCAGGTTCACGCCGGGCAGGAACGTCCGGTCGCCGGTGGCGGTGTGCAGCGCGAACGTGGTCCCCTCGGCCGAGGCCACGCTGCGCAGGCCGCCGATCGAGATGACCGGCTGCGGGGCCCACGACACCCCGATCGGGGGCGCGCCGATCTGGTCCATGCCGGCGATCGCGAACGAGGGCGGGCTGACCTTCGGCCTCGGCGTGGCGCCGGCCAGGGTGAGGCACATGGCCAGCGTCACCAGGCCGACGACGAGAGCCTTGGCCCGGCCGTACCGGGGCTGTTCTGGAGCTTGTACCAGATGGCCAGGAAAGTCGCCCACCCAGGCATTCTCTGCTCCGATGGTTGCCATATCAGAGGAATTGTCGGGAAGCTAGGGAGGTGGGAACACTCGCCGTTGAGCCGATGTTGTGCCAGCGTTGGTCTTCTGGCGATGCGGCGCGAGCGTGGGGAGCGGGCACGTGGATCTTCTCGAGGAGTACCGCCGGGCCACCACGGTCTTCGAGTCCGGTGACCCGCTCGGGGCGGCGCGTCTGCTCGAGCCGATCGTCGAGGCCGAACCGCACAACACCGCGGTCCGGCAGCTGCTGGCCCGGGCGTACTTCAATTCGGCCCAGCTCAACGGGGCCGAAGCCCAGTTACGGGCGCTGATCGAGCGGGATCCCTCCGATCATTACGCTCATCATGTGCTCGGCCGCACCTTGGAGAGGGGCGGCCGATTTCGTGAGGCGCTCCCGCACCTGCGGCTGGCGGCGGCGATGAAGAGGCACGCGGACTACACCGAGGCGGTCCGCCGGGTCGAGACCTGGCTGGGCAAGCAGGGCCGGGCGAGCCAGGGGAGCAGCCAGTGAAGATCAAGCTTGATCTGCACGACATCTTCAACAAGGGCCAGGAGATCGACCGGGCCCTGCGCGGCGTGATCGACGAGGCCATCGAGAAGAAGGCGACCCTGGTCGAGATCATCCCGGGCAAGGGCTCGGGCGCGCTGAAGAAGAAGGTGCTGCGCTTCCTCGATCAGCGCGACATCAAGCAGCTCTACCACCGGGTGGAGAAGGACGGCGACAACTGGGGCCGGCTCTTCATCCACTTCAAGCCCGAGTCGGGCCAGGCCGGTCGCGGGCGCGGCCGGCGCTAACGGGACTTCACCCGGTACCAGTGAGCGGTCCGCCCGGTCGGTTCCAGCCGGATGTCGGTGCCGCCCGGGTGCCGGAACAGCGGTACGCCGTCGCCCAGCAGCACCGGCACGACGTACACCAGAACCTCGTCGACCAGGCCGGCCTCCAGGCACTGCCGGGCCACGTCGGCGCCGAGGATGCTGACGTACTTCTCGCCCGCGGCGTCCCGGGCGGCCGTGACCGCGGCCGGCAGGTCGGTGACGAACGTGGTGTCCGGGTACGGCTCGGCCGGCGGCCGGTGGGTCAACACGATCACCGGACCGTGCCAGGAGCCGCCGAACGCGCCTTCGCTGTCGGTGCCCTCGTTCGGGTCGTCGCCGTCGTGCGTGCGCCGCCCGACCAGCAACGATCCGACCTCCTGGGCCAGCTCGGCCGAACTCGGCCCGTCGCCGCCCCCCTGCTCCGCCGACAGCCACGACATGTCCCCGTCGACCCCCGCGATGAACCCGTCCAGCGACATCGCCGCCGAGTAGAGCAGTTTCGCCATGTTCGCCTCCGTTATGGATCTTTACCCGGGTAGACGGTCCCGGGCCGGAAAACTCATCGGTAGCCGGAAAATCGTGAACAGGTGCGGGTCGTGGAAGGCGGTCATCTCGGCGATGCGGTCGCCGTCGACGCGGATCAGGCTGATCGCGAACGCCCGGTACGTACGTCCGTCGAGCGTCGTCCAGGCGGCCGCGCCCGGGCCGGCGTTGGCGTGTACCTCGACGGCCCGGAAGCGGCCGACGAATTCCGGCGCGTCCGGATTCCAGCTGCGGGCCAGCGCGGCCATGGTCGCGTCCCGGCCGGCGAACCATTCGGGGTACGGCGGCATCGTCGCTCGCACGTCCGCCGCCAGCACTGCGGCCACCGCGTCGAGGTCGGCCCGCTCGACCGCTTCCATGTATCGGAGCAGAACCGCCCGCTCGGCGCCGGTCGCCGTCGTCGCCGTCCAGTCCGCCCGGCGTTCGGGCAGGTGTTCGCGCAGCGTGACCCGGCCGCGCTGGAGTGCGCTGTTGGCCGCGGCGACGCTGAGCTCGAGGGTGTCCGCGGTGTCCGCGGCCGGCCAGCCCAGCACGTCCCGGAGGATCAGCACCGCCCGCTGCCGGGGCGGCAGGTGCTGGATCGCGGCCAGGAACGCCAACTCGAGCGTCTCCCGGGCGATCGCGCTCTCGCCGGGCTCGTCCGGGTAGGGCTGTAGCCATTCCGAGATGCCCGGCTCGTCGGGCAGCCCGCGCCGAGTACGCCCGCCCAGGTGATCCAGGCAGGTGTTGGTCGCGATCCGGAACAACCAGGTCCGCACCGACGACCGCCCGGCGAAGTCGTCCCAGCGCCGCCACGCCTTGAGGAAGGTCTCCTGGACCAGGTCCTCCGCCTCGTCGTACGAGCCGACCAGGCGGTAGCAGTGCACCCGCAACTCCGCGCGGTGCGGCTCGACCAGCTCGCCGAAGTCCACGGTCAGAACTGGTACGTCTTGGTCACGGCGCACATCTCGCTGATGTGGGAGCCGGCGACGCCGACGCCGGCCGGGCGGGCGTGGAAGCCCGGCAGTCCGCCCAGGCCGTCGGAGCCGTCCATCACCCGGATCCGGACGGGCGCGGCCGTACGCACGGTGAGCGTGACGTCGAGGCCGGCCGGCGGCGGCGCGTGGAAGACAAAGCCGAAGCCCCAGCCGTCGCCGATCGGTGGGCCCACCGGCACTCCGCGGCCGCCCGCCGTGGCCGCGGTGACCGGGACGTCCTCGGCCACGTGCAGCGTCAGCAGCCGGACCGGCCGCTGCGGCACCACGGTCAGCCGCAGCGTCCGGGTGCCGTCGGCGTTGGCCGTGGCGCTGGTCAGGGTGATCAGGGCGGCCGGCAGGGCCGCGGCCGTGGCGGTGCCGGTGGTCAGCTTCTCCGCGCCGAACGCCGGCAGCGCCCCGGTCACGGTGTGCGGGGCGCCGGAGACGAACTGACGGGTCCAGGCCTGCGGCACCGGTTCCGGGCTCAGCCACTGCGCGGTGCCGTTGTCGGTGTCCAGCGCGTACATCAGCTGGGTGGGCGCCGGCTGGGCGGCGTCGAAGCGGTCCATCCGCAGCCCGACGGCGCCGAACACCACCACCGCGACCAGCGCCACCAGGGCCGGGACGACGGCGCCGCGCCGGGCCCGCCCCGCGTCCACCCCGAGTTGGCCGCCGGCTTCCGGGTGCAGCAGATCGACCACCGGCACCAGCGCCAGCCCCAGCAGGACGGTCACGAACCCGCCGGCCGCGGCCAGCGCCATGCCCATCGCCGGGAAGAACAGCACCACGGTCGGCAGCAGCACGATCATCGCCACCGCCGCGCCCAGCAGGACGGCGGCGATCGAGAACCAACCGCCGCGGAAGGCGGCCGCCAGCAGACCGGCGATCGCTCCGGCCAGCGCCGGGAGTGCGGTCAGGTACGAGCCGCCGGGCGCCACCGCGGCCAGTACCACGCCGAGCACGGCCAGCCAGCCGAACGCGCCCACCGCCATCGCCGCCGGACCGAGACGGCGGCGGAACAGCGCGTACCAGACGAACAGCACCAGCGCCGTGGCCGCGACCACGCCCAGCCGGTACCACAGTGGATGGTAGGGATCGACGGAGACGTTCCGGTAGCCCGGCCGGATCCGGCCCAGCACGATCCAGAACACCTGGGCCAGCACCGGCGCCACCACGACGGGGATGAGGGTGAGGACGAAGGCGCCCGCCATCCGCCCGGTGCTCGCCCGCCCGGTGGCCCGGAGCACGACGGCCAGCAGCAGCACCGCCAGCAGCGCGGCCCCGGCCAGCGGCCAGACCAACCACCCGGGATAGGTCAGCTGACCGGTCGGCACCGGGAAGTAGGTCGCGTCGCCGCCGCCCCGGAGGGTGGGCAGATCGCGGCCGCCGAACGCCCGGGCCAGGTACAGCGCGTTGTCGCCGTGCTGCTGGAGGCTGCGGCGGTCCATGCTGGACGGTGTGTCGGTCGGGCCGTGGTAGACCGCCGCGCCGTCGATGTAGGCCGAGTTCAGGCCGCTGAACCCGGGCCGCTTGAACGCGCTGAAGTCGGTGTCGGTGGGCAGCAGCCGGTAGACCTCGACCGCGAACGAGGTGCCGACCGGTTCGGGCGCGTCCTCGTAGAGCCGGACCAGCTTGGCGTTGCCGGCCGAGGTCTCGAACATGACGGCCGGGCCGGTGCGGCCGCGCGCCTCCAGGTTCAGCACCACGCCGCCGCCCTGGGCCAGCGGGTTCTGGTCGGCGAACGCCTCGGCCCCGCACAGGCAGGCCTCTTCGGCGTCGGTCAGCACCAGCACCACGTCGTTGCGCAACTGCGGGCCGGTGGTCAGCGCGCGGGCCACCTCGAGGATGGTGGACACGCCGGCCGAGTCGTCGTTGCCGCCCGGGCCGTTCTGCACCGAGTCGTAGTGCGCGACCAGGAACACCCGGCCGGTCGGGGCGCTGCCCGGGATCCTCGCCACCACGTTCTGCACGTGGGCCAGGTTGACGCCGCCGGCACTGGACTCGAGCGCGCCGCCCTGAACGCTGGTGGTGTCCTGCACCTGCGGGGACAGGCCGAGCCCGGCCAGGGTGTTCACCAGGTACGCCCGGGCCTGGTGCTGGGCGTCGCTGCCGACGGGATGCGGCTTCACCGCGATGGCCTGCACGTGGGCGTACGCCCGGGCCGCGCTGAACTCCCCGGTGGGCGCGCCGGCGCCCCGGACGGCGGGCGGCATCACCGCCGTCACCGACCAGTACCCCAGCGCGGCCAGGGCCAGCACCACGACGAGGGCGGCCAGGGATCGACCCCGGGGCCGGATGAGGGCTCGGTCGGCGGCGTCACGCATGGGTGTCATCTAAGCGCGTCGCCGGTCGCGCCGGGTACCCGGTGGATCTTCCGCGCCGGTGGCATAGCGTTGCCGCGTGACCGCCCCGCTCGACCCCGCCACCGTGATCGCGGAGTTCATCGATCGCGTGGCGCACTACGATCCGAACCCGGGTGCCGATCCGGTGGCCGCGCTCGGCGTGCGGACGGCGTACGGCGAGGCGATATTCCGGATGAGCGACCACGTGGTCCGCGCGATGTACCGGGCGCTGGCCGCGTACCGGGACCCGGAGGACGGGGGCACCTGCGTCGAGTGCGGGCGCCGCCGCCTCGACGAGAACCTGCACTGCCTGGACTGCGGCCGGTTGCACGGCATCCTGGGCGAGGTGATCGCCCAGCACGCGCGGCGCGTGGCGGCGACCGAAAACGATCTTCACCCGGATGAGCGCCGGCCGTGACCGGGTCGGTGTTGTGCCGCCGCCCGGCGTGGTACACGATCAGCGGGTCACGGCCGGAGAAGTCGAGGTGGGGTACGGCATGACTGAACCGTCGGTCGCGCCCCGGACGTACGCCGGTCCGATGCCCGAGCGGCTGCGCATCCTCCTCGTCGAGGACGACGAGGGCGACGCGTTCCTGGTCCGGGAGCTGCTGGACGAGACCGGCGCGCCGTTCGACCTGTCCGTGGCGACCAGCCTGCGCGAGGCCACCTTGCTGATGGCCGGCATCCAGTGCGTCCTGCTCGACCTGGGGCTGCCCGATGCCGAGGGCATCGACGGTCTGCGCCGTCTGCTGGCCATGGCCGGCAACGCCGCGGTGTGCGTGCTGACCGGCCGGTCGGACGAACATCTGGGCGTCGCCGCGGTCGCCGAGGGCGCCCAGGACTATCTGGTCAAGGGCCAGGTCGACGGCGTGCTGCTGGTCCGCGCGCTGCGCTACGCGGTGGAACGCAAGCGGTCCGACGAGAACGCCCGCCGGCTGCGCGAGGTCGAGCTGCGCCAGGCCGAGTCGGCCCGGCTGGAACGGGGTCTGCTGCCCCAGCCGCTGATGGACACGACCGAGGTCGCCGTGCAGACGTTCTACCGCTCCGGGCGGGCGCTGGGCCTGCTCGGCGGTGACTTCTTCGACGTCGTCCAGATCGCCGAGGACCGGCTGCAGGTGATCGTCGGCGACGTCTGCGGGCACAGCGTGGACGAGGCCGCGCTCGGGGTCGAGCTGCGGGTCGCCTGGCGGGCGCTGGTGCTCGCCGGGGTGCCCGACGAGAAGATCCTGCCGGCGCTGGAACAGGTGCTGATGACCGAGCGCCGGGCGCGCGAGGTGTTCGCCACGGTCGCGTCGGTGATGATCGACCTGACCGCCAACCGCGGTACGGTCCGGCTGGCCGGACACCCGCCACCGGTGCTCCTCTCCGACGGGAAGGCCGTGCCGGTGACCGCGCGGACCGGCATCGTGCTCGGCGTCAAGCCCACCCCGACGCCGATCAGCGAGGTCGACTTCGGCGGGGACGACTGGTCGCTGCTGCTCTACACCGACGGGCTGATCGAGGGTCACACCGGCGTCGGCAACGAGCGGCTGGACGTCTCCGGCCTGTGCGCGCTGATCGGCGAGCCGGCCGCACTCGAGCTGCCGCCGGCCGCGCTACCGGCGTGGCTGGTGGGCCGGGCCGACCAGGGCAACGGCGGTCCGCTCACCGACGACGTGGCGATGCTGCTGATTTCCCGCGGGGGTGGCCGGTGACCTGGTTCAGAGTGCGCGACTGGACACTGCGGCAGCGCGCCGCGGCCCTGGTCATCCTGGTCAGCGTGGTGCTCGGCGCGCTGACCGTGTTGGCCGCGTTCACCGCCGCCGGTAGCAACGACAACCTGGACAACCTGCTCAACCGGACCGGGCCGATGCGGACGGCCGGGCAGTTGCTGGCCACCGCCTACGTCGATCAGGAGACCGCGGTCCGGGGCTACGCCCTCAGCGGCAACCCGGAAAACCTGGGTCCGTACACCCAGGGGCGCCAGGACGAGGACAGCCAGATCGCCGCCATCGACCGGGTGCTGGCGGAAGGCGGCGGCAACGCCACCATCCGGGCGGACCTGCAGGCCGTCCGGGAACGCGCCGCCATCTGGCGGTCGCAGGTCGCCGAGCCGGTGATCAACGCGACGCGGGACCACGGCCGCGGAGCCGGGCAGGTGGCGATCGGGGCGGCCGACACGTCGTACTTCGACCAGCTGCGACACGCGGTGGGACAGATGCAGAGCGACGTCCTGACCGTCCGCAACCACGTCGCCGCCCAGGCCAAGCAGACGGGTAAGACGCTGGTCGCGGTCATGATCGCCGCCGCCGCCATCGTCATCCTGGCCGGCGCGGCATTGCTGTTCCTGCTGGACCGGGTGGTCAGCCGGCCGGTGGTGGAACTGGCCGAGCTGGTACGGGAGGTGGCCGACGGCAACTACAACGGGCACATCAGCAGCGCCGGTGCGCCCGAGCTGCGCGGCCTGGCCCAGGACGTGGACGGCATGCGACAACAGATCGCGGCCGAGCTCGGCGAGGTCCGGGAGGCCCGGGCCCAGGTCGAGTGGATCAACGATCAGCTCAAGATCCAGGCCGAGGAGCTCACCCGGTCCAACCGCGACCTCGAGCAGTTCGCCTACGTCGCCTCGCACGACCTGCAGGAACCGCTCCGCAAGGTGGCGAGCTTCTGCCAGCTGCTGCAGCGCCGCTACGCAGGCCGGCTCGACGACCGCGCCGACCAGTACATCGGGTTCGCCGTCGACGGCGCTCAGCGCATGCAACGGCTGATCAACGACCTGCTGGCGTTCTCCCGGATCGGCCGGCTCACCGCCGGCTTCACCGAGGTCGACCTGAACCGGGTCCTCGGCGACGTGAAGTCCCAGCTCGAGACCCGGCTGGGAGACGACGGCCAGGTCGTCTGGGACGACCTGCCGACCGTCGAGGGCGAGGAGCCGCTGCTCACCACGTTGTTCATGAACCTGATCGGCAACTCGCTGAAGTTCCGCCGGCCGGACGTGCCGCCGGTGATCCGGGTCAGCGGGAAACTCGACGGTGAGGAGTGGCAGATCACCGTCCGGGACAACGGGATCGGTATCGAACCCGAGTTCGCCGACAAGGTGTTCGTGATCTTCCAGCGGCTGCACGCGCGGGACGCCTACGAGGGCACCGGTATCGGACTGGCCATCGTCAAGAAGATCGTGGAATACCATGGCGGCCGGATCTGGCTCGACCTCGACGTCGAGGACGGCACCTCGATCAACTTCACGGTGCCGGTGCCGGCCGGGGTCCCCGTCGGGACGTCACCACGGAAAGAGGTCGCAGCATGACGGAAGCGGTTGGCACGCCGATCGAGGTGCTGCTCGTCGAGGACGACCCGGGCGACGTCCTGATGACCCAGGAGGCCTTCGAGGAGCACAAGGTCCGGAACCGGCTGACCGTCGTCTCCGACGGCGCCGAGGCGCTGGCCTACCTGCGACGCGAGGGCAGGTTCACCGACGCCGTACGGCCGGATCTGATTCTGCTCGACCTGAACCTGCCGCGGCGCGACGGCCGGGAGGTGCTCGAGGAGATCAAGAAGGACGACGAGCTCGGCCAGATTCCCGTCGTCGTGCTGACCACCTCGGCCGCCGACGAGGACATCGTGCGCAGCTACCAGCTGCACGCCAACGCGTACGTCACCAAGCCGGTCGACTTCGACCGGTTCATCGCCGTGATCCGCCAGATCGACGAGTTCTTCGTCAGCGTCGTGAAGCTGCCGCCCCGTGCTTGAGCAACCCGTACTCGACCAGGTCACCGGCCTGATCCGGGAGGTCGCGGACACGATCGTGCGCCCCCGGTTCCGGCATCTGCAGGCGGGCGAGATCCACGCCAAGGCGCCCGGTGACGTGGTCACCATCGCCGACCAGGAGTCCGAGCGCGCGCTGACCGCCGGGCTGACCGCGCTGCTGCCCGGCTCCCAGGTGGTGGGGGAGGAGGCCGTCGCCGCCGACCCGGACGTCCTGCGCCGGATGTGCTCGGCCGGCGACGTGTGGATCGTCGACCCGGTGGACGGCACCAACAACTTCGCCGCCGGCAAGACGCCGTTCGCGATCATGGTGGCGCTCCTGCGGGAGGGCGAGCCGGCCGCGTCCTGGATCTTCGACGTGATGGCCGAACGGATGGCCATCGCCGAGGCCGGCCGCGGCGCCTACCTGGACGGCGTCCGGGTCAAGACCCGTACCGACGACCCGGGGCCGGCGGCGATGGGCGGCACGCTGGCCCGCCACTACTTCCCGGCCGACCTGCGGGAACGCGTCAACCGGCACGCCGGCGAATTCGCCCAGGTGACCAACGGCCACCACTGCGCCGGGTACGAGTACCCGTCGGTGGCCATCGACGAGCAGCAGTTCGCGATGTTCTGGCGGATCCTGCCGTGGGACCACGCGCCCGGTTCGCTGTTCGTGCGGGAGGCCGGCGGCGTGGTCCGCCACCTCGACGGCACGGAGTACCACCCGACCGCCGAGGGGGACGGCCTGCTGGTCGCCCCCAACCCGGAAACGTGGGAGACCGTCCGCTCCACCCTGTTCGACTGACATGTCCTACGTAGAGGAACTGTTCGGTCTGGCCGGTCGGACGGCGGTGGTGACCGGCGGCAGCTCCGGGATCGGCCGGGCGATGGCGCTGGCCCTGGGCCGGGCCGGCGCGCGGATCGTCCTGGTCGCCCGGCGGCCGTCGTGGTTGATCGACGCGGTGGCCGAGCTCTCCGGTCACGGCGTCGAGGCCTCGTACGTCGAGGTCGACCTGGCCGACCGGTCCGCCCTCACCGCCGCCCTGCCCCTCCTCGGCGATCCCGACATCCTGGTCAACGCGGCCGGCGTCAACCGGCGGCCGCCGATGGACGAGCTGACCGAGGACGACTGGGACGTGACGCTGGCCGCCAACCTGACCGCGCCGTTCCTGCTCGGGCAGGCGTTCGGGCCGCCGATGGCCGCCCGCGGCTGGGGGCGGATCGTCAACGTCGTCTCGCAACAGGCTTTCCGGGCGTACGGGAACAGTGGGGTCTACGGGGTGTCGAAGGGCGGCCTGGTCGCGCTGACCCGCTCGCAGGCCGAAGCCTGGTCGCGGCACGGCGTGCTCTGCAACGCCATCGCGCCCGGCGTCGTGCACACCCCGCTGACCGAGCCGACGTTCGCCGATCCGGCCAAGGTGTCGGCGCACGCGGCCCGCGCCCTGATCGGACGGAACGGGTTTCCGTCGGATTTCGGGGCGTGCGCCGTCTTTCTCGCCAGTGATGCCAACGCTGCGATGACCGGGCAGACCCTCTTCGTCGATGGTGGATACTCGGCGACCTGACCAGGCTGCGTCAACGTCGAGGCGCGAGGTATGGTGTCCCGCGCTGACGACCTGGGGAGGTAGACCGTGGCGGCGACTCTCCTTCGGCGTATCGGCGCGGCTTGTGTTCTGCTCGTCACCGCGAGTGCGATCGCGGTGGCCGGTGTGACCGGCCCCGCCGCCGCCGACCCCGAGGGCGGTTCCAAGACTCTGCGCGACCAGCTGGAGTCGGCCGCCAAGGGTTACAGCGACGCGAAGATCAAATTGACCGCCTCACAGACCCGGCAGAAGCAGCTGCAGACCACCATGGCGCTCGCCCAGGCCGGGGCCCGGACGCTCGCGCGTCAGATCCAGGTGATCGCCGACCGGTCGTACCGCTTCGGCCGGTTCAGCACCGCGTCGCTGCTGCTCAACAGCACCGAGCCGAGCGACTTCATGGAACGGGTCTCCCGGCTCGACTCGATGGCCCAGCTCGACGCGCGGACGCTGGCCGAGTACAAACGCGACGTCGACCTGGCTGCTCAAGCCAAGGCGGCCGCCGACGTCGAGATCCAGAAGCAGGCGGCCGAGGTCGCCGTGCTGGCCGGCAAGAAGAAGCAGGCCGAGCAGGCCCTCGCCGCGGTCGGTGGCGGCGCCGTCACCGGCGGTTTCGTCAGCGCCAACTCAGCCCTGGCCACGCCCGCGCCGCGCAACTCCGACGGTTCGTGGCCGAAGGAGTCGTGCACCGTCAACGACCCGACCACCAGCGGGTGCATCACGCCGCGGCTGCTCAACGCCTACCAGCAGGCGCAGGCGGCCGGGTTCACGCACTACACGTCGTGCTTCTCCCAGCGGGACTCGGGCGAGCATCCGCTCGGGCGCGCCTGCGACTTCTCGGCCCACGCGACCGGATTCGCCGACGTCGCCGCGACCGGGGCGGACAAGGACTACGGGACCCGGCTGGCCGCGTTCTTCATCAAGAACGCCGACCGGCTCGGCGTCATGTACGTGATCTGGTACCGGCAGATCTGGATGCCCAGTACGGGCTGGCGCGCGTACAGCGCCACGGGTGCTCCCAACGTGGTCCACACGAACCACGTGCACCTCTCGATCCTCTAGCGTCCCGCCTGATTCCGACATAAGGGATATGCCGCGCCGGTTTCGGCATGCGGGGCGTGCGGTTCGGGCGCGCGGGCCACAATCGGCCTATGGGGCGGATGGGGCGTACCGGGCAGCGCGATCCCGCCCTGGTCGGTGCGCGGTACCGCCTGATCGAGCAGCTCGGCACCGGCGGCATGTCGGTGGTCTGGCGCGGGTACGACGAGATCCTCGGTCGTCAGGTCGCGGTCAAGGTGCTGTCGGCCAAGCTGGCCGGCGACGAACAGTTCCGCGAGCGGCTGAAGCAGGAAGCGCTGGCCGCCGCCCGGCTGTGCCACCCGCACATCACCGGGATCTTCGACTTCGGCGAGAGGTGTTCCGACGCCGGGCCCGCCGTGCCGTACGTCGTGATGGAACTGATCGACGGTGAACCGGTGTCCGCCCGCCTGCGCCGGAGCGGGCCGATGACCTGGCGGGAGGCGGCGACGATGACCGCCGAGGTGGCGTCGGCGCTGGCCGTCGCGCACGCCCGCGGCGTCGTGCACCGCGACATCACGCCGGCCAACGTGATGCTCACCCCGGCCGGGGCGAAGGTGGTCGACTTCGGGATCTCGGCGCTGGTCGGGCAGAGTGACGCCGGACCCGACGGCAGCCTGCTGGGCACGCCCGCCTACCTCGCGCCGGAACGCCTGGCCGGAGGCTCGGTCCTGCCCGCGACCGACGTGTACGCGCTGGGTGTGCTGCTCTACCGGTGTCTTACCGCACGGCTGCCGTGGCCGGCCGAGAACACGAACCAGGCGTTGCGCGCTCATCTGTATGCCGCGCCCGAGCCGTTGCCGGCGTTGCCGGGCCTGCCGGCGGCGGTCGCCGACCTGTGTTTCCGGTGCCTGGCCAAGGATCCGGACGTACGGCCGGCGGCCGCGGAACTGGCGCGCGCGCTGGCCGATCTGACCGGGACGACGGTGCCGCTGGTGCGGTGGTCGCACGCCCACCCGGCCGCCTACTCGGCCGTCCACCCGGCCGTCCACCCGGCCGTCCACCCGGCCGCCGCCCGACGCTCCGGGCACGTGCGGCGGCTGCGGGCCGGCCTGCGCTTCGGCTCGCGGTTGCACCTCAGCGTGGAAGCGCTCGGTGGCGGCGTCTTCGTCGGCGGCCGGCTGGTCCGCGACCTGGTCACCGGACGGGCGATCTTCGCCGCCCGGCACCGGGTCCGGGCCACTGCCGGGACTCTGGCGGTCATCGCGGCGGCCGTGGTCATCTGGGTCGGCGCCCGCGGTCCGGCCGAAGCGACCACGGCTCAGGCCGCAGCCGTCAACGGGCCGGCCGCGGCGGTTCTGAGCCCGGCCGGCTGCCGGATCACCTATCAGGTGTGGCGCGACTCCGGGCGGGACTTCGAGGCCGGGCTCACCCTGCACAACGACGGCCGGCGCGCGCTGCGCGGGTGGCGGCTCGAGTTCGCGTACCCGGGCGATCAGCACCTGACCACCAAGCCGCGCCGGGTCCGGCAGGACGGGCAGCAGGTGACGGTGCGCGGTGACGCCGACGGTGGACTGGCGGCGGGGCGCTCACTGACCGTCAAGTTGCACGGTGTGTACCGCGGCGCCGATCCGCTGCCGCAGACGTTCGCTCTGAACGGCCGCGCCTGCGACGCGACGCTGCTCGGCGCGACCAGCGAGCCCGGTGACGGTCCGGCCGAGGTGGAGGCGGCGGGAGCAGCCGATCCCGAGAAGTGACGTTCACCTGCCCGCTATGTCCAGCCAACCAGGATTTTGCCGAATCCCGGTTCACTCGAGATGTGCATACCGAACCGCTGGTCATCGCCCATCGCGGAGCGTCCGGATATCGTCCCGAGCACACTCTGGAGTCGTACCGGCTGGCGATCCGGATGGGGGCCGACTACGTCGAGCCCGACCTGGTCGCGACCCGGGACGGCGTGCTGGTGGCCCGGCACGAGAACGAGATCTCCGGCACCACCGACGTGAGCGCGCACCCCGCGTTCGCCGGCCGCCGCACCACGAAGGTCATCGACGGCATCGAAACCACGGGCTGGTTCACCGAGGACTTCACGTTCAGTGAACTGCGCACGCTGCGGGCCACGGAGCGTCTCCCGGGCGTACGGCCGCAGAACACGCTGTTCGACGGCCGGTACCAGATCCCGTCGTTGCAGGAGATCATCGACCTGGTGGTGATCGAGGAGCGACGGCTCGGCCGGCCGGTCGGCATCTACCCGGAGACCAAGCACCCGTCGTACTTCGCGTCGATCGGGCTGCCGCTGGAGGAGTCGCTGGTCCGCACGCTGTACCGCAACGATCTGGGCGACGCCATGTCGGCCGTGCTGATCCAGTCGTTCGAGGTCGGCAACCTGCGCCGCCTGCACCGGATGACCGACGTCCGGCTGATCCAGTTGCTCGACTCGACCGGCACGCCGTGGGACCTCGGGACGCCCTACACAGATCTGGCCACCTCGTCCGGGCTCAAGGACATCGCGACGTACGCGTGGGGCATCGGCGCCGACAAGGACCTGATCCGGCCGCGCGACCAGTTCGGGGCGCTGTGCCCGCCGACCACGCTGGTCCGCGACGCCCACCGTGCCGGGCTGGCTGTGCACGCGTGGACGTTCCGCGCCGAGAACCGCTTCCTGCCGGCCGACCTGCGCCTCGGCGACAACCCCGACCTGCGCGGCGACATCATCGCCGAGTACGAGGCCTTCTTGCAGCTGGGCGTCGACGGCGTGTTCGCCGACCATCCCGACACCGCGGTCGCCGCCATCAACGCCCGGTCCCGCGTCATGGTGCCCGCCTAGGCACGCGCGTCCTCCGCCTGTCGGCCGCCGTCACTCGCTGCCGTTCCGGTCCCGTTCTTGCTCCCGCTCCCGCGCTCGCGGGTGAAGCGGCCTTCGCCAGGGCGGTTGGTGCGGAAGCGGAGCGCCGACCACGTGTCGTCGATCGCGACCTGACCGTTGGGCCGCATGTCGAAGTCGGCGACGATCGGCCACAGGCTGTCGCGATTGATGTCGGTGGTGTTGCCTTTCGGATAGGCGACCCAGAACACCGCCGGCTTGGTGAGGTGCTCCCGATGCTCGTCGAGCAGCTTGCGGGCGCTCGCGGCGTCGTCCACGAACAGCACCGCCGTGGTCGCCGTGGCCAGCTGGTCCGATTCGCGTACGCCCTCCGGCATCGGGGTAAGCAGGCTCACATGCCCCGGAACCGACAGCCACACCGTGGTGTTGGGCTTGATCTGGAGCTTCTCGGCAATCGTCTTGGCCATGACCTCACCGTTTCACCGACAATAAAAGTTGTCAAGGAGACTCGATGCCCACACCCGGGAATCTGACCCTGACCACAGTCAACCTGAACGCCTCCGATCCGGGCCGGTTGGCCCGCTTCTACGCCCGGCTGCTCGACTGGCCGATTCGCGTCGAGGAGCCGGACTGGGTTCTGATGCGCGCCGAGGACGCCGACGTGGGCCTGTCGTTCCAGGCCGAGGACAAGTACGTGCCCCCGACCTGGCCCGCCACCGACGGCGCCCCGCAGATGCAGATCCATCTGGAGATCCGCGTCGACGACCTGGCCGCCGCCGAGGCCCACGCCCAGGCCTGCGGCGCCGTCCGCGCCCGGTACCAGCCGCAGGACGACGTCCGCGTCTACCTCGATCCGGACGGCCACCCCTTCTGCCTCTGGCTCGGCGAATAGCAAGCACCAGCCGCGTGCACCCACCCGGCTGCGTGGGCGTCCGCGCGCCCGGCCGCGGCGGGCGACTCGCCGGGCCGGGCGTGGGCGCGGCCGGGCGCACCGGCCGGGCAGCAGGGACCCCGGGCGGTGCGCCGGCGCGCGGCCGGGCGGCCGTCATCCGCCGGCCCTCGCCGGGACTACGGGCCGGCGCGCAGGCCACCGGGAAAGCGTTGGACCGGGCGTACGGCGGCGGAGTCAGGAGGAGTCATCGGGGTCCTTTCGGTTGGCCGAGCCCGGACAGCATGGCGCGGTCGGATTGGCCGCGGGTGACCGATCGCGGGCCTGTGGATAACTTCGTTCGCGTTCGGCGGCTGTGGATAACCCGATTTCTGTCGGAGCCGGCTGGTAGACATTTGGCCGTGGCAGAGACACGTACGGCAGCAAGTGGAGCGGAGCGGTCCGCGGTGCGGGAGCGTGCCGAGGAGGTGCTGCGCCGGCTCGCGGGCGAGCACGCGGTGCTCCGGGAGGATCAGTGGCGGGCGATCGAAGCCCTGGTCATCGACCGCCGGCGGGTGTTGTGCGTGCAGCGCACCGGGTGGGGCAAGTCGGCGGTGTACTTCGTGGCGACCGCTCTTCTGCGGGACGGCGTCACGGCGGAGCCGGGTGATCCGCCGGCCGGGCCGACGGTCATCGTGTCCCCGCTGCTGGCGCTGATGCGTAACCAGGTGGAGGCGGCCGCCCGGGCCGGCATCCGGGCGCGCACGATCAACTCGGCCAACCTCGAGGAGTGGGGCGAGATCACCGAGGAGATCCGGGCCGGCGAGGTCGACGTCCTGCTGATCAGTCCGGAGCGGCTGAACAACCCGGATTTCCGCGACAACGTGCTGCCCGGGCTCGCCGCCGGCACCGGGTTGCTGGTGGTGGACGAGGCCCATTGCGTCTCCGACTGGGGGCACGATTTCCGGCCGGACTACCGACGGCTGCGCACGTTCCTGGCCGGGCTGCCCGCTCGCACGCCGGTGCTGGCCACCACCGCGACGGCCAACGCGCGCGTCACCGCCGACGTCGCCGAGCAGCTCGGGGACGCGCTGGTGCTGCGCGGCTCGCTGGACCGGGATTCGCTGCGGCTGGCCGTCCTGCGGCTGGAGCAACCGGCCCGCCGGCTGGGCTGGCTGGCGGACCACCTCGAGCGGCTGCCGGGCTCGGGCATCATCTACACGCTCACCGTGGCCGGGGCGCTCGAGACCGCCGACTTCCTGCGGTCGCGGGGCTTCGCGGTCGCGTCGTACACGGGTCAGTCCGAGGACGCGGAACGCCGCGCAGCCGAGCAGGATCTGCTGGACAACCGGATCAAGGCCCTGGTGGCCACGTCGGCGCTGGGCATGGGCTTCGACAAGCCCGACCTGGGATTCGTGGTGCACGTGGGCGCACCGCCGTCGCCGATCGCCTACTACCAGCAGGTCGGGCGGGCCGGCCGGGCGGTCGAGCACGCCGAGGTGGTGCTGTTGCCGGGCGCCGAGGACGCGGCGATCTGGCGGTACTTCGCGTCGCTGGCGTTCCCGCCGGAAGAGCAGGTGCGGTCGGTCCTGGCCAACTTGTCCCCGGACCGTCCGATGTCGACGCCCGCGCTCGAGCCGGTCGTCGACCTGCGCCGGGCCCGCCTGGAACTGATGCTCAAGGTCCTGGACGTCGACGGGGCCGTACGCCGCACCCGTGGTGGCTGGCTGGCCACCGGCGAGCCGTGGACGTACGACGGGGCCCGGTTGCGCCGGGTCGCCGAGGCGCGGACCGCCGAGCAGCGGTCGATGGTCGAGTACGCGGAAACCGGCGCCTGCCGGATGGAGTTCCTCCGGCGATGCCTGGACGACCCCGATGCCGAGCCGTGCGGGCGGTGCGACAACTGCGCCGGGCCGCTGTTCGACGCCGAGGTGTCGGAGGAGTCGCTGGCGGCGGCGTACGCGTTCCTCGGCCGCCCGGGCGTCGAGCTCGCGCCGAAGAAACTGTGGCCGACCGGAATGGAATCGGTCGGTGTTCCGCTCAAGGGCAAGATCGCGCCGACTGAGCAGATCGCGGCCGGCCGGGCCATCGGGCGGTTGTCCGACCTGGGGTGGGGCTCGCGGCTGCGGGGGCTGGTGGGCCCGAGCGAATACGACGCACCCGATCCGGGCGGCGACGGGCCGATCCCGGACGACGTCGCCGCGGCCGTGGTGGAGGTGCTGAAGGCCTGGGCGAACGGCGACGACCGGTGGGCTCAGCGACCGGCGGCGGTGGCGGCGATGAGCTCCCGCCGGCGGCCGAAACTGGTGCGCAGTCTGGCCGAGCACATCGCCCGGGTCGGGCGTCTGCCGATGCTGGGCGAGGTCGAGTCCTCGGGTCCGGTGGCGTCAGGGCCACGGGGCAACAGCGCGCAGCGGGTGCGAGCGCTGTACGGCGCGTTCGACGTGCCTCCGGAACTGGCCGACGAGCTGTCCACGCTGGAGGGACCGGTCCTGCTCGTCGACGACCTGGTGGACTCCGGCTGGACGATGACGCTGGCCGGCCGGGCTCTGCGGCAGGCCGGCGCGCCCGCGGTCCTGCCGTTCGCGCTGGCGGTGGCAGGATGAGAGCCGAGATCGGTGTTGATACGGGTGGGGGGTATGCTGGGAGCCATGTCCACGGACCAGAACGAGCACGAACACGTAGGGCCGCACGGCTATTCAGGCGACAAGGCGGCCCTGCTCGGCCGTCTGCGCCGGATCGAGGGCCAGATCCGCGGCCTGCAGCGGATGGTCGACGAGGACACCTACTGCATCGACGTGCTGACCCAGATCTCCGCCGCCAAGAGCGCGCTGCAGGCGGTCGCCGTCGGGCTGCTCGAGGACCATCTGGCGCACTGTGTGGTCGACGCCGCCCGCCAGGGCGACCCTACGGCCAAGGTCAAAGAGGCGTCCGACGCGATCGCGCGGCTCGTCCGCTCCTGACGTCTTCTCATCCCGAAAGGAATCGTCCGCGATGTCTGTGCTCACCACCTACTCCGTCACCGGCATGACCTGCGACCACTGCGTTCAGGCGGTGTCCGGCGAGTTCGCCGCGCTGCCGGGGGTCGACTCGGTCACGGTTGACCTGGGCAGCGGCGCGGTCACCGTGTCGAGCGCAGCGCCGCTGGCCGACGCCGACGTCCGGGCTGCGGTGGACGAGGCCGGTTACGAGCTGGCCGATGCCTGACACGCTGGAGGAGGCGCCTCTGGCGACCGTCCCCCGGAATGACGAACGGACGACGTTCCGGCTGGCCGTCTTCGGAGCGGTGCTGGTCGTCACGTTGTTCGCCGGGTACGGGCTCGGGCGGCTCCACCAAGGCAGTACGGCCGGCGCCGGCTCGGCCGCCATTCCGGCACCGGCGACCGCCCCCGCCGGAATGGCCGGCATGCCGGGCATGGCCGTGGACGAGAACCAGCCGCACACCCACAACGCCGACGGGTCGGTCACCCAGAACGGCGTCACCGTGGGCTCGGCCGCGGCGGTACCGGCCGGCGGTCTGGCGCTGAGCGCGGGCGGACTGACCCTGGCCCCGCTGAGCACGACGTTCGTGGCGGGGAAGCCGCAGCCGTTCCGGTTCCGTATCGCCGGACCCGGTGGGGCGTCGGTCACCACGTACGCGATCGTTCACGACAAGCCGCTGCACCTGATCGTGATCCGGCGCGACCTGTCCGGCTACCAGCACCTGCATCCGACGATGGCGCCCGACGGCACCTGGAGCATCGATCTCACCCTGGCGGCGGCGGGCAGCTACCGGGCCGTGGCCGACTTCACGGCGATCGTCGGGGGTCAGTCGGTCGCGGTCGCACTGGGGACCGATCTGACCGTGGCCGGAACTCTTGCTCCGGTGCCGCTGCCCGCGCCGGTGCGGTCGGCGGCGGCGGACGGGCTGGCGGTGTCCTACGAAGGGACGCCGCGAACCGAGTCGACCCAGCCGCTGCTGATGACGGTCGCCGGGGCAAGCGGTGCGCCGGCCACGCTTCAGCCATATCTGGGGGCGTACGGGCACCTGGTGATGTTCCGCCAAGGCGACCTCGGCTACGTTCATATCCACCCGGAGCTGCGGCTCGTCGACGGCAAGGTCAAGTTCTGGCTGGCCGCCCCCGGTCCGGGCACCTACCGGATGTTCTTCGACTTCCAGGTGGCCGGCCGGGTCCACTCCGCCGCGTGGACGGTGGTCGTCAGCTGAGCATCTTCTCCAGGGCCGGGGTCACGGACCACTGGGTGGTGAGGGCGTCGTATTCCGCCCGCTGGGCCGCGGTCGGGCCGGTGCCGGTCAGCCGGGCGCGGAGCAACAGGTTGCGCGGGGTGTGGGCAGAGTCGACGAACTCGACCACGTCCGTGCGGTAACCGTTCAGCAGCAGCAGCGAGGCGCGCAGCGTGTCCGTCAAGGTGTCGGCGAAGCGCTCACGCAGGATCGCGTGGCGGGTCAGCTCGGCGTAGGGCTCCGGTGCCGGGTGGGCCTTGAGCTGGGCCGCGATGTCGTGATGACAGCACGGCGCGGCCAGCACCCAGCGGGCCTTCCAGCCGATTGCCCGGGCCAGCGCCTGGTCGGTTGCGGTGTCACAGGCGTGCAGGGCCAGCACCAGGTCAGGCTCGTCGGCGACCGCCGCGTCCGCGATCGTGCCGGCCACGAACATGACGTCGCCGGCGCACCCGAGGGACTCGGCGACCGCGGTGTTGCGCACGCGCTGGTCCTCGCGGACGTCCACGCCCACGACCTGGACCTTCGCCCCGAGATCGGACAGGTAGCGGTAGGCGGCGAACGTGAGGTACGCGTTTCCGCAGCCCAGGTCGACCACACGCAGCGGCGACGGCAGCTGCGCCGGGTCGTTGGGCAGCGTGGCCGCCAGGGCGCGGAGGAAGGCGTCCACCTGCCGGCGCTTCGCCGCCGATCCGCCGACCACGTCGAACAGCGGGTCGCCGGGATCGAGCAGCCACTGCTTGGGCCGGTCGTGGGCCGACGGAGCCGCCGCGGTGGCAGGAGTGGCGGCCGCGGTCGGGGAAGCCGCGGCACCGAGAGAGGTTGCGGTGCTCGGGGTGGTTGCGTCGCTCGAAGGAGATGCGGCATCGAGGTCGGCCGCCGTGGTGGGGGAGGTCGCGGCGCGGTGGAGCTGGGCATCGCCCTTCTTCGTCACGCGCAGTTGCACGGTTTCGGACGCCGTCTCGATGTGCCAGTTGCCGAACGGCTCGGCCAGCAGCCCGTCGATCGCCGCGCCGGCGTCCTCGCCGGCGACGTTGCGGGTGTAGGGGCGGACGCCGTCGTCGGTCACGATCTGCAGGTGCGGCCCCGACTTGAGCGCCACCGGCCAGATCTCGGCCCGGGCCACCGACGGGGTCTGGCCGCGCCGGCGCCCGGCCGCCACCGCCCGCCGCAGAGCGGGGTCGAGCAGCAGTTCGCGCACGTCGGCGAGAGCGGTGTCCAGGGGTTGGGGCATCCCTCAATTGTGCCTCGCCCGCGATCGGCAACCCCGCCGGGCGTCGAGCTGGGTTAGGCTAGCCTAACTATGGCCGACCGCCGACTCTCCGCTCGTGTCCGGGCGGGCACCCGTGCCGAGCACGACGCGGCCCAGGGCAGCGGCTTCCTGGACGCGCTGGCCGCCGGGCGGCTGCCCCTCGACGCGTACGCGGACCTCGCCGTCCAGCACTGGTTCGTGTACGAGACGCTGGAGGACGCCGGTCAGGAGATGGCCAAGGATCCGGTGGCCGCGCGGTTCGTGCTGCCGGAACTGGACCGGGCACCGGCGCTGGCCGCCGACCTCGCCTACCCTGGTCGGGCCGCAGTGGCGGGAGCGGATCGTGCCGCTGCCGGCGACGACCGCCTACCGCGATCGTCTCGGTGCGGTGGCGTTCCGGCGACCGGCCGCGTTCGTCGCGCACCACTACACCCGCTACCTCGGGGACCTGTCCGGCGGGCAGTTCCTCGGACCGGCCATTGCCGAGGCGTACGGGCTGAATGGTGAAGGGCATCGGTTCTTCACGTTCGAGGGGGTGGATCCGCCGGCGTTCCGGACCCGGTACCGGCGCCTTCTCGACGACGCCGATTGGCCGCCCGGCGAAGAGGCGGCGTTCCTGGCCGAGGTGGCCGAGGCGTACCGGCTGAACGTCGCCATGCTGGCCGAACTGAGCGAACGGTGGCCGAGTTGAGGGAGCGTTGGGTGCGATGACCGATCCGTTTCCGTCCGAGGTGGTCGCGCAGATCGTCCGCCACATGAACGACGACCACGCCGAGGACAACGTGCTGATCGTGCGCGGTCTGGGCGGCGTCCGTGACGCCACGTCGGCCCGGATGTCCGGGGTGGACGGGGGCGGGATGGAATTCGCCGCGGCGGTCGGGGGGATCGAGGTGCCGGTACGGGTGCCGTTCGCGCAGCGGCTCACCGAACGGCAGCAGGTACGCGCCGAGGCCGTCCGGATGTACCACGACGCGTGTGTGGCTCTCGGCGTCGAGCCTCGCCACTGAGAGACAGCGAACGCCCGGTCGCACGAGGCGGCCGGGCGTTCGGGGTGAAGCGGGATCAGGCGTCGGCGGTGGTGCCTACGCCGGCTTCGGAGCCGCCGCTCATGTCCGACGACTCCGCCGCCCCGGACGGCCGCCGCCGCCGGCGACGAGGCCGGCTGGAAGCGACATCCGGAGAAGCCGAGTCAGAAGAAGCCGAGTCGGAAGAAGGGCCGGCGTCCGAAGCGGAGAGGCCGGCGTCCGAAGCTGTAGCGCTGGCGTCCGAAGCGGAAGGACCGGACGTGTCGGCGTCCGAGGCGGAAGGACCGGAAGTGCCGACGTCCGAAGCGGAAGGACCGGAAGTGCCGGCGTCCGAGGCGGAAGGACGGGAAGTGCCGGCGTCCGAACCGGATACGGCACCCTCGACGCCGTCGGAGAAGGCCGGCGCCAGCACCGAACCCGAGCCGCTACGACGCCGGCTGCGCTTGCGCGGCGCGGCCACGTCGCCCTCCGAAACCGAAGGAGCTGAAACCGAAGGAGCTGAAACCGAAGGAGCAGAGACCGACGGAGCGGAAACCGACGCAGCGGAAGACGACGCAGCGGAAGACGACGCGGCAGAAACCGAAGGCGCCGCATCGCCGTCCCCGTCCATCCGGCGACGACGGCGCTGGCGCTTCGGCCGCTCGCTGTCGGCCGCGGGCTCGGCCGGGGACGACGAGTCGTCGCGTCGTCCGCCGCGACTGCCGCCGCCGCGGGCCGGACGTCCGCCGCCGCTTTCCCGTCCTCGCCGGCGGCCTCCGCCGAGGTCCTCCTCGACCTCGGCCGAGAGCCCGACCCGGTTCCGGTCGGCGGTCGGCAGCGTCCCCGACACGTCCGTGGGGATGTCCAGGTCGGCGTAGAGCGCCGGCGACGTGTGGTAAGTCTCCGGAGGCTGCGGCATGTTGAGCCCCATCGACTTGTCGATGAGCACCCAGCGCGGCATGTCCTCCCAGTCCACGAACGTCACCGCGACGCCGGTGGCGCCGGCCCGGCCGGTCCGGCCGATGCGGTGGGTGTACGTGTCCGGGTCTTCGGGGCAGTCGTAGTTGATCACGTGCGTGACCCCGGAGACGTCCAGTCCCCGGGCGGCGACGTCGGTGGCCACCAGCACGTCGATCTTGCCCGTACGGAACGCCCGCAGCGCCCGCTCGCGCGCGCCCTGGCCGAGGTCACCGTGGACGGCGGCAACCGCGAAACCGCGGAAGTCGAGATCCTCGGCCACCCGGTCGGCGGCCCGCTTCGTACGGGTGAAGATCATCGTTAAGCCCCGGCCCCGCGCCTGCAGCATGCGGGCCAGCATCTCCACCTTGTTCAGCGGGTGGGTGCGGTAGACGACCTGCTTGGTCAGCGGTGACGGCCCGCTGTCGGCGGTGTGCCCGGCGTGGATGGTGACCGGGTGGTGCAGGAACCGGCGGGACAGCGCCACGATCGGGTCGGGCATGGTCGCCGAGAACAGCATGGTCTGCCGCTGCTCGGGCAGCATCGCCAGGATCTTCTCGACGTCCTCGAGGAACCCCAGGTCGAGCATCCGGTCGGCCTCGTCCAGCACCAGAGCCCGGATCGAGCCGAGCTTGAGCTGCTTCTGCTTGGCCAGGTCGAGCAGGCGGCCGGGCGTGCCGACGAGGATCTCGACACCCTTCTTCAGCGTGTCCACCTGCGGCTCGTACGCGACGCCGCCGTAGATCGGCAGGACCCGTACGCCCCGGGTCGCACCGGCCGCGGCGATGTCGCGCGCGACCTGCAGGCCCAGCTCACGGGTGGGGACGACGACCAGCGCCTGGGGCTGCCCGTCGGCGCCCTCGCTCGGTGCGGTGACCCGCTCCAGCAGCGGCAGGCCGAACGCCAGCGTCTTGCCGGTGCCGGTCGGCGCCTGTCCGATCATGTCGGTGCCGCGAAGTGCGATCGGAAGCGCGTACTCCTGGATCGCGAAGGCCCGGGTGATCCCAGCCGCGGTCAGCGCGTCGACGGTCTCCGGCCGGACGCCGAGCTCGGCGAAGGTGGGGCTGTCGGGACGTACCGGTGCGCGGGTGAGCGCGGGTGCCAGAGCCTGTTCGTTCTCGTTGTTCTCGATGTCGGTCATGAAGTTCTACGGGTGCCTCTCCTGGTGCGCCCGTCGAAGTCCAGGGCGCGGTTTGGGTAGGGCGGGCCACACGCGACGAGGGGTCGCGGGCCGCACGCTCATCGCCGGCGGAGGATCGAGGATCGATCAACTCCGAGCGGCGACGTGGTCAAGTCTACCCGACCACAAGATTTCCCACTTCAGAGCGAAGTGATGAGGCCTTGAAGCAGCAAAGAGGGCCGGGAAGGGACCCGGCCCCCGAAATAAGTGCAGCGTCAGCGCGTGGTGAAGCCGAACGGCCGATTGGCCGACTCGGCGATCTCCACGTAGGCCACCTTGGCGATCGGGATGATCACCTTGCGACCCTTCTCGTCCTGAAGTGTCAGCACGCCGTCCTTGGCCAGAGCCTCGGTCACGGCCGCCTCGACCTCCGCCGGGGTCTGCGCGCTCTCAAGCGTCAGCTCACGCGGTGCGTACTGCACACCGATCTTGACCTCCACGGGGTCCTCCCTATTGATGCGTTTCCGAAATGAAGGCTAGCCGATTTCCGCTGCGCTTCCGGTGGTTGTGCCACCCTGCAGCGGGAAGCCGGCAATACCCCGCCAGATCAACGCTGCGACCAGTGCTTCTGCTTCCTCTTTCGGAGTACGGCGTCCGTTCGCCAACCAGAACTGGGCGGACTGTCCGGCCGCCCCGACCAGGCCCGATGCCAGCAGCTCGGCCTGGTCCAGGCTGAGGCCCGTGTCGGAGACCACAGTGTCGGTGACCGCGGCGATGCAGCCCTGCTCGACACGTTCGACCCGCTGCCGTACGGCCGGGTCGTTGCGCAGGTCCGACTCGAAGACCAGCCGGAACGCCTCGCTCTCGTGATCGACGAAGTCGAAGTACGCCCGGACCGCACCCTTGACCCGCTCCTTGTTGTCCGGGGTGGAGGTCATCGCCGTGCGGACCTTCGCGATGATCGCGTCGCAGTGCGTGTCCAGCAGCGCCAGGTAGAGGTCGAGCTTGCCCGGAAAGTGCTGGTACAGCACCGGCTTGGACACCCCGGCGCGCTCCGCGATGTCATCCATCGCGGCGGCGTGGTAGCCCTGGGCCACGAAAATCTGCTGGGCGGCGGCCAGGAGTTGTTTACGGCGCGCGGACCGGGGCAGGCGCGTGGGCCGCCCCGCCGTCTGTGCTCCGCCGGACGCAGCCGTCATGTCGAATACCTTCCCCTGGCTGGTGGTTCCTGACGCACTCCCGGCGAAGTTTGCCCGGATGGCCGGGTGTCGGAGCCGGCCGGGCAATTGTCGCGCCGCTGCAACTTATCGCCACTGCATGCACACGGTAGCCTCAGCGTGGGCGACCGAGGAGCGCGCGGTGGATGAAGCAGGACATTCCGGTGATCCCGGTACGGCCAACGGCGGTACCGGGGGCGAGCCGGTCAACGGCTGGTTGCCGCCCAACAGTCCCTGGTCCAACGCCGGTGCCGCCCTCGACCCCGAGGATGACGACGACGTCCCGGCCTGGCGCCGGCCGTCGCAGGAGATCCGCCCGTTCACCCGCCAGCAGTTCCCGCCGGAGCGCCCCTCGGGCGACGTCACGCGGCGTCCCCCGGAGCGTCAGTCGGGCGAGATCAACCGGTTCCCGGGCACGACGTCGGGCAACGTGAGGGTGCCGGGCTCGACGTCCGGACAGGTCCCACCGCCCCGCCCGGAGATGCCGCGCCCGGAGACGTCGCGCCCGGAGACGTCGCGCCCGGAGACGTCGCGCCCGGAGAGCCCGGCCAGCCCGCCGCCGTGGTCGTCCGGCCGCGCCCGCTACGCCGACCTGCTGGCCCACCTGTCGCCGAACGGCCACGAGCCGTCCCTGCAGCCCGGCCCGGTCCCGTCCGCCCCGCCGGCCGCCACCTCCGACCCGTTCGGCCCCGATCCCTCCCGGGCGGCGTCGCTGCGGCCGGGCATGCTGCGTCCCGAGGCGCCCCGGGCCCCCGGCTTCCCGCCACGGCCGGACACGCTCGAGGACCAGCGCCGCACCAGCGAGATGCGGGCCATCGACGCGCCCGCGCCGTCCAGCGCGCCGCCGTACCCGTACGAAGGCGACCTCGACGACGACCCCCGCGACCACCTCCGCCCGCCGGTGGTCCAGCAGCGTGCGGCCGTCCCGCTCACCCGTTCCTTCCCGGCCGTACGACCGGCGGCTCCCGGGGATCGGCGGCTGGACTGGAACGAGGCCCGGCACGCGCTCGAGCCCAACACTCCGCCCGGGAGCCACCCCCCGGTCGAAAGCAGTGCACCGACGGTGGAGAGGCGCCCCTCGGGCGAGATCGGCCCGGTACGCCCGTCGTACGATGCACCGAGCTACCCGCGCCGGTTTCCGCACCCCGATCCGGCCGGTCCGGCACCCCTTCCTGACTCGTCCACCGGGTACGCGCCGCCCGCCGCGTACTTCGGCCCGTCCGGGCGGTCCACCGGCGACCCCGGAACCGGACCGTCCTCGATCCTGTCCCGGGCGCTGCCGCAACGCGTTCCGGCCGAGCCGGACGTACCCACCGTTCCGGAGCCGCCGTCCGTGGAGCCGACCGCCGAGACCCCGGCGCTGGCGCGCATCGCGACGCACCTGCGCCGCGGTGACGTGCTGCCCGCCGACGAGCGGCAGGAGGGGTTCGACGTCAACGCCATCCTGGAGGCCGTCCGCGAGGTCGAGGGTGTCCGGGACGCGTCGCTGCGGTCCACCCCGACCGGCGCCCACAGCCTGCGCCTGGACCTGGCCGAGGGCGCCGATCCGGCCGAGGTGAGCCGGCAGGTGGCCCGCCTGCTGCAAGACCGGATGGGCCTGGACGCGGCGATGCAGGGCGGATCGGCCCCGCCGCCGCCCGCTCCGCCGCCGCCCGCCCCATCGTCGCCGGCCCCGGCCGCCCGGCCGCCCGCCCCGACCACCCGGCCGTCGGCTCCGTCCGCACTGTCCCCGGCGGCCCTGTCCCCGGCGGCCCCATCCGCCCTGGCCCCGGCCGCCTCGGCCCCGGCCGCCTCGGCCCCGGCCGCTTTGGGCCCGGCCGCTTTGGGCCCGGCCGCTCTGGGCCCGGCCGCCTCGGCCCCGGCCGCTCCGGGCCCGGCCGCTCTGCCGCCGGCCTACCCGACCCAGCCCACCCCGTCGCCGACCTTCCCGGCCCAGGCCTCCCCGCCCGCGCTGCCGGGCCCGCCGGCCCCGGTTCGGGCGACCGCCTCCGCCCCGGTGGTCCCGCTTGCCCGGTCGGCTCCGGTGTCCCGGGCCGCCGACCCGGTGTCCACGCCCGCCGTCCCGGTGACCCGGGCCGCGTCCGCCCCGGTCAGCCCGACCCTGCCGTCGCCGGCCGCACCCCCGCCGCCGAACCGGGCCGCGGTCGCTCCGGTGACCCCGGCCGCGCCCGTCGTCCCCGCCGCCCGGCTGCCGCAGAGCCCGCAGGCCGGCCTGGCCTCCGGGACCAGCGCCGTCGCCGACCGACCGGCGCTCGACCGTCCCGCCGCCGCCGGCCCGGCCGCCGCGCCGGATGTGGCTCCGACCGGCGGCGTGGACTGCGGGCCGCCGCGTCCGCTGCCCGTCGGCGAGCGGCCCGGTCCCCGCGTGGTCATCGAGAACGTCCAGGTCAACACGTTCGGCACCGAGGCCAACGTCGAGGTCCGGCTGGCCATCGAGGGTCGTACGGCCTCGGGGGTTGCCACCGGCCCGGCGGTCGACGGTTATCTGCTGCGGTTGTGCGCGACCGCGACCACCCACGCCGTGGACGAACTGCTCTCCGGCTCCGACCACGCGGACGGCCCGGCCCGCTGCTATGTCGAACACGCGGCGTCCGTGCCGTTCGGCGCGATGCAGGTGGCCGTGGTCGTCCTGTTGCTGTCCTGCGGGAACTGGGTGGAACAGCTGGCCGGGTCGGCCGTGGTGACCGGCGACGACCGGCACGCGATGGTCCGGGCGACGCTGGCCGCCGTCAACCGCCGGCTTGAGGCACTCTTGTCCTGATGAAGGGCGCGATCCTCGCCGGCGACGACGACCTGCCGTACGGCGCACTGCCATCCCCGTGGCCGGCCCGCCGCGTGCTGATCGACGGGGAGATGCTGCACGTCCGGGACACGCCGGGAACCACGCCGGAGGCGGAGCCGGCCGTCTACGTGCACGGGCTCGGCGGCTCGTCGCAGAACTTCACCGACCTGGCCGGGCTGCTCGCCGACCGGCTCGACGGCCAGGCGGTCGACCTGCCCGGCTTCGGTTACAGCGACCCGAGCCGCGGCTACTCGATCAAGGCGTTCGCCGACAAGCTGACCCAGTACCTGGAGCAGGCCGGCCGCGGTCCCGTCCACCTGGTCGGCAACTCGCTCGGCGGCTCGATCTCGGTCCGGGTCGCGGCGCTGCGCCCCGACCTGATCCGGACGCTCACCCTGATCTCGCCGGCCATGCCGTTCCTCAACCCCCGTCGGTCCGCCCACGGGCCGATCGTGCCGGTGCTGGCCATGCCGTACGCGGACCGGCTGTTCGCGCGGGGGATGGCCCGGCTGACGGTCGAGGAGATGGCGCAGGAGGTCATCGCCGCCTGTTTCGGCGACACCACGAAGGTCGATCCGCAGCGACGGGCCGAGGCCATCGAGGAGATCCGGCTCCGGTACACCGTGGCCCACTACCCGCAGGTGTACCTGGCCACGCTGCGGGGACTGGTCGGCAGCTTCCTCCGGGCGTACCTCCCGGGAGCGAATTCCCAATGGCGGCTGGCCGCCCGCATCCAGGCCCCCACGCTGGTGATCGGCGGTCTCACCGACCGGCTGGTCGACCCGCGCGTGCCGGCCCAGGTCGCCCGGATCGTCCCGGACGCACGGCTGCTGCTTCTGCCCGGCGTCGGCCATGTCTCCCAGATGGAGGTTCCCCGCGTGGTCGCCCGGGGCATCGCCGGATTGCTCACTGAGGTGCATTCCGCGGTCGCCTAGCGGCGTTCGAGCGGCGGAGAACATGCCGTTGTGGAACTGTTGTCCGCATGATCGACAACCGCCTGGCCGTCCGGCGACGCGGCCTGTGGTGGACGGCGTTCTCGGCCGCCGTGGTCGTCATGCTGGTCGGCGGAGCGGCGCTCGGGAACGACTGGGTACGCGCGTCGACCACACCCACGCCGGCACCGTCCGCCTCTCCGACGCCGTCCCCGGCGCCGGTTGTCGGGTCGCTGTCGCCGTCGCCGGTCGTGATCCAGCCGGCCATGGTCCCGACCCAGGGCACCGGCAAATTCTCGTACGCCCCGGGGCGTGGGCCGGTTCTCGGGCGAGCCGGACCGCTCCGGACGTTCCACGTGGCCGTGGAGCACCGCAGCGGCGCGGATGCGGCGGCGTTCGCCCGGGTGGTGGACAGCACGCTCGGTGACTCACGCAGCTGGATCGGCGGCGGCCTGCGGCTGCAGCGGGTCGACCCGTCGGTCGCGGCGAGCTTCACCGTCTACCTGGCCACCCGGAACACCGCCGCGGTGTTGTGCCGGCGGGGAGGCACGAACATCAACGTCGGCGGGGTGCCGTACACGTCCTGCCGGACAACCGGACGGGCGATCATCAACCTGGATCGCTGGGAACTGTCTGCCCCGCCGTACGTGTCGGCCAAGGTGCCGCCGGCGACCTACCGGCAGTACGTGATCAACCACGAGGTCGGCCACGAACTGGGCTACCACCACGAGGGATGCCCGAGGAACGGCAGTCCCGCCCCGGTCATGGTGCAGCAGACGCTGACTTTGCGGGGATGCGTGCCGAACGCCTGGCCGCGCCCGAACGGCCGGCTGCTGACCGGGCCGCCGGTCTGATCCGTGGGCGGTCGCGGCCCCGCCGGCCTGGTCTCGGGCGGATTGGGCGGTCGGTCGGGCAGTGTCCGGTTCGGGTCGTGCGGTACCGGTGGCGGCCCGTTGAACCGCAGGCCGCCGGCGGTTCGGCGGGTACTGAAGGAAACGGCTGTGACGGCTGACGGATCATGGCAGTCTGTCGTATGTCATGGCAAAGGCGACAAATGGTTCTGCAGATCCTCGGACCGCCGCTGAGGATCTGTCCACCCGGGACCAGATGACGGCGACCGCGAATACCGCCGAAACGGCTCCCGTTTCCCTGCCGATCCTGGCTCCGCCGACCGCACCGTCCTCGACGGCGGAGACCAAGCCGGCCGGCAACGCTGCCGGGCGCTCCGTGTCCGGGAAGACCGCGCTCGCGGCCCGGTCGAACACGCCCACCGGGCCGACGACGACGGCCGAGGCCGAACCGGCCCGCGGCGCATCCGCGATCCGGTCCAGGCCGGCCAAGTCGTCCCCGGCCAAGTCGTCCCCGGCCAAGTCGTCCCCGGCCAAGTCGTCCCCGGCCAAGT
>CAXSDA010000024.1:128319-128679 GCA_964236515.1 uncultured Actinoplanes sp.
CCACGCCCGGCCGCACTGCGCCCGCGAAGACGACCGGCACCCGGTCGGCGCCCACCGCGACCAAGGCAGCTCCGGCCCCGACCACGGCCGCCCGCACCCCGACGGCGCCGAAGGCGGCCGCGACCAGGACGACTCCGGGGAAGGCGGCACCGGCAAAGGCCGCACCCGCGAATGCCGCGCCGGCCACCGTGGCTACCACCAAGGCCGTGCCCACGAAGTCGGCGCCCACGAAGTCGGCGCCTACCAAGGCGACCCCCGCCGAGGCCGCGCCCGCAAAGGCCGCACCCACCAAGGCCTCGCCCGTAAAGGCCTCGCCCGTAAAGGCCTCGCCCGTAAAGGCCTCGCCCGTAAAGGCCTCGC
>CAXSDA010000025.1:0-14848 GCA_964236515.1 uncultured Actinoplanes sp.
TCGAGGATCAGCGCGGTCCGGTCGACGACCTTGACCTTGACCTGCTGCTCGAGGTTGCGCAGCTGTGACGGGGACAGCTCGCCGTCGCAGATGACCGTGTCGGCGCCGGTGGCCTGGACGACGTCGCGCAGCTCGTCGACCTTGCCCCGGCCGATGAAGGTGGCCGAGTCGGGACGCGAGCGTCGCTGGATGAGGCCCTCGAGCACCTGGGACCCGGCCGTCTCGGCGAGCGCGGCGAGCTCGGTGACCGAGTTCTCCGCGTCGGCGACGCTGCCCTCGGTCCAGACGCCGACCAGCACCACCCGTTCCAGCCGCAGCTGGCGGTACTCGACCTCGGTGACGTCGGTGAGCTCGGTGGAGAGGCCGGTGACCCGCCGCAGCGAGTGCCGTTCCTCGAGTTCCAGCTCACCGGTGGTGACGCCGGAGTCGAAAAGCTCAGTAGTCAAAAGGTGACCTCCTCGGCCCGATGGTGGCAGACCCGCGCGCCGAGCGCATCCACTTAACCGGGCCGGGCGTTGTCGCAGCGTGTCTGACACAGAAGTAACGACCGGGTTGGAAGACGCTATTCCTCAGGAGCGAGAATGCGGGTACGTACCCGCCAACGACGGAGGGAAACCCGTGGTGACCACCCGCCTGCCGAGCGCAGGATTCTCGATCACGATCCGCATCGCTGTGACCGCCGACGCCTCGTCCATCGGACGGCTGACCACCTGTGTCGGAGAGGCCGGCGCGATCGTGACGGCGCTCGACGTGGTGGACTCGGATCCGACCCGTGTACTGGTCGACCTCACCTGCGACACCGCCGATTCGAACCACGCCGACCAGGTCGTCAAGACACTGGAGGGGCTGGACGGGGTCGACGTCCGGAAGGTGTCCGACCGGACCTTCCTGCTGCATCTGGGCGGCAAGATCGAGGTCTCGTCGAAGGTGGCGCTGCGGAACCGGGACGAGCTGTCCCGGGCGTACACGCCGGGGGTGGCCCGGGTGTGCATGGCGATCGCGGAGAACCCGGCCGACGCCCGCCGGCTGACCATCAAGCGCAACACGGTCGCCGTGGTCAGCGACGGCTCGGCCGTGCTCGGCCTGGGCAACATCGGACCGGCCGCGGCCATGCCGGTGATGGAGGGCAAGGCGGCGCTGTTCAAGCGGTTCGGCGGGGTGGACGCGTGGCCGGTGGTGCTGGACACCCAGGACACCGACGAGATCGTCAACATCGTGCGGGCGATCGCCCCGGCGTACGGCGGCATCAACCTGGAGGACATCGCCGCGCCGCGCTGCTTCGAGATCGAGATGCGGCTGCGCGAGCTCCTGGACATCCCGGTGTTCCACGACGACCAGCACGGCACCGCGATCGTCGTGCTGGCCGCGCTCACCAACGCGCTGCGGGTGGTCGGCAAGAATCTGGCCGACGTCAAGATCGTCGTCTCCGGCGCGGGCGCGGCCGGCACCGCGATCATGAAGCTGCTGCTGCGTCAGGGCGTCGGCGACATCATCGCGTACGACCGGCAGGGCGCTCTGCACCGCGGCATGGCCGAACTGAACCCGTCCTGGCAGTGGCTGGCCGACCACACCAACAAGGACGGCTACGAAGGTGACCTGGCCGGCGCGATCGTCGGCGCCGACGTGTTCATCGGGGTCAGCGCGCCGAACCTGCTGACCGGCGACGACATCGCCCGGATGGCGGCCAAGTCGATCGTGTTCGCGCTGGCCAACCCGGATCCGGAGGTGGATCCGCGGGAGGCCCGCAAGTACGCCGCGGTGGTCGCCACCGGGCGGTCCGACCAGCCCAACCAGATCAACAACGTGCTGGCCTTCCCGGGCGTGTTCCGCGGCATGCTCGACGCCAGCGCGGAGCAGTTCACCGAGGAGATGGCGCTGGCCGCCGCCCGGGCCATCGCCGACGTGGTCGGGCAGGACAAGCTGAACCCGACGGTGATCGTGCCGAGCGTGTTCGACGCCCGGGTGACCCCGGCGGTGGCGGCGGCCATCCGCGCGGTCGTGAAGGGCGCCCCGGCGCCGGTCAACGCGGCCGCCGCGCCCGGTGAGGAGCTGGACGAGGCGCCGGACGAGACCTTTTAGCCGGCGGTCCACTCGCCGGCGGCCACCAGCACCGCCGGCCCGGCCAGCCACCACTCGCCGTCCGGGGAGTGCGTGACGGTCAGCCGGCCGCCGGGCAGGTCCACCGCGACCGTCCCGGCGGCCAGGCCGGCGTCGGTGAGGGTCACCGCCCCGACCGCCAGCGCCCCGGTGCCGCAGGACAGCGTCTCGCCCGAGCCGCGCTCGAACACCCGCATCCGGACGTGCCGGTCGGCGCCCTCGACGGGCTCCGCGGCCGGCTGGACGAACTCGACGTTCACCCCGTGCGGGAAGACGGCCGGGTCGTAGCTCGGCGCGGCGTGCAGGTCCAGCGTCTCCAGCGGTGCCGGCACGTGGCAGACCAGGTGCGGGTTGCCGCAGTCCACGGCCACGCCGGGCACGGTCAGCGCTCCTAGGGAGGCCGTGCTCATCGCGTACCGCCGGGGGGTGGTCATGCGTACCGCGATCGTCTCGGAATCGACCACCGCGACCACGACGCCGGCCCGGGTGGCGATCGGCAACCCGTCCGGCGGCGACGCGGCCAGGCCGTCGGCGAGCAGGTAGCGGGTGAAGACGCGGACGCCGTTGCCGCACATCTCGGCGATCGACCCGTCGGCGTTCCAGTAGTCCATGAACCACTCGGCCTCGGCGGCGAGACCGGCCGCGTCGGGGTGTTTCGCACTGCGCACCACGTGCAGCACGCCGTCCGCGCCGATCCCGAAGTGGCGGTCGCACAGATCCGCGACCAGGCCCGGGGTCAGCGCGAGCGTCCCGTCCGGGTCGGGCAGGAGGACGAAGTCGTTGCCGGTCCCGTGGCCTTTCCAGAATTGCACGGACCCATCATCCCAGGCGGGCGAGGGCGTCGGCCACCAGCGTCGGCGAGGCCCCGTCCAGCCAGTGGATCCGCGGGTCGCGGCGGAACCAGGTGCGCTGCCGGCGGACGAACCGGCGCGTGCCACGGACGGTGTCGGCCTTGGCCTCGTCCTCGGTCAGCACGCCGTCGATCTGGGCCAGCGCCTGCTGGTAGCCGAGCGCCCGGGACGCCGTACGGCCGTCGCGCAGCCCGTCCAGCCCGCGGGTCTCCGCGACCAGCCCGGCGGCCCACATGAGCTCGACCCGGTCAGCGATCCGCTGGTCGAGCTCGGCCGTGTCCCGGTCGACGCCGATCTGCACGGACTCGTAGAACGGGGACGGCGCCGGCAGCGACGCGGTGAACGGCCGCCCGGTGATCTCGATGACCTCCAGCGCCCGCACGATCCGCCGGCCGTTCGACGGGAGGATCGAGGCGGCCGCGGTGGGATCCACACCGGAGAGCCGCGCGTGCAGAACCGCCATCCCCAAGTCCGACATTTCTGATTCGAGACGCGCCCGCACCACCGGCGACGTCCCCGGGAACTCGAACTCCTCCAGCACCGCCCGCACATACAGCCCCGAGCCGCCGACCAGCAGAGGTACCCGGCCCCGAGCCGAGATGTCGGCGATCGCCGCCCGCGCTGACTCCTGGTAGGAGGCCACCGCGGCCGCCTCCCGTACGTCCCAGATGTCCAGGACGTGATGCGGCACCCCCGCCCGCTCGGAGACGGTGAGCTTGGCCGTGCCGATGTCCATCCCCCGGTACAGCTGCATCGAGTCGGCGTTGACGACTTCGCCGCCCAGTTCACGGGCCAGCGCGAGGCTCAGCGCGGACTTGCCGGCCGCGGTCGGGCCGACAACGGCGATCACACGCGGATCGGGTGGGGTGGGCACGCAGCCACGGTAGGACACCAAATGGTCACGGTCATCCGCGGGCGCTTCCCCCCAACCGGGTTGGACCTGTGACAATGCCCGAGAAACAATGCCAATGGAAGATTGGCGTTCACATTGCGCCATGGCGGTGGTCGAGGGCAGCGGTGCCCGCGGCGCCGGGACAACGAGGGTGGACTCATGAACGACTGGACGGCCTTCGGGCGCGTGGATGCCGACGGCACCGTGTACGTGAAGACCGCCGAGGGCGACCGCGTGGTCGGCTCATGGCAGGCGGGCACCCCGGAGGAGGGGCTGGCCCACTTCGCGCGGCGGTTCGCCGACCTGGTCACCGAGGTCGATCTGATCGAGGCCCGGCTCAAGTCCGGCGCGGCCGACGCCGCCCATTCGCTCAGCAGCGTCAAGCGCATCCGCACCGAGTTGTCCGAGGCGCACGTGGTCGGCGACATCGACGGCCTGACCACTCGCCTCGACCGGCTGGCCGGGGTCGCCGACGAGAAGGCGGGCGAGGCCCGCGCCGCCCGCGAGGTCGCCCGCGGCGAGGCCCTGGCCCGCAAGACCGCGCTGGTCGAGGAGGCGGAGAAGATCGCCGCCGACGCCACCGGCTGGAAGACGGCCGGCGACCGCCTCAAGGAGATCCTCGACGAGTGGAAGACCATCCGTGGCGTCGACAAGAAGACCGACGGCGAGCTGTGGAAGCGGTTCGCCACCGCGCGCGACAGCTTCACCCGCCGCCGCGGCGCCCACTTCGCCACCCTCGACGGCCAGCGCAAGACGGCCCAGACGGCGAAGGAAGAGCTGGTCACGGAGGCCGAGACGCTGTCCGAGTCATCCGAGTGGGCTCCGGCCGCGGCGCGCCTCAAGGACCTGATGACCGAGTGGAAGGCGGCGCCGCGCGCGGCCAAGGAGGCCGAGCAGCGCCTCTGGGAACGGTTCCGGGCAGCGCAGGACGCGTTCTTCACCCGCCGTAGCGAGGTTTTCTCCGCCCGCGACGCCGAGTACAAGGACAACCTCGACCGCAAGCAGGCGATCCTGACCGAGCTCGAGGCGATCGACGTGGAGGCGGACGCCCGCGCCGCGCAGAACAAGCTCCGCGACGCGCAGGCCGCCTGGCACGACGCGGGCCGGGTGCCACGCGAGGCCCAGCAGACGCTGGACCGCCGCTGGCGCGCCGCCGAGGAACGGATCCGGGTGGCGATGGACTCGGCCTGGCGCAAGACCGCACCGGCGGACAACCCGATCCTGCGCCAGATGCGCGACCAGGTCGCCGAGGCCGAGCAGCGCCTCGAGCGCGCCAAGGCGGCCGGCGACAACCGCCGGATCACGGAAGCCGAACAGGCCCTGTCGTCGAAGCGCCAGTTCCTCTCGCTGGCCGAGCAGGCCAACTGATCGCCGGCCGTAGAACGTAGTTCCGACCTCGTCGCGTGGCTCAACGACCGTTCCGATGCGCCGCTGGTCGCTTCCGCACTCGTCGAGGTGGAAGTGCCTCGTGCACTCCGCCACTCGGCCCCGCAGTCGTTGATCGGTGTGCCTGCCGCCGTCGGCAGTTTGTACCGGTGGGAGATCGACGGTACGGTCCGGGCGGCTTCCGGGCCGACCGGGTGGTTGCGAAGATGGGTGGATGACCGCGCCCTTGCCGTCCTGGCCGGATCCCGCGCCGGCGCTCGGCTCCGTCGTCCTGCGGCCGTTCACCGACCGGGACGTGCCGATGGTCCTCGAGCTGGCGACCGATCCGTACATCCCGCTGATCGGCAGCCTGCCCGCCGGCGCCGACGCGGTCGAGGCGCAGGCGTGGATCGACCGGCAGCGGGGGCGCTTGGCTGAGGGCGCCGGACTTTCGTTCGCCATCGCGGACGCCGGTTCCGACGCGGCCGTCGGAACGATCGGGCTCTGGCTGCAGAACCTACCGGCCGGCCTGGCGACCGTGGGCTACTCGGTCTCTCCGGCGCACCGGGGCAAAGGTGTCGCGAGCAGCGCGTTGCGGGCTCTGACCACCTACGCCTGGACGATTCCGGAACTGCACCGCGTCGAGCTGTACGTCGAGCCGTGGAACGCCGGATCGATCCGCGTCGCGGAGTCGGCCGGCTACCGGCGCGAGGGGTTGCTCCGTAGCCATCAGCAGATCGGCGGCCGGCGCCGGGACATGCTGCTGTACGCCGCCGTACGGGTCAGATCGCGCACGCGTCCGCCGGCGCCGGCATCGGGGCGGGAACGCCGACCGTCGGAAGGCCGAGACTGACACCGGCCGTGCGCGGGGCGCGACCGGCCTCGGAGGCGTCGCCGGCGCGGGTGCGACGGTGGCTGAGCGGGGCGCCGTCGGCGTTCAGGTGGTGCGGGGCGGCGTACGTCACGACGGTCTCGACGATGTCGCCGGGGCGGGGCGCCAGGTCGCCGACCGCGAAGTGCACCAGCCGACCGTCACGGGCGCGGCCGCTCATCCGGCCCGTACGCTCGTCCTTCCGGCCTTCACCGACCGCGACCAGGACCTCGACCGGCGAGCCGATCAGCTTCTTGTTCTCGGCCCAGGTGGTCTCCTCGAGCAGCGCGATCAGCCGCTCGTAGCGCTCCTGGACGACGGCCTTCGGAATCTGGCCGGGCATGGTCGCCGCGGGCGTGCCGGGGCGGATCGAGTACTGGAAGGTGAACGCGCTGGAGAACCGGGCCGCCCGCACGACGTCCAGGGTTCGCTCGAAGTCGTCCGACGTCTCGCCGGGGAAGCCGACGATGATGTCGGTGGTGATGGCCGCGTCCGGCATGGCCGCGCGCACCTTGTCGATGATGCCCAGATACTTCTCCGACCGGTAGCTGCGGCGCATCGCCTTGAGCACCGCGTCCGAGCCGGACTGCAGCGGCATGTGCAGCGAGTGGCAGACGTTCGGCGTCTCGGCCATCGCGGCGATCACGTCGTCGGTGAAGTCCTTCGGGTGCGGGCTGGTGAACCGGACGCGTTCGAGGCCCTCGATGTCGCCGCACGCCCGCAGCAGCTTGCCGAACGCCAGCCGATCGCCGAACTCGACGCCGTAGGAGTTCACGTTCTGCCCCAGCAGGGTGACCTCGAGGATGCCTTCCCGGGTCAGCGCGGACACCTCGGCCAGCACCTCGCCCGGACGGCGGTCCTTCTCCTTACCTCGCAGCGACGGCACGATGCAGAACGTGCAGGTGTTGTTGCAGCCCACCGAGATGGAGACCCAGCCCGCGTAGGTCGACTCGCGCCTGGTCGGCAGCGTCGACGGGAAGACCTCCAGCGACTCGAGGATCTCCACCTCGGCCGCGGCGTTGTGCCGGGCACGGTCGAGCAGGGCCGGCAGCGAGCCGATGTTGTGCGTGCCGAACACCACGTCGACCCAGGGCGCGCGCTTGACGATGTCGCCGCGGTCCTTCTGCGCCAGGCAGCCGCCGACCGCGATCTGCATGTCTGGGTTCTTCACCTTGGCCGGGCGCAGGTGGCCGAGGTTGCCGTACAGCCGGTTGTCGGCGTTCTCCCGGACCGCGCACGTGTTGAACACGACCACGTCAGCGGCGTCAGCGTCGGCCGCGCGCACAAAGCCCGCGTCCTCCATCAGACCGGAGATCCGCTCGCTGTCGTGCACGTTCATCTGACATCCGTACGTCCGGACGTCGTAGGTGCGGGGCGTGGTGTCAGTCATGGCATCCGCCAGGGTAGTCGCGTCAGGCGGCGTGCTGCTCCGGGGCCACCGCGCAGGCGGGGTCACTGCCGGTGCACGGCCGGGTGTGCCGGCGCTCCGGCCCGTCGTCGGTCTCGGTCTCGTCGACGTGCACGGTCGTACGACTGCCGTCGGCCTCGGCCCGTACGTACCGCGTGGGATTGAGGGAATCGTCGGGAAGCAGGACGGCGGCACCCAGCCGGACCGCAACGGCCACCGCCATATCGGTTTCGACCGAACCTGCAGGCACCAGGTAACAGTCGATGAGTGTCGGATAGTCGCCACCGACGTGCCAGACGTCGCACAGCAATCCGTCGCCGTCAATGTCCACGCCGAGCTCGTTGACGGAAAGTCCCAGCTCAGCAGCGATGGCGGCCCGCACGTCGGCCGGTTCCAGCCGTGCCTCGACCGCCCAGTTCCAGAGGCCGTCGACCGCCATATCGCCCATACTCGACTCCACTTCAGGAGATTAGGAGTTGTGTTACTACTCCGTGACCTTTCGCGGGCGTCCTCCGATACACGCGCGCCAATAGAGTGGCCGTCATCCGTAGGGGCCCAACGACGGGAACGGTGGTCCGGCAGTGTCCGACGAGTCACTCATCGTCCTCGAGGGTGTCAACAAATGGTTCGGCCCGCTGCACGTGTTGCGGGATGTGAACCTTTCGGTGGACCGCGGCGAAGTGGTCGTCGTGATCGGACCGTCCGGGTCCGGCAAGTCCACCCTGTGCCGGGCGATCAACCGGCTCGAGCCGATCAACTCCGGGACCATCCGTTTCGACGGGCGGCCGTTGCCGGCCGAGGGCCGCGACCTGGCCCGCCTGCGCAGCCAGGTCGGCATGGTGTTCCAGTCGTTCAACCTGTTCGCGCACAAGACGATTCTGCAGAACGTCACG
Organism: uncultured Actinoplanes sp.; assembly: GCA_964236515.1. Lineage (GTDB taxonomy): Bacteria > Actinomycetota > Actinomycetes > Mycobacteriales > Micromonosporaceae > Actinoplanes. The sequence continues at coordinate 8,378 of CAXSDA010000025.1, forward strand.
CTGGGTCCGGTCAAGGTGCGCAAGGAGAAGCCCGCGGCCGTCCGGGACCGCGCGCTGGCGCTGCTCGAGCGGGTCGGCATCGCCGACCAGTCGGACAAGTATCCGGCTCAGCTGTCCGGCGGCCAGCAGCAGCGGGTGGCGATCGCCCGCGCGCTGGCCATGGAGCCCAAGGCGATGCTCTTCGACGAGCCGACCAGCGCCCTCGACCCGGAGATGGTGGGCGAGGTGCTGGAGGTGATGACCGCGCTGGCTCGCGACGGCATGACCATGGTGGTGGTCACGCACGAGATGGGCTTTGCCCGGCACGCCGCCGACCGGGTCGTGTTCATGGCCGACGGCCAGCTGGTCGAGGCGGCCGCGCCGGCCGAGTTCTTCGCGCACCCGAAAACTGACCGGGCCAAGGACTTCCTTTCCAAGATCCTGACCCACTGACCGTCCACATCGGACCGGCGCAACCGGGTTTCGGGCATCCGACAGTCTTCTTGTGAATTCGCAGTACCGGTGCAACTTTCAGTCCGAATATTTCGACGAGCAGTTGAGGAGCGTGACATGCGCATCACCCGATTGGCGGCAGTGTTCGGAGCACTGACGATGGCCCTGGCCGCCGGGGCCTGCGGCGGGAACGACGACGACGCCGTATCCGCCGGAGCCACGAACTTCGCCGCCGGTTCGATCATGCAAAAACTCAACAAAGCCCAGAAGCTCCGCGTCGGTACCAAGTTCGACCAGCCCGGCTTCGGACTCAAGGGACTGTCGGGCAAGCCGGAAGGCTTCGACGTGGAGATCGCCAAGATGGTGGCGACCAAACTGGGCATTCCGGCGGACAAGATCGAATACACCGAGACCCCGTCGGCCGTACGCGAGCAGGTGCTCGAGTCGGACAAGGTCGACATCGTGGTGGCCACGTACACCATCAACGACAAGCGCAAAGCGGTCGTCGACTTCGCCGGGCCGTACTACATCGCCGGCCAGTCGATCATGGTGAAGAAGGACGACACCGCGATTACCGGGCCGGACTCCTTCAAGGACGGCACCAAGAAGGTCTGCTCGGTCACGAACTCGACGCCGGCCACCAACATCGAGAAGTACATGAAGGACAAGGCGACCCAGCTCGTCCTGTTCGACATCTACCAGAAGTGTGTGGACGCCCTGAAGGGCGGCCAGGTCGACGCGGTCACCACCGACAACGTCATCCTGACCGGGTTCATCGCCACCAACCAGAACCAGTTCAAACTGGCCGGCAACACGTTCACCGAAGAGCCGTACGGCATCGGGGTCAAGAAGGGCACCACCGACTTCCGGGGCTTCATCAACGACACGCTGGAGGCGTCGTTCAAGGACGGCTCATACACCAAGGCGTGGAAGGACACGGCCGGTAAGTACGACCCGGCCGATCCGAAGATCCCGACGGTGAACCGGTACTGAGGCCTCGACCGTGAGCGTGATCTTCGACCAACTCGACGTCTTCGCCAGCGGGTTCTGGCTCACGCTTCAGCTCTGTCTGCTGGCGGCCGTCGGCGCGCTGATCGTCGGCACGCTGATGGCCGTCCTGCGGATCTCGCCGGTGCCGCCGCTGCGGGCGGTGGGCACGGCGTACGTCACGGTGTTCCGGAACGTGCCGCTGACCATCGTGTTCTTCTTCGCCGCGTTCGGGCTGCCGGCGCTCGGGTCGAACGCCGACTTCGTGCGGGTGCCGGGGCCGTTCGCCCGGCTCGACACGGATCTGCCGTACTTCCGCTTCGCGGTGATCGCGCTCAGCCTCTACACCGGCGCGTTCGTCTGCGAGGCCCTGCGGGCCGGCATCAACGCCGTCGCGGTGGGCCAGGCCGAGGCGGCGCGGGCGATCGGCCTGTCGTTCGGGCAGAACCTGCGGTACATAGTCCTCCCCCAGGCCTGGAAGGCGGCCATCGTGCCCCTCGGCAGCGTCATCATCGCGATGATCAAGAACTCGGCGCTGGCCGGCTTCTTCGGCGTCGCCGGTGACCTCTCCAACAGCGGGTACGCGCTGATCACGGTCCGCGGCGAGCCGGCCGTCCCGGTCATGATCGGCATCTCGATCTTCTACCTGATCCTCACCGTGCCGCTGGGCGTGGTGCTGGACCGGGTCGAGAGGCGCCGGGCGGTGGCCCGGTGAGCCGGCTCTACTTCCGGGCGGTGGCCCGATGAGCACGCTCTATGACGCTCCCGGGCCGCGCGCCCGCCGGATCACGGTCGTCGGCAGCATCGTCGCCGGGCTGCTGGTCCTGGTCGGCGCGTACTTCCTGATCTACCGGCCGCTGGCGGCGCGCGGCGAATTTTCGATGGACAAGTGGGGTCCGCTGATCGACCCCGGCAACGAGAACTTCACCCAGCTCTGGGAGCGGATCGGCGACGGGTTCCGGGCGACACTGACCGCGGCCGTGCTCGCCGTGGCCGGGTCGCTGATCGTCGGGACGGTGCTGGCCGTGATCCGGGTCCAGCTCAAGACGACCGGCCGGCGGAACATCGTCGTGATCGTCCTCGACTGGGTCACCCGGATCTTCGTCGAGGTGCTCCGCGGCCTGCCGGTGGTCATCACCATCGTGTTCATCTGGCTGGGCCTGCCGTCGCTCGGCGTCGAACTCGGCAACCTGCTCTGGTACCTCGTGATCGGCCTGGTGCTCTACAACAGCGTGGTGATCGCGGAGATCCTGCGGTCCGGCATGGAAGGTCTGCCGCCCGGGCAGCGGGAGGCGGCGATGGCGATCGGCCTGAGCAACTTCCAGACCATCGTGTCGATCCTGCTGCCGCAGGCGTTCCGGGTGATGCTGCCGGCGCTGATCAGCCAACTGGTCGTGGTGCTCAAGGACACGTCGCTGGGCTTCATCATCGGCTACGAGGAGATCCTGCGGGTCACCAGCCAGATCGTGCAGATCCTGGACAACCAGATCCAGATGTACGTCGTCGTCGGCGTGATCTTCATCCTGGTCAACTACGGCCTGTCGAAACTGGCCGGGTACGTCCAGCGGCGCCTGGCCCGGGGCCGCAAGACCCGCGCTCTCGCGGTCGCGGTCGTCGAGGAGGCCGTGATCCCCGCCGGCACGGCGACCTAGCGCCACCGCGCCGCCTCCCATGAGCGCACATGTCCCTCGGTCACGGCCGTTGCGGTTGCCGACTCCTCGGGCGTACATCATGGTCCGGAATGTGATTGTCAGCGGGCCAACTCCGTGACCCGGGACTCGCGGACCACCGTCACGCGGATCTGACCGGGGTAGGTCAGTTCCTCCTCGATCTGCTTGGCCACGTCGCGGGCCAGCACGGCCGCGCCGATGTCGTCGATGTCGTCCGGCCGGACCATGACCCGGATCTCGCGGCCGGCCTGCATGGCGAAGACTTTGTCCACGCCGGTCTTGCTCGCGGCGATCTCCTCGATCCGCTCGAGCCGCTTGACGTACGCCTCGAGACTCTCCCGGCGCGCCCCCGGCCGGCCACCGGAACACGCGTCGGCGGCCTGCGTCAGCACCGCCTCGACGGTCTGCGGCGGCACCTCGTTGTGGTGCGCCTCGATCGCGTGCACCACGTCGTCGGACTCACCGTACTTGCGGGCCAGGTCGGCGCCGATCAGCGCGTGGCTGCCCTCGACCTCGTGGGTGAGCGCCTTGCCGATGTCGTGCAGGAACGCACCGCGCTTGATCGCCGGCACGTCCAGCCCGAGCTCGGCCGCCATGATGCCGGCGATGTGGGCGGTCTCGACCAGATGCTTGAGGACGTTCTGGCCGTAGCTGGTGCGGTACCGCAACCGTCCCAGCAAGCTGGCCAGCTCCGGGTGGATGTCCGTGATGCCGACGTCGACCAGCGCCTCCTCGGCGGCCCGGTCACAGAGGCGCTCGACCTCGTGCTTGGCCGACTCGAACACCTCCTCGATCCGGTGCGGGTGGATCCGGCCGTCCAGCACCAGCTTCTCCAGCGTGAGCCGGCCGACCTCCCGCCGTACCGGGTCGAAGCACGACAGCAACACCGCTTCCGGGGTGTCGTCGATGATCAGGTTGACGCCGGTGGTCGACTCGAAGGCCCGGATGTTGCGGCCCTCGCGACCGATGATCCGGCCCTTCATCTCGTCGCTGGGCAGGTGCAGGACGCTGACCACGCTCTCCGCGGTCTGCTCGCTGGCGATCCGCTGGATGGCGTCGACCACGATGCGCCGGGCCCGGGTGTCGGCGGTCGCCTTGGCGTCGGTCTCGATGTCCCGGATCAGGATCGCGGCCTCCCGCTTGGCCTGGCCCTCGATGTTCTCGATGAGCTCGGCCCGGGCAGCGTCGGCGGTCAGAGCGGCGACCCGCTCCAGCTCCCGCCGGCGCCCCGCCTCGGCCGCCGTGAGAGCGATCTCCCGATCGGCGAGCAACCCTTCGCGGCCGACCAGATCGGTGTCCAGGCCGGCCAGCCGGCGCTCCCGCTCGACCAGTCGCTCGACCTCGTCACCGTGCAGGCGCTCGCGCTCGTCGATCCGGGCGGCGCGGCGCTCGACCTCGGCCGCCTGCTCCTTGGCGGTGGCGTTGAGCAGGGCGACCTCCCGCTCACCACTGCGGCGGGCGGCCGTCCGGACCTGCTCCGCGTCGGTCTCGGCCTGGCGGTGGGCACGCTCCAGGATCGTGTCCGCCTCTTCGTGGGCGGCCTCCAGCACGCGGCGCGCTTCGGCGCGGGCGGCGGTGGCCTCGGCCTTGGCGGCGGCGGCCTCCGCACGTACGGACGCGGCCTTGGCCTTGGCGTCGTCGACCTTGGCCTTGGCGTCGTCGACGGCGCGGTCATCACGATCCTTGACGGCGTCCCGGCCGGTCTGCAGCGAGCGCAGCGCGCGGGCTCCGAGGACCAGACCTCCCACCACGAAGGCAGCGAGAACGACGATCGCCACCACCAGCACCCAGTCCAGGGCGGTCATCTCGCCGCGTCTCCCTTCGCCGCGCCGCAGCTGACTGCGACGCCGACCATCCCGGGAATGCCCGACCAGGCCTTTCCGATGGCACAACCTTCCGGCTGCTCACTGCGGCAATCCACGTCCGGCTGTCGACGTCCGGCTGTCGACGTCCGGCTGTCCGCGTTCGGCTTCTGCGCTTCGGGCCGACCCACTCGCGGCCGTTTGCTTCGGGCCGTTGGCTCTTGCTTCGGGCCGTTGGCTGTTGCCACGGGCCGTTCGCGTTCTTCAGGCCGTTCGCGTCTTGCCGTTCGCCTCTTGCCGTTCGTCTCTGCCGTTCTCCTCCGGCCGTTCCGCAGGGCTCGGCTCGGCGTGGCTGACGCGGCCGTCGACCGGAATCGCGCGGGCGGCCGGCTGCCGTCCGTACCTTCCGTCTCGCGACCCTCGCCCACCAACACCTTCGTCGACCTCGGCCCGGGAGCGCAGCTTTCGCCACGCCTCCGCCGGCACGGCAATGGTCAGGTGCCCGCAGCTACCGGTTTCGTCAGCCGCCGAGTCCCCCTGGACTCATTCTGCCAACACACCCTGCTGCCGAATCCCGAACCGCCGCCATCGCCCGTTGCCTGGTCCTCCACTCGCCGAAGTCACTGGCTGCCGATGTCACTGGCTGCCGATGTCACTGGCTGCCGATGTCACCGGCTGCCGGTGGTCGTCGGCCGCGAGCTTCACCTGCCGCCGGTCACACGCGCCGCCGAAGTCGCCTGCTCTCCGCCTGCCTTCGACGTTGCCGACCGAGGCTTGTGCCTGGTGTCGTCGTCGCCGTCAGTTGCCAGATCAGGGGTACCGGTTAGCCGTAGGTTCGGATGGCCGCTGGATTCGTCGGTGGTCCGCCGTCGCTTCGCCGGATTCGCGCCTTTCGGCACACCCCTCCGCCGTCCACGTCGCCGGGCCGATGGCTCGGGGTTCGCCGTTGCCTTGCCGATCACCGAGCTGTGAGGCTCAGTAGCCGTTCCTGTAGTCGGAGGTACCTTCGCTGCTCCACTGCCGGTCACGGCCGCTTCGCGTCGTCGGAACCAAGTGATGCCGTAATGTAATACGATCTATATTGTGCCTGTTGCTTGGACTGGTCGAGCAAACCTTGTGTAACGCGAGGCTAGGTCGCAAGTGCCGGTTCGGTCAAGGACTCATGATTCGGCGGCGGATGGGACGTAGGGCACAGACGCGCTTACGCCCAGCTCACTGACGCGCATGATATTTCCGGCTTAAGAGGACAATGAACGGGGCGCTTCCCATGGAGTTGTCCCGCACCCCGCGGCGCGATCACCCCCGCGCCGCAAGCTGAACGACAGCAGTGAGCCGAACCAGTACCGCCGGTGCGTTGTGCCACCGAACCACGCCCCCGCGTTCGGCCCGGCCTCTGCTCCGTAATCTCGCCCGCGCACTCCACGTAACGGCCTTCAGGCGGCGGCGAGGATCGGTGAGGTGGCTCAGGCAGCGGCCGCGCCCGCTGCGACGCAAGCCGCGCACCCAACAGAATGAGCGGCCAGGCAGGCGCGGCGGGTGTAGGCGGCCAGGCAAGAAGTCAGTAGCCGCAGGCCGGGAGG
>CAXSDA010000025.1:14948-23634 GCA_964236515.1 uncultured Actinoplanes sp.
ACCGCAGACCGGGTGGACCGCAGACCGGGTGGACCGCAGACCGGGTGGACCGCAGACCGGGTGGACCGCAGGCCGCGCAGCCACCAGATCGGCGGCCACCAGACACCTCCCGGAGGTGCACCTCATGCGTTCGAGTGCTCGGCCGGTCCGTCGTGTCAGTTCAGCGAATCGGCCTCGTTGGCCATGGCGTCGGCGTCGATTTGTTCGGCGAACTCGGCGGCCTCGGCGTCGCGAGCTGCCAACGCGTCCTTGACCACCCCGATGGCCACGCCGGCGGGGTAGCCCTTGCGCGCCAGCATCCCGACCAGGCGCCGGAACACCGTGTCCGGTGGGCCGTTCGTGGTTCGCAGTTTGCGGTCCACCAGTGCTCGTGCGGTGGCCGCCTCCTCGTCCGGGTCGAGTGCCTCCAGCGCCTCGGCGGCCACCTCGGTGTCGACGCCGTGTTGCCGCAACTCGTGCGCCAGCACCCGGCGCGCCAACCCTCGCCCTTGGTGCCGGCTGGACACCCAGGCCTGGGCGAAGGCCGCGTCGTCGATGATGCCGACCTCGTCGTACCGGTCGAGAACCTCGGCGATCACCTCGGCCGAGATCTCCTGCTTCGCCAGTGCCTTCGCCAGCTCCGCCCGTGTCCGCGGTCGCGTCGAGAGCTGACGCAAGCAGATCTCCCGGGCCCGTTCCGACTCGCTCTGCGCTTCGGCGCCGCTGGAGACCCCGAACCGGTGGCCCCTATCCGCCCCGGTCTCGGTCTCGGACCCGTGACCGCTATCGGCCCCGGACTCGGTCGGCGACGGCGGGCGCCGGCGCCCCACGGCGTTGCCGCGCCGCGGGGCGCCGCGCCGAATCTCGCCGCCGGGCGAGTTGTCGTTGTCCGGCCGGGGCGGAATGGCATCCCATCCGCGCCCGGCTCGCGCACCTCGTCGTCCGGCCATTTACTGTGCCGCTCGCGCTCGGATGCCGACCGCGATCAGAAGTCGACCGGCGGCAGCTCCGGGCCGCCGGCGGCGTCGCCGCTCGTCTGGCCGACGCCCAGCTTCTCCAGGATCTTCTTCTCGATCTCGGCGGCCACATCCGGGTTCTCCTTCAGGAATTCCCGTGCCTTCTCCTTGCCCTGGCCCAGCTGGTCACCGTCGTAGGTGTACCAGGCGCCGGACTTGCGGATGATGTTCTGTTCCACGCCGACGTCGATCAGCGAGCCCTCGCGGGAGATGCCCTTGCCGTACATGATGTCGAACTCGGCCTGCTTGAACGGCGCGGCGACCTTGTTCTTCACCACCTTGACCCGGGTCCGGTTACCGACCACGTCGGTGCCGTCCTTCAGGCTCTCGATGCGGCGCACGTCGAGGCGAACCGACGAGTAGAACTTGAGGGCCCGGCCACCGGTGGTCGTCTCCGGCGAGCCGAACATGACGCCGATCTTCTCCCGCAGCTGATTGATGAAGATCGCGGTGGTGTTGGTGTTGCTCAGCACGCCGGTGATTTTCCGCAGCGCCTGGCTCATCAGACGGGCCTGCAGGCCGACGTGGCTGTCACCCATCTCGCCCTCGATCTCGGCCCGCGGCACGAGCGCGGCCACCGAGTCGATGACGATGACGTCCAGCGCGCCGGAGCGGATCAGCATGTCCGCGATCTCGAGCGCCTGCTCGCCGGTGTCCGGCTGGGAGACCAGCAGCGCGTCGGTGTCCACACCGAGCGCCCGCGCGTACTCCGGGTCGAGCGCGTGCTCGGCGTCGATGAAGGCCGCGATGCCGCCGGCCCGCTGTGCGTTGGCCACCGCGTGCAGCGCGACGGTCGTCTTACCACTGGCTTCCGGTCCGTACACCTCGACGACACGGCCGCGCGGCAGGCCGCCGACGCCGAGCGCGACGTCCAGGGCGATGGAGCCGGTGGGGATGACGGCCATCTGCGTCACCGGCTTCTCCCCCAGCCGCATCACCGAGCCCTTGCCGAACTGCTTGTCGATCTGCGCCAATGCCAGATCGAGAGACTTGTCCCGGTCAGGTCCTGCCACCATGTCCGCCACCCCTGTACTCGACTTCGCGGGCGTTTTCGCCGAAGAGCTTCTGTTCACGCGGCCACGTTAGACGGTGGGTACGACAAAATCTGCCGCCTAGCCGTGGCCTGTGGATGACCATGCCGTTGTGGACAATAGCCGAACATGTGTTCGACAACCGAGCAACACGCCCGAACAGGCGTACGAAAATGAATCAGTGCAAGCGAACGGGTACGCGATCGGGATACGCAGTCACCACTGCGCGCCAGACCGTAGCCGTTCCCATACCCTGAGCAATGGCTTCGTCGATGGTTCGGCCGTTCAGATCGGTAAATGCGTGATCGGCGGCCAGACTTCGCGCATAGGCAGGGCCGAATGATTCTTCGAGCCGCTGCCAGAAATCCGTCAGTCGCACGACGCCTCCCTCAGCCGATCGGCGCCGCCCGGCGCGGCGTGACTCGTCCATGGTGCCCGATCCACGCCTCGCCGCCACCCATGGCGCCCCGGCGGTCACCGGCCGACCGCGGCCGCCGCCACCTTGAGGTCGTCCACCAGACCGCGGTACGCGGAGTCCCGGTCGTCGGCGCGCAGGACCGCGGACGGATGGATGGTGGCCAGCGCCTGGATCTCGGCGACAGGAAAGTCCTCCGGATGATGCGCCGAGGCCGGCCAGGGCATGAGCTGCCCGCGCGACCGCGTGACCCGGAAGTCCGGGCCGAGCAGCGCCTTGGCCGCGGTTGCGCCGAGCACGACCACCAGCTTGGGCTCCAGCAGCGCGAACTCGGCCACCAGCCATGGCCGGCAGGCGGTGATGTGTGCCGGACCCGGGTTCTGGTGAATGCGCCGTTTGCCGCGCAGCTCGAAGCGGAAGTGCTTGACCGCGTTCGTGATGTACACGTCGGCCGGGTCGATCGCCGCGTCGCCGACCGCGTCGCGCAGGAGCCGCCCGGCCGGCCCGACGAACGGCAGGCCCTGCTGGTCCTCGATGTCACCGGGCTGCTCGCCGACGAACACGATCGAGGCGCGCGCGGCGCCCCGGCCGAACACCGTCTGCGTCGCGTTCTCGTACAGCTCACAGCCCTCGCACGTGGCTGCAGCGGCCTTGAGTTCGTCCAGGGTGTGCGCCTCGGGCGGTACCCACTTCTGTGCGCCGACGGGCGCCCCCAACGATGGCATCCCCACGTTCTACCCGCTCTCGCCGAAGTAATCTCATCGGGCCGCCAGACCCACCCCCGTGAGGTGGACGGCCGCGGCGACCGCGTCCGCGAGCGGCTCGAGATCGGCTTGGTCGAGAACGCTGACCGTGATCCGGATGCCGGGCCGGGCACCGATCCGGAACAGCGAACCGGCTGCCACCGCGTAACCGGCGTCGCGTAGGAGCCCGACCGTCCGCGTCTCGTCCGGCACCTCGACCCAGACGTTGATACCGGTCACCCCGTGCACAACCAGACCGCGCGCCCGCAATGCGTCGACAAGGCCACGACGGCGGCGGTCGTAGTCCGCGCCGGCCGCGGCGACGGCCGCGGTGACGCCGCCGTCCAGCCACAGTCGCAGCAGGAGCCGCTGCAGGACGGTGGACACCCAGCCGGTACCGATCCGCATCCGGCCGACGACGCGGGCCACGGTGGCCTCGTCGCCGGCCAGCACGGCGACGCGCAGATCCGGGCCGTACGGCTTGGAGGCGGACCGCACGAACCCCCAGGATCGCGTCGCCGCGCCGAGCGGGTGCAGCGGGACGCCGGCCAGCTCGGCGGCGTGGTCGTCCTCGATGAGGAGCACGTCCGGATGCTCGCCGAGCACCGCGCGGAGGACGTCCGCCCGCTCGGCCGTGATGGTCGCCCCGGTCGGGTTCTGGGCGCGGGCGGTGAGCACCGCCGCCTTGGCTCCGCCGGCCAGCGCGGCCGCGAGCGCCTCCGGATCCGGCCCGTCGTCGTCGATCGCGACCGGACGCGCGCGCAGATCGAGCGCGGCCAGCAGATCCAGCAGGTTCGCCCAGCCCGGGTCCTCCACCGCCACCGCGTCGCCGGGGCGCAGATGGACGGTGAGCATGCGCTCGATCGCGTCCAGGGTGCCGGACGTGACCGCGATGGCGGCGTCGCCGACCGGCACACCATCGGCCGCCAGTCGCGGCCGGGCCTCGTCCGCCAGTTCCGGCATCGCCCCGGCGGTGGCGTAATCGACCGGATCGCCGAACGTCCGCGCGATCGCCACCAGATGGGGACCGAGGGCGGGCAGCAACCGCAGGTCAGGCCCACCCGCGGACAGGTCGGCCAAGTCCGGAGGCACCGGCAGCCGCAGCGCTGATCGGGGCGAGGCCAGCGCCGGGCGCGTCCGCACCCGGGAGCCACGGCGTCCGTCGGTCTCGATCACCCCGCGCTGCCGCAGCTCCTGGTACGCCTTGGCCACCGTCGCCGGGCTGACGTGCAGAGCTCCCGCGAGCACCCGGACCGGAGGCAGGGCCGCGCCGAAGATCCAGTCACCCCGGATGACGCCCGTCTCGATGCTCGCCGAAATCGAGGCAGCGCTCGAACCGGTCACCTGATATTGTTCTGCCACACGAGCAATTCTGTACTAGCACAGACTAGATGGCAAGCCGGACCGACCAGGAGGAGGCAGCCGATGACCGACCTCTACACCCCTACGGAACGCACCACCGCCCGCCGCTACCGCGAGCGGATGCACTACGACCGCGAGGCCGCCCACGCGATTCTCGACGAGGCGTACGACTGTTCCGTCGGGTTCATCGTGGACGGCGCGCCGCGCGTCCTGCCGACGCTTCACGTCCGGGTCGGCGGGACGCTGTATCTGCACGGGTCGAGCGGCGGACGGTTCGGGCTGGCCGGCCGCGAGGACGGGGTCGAGGTCTGTGTCTGCGTGATGCTCCTGGACGGAATCGTGTTCGCGCGGAGCCAGAACAATCACAGCGCGAACTACCGCTCGGTCGTGGCCCTCGGGACCGCGCGACTGGTCACCGACGACGCGGAGAAGCTGACGGCGTTGAACGCGGTCGTCGACAAGATCGGTGCCGGCCGCCGTGCGGACACCCGGCCGCCGAGCCGGCGCGAACTAGCCGAGGTCGCGGTGCTCGCGTTGCCCCTGGAGGAGGTTTCGGTACGGGCGCGGACCGGTGGCCCGCACGACGACGAGGACGATCTGAGCTCGGCCGCCTGGGCCGGCGTGCTGCCGCTCCGCCAAGTGGCCGGACGGCCCGAGCCGGACACTGGCGTGGGGACGACACCGCCGGCGTACGTCACCGGCCCGCGTTCCCCGTGGCTGGTGGCAGCGCCACTGACCGGCCGGCACGTGACGCTCGAACAGCTCGCCCCGTCGCACGTCGACGGGCTGTTCGCCGCGCTGTCCGACGACGAGGTGTGGCAGTTCCTGCCGACGGTGCGGCCGCGGAGCCGCGACGAGATGGCCGCGATCATCGACGCCGCGCTGGAGGGCCAATGGCAGGGCGAGCGGGTGCCGTGGGTGCAGCGCGATCCGGCAACCGGCGAGGTGATCGGCATGACCACCTATCACGACGTGGACGTCGAACGCAGATCGCTGGGCATCGGGCACACCATGCTCGACGGGCGCCGGTGGCGAACCGGCGTCAACACCGAATCGAAGCTGTTGCTGCTCGAGCGGGCGTTCGACGTGCTCGGCGCGGAACGAGTGTTCTGGTACACCGACATCCGCAACGAGCGGTCGCAGCGCGCCATCGCCCGGCTCGGGGCGAGCCGGGACGGCGTGATCCGCCGGCACCGCCTACGGCCGGACGGCACCTGGCGGGACTCGGCGATGTTCGCGATGACTGCCGACGAGTGGCCGGGCAGGGCCGCACGCTTGCGCGGGTTGCTTCGCGTCCCGTGACCGTTTGGCGACCAGCGCGATCAGGCGTTCGGCGCGGTGAAGGAGCTGATGATCAACGTGAACATAGGCTGTTGGGACAGCCAGTCGAAGTCGCGGACGGCCCAAGTCATCGCGTAGGCCCTGGGTCCAGACTTGAACCACTTGGTTATCGCGTGCATGCGGGTCTTTGAGGGACCTTCATAGGTGTATTCCCAGTCCGCGGCCTTGATCTTCGGCCCGAGCCGAGTGATTGCGACCTCCCGGTACTGCGGCAGATCTCCTGCCCTGACCATGCGCTCTGCCTCGGTCCGGCACGCGACCACCGGGTCACCTGCTGGGGCGCGGTCCGGATTGATGCTCAGGAACCGGCCGCCATACGGGTCACGGAAGCACATGGTCGAGCCGACCGCCTCGTAGGTCCAGCCGTCGGGCACGGCGACCGTATACCCCGCGGGATCGGTGTAATAGTGCCAACTGCCGGGGAGATCGAAGGTCTTAGTGGCGCTCTTCGCGCCCCGCTGAGGGATTTTCGGCGCCTTGGGGGAGGGCGAGGCCATACATGAGGCCGCGCTGAACGAGGCGACGGCGCCGATGCTGTTCGCCGGTGCCGTCAGTGCGGGCGACGGGGTCGGAGCAGGTCGGATGGTATCCGTCTGGGCCGACTGGCGGTCGTCAGCGCGCTGCTGCACGATCCAGGTGACGGCCAGGCCGATGCCGGCCAGCAGCACCACGACGAGCACCCCGGCCAGCACCGCCCCGGTGCGGGAGCGGATCGGCGACATCCGGGCCGAGGAATGACCGTGGTCCTCGTGCTCCTCGACCTGCGCTCGACGTTGCGGGGGCGTGATGTGGATGTCGGGGCTGCCGGCCGCCCCGTTCCGGGCGCCGTTGGTCGCCGGCGGCGGTGGTGGTGGTGGCGCGGTCGCCAGCCCACCGCCCTTGCCGCCGGGCGACGCCACCGCATCGGGCTCTTGGGCCAGCTCGTCCTCGGCCGGGCGGCGGGGGGCGGGCACAACCGTTGCGCGGCCCGCGCTCACCTTGCGGCCGAGGTTCGACTGGGACGGGGCCTGGCCTTTGCCGTTGGCGACGATGGCGCGCAGGTGACGCTCGACTTCGGCCGCGGTCATCCGCTCCGACGGGTCGCGCCGCAGCAGGCCGGTCAGCACCTCGGCGAGCGGACCGGCGGCCACCGGCGGGTCGGGCTCTTCGGTGGCGAGCGCCATCAGGGTTGCCATGGCGCTTTCCCGGGCGTACGGCGAACGGCCCTCGACGGCGGCGTAGAGAGTCGCGCCGAAGGACCACAGGTCAGACTCGACCGTGGACGCGCCGTCGCGGGCGCGCTCGGGCGACACGTACTGCGGCGAGCCGACGACCAGGCCGGGGCCGGTAACCGTGCCGTCGTCAACAAAGGTGGCCAGACCGAAATCGGTCAGCACCACGCGGCCGTCGTTGCCGATCAGCACATTGTGCGGCTTGACGTCACGGTGCAGCACACCGGCGGTGTGGGCCGCGGTCAGCGCGTCGAGCACGGCCAGTCCGATCTGCGCCGACGCCAGCGGAGTGAAGGGCCCGTCCTCGTTGATCACCTGGTAGAGGGACCGTGACGGAACGTACTCCATGACGATCCAGGGCAGATCCTCGGCGTGCACGACGTCGTAGATCTGCACCACATGGGGATGATTCAGGCGCGCCGCGCTCCGCGCCTCGCGCAGAGTGCGGTCGCGCAGGCGGCTCTTCTCGGACTCGGTCATCCAGTCCGGCGGCACGAACTCCTTCACCGCGACGTCCCGGTCGAGCATCTCGTCGCGGGCCATCCACACGCGACCCATGCCGCCGGAGCCGACCGGCTCGTGAAGACGATACCGACCGGCGACGAGGAAACGTCTGACCGCCATCAGCCCCCACCCATCGCGTCGCTCACCAGGATAGTCAACGCCGTCCGACCCGGGAAACCACGATCACCCGGCCACCGCGTAGACCACGAGGTTGTCCTTGTATGACCGCAGACTGTGATCGAAAACCCCGCCGCAGGTGATCAGCCTGAGTTGCTGGTCCGGAGTAGGTCCATAGACCGTGTCGGTGTCAAAGTTCGTCTTTGGGTACCACATCGAGGAAAACACCGTGAATCGGATGACCGTACCGCCCCGTGTGACGTCGATATGGTCGCCCACGACCAGTTCGCGCAACTTGTAGAACACGGCCGCCCTCCGGTACGAGTCGACGTGACCCGCGATCACCGCCGGCCCGGCATCCCCGGGCGCGGTGCCGTCCGTGTACCAGCCGGCCTTGGCGAAGTCCTTCGGCGGGCTCAACGCGCCCGTCTCGTCCAGATGCAGCGACTCCAGCGACGTATCGACGCCGATGGCCGGAATCTGCAGCCGGGTCGGCGGCCCCTGGGGCACGGCCGTCGTGGTGCCGAACGGGTTCGGATTGGTCGGAGCGTTCTGCCATTCCTTGGACATACCGGACGGTCGCTGCGCGGGTTGCAGCGGCGCCGCCTTCTGCGCCGCCGGCGCCGCGCCGGCGCCACCCCAGCGCCCGAGGCCGTCGAGCGCCGGCGGATCGGTCACCCACAGATATCCCGTCGCGGCGACGAACGCCGAGGCCAACGCCACTGTGAGCGGCAGCCGGGACCGACGAAGAAAACCCTTTTTCCGTACGGGCGTCCCCGAACCGATGTCAACCGCCCCCGACCGCCCTCGCACTCCACCGCCCGCACCGTGCTCCGCCCGCGAGTCCGACCGGCCGCCCGTCGACATGGCGCCCGACATCGCGCCGGCCTCCACCATCGGCCCGTCCGCCGCGGGCGAAACCGGTGCATCGGCCGCGACCAGCTCCGAATCCGGCGCCGAATCGGCG
>CAXSDA010000025.1:23644-121986 GCA_964236515.1 uncultured Actinoplanes sp.
TTCACCGCGTCGGCGATTGACGTCCGCGGCTCGTCCGCCCGGCCGGCTCCCGTCAGGTGCTCCTGGTCCGGAGGCGTAGTGGCCGGGACGGACGCCCGGGCCACCATCCAGCGGATGTCCGCCGCGGCGATGCGCGCTGCGCGCCGGTCCGGCGATTCGTTCCGGGCACGCGGCTGCGGCGGAACCACCGTCGGCACCGGGGCCCGCGCGATGATGCGAACCCGGGACCCGCCAATTCCGCGTAACTCCTGGCTGGGCGATTCGTCCGGCCGCGACAGCGCCGGCCCCGGTCCGAGGCCGGGATGGATGAGCGTGTCGGCCACCGGGTCAGGCGGCGCGAACTCCGGTGGCTGGGGCGGCGCGTCGTAACCGACAAAGTCGGCCGCCGGTCCGCGTCGCCGGCCCGCGCGTTCCCGGGTGGCCGCCAGGTACGCCCGCATCGACGCCGCGTCGAGCACGCGCGACGGTCGTACGGCGGCGGAACCCACGAAGCGCGACCGGTCCGGCGCGGCCGAGCGGAGGTGGGGTCCGGCCCCCAGCCGGGCCGACGCCCGGACCGTCGGCGGACGCGGAGCGCGCACGCCGGAATCCGGCGCTGCCGCCTCGCTGTCGGCGAGGTGCGCCCGGCCGGCCTCCGGATCTGAGGTCACGTGCCGTGTCACCGTCCCTGGAAAAGTCCTGGTGACCTCCAGTATTACGCGATCTGCGGACGGCGCCGGACGGCGACGACCGCGCCCCCGGCCAGCACCGCGGCAATCCCCGCGATCAGCAGCGCCATGGGCAGGCGGGAACCGGGCTGGGTACCGCCGTCACCGGTGGCCACGCCGCCGTTCGGAACGGCGCCCTGGCGTTGGGCGTCGAGCCGCAGCTGAGTGGTCAGACCGCCGCTCTTGGAGTCCAGCACGAGCAACGAGTAGACATTGCCGGCGCCGAGCGTGCACGGCAGGTCGACCGCCGAGCCGCCGTTCGCATTCGCCACCTTGACGGTCCAGTGACCGGGCTTGACCTGCTTGTATGCCGTGGTGGTGGCGAACTGCACGTCGTCGGCGATGGTGGTGCCACTGGCCGAGCCGACGTCCAGCATCGGCTGCTTCACCGACGCCTGGATGATCCGCACCTTGGTCGCGTCGGCGGAGGGCAGCTTGAGGTCGTCGGTCAGCACGCGCAGGCCGAGGTCGGCGTACTTGCCCACGCCGGCGACGGTGTACGCCTGCCCGCTCTGGACGTTGACCTCGGTGGTCAGCACCGGCTTGGCGCTCGGGTCGGCGCCGGCGGCCCGCATCGCGACCTGGTAGGACCCGGTCGGCAGGCGCAGGTAGGGCGACATCACGCCGTAGCCGACGCCCTTGAAGACCTGCGGCTTGGCGGCGTCCGGAGCCTTCAGGTAGACGTCCACCGGGGGCGTGTCGGGCGAGAGGTGGGCCAGCCGTACGTACCCGTCGGGGGCCGCCGCCTGCGCGGGAAGCGCGCCGACCAGGGCAACGGCGGCCGCTGCCGTGAGAGCCGCGGCAGCGCCGACGAAGCGACGGAGGTGGGTTGTTGGAGTGGACACGGTGCCTCCTGTCTCAAGGGCCGTCAGGGCCATCAATGTGCCGCACCAGACCAGACCGCAACATGGTCCATCCAGTCAAGGCGCGCCGCTGGTCGGCCGCCCCTCCTGAACCGCAACGTCCGATTGATCCCCGCCTTTCGTTAGCCGGCCTTAACCTTGCACGGAGTGTGCCAACAGTTCGCCCGCCGCGAAACTTCGCAGGTCGCGGGCCGCGAGCACGAAAAATGTCGTACCCCCGAGTGAGACTTGGACCCATGCACGAGGCCCTGCAGCAGTTCGGCCCGGCCACCCGCGAGTGGTTCTCGGCCGCCTTCGCCGCGCCCACGAGCGCGCAGACCGGCGCGTGGGCGGCGGTCAGTGCGGGGCGGAACGCGCTGGTCGTCGCGCCCACCGGCTCCGGCAAGACGCTGGCCGCGTTCCTCTGGTCCCTCGACCGGCTGGCCCACGAGCCGGTGCCGGCCGACCCGAAGCATCGGTGCCGGGTGCTGTACGTCAGCCCGCTGAAGGCCCTGGCCGTGGACGTGGAGCGCAATCTGCGCGGCCCGCTGACCGGGATCCGGCAGGCGTCCGGGCGGCTCGGCGTCCCGCCGCCCGACATCACGGTCGGCATGCGGAGCGGCGACACCCCCGCCGACGAGCGGCGCAGCTTCGCCCGGACTCCGCCGGACATCCTGATCACGACGCCGGAGTCGCTGTTCCTCATCCTCACGTCGGCCGCCCGCGACTCGCTGCGCGGGGTGGAGACGGTGATCTTGGACGAGGTGCACGCGGTCGCGGCAACCAAGCGCGGCGCCCACCTGGCGCTGTCGCTGGAGCGGCTGGACGCGATGCTGCCCAAGCCGGCGCAGCGGATCGGCCTGTCCGCGACGGTGCGGCCGATCGACGAGACCGCCCGGTTCCTCGGCGGCGCGCACGACGTAGCCATCGTCCAGCCGCCCACCACCAAGACCATCGAGGTCGTGGTCGAGGTGCCGGTCGAGGACATGACCCGGCTGGACCAGGCCCCCGACGACCTCGACCCGGACGCGCCGGCGGGCGGCGGCCGGCACACCCCGTCCATCTGGCCGGCTGTCGAGGAGCGGGTGCTCGACCTGATCGAGGCGCACCGGTCGACGATCGTGTTCACCAACTCGCGGCGCGGGGCCGAACGGCTGTGCGCCCGGATCAACGAGATCGCGGCCGAGCGGGCCGAAATGGTCGACGTAGACCGTAGCTCGACCCCGCGGGTTCCGGCCGCGTCACCGGCGCCGCGGACGCCGGCAGCCATGATGGCCCAGTCCCCGGCCGCCACCGGCGCGGCCCCGGTGGTCGCGCGGGCGCACCACGGCAGCGTGTCCCGCGAGGAGCGCAAGCAGATCGAGGAGGCGCTGAAGTCGGGCCAGCTCCCGGCGGTCGTCGCCACCTCCAGCCTGGAGCTGGGCATCGACATGGGCGCGGTCGACCTGGTGGTGCAGATCGAGGCGCCACCGTCGGTGTCCGCCGGTCTGCAGCGCGTCGGCCGGGCCGGTCACCAGGTCGGCGCCGTCTCGCGAGGGGTGGTCTTCCCGAAGCATCGCGGTGATCTGGTGTCCTGCGCGGTGGTGGCGGAACGGATGGCCGAGGGCGCGATCGAGGAACTGCACTACCCCCGCAACCCGCTGGACGTCCTGGCCCAGCAGATCGTCGCGATGGTGGCGCTGGACGCCTGGCAGCTGGACGAGATGGCGGCGCTCGTCCGGCGGGCGGCACCGTTCGCCGAGCTGCCCGACTCGGCGCTCAACGCGGTGCTGGACATGCTGTCCGGCCGCTACCCGTCGACGGCCTTCGCCGAGCTGCGGCCGCGCCTGGTCTGGGACCGCACCACCGACCAGCTCACCGGCCGCCCGGGCGCGCAGCGGCTGGCCGTGACCAGCGGCGGCACGATTCCCGACCGTGGCATGTTCGGCGTGTTCCTGGCCGGTTCGGAGCGCGGCTCCCGGGTCGGCGAGCTGGACGAGGAGATGGTCTACGAGTCGCGGGTCGGCGACGTGTTCCTGCTCGGCTCGACGTCGTGGCGGATCGAGGACATCACTCCGGACCGCGTCCTCGTGACGCCCGCCCCCGGAGCCCCGGCGAAGATGCCGTTCTGGAAGGGCGACGCCCTGGGCCGGCCGGTCGAGCTGGGCCGGGCCATCGGCGCCCGGTTGCGGTCACTGGTCAAGACCGACGACGAGACCGCGATCGCGTCACTCAAGTCGTCCGGGCTGGACCAGTGGGCGGCGAACAACCTGGTGGCCTATCTGCGGGACCAGCGCGAATCGACCCGCAACCTGCCGGACGACCGGACGGTGCTGGTCGAGCGCTTCCGCGACGAGATCGGCGACTGGCGGATGACCGTCCACTGCGTGCTCGGCGCACGCGTCAACGCGCCCTGGGCCCTGGCCATCGCCCGCCGGCTGTCCGAGCGGTACGGCGTGGACGGCGCGGTCATGCCGTCCGACGACGGGATCGTGATCCGGCTGCCGGACACCGCCGAGGAACCGCCGGGCGCCGATCTGGTGGCGTTCGACCCGGAGGAGATCGGGCAGATGGTCGAGGAGTCGGTGGGCACCTCGGCCCTGTTCGCGTCCCGGTTCCGCGAGTGCGCCGCCCGGTCGCTGTTGCTTCCCCGGCGCGATCCGCGACGCCGCCAGCCGTTGTGGCAGCAGCGTCAGCGGTCGGCCCAGCTGCTCGACGTGGCGCGGGAGTTCGCCGATTTCCCGGTGACGCTGGAAGCTGCCCGCGAGTGCCTGCAGGACGTGTTCGACCTGCCCGGCCTGGTCGGGCTCATGCGCGAGATCGCCGGGCGCAAGGTCCGGCTGGTCGAGGTGGAGACGCCGAAGCCGTCGCCGTTCGCCCGGTCGCTGCTGTTCGGCTACGTCGGTGCGTTCCTCTACGAGGGTGACGCACCGCTGGCCGAACGCCGGGCGGCGGCGCTGGCGCTGGACTCGACGCTGCTGGGCGAGCTGCTCGGCCGGGTCGACCTGCGCGAACTGCTCGACCCGGCGGTGGTCACCGAGAGCGAGGCGCAGCTGCAGTGGCTGACCGAACAGCGGCGGCCGCGGGACGCGGAGGACACCGTCGAGCTGCTGCGGCTGCTGGGCGACCTGTCCCCGGGGGAACTGACCGAACGCGGCGTCGACCTGGGGTGGATGTCCGAGCTGGTCCGGCGGGCGATCACGGTCCGGATCGCCGGCGAGGAACGCTGGATCGGCGTCGAGGACGCGGGACGCTACCGCGACGCGCTCGGGGTGGCGCTGCCGGTGGGCGTGGCCGAGGCGTTCCTGGAACCGGTCGCCGACCCGCTCGGTGACCTGGTCGCGCGGTATGCCCGGACGCACGGGCCGTTCGCCGCGGCCACTTGCGCGGCCCGGTTCGGGCTCGGCGTCTTCGTGGTCGAGCAGGCCCTCAAGCGGCTCAGCTCCACCGGGCGGGTGGTCTCGGGTGAGTTCTCGCCCGGCGGGTCCGGCTCCGAATGGTGCGACGCCGAGGTGCTGCGGCTGCTGCGGCGGCGGTCGCTGGCGGCGTTGCGCCGCGAGATCGAGCCGGTGCCGCCGCGGATCCTGGCCGCCTTCCTGCCGCGCTGGCATCAGATCGGCGGCAACAATCGCGGGGTCGACGCGGTCGCGGCGACCGTCGAGCAACTGCAGGGCATCGCGGTGCCGGCGTCGGCGTGGGAGCGTCTGGTGCTGCCCGCACGGGTCGCCGACTACTCGCCGGCCCATCTCGACGAGCTGTGCGCCGGTGGCGAGCTGGTGTGGGCCGGGTCCGGATCGATCGGCGGGAACGACGGGTGGGTGACGCTGGCCTACGCCGACAGCGCGCCTCTGCTGCTCGCTCCGCCCGACGACGGTCTGGCTCTGACGCCCGGGCATCAGGCGGTGCTGGACGCGCTGTCCGACGGGCAGGCCCTGTTCTTCCGCAACCTGTCGGACCGGGCCGGGTCCACCGACGACAAGGACCTGACGTCGACGATCTGGGAGCTGGTCTGGGCCGGGTACCTGACCAACGACACCTTCGCCCCGCTCCGCGGACTGTTGGGGGGCTCGGGCGCCCACCGGGCGAAGGCGGCGCCGGCCCGGACGCGGTACCGCCGGCCTGGCCGGCCGGTGATGCCCAGCCGTAACGGCCCGCCGGCCATGGCCGGCCGCTGGTCCCGCCTGCCCGACCGCGACCTCGACCCGACGCGGCGGGCCACCGCGCTGGCCGACCTGCTGCTGGAACGGCACGGCGTGGTCACCCGGGGTGCGGTCATGGCCGAGGGGGTGACGGGTGGGTTCGCCGGCGTCTACCCGGTTCTGGGCGCGCTCGAGGAACGGGGAGCGGCCCGGCGAGGTTACTTCGTCGAAGGGCTGGGGGCGGCGCAGTTCGCGGTGCCGGGTGCCGTCGACCGGTTGCGGGCCTTGGCCGAGCCGGCCGAACTGGCGAAGCGTTCCGGGGCGGCGGCCGTGGTGCTGGCCGCGACCGACCCGGCCAACCCGTACGGCGCGGCGCTGTCGTGGCCCGACCGTATCGTCGACAACGGCAGCGGCGAGCCGGTCGCCGCCACCGGTCATCGGGCCGGACGCAAGGCCGGGGCTCTGGTCGTCGTGGTCGGCGGGGACCTGGTGCTGTACGTCGAGCGGGGCGGCCGGACGCTGCTGTCCTACCTGGACGACCCGGAGGCGCTGATCGCCGCTGGTCAGGCGCTGGCGGCGTCGGTGCGGTCGGGGGCTCTGGGCGCCATGTCGGTCGAGCGGGCCGACGGCGAGTCCGTCCAGACGTCACCGCTTCGCGAGGCCCTGACCGTGGCGGGCTTCCGCGCGACCCCCCGCGGCCTCCGCCTCCGCGGCTGACGCCGTCCCGGCCGCGCCATGCGGGCCGGGCGAGGCGGGCCGGGCGGGCCGCGGCTAGAGGATCTGGGGGCGGAAGCGGTTGAGCTCGCGGTAGGCGTCGAGGACCGACTGGGTGTGCTCGGCGAGTTCGGCGCCGGTGTCCGGGGGGGGGGGGGGGGCCACCGCGGGCGCGGCCTCGTCGCGGATGCGGCGCAGAGATTCCTCGGCCTGGCAAATCACGCGGCGCATCTCCTTCTCGCGGATGAACGCCTCGCCGGCCTCCTCCGCCTTCCGGATGCTGGTCACCCGCCGAGCGACCTCCTCGTTGAGCTCGACCAGCGCCGCGCGGGTGGCGCGGCGCTGCTGCTCGACCTCGCGCGCCGTGTCGTCCCAGGCCGAGCGCTGGGCGAACTCCGGCCGGCTGAGTTCGACCAGGACCTTGTGCAGGCGCTCAGCTTTGACCAGGACACCGCACAGATCCCAGAGGGCGTCGGCCAGCATCGCCTCCGCCTCGGCCGCCGGGACCAGCAACGACAAGGACGGCCAGGTCTCGCTGATCCGGTCGGCGGAGTCGAGCGCCTTGCCGAAGATCTCCCGTCCGGTGCTCTGCGTCAGCACCCGGCGTCCGGCCTGCTCGTCGATCCCCATCCGTTCGTCGCTGCCCTGGCGGAACGCCGGACTGAGGTACGCGAGCACGAAGAACACCGCGCAGGCGGCCCCGAACCCGAACACCGGCCCGCCGAAGAACATGCCGACCAGGCCGAAAACGGCCAGCGGCGGCAGGAACACGACGGCCGCGTCGACCGGCGACCAGGAGGCCGGCTTGGCGACCGTGGCCCGTTCGACCAGACTGACGAACCGTTTCCGCCGGATCACCCGGGTCGCGGGCGCCCACGGCCGCCGGCGGGCGACGACCGTCGCCGTCACGCTGCGGGCGACGTAGAGCCGCGGACGGGTCACGCACCACCCCCGGAACGGCGTCGGATGTCAGTAGCCGCGACGGTACCAACTCCGGGCACCGCCGCCCGATCTGCCTACATCAATGGGGCGAATCAGGTGAGGTGCGGGGCGACCTCGGAGGCGAGCAGTTCGACGTGGTCCAAGTCGGTCAGGTCCATCAGCTGCAGGAACAGGCGGGTGGCGCCGGCCTCGGCGTACCGGCTGAGGGTTTCGGCCACGGCCGCCGGAGTGCCCACCGCCGCGCCTGCCGACGGGTGACCGGAAGCTTCGTCGCGGCGGCGGATCTCGGCGTCCGTACGGCCGCAGACGACGGTGACCACCGCGGAGAACACCGGCGCCGGACGGCCGATCGCCGCGCAGGCCTCGCGGACCCGGTCGTACACCTCGGGGACCTCGCCGACGGGAGTGAAGGGGACGTTGAACTCGTCGGCGAACCGGGCCGCCAGCGCCGGAGTCCGGCGGGCGCCCTTGCCGCCGATGATGATCGGCGGCCGCGGCGACTGGACCGGCTTGGGCAGCGCCGGCGAGTCGCGGAGCTGGTAGTGGGTGCCGGTGAAGGTGTACGTGTCGCCGGGCTTCGTGGTCCACAGCCCGTCGATGATCTCCAGCTGCTCGGTCAGCCGGTCGAACCGCGTCCGCAGCGACGGGAACGGTATGCCGTACGCCTCGTGCTCGGCGGAGAACCAGCCGGCACCCAGGCCCAGCTCGACTCGTCCGCCGCTCATCTCGTCCACCTGGGCCACGCTGATCGCCAGCGGCCCGGGCTGCCGGAAGGTGGCCGAGGTGACCAGCGTCCCGAGCCGGATGCGGGACGTGTGCGTGGCGATCGCGCCCAGCGTCACCCACGAGTCGGTCGGCCCGGGACCCGGATCGGGCGTCATCGCCAGGAGGTGGTCGGACCGGAACCAGCCGTCGAACCCTGCGTCCTCGGTCAGCTTGGCCATGCTGAGCTGGGCGGCGAAGGTCGCGCCGTTCTGCGGTTCGGTGAAGATGACCAGTCGCATGTGATCATGCTGCCAGATCACGTCCGTGTCAGTCGCGCACCGAGAGTGTGTGGGCGATAACGTTGCACACCATGGGCGCGTATGGATGGATCAGCCTCACGACGGATTACGGCACCTTCGACGGGTTCGTCGCGGCCTGCCACGGGGTGATCGCCCGGGTCAACCCGGACGTACGCGTCATCGACGTCACCCACCACGTCCCGCCCGCCGATGTGGCCCGCGGCGCCGCGGTGCTCGCGCAGACCGCGCCCTACCTGCCGCCGTCCGTGCACGTCGTGGTGGTCGACCCCGGGGTCGGCACCGCCCGTCGGGCGATCGCCCTGGCCACGCCCAACGGCCTGCTGGTCGGCCCGGACAACGGCGCCCTGATCTGGGCGGCCGAGGCGCTGGGGGGCATCGACGCGGCGGTCGAGCTGACCAACAAGGACTGGTTCACCGGCGACGTGTCCCGGACGTTCCACGGGCGGGACGTGTTCGCGCCGGCCGCGGCCCGGCTCGCCGCGGGGGCGTCGCTGTCCGACGCCGGCCCGTCGGTCGATCACGACACGCTGGTCCGGTTGCCCGCCCCGGCGGTGTCGGTCGGCGACGGCTGGCTCGAGGCCGAGGTGCTGACCGTCGACCGGTTCGGCAACGTTCAACTGGCGGCAAGCGGCGCCGAGCTGGCCGGGCTGGCCACCGAGCTGTTGGTCAACGGGAACGTGCGGGCCCAGCGGGGTACCACGTTCCACGACGTCGGGCCCGGTGACCTACTGGTCTACGAGGACTCGGCCGGCCAGGTGGCGGTCGCGATCAACGGCGGCCGGGCCGTGGTCGTGCTGTCCGTCCGGCCCGGCGACATCGTCCGGATCAGCGGGCGCTGAGACATGCCCGAGGGTGACACCGTCTGGAACACCGCGCGGGTGGTGGAACGCGCGCTGGTCGGCGAGGTGCTCACCAAGTCCGACTTCCGGGTTCCCCAACTGGCGACCACCGACCTGGGCGGCTGGTCGGTGGAGTCGTCCGGCAGCCGGGGCAAGCACCTGCTGCTGCGGGTGGCCCGGGACGGCGACCGCCGCACGCTGCACTCGCACCTCCGGATGGAGGGGGCCTGGCGGGCGTACGCGCCGGGTGAGCGCTGGACGGGCCGGCCGGCGTTCCTGATCCGGGTCGCGCTGCACTCCCCGCGGTCGGTGGCGGTCGGCTTCCACCTGCACGAGCTGGCGCTGATCCCGACGGCCGAAGAGGCGGCGTACCTGTCGTACCTGGGTCCCGACCTGCTGGGCGACGACTGGGACGCGGCCGAGGCGACCCGCCGGATCGCGGAGAAACCGGACCGGACGATCGCCGAGGCGCTGCTGGATCAGCGGAACCTGGCCGGCGTGGGCAACCTGTACAAGGCGGAGACGCTGTTCCTGCGCGGCGTGTGGCCGTGGACGCCGGTGGCGGACGTGCCCGACCTGCTCGGCACGGTCACGATGGCGCAGAAGCTGGTGGCGTCGAACAAGGGGCGCTGGACCCAGACCACGACCGGTTCGCTGCGCCGGAACGAGACCAGTTACGTCTACGGGCGGCGGGCGATGCCCTGCCGGCGGTGCGGCACGGCGATCCGCAAGGCCGACCTCGACGAGCGGGTCACGTACTGGTGCCCGCGGTGCCAGCCCGAGACGAGAACCGCATCTCGTTGAGCCCGTCGGCCATCCCGCGCAGGCGGTCGGTGGCCTCGATCAGCCGGGTGAAGGCGGGATGCACCCCGTCGACGATCGGCTGCCCGTCCTCGGCGACCCAGCCGGCTGCGGCTGCGACCAGCCCCTCGTAGGCGGTCACCCCGCCGGTGAACTGCGACGCCAGGTTCTCGTGGGCGATGCCGAGGGCGTCCTTCTGATCGGGCGGCGCCAAGGGGATCGCCCGCTCCACCGCAGCCACCCGCTGGCCCAGGTCGCGCAGCCACGCCTCGGCCTCCGCGGCCTCGAGCACGGCGGCCTCCCCCGGGCCGGCGAGACGTCCGCTGAGCCCGCGCAGCGTCTCCCCCGCCCGGTCCAGACGGTCCCAGGCGTCGGCGACCGCTGAGCCCCGCAGCGCATACCGGTTGCGCTGGCGCCGGACCTCGTGCATGACCTGCCGCCCGGCCGGGAACCGCTCGATGATCGCGGTGAACCGCTGACCGGCCAGCGCCGGATGGGGTGCGGGCGGCGGCGGGAGGGCGGCCAGCGCGCGGTGGTCGTTCCACTTCCACCAGGCCAGGGCGACACTCGCGCCCGCCCCGGCGGCCCAGAAGGCGTCGCCCAGGCCGATCCCGGCGTAGGGCGTGAGAACGGCCGTGGCGGCGGTCAGCCCACCGCCGACCACGCTCCACCGGCGTGCCGAATTACGCAGCCGCTGCAGGCGGCGGAAGTAGCGGGTTCGCTCGTCCACGACCGTTCTCCCCGTCGACCGATGCTCAGCCCGCGGCGCTGGTGTCCCCGCGGGTCTTGTTCATGCTGGCGCGGAGCTCGTCCAGCCGAGCCACACCGGCCGGGTCGGCGGCCGGGGTGGCCGAGCCGCTCTCCACCGCCGGGGTGGCCGAACCGGAGCCGAGCTGCTCGCCGGCCATGCTGGCCCGGATCTGCTCCAGTCGGGACGTGCCGGCCATGTCGAGGCTGGATTTCTGCACCTCGAGCATCCGGCCCTCGACCGAGTTCGAGGCCAGCTCGGCGCGACCCATGGCGTTGGCGTACCGCTGCTCGATCTTGTCCCGCACCTCGTCCAGGGAGGGGGTGTTGCCCGGCGCGGCCAGCGACGACATCGACTCGAGCGACTTGGCCACGGTCTCCTGCATCTTGGCCTGCTCGAGCTGGCTGAGGAGGCGGGACCGCTCGGCGATACGCTGCTGGAGCACGGTGGCGTTGTTCTCCACCGCCTTGCGCGCCTGCCCGGCCGCACCCAGCGCCTGGTCGTGCAGGGTCTTCAAGTCCTCCATCGACTGCTCGCCGGAGACCAGCTGCGTGGCCAGGGTCTGAGCGGTCGACTCGTACTTCTGCGCCTCGGCCTCGTCGCCGGAGGACCGGGCCCGGTCGGCCAGGACGAGCGCCTGCCGAGCCATCCCCTGCAGCTTCTCGACCTCGTTCATCTGGCGGGACAGCTTCATCTCGAGCTGCCGCTGATTGCCGATGACCGCGGCCGCCTGCTGCACGAGCGCCTGGTGTTGCCGCTGCGCATCCTCGATAGCCTGCTGGATCTGGACCTTCGGGTCGGCGTACTCATCGATCTTCGCGCCGAAGAGCGCCATCATGTAACGCCAGCCCTTGACGAACGGGTTCGCCATATCGCGTGATCCCCTCAAATGTCACTCGGTCGGACGCGTCACCAACGCAGGGACCCGGTCCTGAACGATGGCGTAGAACCATCGTGTCAGCCCCATGCCACCGGCGTCACGTGACCTCGGGGAGATCTCCGGGCCAACCCTGAGACAGACCGGCAACTCCCGGCTTCGAGGCTACGCGCCGATGCACGTTCGGGCGACGCCCGGAGGACGTCGCCCGATCTGTTTCAGCTGTGAAAGTGGGGCTCAGGCCGCGTACACGACGTCGCGCGACGGCGCGCGGGTCGCCCGCAGGGTGGCCTTGAGCGGGGTTTCCTGCCGTACGGACACCGACACGTTGCCGTCGGCGACCCGCTTGGCGGGAGCCGGCACCGCCCCGGACTCGACCGGGACGAGCACGCCTTCCATGCCCTCGGCCAGGGACAGCGTGCTGCTGACCTCGCTGAGCAGCTCGGACAGGTGAGCACCGAGGGCGTCGCAGATGGCCGCCAGCAGCTCGCTGGACGCTTCCTTCTGACCGCGCTCGATCTCCGACAGGTAACCCAGGCTGACGTTGGCGGCGGTCGACACCTCACGTAGCGTGCGGTGTTGTCCCTGCCGGCGTGCCCGAAGTGCGTCACCGATAACCCGGCGTAGCAGGACCATGGCACCTCCTCCTGCGGCGGGGCCACCGGCAACCGCCGGAGGCTTCCCGCAACCGTACCCGTTGCGGGCCACCGCGACATCCTGCCCCGCCGAAATGCGGGACGGGACGATCGACACAACGTGAGCCTTCATCACGTTGTTCCCGCAGCTATCGGGCCAGGGGCAGACCCAGCGAGTGAGCCAGCAGATCGAGCACCGCCGCCACGGTCTCAGCCCGGACCTGAGCCCGTGACCCGAGCAGGTTCAGCTCCCGGACGGCCGCGCCCTCCGGCCCGGCGACCGCGACGTAGACCAGCCCGACCGGCTTCCCGTCCTGCGGGTCGGGGCCGGCGACGCCCGTTGTGGCCAGGCCCCATGTGGCGTCACAGCGCTCCCGGGCCCCCTCGGCCAGGGCCCGGGCCACGTCCGGGTCGACCGGTCCGCGCTTGGCCAGTAACGCCTCGGGCACCCCGGCGAGCACGTTCTTCAAGTCGGTCGCATAGACCACGAAACCGCCCCGGAAGACGGCGCTCACGCCCGGGATGTCGGTCAGCGTGGCCGCCACCAGCCCGCCCGTGAGCGACTCGGCGGTGGCCACCGTCTGGCCCCGCCGCTTGAGAGCCTCGACCAAAGACAAACCCGTCCCCCTACCGCCGGTTCGCTCAGGGCGAACAGGATTCACCCGCGTGTGGCCGTCAGGCGCAGCCGCAGCGCTTGGAACACGTACTCCACGCCGGTCACCACGGTCACGACAAGAGCGGCGCCCATCAGCCACGGGCCGACCACCGAGTACGGATGCGGCACCGGCCACAAGTACCAGGCGATCGCCGCCGTCTGCAGCGCCGTCTTCACCTTGCCACCCCGGCTGGCCGCGATGACGCCGTATCGCAGGACCCACAGCCGAAGCCCCGTCACTCCCCACTCGCGGACCAGGATCAGCACGGTGACCCACCAGGGCAGCCGGTCGTACACCGACAACAGCACCAGCGCGGTCCCGGTGAGCGCCTTGTCGGCGATCGGGTCGGCCACCTTGCCGAACGACGTGACCAGCGAGAACCGGCGGGCGATCCAGCCGTCGGCGAAGTCGGTGGCGGAGGCCACGATGAAGGCCAGGCAGGCCGCGATCCGCCAGCCGGCCGACGTCATGCCGGAGAGCACCACGAGCGCCAGGAACACCGGCACCAGGACGATCCGGACCGCGGTCAGGACGTTCGCCGGGTTGTAGAGCGACACCACCCGGGGCGTGGCGACCGGTACCGGCTCGTCGGTCATGGTGCCGCGGAAATCATCTCGACCGGTTCGGCGACCAGGTCCACGCCTTCGGTGCCGGTGACCCGGGCCCGCACGAAGTCGCCGGGCTTCAGCGCCCAGACCGTGGACCCACGGGTGCCCGGGTTCTCCGCGCCGTCCGTCGGGCCAGGCGCCGGAAGAAGGATGGTCGAACCGTCGACCTCCGGCGCCTGATGCGCCGCCCGGCCTTCGATCTCGTCCACGGAAACCGTGTCGACCAGCACCTCGACCGTGCTGCCGAGCCGATCCTCGGCCCGCTGCGAGCACAGTTCGTCGGCCAGGGCGGTGACCCGGTCGTACCGCCGCTTGATGGTGTCCTCGCGGACCTTGCCGGGCAGGCCGGCGGCCTCGGTGCCGTCCTCGTCGCTGTAGTCGAAGACGCCGATGGCGTCGAGCCGGGCCTCGGTCAGGAAGCGGACCAGCTCGTCGACGTCGGCCCGGGTCTCGCCGGGGAAGCCGACGATGAAGTTGCTTCGCGCCCCCGCGTCCGGGGCCAGCCGGCGGGCCGAGTCGAGCAGCTCGAGAAAGCGCTCGGTCGACCCGAACCGCCGCATCCGCCGCAGCACGGCCTCGCTCGAGTGCTGGAAGGACAGGTCGAAGTAGGGCGCCACCCCGGGCGTGGTGGCGATGGCCTCGACCAGCCCGGGACGGGTCTCGGCGGGCTGGAGGTAACTCGCCCGCACCCGGACGATCCCGTCGGTCGCGGCCAGCTGCGGCAGCAATTTCTCGAGCAGGCGCGGATCACCCAGGTCCTTGCCGTACGACGTGCTGTTCTCGCTGACCAGCACGAGTTCCCGGACGCCCGACCGGGCCAGCCACTCGGCCTCGGCCAGCAACTCCTGCGGATCGCGGGAGACGAACGCGCCGCGGAACGTCGGGATGGCACAGAACGCGCACCGGCGGTCGCAGCCGCTGGCCAGTTTGAGGCTCGCGACCGGGCTCTTCTCCAGCCGCCGCCGCAGGATCGGCCGCAGATGGGCCGGGGTGTGCTCGTCGACCGTGGCGTGCCCGGGAATGACCACGTGCGCGGACTGGCGCTGCACCGGCGTCAGCGGCAGCAACTGGCGGCGGTCCCGGGGGATGTGCGCGTCGAACCGCTCGCCGGCCAGCACACCGTCGAGGCGGGCGGCGATGTCGGTGTAGTCGTCGAAGCCGAGCACGGCCTGCGCCTCGGGCAGGCTGTCGGCGAGTTCCCGGCCGTACCGCTCGGCCATGCACCCGGCCGCGACCACCTTGGCGCCGGTGTCGGCCGCGGCCAGCAGGGTCTCGATCGAGTCCTGCTTGGCCTTCTCGACGAAGCCGCAGGTGTTCACCACGACCACGTCGGCGCCCTCGGCGTCGGTGCTGACCTCCCAGCCGCCGGCGTCCAGCCGGGCCGCCAGTTCCTCCGAGTCGACCTCGTTGCGGGCACAGCCCAGGGTCAGCAGAGCGACACGGCGGGAAGGGGGAGAGGTCGGCACTTGATAGAGGTTACCGGGCCGTCGCCGGACTCAGTCGACCCGCAGCCCGGCCAGCGTCTCCTCGAGCTCGTCCGGCTTGATCAGCACGTCGCGGGCCTTGGAACCCTCGGACGGCCCGACGATGCCCCGGGTCTCCATCAGGTCCATCAGCCGGCCCGCCTTGGCGAAGCCGACCCGCAGCTTGCGCTGCAGCATCGAGGTCGAGCCGAACTGCGACGTGACGACCAGCTCGATCGCCTGGATCAGCACGGCCAGGTCGTCGCCGATCTCCTCGTCGATGTCCTTCTTCTTGGTCGCCGGGGCCTCGGTGACGTCCGGCCGGAACTCCGCCTCGCGCTGATCGGAGCAGAACTTGACGACGTCCTTGATCTCCTTCTCGTCGACCCACGCGCCCTGGATGCGGACCGGCTTGGAGGCGCCCATCGGCAGGAACAGGCCGTCGCCGCGGCCGAGCAGCTTCTCCGCGCCGGGCTGGTCGAGGATGACCCGCGAGTCGGCCAGCGACGAGGTGGCGAAGGCCAGCCGGGACGGGACGTTGGCCTTGATCAGGCCGGTGACCACGTCGACCGACGGGCGCTGGGTGGCCAGCACCAGGTGGATGCCGGCGGCCCGGGCGAGCTGGGTGATCCGGACGACCGAGTCCTCCACGTCACGCGGCGCGACCATCATCAGGTCGGCCAGCTCGTCCACGACGACCAGCAGATACGGGTACGGCTTCATCTCCCGCTCGCTGCCCGGCGGCGCGGTGATCTCGCCGTTGCGGACCTTGCGGTTGAAGTCGTCGATGTGGCGCACCCCGTTGGCGGCCAGGTCGTCGTACCGCATGTCCATCTCGCGGACGACCCAGTCGAGCGCCTCGGCGGCCTTCTTGGGGTTGGTCACGATCGGCGTGACCAGATGCGGGATTCCCTCGTACGCGGTCATCTCGACCCGCTTCGGGTCGACCAGCAGCAGCCGCACCTCGTCCGGCGTGGCCCGGGTCAGGATGGACACCAGCAGCGTGTTCAGGCAGGAACTCTTACCGGCGCCGGTGGCGCCGGCGATCAGGATGTGCGGCATCTTGGCCAGGTTGGCCACCACGAAGCCGCCCTCGATGTCCTTGCCCAGGGCGACCAGCATCGGGTGGTGATCGCTGGTGGCGGCCCGCGAGCGCAGCACGTCGCCGAGCGAGACGTTCTCCGGGTCGGTGTTCGGGATCTCCACGCCGACCGCGCTCTTGCCCGGGATCGGCGACAGGATCCGGACGTCCGGCGACTTCACCGCGTACGCGATGTTGCGGGACAGCTGGGTGATCCGCTCGACCTTGACGCCCGGGCCGACCTCGACCTCGTACCG
The DNA here is from genome assembly GCA_964236515.1 of uncultured Actinoplanes sp. Taxonomy (GTDB): domain Bacteria; phylum Actinomycetota; class Actinomycetes; order Mycobacteriales; family Micromonosporaceae; genus Actinoplanes. The sequence continues at coordinate 39,958 of CAXSDA010000025.1, forward strand.
GGTGACGGTCGGGCCGCGGGTGAAGCCGACGACCACGGCGTCCACGTTGAACTGGTCGAACACGCCGGTGAGGGCGGCCATGATCTCGTCGTTGGCCTTGCTGCGGGTCTTCGGCAGACTGCCCTTGCCGAGCAGGGTGGGCGGCGGCAGCTTGTAGTCGCCGGGCACCGACGAGATCTCCAGCTGCTCGGCCCGGGTCGGCAGCGGCGAATGGTCGGGCGGTTCCGGCGGCTTGCGGACGGACGGCACCTTGGGGCCGTCCGCGGAGCGGGGCAGCGCGACGGTGTCGTGCACGATCGGGTCGGCGTCGTCGTCCGGCGGATCCTCGTCGCCCAGTCCGATGTCGGCGAGCGAGCCCTGACGGCGCCGCGCGGGTCGCCGCGTCTTGACGGGAGCTTCGTCCTCGACCAGCTCCTCGACCGCTTCGTCCAGGGTGACGCCGCGGATCGGCGCACGGCCGAGCAAGAAGTCGGTGAGCAGCATCAGCCGCTCCGGGATCTTGCTGATCGGGGTCGCGGTGATCACCAGCACGCCGAACAGGAACAGCAGGACCAGCAGCGGTACGGCCACCCAGGCGGTGACGGCCCGCACGAGCAGCGCGCCCACGCCGTACCCGATGAGGCCGCCGGCGTTCTGCACGTCGTCGACCGGCGGGTGCTGGGTGATGTGCAGCTCACTGGCGGTGGCCACGATCAGGGCGGTCCAGCCCACCAGCGTACGGCCGCGGTGTTCCGGGTCGGCCGGCTTGCGCATCAGCCGTACGGCCCCGTACAGCAGCAGCAACGGCAGCAGCAGGGACAGCGTGCCGAAGAACAGCCGCACCGCGTCGGCCAGCCGGTGCCCCACCGGGCCCGCCCCGCCGCCGTAGACGGCCACCCCGACCAGGATGGCGAGGCCGAAAAGCAGCAGGCCGGCGCCGTCGCGACGATGCTCGGCATCGATCTCCTTGGCCGTGGCCGCCTGCCGGCCGACGCCCCGGGCGGCCCAGCCGACACCGTGCGCGACGCCCATCCACAGGGTGCCGACGCCGCGCCCGACCAGCGTGCCCAGGCCGGGACCGGCCGGGCGGCGCGGGCGCGGAGCGGGGCGGCGGGGGGCGCGTTTGACCGGCTTGGCCGGTGTCTTGCGAGTGGCCGCCGTCGATTTGCGGGCACGGGTCGACGCGGCGCCGCGTGTCGTCGACGCGGCACGGCCCCGGCTCGCCGGAGGAGTGCGGCCCGCCATACCGATCACGGTAACCGTGGATGGCGAGTTCTCCCGAGAGGCGCACCGGAAGGCTTTGCCGGGGCGCCCCGTAAATGGAAGGATCCTTTCATGTCGACGCCCGCGCCGGCCGGACTGCAGCCGCTGACCAACGACCTGATCGGCTCGATCCTCCAGGCCCGCGATTTCACCTTCGCCACCGACGACGACGGGGACATCTACGGGAACTGGGAGGGCTGCCTGATCTACTTCTTCCGGATCGGCGAGCAGCAGGAGATGCTCCAGGTGCGGGTGCTGATCGGGCGGACGTTCGAGATCGGCGCGGTGCCCCGGCTGTACGAGTTCTGCAACGCCTGGAACCACGACCGGCTCTGGCCCAAGGCGTACGTGCACGTGGCCGACGACGGCCTGGCCCGGGTGGTCGGCGAGGTCATCGCCGACTACGAGCACGGCGTCACCCCGGCCCAGTTGGACCAGGTGATGGTCGGCGGGATCGCCACCGGCTGCCAACTCGCGGACGCGGTCGAGGAGATCGAGTCCTGATCCGGGCGAACCCGGCCCAGGAGACGAGCACGATCAGCCCAGCCACCACCATGGCCTCCGGCTGGTGGCCGTGCGGGAAGAACACCCCGGCGATGTGGTTGGCAATGAACCCGCCGGGCGCGGGCGGCATCTCGGCGCGTTCCCGGGCGCGGTCCTCGGCCCAGGTCAGCGGGCAGCTCAGGTGGGCGGCCACGATCAGCACCATCCAGGTGGCGCCGGCCGCCTGGAGCCAGATCAGCCGGGGCCACCGCCAGGCGAGGAAGCCGCCGAACACGCCGAAGGCCATGAACGCGTAGTGCGCGGCCATGGCGGCGTAGACGATGACCCGGAATCCCACTGCGACAACAGTACGGCCCGCACCGGCCGGAGGAAGACCGGTGCGAGCCGTACGCCGTGGCGGTTATCCGATGATCAGGAACCGGTGGTGGTGACGGTGCCGCTTGCCCCCGCCGTTGCCGCCGGTGGCCGGCGGAGCCGTCGCGCCCTCGGTCGGGGGCGTGGCGGTCGGGGGCGTGGCGGTCGGCGGCGTGGTGGCCGCCGGCGGAGCGTCGGACGGCGGGGTCGACGCGCCGCCACCTGCGCCGCCGGTGCTGGTCAACAGCGTCAGGTTGTTGCGCTGGAGGATCTCGTTGACCGGCTGGAAAAAGGTCTCGCCGCCGACCGTGCAGTCGCCGGACCCGCCGGACGTGACGCCCTGGGCCTGATCACCGGAAAGCCAGGAGCCGCCGGAGTCACCGCCCTCGGCGCACGCGTTGGTCTGGGTCAGGCCGGTGACCGAGCCCTCGGGGTAGTTCACGGTCTGGTTCTTGGCCTGAATGGTGCCGCAGTGCGCACCGGTGGTGGAGCCGAAGCGGCACACCGCCGCGCCGACCGGCGCCTCGGTGCTGCCCGCGACCGGCAGCAGGCCGCCGGCGAAGTCGTCGACGAACGGCTGGGGGGTGAAGCCGGCGTCGGTCTTGACCACGCCGAAGTCGGCGTCACCGGGGAAGACCGAGGCCGCAACCTGGCCCTGCGGCTTCTGCTGGGCGTCGAACGTCTGGTCGCCGGGCTTACCGCAGTGGCCGGCGGTGACAAAACCGCCCTCGACGGAGAAGCCGACCGAGCAGCGGGCGAGACCCTCATCCAGGTTGATCAGGTAGGCGTCGCCGCCGATGGTATCGGCGAACGGCCTGGGCGCCGCCTTCACCGTGACCACCTTGAGCTCAGCGGCCGGCACCCCGGCGGCCTCGGCCAGTTGCTTCGCCTTGGCCGCCTGCCCGGGCAGCGCCTGCACCGCGACCTTGTTCGAGGCCAGATCGACGTACCAGCCGGGCAGCTTGCGGTCAGCCTTGGTAGCAGCCGCGTCGAGGGCCTGCTTGGCCCCGTCGAGTTGGGCCGCGCTGTGGTCGACCAGCTTCGGGACGGCGCCGGCGGCCTTCACCGTGTTGGCCATCGAGGCGTCGGTGATGCCGATGTTCAGCGTCATGCCGCCGTCGGTCAGCCAGGACCCGGCGTACGAGGACGCAGCCTTGGTCCGCAGTTGCGTGGCCACCCCGGCCGCCCACGTGGCCCGCTTGACCCGGGCCGTCGCCTGCGCGTCGCTGGTGCCGAGGTCCCGCTTCATCGCCTTGAGCAGCTGCGGGGCCAGCGCTCCGGTCGTACCCGCGGTGGACTTGGCCCCGGACGGAGTGGTGCCCGCCATGGAGGGCAGGGTGAACGCCACCGCCGCCCCGGCCGCTGCCACCGTCGCCGCAATCGCGACGACCGTTCTGCGCTGCATCGTGCGTACTCCCCTCGCCGTGGCGGTGCCGTGGGGGCGGCACCGTGCCGGAAAGTACGGGAGAACGCAGCGAAGAGTTCAAATGCCGCCTAGACCTCGACGACGTTGGGCACGATCATCGGGCGGCGGCGGTACGCGTCGTTCACCCAGCGCCCGACCGTCCGGCGGACCACCTGCTGCAGCTGGTGCGGGTCGGCGATACCGTCCTCGGCCGAGCGGTGCAGCGCCGCGATCAGCAGCGGGATGACCGGGCTGAACGCCTGCGGGTCCTCGGAGAATCCCTTGGCCGACACGATGGGCTCGCCCACCACCTTGCCGGTGACCGAGTCGATCACCACGGTGGCCGAGATGAATCCGCCGTCGCCGAGGATCCGGCGTTCGGTCAGCAGCGACTCGCTGACGTCGCCGACCGCGAGGCCGTCGACGTAGACGTACCGGTTCTCCACCCGGCCGACGTGCCGGGCGTGCCCCTCGACCAGGTCGACCACGTCACCGTCCTCGCACAGCACGACCCGGTCGGCGGCGACGCCGGACTCGATGCCGAGCTGGGCGTGGGCCCGCAGGTGCCGCCACTCGCCGTGCACCGGCATCAGGTTGCTGGGCCGGGTGACGTTGAGCAGGTAGAGCAGTTCGCCGGCGGGTGCGTGGCCGGACACGTGCACCTTGGCCGTGTCCTTGTGCACCACGGTGGCCCCGGCCCGGGCCAGCTGGTTGATCACCCGGTAGACCGAGGTCTCGTTGCCCGGGACCAGCGAGCTGGCCAGCACCACGGTGTCACCCGACTCGATCGAGATGTGCCGGTGATCGCCGGTCGACATCCGGCCGAGCGCGCTCATCGGCTCGCCCTGCGACCCGGTGGACATGAACACGATCTCGTCGTGCGGCAGCGCGGTGGCCTCGTCGATGCTGACCAGCAGGCCGTCCGGGATGTGCAGCAGGCCGAGGTCGCGGGCGATGCCCATGTTGCGGACCATGGACCGGCCGATCAGCGCCACCTTGCGGTCGAACTCGTAGGCGGTGTCCATCACCTGCTGCACGCGGTGCACGTGCGAGGCGAAGCTGGCCACGATGATCCGGCCCTTGGCCTTGCCGAAGATCGCGCCGAGCACCGGGCCGATGTCGCGTTCGGGGGTGACGAACCCGGGGATCTCGGCGTTGGTCGAGTCGGACAGCAACAGGTCGACGCCCTCGAGCCCGAGACGGGCGAACCCGGCCAGGTCGGTGATCCGGCCGTCCAGCGGCACCTGGTCCATCTTGAAGTCGCCGGTGTGCAGCACCAGACCGGCCCCGGTCCGGACGGCCACCGCCAGCGCGTCCGGGATGGAGTGGTTGACCGCGAAGAACTCGCACTCGAACGGGCCCAGCCGCTCGCGCTGCCCTTCCTTCACGGTCAGCGTGTACGGGTCGAGGCGGCGCTCGGCCAGCTTGGCCTCGACCAGGGCCAGCGTGAACTCCGACCCGACGAGCGGGATGTCGGCCTTGTGGGCCAGCAGGTACGGCACCGCGCCGATGTGGTCCTCGTGGCCGTGCGTGAGCACGATGGCCTGGATGTCGTCGAGGCGGTCGAGGATGGGCGAGAAGTCGGGCAGGATCAGGTCGACGCCGGGCTGGTCCACGTCCGGGAACAGCACGCCGCAGTCGATCACCAGAATTTTGCCCTCGAACTCGAGGACGGTCATGTTGCGGCCGATGGCCCCCAGGCCGCCCAGCGGGATGACGCGCAGGGCGCCTTCGGGCAGGGGCGGCGGGGGCTCCAGCTCCATGTGAGCTTGACTCATGTGTGTACAGCCTCAGTTGTGTGTCAGAGGGTGAGACCGGCCGCGGCCATGTCGGCGCGCAACTGGTCGAATTCCTCGGCGGTGGCGTCCACCAGCGGAGATCGCACCGGACCGGCGGGCCGGCCTTGCGCCCGGAGCCCCGCCTTCACCAGGATTGTGCCCTGTGTCCGGAAGATGCCGGTGAAGATCGGCAACAACCGCCGGTGCAGCGCGAGCGCTCCGGCGACGTCTCCGCGTTCGTACGCCTCGATCATGTCCCTGGTCTGCGGCCCGCCGAAGTGGGTCGAGGTGCCGACCACCCCGGCGCCGCCGATGGACAACCACGGCAGCGTGGCCGCGTCCTCGCCGGAGTAGAAGGCCAGGCCGGTTCTGCTCAGCACCTCGGAGGTGCCGGCGAGATCGCCCTTGGCGTCCTTGACCGCGACGATGTTCGGGTGCTCGGCCAGCGCCAGAAGCGTGGCCGTGGCGATGGGAATCCCGGAACGGTGCGGGATGTCGTACAGCATCACCGGGAGGCCGGTGGCGTCCGCGACCGCGGTGAAGTGCTTGACCAACCCGGCCTGGGGTGGCTTGTTGTAATACGGCGTGACCGCGAGCAGCCCGTGGGCGCCCGCCTTCTCCGCCGCCCGCGCCAGTTCGACGGTGTGCGCGGTGGCGTTGGTGCCGACCCCGGCGACGATCTTGGCCCGGTCGCCGACCGCCTCGACGACCGCGCGGAGCAGCGTGTCCTTCTCCGCGTCGGTGGTGGTCGGCGACTCGCCGCCGGTCCCGCTGATCACGAGCGCGTCGTTGCGTTGCTCGTCGACCAGGTACGCCGCCAGTTTCTGCACGCCTTCGACGTCGAGCGAGCCGTCCGGGGCGAACGGGGTCACCATAGCGGTCAGCAGCCGCCCGAAGGGGCGCGGGTCGTGCGTCATACCCCACAACCTATCGGACGCCCGCTGAGGTTTTCTCAGCGGCGGATGTGCTCGACCACCCGGTAGCGCGGAGCACTGTCGGTGATCTGCCAGTCGCCGGGCCGGGCGGTCCACTCGTCGCCGAGCTCGGGGGCGAAGGTGTCGCCGGGCACGGACAGATCGATCTCGGTCCGTACGATCAGGTCCGCCCACGGCAGGAACGCCTCGTACACCCCGGCCCCGCCGATCACCCAGACGTCCCCGCCCGCGGCCAGCACCCCGTCGACCGAGCCGGCGGTCTCCGCCCCCGGCGCCGACCATTCCTCGTCCCGGGTCAGCACGATGTTGCGCCGCCCCGGCAGAGGCCGGAACCGCGCCGGCAGCGAGTCCCACGTCCCCCGGCCCATCACCACGGCCGAGCCGGCGGTGCGGCGCTTGAACTCGGCCTGCTCCCCCGGGATCCGCCACGGGATGCCGCCGTCCGCGCCGATCACCCGGTCCGCGGCCTCGGCCCAGATCATCCGCACCGTCATACCGCGACGCGCGCCTTCAGCGCCGGGTGGTGCTGGTAGTCGACCAGGCTGAAGTGGTCGTACGTGTAGTCGAACAGTGACGGCGCCGGCGCCGCCTCAAGCTGCGGGAACGGGAACGCGTCCCGGGTCAGTTGCTCGCGCACCTGGTCCACGTGGTTGGAGTAGATGTGGCAGTCGCCGCCGACCCACACGAAGTCGCCCGCGACCAGCCCGGCCTGGTCGGCCACCATCCGGGTGAGCAGCGCATAACTGGCGATGTTGAACGGCACGCCGAGGAACATGTCGGCACTGCGCTGGTACATCTGGCAGGACAGCCGCCCGTCGGCCACGTAGAACTGGAACATCGCGTGGCAGGGCTCGAGCGCCATGGCCGGCAGCTCGGCCACGTTCCAGGCCGAGACCACCATGCGGCGCGAGTCCGGACTGGTGCGCAGCGTCTCCATCAGCTTCGTCATCTGATCGATGTGCCGCCCGTCCGGGGCCGGCCAGTTGCGCCACTGATAGCCGTAGACCGGGCCCAGGTTCCCGTTCCCGTCGGCCCACTCGTCCCAGATGGTGACGCCGTTCTCCCGCAGGTACGCCGTGTTGGTGTCGCCCCGCAGGAACCACAGCAGCTCGATGGCGACCGACTTGAAGTGCACCCGCTTGGTGGTGACCAGCGGGAAACCGGCCGACAGGTCGTAGCGCAGCCGCTCGCCGAACAGGCTGACCGTGCCGGTGCCGGTGCGATCGCCCTTCGGGATCCCGGTTTCCAGCACTTTCCGGAGCAGATCCTCGTACTGGGTGTCCATGTGGCCCCCTCCTCACACGTACAACGACGTGAACGGCGACCAGGGCAGGTTACGCGCGACACTCCAGACGCCCCACACGGCCAGGAATACGCCGACGGCGCGCGGGCTGAGCTTGAGCTGCGGCAGGTTCCAGCCGAACAAACGCTTCCCGGCCCAGGCCACGTACATCCAGAGCAGGAACGGGACGGCGAAGACGAACACCGCGTGGTGCCGGGCGGCGGCGCCGAGGTTGCCGTGCAGCAGGTACCAGGCGGCGCGGGTGCCACCGCAACCCGGGCAGTCGAACCCGGTGGTGTACTTCAGCAGGCAGGTCGGCGACTCACCGGCGGCGGCGTCGGTCGGGTGGGTGACCACGGTGTACGCGGCGGCGCCGGCGATGCAGGTCAGGACGGACAGCGGCGCCAGCCACATCGGCGACTTCGCGTTGAGCCGCATGAACATCCGCGTGATCCGGTCCGGCCGATATTCCGTGTACGGCGGGTAGGGCGGGTAGCCCGGCGGCGCCTCCCACGGCTGCGGGCTCGGCGGACTCGGCTCGGTCGTGGCTACCGACGTGGGCTGCGGGGCCGGCTCGGTCGTGCCGCTGGTCATGGTCACGACGCTACACCGGCATCGAAAGCGGCCAGCTCGGCCGACAACGGGCCGGCCAGGTCGCCGCGCACCGGCAACGACACCCTCTCCAGGCCCAGCCAAGCGGCCAGCCGGTGCAGTTCGGCCGCCAGCGCCGTCGCGGTCTCGTCCCGGTCGTGGCCGGGCTCCAGCCAGGCCGCCGGGATCTGAAGCTCACCGGCCTTGCGGTCGGCTTTCAGGTCGACCCGGGCGGCCAGCGAGTCGCCGAGCAGGAAGGGCAGCACGTAGTACCCGTAGAGCCGCTGCGCCGCCGGCACGTAGATCTCGATCCGGTAGTTCATGCCGAACAGCCGCTCCGTCCGCGACCGCTCCCAGACCAGCGGGTCGAACGGGCTGACCAGCGTCGACGCCCGCACCCGGCGGGGCATCCGGGCCTCGTGGTGCAGGTAGGCCACCGGTTTCCAGCCCTGCACGGCCACCGGGACCAGCACCTTGTCCTCGATCAGCTCGGCCAGCGCCCGCTTGAACCCGGCCACCGGAAGCCGGAAGTAGTCCCGCAGCTCGGCCTCGGCCGCCACCCCCAGCGCCCGCGCCGACATCTCGACCAGCGCCCGGAACGCGTCCTCGGGGGCGGGCGTGGGCGCGTTCAGCACCGCGGGCGGCAGCACCCGCTCGGGCAGGTCGTACCGCCGGGCGAACGAGGTGGTCCGCTCGGCCGCGGTGACTTGGCCGGTGTAGAACAGCCACTCCAGGGCTTGCTTGACCACCGACCAGTTCCAGCCCCAGTTGTCTTTGGTCCGGGGCGTGTCGTGCTCGATCTCGGCCGCGGTCAGCGGCCCGGAGCGGCGCACCTCGTCGAGCACCCGGGCGACCAGCTCGGGCTGCTGCTCGACGATCCGGACCATGCCGCCCCACGCGTACTCCTTGGCGCGGTCCATCCGCCAGCGGAACAGCGGCTGGAGGTCGACCGTGATCAGCGACGCCTCGTGGCCCCAGAACTCGAACAGCTCGCGCGGCTTGCGGTAAGCCGCGCGCTCGACCAGACCCGGGTCGTACGGCCCGAGGCGGCTGTAGAGCGGCATGAAGTGCGCACGCTGCAGCACGTTCACCGAATCCATCTGGATCAGGTGCAGCCGGCGCAGCACCCGGCGCACCAGGCGCATGTCGGTGGCACCGCCCGGCTTGGGGTCGGTGAAGCCCTGCGCGGCCAGCGTGACGCGGCGCGCCTGGGCGTTGCTGAGTGTCTCGGGAACGGCCATCGACGTGCACATTAGTGGAGGGGTATGACAATCTTCGGCCATGGTCGTGATCCGCGACATCACCGAGGCCGACATCGACGCCGTGGCCGTGCTGCACGCCCGCACCTGGCAGCGGGCGTACGCCGGGATCGTGCCCGTGCCGGTGCTGGACGCGCTCGACCCGGCCCGGCTGGCCGCGCGCCGGCGCCGTACGCCGATGCGGCCGGATCAGCGGACCGTGGTGGCCGTCGCGGACGGCTCGATCGCCGGGTTCGCCTCGTTCGGGCCGTCCCGGGTCCAGGACCGCGTGACCGAGTTCGACGTCTCGGCGGCCGAGCTGTACGCGATCTACGTCGACCCCGCGCACTGGAGCACCGGAGTCGGGCGGCAGCTGATGGCCACGGTGGTCGAGGCGCTGACCGGCACGTACCCGGAGCTGCGGTTGTGGGTGCTGGAGGAGAACGACCGGGCACGGCGTTTCTACGAGCGGGCCGGGATGGCCCCGGACGGCACGCGCGGCGTCTACACGCCCGGCGGCAGTACGGCCGAGCTGGCGGAGATCCGTTACGCCCGCCGCCTGTAGTCTCGGCCGCATGGCACTCGGCTTCGTCCGTCCCGCGCGTCCCGAGGACGCCGGCGAGATCGCCCGGATTCAGCTGTCCACCTGGCGGACGGCGTACCGGCGCTTCTTCCCGCCGCACGTCCTGGCCAACCTGGACGCCGACTACCTGGCCCGGAGCTGGACCGAGGCGATCACCGCGCCGCCGTCGGAGAAACACCGGGTGCTGATCGCGGTCGAGCAGGCCGAGTCGTCGTCCCCGGTGGTCGGCTTCGCCGCGGTCGGGCCGGCCGACGAGCACGCCCTGGCCCCGGAGGAGCCGCCGCTCGATGACGACGTCGCCGCCGTCACCGACCTGCTGGTCGAGCCGCGGTGGGGCCGGCGCGGACACGGCAGCCGGCTTCTGGCGGCGACCGTGGACCTGTGGCGCGAGGACGGCTTCAAGTCGGCGGTGGCCTGGGCGTACGAGGGCGACCAGGTGATGCAGAAGTTCCTGGCCGAGGGCGGCTGGGAGCCGGACGGCGCCGGGCGCGCCCTGGACGTGGACGACATGCTGGTCCCCCAGCTGCGCCTCCACGTCGGCCTGACCGACTGACCGACGCCGGCCGCGGCCCGGGCCCGCTGCCAAGTAGGCCGAACGGTCAGATCTGGCTGAGATTGATCTCGATGGCGAAGGGCGCGGTCAGTCTCACGACGCCGGTGAATATCTCACTGTCGTGATAACGGCTGGTCGCCGGGTCGAGAACGTAGGTGTAGACCAGGGGTGCGCCGGTGGCTGCCTGTTCAACACGCCAATAGAACTGGATACCCGCCCTCGCGTACTGGTCAGCCTTGACGATCCGATCTGTCGTCTCCGACCCCGGTGAGACCACCTCGACCACCATGAGCACTTGCTCGGGTCGTGTCGGATTGACGTCGATGGATTCCGCCCGGTACACCGTCACGTCCGGACGACGGTTGTTCAGCGGCACGTCCTGAAGCCGGACATCGAAGTCGGTGTCAGCGTTCCAGTCCGGTCCCGCGGCAGCGTCCAGGGCGTTCGCCAGAACGCGGGCCAGGCGGTTGTGCCGCTTGGACGCGCTCGGACCCACCAGAACCATCCCATCCACGATCTCGATGCCCGCACACTGTTCTTCCGTCCACGAGGCGTACTGCTCGGCCGTGACCTGCTGATGCATCCAGGCCGGCGCGACCATCTCGACAGTCATACACACCCCCTGGCACGTGGTCGGCTACCGGACTCAAGATACCTTGGCGCCGGCCACCGGCAGCCGTCCTCACGTGGGTACCCACCCGGTCTACAGCAGTGCGTCGATCCCCACGGTGAGGCCCGGGCGCGCGGACACCGCCCGTACGGCCAGGATGACGCCGGGCATGAACGAGACCCGGTCCAGCGAGTCGTGGCGGAGGGTCAGCGTCTCCCCGGCCGTACCGAAGAGGACCTCCTGGTGCGCCACCAGGCCGGACAGGCGGACGGCATGGACCGGCACCCCGTCGACCGACGCGCCGCGGGCCCCGTCCAGCTCCTCCTTGGTCGCGTCCGGCATCTCGCCCAGACCGGCCTCGGCCCGGGCGGCCGCGATCAGCCGGGCGGTGTGGCCGGCGGTGCCGCTGGGCGCGTCCAGCTTGCGCGGGTGGTGCAGCTCGATGATCTCGGCCGACTCGAAGTAGCGGGCGGCCTTGGCGGCGAACTGCATCATCAGCACCGCGCCGATGCCGAAGTTGGGGGCGATGATCGAGCCCACGCCGGGGCGGTCGGCCAGCCATCCCTCCACACGCGCCAGGCGGGACGGGGTGAAGCCGGTGGTGCCGACCACCGTGTGGATCCCCGCGCCGATCGCCCACTCGAGGTTGTCCATGACCACGTCGGGCGTGGTGAAGTCGACGAACACCGACGCGCCGGCGGCGTCCCGCGGATCGTCCTGGTCCAGCGCCGCCACCAGGTCGAGACCGTCGGCGGCCTCGACCGCGCGGCACACCTCGGCCCCCATGCGGCCGCGGGCGCCCAGGACGCCGACGCGGACCGGTTCGCGCTCAGTCACCGGGTGAACTTAACGCACGGTCCTTGCGCGCCCGCCGCCAGCGCTCGAACCAGCTGACCGCGGCGAAGGTGGCGCCGACGTAGACCCAGCCGATCAGGACGTCGATCACCCAGTGCTCGCCCGAGTAAACCAGCGTGAACGTCATCGCCAGCGGATAGGCCAGCAGAAGGGGCCACCAGCGGCGGCGTACGACCGGGAGGAAGAAGGCGACGGCCATCATCGCGTACGCGGTGTGCAGCGACGGCATGGCCGCGACCAGGTTGGACTGCGCGACCTGCAACGCGTTGAGGGTGTTGCCGGCGCTGTGCAGGCCGATCGCGTCCCAGCCGCTGGTGGAGATCCGGGCGATCGGGTCCGTCAGGTAGCCGCGCTGCGCCGCCCACCACGGCGGCGCCGCCGGGAACAGGAAGTACGTGATGAGCGCGGCCACGCTGAGGGTGAACCAGCGGCGCATGTACCGCGCCCACTGCTCCCGTGAGCCCAACCACAGAATCACGGCCACGGTCGGCACGGTCAGGAAGTGGGAGACGTAGACCAGCGACACCACAGCCTCCCACCACGGAACCGGGCCCGGGTGGTAGAGGTGCTGCTGCAGCCAGACCGTCGGCACGTGGCCGCCGAACATCGCCTCGTCGGCGTGGATCATCGGCCACACGTGCGGGGCGAAGAAATCGTCGGCGTACCCGCGGGTGACGTTGTAGATCACCAGCAGCAGCGTGATCGGCAACCAGTCGCGCAGGAACAGCAGGTGCTGCCGGATCGGCTGGTCGCTGCGCCAGGCGACGGTGGCCAGGAAGAGCCAGCCGAACGCGATCAGCGGATCGCTGGTCGGCACGCCCAGGAAGTACGTGCCGACGACGAACAGCACGGCCCAGACGAGCATGCCGACCACCCGCCGACGGCGACGGTCGGCGGGCGGTTTCTCAGGCGCCGGGGGGGTCTGCAGTGCGGTCACGACGTGATGAACGCCGCTTCGTCGAACGGGCCGACCACGGCCAGCGTCATGTCCTTGGACAACAGGCCGGCCGCGACCGCGTTCACCTCGTCCGCGGTCACGTCGTCGACCTGGGCCAGCAGCTCGTCCACCGACAGCATGTCGCCGTACAGCAGCTCGGACTTGGCCAGCCGGCTCATCCGGGAGCCGGTGTCCTCCAGGCCGAGCACGAACGAGCCCTTGACCATGCCCTTGCCCCGGGCCACTTCCTCGTCGGTCAGGCCGTCCGCGGCCACGTGGGCCAGTTCGGCCCGGGTCAGGTCGAGCACTTCCTCGACCTTGCCCGGCGCGCACCCGGCGTAGACCCCGAACAGGCCGGCCTCGGCGTACTGGCTGTTGTACGAGTAGACCGAGTACGCCAGCCCGCGCTGTTCCCGGATCTCCTGGAACAGCCGGCTGGACATACCGCCACCGAGCACGTTGTTGAGCACGCCGAGCGCGAACCGCCGGTCGTCGTGCCGGCCGATCCCGGAGGCGCCGAGCACGATGTGGGCCTGCTCGGTGTCCCGGTTGCGGACCACGGTGTGGGCGCCGAGCGTACGGATCCGCTTGCCCGCCGGACGGATCGGGTCGGGTGCGGCCGGCGTGGAGTCCAGCGGCGTGCCGGCCAGCGCCTTGCGGACCAGCCGGACCACGGCCGCGTGGTCGAGGTTGCCGGCCGCGGCGATGACGATCCGCGGCGGCGTGTACCGGCGCCGGTAGAACCCGTTGATCTGCGTGCGGGTCATCGGGGAGATGGTCGCCTCGGTGCCGGAGATCAGCCGCCCCAGCGGGTGGTCGCCGAAGACGGCCTCGGTGAAGACGTCGTGCACCTCGTCGCCGGGCTCGTCGTCGTGCATGGCGATCTCCTCCAGGATCACGCCACGTTCGGTCTCCACGTCGGCCGGATCCAGGAGCGAGTCGGCCACCGCGTCGACCAGGACATCCACCGCGAGCGGCAGGTCCTCGTCGAGCACCCGCGCGTAGTAGCACGTGTACTCCTTGGTGGTGAACGCGTTTGTCTCGCCGCCGACCGCCTCGATCTGCGCCGAGATCTCCAGCGCGGTCCGCCGGTGGGTGCCCTTGAAGAGCAGGTGCTCGAGGAAGTGGGACGCGCCGGACATGGCCGTCGTCTCGTCCCGCGAGCCGACGTTCACCCAGACCCCGATCGACGCACTGCGCGTGGTCGGGATGGCCTCGGTGACGATGCGCAGACCGCTGGGCAAGGTGGTCCGGCGGATGCCGTCCTGCAGGGTCCTGGTGGAAACGCGGGCCGGCCCTCCGGCCGGCCCGCGGGATGTTACTGGCATGTCAGCTGTCGCGCCGGTCTCCGCCGCCACCGCTGGGGCGCCGGCGCCGGCGGGGCTCGCCCCCACCGTCACCACGCGGTCCACGGTCCTCACGCGGCGGACGGCCCTCGGACGAGGACGACTCGGCGGCCGGAGCGTCCCCGGACGCGGCGGCCGGAGCCCCCTCGCCCTCGGGCCGGACCTTGTCGAGGTAGATCTTGCCGCGGCCGTCGATGTCCGCGATGGACACCTCGACCCGGTCGCCGACGTTGAGGAAGTCCTCGACCTTGTCGACCCGCTTGCCGTCGCCCACCTTGGAGATGTGCAGCAGGCCGTCGCGGCCGGGCAGCAGCGAGATGAACGCGCCGAACGCGGCCGTCTTCACCACCGTGCCCAGGAACTTGTCGCCGAGCTTGGGCAGCGTCGGGTTGGCGATGGCGTTGATCCGCTCGACCGCGGCTTCGGCCGAGGGGCCGTTCGTCGCGCCGACGTAGATCGTGCCGTCGTCCTCGATGGAGATGTCGGCGCCGGTCTCGTCCTGGATCGCGTTGATGGTCTGGCCCTTCGGGCCGATCACCATGCCGATCTTGTCGACCGGAATCTTGACCGAGGTCACCCGCGGGGCGTACTCGCTCATCTCGGCCGGCGAGTTGATCGCCTGCTCCATCACGCCCAGGATGGTGATCCGGGCGTCGTGGGCCTGCTGCAGAGCGCCCGCCAGTACGTCCGACGGGATGCCGTCGAGCTTGGTGTCGAGCTGTAGCGCGGTGACGAACTCACTGGTGCCGGCGACCTTGAAGTCCATGTCGCCGAACGCGTCCTCGGCGCCGAGGATGTCGGTGATCGCAACGTACTGCGTCTTGCCGTCGACCTCGTCGGAGATCAGGCCCATCGCGATGCCGGCCACCGGCGCCTTCAGCGGCACACCGGCGGAGAGCAGCGACAGCGTCGAGGCGCAGACCGAGCCCATCGACGTCGAGCCGTTGGAGCCCAGCGCCTCGGAGACCTGGCGGATCGCGTACGGGAACTCCTCGCGCGACGGCAGCACCGGCACCAGCGCCCGCTCGGCCAGCGCACCGTGGCCGATCTCGCGCCGCTTGGGCGACCCCACCCGGCCGGTCTCACCGGTCGAGTACGGCGGGAAGTTGTAGTTGTGCATGTAGCGCTTGGACTTCTCGGGGGCGAGGGTGTCCAGCGTCTGCTCCAGCCGCAGCATGTTCAGCGTGCTGACCCCGAGGATCTGGGTCTCGCCGCGCTCGAACAACGCCGAGCCGTGCACCCGCGGCAGGACGCCGACCTGAGCGGTCAGCGGCCGGATGTCGCGCGGGCCGCGGCCGTCCATCCGGATCTGGTCGCGCAGCACGCGGCTGCGGACCTCGGACTTGGTCACCGACCGGAAGGCGGCGCTGACCTCTTTCTCGCGGCCCTCGAACTGCTGGCCCAGAGCCTCGATGGTCTTGGCCTTGACCAGGTCGAGTGCTTCCTCGCGATCGGCCTTGCCGGCGATCTTGAGCGCCTCGGAGAGCTCGCCGCGGGCGGCGTCGCTGACCGCGGTGTAGACGTCGTCCTGGTAGTCCAGGAAGACCGGGAAGTCGGCGACCGGCTTGGCGGCGACGTCGGCCAGCTCACTCTGCGCGCGGCAGAGCTCGCGGATGGCCGGCTTGGCCGCCTCGAGCCCGCTGGCCACGACCTCCTCGGTCGGGGCGGTGGCGCCGGCGGCGATCAGCTTGATCGCGTGCGGGGTGGCCTCGGCCTCGACCATCATGATGGCCACATCACCGTCGGGCAGCGTGCGGCCGGCCACGACCATGTCGAAGGTGGCCCGCTCGAGCTCCTCGAGCGTCGGGAAGGCGACCCACTGGCCGTCGACGTGCGCGACCCGGGTCGAGCCGACCGGGCCGCTGAACGGCAGACCGGAGAGCTTGGTCGACATCGAGGCGGCGTTCATGGCCACGACGTCGTACGGGTGCTGCGGGTCGAGCGCCAGGATCGTCTCGACGACCTGGACCTCGTTGCGCAGGCCCTTGGTGAACGACGGGCGCAGCGGCCGGTCGATCAGGCGGCAGGTAAGGATGGCGTCCTCGCTCGGCCGGCCCTCGCGGCGGAAGAACGAGCCGGGGATGCGGCCGGCGGCGTACATCCGCTCCTCGACGTCGACGGTCAGCGGGAAGAAGTCGAAGTGGTCCTTCGGCTGCTTGCCGGCCGTGGTCGCGGAGAGAACGGTGGTGTCGCCGAGCTGGACGATCACCGAACCGGCGGCCTGCATGGCCAGCCGTCCGGTGGAGAACGTGATCTCGCGGGTGCCGAACGAACCGTTGTCGATGACGGCGGTGCGGAACTCGGAACCGAGAGCGGTGTTCTGCTCTGTCATGTGGTGCGGTACTCCTTCGTCGAGGACCCGGCGGTCTGGAGCGCGGTTCAGGTGAGCCGGTCTTCGATCGAAGTGCCCGAGAGTCTTGAGCTCGGGTACCACTACCGAGGACCGGTGCTGACGGCGTGAGCCGCGCGGGTCCGTGGGGTGTGGCCGGAGGGAGCGGCCACCGTGGCCGCTCCCCCGTCAGTTCATCGGCGCAGGCCGAGCCGCTCGATCAGCGTCCGGTAGCGCGCGATGTCCTTCTTCTGTACGTAGTTGAGCAGTCGCCGGCGACGACCGACCAGCAGCAACAGGCCACGACGACTGTGGTGGTCGTGCTTGTGCACCTTGAGGTGCTCGGTGAGGTCGGCGATCCGCTTGGTGAGCATCGCAACCTGCACCTCGGGCGAACCGGTGTCGCCCTCGATGGTCGCGTACTCAGTCATGATCTTGGTCTTGGTGTCCTGGTCGAGCGCCATGTTCTCCGTGATTCTGGGTTGCCGATGAAAAGCCGATTTCCTCGCGCCCCGCGGCGTCGGGCAGGCAGGCGAGATCGGTGTCGGTTCACTCCGACATCGCGACAACCTTACCAGCCCCCATCCGACCGCCCCGTCCTCCACCCGTAACCGGACTGAAGACAGTCATAGGAGCAACGCGCGGGTCTGTTCCACGTCGTCCCGGATCTGCGCCACCAGCGGCTCGATGCCTTGATAGACGCGTTGTTCCCGCAGGTGGGCGATGAAATCGAGGCTGACCCGTTCGCCGTACAGGTCGCCGGCGAAGTCCAGCACGTAGGCCTCGACCCGGCGCTCGCGCCCGGAGAAGGTCGGGTTGGTGCCGATCGACACGCTGGCCGGCAGCCGGGCCGCGTGGTCGCCGCCGCGGATCATCCAGGCCGCGTACACGCCGTCGGCCGGGACCGCGGCGTACCGGTGGGTCATCAGGTTGGCGGTCGGGAAGCCGATCTCCCGGCCCCGCCGGTCGCCCCGAACCACCACGCCCCCCAGCCGGTGCGGCCGGCCGAGCGCGGCCGCCGCGGCCCGGACGTCGCCGGCGTCGACACAGCTGCGGATGTACGTCGAGGAGAAGACCAGCCCGTTCGACGAGACCAGCGGCGCCTCCTCGACGGTGAAGCCGAACGTGCGCCCGAGCGACTCGAGCATCGAGCAGTCGCCGGCCGCCTTATAGCCGAAGCGGAAGTTGTCCCCCACCACCACGACCGCGGCGTGCAGCGCCTCGACCAGCACGTCGTGCACAAATGCTTCGGGGCTGAGCTGGGAGAACGCCGGCGTGAAGGGCACCACGCAGAGCGCGTCCACGCCCAGCTGCTCGATCAGCTCGGCCTTGCGCACGGCCTCGGTCAGCACCGCCGGGTGCGAGCCGGGCCGGACCACCTCGGCCGGATGCGGGTCGAAGGTCATCACCACCGACTGCAGGCCGAGGTCGCGGGCGCGCTTCACCGCGTGCCCGATGATCGCCTGGTGACCGCGGTGGACGCCGTCGAACACCCCGATCGTCACGACCGACCGGCCCCACCCTCCGGGGACCGCTTCGTACCCGCGCCACCGCTGCATGCCGCCTCCCATGGGCACCAGCGTATCGGTGAGGATTAGGCGTCCGAAACGCTACGATAGGTTCCAATATGACCAGTGACTGGAGCCCGATCATTCTGCTCGTGGCGGAGGGCACCTTCACCGTCCTGTTCGTGCGGGCGCTGGCCGGTTACCTCCATCGCCGGGATCCGCTGCAACGTGACGTCACCCTCGTCTTCACGCCCTGCATGCTGGTGTTCTGCCTCGACATGACCCGCCGGCTGCACAGCGGACCGGTGCCGTACTCGATCACCGTGGCGACTCTCGAGGTGCTGTTGCTCCAGCCGTACCTGACGGTCCGGCTGGCCGCCCGGCTGCGCGCGGTGCCGCGGTGGCTCGAGGTGGGGGTGCTGGCTCTGTTCGTCGGCACCGGACTACCGCTGCTCTTCATCATGCCGACGATCCACTCGGTACCGTTCTGGTCGGCGCTGGCCGGGTTCCTGCTCGGCGAGATCGCCGGCGCGGCCCTGCTGTTCGGCAAGGCGCGGACCCGGACCGGGGCGAACCGGGCCCGCCTGATGACCGCGGCCGGCTCCACGCTCTCCTTCGGCGTGATGATCATGCTGCTCGGGCTGGGCACGTTGCCCGGCGCGCCGGGTTTGCTCGGGGCCGCCACCCGGGTGGTGGCCCTGCTGAGCGGCATCGGATACCTGGTCGCGTTCGTACCGCCGGGTTGGCTCAGCCGGATGTTCTCGGCCAGCGCGGCCCAGTCGGTCACCGAGAAGCTGCTCCGGGCGCCGGTCGAATCGCCGGAACAGGTCTGGCAGACGTACGCCGAGATCATGCGCGCGCAGACCGGCGCCGACGCGGTGACGGTGCTGATGCCCCGACCGGACGGGTTGCTGGCCCCGATCGCGTACGCGGGACCGCCGATCGAGACGCCGCCCGAGCTGAACGCGGCCGACCTGACCGCGCTGATCCGGGCCGGGCAGCCGGCCCGCCTCCGCGAGGGCGACCGGGTGCTGGTCGAGCACTACGGCGACGACCTCGGCGACGACTTCGTCAGCGTGCTGTCCATGCCGGTGCCGCCGGACACCGAGGGCGCGGTGCTGCTCTTCCACCAGCACCGCACGCTGTTCCGCGACGACGACCTGCGGCTGCTGGCCGCGCTCGGCGGGCAGGCGTCCATCCTGGCCGACCGGCAGGCGGTGACCGCGGCCCAGCGGCGGCTGGCCGACGAGTTGACCGCGTCGGTCGAGGCGCTGACCGCGGCCAGTCAGGCCAAGAGCTCGTTCCTGGCCAACATGAGCCACGAGCTGCGGACGCCGCTGAACGCGATCATCGGCTTCAGTGACCTGATGCGCGTCGAGGAGCCCGAGGGCGACCGCCGCAAGGTGCCGGCCGAGTGGGTCGACCACATCCACACCAGCGGCCGCCACCTGCTCGGGCTGATCAACGACATCCTCGACCTGGCCAAGGTGGAGGCCGGGCGGCTCGACCTGCGGCTCGCCCCGCTGCGCGTCGACACCGCGCTGGAGGAACTGCTCACCGGCCTGTCGCCGCTGCTGGCGACCAAGCGGCTGCGGGTCCGCCGGAACCTCACCGAGGCGCACGCACTGGCCGACCGCGTACGGTTCCGCCAGATCGTGGAGAACCTGCTGTCCAACGCGATCAAGTTCACGCCCGAGGGTGGCGCGATCACGGTGTCGGTGACCGGCGACGACAACCACGTGCTGGTCACCGTGGCCGACACCGGCGTGGGCATCGCGGCCGAGGATCACAACCGCGTCTTCGAGGAGTTCCAGCAGGTCGGCGACCCGGACCTGAAGCGTGCCGGCACCGGCCTGGGGCTGGCGCTGACCAAGCGGCTGGTCGAGGCCCACGAGGGCGAGATCACCCTGGTCTCGGCGCCGGATCAGGGCAGTTCCTTCGCCGTACGGCTGCCGGCCGCGCCGGTGATCCGCCCGGTCCCGGTCGCCGTGCCGGATGCCCCCGGCCACGCCGCCCGCGTCCTGCTGATCGAGGACGACCCCTCGGCCGCGCAATTGGTGCGCACCCTGCTGACCGGCGCCGGCTACCTGGTCGACGTGGCCGGCACCGGGGAGACCGGCCTGGACGTGGCCGGCCGGTACCTGCCGGACGCCATCGTGCTGGACGTCGGACTGCCCGGCATCGATGGCTGGGAGGTGATCCGGCGGCTCAAGGCCAGCCTACGGCTGTCCGGCATCCCGGTCTTCTTCGCGACCATCATCGACGAGCCGCAGAACGGGCTCCGGCTCGGCGCCCACGACTACTTCGTGAAACCGGTCGAGCCGGCCGAACTGCTCGGTGCGCTGGCTCGGGCAGTAGCCGACCGGCCGATGCCCCGGGTCCTGGTCGTCGACCACGACGACGAGGTGCGCCGGGCCATCGAGGACGGTCTGCGGGCCGGCGGCGCCGACGTGGTCGCCTGCGCCGACGGGCGGGACGGGCTGGCGCTGAGCCGGTCCGGGAGCTTCGACCTGATCGTGTGCGACATGCATTCGCCCGAAGTGGACGGGTTCGGCCTGCTGGCCGCGATCGAGCAGGATCCCGCGACCCGGCACACCCCGGTCCTCGGGCTGAGCGGCGCCCTGGCCGCGGAGGACGCCGCCCCGCTGGTGGCGACCGCGATGGCCGGCGGAATCGGCTGGGAGACGTTGGCGCCACTTCTCGGTGCGCGCCCGGCGGTACGGAAGGACGACGAGTGACCAAGATTCTGCTGGTCGAGGACGAGGCGCTGAACCGCACGCTGGTCAAGGCGGTGCTGTCGCGGGCCGGCATCGAGGCCGTCCGGGACGCGACGGTGCTGGACGCCGGCACCCTGGCCGCGGCCCGCGAGCGCCTGAACGCCGACGAGGTCGACCTGGTGCTGCTGGACATGAACCTGCCCGACGGCAACGGGCTGACGCTGGCCCGCGAGCTGGCGTCCGGCGGACTGGCGGCCGGACATCGGCGGCCGGCGGTGGTCGCGGTGACGGCCAGCGTGCTGCCAGCCGACCGGGCGGCGGCGATCGAGGCGGGCTGCGACGGGTTTCTGGACAAGCCGTACGCCGCCGCCGACCTGGTCGCCGTCGTCGCCTCGTACCTGCCCTGAGGTCGCCGCCTCGTACCTGCCCCTAAGCGGGTTTCAGCACGATCTCGGCCTTGGCCCGGCCGTCGCCCTCGCGGACGATGGCGAGCACGTCGCCGGCCGGATCGAACACGGCGTACGGGCCGGTGATCCCCACGGGGGTCAGCGGGCCGCCGTGGCCGAGGATCCGGGCCTCGTCGTCGGTGGCGATCCGTTCCGGGAAGGCGCGGCGGGCGGCGTCGGCCATCGACAGCGGAACCACGTCCGGCGCCCGCTCCTCGAGCTCGGCCAGCGTGCTCGCCTCGGCCAGCGTGAACCCGCCGACGGCGGTGCGGCGCAACGCGGTCAGGTGGCCGCCGCAGCCGAGCGTCCGGCCGAGGTCGCGGGCGATGGCCCGGATGTACGTCCCCGACGAGCAGCTCACCTCGACGTCCACGTCGAGGTGCTCGCCGCGGCGGATGTCGCCGACGGTCAACGTGTGGACGGTGACCCGCCGGGCCGGCAGCTCGACGTCCTCCCCGTCCCGGACCCGCTTGTAGGCCCGCTCCCCGTTGACCTTGATGGCACTGACCGCACTCGGCACCTGGTCGATCTCGCCGGTCTGGGCGGCCAGGCCGGCCCGGATCGCCTCGTCGGTGATCCCGTCCACCGGACCGGTCGCGGTGACGTCGCCCTCCGCGTCGTCGGTGACGGTGGTCTGTCCCAGCCGGATCGTGCCGCGGTAGCTCTTGGTCGAGCCGATCACGTAGGTGAGCAGCCGGGTGGCCCGGTTGACGCCGATGATCAGCACGCCGGTGGCCATCGGGTCGAGCGTCCCGCCGTGCCCGACCCGGCGGGTCTTGGCCAGCCGCCGCACCCGTGCCACCACGTCGTGCGAGGTCATCCCACCCGGCTTGTCCACCACGATCAGCCCATCCGAATTCACCCGACCACCCTAAGCCCGGCCCCTTCGTCCGTTGCGCCGCCCGGCCCTCCGGGGCGCGGGGCCGCGGAGGACGATCGCGCCATGCCCTCCATGCTCGCGGTGGTGTTCCGGGACGTCGCCGCCACCTACCCGCTTCCGGTCTCGACCGAGCCCGCCGAGTTCGACGGCCACGCCGACCACGTGTGGATCACCACCGACGGCACCTCGAAGGCCGGGATCTGGATGCGCGCCGAGCTGCCTCCGGCCGAGCGGCTCGCGGTCGTCGCCGGCGACGTGGCCGACTGGCTGGTCGAGTGCCTGCCGGCCGCGGGTCTCCCGGCGACGTGGCCGGAGTGTCCACGGCATCCGGGCACCCATCCGCTCGACCCGCGCGCGACCGCCGCCGGTGCGGTGTGGACCTGCCCGCGCACGGGCGAACCCGTCGCCGCGGTGGGAAGCCTCCGTTAACGGACGGCGCCCAGGACGGCCCAGCGGCCGCGGCGCCAGCGCCACACCAGGGTGACCAGCCGGACGACCGTGAAGAGACCGAGGCCGGCCCAGACACCACCGAGACCGAGATCCAGCGCGTACGCCAGCCAGATGGCCGGCAGGAACCCGAGCAGCGCCGCGCCCAGCGTCACGTTGCGCAGATAGCCGACGTCACCGGCACCGATCAGCACGCCGTCCAAGGCGTAGACGACGCCGGCGAACGGCATCAGCCCGACGAACCACGGCCAGACCACCGCGGCCTGGGCGTGCACCGCCGCGTCGCGGGTGAACCAGCCCGGCACCACGCCCGCGCCGGCCGCCGCGAGCAGAGCGAACGCGACGCCGGCGATACCCCCGACCAGGGTGACGCGGCGGGCCACGGCCCGGGCCGAACCGGCGTCGCCGGCACCCAGGGCCGCCCCGACCAGGGACTGGGCCGCGATGGCGACCGCGTCCAGGGCCAGCGCGCTGAAGAACCACAGCTGCAGCGCGATCTGGTGGGCGCCGAGCGCGGCCACTCCGAACCGGGCCGCCACCGCCGTCGCCGACAGCCAGCAGGCCTGGAAGGCGGCGCCGCGGATCAGCAGGTCCCGGCCGAGCACCACCTGCCGGACGATGATCGACGGCTGCGGTCGCAGCTCCGGGGTCTCGCGGACCAGCGCGATCAGGAACAGGACCCCGGACACGGTCTGGGCGCTGACGTTGGCCACCGCCGAACCGGTCAGCCCCCAGCCCAGCGGGTAGACCAGCACCGGGCACAGGATCGCGGACAACACGTTGGCGCCGAGGACGAACACCAGCGGGCGCCGGGTGTCCTGCACGCCTCGCATCCAGCCGTTGCCGGCCGCGGCCAGCAGCAGGCCGGGTGCTCCGGCGGCGGCGATGCGGAGCCAGCCGGCGGCGGCGTGCGCGGTCTGGGGATCGTGGGCGAGCGCGGTGGCCAGCGGCCCGGCGGCCACCTGGGCCAGCAGGGCGAGCAGCACCCCGGTGCTCAGCGCGAGCCATGAGGCCTGGACGCCTTCGGAGATCGCGGCACCCCGGTCGCCGGCCCCGAAGCGGCGGGCGGCGCGGCCCGTGGTGCCGTACGCCATGAGCGTCCCGAACCAGACCGCGACCGACATGACGGTGCCGCCGACCGCGACGGCGGCGAGCGGGATGCGGCCGAGGTGACCGACGACGGCGGTGTCGACGAGGACGTAGAGCGGCTCGGCCGCGAGCACCACCAGCGCAGGGAGAGCGAGCCCGGCGATCCGGCGCATCGAGCCGGCTTCGCCCGCCCTGGCGGCCGACGGCTCGCGGGCAGGCGGGTCAGCGGCGGTCGTCCCGACGGCAACCGGCTCGGCCGTGGTCGGCTCGGCGGTCGGGAACGGGCCGTCGGGCGGTCTCATGGTTGTTCATGATGCCGCCGGGCGGTAAGGCCGACAAGCGCTTACCGGTACTTACTGGCGCGTGTCCATCGACGTCTGCAGTGCGCGGCGCATCTGCTCGCGGGCCTCGTCCGACGGCTGGGGCTTCGGCTTGGCAGCCATGATTGGGTCCTTCCACGGCGGGTGGGCGCAGCAGCGCGCCCGCAGATCGGTCGAGCGGGGCGTCACGATGGCCGGGGCCCGGGATCGCCGGACGCATGGCGCAGATGACGCGGCCCGAGTCGGTGGACCCGGGAGGCTCGAGGTCTCGCCGCGGACGGTGGTGACGACCGCGCAAAAACCAAATCACCGTTAAACCAAACTAACGCTCATTCAGGTTTGGTGAGAGTCGGATCCCGCACAGCGGGACAACGATCGGAAACCCCGGACCGTACGGCCGCGGGTCAGAGCAGGAAGCGGAGCAACTGCTCGCGGACCAGCAGGACGACGTCACCCGGGGCGCCGTGCCCGGTGAAGCCGGCCGCCAGCCGGTGCCCGCCGCCGCCGAGCGCCACCGCCACCGCGCTCACGTCGACCGCACCCTTCGAGCGCAGCGACACCGCCCACTCCTCGCGCCCGGTCTGCTTGAGCAGCACCGCCACGTCGGCTTCGGCCACGGTGCGGACGGGGTCGATCAGGGCGTCCATCACGTACGGCCGCTGCTGGTATTTCCGCAGGTCCTCCTGCGTGGCGTAGGTCCAGACGAGGCCGTGCCCGTCGGCCGCGGTCGGGTCGAGCGCGGCTCGCGCCAGCACCTCGCCGAAGAGCTTCATCGCGCCGTACGGCCGGGTGTCGAAGATCCGCCGGGAGATCTCGCCGGGCCGGATGCCGGTGGCGATCAGCCGCGCGGCCAGCTCGTGCACCCGTGGGGTGGTCATGTCGAACTTGAACGAGCCGGTATCGGTGGCCAGCGCGACGTAGAGGCACTCGGCCATCGCCGCGTCCAGTGGGATGTCCAGCCGGTCCAGCAGTTCCACGCAGACGACGGAGGTCGCCGCCGCGTCCGGGTCGACCAGGTTGACGCCGCCGAACCGGGTGTTCGAGCCGTGGTGGTCGAGCACGACGGTGGCGCCGGCCGTGGCCAGCCGGTCGACGAGTTCGCCCAGCCGCGACTCGGCGGCGACGTCGAAGACGATCACCAGGTCGGGATCGGTCCAGGCGGCGGACGGCGGGACGAGCAGGTCCAGCCCGGGCAGGCCGGCAAAGGGCTCCGGCACCTCGAACGGCGCCGGGAAAGTGGCCTGCAGCTGCAGATCGCCGAGCGCGCGCAGCCCCAGCGCGAAGCCGAGCATGCTGCCCAGCGCGTCGCCGTCCGGGTTGACGTGGCAGATCAGCAGCACCCGGCCGCCCGCCGGGACCGAACGGACGGCCGCGACCGCAGCCGCGAACTCCGCCTCGGCCGGCGCGGCGAGCGCCCGGGTAGCGACCTCGGTCACCCGCGCTCCTGCGACAGCTCTTCGTCCGGCTCCTCGGCCTTGTAAGGGTCGGCGTCGCCGGCGTAGTGCTTGCCGGCGGCCAGCCGCTCGACCTCGGCGTCCCGGTGCCGGGCCTCGGCCAGCAGGTCGTCGATCTCCTTGGCGTGGTCCAGCACGTTGTCGAGGACGAAGGCCAGGCTGGGCGAATGCCGTAGACCGAGGGCGTGGCCGACGCGGGTGCGCAACATGCCCTTGGCGCTTTCCAGCGCGGCGGCGGTGGCGGACTGCTCGGCGGTGTCGCCGAGGACGGTGTAGTACACGGTGGCTTCGCGGAGGTCGCCGGTGATCCGGGCGTCCGTGATCGTCACCATGCCGAGCCGGGGATCCTTGATCTCACGTACCAGCGACGCCACCAGTTCGCGCACGCGCTCCGCATGCCGACGGGTCTTGGCCGGGTCCGACATCTCGTCCACCTCCGACAACCGTGCCTACGGGGAAGCACAACCCCTACCCAACGGCTGAAGCCTACCCACGCGGCCCGGATGACGAACGTCCCGGCCGTCCGGGCACCTCAGTCCTCATCGCCGTAGAGGCGGCGTTTGACCGACAGAAGATCGATCTCGGGGCGGCCGGCCAGCTGATTCTCACAGGTGTCGACGACGGCGCGGGCCTGGGCGGGATCGGCAGCCACCGCGGCCACCCCGATCTGGGCCCGGCCGTGCAGGTCGTGGAAGCCGACCTCGGCCGCGCTGACTTCGTACTTCTTCAGCATGGCGAGGATCGGCCGGACGTAGGAACGCTTCTGCTTGAGCGAGCGGGAGTCGCCGGGCAGTAGCAGGTCGAAGACGGCGGTCTCGGTGTACATCGGCGACGAGCGTACGCCCCGGCCGGCCGTTGGTTCATCCGGTTTTCCGGGCGATCAGCACGTCGCGCTCGATGCCCTGGTCGACCCGGTGGGCGAGATCGGCCTGCGGCACGATCTCCAGGCCGTTGGCCAGCAGGATGTCCTCGGCCAACTCCCGCTTGGCGACCTTGAGGTTCCACGAGAACCCCAGGGCCCCGCCCGTACGCAGCAGTGGAAGCCATCCCGGAACCGCCCGTTCGAGCAGGTCGAGGGGACTGCGGGTGAGCCCGAGGTCGTCGTGCTGGCTGCCGTGCTGGACGCCGTACGGCAGGTCCGTCACCAGGACGTCGGCACAGTCGCGCCGGATCAGCCCCTCCAGCCGGGTGGTGTCGGCCTGGAGCACGGTGACCTTCTGCCCGCCCACGGCCACGTCCAGCCGCCGGGCGGCCCGCCGGCCCTCACGGCGGACCGGAACCATGTCGGCCGAGTGCTTCATCCGCTTGCGGCGCAGGTACGTCTTGAGGAACGCCTCGAGCGCCTCCACGTCCTTCGCGTCGATCTCGATCCCGATGGCGTCGTAGCCGTACATCAGCGCGGTGGTGAGCGTGGTTCCGCGCCCGCACAGCGGGTCGCACACGGTGATCGGCCCGTCCAGCATCCTCGGGGCCGACGCCGACGCAAGCACGGTCAGGTTGAGCAGCAGCCGGGTGAACTGCTCGTTGGTCTTCCCGGCGTACTTGGGGATGGTGATCAGGTCACTGTCGAACGCGGCCGGCGGGGTGAGGGCGATCGGCCGCAGCAGCTCGTCGTCCACCTGCTCGAAGAGCGCGTACGCCGCGGACAGGGTCGAGAGGTAGGCGACGTCGCCCGCCGTCAGTCCGGCCTCGAAGACGAGATAGGGCACCCCGCCGAGAACCACCTCGCCGATGCCCGAGACGTCGCCCAGGACCTGCGCGTAAGCGGCCAGCTCGGCTTGGGACATCCGCGCCGCCTGGTCGGCGTAGACGCGATTGGTCGAGGGCGCGAGCAGCAGGGCGTAACGAGACATGGCCGCCATCCTCCCAGGCGCCGAGCCCCCGCACGCACAGCGGCCACTCCGCGCCCCTCCGCACGGCAGGTCCGACGCGACCGACCCCGCAGCCACCCGGCAAAGCCCGGCCCGCCCGTAGCCCGTAGCCCGTCCCGCGGGTCGCGCCGTGGCGTGCCACTGGTAGACGAGTCGGCGCGTCGCCCGGCGCGTCGCACCCTGGTGTACCACTGGCGCGCTCCAGTGGTACACGAAGTGAGAGGCGGGCACCGTGACGTGCCACTGGTACACGAGTCGGCGCGTCGCCCGGCATGTTGCACCCTGACCTACCACTGGCGCGCACCACTGGCACACCAGGTGAGGGGCCCGCACCGTGACGTGCCACTGGTACACCAGCCGGCGAGTTGCACCCTGACGTACCACTGGCGCGCACCACTGGCACACCAGGGGTGACAGGCCCGCACCGTGACGTGCCACTGGTACACCAGCCGGCGCGTCCCCCGGTGAGGTCCCCCGCTTTCGCGGAGCACCCTGACGCACCACTGGCACACCAGGTGAGAGGTCCGCACCGTGACGTACCACTGAGGGCGCCCACGCCACGGTCGAGCCCGGCGACCGCCGCACAGCCGGCCCGGGACCGTGCAATGAGGTTGCGGGGCGGGCCGACGAGTCTTGCGCCGGCGCGTACGGGAAAATGACGACGGCCCCGCACCGGAGTGCGGGGCCGTCGTTTCGAACGGGAACTACGCGCGCGGCTTCTCGCGCATCTCGAAGGTCTCGATCACGTCGCCGACCTGTGGCGAGCCGAAGCCGGTCATCGTCAGACCACACTCGAAGCCCTCGCGGACCTCGGTGGAGTCGTCCTTGAACCGGCGCAGCGAGCTGATCGTGACGTTGTCCGCGACCACGACGCCCTCGCGCAGAACCCGCGCCTTGGCGTTGCGGCGGAGCAGACCCGACCGGACGAGACATCCGGCGATGAGACCGATCTTGGACGAGCGGAACACCTCGCGGATCTCCGCCGTACCCTGCTCGACCTCTTCGAACTCCGGCTTGAGCAGGCCCTTGAGCGCCGCCTCGATCTCCTCGATGGCCTGGTAGATCACGCTGTAGTAGCGGATCTCCACGCCGGCGCGGTCGGCCAGTTCCTTGACCTTGTTCGAGGCCCGGACGTTGAAGCCGATGATCGTGGCGGTCGAGTCCGAGGACGCGCTCGCCAGGTTGACGTCGCTCTCGGTGATCGCACCGACACCGCGGTGGATGACCTTGAGCTGGATCTCGTCCGGAATCTCGATCTTGAACAGCGCGTCCTCGAGGGCCTCGACCGAACCGGACGAGTCGCCCTTGATGACCAGGGTGAGCGAAGTCTTCTCGCCCTCCTTGAGCTGCTCCATGAGCGTCTCAAGAGTCGCCCGGCCACGGCTGTTGGCGAAGCTCGCCGCGCGACGGCGAGCTTGCCGCTGCTCGGCGATCTGCCGGACCGTACGGTCGTCCTCGGCCGCCAGGAACGTGTCGCCCGCGCCCGGCACCGAGGTGAGACCCAGGACCAGGACCGGACGTGCCGGCTCGGCCTCGGCCACCGTGTTGCCGTTCTCGTCGAGCATGGCCCGGACGCGTCCGTGCGCGCCGCCGGCCACGATCGAGTCGCCGGCCCGCAGCGTGCCCTTCTGCACCAGGACGGTCGCCACCGCACCACGGCCCTTGTCGAGGTGCGACTCGACGACGACACCCTGGGCCGGCCCGTCGGTCGGAGCGGTCAGCTCCAGCGACGCGTCGGCGGTCAGGAGCACGGCCTCGAGCAACTCGTCGATGCCGATGCCGGGCTTGGCCGCGACGTTGACGAACATCGTGTCGCCGCCGTACTCCTCGGCCAGCAGCCCGTAGTCGGTCAGTTGCTGGCGGACCTTCTCCGGGTTGGCGTTCGGCTTGTCGATCTTGTTGACCGCGACCACGATCGGCACCTCGGCCGCCTTGGCGTGGTTCAACGCCTCGACCGTCTGCGGCATGACGCCGTCGTCGGCCGCGACCACCAGGACGACGATGTCCGTCGCCTGGGCGCCACGGGCACGCATGGCGGTGAACGCCTCGTGGCCCGGTGTGTCCAGGAAGGTGATCGCCCGGCTGATGCCGTTGTGCTCGTACGGCACCTGGTAGGCGCCGATGTGCTGGGTGATGCCACCGGCCTCACCCGCGACCACGTTGCTCTTGCGGATCGCGTCGAGCAGCTTCGTCTTGCCGTGGTCGACGTGACCCATCACGGTCACGACCGGCGGCCGGGACACGAGACGGTCCTCGTCCACCGCGGCGTCGAGGTCGATGTTGAACTGCGCGAGCAGCTCACGGTCCTCGTCCTCCGGGCTGACGATCTGCACGTCGAAGCCCAGGTGCTCGCCGAGCAGCTGCAGAGTGTCGTCCGAGCAGGACTGCGTCGCGGTCACCATCTCGCCCAGGTTGAACATCTCCTGGACGAGCGAGCCCGGGTTCGCGTTGATCTTGTCGGCGAAGTCGGAGAGCGACGCACCCCGCGACAGCCGGACCTCCTGGCCCTGCCCGCGCGGCGCACCCGACGACATCTGCGGAGCCGACAGGTTGTCGAACTCCTGACGCCGCTGCTTCTTCGACTTGCGGCCACGGGTCGGCCGGCCACCCGGACGCCCGAAGGCACCCGCGGCACCGCCGCCACGACCGCGACCGCCACCACCGGGACGACCGGCTCCGGCACCCGCCGGGGCACCGCCACCGGCACCGGGACCGCCGCGGTAACCGCCACCACCGGCTCCGGCACCGGCGCCACCACCGGCACCACCGCCGCGGTAACCGCCACCGCCGGCACCGCCGCCACCACCGGGACGGAAACCGCCGCCGGCACCGGCACCGCCACCGGGACGGAAGCCACCGCCGCCGGCGCCGCCGGGACCACCGCGACCGGCACCGGGACCGCCGGGACGACCTGCGCCGCCGCCGGGACCGCCGGGACCGCCACCGGGCCGGCCGGGACGCTGCGACGGCATGGACGCCGGGCTCGGCCGCGGCGGCATGGACGCCGGGCTGGGCCGCGGCGGCATGCCGGGCTGGTTCGGCCGCGGCATGGCACCCGGGGTCGGACGACCGCCGGCGTTGCCGCCGGAGACGCCGAACGGGTTGTTGCCCGGACCGCGGGCCGGCGGACGCGCAGCGCCGCCGGGGCCGGGACGGGCGCCACCGGGTGCACCGGGACGACCGGTGGCCGGCGTACCCGGACGCGGCGGAACCGCAGCCGGACCGGGAAGCCGGGGCCGGGAGGCGGCCGGGTCGACCGGCGGCTGCTGTGCCCGGCGCTCGGCGTCCCGCGTACGGGCATCCTGAGCGGCGCGAACCGCGGCCTCCTGCTCGGCCTTCAGAGCTGAGGCACGTGCCTCAGCCGCGGCCACCTCGATGTCATGGGCGCTCGCCGGCTTGGTGACCGGACCAGGCGTGGGGCCTGGCCGGCCGGCCGGCGGACGCGGCCGCGCGGACGGTCCCGCCGGCGACGGAGCCGCGGGAGACGTGGGCACGACGGGGGATCCGGCACTCGGAGCGTCCGGACGAGGCGGCGGGGTCGGTCGCATGCTCGTCGGGCGAGGGCCGGTCGGTGCACCGGGGGCCGCGGCGGCCGGCGCCGGAGCGCTGCTGCCGTTCGACGCCTCGAGGGCACCACGAAGCCGTCGGGCCACCGGGGCCTCGACGGTGCTGGAAGCGGATTTGACGAACTCGCCCATTTCCTTGAGCTTGGCGAGAACGGTCTTGCTGTCGACCCCGAGCTCCTTTGCGAGCTCGTGTACGCGGGCCTTGCCTGGCACTGCACTCCTCACTTCGAGGTCGTGCGAGCCGAACCCGCAGCGACCTCACTCGTGCACTAGAAGCCTGGTCATTTCAGGGACTTCATCGTGTGCTCATGTCGGTCGTCCTACCTAGCTGTGTCGGACGGGGCGACGAAGCCCCGTCTTCCGGCGTTCCGGCCGGCTGATAAACCGCCCGGATGTGCTCGGCCAGCAGACCGGAGTCCAGGACCCCGGTGTTGCGCAGCGCCCGCCCGAAGGCGTGACGCCGCTCCGCCAGCGCGAAGCAAGCCGGATCGGGATGCAGGTGCGCTCCCCGGCCCGGCAGTCGGCGACCCGGATCGGGCTGAAGCCGGACATGATCTCCCGCTTCCACCACGACGAACCGCACCAATTGAGCGGCCGGCACGCGTGTGCGACAACCGACACAGGTACGTGTCGGACCGGCCTTGGAGAAGTCTACCCCGTGGGTCACCGATGCGAGTATTCGGTCAGCTTCCCGCTTCGGCCGCATCGCGGTCCGAGACGGGCGCCGGCTCGTTGTCCGGCCGGATGTCGATGCGCCAGCCGGTGAGCCGGGCGGCCAGCCGGGCGTTCTGCCCCTCCCGGCCGATCGCCAGCGACAACTGGAAGTCGGGAACGGTCACCCGGGCCGTACGGGTGGCGGCGTCCACCACCTCGACGTGCAGCGCCCTCGCCGGCGACAGGGCGTTGCCGACGAACTGCGCCGGGTCCTCCGAGAAGTCGACGATGTCGATCTTCTCGCCGTGCAGCTCGCTCATTACCGCACGGACCCGCTGCCCCATCGGCCCGATGCAGGCGCCCTTGGGATTGACCCCCTGGACGTTCGAGCGGACGGCGATCTTGGAACGGTGACCGGCCTCACGCGCGATGGCGGCGATCTCCACCGTCCCGTCCGCGATCTCCGGAACCTCGAGCGCGAACAGCTTCTTGACCAGCGCCGGGTGGGAACGGGACAAGGTGATCTGGGGACCGCGGAAGCCCTTGGCCACGTGCACCACGATGCAGCGGATCCGGGCGCCGTGCTCGTACGACTCCCCCGGCACCTGCTCCGACTGCGGCAGGACCGCCTCGAGCTTGCCCAGGTCGACGATGATGATGCCCCTCTCGGCCCGCGCCGCGTCGGCCTGCACCACGCCGGTGACCAGGTCGCCGTCCCGCCCGGCGTACTCGCCGAAGTGCTGCTCGTCGGTCGCCTCCCGCAGCCGCTGCAGGATGACCTGCTTGGCCGTCATGGCGGCGATCCGGCCGAAGTCGTGCGGGGTGTCGTCCCACTCCCGGACCACCGCGCCGTCGGCGTCCAGTTCCTGGGCCCACACCAGGGCGCCGCCGTTCTTGCGGTCGATCTCCACCCGGGCGTGGCTTTCCGAGCCCTCGGTGTGCCGGTACGCGGTCAGCAACGCGGTCTCGATGGCCGCGAGGATCGTCTCGAACGGGATCTCCCGCTCGCGTTCCAGGGCGCGCAGCGCCGCAAGGTCGATGTTCACGTCTGGTCGCCCTCCCCTTCGTCACCAGAGCTCTCGTCGTCCGAGCTCTCGTCGTCCGAACTCTCGTCGTCGTCCGAGCTCTCATCGTGGCCGTCGTCGGCGAAAACGGCCTCGTCCATCCGCGTGAACTCGATCTGGACCTTTCCCGGACCCAGTTCGGAGTACGCGATCTCGCGCGCCGCGCCGCTCACGTCGAGCACGACGCCCTCGTCGTCGGCGGCGGTGACCCGGCCGGTCAGCCCGTTGACCGCGACCAGCCGGCTGACGTTGCGGCGCCAGTGCCGGGGCAGGGTCAGCGGCCGGTCCACACCGGGCGAACCCACCTCGAGCTGGTACTCGCCGGCCAGCACCTCGCCACCGGTCTCCTCGGCCGTGTCCAGCGCGGACGAGATCTCCCGGGACACAACGGCGACGTCGTCCAGATTGATTCCCCCGTCGCGATCGACGAGCACCCGGACCACGTGCCGGCGGCCGGCCCGGGACAGGCCGAGGTCCTCCAGGTCGTACCCGGCGGCGGTGATCACCGGCTCGATCACGGTCCGGACGCGCGCCTTGGCCGCGGCCAGATCGATCCGCGGGGCGGCCGGAGCCGGAGGCGGGGCATCCCGGCGGCTGGACGGGCGGGCGCCTCCGCGACCACGCTGCGTCATCGGTCCACCCTCCTCCAGTTGTTTCCCGGAACCACGTCGACCGCCGGGGCCGAACTCCCCCGGCGGT
The DNA here is from genome assembly GCA_964236515.1 of uncultured Actinoplanes sp. GTDB lineage: Bacteria > Actinomycetota > Actinomycetes > Mycobacteriales > Micromonosporaceae > Actinoplanes. The sequence continues at coordinate 73,215 of CAXSDA010000025.1, forward strand.
TGCGCAGAGCGTAACGCGCCGGGCGAAAGGGCCTCCCGCCGCCGCTCCGACTCCCCACCATGCCCAGGCCAACAGCCGTTGCGCCAGCCCTCGACACCATGGTGTTCACTGTCGCAGTGGTAACCAGGGGCGGGCACTCGCGGCGACGCGTGCTGGCGGCCGCCGCCGGTGCGGCCGCGGTGACCGCCGCCGGCGGGTGCGGGTTGTTCGACCACGACAGTGCCCCAAAGCCTCCGGACGCCCTGCAGCCGCTGCTCACCGAGGCCTCGGTGCTGGCCGCGGCTCTCGATGCGGCCGCGCTGGCCCAGCCCGCCCTGGCCCGGCGGCTGACCCCGCTGGCCGCCGACCACCGCGCGCACGTGGCCGCCCTGGCCCGGGTGATCGGCACGCCGGCGCCCTCCGCGCCGGCCGCCGCCCCGTCGTCGGCGAGCAGCCCCGCCGCGGACGCGTCCACCGTGCTCAAGCAGCTGCGGGCGCAGGTCCAGTCGGCGGCCCGGAACGCGGCCACCGCCTGCGGCGCGACGTCGGCCGGCCGGGCGGCCCTGGTCGGTTCGATCGCGGCCTGCCGGTCCACGCACGCCGAGGCGCTGCGGTGAACGCGTCGCTGATGGCCGCGCTGGCGGCGGAGGAGGCGGCGATCTACGCGTACGGCATCGTCGGGGTGCACCTCACCGGCGGTGGCGTCGACGAGGCCCGGACGGCCGAGGCCGCGCACCGCAACCGCCGGGACGTCCTGGTCAGCAAACTGGCTCAGCTCAACGCGAGCACGGCGCCGCAGCCGGCCGCGTATGAGCTGCCGTTCCCGGTGTCGACCCCGGCCGAGGCGTACAAGCTGGCCATTCATGTCGAGGATGGAGTGGCCCAGGCCTGGCGGGCGGTGCTGCCGGCGACGCAGCGGGCCGACCGCAGCGATGCCCTGGGCGCGATGACCGATTCCGCGGTCCGTGCGACGCGCTGGCGGCGGCTGGCCGGGGTGAGCCCGGTGACGCTGCCGTTCCCCGGCAAGCCGGGACCGAACTGACGCCTCCGGCTCTGTTCCGTCAGAAACATGAACGTCCGACAATGTCCTCTGTGACGCACGACGAGATCGACGTCGGGAACGCCCGCGGTTATCTGGCCGTACGTCTGCGTGACGTGATCACCAAGCGCTGGACGGCCGAGGTGCAGGCGATCGGCGTGCACGGCTCGCTGGCCCACGGCGACGACCACGACGGCAGCGACGTCAACCTGCTGGTGGTCACCTACCGGCCGGGCACCGGACCGCGGCCGACACTGCGCCGGGTGGACGGCATCCTGGTCGACCTCAGCGTGGTCGGCGCCGAGGAGGGGCTGCGCCGGGCGCGCGAACTCACCCCGCGCTGGCCGCTGATCGCCGACCGGTACGTGACCACCCGGGCGCTGGACGACCCGCGCGGCTGGTTCGCCACCCAGCGCGACACCCACCTGGCCAAGCTGGCCGAGACCCGGCCGGCCGAGTTCACCGCGCTGGCCCGGCAGAACTGGGAGATCGCGTCGGCTGCGCACGCCCGGGCGGTCCGGCTGGCCGAGTGGTACGAGACCGACGTCGCCCTGGTGTTGATCGCCGAGGCTCGGCTCTACGCGTCGCTGGTCGCCGGGTTCCTGAGCCGGACGTACTTCCGCAACCGGGCCGACGCCGTCCGCCGGACCGGGCTGGCCGCGGCCGACATGCGCGAGCTGGGCTCGGTGCTGGCCGGCCAGGCCGAGGAGATCGGCGGCCGGGGCAAACCGGTGGACGGCCCGCTGACCGCCCTGTTCGATTAGCCGATGAGGCGGCCGATGCCGTAGGTGACGGCGGCCGCGGCGGCGCCCAGCACCATCTGCCGCAGACCGCTCAGCCACCAGCTCCGCCCGGTGAAGGTGGCCACGATCGCGCCCGCGGCGAACAGCCCGATCCCGCCCACGCCCAGTGCCGGCCACAGATTGTCCACCCCGGCCAGAAACGTGATCAGCGGAATCAGCGCGCCGAGGGCGAAACAGACGAAGGACGAGCCGGCGGCCACCCACGGACTGGGCTGCTCGTCCGGCACCACGCCGAGTTCGTCCTGGGCGTGGATCCGGAGCGCCTGCTCGGGATGGCGCTTGAGCACGTCGGCGACCTCCCGGGCCAGCGCCGGCGGCAGCCCTTGGGCGGTCCACCGCTCGACCAGCTCGTTGGCCTCGCCCTCGGGGTTGGCCCGCAGCTCCTCCAGCTCCTTGGCCAGCTCGCCCGCCACCTGCTCGTTCTGGGTCTGGACGCTGGTGTACTCGCCCAGACCCATCGAGATGGCGCCGGCGACCAGTCCGGCCGTGCCGCTGAGGATCACCGTGTGCGACGACCCGCCGCCTCCGCCGACGCCGGCGATCAGCGAGATGTTGGTGACCAGGCCGTCCATCGCGCCGAAGGTGGCCGCCCGCAGCCAGCCGCCCGAGACGTCGGCGTGATGGTGCTCCCGGACGCCGGGGATGGGGAGGCTCACGGGAGCGTTAGGATCTCGTACCCGTCCTCGGTCACCACCAGCGTGTGCTCGAACTGGGCGGTCCACCGGCGGTCCTTGGTCACCACCGTCCAGCCGTCCGCCCACGTCTCGTACTCGTGGGTGCCGAGGGTGATCATCGGCTCGATGGTGAACGTCATCCCGGGCTCCATCACGGTGTCCAGACGGGGGTTGTCGTAGTGCGGGATGTACAGGCCGGAGTGGAACGTGGAGTGGATGCCGTGGCCGGTGAAGTCGCGGACCACGCCGTAGCCGAAGCGCCGGGCGTACGCCTCGATGACCCGCCCGATCGCGTTGATCGGCCGGCCCGGCGCGACCGCCCGGACGCCCCGCATCATCGCCTCGTGCGTCCGCTCGACCAGCAGCCGCACCTCCTCCGAGACCTCGCCGACGCAGAAGGTGGCGTCGGTGTCACCGTGCACCCCGTTCAGGTACGCGGTGACGTCGACGTTGACGAGGTCGCCGTCGGAGAGCACCGTGGTGTCCGGGATGCCGTGGCAGATCACCTCGTTCAGCGAGGTGCAGCAGGACTTGGGGTAGCCCTTGTAGCCCAGCGTCGACGGGTAGGCGCCGTGGTCGACGAGGAACTCGTGCACCACGCGGTCGAGGTCGTCGGTGGTCACCCCGGGCTTGCAGTGCTCGCCTGCGAGCTGGGTCGCCTGCGCGGCCAGCCGGCCGGCGACCCGCATCCTGTCGACTGTTTCCGGGCTCGACACGTGCGAGCCACGCCACTCTTTCGGGCGCTTCTGGCCGACGTACTCCGGACGGACGATCGGTGCCGGGACCGTACGAGCGGGGGACAGTCTGCCCGGCACGAGTGGGGCACGAACGGTCATCGACCCAGCCTATCGCCGCCACCGAACCGCACCGGGGGGAAGATCAATGCCCGGATGAGGTGGTTGTCCCGGTTCTTGCCGCGCCCCGGCCTCTGTGTAATCGTGACTGCGTGGATCAACTGGGCCCGGTCGCCGACTTCACCGCGACCGCTGAGGTGGCCGGCAGCCGGGTCGCGGTGACCGTGACCGGCGAGGTCGACATGTCGACCGCCGAGGCCATGTTCACCGCCGCCACCCCCCAGGGCGCCCGGGAGGCCGCCCTGGACCTGACCGCGGTCACGTTCTTCGACTCGGCCGCGATCCACGCCCTGGTCCGGTTGGCCGAGCGCTACCCGGACCGGCTCGCCGTCGTGCCGTCGGAGCAGGTCCGGCGGGTGCTCGACATCTCCGGCCTGGCCGACCAGCCCTGGCTGAAGTAGGGCTCACGCCTCGAGCGTCAGCGGCCGCCGCAGGCTGACGGCCGTACCGGCCCCGGACCGGGCCACCGACAGCTCGGACAACGCTCCGATCAGGGCCGGCCCGCGACCGCGGAACCCAGCCGAGGTGGCCGCCGGCCGCCACGTCCCGGTGTCCCGCACGGTGACCGTGACCGCCTCGGAGTCCACCGACGCCTCGATGGTGATGACCGGTTCGGCCGGGGCGATCAGGTGCTCGGCGGCGTTCGCGGCCGCTTCCGACACCGCCACCAGGATGTCGAAGACGTCGTTCTCGCCGACGCCGTGGGCGGTCAGGAGGTCCTGACCGCGTTGGAGAGCATTAGCCTGTCCGGGTGACCCTGGATCAGGCCCTGACCGCCGGGAACTGGCGGCTCCTGCCGGCCACCGCGGCCGAGCTGCTGGCCGACCTGGAGGCCCCGGCCCGACTGGGCGCGCACCTGCGCCTGGTGCACGATGTCGCCTGGTTGCTGACCGACGCGCTCGGGCGCCGCCGGCCGGCTCTCGACTTCGACACGACCGCGGTGCTGTTCGGCGCGGCCACCCACGACGTGGGCAAGGCCGAGTTCCCGGCCGAGCTGACCGGGCCCGGTCACCGGCACGAGTTCGCCGGCCGGCGGTTGCTGCTGCGGTACGGCGTCCCGTCGCACCTGGCCCGGTTCGCCGCCGGTCACGGTGCCTGGACCGATCCCGAGCTCGGGCTCGACGACCTGCTGGTGAGCCTGGCCGATCAGGTGTGGAAGGGCCGTCGCGAACCGTCGCTGGAGGAGCGGGTGCGGACCTGGACCGGGAGCGCCGGCCTGGACGACGTCCTGACCCGGCTGGCCGCGGACGCGGACGAGCGGGTCGCCTTCGAGAGTTTCTTCTAGGCCGCCAGCGCTGTGCGGCTCAGGCCGGAGCGGCGCGCCGCGGCCTCGTTCAACGCGGCGAACACCCGCAGATCGGCCGTACGTTCGGGATGCCACTGCACGCCCATCGCGAACGACCGTGACCGGTCCTCGATGACCTCGACCACCCGGTCCTCCGGGCACCAGCCGACGGCGGTGAACGTGCCGGGGTCGTCGACCGCCTGATGGTGGAACGAGTTGACGGTCAGCTGGGAGCCGAGCAGGGCGTACGCGTCGGACCCGGGTTGCAGCACCACGTCGTGGCGGCCGTACGCGGAGGCGCTGGCGGCCAGCGGATCGGTGCCGCCGGCGGCGCGATGCCGCTCGTGCCCGATCAGGTCGGGCAGGTGCTGGTGCAGGGAGCCGCCGGTGACGACGGCCATCACCTGCATCCCCCGGCACACGCCGAGCACCGGCAGGTCCCGCTCGAGGGCAGCTTTCATCAGCATCAGCTCGGAGGCGTCCCGGGCCACGTCGATGTCGGTCTCCGGGTGTTTCGTGGCCCGCCAGTACGCCGGGTCGACGTCGCCGCCGCCGGAGAACATGATGCCGTCCAGCGAGTCCAGCACGTCGGTGTCCGGGTCGTCCGGGGTGATCAGGACCGCCCGGCCGCCGGTTGCGTGCACGGCTTTGACGTACGTCATCGGCAGCATCCCGGCCATCAGGTCGTTGTGGCCGTACTGGACCTGCTGAGCGTAGGCGGTCAGTCCGATCAGGGGCCTGCGCATGTTCCTCCTCGTGAGTCAGTCGTGGGCGGCTGCGATCAGCGCGCCGAACAGTCGTTTGTCCCGCGTCACCTCCGGGTGCCACTGCACGCCGAGAACAAACCGGCCGTCCGGGTCCTCGACCGCCTCGGGCAGCCCGTCGGCGGCCCGGCCGGTGACCGTCAGCGTGCCCGGATCGGCCACGCCCTGGTGGTGGAAACAGTGGATGCCGCGGTCGTCGCCCATCAACTCGGCGATCCGGCTGCCGGCGGCGAAAGTGGCCTCGTTGGTACCGTAGACCCCCGGCGCCGGCCGGTGGCTCTCGTGCCCGAGCACGTCCGGCAGATGCTGGTGCAGGGTGCCGCCGGCCGCCGCCACGAGCATCTGCATGCCGCGGCACACCCCTAGCACCGGCAGATCCCGGGCGAGCGCGGCGCGGGTCAGCGCCATCTCGGCCACGTCCCGGTCGGGGTGCGGCACGGTCAGCGGCCCGGGTTCGGCGCCGTACAGCTCCGGGCCGAGGTCGGGGCCGCCGGACAGCACCAGCGCGTCCAGCACCCGCAGCACGTCGGTGTCCAGGTCATCCGGGGGCAGCAGCACGGCCCGCCCGCCGGCCGAGGTCACGGCCTCGACGTAGGCGTGCGGCACGAGCGCCGTGTCGAGGTCACGCCAGACTCCCCACGACGCCGGTGCCACGTAGGTGGTGATGCCCACGACCGGCCGCATAACCTCCACGTTAGTCACGCGGTGTTTCAGATCAAGTCACCCGACCGGTAAGTGGTCATCAGGCGACCGGTAATGACCGGTCAGAGTGGTGTGACGTACGCCCCGGTGATCCCGCCGTCGACCACGAACTGGGACGCGGTCATGAACGAGGCGTCGTCACTGGCCAGGAAGGCCACCGCGGCGGCGATCTCGGCCGGCTCGGCGAACCGGCCCATCGGCACGTGGATCAGCCGCCGCGCGGCCCGCTCCGGGTCCTTGGCGAACAGTTCGATCAGCAACGGCGTGGCCACCGGGCCCGGGCACAGCGCGTTCACCCGGATGCCTTCGCGGGCGAACTGGACGCCCAGCTCCCGGGTCATCGCGAGCACCCCGCCCTTGCTCGCGGTGTAGGCGATCTGCGAGGTCGCCGCGCCCATCAGCGCCACGAACGACGCCGTGTTGATGATCGAGCCCTTGCCCCGCCGCTGCATGTGCGGGATGGCGTACTTGCAGCCGAAGAACACCGACGTGGTGTTCACCCGCAGCACCCGCTCCCACGCGTCCAGCCCGGTGGTCAGGATCGAGTCGTCGTCGGGCGGCGAGATGCCGGCGTTGTTGAACGCGATGTCGAGCCGCCCGAACCGCTCGGCGGTCCCGTCGAACAGTTCCCGGACCGAGTCCTCGTCCCCCACGTCGACCCGGACGAAGTGACCGCCGATCTCCTGGGCCGCCTGCTCTCCGGCCTCGACCGACACGTCGGCGCAGACCACGGTCGCACCCTCGGCGGCGAAGCGCCGGGCGGTGGCCAGGCCGATCCCGCTGCCGGCACCGGTGATCACCGCGACGCGGTCCTGGAGTCGTTCCACGAAAACCTCACTCCGATGCGATGAAGACGTTCTTGACGTCGGTGAACGCGAGCAACGCGTCCGGGCCGAGCTCGCGGCCGAGGCCGGACTGCTTGACGCCGCCGAACGGCGTCCAGTACCGCACCGAGGAGTGGCTGTTGATGCTCAGGTTGCCGGTCTCCACCGCGCGCGCCATCCGGAGTGCCCGGCCCAGGTCCCGGGTCCAGACCGAGCCGGACAGCCCGTACTCGGAGTCGTTGGCCAGCCGGATCGCCTCGGCCTCGTCGGAGAACGGCAGCACCGACACCACCGGGCCGAAAATCTCCTCACGCCAGTGCCGGTCGCCGGCGTCGTGGGTCAGCAGGACGGTCGGCGGATACCACCAGCCGGCGCCCTCGGGTGCGGTGCCGCGGAAGGCCACCTCGGCCTCCTCGACGAACCCGGCCACCGACTCGCGCTGGGCGGCCGAGATCAGCGGGCCCATCTCGGCGTCGTTCGCGGACGGGTCCTTGACCCGGAAGGACTTGACCGCCGGTTCGAGCAGCTCGAGGAACTCCTCGTACACCGACTCCTGCACGAGCAGGCGGGAGCGGGCGCAGCAGTCCTGGCCGGCGTTGTCGAACACTCCGGCCGGGGCACTCGCCGCCGCCTTGGCCAGATCGGCGTCGGCGAAGATGATGTTGGCGCTCTTGCCGCCGAGCTCCAGCGTGACCCGTTTCACCTGGTCGGCACACCCGGCCATGATCCCTTTGCCGACGGCCGTGGACCCGGTGAAACACACTTTCCGTACGGCCGGGTGAGTCACGAACCGCTGCCCGACCACCGAACCCCTGCCGGGCACGACAGTGAACACGCCCGCCGGCAATCCGGCCTCGATACCGAGTTCGCCCAGCCGGATCGCGGTCAGCGGGGTCAGCTCGGCCGGCTTGAGCACCACGGTGTTCCCGGCGGCCAGCGCCGGCCCGAAGCCCCAGCCGGCGATCGGCATCGGGAAGTTCCACGGCACGATGATGCCGACCACGCCGAGCGGTTCGTGGAACGTCAGGTCGACGCCGCCGGCCACCGGGATCTGGCGGCCACTCAGCCGCTCCGGCGCGCCCGCGTAGTAGTCGAGCACGTCGGAGACGTTGCCCGCCTCCCAGCGGGCGTTGCCGATGGTGTGCCCGGAGTTGGCCACCTCGAGCTCGGCCAGCTCCTCGCGGTGCTCGTCGACCAGGACGGCGAACCGGCGCAGCAGCCGGGCCCGATCTCCCGGCGCCACCGCACGCCACAACTCGAACGCCACCGACGCCCGGTCGATCGCCTCATCGGTCTCGGTCAGGCCGTACGACGGCACGGACTGCAGCACCGCGCCCGTCGACGGGTTGATCACATCGGTCACAGCGCCACGCTACAACCGTTCGAATCCGCGGCGGAGTTCCCAGTCGGTCACGGCGGCGTTGAAGGCGGCCAGCTCGACGTGGGCCATGTTGGTGTAGTGGCCGACGACGTCGGCGCCGAAGGCGGCGTCCGCCACCTCGCTGCGCTGCCACAGCTCGACCGCCTCCTGCAGCGTCGCCGGGACCCGCCCGGCGGTGGCGTCCTCGTACGCGCTGCCGACGAACTCGGGCTCCAGCCCGAGCTCGTTCTCCAGCCCGTGCAGCGCGCCGGCGATCAGGGCGGCGATGGCCAGGTACGGGTTGACGTCGCCGCCCGGTACCCGGTTCTCCACCCGCATGCCCTGCCCGTGCCCGGCCATCCGCAGCGCGCAGGTGCGGTTGTCGACGCCCCAGCGCAGCGCGGTCGGCGCGAACGTGCCCGGCTGGTAGCGCTTGTACGAGTTGATGTTGGGGGCGAACAGCACGCTGAACTCACGCATGGTGGCCAGCAGCCCGGCCATCACCCGCTGCCCGGTCACGCTCAGGTGGGCCGGCCCGTCGCCGAGCATGGCCGACTGCCCGTCCGCATCACGCAACGAGAAGTGGATGTGGCAGGAGTTGCCCTCCCGCTCGTTCGGCTTGGCCATGAAGCTGAGCGCCATGCCCTCCTGGGCGGCGATCTCCTTGGCCCCGTTCTTGTAGATGACGTGGTTGTCGGCGGCGGTGAGCGCGTCGGCGTACCGGAACGCGATCTCGTGCTGGCCGAAGTTGCACTCCCCCTTGGCGCTCTCCGGCTGCAGCCCGGCGCCGTACATCTCGTTGCGGATGCGGCGCAGGAAGGGCTCGACCCGGGCGGTGCCGAGCAGCGAGTAGTCCACGTTGTACTGGTTGACCGGGACGAGGTCGCGGTAGTTCTTGTCCCAGGCCTGTTCGTACGAGTCCTTGTACAGCACGAATTCGAGCTCGGTGCCGGCGTAGGCGGTCAGCCCGTGCGCCGCCAGCCGGTCGAGCTGGCGGCGCAGGATCTGCCGGGGCGACGCGTACACCGGCTGGTCGTCGGTGGTCCAGAGGTCGGACAGCACCATCGCCGTGCCGGGCTGCCACGGGACGTGGCGCAACGTGGCGAAGTCGGGCTTCATCACGAAGTCGCCGTACCCGCTGGACCAGGACGACATCGCGTACCCGTCCACCGTGTTCATGTCGACGTCGACCGCGAGCAGGTAGTTGCACCCCTCGCTGCCGCCGGTCACCACCTCGTCGATGAAGTAGCGACCGTGCAGCCGCTTGCCCTGCAACCGTCCCTGCATGTCGGTCAGGGCGAGCAGCACCGTGTCGATGCTGCCGTTGTCGACGCTGACGTCCAGCTCTTCCAGATCCATGAAGTTGTTCCTATCGCAGGGAGCGGCGTTTTTTACTCGGTCGGCATGGTTTGCTCGCCGTGGGCAGCCTTCTCGATCAGGTTCTGGCGCGGGCCGGTGAACCATTTGCGGGCCGAGGCGAACCACCAGATGGTGGCCGCGCCGACGACGATCGCCACCGCCACGATGGTGAAGTTGAACGTGGTCGCGGTGATCGGACTGGCCGTGGGCAGGATGAACAGGATGCAGATGATGACCACCCAGACGATCGCGATCCAGCCGACCGGTGCACTCCACTTACCCAGGTTCCACGGGCCGGGCACGAAGTCCGGGTTGCGGCGGCGCAGGAACACCGGTGCGACGTACGCGATGTAGAGGCCGATGACCGCGATCGACGTCGCCGCCAGGTAGGCCGCGGTGTTCCAGAGCGACGGCAGCACCAGGATGGCCGCGATGACCACGCACAGCCAGATCGAGTTGGTCGGCGTGCCGGTCCGCGGGTTGACCTGTTTCCAGATCCGCGAGCCGGGCAGCGCGCCGTCGCGGGAGAACGCGTACGTCATCCGCGAGTTCGCGGTCACCGAGGCCATGCCGCAGAACCACTGGGCCACCATGCAGATGAACAGCAGGAACGTGCCCATGTTGTGGCCGGCCGCGTCGATGAAGATCTGAGCCGGCGGCAGGGCGAGTTCGGTGGTGCGTTCCGCCTCGTAGTTCTGGATCGACCAGGTGATCGCGAACAGCAGCACGAAGCCGGCGATCACCGACACCACGACCGACAGCACGATGCCGCGGGGCGCGGCCCGGGAGGCGTCGTGGGTCTCCTCGGCCACGTGGGCGGAGGCGTCGTAGCCGGTGTACGTGTACTGGGCCATCAGCAGCCCGAGCAGCACGGCGTAGAACCCGGCCCCGGCGAAGGAGAACCCGGTCTCGTTCTTGACCTGGAAGAACACGTCGTGAATGGAGGTGTGGTGGTTGGGCACGAAGGCCAGCACCACGACGATGAAGGCCACGCCGACCAGGTGCCACCAGGCCGACACGTCGGACAGCAACCGGACCAGGCTCACGCCGAACGTGTTCAGCAGGCCGTGCACCACGATGATGACCAGGAAGATCAGGAACGTGCGGAGCTTGGTCACCTCCATGTCGAAGGTCAGGCCGAGGAACGCCGACGTGGTGATGGCGGCGCCGAAGTCGATGGCCGCGGTGACCGCGACCTCGCCCATGAAGTTGAACCAGCCGACGAACCAGGCCCAGGCCGGCTTGTTGCGCTTGGCCAGCGCCGCCGCCCACCAGTACAGGGCTCCGGCGGTCGGGTAGGCCGAACACACCTCGGCCATGGCCAGCGCCACGAACGTGACCATGATGCCGACGAAGAGCCAGCCCAGCACGATGGCGAGGGGGCCACCGGCGGTCATGGCGATGCCGTACGACGTGATCGCACCGGCAAGAATCGAAATGATCGAGAAGGACACCGCGAAGTTGGAGAAGCCGGACAGTCGGCGGTGCAGTTCCTGCTGATAGCCGAGTTGAGCGAGGCGTTCTTCGTCGGTGCCGGGGACAGATTCGGTGCTCATGACTCTCCTCAGCGCGAGGGGGTGACTGTGACCCGGGCCACGGTCTGGCGCTGATGATCTACCTGCCCTGTTACGTGCGTCAACGGCCTCGGTTAATTGCATTGCCCGGGCCGGCCGGGGTTCGCCACACTCATGGTCATGGCACGGCCAACGGTGTTCTAAAAGCTCATTGCAGCGCGGGCCCTCGGCAGGCTCCGTGAACACCTCGGGAGTCGACACGGACTCCCTTCCCGCGGCAGCGCGGGGGCGCGGTCACCTCTCTCTCGCAGCACCCGCTGCGGGCTGCGCCCGCCCCCGCGCTGTCGCATCCCACCCCACCTTCCCCTCCCGTCACCCATCAGTGGGTACGGCAGAAAATCTGCGGTGATGGTTCTAGAAATTGACGCCTGACCGGCATAGCATTTCGGAAGTCGGCAACGTACAGCCGGCAACGCAACTGGCAGACGCCGAGTTGGTTAAGGAGGACGAGATACCGCAGCAACGCGTAATCGCCACGTCCCCGACCCGACAAGAGGTGATCGCAGCCGATGCCTTTCGAACCGATCGACCGCTAGCGGCACGCAGGCGGCCGGTCCATGCCGACGACGGTCGGCACCAGAATTGAAGAACCAGGGCCCCGGTTACCCGCCGGGGCCCTGGACTGTGCGGTCACCCCTCCGCTTTCCCCCTCCCCCACGAAGGGCTCCGGTGTGAGCACCACGTTCGACGACGCCGACTTCCCGGCGTACACGATGGGCCGCGCCGCCGAGATGATCGGTGTGACCCCAGCCTTTCTGCGCAGCCTCGGCGTGGCCGGGCTGATCGAGCCGCAACGTTCGCTCGGCGGGCACCGCCGTTACTCGCGCCATCAACTCCAACTGGCCGGCCGGATGCGGACCCTGCTGGACGAGGGTCTGCCGCTGACCGCGGCCTGCCGGATCGTCGCCCTCGAAGACCGCCTGGCCGCCGCCCGCCGCCGGATCGTCGAGCTCGGCGGCGAACTCGACCCGGCCGAGGACGCCGGCCTTCCCACCCCGACGCATCCGGACATCTCGTCCCCCCAGTATTTCCGCGCCCCGTAACTGTCGTACGGGTGTGGGAGTCTCAGTCCATGCCCGCCCCCGACGACTGGCACCGCCCCGGCCCCACTCCCCGGCAACGCCGCTTCGACCTGATCATCGGCCTGGTCGTGGTGGCCGGGGCGCTGTTCAACGTGCTGCTGTCGCGCAGTGTCGGCGCGTTCGCCTTCGGCTGGGTGCCGACGCTGGCCGAGCAGCTCGTCTGGGCGCTGATCCTCACCCTGCCGCTGATCTGGCGGCGCACCCGTCCCGAGCTGGTCATGATCGCGGTCGCGGTGATCTTCATCGCCGGCCAGGTGCGGGGTGCGCAGGAGACCCAGTTCGCCTCGGCGATGATCTTCACCGTCATCTACTCGGTCGGCGCCTGGGACACCGACCGCACCCGGGCCCGCCGGCTACGCGTCGGCGTGATCGCGGCGATGTTCTTCTGGCTGGCGGTGGCCTGGCTGCTGCGGTACGGCGAGATGCCGCCCGGCGGGCTGCCCGGGGCCAGCGGTGACCTGCCGCCGCTGCTGGCCGCGGTGGTCAACCAGGTGCTGCTCAACATCGTGCTGTTCGGTTTCGCCTACCTGTTCGGTGAGACGGCGTGGCTGGCCGCCCGGCGCCAGGCCCAGCTGGCCGACCAGGCCGAGCAGTTGCGGGCGGCCCAGACGGTGGCCGAGGAGCGGGCGGTGCTGGGCGAGCGGGTGCGGATCGCGCGCGAGCTGCACGACGTGGTCGCCCATCACGTATCGGTGATGGGCATCCAGGCGTCGGCGGCCCGCCGGGCGATGGACCGGGACGCGGGCAAGGCGCGCACCGCGCTGTCCGCGGTCGAGCAGAGCAGCCGCACGGCCGTCGACGAGCTGCACCGCATGCTGGGCGCGCTGCGGGCGGCCGGTGACCCCGAGCCGTCGTCCGGGGGCGGTGTCGAGCGGGTCGGGGAGCTGGCCGCCCGGGTGCGGGAGGCGGGACTGCGGGCCGACTTCGCGGTGTTCGGCGACCCGGTGCCGCTGCCCGACTCGACGTCCCGGACGGCGTACCGCATCGTGCAGGAAGCGGTGACCAACATCCTCAAGCACGCGCACGCCTCCACGGTGGACATCCGGATCCGGTGGCTGATCCGCGAGCTGGAGATCGACGTGGCCGACGACGGTCACGGCGGCCCGCCGGACGCCGCCGGCGGCCTGGGCCTGATCGGCATGCGCGAGCGGGTCGCGGTGCACGACGGCACGGTCGAGGCCGGTCCGCGAGACGGCGGCGGCTTCCGGGTCCGTGCCCGGCTGCCACTGACCGGGACGACGCATCTGGTGGAGCAGAAATGATCCGGGTCCTCCTGGCGGACGACCACCGGCTGGTGCGGACCGGCTTCCGGGTGATCCTGGAGATCGAGGACGACCTCGAGGTGGTCGGCGAGGCGGCCGACGGCACCGAGGCGGTCGAGCTGGCCGGCCGCCTGCGGCCCGACGTGGTGCTGATGGACGTCGAGATGCCGGGCATGGACGGGCTCGAGGCGACCCGCCGGATCACCGCCGCCGCCGACCGCCCTTCGGTGCTGATCCTGACCACCTTCGACTCCGACGAGTACCTGTTCGCCGCCCTGCAGGCCGGGGCCAGCGGATTCATGCTGAAGAACGGCACGCCGGAAGCGCTGACCGAGGCGATCCGGGTGCTGGCCCGCGGCGACGCGCTGCTGGCGCCGGAGATCACCCGCCGGGTCATCGCCACGTTCAGCCGGCCCGGCAGCACCACCCCGGTGGACACCCGGCGGCTGGACGAGCTGACCCCGCGCGAGCACGAGGTGCTGGTGGCGATGGCCGGCGGCGCCACGAACGCGGAGATCGCGGGCGCGCTGCGGCTGGGTGAGACGACGGTCAAGACGCACGTCAGCCGGGTGCTGATGAAGCTCGGCGCCCGCGACCGGACGCAGGCCGTCGTGCTGGCCTACGAGCTCGGCGTGGTCCACCCGGGTCCGTCGCGCGGCGGACCCCGGTGATCGTCCTGCGGCCGGACGTTTTTCCCGGCCGGCCCGCCTAGCGTGGACGACATGACCAGAGTGCTGAGAGTCGACTCGATCAGCCGCAGCTTCGGCGACCGGACCGTCCTGCGCGATGTCTCGTTCACCGTGACCGCCGGCCGGATGACCGGATTCGTGGGGGCGAACGGCGCCGGCAAGACCACCACCATGCGGATCATCCTGGGCGTGCTGGCCGCCGACGCGGGCGAGGTCACGTGGGACGACCGGCCGCTGGACCGGGCCGCCCGCCGCCGCTTCGGCTACATGCCGGAGGAACGCGGTCTTTACCCGAAGATGTCGGTCAGCGAGCAGATCGTCTACCTCGGCCGGTTGCACGGCCTGTCCAAGGCGGACGCCGTCACGCGGACGGCCGCGTTGCTGGACCGCCTCGGCCTCGGCGACCGGACCGGCGAGAAACTGGAGAAACTTTCGCTGGGCAACCAGCAACGCGCCCAGATCGCCGCCGCGCTCGTGCACGACCCCGAGGTGCTGGTGCTGGACGAGCCGTTCTCCGGGCTGGACCCGCTGGCCGTCGACGTGGTCGTCGGCGTGCTCCGCGAGCGAACCGCGGCCGGCGTGCCGGTGCTGTTCTCCAGCCACCAGCTGGACCTGGTCGAGCGGCTCTGCGACGACCTGGTGATCATCGCCGACGGCGGCATCCGGGCCGCGGGCAGCCGGCGGGAACTGCGATCCGGCCACAGCCGTCCCCGGTACGAGATCCGGGTCGGCGCCGACGCCGGCTGGCTGCGGGATCAGCCCGGCGTGACGCTGGTCGACCTGGACGGGCCGCGCGCGGTGTTCGACCTGACCACCGGCGCCGACGATCAGGACGTGCTCCGGGCGGCGCTCACCCGCGGCGACGTGCACGCGTTTGGGCCGGTGACGCCGTCGCTGGCCGAGATCTTCCGGGAGGTGACCCGATGACGACGTTCGACGCGGTGAAACTGGTCGCAGCCCGGGAGATCCGGGTCAAGCTCCGGGACAAGACGTTCCTCTTCAGCACCGTGTTCTTCCTGCTGTTCGCGGTGGCCTCGACGGTGCTGCCCGGGCTGTTGTCGGGTGGGCCCTCGTCGGTGGCGGTGGCCGACCGGGGCGTCGCGGCGACGCTGCAGCATGCCGGCCTGGCGGTGCGGATGGTCGCGGACGACGCCGCCGCCGAGAAGCAGGTACGCGACGGCGACGCGGACGCCGCGGTGGTGGCCGGGCCCAAGGTGGTCGCCCTCGACGAGACGCCGTCGGACGTGGTCGACGCCCTGAGCACGACCCCGCCCGTTCAGCTCCTGCAACCGGACAAGGTGGACCCGTTCGTCAAGTTCGTGGTGCCGTTCGCGCTGGCCTTCGTCTTCTTCATCACCTCGTTCACGTTCGGCCTGCAGATCGCGCAGAGCGTCACCGAGGAGAAACAGACCCGGATCGTCGAGATCCTGGTGTCCAGCGTGCCGGTGCGGGCACTGCTGGCGGGCAAGGTGGCCGCCTTGACACTGCTGGCCTTCGCGCAGATCGCGCTGATCTCGGTGGTCAGCCTGATCGGTATGCGGCTGGCCTCGGTCGATCCGGTGCTGTTCCACATCATCGGGCCGGTGATCGCCTGGTTCATCCCGTTCTTCGTGCTCGGGTTCGTGATGCTGGCCTCGCTGTGGGCCGGGGTGGGCGCGCTGGCGGCCCGGCAGGAGGACATCGGGGGCCTGTCCACGCCGCTGCAGATGGCGGTCATGCTGCCGTTCTTCGCGGTCACGTTCCTGAGCGACAACAAGCCGGTGATGACCGTCCTGTCGTACATCCCGCTGTCGGCGCCGGTGGCCATGCCGGTCCGGTTGTTCACCGGCGACGCGGCGCCGTGGGAACCGATCGTGTCGCTGGTGCTGCTGGCCGCGACCACGCTGGCACTGCTGGCGGTCGGCGCCCGCCTCTACGAGGGGTCGATCCTGCGGACCAGCGGCAAGACGTCGATCGCGACCGCGTGGCGCCGCCGGGCGCTGGCCGGGTGATCCGACTCCGGGCGGCGACGGCGGCGGGGGCCGTCGGCGGCGGGGCCGTCCTCGCGCTGGTCGCGCTGCTCGAGCGGCCGGGGCCGTGGTGGTCGGGCTACGTCAGCGAGGCCGGCGTCGCCGGGTTGCCCTGGGCGTGGGCGTACCGGCTTGGACTGGTCCTGATCGGCGTCGGCGTCGGGCTGCTCGGCTGGTCCTTCGCCGGGCCGGTCGCGCTGCTGCTGGGCGTGTCGGCGGTGCTGGCGGCGACCTCGGGCGCGGTCCCGTGCAGCGCCCACTGCCCCTTGCCGCCGTACGAGCAGGCCACGCTGTCCGATGTGGTGCACGGCTCGGCCAGCGTGCTCGGGATGATCGTGCTGACCGCGGCGATGGCCGTGATCGCCGGGACCGCACGGTCGGCGGCGCAGCGGGGCCTGGGCTGGTCCGGCGTCGCGCTGATGGTTCCGGTGGGCGGCGTACTGGGCCTGATCATGCTGTTCGTCGGCCGCAGCACCGCCGGCGCCGAACTCGAACGTGCCCTGCTCGTGGTGGCCATCCTCTGGCTGATCGCGGCCGGGTCAATCCGGGCTGCTGGTGCCGACGCGGCGGACGATCGCGAGCAGCGACTCCTGGACGTCTTCGATGCCCCGCTCGGGACTGAAGACGAGCCAGTCGACGGCGACCACCAGCCCCACGCCGAACAACGCTGACGAGGACACCCGGACGTCCAGGTCGGCGGGCAGATCGCCGGAGTCCACCCCGGCCTGGATGGTCTCGGCGATCACCCCGATGGCCTGTTCGCGCAACAGCAGCAGGGTCTGGTGCCAGTCCTGGTTGGTGCGCCACATCTCGGCCAGCAGCAGCTGCGCGAACGCCTGGTAACGCCGGATGTACTCCAGCTGCGTGCGGACCAGCGCATCCACCGCCTCCCGCGGCGGTAGACCCGCGACCGCTTCCCGGAACGCGTCGGTGAGCAGCCCGACGCCGTGCCGCAACAGGTCCTCGAACAGCGCCGTCTTCGACCCGAAGTTGTAGTAGACGGTGCCCTTGGCCACGTTGGCCCGCAGCGCGATGTCGTCCACGGTGGTGGCGGCGAAGCCCTGCTCGGCGATGAGCTCGACCGCGGCCTCGTAGAGACGCTGCCGGGTGTCCGCCCGCCGCCGCGTCCGCCCGTCCATGAGTTAGATCACCAGCTCCGGGTGCAGGCCCGACGGGGTCATCCGCCGGGATCGGTGGGCCACCAGCACGGTGAGCGCCAGCGCGCCCAGCCCGTAGGCCAGCAGCGCGAGGACGCCGGTGGTCACGGTACCCGCCGGACCGCCGTCGATCGTGTGCCGCAACGCCTCCACCACGTACGTCATCGGCAGCAGCGGGTGGATCGCCTGGAAGAACCACGGCGTGGTCTGCACCGGATACGTGCCGCCGGAGGACGTCAGCTGGAGCATCAGCAGCACCAGCGCGACGATCCGGCCGGCCGGGCCGAGCGCCGCGCCGAGCAGCTGCATGATCGCGGCGAACCCGAGCGCGGCCAGCACCAGCAGCCCCCAGGTGGCGAACCCGTGCACCGGCGACAACCCGAGGGCCAGCGTGACCACGGCGTACAGCAGACTCGCCTGGACCACCCCGATCGCCGCCGCCGGCAGGAATCCGGCCAGCGCGACCCGCAGCCGCGGCGCGCCCGACACCAGGTAGGTGCGGTTCAGCGGGCGCAGCACCAGGAACACGATCATCGCGCCCACCCACAGGGCCAGGGCCAGGAAGTACGGGGCGAAGCCGACGCCGTACGTGCCGGCCGGGTGCCGCACCGACCGGTCGACCGACACCGGATCGGCCAGCACGCCGGCCCGCGCCGACGGGTCGTCGCCGTAGCCCGGGATCTGATCCGCGCCGTCGGACAGCCCGGAAGCCAGCTTGGCCGCGCCGTTCTGCAGGTCCCCGAGCCCGTCGACGAGCTGCCGCCCGCCGCCGGACAGCGCGCTCAGCCCGCCGTCGAGCTGCCGCGCGCCGGTCGAGAGCTGGTACAGCCCGCCCTCCAGCGCGCCGGCTCCGCTCTGCAGCTGCGCGATCCCACCGCTGAGGTCGGTGGCGCCGCTCTTCGCGGCCGCGGTGCCGGTCCGCAAGTGCTGCGCACCGGTGGCGAGCTGGTTCAGCCCGGTCGCAAGCTGGTCGACCCGGGCCCGCGCGGCAGCGATGTCGTCGGCCAGGTGCGGGGCCGCCGCGGCGACCTCGCGGGCGGTCGCGGCCACCTCGCGCAGCCGGGCCGCCAGCGCGTCCAGGTCGGTGCCGGGCAACGTGTCGCGCAGCGCCTGGGCGGTGCTGACGAGCTGGTCGGCGAGCTGCCGGGCGGCGCTTCCGGGCTCGGTCTGATCGCGTAACCGCCCGGCCAGCGTGACCAGCCGGTCGGCGTCCCCGTCGAGCCGGCCCAGGTTGGCCGCGAGCGCGTCCGCGCCGGCCGCGACCTGGTCGGCGGCCTGCGCGATGAGCTGCGCGTTGTCCCGCAGCAGGGGCCCGACCCGGTCCGCGGCGGCGTCCACCGTGGTGGCCAGCTGCTGTCCGCCGGCGGCGGCCTGGGCGGTGCCGGTGGCCAGCTGGGCGGCGCCGGCGTTGAGCTGGGTGAGTCCGGTGGCCAGGTCGTCGGCCCCGGTCCGGGCGGTGCCCAGGCCGGCGGACAGCCGGTTTGCGCCGGACCGGGCGTCGCCGAGTCCCCCGGCCAGTTTCCCGGCCCCTCGCCGGGCGTCGTCGATGCCCGTCTCCAGCTGCCCGGCGCCGTCCTGCGCCTGACTCGCGCCGCTGTCCAGCTTGCCCGCGCCGTCGGCCGCCTGCTCGGTCTGCTGCTTGAGGTCGGTGAAGCCGACCAGCATCTTGTCGAAGTACGTCGCCGACGCCTGACTCGCCGCGGCCGAACGAACCTCGTCGAACACGGTCCGGGCGAAGACACCGGTCAGGTAGTTGGTGGCGTCGTCGGTGACCACGGTCAACCGGCCCGCGCTCGGGTCGGCGTCCGGGTCGGGCGCGCCGGCCAGGTCGGCCGAGAAGTCCGCCGGGATCCGCAGGATGACCTGGTAATCGCCGTCGGTCAGGTGCTTCTCGGCGGTCTTCTCGTCGGTCACGTGCCAGTCGAAGACCTTCCGCTGAAGCAGTTCGCCGGCCAGGTCCGGTCCGGCGTGGACCGTCGTGCCGTCGGTTGCGGTGGCCGTACGGTCCTGCATGACCAGCGCGGCCGGGACGTGGTTCAGGTGGCCGTACGGGTCCCAGAACGCGTACAGGTAGAGCGCGCCGTAGAGCAGCGGGATGACCGCCAGCGCGACGACGGCGGCGCGCGGGAGGTGGCCGCGCAGGAACCGGCGCAGCTCCATCCCGGCCAGCGTGAGTGTCTTCATCGTTCGTCCTCGTCGGCGCCGCGGGGGGCGCTCGTGTCTTCGGCGGGCTCGTCGCCCGGCTTGTCGTTCGCGGGCGCGGCGTCTTCCGCGGCGGCGTTGTCGGTCGCCGCCGGCTCGTCGTTCGCGGGCGCGGCGTCTTCCGGTGCCGGCTCGATGTCCGGCGCGGGGTGGTCGGACGCGACGTGGGTCTCGCCGGCGCCGCCCAGGGTGATCACCGTGCTGACCCGGCCGGGGTCGGCGGTGCGGGTCGCGGCGATCACGGCGACCCCGGCCGTGGCCAGGCCGGCCAGGCGGTCCCACACCGCCGCCTGCTCGTCCGCGTCGAGCCCGATGTCGAGACCGTCGAGCGCGATCACCGCCGGTTCCCCGATCCCGGCCAGGACCAGTCCGAGGACCTGCTTCTCGTACGGGCTGAGCTCCCACGCCTTCCGCGACGGGTCCAGCCCCGACAGGTCGACCGGCCGGTTCGCGGGCCGGCCGAGCAACGCCAGCCGTTCGCGGACGCACTCGGCCACGGTCAGCACCGGTTCCGGTTCGGTCACTCCGGGGACGTACGCCAGGGACGCCGTACCGCTCGAGGAGACCGACCCCGCGGAGAGCTTGAAGCGACCGGCCAGGGCGAGCAGCACCGTGGTGCGCCCGCTGCCGGGCGGGCCGGTCACCGCCACCGTCTCCCCCGCCGAAACCGTCACGTCGAGTTCGCGAAACACCCAGCGGCGATGATGGCGGACGCCGGCCCCCCGGGCCTCGACCACGACTCCCATGACGGCACCTCCTTAGACTGACCGGTCAGTATAAAAAGATAACCGTCATGGAACGGGACGCACCGGATCGTGGGCGACGTCACGTGGCACGATCGAGCCCATGCCGACGCGCTGGGGGATGACCGTTCCGTGGGGTGGCCTGCCGCTCGCCGATCACGCCGGGTTGTACGCCGCGCTGGCCGACGCCGGTTTCACCGACGTGTGGTCCTCCGAGGTCGCCGGGACGGACGCGTTCACGCCGCTGGCACTGGCCGCCGCCTGGGAGCCGCGGCTGCAGCTGGGCACGGCGATCACGCCGGTCTTCACCCGCGGGCCGGGGCTGCTGGCGATGAGCGCGGCGGCCCTGGCCGAGGCCGCGCCGGGCCGGTTCCAACTCGGCATCGGCGCGTCGTCCCCGGTGGTGGTCGGCGACTGGAACGCGGCCGACTTCACCGAGCCGTACCGCCGCTGCCGTGACGTGCTGCGCTTCCTCCGGGCGGCGCTGGCGGGCGAGGTGGTGGACCGGGCGTACGACACCTTCACCGTGCGCCGCTTCCGCCTCGAGCGGCCCCCGGCCACGCCGCCGCCGATCCTGCTGGCCGCTCTCCGGCCCGGCATGCTGCGGCTGGCCGCGGCCGAAGCCGACGGCGTCATCCTGAACTGGCTGTCCGTCGGCGACGTGACGACGGCCCTGGCCGAGACCTCGGCCCGCGCCGGCTCGGACCGGGGCTTCGAGGTGGCCGCGCGGATCTTCGTCTGCCCGACGGCGGACGCAACATACGCCCGTACGGCCGGCAAGAGGTTGATCGCCGCCTACCTGACCGTACCCGCGTACGCGGACTTCCACCGCTGGCTCGGCCGCGAGCCCGACCTCGGCCCGATGTGGCAGGCCTGGGCGGCCGGCGACCGCAAGGGAGCGCTGGCGGCGATCCCGGACCGGGTGGTGGACGAGTTGATCGTGCACGGCGCACCGGCGGAGTGCCGCGAGAAGGTCGCCGCATACGCCGCCAACGGCGTCACCGTCCCGGTGATGGCTCTGCTCCCGACCCCGGACCTGACGCCGGCGATCATCGGCGAGCTGGGACCCGCCTAGAACAGGAGAGCTGGGACCCGCCTAGAACAGGAGAGCTGGGACCCGCCTAGAACAGGACGGTGGCGAAGCTCCCGGCGGACCAGAAGCCGCAGCGGGCGTACACCCGCCGGGCCGGGGTGTTGTAGTCGTTGACGTAGAGGCTCACGGTCGGCGCGACCCGGCCCAGCGCGTCCCGGACCACCGCCGCCATCGCCGCCGCGGCCAGCCCCTGTCCGCGGAACTCGGGGTCGACCCACACGCCCTGCACCTGGGCCGTCCGCCGGGTCACGATGGCCAGCTCGGCCTTGAAGATCACCCGGTCGCCGGCGAACCGGGCGTACGCCCGCTTGGCCCGGACCAGCTCGGCGATCCGCCGGCGGTAGCCGCGGCCGCCGTCGTCGACCAGCGGCGAGACCCCGACCTCCTCGGTGTACATCGCCACCGCCGCCGGGAAGAGCTGGTCGACCTCGCTCGGCCGGACCAGGCGGACGTCCGGATCGGGTGCGATCGGCGGGTCCACATCGGCGACCAGCAGAGGCTGATGCGGCCGTACGTCCCGGGCCGGTCCCCAGTGGCCGCCGAGGCGGTCCCACAGGCCGAGCACCGCGTCCGACCGGCCGATGATCGACGAGCAGATCCGGACCTCGGCCCCGAGGAGGTCGGCGAACGCCTCGATCGCGGGTGGCGACGCGCACACCGGCACCAGATGGGCGCCCGACCAGCAGAGCGACTCGATCTTGCGGGCCGGCCCGTACCCGTAGACGCGACCGTCGGACCGCCACCAGTTCAGACCGTGGGCGGCCACCCGTTCGGCGATCTGCGCACCCGCGTAGGGATCACGGTCGAGGATCCGCTCGACCGCCGCGCGCTCGGACTCGCCGAGCTGGCGAACCGGCACCGTCAGCACGGTTACCAGATTGCCAGATGCCGACCGCCGCACACGCATCGCGTCCGGATGCATCGGGAAAGACTCTTGCGTTCGAAGCATTGCCGATATATCGTCGAACTATCAACGACAGGTTGGAGACACATCATGAGGCACGAAAAGTTCCATCACATGCATGAGGGCCGGATGCACGAGGGCCGGATGCGCGGCGGCGGCTTCGGATTCGGTCCGGGCTTCCCGTTCGGCGGCGGCGGCCCCGGGGGCGGCGGTTTCGGTTGGGGCGGTCCGGGTGGACCCGGCGGCCCCGGCTTCGAGCGCGGCCCGCGCCGCGGTGGTCGCGGCAGCCGTCCGAACGTACGGCCGGCTCTGCTCGCGCTGCTCCTGGAGCGGCCGATGCACGGCTACGAAATGATCCAGGAGCTGGAGAGCCGCACCGGCGGCATCTGGCGCCCGAGCCCCGGCTCGGTCTACCCGACCCTCCAGATGCTGGAGGACGAGGGCCTGATCACGGCCGAGACCGACGGCGGCCGGAAGAGCTACACGCTCACCGACGCCGGCCGGGCCGAGGCCGAGACGGCCGCGCAGAACCCGCCGTGGTCCCAGTTCACCGACGACAACATGTCGCAGGTGCAGGACTTCCGGGACGCGGCGGTCGGCATCCTCAACGCGCTGCGGCAGGTCGGTTTCAACGGCACGCCGGAGCAGCGCACCAAGGCGCTCGAGGTTCTCAACGAGACCAAGCGCAAGCTGTACGCCATCCTCGCCGACGGCGAATAAGGCGATGAGCACACGACAGGCGGTCCGCTTCCACGGGGAGCGGACCGCCTTCGTGTTTGTCAGTGGACGGTGACCTGCGGGCCGGGCATCAGTTCGCGCAGTTCGTCGGGCAGGTCGGCGCCCATCTCGTCGGCCAGGCGCAGCGCCTCCTCGACCAGGGTCTCAACGATGATCGACTCGGGCACGGTCTTGATGACCTGGCCCCGGACGAAGATCTGACCCTTGCCGTTGCCGCTGGCCACGCCGAGGTCGGCCTCGCGGGCCTCGCCCGGGCCGTTCACCACGCAGCCCATGACCGCCACCCGCAGCGGCACCGGGAAGCCCTCGAGCGCCGCCGTGACCTGCTCGGCCAGCGTGTAGACGTCCACCTGGGCCCGCCCGCAGGACGGACACGAAACGATCTCCAGCCCGCGCTCGCGCAACCCGAGCGACTCCAGGATGGCGTTGCCGACCTTGATCTCCTCGACCGGCGGGGCCGACAGCGACACCCGGATCGTGTCACCGATGCCCTCGGCCAGCAGGGCGCCAAACGCCGTGGCGCTCTTGATCGTGCCCTGGAAGGTCGGGCCGGCCTCGGTCACGCCGAGGTGCAGCGGGTAGTCGCACTGCTGGGCCAGCAGCCGGTACGCCCGGATCATGACCACCGGGTCGTTGTGCTTGACCGAGATCTTGATGTCCCGGAAGCCGTGCTCCTCGAACAGCGAGCACTCCCACAACGCCGACTCGACCAGCGCCTCGGCCGTCGCCTTGCCGTACTTCTCGAGCAGCCGCTTGTCCAGCGAGCCGGCGTTGACGCCGATCCGGATCGGGGTGCCGGCGGCCGACGCGGCCCGGGCGATCTCCTTCACCTGGTCGTCGAACTGCCGGATGTTGCCCGGGTTGACCCGGACCGCGGCGCAGCCGGCGTCGATCGCGGCGAACACGTACTTGGGCTGGAAGTGGATGTCGGCGATCACCGGGATCTGCGACTTCCTGGCGATCAGGGGCAGCGCGTCGGCGTCGTCCTGGGACGGCACCGCGACACGGACGATCTGGCAGCCGGACGCGGTCAGTTCCGCGATCTGCTGCAGCGTCGCGTTCACGTCGGAGGTCAGCGTGGTGGTCATGGACTGCACGCTGACCGGGGCGCCACCGCCGACCGGCACCGAGCCGACCATGATCTGACGGCTGTGGCGGCGCGGGGCGAGAGGCGGCGGGGGGACGGCCGGCATACCGAGACTGACTGCGGTCACTTCACATCACCTGGAGAAGATCGTGATCGGGTTGACGACGTCGGCGGTGATCGTGAGCAGCGTGAACGCGCCGCCGATGAGGATCACCGCATACGTCAAGGGCATCAGCTTGTAGTAGTCGACGCGCCCCGGGTCGGGCTTCCGTAGTCGAGCATAGATCCACGATCGTGCCCGCTCGTACCACGCGATCGCGATGTGACCACCGTCAACCGGAAGCAGCGGCAGCAGGTTGAAGATGCCGATGAACCAGTTCAGCGAGATGAAGATCAACAGGAACACCTGCGGTACGCCCGCCGCGATCGCCTCGCCCCCGAGCCGGCTGGCGCCGACCACGCTGATCGGGGTGTCCGGATCGCGCTGCGCGCCGGTGATCGAGTGCCACAGCGCCGGGATCTTGTCCGGGATCTGGCCCAGCGCCGAGAACGAGCCCCGGACGATGGTCCAGCTGAAGTGGCCGGTCGCGCCGAACGCGGCGATCGGGTTGTACTTCAGCGACCCCGGCTGGTCGGTCGTCCAGCCGATGCCGGCCACGGCGACCTGGGTGACCGGGCCGTCCGGGTTCTCGATCGGCGCCCGCTGGGCCGCGACCAGGTTCACCGTGGTCTGCCCGGCCTGGCCGTTGCGGGTGTACTCGAACACCGTCGGGCCCGGCTTGGTCGTCCGGATCGCGGCCGTCAGCTGGCCGTAGCTGCTGATCGGGGTGGCGCCGACCTTGGTGATCACGTCACCCGTCTTCAGGCCGGCGGCCGCGGCCGGGGCCGCCCGGTCGGTGCCCACGCCCGGCGAGCACTGGGCCGGGGAGACGACGACCTGGACGCAGTCGGCGACCTCGATCATGGCCGGCGCCTGAGCCGTCTGGGCGGCGTTCTGCGGGATGGCCGGGTTGGGCAGGCCGACGAAGATCGCGGCGAACCAGGTCGCCACGGCGGCCAGGAGGAAGTGCGTGACCGACCCGGCGGCCATCACGATGGTCCGCTTCCACACCGGGAACCGCCACATGGCCCGCGGCTGATCCTCCGGCGCGACGTCGTCGTCCTGCGGCGTCATCCCGACGATCTTGCAGAACCCGCCGAGCGGGATGGCCTTGAGCCCGTACTCGGTCTCGCCCCGGGTGACGGAGAAGATCGTCGGGCCGAATCCCACGAAGTACTTGGTGACCTTCATGCCGAACCGCTTGGCGGTGATCATGTGGCCCAGTTCGTGCAGGCTCACCGAAATCAGAATCGCCAGCGCGAAAGCGGCCACGCCCAGCCCGTACAGCATCAAGCTCCTTCGTCAAGCAGTGGCGATCTTCCGCTGTGCCTCGGCCCGCGCCCAAGCCTCGGCGGTCAGCACCTCTTCGACGGTACCCGGCTCGGCATAATCGGGGGCCGACGCCAGCACCGACTCGATGGTGTCGACGATGCCCAGAAACGGTAGCCGACCGGCGACGAAGGCGGCCACACACTCCTCGTTCGCGGCGTTGTAGACGGCCGGCCGGCAGCGTCCGGTGCGCCCGGCCTCTTTGGCCAGCCGTACGGCCGGGAAGTCCTCGTTGTCGAGCGGGCGCAGCTCCCAGTTGTGCGCCTCGGTCCAGTCCACCCCGGGAGCGGCCTGGGGCACCCGGTCCGGCCAGGCCAGCGCCAGCGCGATCGGCAGCCGCATGTCCGGCGGGCTGGCCTGGGCCAGCGTCGAGCCGTCGGTGAACTCGACCAGCGAGTGGATCACCGACTGCGGGTGGATCATGACTTCGATCGAGTCGTACGCCACGTCGAACAGCTCGTGCGCCTCGATCACCTCGAGCCCCTTGTTGACCATGGTGGCCGAGTTGATCGTGACCACCGGCCCCATGTCCCAGGTCGGGTGCTTGAGCGCCTCCTCCGGGGTGACACCGGTCAGCTCACTGCGCCGCCGTCCCCGGAAGGCGCCCCCACTGGCCGTCAGGATCAGCCGCTTCACTTCACCGGCGGTGCCGCCGCGCAGGCCCTGGGCCAGCGCCGAGTGCTCGGAGTCGACCGGGACGATCTGCCCGGGCCGCGTCACCGCGGCCTTGACCAGCGCACCTCCGGCGACGAGGGACTCCTTGTTGGCGAGGGCGAGCGTACGGCCGGATTCCAGCGCCCGGAGCGTCGGCGCAAGGCCGAGGCTGCCGACCACGCCGTTGAGGACCACGTCACACGGCCACTCGGCGAGCTCGGTCATCGCGTCCGGGCCGGCCACGATCTTCGGAATGCGGAAGCCACCGGTCGCGTACCCGCGGCGCTGCGCCTCGGCGTAGAACGCCAGCTGCAGATCCTGCACCACGCTCGCCCGGGCCACCCCGACGACGTCCACGCCCAGCTCCAGCGCCTGCTGCGCGAGCAACTCGACGTTCCCGCCGCCGGCCCCGATCGCGACGACCCGGAACCGGTCCGGATTCCGCCGCACGACATCGATGGCCTGGGTGCCGATGGACCCGGTCGAGCCGAGCAGAACGAGCTCTCGCATCAGCCCATGCTAGTTACCGATGCCGGGTCCTCCGGACGGCATGGAGGACCCGATCCTGTGCCACTACCGATGCCTGGTCCTCCGGACGGCATGGAGGACTCGATCCTGCGGGGCGTTCGCGGGTGGGGCGAAGACTCCTGCTGAGGCATCTGACGCCGGTGGAGGGGGTCAGGCCGGTGGGGCCGGCGGGCGGACCTCGACGGACGCCGGCGGCCGGAAGTCCACCGGTACGCCGGCGGCCGGAAGTCCACCGGTACGCCGGCGGCGACTGCGCCCGGGGCGGGCGGGGGCGGGATGTCGGGGGCGCCGACGTGGGCGTGCGTGAAGGTCAGCAGGGCAGCGCGGACGTCCGGGGCGAGGCCGTTCGCCGGGATCGGGACGATCATCGCCTTGCCGACCCGGGCCAGGGCCATGCCCGCCGGGCCGAGCTCCTCGATCGCCCGGACCATCGGCCAGCGGACGGTGCCGTCAGCCAGCTCGTGGGCGGTGTAGAGGCCGGTGCCGTCGATGCGGTACGACGTCGGCCGGGCCAGCATGGCCACCGTCGTGCGGATCAGGCGCCTCAGTTTGTAGCCCGAGCGCGGACGCGTAACGACTTTCCCGTCACCCGTGGGGGCACCCGATTCAGCCCTCCTCGTCGAGAAGTGCCTCCGGCTCGATGGTGAACTCGAACGGCTCCCGCATGGTGAAAGTGATCCCGGCGGCAGCGGCCATGACGAGCCGGTACCCGCCGTCGGCGAGCTCGCTCAGGACCAGCGACGGCACCCGATCCCGGAAGTCGATGCGCAGGTAGAACGGCACACCGGCCCGGGCGTACTCGCGCGGCCGGTCGATGATGTCCTTCTTGCGATTGCACGACACAATCTCACCCAGCAGCACCGCGTCGGTGATCGGCACGTAGGTCCGGTCGCCACCGGAGCGCCGCAGCACCGCAAAGTCGGGGATGAACAGATCGTCGCCGGAGACGACGTCGCACTCGGGGTAGGCCCACATATCCGCCCGCCGCGCGGCGCGGTGCAGCAGATAGGCGAGTTCACGTTCGGCCGCCTGATGGTTGTAGCCGGCATGGGGTGTCACGATCACGCTCCCGCGAAAGATCTCGACCTTGGGCCCGTTCTCGTGCGGGAGAAGGTCGAGCGCCAACTGGGCGGTCCACGGCTCCGGCTGCGTCAACAGCGCGTCGATCAACGGCGCATACGCCGACTGAGCCATCCGGACCACCTCCACGGGGGCATCCTGCCGAAATCACATTACCGTCGCGGCGGCCGAGGGTCGGCCTGTGGATAACCGGGTATGTGTGGGGCATGCGTGCCCGGCTGCGACATCTGCGTGAGCTCGCCGCCAAGCCGTTCCGGCCGCTGCGGGGGCGGGATCTGGCGTTGTACGCGGCTGCGGTCACGTTCTACGCCGGGATCGCCGTGGTGCCGATCTCGCTGCTGGCGATCTGGCTGACCGGGCTGGCCGTGGGCGCGGACCGGGTGCGGCGGCTGACCGCGCACACCATCGCCGCGCTGCCCGACGAGATCGGCGTGCCGCACGCGCTGGCCGCCCTGATCAACGCCGGGCTGGATCTCACCCCGGGCCTGGCGCTGGCCAGCCTGCTGCCGGCCACGCTGTACGGCGAGGGCTTGCGCCGGGCGTTCGTGTCGCTGCGGAAGCCGGGCGAGTCGCTGGTCGGATGGCGCGGCCGGCTGCTGTGGCTGCCGTTGATGGCCGCCGCGCCGGCGCTGCTGCTGGCCATGCTCCTGGCGCTGCCGACCACGGCCGGATTGTGGACGCGGGGCGGCTGGTGGTCGGTCCTGGGGCTGGTGCTGTCGTTCTTCGCCGCCTGGCTGGTGCTCACGCCGATCGTGATCTGGGTCTACCGGTACGTCGCCCCGGGCCGCCCGCCCTGGCTCGCCGCGGTGCTGGTCGGGTCGTTCACCGCGGCCAACCTTTCCGGCTTCCTGCACGGCTTCGTGCTGTTCTGCTCGCTCCCGCTCAATCTGGGCGCACCGTTCGGCGGGTTCGCCCAGATCGGCGGAATGGTCGCGGCCGGGCTGTGGCTGTACCTGTTCCACACGATCCTGCTGGCCGGGTACGCCGCCACGGTCACGTTCGGGCAGTACCTGGACCGGCGGCACCGGCCCGTCGGCGAGCCGGTCCGGGAAGCTCACCTGGTCGTCGCCGATTAGCCGTTTTTGCGCCGTGAGCCGGTTCGGTTGGCATTCACGGGGATATGACCGGCAGGCGGCGGCCCGTTGGACGCGTTACGCTCGCTCGTCATGAACCCTGTACCGACCCGCGCCGACGTGGTGATCATCGGGGCCGGCCACAACGGCCTGGTCTCGGCGGTGCTGCTGGCCCGCGCCGGCCTGGACGTCGTGGTGCTCGAGGCCGACGACGTGCTCGGCGGCGCCGCCCGGACCGAGAAGCCGTTCGCGAAGGTGCCCGGCCTCGGGCAGTCCACCGGCTCGTACCTGCTCGGCCTGATGCCGCCGGAGCTGCTGCGGACGCTCGACCTGGACATCCCGGTGCTGCGCCGCGACCCGCACTACTTCCTGCCCACCCCGGGGCCGGCCGGTTCGCCGTACCTGATGTTCGGCCGTGACCGCGAGGCCACCCGGGCGCAGATGGCGCAGTTCTTCTCGCCGCGTGACCTGGCCGCCGACGAGGCCATGGCGGTGGAGATCGCCGCGCTGCGGGCCGATCTCGCGCCGGCCTGGCTCGAGGAACCGGGTTCGGTCGAGGAGACCGCCGACCGCTACATCCGGCCGCAGCTACAGAGCACGTTCATCGACCTGGTCCGCGGGTCGGTCGCGGACTACCTCTCCCGGTTCGGGTTCAAGAGCGAACTGCTGATGAGCATGTACGCCGTGACCGACGGCCTCTCCGGGCTCAACGCCGGCCCGGACGACCCCGGCACCGGGCACAACTTCCTCGTCCACAACATGTGCCGGCTGCCCGGCTCGGACGGTACCTGGATGATCGCCCGCGGCGGCATGGGCACGGTGTCGCGCACGTTCGCCGACGCCGCCCGCGCGGCCGGGGCGCAGCTGTTCACCTCCACGCCCGTGCAGTCCGTGACGGTGTCCGGCGGGGCGGCCACCGGTGTGGTGCTGTCCGACGGGCGGACGCTCGAGGCGCGCGCGGTGCTCGGCTCGTGCGACCCGTACCGCCTGATGGATCTCGTGCCGGCGGGGGCGCTGCCGGAGTCGCTGACGGCGCGGATGGCCGCCGTG
Source organism: uncultured Actinoplanes sp. (assembly GCA_964236515.1). GTDB lineage: Bacteria > Actinomycetota > Actinomycetes > Mycobacteriales > Micromonosporaceae > Actinoplanes. The sequence goes on from CAXSDA010000025.1 coordinate 103,212, forward strand.
AAGCGCACCGGAACCACGCTGAAACTGAACCTGGCGTTGTCCGGGCTGCCGCGGTTCTCGTGCCTGCCGGAGGGCGCGCCGGAACCGTTCGGGTCGACCATCCACCTGCTGCCGGGCTCGGCCGGGCTGGCCGGGGCGGCGTCGCCCGACCACGACTCGCCGTTGGCGGCGCTGCGGGCGATGTGGGCCGACGTGCAGGCCGGGCGCCTGCCGGCCGAGCCGACCATCGAGTGGTACCTGCACACCACCGTCGATCCCTCGCTGCAGGACGAGGCCGGGCACCACTCGTCGGCGCTGTTCGTGCAGTCGGTGCCGTTCTCGCTCGCGGACTCGACCTGGGACGCCGAACTGCCGGGCTACGTGACGCGGCTGCTGGCGATCTGCGACCGGTACGCGCCGGGCACGTCCGACCTGGTGGCCGACATGATGCCGCTCACCCCGCCCGGGATCGAGAAGCACTTCGGCATCACCGGCGGCCACATCCACCACGTCGACAACACGGTGGCCTTCAACGAGCGCATGCCGTACGCGACGGGGCTGGACGGCCTCTACGCGGGTTCGGCGGGTGCGCACCCGGCCGGCAGCGTGATCGGCGCGGCCGGCCACAACGCGGCCCGCCGGATTCTCGCGGACCTCGGGGTCTGACCACTCCCGCAGAATGAAGCGGCGCGGGCCGGCGTCAGCTGGGCCCCCGCCACGGCCTCGGCGGGAGCGACGGTCAGCACCAGGCAACCAGCTACGACAACTGTTTCTGATCCTCGCTCGGCGTGTTCTGCTCGCCCTTCGACGCCCGGATTCCGTGGCCGACCGACGTCAGGCAGCGGCCGGTGGGGAGGTCGAACTTCCAGCCGTGCAGCTGGCAGGTCAGGATGTTGCCGTCGACGACGCCGAAGCGGCTGAGGTCGGCCTTCAGGTGCGGGCAGCGGCGTTGCACGGTCCAGTCGCCGAGCTGCGTGTCCTCGGCGTCGACGGTGCGCTCGTGCTCGTCGTACCAGCCTTCGGCGTACTGCAGTCGCTCCTCGGACAGGCACTTGAAGAAGGCGTAGACGAACTCGTTGTACTGGCCGATCCGGGCGGCGCTGAACCGGCAGGACAGGAAGAGCGAGTTGACCCAGTCGCCCTCATCGATGTGGATCAGGTGCTCGACCAAGGCGCGGCCGGTCTTGAAGCGGTAGCGCACCTTCTCGTCGGCGTACGGGCGGACCTGCTTGCCGGGGAAGTCGACGACGATCGACTCGAGCACCTCGCCGCCCGGGCCGAACGAGTCGGTCAGATCGAACCGGACCGGGCCGCCGACCCCTTTGGCCAGGTAGATCGACTCCTCCAGCAGCGGCTCGATGCGCTTCTTGAGCTCGCCCAGCACGTCGATCTCAGGGTGCCGCCAGGACGCCTTCTCGGCCTCGATCACTCCGCGCTTGCGGTCGCGCATCTCCTCGAGATGGTCCTGCTTGTGCGCGAAGAAGTCGTCGACGTCGACCGGGTGATTCGTGGTGGCTTCCTTCTCGGACAGTTCGGTCACGCTGCCGGGCAGCAGGACGACGGCGTTGGTGCCGCCGACCTTGGCGTACTCGGTCAGGAACACCGACTGGTCCGGGAAGATGTTGCCCTCGTCGCCGAAGATGTCGTTGAACTGCCACAACTCGTCGTCGAGGAAGCACGGCGGGCCGGCGATCGGGAACACGTGGGACGCTTTCAGGTCGTCGATGTAGCGCCAGGTGCGGTCGAACTGACGGTCCCGCTTCTGCTTGCCGAACGCCGTCTTCGCCCCTTCCGGCAGCTCGTACACCATCGGGTACCAGATCGCGCCGGAGAACTGCAGCATGTGCGCGTGCACGTGGCCGAGTTCCTGGAAGACGGTGAGGTCGGCCGGCCGGGCGTCGTTCTGATTGAGCACCCGTACGCCGTCATACTCCACCCACAACGCGGAGTCACCGATCGGGCCGTCGGTCGGGCTGATCAGCGCCTGGATCATGATCTTCAGGCCGCCGTCGAGCTCGTGCACCTGGTTCGACACGGTCTTCAGGAACCTGGTGAAGCCGAGCTCGCGCAGTTCGTCCTCGAGCTGGCTGGTCGGGTACTCCGGCAGCAGAACGGTCGCGTCCTTGCTGATGTTCTCGCGCAGGTTCTTCGCGTCGAAGTGGTCACGGTGCAGGTGGGAGACGTACAGGTAGTCGACGTCACCCAGCGCCTTCCAGTCCAGCACCGAGTTGTCCGGGAACGGGAACCAGGAGCCGAAGTACGCCGGGTTGACCCAGGGGTCGCACAGGATGCTGCCGGCGCCCGTGTCGATCCGCATGCTCGCATGGCCCGTGCCCGTGATCCGCACCGTTGTCGCTCCCTTGTCCGGTTGACCGCATCGACGGTACCGGGTGTGGGTTGGTCACTGGAATGCGGAGGCGGCGTGCGAGACTAGGCCGGACAGCGAACGCACGTGCGTGGAGGACCGAACCGTGGCGGAAGAACCGGTGTACTCGCCCGACCAGCTGAGGCCGGGCAACCGCAAGTGGGCCCGCCGGGGCGCTCTCGGTGCGGCCGCCATCACGCTGCTGTTCTTCTGGGGCAACCACGAGGGCAACACCGAGAGCATCTTCCTCCTCCTCGTCGTGCTGGGACTGGTGGGAAGCGTGATCGCGGACACCGTGCTGCGGCGCAACGGCCTCAAGCCGAACAACCAATAACTCTGCCCCGCGCAGCAAAAAGGGCCCTTTCGGGCCCTTTTCCGCGTCTTCGAGCTACCGCCGGCGGAGAAGAATGTCCTTGACCTCGCGCAGGGCGGCGTCGACCTCGGCCTCGAAGTATCCTCCGGGGACCAGCCCGAACTGCAGCGTGTCGAGCTCGTTCTCCGCGACCGGCATCGGGCCCCGGCCGGTCATCGCCTGCAGGATGCTGTCGAACAGCCGGTCCACCTGCATCGGGTCGTAGCCGCTGCCGAACCGCCGCGGCTGGAACGTGCGCCGCAACTGGTCGACCCGGTAGACCTCGCCGTTCGGGCCGCCGCCGGTGTTGCCGCCGCCCATCATCGGACCGCCGCCCATCGGCGGGCCGCTCATCGGGGACGGACCCATCGGCGGAGCGCTCATCGGGGACGGGCCGCCGTAGCCGCCGCGCTCCCGCTCGGGCAAGCGGATCTCCGCGGTCATGTCGGACTTGCCGTGCCGGCCGGGCTCGAACTGCTCGTAGCTGCCGGTGTCGTACCCCGGGGGCGCCTGCCGCTGGGGCTGGCCGCCGTAGCTCGGCTCGCCGCCGTAACCGGGCTCGCCGCCGTAACCGGGTTGGCCGCCGTAGCTCGGCTCGTTGCCGTAGTTCGGCTCGTTGCCGTATCCCGGCTCTTCGTACCGGCCGCCGTACGGATGGGGCTCGGGCAGTTGCCGCTGGGGCATCGGCGCCTGACGATCCTCGCGAATGGGTGCCGGGAGCCGCTCCGTCGGCGGGGCGGACCGGCCCATCGACGGGCCCATCCGGTCGGCGGGCATGCCGCCGCGTATCGGCTCGGGCTGCATCCGGGGGTCCAGCGCGCGGCCACCGCCGCGCTCCTCGAACTCGGCCAGCTGCCGCTCGACCCGGTCCAGGTGCAGGTCGACCTGCCACTCGTCGTATCCACCGAAGCGCACGCGGAAGACGACGTCGTGCACCTCCTGCGCGCCGACCGGCGCACCCATCTGCTCACCGGCGAGGGTGGCTTCGACGCGGTCCAGGAAGCTGTCGACCTCGTCCACCTTGTAGCCGCGCCGCAGCGCGCGCCGGCGGAAACGCTGCCCCTGACTCGTCACTGCCTCTCCTCATTCCTTCGCTGGGAGGAATGCCGCCCAGTCACAGTGCCACCTCCGCGTCGGTGGTGGCGCCCCCAGCATCAGCCACCACGACCTCGCTCGCAGCCAGTTGGCCGCAGGCGCCGTCGATCTCCCGGCCCCGGGTGTCGCGGACCGTCGTCGCCACGCCCGCCCCCTGCAGGCGACGCACGAACTCCCGCTCGACCGGCTTGGGGCTGGCGTCCCACTTGCTGCCCGGAGTCGGATTCAGCGGGATCAGATTCACGTGCGCCAACTTGCCGCGCAGCAGCTTACCGAGCAGGTCGGCCCGCCAGGGTTGATCGTTGACGTCCCTGATCAGGGCGTACTCGATGGAGACCCGACGACTGGTCTGCGCCGCGTAGTCGAACGCGGCTCCGAGCACCTCGGCCACCTTCCAACGCTGGTTGACAGGCACAAGCTCATCGCGCAGATCATCATCGGGGGCGTGCAGTGACAACGCAAGGGTCACCGACAGCTCTTCCGCGATCAACCGGCGCATTGCGGGCAGCAGACCGACGGTGGACACGGTGATGTGCCGCTGCGACAGGCCGAGACCTTCGGGAGCGGGTGACGTCAGGCGGCGTACGGCCTGGATCAGTCGCGGGTAGTTGGCCAGCGGCTCGCCCATGCCCATGAACACGACCCGGGACAGCCGCGGCGGCGAGCCGGTGACGGCGCCGGATGCGGCCACCCCGGCCAGGTAGACCACCTGGTCGACGATCTCGGCCACGGACAGGTTCCGGGTCAGTCCCTGCTGGCCGGTGGCGCAGAACGGGCAGGCCATGCCGCAACCGGCCTGGCTGGACACGCAGGCGGTGACGCGGTCCGGGTATCCCATCAGCACGCTTTCGACGAGCGCGCCGTCGTGCAGCCGCCACAGCGTCTTGCGGGTGGCGCCGTCGTCGCAGGCCAGCTCGCGGACCGGGGTCAGCAGGGTGGGCAGCAGGTCGCCGGTGAGACGCTCCCGCGCGGCGGCGGGCAGGTCGGTCATCGCGCCGGCGTCCCGCACCAGGCGGCCGAAGTAGTGGGTGGAGAGTTGCTTCGCCCGGAACGCGGGCTCACCCAGGCCGGTGACCACGTCGCGGCGGCCGGCCAGGTCGAGGTCGGCCAGGTGGCGCGGGGGCATCGAGGGGCGACGCCGGGTGAGGACCTCGTCGGGGGTGTCGGGGCTGGTCGGGATGACCGGGAGAATCGTCATGGCTGTTCCAGTGTCCCACGCGCTCACTTCGGTGACGCGATCCAGGAGAGCAGGAGATAGGCGGCCGGGATGGCGAACAGGATGGAGTCCAGCCGGTCCATCAGGCCACCGTGCCCAGGCAGCAGATGACTCATGTCCTTGATCTTCAGATCGCGCTTGAGCATCGACTCGGCCAGATCTCCGGCCACCGCCACCGGCGAGATCACCGCGCCGAACAGCAGCCCCCAGTAGAACGGCACGTCGAGGGCCAGGTAGAGGAAGATCGAGCTGCCGATGGCGGCGGCGAGCACCGAGCCGGCGAAACCCTCCCAGGTCTTGCCCGGGCTGATCGCCGGCGCCATCTTGTGCTTGCCGAAGAACACACCGGCCGCGTACCCGCCGGTGTCGGACAGCACGATCGCCAGCACGGCGGCCAGCACGCGGAGGTTGCCGTCGTCCGGCTCGACCAGCAGGACACCGAAGCCGAGCAGGAACGGCACGTAGACGGCGATCAGCACGCTGGCGGTCAGGTCGCGGCGGAAGGCGGCCGGCCCGTCGGCGATCCGCCAGACGATCGCCGCCAGAATGGTGACGACCAGCCCCAGAACCAGCGAGTCGGGACCGTCGTACCAGGCCAGGCCGATGATCAGCAGTCCGCCGGCGAGCAGCGGGATCAGCGGCGCGTTGGCTCCGGTGGTCTTGAGCGCCCGGACCATCTCCCAGATGCCGACCGAGGCGGCCACCGCGATGACGGCCAGGAACGCCGGCTTGTAGATCAACAGCGAGCCGAGCACCACCAGGCCGAGGCCGACGCCGACGGCGATCGCGGCCGGGAGGTTGCGGCCGGCCCGGCCGGCCGCCGGCTTGCCGTTGCGGCCGGCCCGGCGCCTGCCCGGACCGCGCGGAGTGGGGGCGCTGGTCGTCAGCTCCCACTCCGCCTGCGAGGTCGAGGTCTCGGCCGGAGCGTGGTTCCACTCCGGGCCCTCCTCCGCGACCCGGACGTCCTCCAGGTTGGCCGGCCGCGCGAACTCACCGGTGGCGCGGTCGCTCCCGTCGGGCGCGTACGGCGACGATACGTCCGGGTCGGACGAACGGTCGCCGGCGTACCCGCCGCGGGGTTCGAGGTACGACATCAGACCTCGAGCAACTCGGTTTCCTTGTGCTTGACCAGCTCGTCGACCGCCGACACGTACTTGTGCGTGGTGTCGTCGAGCTCCTTTTCCGCGCGCCGGACCTCGTCCTCGCCCGCGTCGCCGTCCTTGACCAGCTTGTCCAGCTGCTCCTTGGCCTTGCGGCGGACGTTGCGGATGGCCACCCGGCCTTCCTCGGCCTTGCCCCGGGCGACCTTGGTCATCTCGCGGCGCCGTTCCTCGGTCATCTGCGGCAGGTGAATCCGCAGTTGGGTGCCCTCGTTGTTCGGGTTCACCCCGAGGTCCGAGTCGCGGATGGCCCGCTCGATGGCGCCGAGTTGGGTGCTGTCGTACGGCTTGACGATGACCATGCGGGGCTCGGGCACGCCGACCGAGGCCATCTGGGTCACCGGCGTGGGCGCGCCGTAGTAGTCCACGACGATCCGGGAGAACATCGCCGGGGTGGCCCGCCCGGTGCGGATCGCGGCGAACTCCTCCTTGGCGTGCTCGACCGCGCTCTCCATCTTTTCCTCGGCCTCGAAGAGGGTCTCATCGATCACCTGCTCCGTCGCCTCCTTGCTTCGTATGCGTCTCGGTGGTGGGGGTGGCGCTCTTTGGTGAACGATGCCGGATCACGTGGTGATCAAGGTACCGATCTTCTCGCCGCTGACCGCGCGAACGATGGTGTCGTCACCCTCGGCCCCGAAGACCAGCATCGGCAGGTCGTTCTCCTGGCAGAGACTGAAGGCGGCCTGATCGGCGACCCGCAGCCCCTTCTGCAGCATCTCGGCGAAGGTGATCGTGTCGAGCTTGCGGGCGTCCGGGTTGGTCCGGGGGTCGGCGGTGTAGACGCCGTCGACGCCGTTCTTGCTCATCAGCACGACGTCGGCGTGGATCTCCAGGGCGCGCTGAGCGGTGACGGTGTCGGTGGAGAAGTACGGCATCCCGGCGCCGGCCCCGAAGATGACCACACGGCCCTTCTCCAGGTGACGGATCGCGCGGAGCGGGATATACGGCTCGGCGACCTGGGCCATCGTGATCGCGGTCTGCACCCGCGTCTCGATGCCCTCCTTCTCCAGGAAGTCCTGCAGCGCCAGGCAGTTCATGACGGTGCCGAGCATGCCCATGTAGTCGGCCCGGGAGCGGTCCATGCCACGCTTCTGCAGTTCGGCGCCGCGGAAGAAGTTGCCGCCGCCGACCACCACCGCGACCTGGACACCACCGTGGACGACCGTGGCGATCTGGCGGGCGATGCCCTGCACGACGTCCGGGTCGACACCGACCGCGCCGCCGCCGAAGACCTCGCCGGACAGCTTCAGCACCACTCGGCGCGGCCGCACCGAAGGCGGAGTCGGATCGTCAACCGGAACGGCTTGCTCGGTCACCAACGTCATGCCAACCCGCCTCTCCCCTACCGCTTCAGGAGCACCTTATGTGACGGGGAGGCCGGGCGCAGAATCGCGTTCCCGACCTCCCGTGCCGCCTTCCGGCGACGGGTTACTCCTGACCGACCTCGAACCGGACGAAGCGCGTCACCGTGATGCCGGCCTCGTCCGTGATCTGCTTGACGGTCTTCTTGTTGTCGACCACCGACGGCTGCTCGAGCAGGACGAAGTCCTTGAAGAAGGAGTTCACCCGGCCCTCGACGATCTTGGGCAGAGCCTGGGCGGGCTTGCCCTCCTCGCGCGCGGTCTCCTCGGCGATGCGCCGCTCCGACTCGACGGTCTCGGCCGGCACCTCGTCCCGGGTGAGGAACCTCGGCCGCATCGCGGCGATCTGCATGCCGATGCCGCGGGCCTCGGCGTCGCCGGCCTCGTCGCTCTTGCCCGAGTACTCGACCAGCACACCCACCTGCGGCGGCAGGTCCTGCGCCTTGCGGTGCAGGTAGACCGCGACGCTGCCGCCGTCGGTCAGGTCGGCCAGCCGGTTGACCACGATCTTCTCGCCGATCTTGGCGGAGAATTCCTGGATCGTGTCGGCGACCGACGTGCCGTCGGCCAGCGTGGCCGCCTGGAGGGCGGCCGCGTCGGCGATCTTGTTCTGCGCGGCGAACTCGACCAGCTGCTGGCCGAGCGCGACGAAGTCCGCCGTCTTGGCGACGAAGTCGGTCTCGCAGTTGAGCTCGAGCAGCGCGGTGCCGGAGTGGGACACGATGCCGTTGGCCGCGGTCCGTCCGGCCCGCTTGCCCACGTCCTTCGCTCCCTTGATGCGCAGGAACTCGACGGCCTGGTCGAAGTCGCCGTCGGACTCGTCCAGGGCCTTCTTGCTGTCCATCATGCCCGCGCCGGTCAGGTCGCGGAGCTTCTTGACGTCCTGGGCGGTGAAGTTGGCCATGACTCTCTCTTCGATTCGTCTCGTGCGGTCTCGGACGCTGGTTCTTACTCGGCGCCAGCCGCGACGGGCGTGGGCTCCTCGGCGGCGGGCTGCTCGGCGGCTGCGGGCTGCTCGGCGGCCACGGGCTCCTCGGCGGCGGCCGTCACCGGCGACGCGTCCTCGGCGGTCGCGCCGTGCGCGTCGGAGGAGACCGGCTCGGTGAGCGGAGCGACGGGGGTCTCGTCCTTCTCGGCGCTCGTGTACAGCTCGCGCTCCCACTCGGGCAGCGGCTCGCCGGCGGCAACACTGGCCGCCTCGGGCTTGGCGTCGGGGTCCTGGCGGTTGCGGCCGGAACGGGCGATCAGGCCGTCGGCGACGGCGGTGGCCACCACCCGGGTGAGCAGCTCAGCCGAGCGGATCGCGTCGTCGTTGCCCGGGATCGGGAAGTCGACCTCGTCCGGGTCGCAGTTGGTGTCCAGCACCGCGATGACCGGGATGCCCAGCTTGCGGGCCTCGTCGACGGCGATGTGCTCCTTCTTGGTGTCGACCACCCAGATCGCCGACGGGATCCTGGTCATGTCACGCAGACCACCGAGGGTCTTGGTGAGCTTGATCTTCTCGCGGTTCAGCTGAAGGGTTTCCTTCTTGGTGTACCCAGCGGCCGTGCCGGTCAGGTCACCCAGAGCCTCAAGCTCCTTCATCCGCTGCAGCCGCTTGTACACGGTCTGGAAGTTGGTGAGCATGCCGCCCAGCCAGCGGTGGTTCACGTAGGGCTGACCCACCCGGGTCGCCTGCTCGGCGATGGCCTCCTGGGCCTGCTTCTTCGTGCCGACGAAGAGGATGTGGCCACCCTCGGCGACGGTGTCCCGCACGTAGGCATAGGCCGTCTCGATGTACTCGAGCGTCTGGCGCAGGTCGATGATGTAGATACCGTTGCGCTCGGTGAAGATGAAGCGCTTCATCTTCGGGTTCCAGCGCCGGGTCTGGTGCCCGAAGTGGACACCGCTTTCCAGCAGCTGACGCATGGTCACGACGGCCATGGTGGGTTGCTCCCTATATTCCCTGGTTGTCACGCTCACCGGCGGTGAGCGTCCTGGCGCCCGGTCGTCGGCCGCAGTCGGACCCGAGAAGATCGGGACCAGGGAGGGCCGCCGCTGCCGGCTCCGATCGCCCACCGCACTGACGTGCGGAAGGCGGCCCGGTGGCGGTCAGAGGGCGCGCGAGGTCGACCGCGCGTGGCGGTCGCCGTGGTCAAGCATACGCCGTCCGATGACCGGCCCGAATTCGGCGTCATCAGTCCCGTACGCCTCAGGCGCAAACCCCCGGGTGCGCCGCGGCGAACTCGGCGGCGAGTTCGTGCGCGCGGGCGAACGGCCCGCGAGCCCGGCTCCGTTTCGCCGCCGGCCGGCGCAGCCACTGAGCTCCGCCGGCCGGCCGCGGGCGTCGGCCCGGTCGGCGAGCTCGTCCCACTGTTCCGCACTGTCCAGCATCGTGCGGGCCGCCGGTTCGGGCGCCTCCCGCATCTCCCGGTACGGATCCCGCTTCACCGCGCCCCACCCGCCCGGTCGTCGATGCGGCCCTACGTGTGCCACTCCATCGCCTCATCACCATGCAGATCCCGGAGGATCTCCTCGTACAGGCGGATCTGCGACCGGACCCACGCCAGCTTGGTCGCGGCATTGTCCTGCTCATCGTCTGCCTCCGTCACGCTCCTCCACCCGTCAGCCGCTTCTCTGGAGTCGATGTTTCCGCTATTTGCACCGTGCTACGAAGCTTCGCTCCTGGGCGCACGACAAGTTGTCGGTGACCATGTTGACAAACAGCTAATAGTCGTGCGCCTACGGTCGATAACCGTGGGAGTGAAGCCGATTCGCCTCATGGGCGCGCACGAGATCCGCATCCGGTTGGGTGGGGTCAGCCGTCAGCGGGCGTACCAGATCACCAGCCGTGCCGACTTTCCCAAGCCGGTCGCCGAATTGGCCCAGGGCAAGATCTGGGCCACCGACGACGTCGAGGTCTGGATGAAGGAGCACCGCCGGGACGTGGACGACGCCGAGGAGTGACTCACCCCGGGGGGCGGCGCGCCAGCGCGAACCCGTCGTCCCGCCGCACCACCAGGCCGGTCATCTCCAGCAGGGAGAGCCGCCGCAGCACCGTACGCACCGGCAGACCCGCCCGTGTGGCCAGCTGTTCCGGCCGCGCCGTCCCCCGCACCGGCATCGCCTCCAGGACCAGCGCCGACTCCTCATCCAAGTCGTCCCGGGGACGTTCCGGTCCGCGCACCGGCTCGGCCAGATGCTCGCCGATCGGCCCCACCTCCTCCAGCACCTGCGCCGGCCCGGTCACCAGCCGGGCTTGCGGATGGCCGCGCAGCAACTCGTGACAGCCCACCGACATCGCCGAGGTGACCGCTCCCGGCACCACCATGGCGATCCGGTTCAGCGCCAGCACCCGGCTCATCGTCTGGGCCGCGCCGCTGCGGGCGGCCGCCTCAACCACCACCGTGCCCCGGGTCGCAGCCGCGATCACCCGGTTGCGGATCAGGAACCGGTGCCGGAGCGGCTCGGCCAGCGGCGGCCACTCGCTGACCAGCAGTCCGGCCTCGGCGATCTGCTCGAACAGGCCGGTGTTGCCGGCCGGGTACGGCCGGTCGACGCCGCACGCCAGCACCGAGACGGTCAGCCCACCGGCCGCCATCGCCGCCCGGTGCGCGGCCGCGTCGATGCCGAACGCGCCACCGGACACCACGGTCCAGCCGTGCTCGGCCAGGCCGAAGGCGATCTCGCCGGTGACGTGGACGCCGTAACTGGTGGCGGCCCGCGCTCCGACCACGGCGACCGACCGCGTGAACGCCTCGTCCAGCCGGTACGCCCCGCGCACCCACAGGCACAGCGGCGGCCGGATGTCGGTGTTCACCCGGCCCGTCGCATCGAGCTCGAGCGTGGCCAGGGCGTCCACCCCCGACGGCCACTCGTCGTCCGACGGGGTCACCACCCGGGCGCCCTGCCGTCTGCCCCGGGCCAGCGCCGCCGCGGCCAGCTGCCAGGGGTCACCCGCGACCAGCCGCGCCTCAACCGCCGCGTGCAGGTGCCGGTCGGTGGCGTCCCCGGCGATCAGGCGCCGCAACGCCGCCACCGCGCCGTACGTGTCGACCATGCTCCAGACCGTGCGGCTGCCCGGCTCGGCCAGCCAGGTCAGCGCCACCCGGGCCAGCCGGTCGTCGTCAGTCGAGTCGCCGGGCGCGGTCATGCGTCTCCCCCATTCTCAGTTGAGCCGCCTCGTCGACGTCGGACCGGTCCGGCCGGTCACGTCCGTCCAGATCGGCAACGGTCCAGGCCAGGCGCAACACGCGGTCCAGGCCCCGGGCGGACAGCGAGCCCCGGTCCAGCGATGCCCGCAGCGCGGCGGTGTGGCCGGGCGGCAGCCGCCACGGTGCCCGGCGCAGCTGCGGCCCCGGCACCTCGGCGTTGGTCCGCCAGCCCCCGTCGGCCCAGCGAACCGCGGCTGCCGCCCGGGCCTGGGCGACGCGTCCGGCCACCACCGCCGACGACTCGGCCAGCTCCGACGGCGTCATGAGCTGCGCGGCGGTGAGCGGGCCGAGCCGGATCTGGATGTCGATCCGGTCGAGCAGCGGCCCGGAGATCTTGCCCAGGTAGCGCCGCCGGGCCAGCGCCGTGCAGGTGCAGTGCGCGTCGCCGGCCGGGCTCGCGCACGGACACGGGTTGGCCGCCATCACCATCTGGACCCGGGCCGGGTACTCGGTGGTGCCCCGGGCCCGGGCCAGCACCACCCGCCCGCTCTCCAACGGCTGCCGCAGCGACTGCAGCGTCGCGGTGGCGATCTCCGGCGCCTCGTCCAGGAACAGCACGCCCCGGTGGGCCAGCGACAGCGCACCCGGCCGGGCCAGGCCACTGCCGCCGCCGACCAGGGCGGCCATGCTGGCCGAGTGGTGCGGCGCCTGGAACGGTGGCCGGCGCACGAGCCGCCCGTCGGGGGGCAGCGCGCCGGCGATCGAGTGCAGCGCGGTCACCTCGAGCGCGGCCTGGTCGTCGAGCTCCGGGAGCAGCGCCGGCAGCCTCTCGGCCAGCATGGTCTTGCCTCCGCCGGGCGGCCCGATCAGCGCGATGTGGTGGCCGCCGGCCGCCGCGACTTCCAGGCCGTACCGGCCCAGCGCCTGCCCGGTCACGTCGGCCAGGTCGGGAGCGGGGGTCGGCGTCGACGCTGTGGGCGGCGGCGGCTCGAGCAGCTCGCCGGCGCCGCGGATCCAGGCCACCAGCCGGCTGAGCGTGTCCACCGCCCGCACCCGTACGCCCGGGACGACGGTCGCCTCCCTCGCGTTGGCCAGCGGCACCACCACCCGGCGCACCCCCGCCTGAACCGCCGCGGCCACCATCGGCAGGACGCCCCGGATCGGCCGTACGGCCCCGTCCAGGCCCAGCTCGCCCAGCAGCACCACGCCTTCGAGCGGCCCCACCGGCAGTTCACCCGCCCCGGCCAGCAGCGCGCACGCTATGGCCACGTCGAAGCCGCTGCCGAACTTGGGCAGCGTGGCCGGCAGCAGGTTGACCGTGATCCGGCGGTTCGGCCACGCCTGGCCGGAGTTGACCACCGCCGCGCGCACCCGGTCGCGGGCCTCGTGCAGGGCGGCGTCGGGCAGGCCGGTCAGCACCACGGCCGGTAGCCCGGTGGACAGGTCGGCCTCGACCTCGACCAGGTGCCCGGCCAGACCGACCAGGCCGACGCTGAGAACGCGGGCGTAACTCATCTCGGAACGCTCATTTCAGAACGCCCCGCGGATGTGCTCGACGACCGACGCGCCCTTGGTCTGCGGCAGCACGGCCACCACGTCGAACCGCACCTCGCGCGGGCGCACCGACCGTTCGGCCAGCCAGCGGGCCGCGATCCGGCGCAGCCGCCGCGCCTTGGCCGGCGCCACCGCCTCGGCCGGCGTCCCGTACGTGTCCGTTCGCCGGGTCTTCACCTCGCAGAACACCAGGTCGTCGCCGTCCCGCAGGATGAGGTCGACCTCGCCCTCGCGGCATCGCCAGTTGCTCTCCAGCAGCACGAGACCGGCCGCCTGCAGGTACCGCGACGCCAGCCGTTCCCCGTACGCCCCGACGGCCTGTCTCTCCCTCGTCATGCCGGGCACTGTCCTCGAATCCGGACGCCGGTGGGTTGGGGCCTGTGGACAGAGCGCAATTGTGGATACAGCGCTGCGTCACAGTCGGCCGTGATATGCGCTCAGCGGTGGCGTTACGCTCCGTTGTCTTCTACGGTGCGAAACCGTGGATGGACACCGCCGCTACGCCGACGAACCGGAGACGCCCAGCTGGTACTCCGGGCCCGGTCAGCCCGCGAGCACCAGCCCGTACGACTCCGCCGTGCACGAACGCCCAAGTGGGGCCTTCCGGTTGCCTGAGCAACGGGCGAACGATCCCGGCTACCCCGCGTACGACCCGTCCGACCCGTTGAACACGACGGGTGGTCATGCGTTCGGCAGCGAGGACAGTGGCAGCGGCCGGATGCCGGTCCGCGGGCCCGAGTACCCGACGATCCGCCCGCCCGAGGCCACCCCGGCGAGCTCCACCACGACCTATCCCGCGGCGACCGCGGCCCCCACGACCTACCCGGCGGCCACGTCCCCGACCACGACCTACTCGCCGGCCCCGCCGTCCACGTACTCCACCCCGGCCGCAGCGCTGTCCACGTACTCCACCCCGGCCGCAGCGCCGTCCACGTATTCCGCAGCGACCACGGCCAGCACGTACGGCGGAGGCAGCGGCACACCGTTGTCGTCAGCGATCCCGGCCGCGACCGAACCGACCGGGCTGGTACCGCCCGTCGCGTCCCGCTTCGGCGATGAGCCGGAACCGGTCTACCGCACCCGCCGGCCGATCTCGGCCATGATCATCGCCGTCGTCTCGGCCCTGCTCATGGTTCCGGTGATCCTGCTGCTGGTGCAGGTGACGTTCGTCGACGACCCGGCGGTACGGGGTGTGGTGCCGGCCGTGCTGCTCACGTTCGGTCTGCCGCTGACCGGCTTCGGCCTGTACGCGCTGGCCGCCCAGAGCGGCCCGAGCAGCCGCGAAGCGTGGCTGCGGCCGCCCGTCGTCTACCTCCCGGTAGGCCTCCTCCTGCTGCTCGCCGCCGGCCTCGCGGTCGCTTGACGGTCTGCTGGTCAAGGGGTCCGCGCCACGACGCCGTAGACGATGGTGTCCGAGTAAACCGGCGGCGGATCGAGTTCGGGGTGCCAGTCGACCACCGGGACCAAACCCGGGTCGAGCGGGCGCAGGCCGTCGACCAGCTGGGCCACCGCGGCGCGGCTGCGGGGACGGAACTCGTCCTGCGGGGCCGCGAGCGCTGCCGACCGGATCATGCGGTAGGCGACCGGCGGCGGCACCGTGTCGACGCTGACGTGTGACAGCGCCAGGTAGCTGCCGCCGGCGACCGTGGTCGCCAGGTGGTGGACCACCCGGGCGGCCTCGTCGTCGTCCGGGAGGCAGTGCAGGACGGCGAACAACAGCACCGCGACCGGCCGGGTGAGATCCAGCGTGCCGCGTAACACCGGATCAGCCATCATCTCCTCGGGGCGGCGCAGGTCGCCGTCGACGAAGACGCGCATGCCGGGACGGATGCCGGCCAGCAGCGCCCGGGCGTGCACGGCGACGATCGGGTCGTTGTCGACGTAGACCACCCGGGCGTCGGGATGGATCGACTGCGCGACCTCGTGCACGTTGGGCCCGAACGGCAGGCCGACGCCGATGTCGATGAACTGGCGGATGCCGCACTCGGCCGTCAGGTGGTGCACCACGCGGCGCATGAAGAGCCGGTTCTCCCACGCGGCGAGTTCCACGGCCGGAAAGATCCGTTTCAATGCTTCCCCTGACTCGCGGTCGGCAGCGAAGTTGTCCTTGCCGCCGAGCAGATAGTTGTAGCGGCGCGCCGACGTCGGCACGCCCATCGAGGGCATCAACCCGGCACGCCAATCACTGGTAGGAGAGGAACGCGACCCGCGGCGCCAGCGCGCCCGGCGTCGGACCGGCCGGCGTCGGGGGCCTCCACATCGGCCAGATCGGTATCCCGCCCGGCAGCAGGATCGGCGTGCCCATGTCCGAGTAGCCGTGCCGGAGGTACAGGGCGCGGTTGCGGGCATCGTTGGCTTCCAGGTATGCCGGCGTTCGCGATACGTGCAGGTAGGCGTGGTGGCCGATCAGCAGATAGCTACCGATGCCCTGACTCTGACGATCCGGCCGTACGCCCAGGTAGGCGAGGTGGTGATGCGCCGGGGCGGTCGGATGGCGGTCGGCCAGCAGCCGTTCCAGAACCGCCAGGCGCCCATCTGCCGGACCGGGATTCTGCGGGGCGGCGGGGCGCGGGAACCAGAGAGCCGCGCCGAGCAGAGCGCCGTCCTCGTCGGCGACCCGGACGATGCCGCCGGCGAATGCGGCGATGACGGCCGTACGGAAATGGGCTCGGCGGGTGTCGTCGGTGGCGCCGAGCCACTTATCCACGTCGCCGCCGGCGAAGGCCGCGGCCAGGACGTCGGTCACCGCCTCGACCTCGTGCGGTTGCCCACCGCGGAGTTCCAACCGCGCTGCGTATCGCATCTCGGCTCCTCAGCGTCCGTTGACGCGGGCGGCGTGCCGGGCCCGGCTCCCGGTGACGGGCGGCAACGCCACCCGGTGAACCGGCATGGGGCGATCACCACGCCCGATCGCCATCCAGGTCGCCGGGCGCTTGCGCCGGAGCCGGTAGGCCCAGGCCACGCCGGCCACCGCGACCAGCAGATAGACGGCCGGGGCGGCGTACACCGTGATCGGGTCGTCGCTGCCCAGCAGGTCGCCCAGAAAGGCCAGCGTCAACGCCAGCACCGTGAGCAGGAAGATCGCCGCGATGAGGGGCGCGACGCGGCGGCGCCACCGGTTCTCGTCGCGGCGCCGGTGGAAGAACCGGACGACCGCGACCGCCGCGACACTCATCAGGATCAGGACGCCGAGTCCGCCGGAGACCGTGCCGTAGAAGAACAGGCCGGTCGTCGGATCGAGGCCGAGCGCGATGATCACCCCCAGCGCCACGATCGCCACGGCGCTCTGCAGGGCCGACCCGCCGACCGGCACCTCGTCGTCCCGGGTGCGCGCCAGCTGCCGCGGCAACACCCCTTCGCGGGCCAGCGTCAGCGTGTACCGCGCCACGGTCGAGTGGAAGGCCAGCATCGCCGCGAACAGGCTGGTCACGAACAGCACGACGGCAACGTCCAGGACCGGACCCGGGAAGTACGGCCGGGGCAGTACGAAGAACAGGTCGGTCAGGTGAGTGCGGGCCACCGCGACGATCCGGTCCGGCCCGGTTACCACCGACATCGCCCACGCCGACCCCGCGTACAGCACCACGACGACGAGCAGGATCAGATAGATCGCGCGGCGCGTGGTGGTGCGCGGAT
Source organism: uncultured Actinoplanes sp. (assembly GCA_964236515.1). Classification (GTDB taxonomy): domain Bacteria; phylum Actinomycetota; class Actinomycetes; order Mycobacteriales; family Micromonosporaceae; genus Actinoplanes. The sequence goes on from CAXSDA010000025.1 coordinate 120,063, forward strand.
CGCGGGCGACCAGCGCGAACGCCAGCGGGATCTCGAAACCGACGAGCCCCGTCACGCCACCGACCAGGCAGGCCGCACCACTCGGTCCGGCCAGCAGCAACGGATTCAGGGTGTCGAACCGGACCGCGCCCCCGGCCGGGTGCGCCACCATGGCCAGGTCCAGCACCAGGACGACCAGGACCTCGGCGCCGATGAGGACACCGAGAATCCGTGCGTTCAACCGGACGTTCAGCTGTCCGAGCACCAGGATCGCCAGCCAGGCCAGCAGGATCCAGACTCCCCAGTAGGCGTGGACTCCGGCCCGGCGGGCGGCCGTGGCGGCGGCGATCCCGAACGCGCCGTACAGCCCGATCTGCATCGCGTTGTAGGCGACCAGCGCGATCAACGCCGTCGCCAGTCCGGCCGGCCGGCCGAGACCCGCGGCGGCGTACGAGTAGAAGGCACCGCTGTTCGGCACGTGGTTGGCCATCGCGGCCAGCCCGACCGCGAACACGGCGAGAACCAGCGCGACCACGGCGTAACCGGCGGGGATGCCGAGCTGGCCGATCTTGCCGTACCCGAGGGGGATCGCGCCGGCCACCACGGTCAGGGGTGTGACCGCGGCGATACCGAGAACGAACAACCCGGCGGTGCTCAAACGTCCGGCGCGCAGGCCGGACTCGAGGGAACTGGTATGCGTTCGTCTCATGGCGAATCTCCTGGCGTATCGGTGAGCGAGGGCGTGCGGGGGTGACCGGCCACACTCCGACAGGGCGTGGTCGAGGGGATCTGTGCGGGGAGGGTCCTCGTGTGGGTCAGCGGGTGAGCGCCGCCGAGCGGATCGAATCAGCGGCGGCGTCGAGCAGCTCGACCCACGGTGGCCAGACACGGGCTGCCTGGGAGAGCACGGCCGTCACCCGGGCCGCGTCGAAGCCGGCGAGAAGCTGCTCGCCGATGCTGCTGCGTTCGGCGAGCCGAAGCATGAAGCGCTGGTTCTCGTCCAGGAGCAGCCCGTCCTGGATCGCCCGGACCAGCGATGCATAGATCCACGCCGGACCGTTGTCGCCCGGCCGGGCGACGACAACCGGGTGGCGCAGACCGACCCGGTGCGACTGGGCCAGGCCGGCCGTGATCATGCGTTGCGCGACCCGGTCGCAGATGCCGGCGGCCAGATGTTCAATCCATTGCGCCGGACCATGCCGGCGGTGCTCTTCGATGATCTGCCGGACCACCTCGGACCCGAGGTGGTCGAGGGTGGGCGCCGGGGTCAGCGCCACCACCTCGCCGCGGTCCAGCGCCGCGGCCCCGCACTGGACCAACTCGCCCAGAACGGCGGCCGCGACCATGACCCCGGCGGCGCGGCGCGAGGTGCGCCGCTCGCCGGTGCAGTCGTGATGTGTAAGCCAGTACACGTGATTTGCCAGCAACGTCGCTCATCCCATCGTCGGAACGGGTCGATGCCGCCGGAGCCGCGATCTCCGGTCGGTGCCGTGATCAGCGTACTGGTCGTACGTCTAGCTGTCTTTAGACATCTAGTCGATGCCCCAGTAGTCATATGCCTAACTCGGAATACACTACTGGCGCAATACCGGCGCTTGCGATCCGACTTGGACAAAAGATGCGGACCGGCTTACCGCCCTAATCGGATTTCGTCCCACGTTTTGTCCCGAAGAGTGAGACGAAGCCGGGGGTATCGCATCCACGTCGAGCAAGCACACCAAACAAACTGCGGAAAGACGTCGCTTCGGATACAGGAACCCTCCACACACGACCGACGAGATGCGGGGCAAGGCGACACCCGGTCCTGTCGCCCGTCGCCCGCGTGCGACCAGAAGGCCGAGCGAACTGGCCCGAAGCAGCCGTCGGTCCAGACAAAGCCGGCCCAAGCGCAAGCCGGCCCAAGCGCAAGCCGGCCCAAGCGCAAGCCGGCCCAAGCGCAAGCCGG
>CAXSDA010000026.1:0-84366 GCA_964236515.1 uncultured Actinoplanes sp.
GGGGTGTCGAAGGCGGCGAACTCGGCGCCGGCCGCGTACGCCCCGACCTCGGCCGCCGGCAGGTGGACCTTGCGGTGCCGGCCGAGCACGCCGTCGCCGCAGAGCGAGACGGCGGCGTTGTACCGGAGGTCGCCGTCGGCCTCGCAGTAGCCGACGCACACCACCATGTCCCGGGCCAGCGCGGCCACCTGGTCGAGGATCGGGTCGTCGGGCTTGAGCGCCGGTGGCAGCGCCTCCGGGTCGGGGTGGCGCAGGTCGGCCAGGTAGCCGCCGATCGCCGCGTCCGGCAGCACCAGCAGGTGGGCGCCGGCGTCGCGGGCGTCGGCGATCAGCTTGCCGATCCGGCCGAGCGCGTGGTCGAGGTCGCGGCCGAAGTGGGCCGCGGCGGCGGCGATGCGCGTCTTCATCAATACGCGTCGGGACGGCGGTCGCGAAGGTGGCCCATCGAGCGGCGGGCCGCGACCAGCGCCCCGGCGACGTCGATGTCGGCGACGGCCACGCCGGGTGCGACGCCGGTGCTCGCCATCACGTCTCCCCCGGGATCGACCACTTTGGCGCTGCACACGAACCGCAGCCGCCCGAACGTACCGGACTGGTTGGCCGACAACCAGACCACCTGGTTCTCCAGCGCGCGGGCCCGGTCGAACAGGTCGAACCGGCGGGTCCAGCGGTCCTGCGCCAGGTCGGCGGGCGCGTCGGTACGGCTGCCGGGCCACGCCGAGACGACGACGATGATCTCGGCGCCGTCCAGAGCCAGCGCCCGGGCCGACTCCGGGAACGCCTTGTCGTAGCAGATCAGCATGCCGATCCGGCCGACGGGCGTGTCGAACGCGGCGAATCCGTCGCCCCGCCCGTAGCTGACGTTCTCGTTCAGCGGCTGGTGAACCTTGCGGTGGTTGCCGAGCACGGCGCCGCCACCGACGCAGACCACGCTGTTGTACCGGTCGCTGCCATCGGCCTCGCAGTAGCCGGCGCAGACCACCATGTCGCCGGCCAGCGCGGCCAGCCGGGCGATCTCCGGGCCGTCCACGCGCAGCGCCGGCGGCTGGTCGGCGCCGCCGTCGAGGTGGGCCAGGTAACCGCCCAGGCACGCCTCGGGCAGCGCCAGCAACTGCACGCCGTCGGCGCGGGCGGCGCCGATCAGCTTCTCGATGGTGGCGAAGTCGCCTTCGAGGTCGCGGTCGAACTCCTCGGCGACCGCGGCCATCCGGATCACTGTCATGTCTCCCCCAAACCCGTGACGCCGCCCTCGACGGCGGTGGTGATCTCGCCGTCCGGCCACCGCAGCCGTACGCCCCGGCCCGCTACCAGCTCACCGCAGCCGGCGGTGACCGCCGAATCGGCGTCCACATCGGACGTGTCGCCGGTGGTCAGCATTCCGAACCCGGGGAAGCAGGTCAGCCAGTCGCCCATGGTGGCGCCGGCCGGGCGGGGCACCGCGGCCACGTCCAGGATCGCGCCGCAGCCGCTGGCCTCGGCCAGCATGCCGAGCGTCCCCGCAATCCCGGCCATCGAGACGTCCTTGGCGGCGGCGGGCCGGGCGCGCGCCACGAACGAGTGCAGCTCCCGTAGTTCCGCCGCGGTGCGGTGGCTGGTCGAGTCCCACTGGCGGCCGGTGTATCCGGGCCGCCACCGGCCGGCGAGGTCGGCGGTCAGCCGGACCCGGTGGCCGGGCCGCCCACCACCCCCGGGAACGGGCCGGGCCGCCCGGCCCAGGGCGGTCGCGGACAGGGCGGCCGGCACGCCGAGCTGGGTGTGGCCGCCGAGGACGGGAATGCCCCACGCCGCCGCCCCGCGGCGCAGCCCGCCGAGGATCCGGGCGGCGTGGGCCGCGTCCCGGGCGCCGACCGCGTTGAGCAGGCCGACCGGTTCCGCGCCCATCGCGGCCAGGTCGTTGAGGTTGACCAGGACGGCGCACCAGCCGGCCCAGTCCGGGTCCCGTTCCACCATGGACGGCGTGATCGCGTCGCAGGCGGCGATCAGGTCGGTTCCTGGCACGGGCGCGCCGTCGTCCCCGGCGTACCCGGGCGGGGTCAGACCGGCGAGCAGCGGGCCGAGCGGGTTCTTGGTGGCCGCGGCGAGCGCGGCGATCCGCCCGATCGGCCATCGCATGAGGCGGTGCGGCCGGCCGGCGGTGGTGACGTCGCGGACGGTGTGCCAGCCGAGACGCCGGAACATCCGCTCGTTACCGGTCTGCACGGTGGCGTCGAAGCGCAGCGCTCCGGCCTGCTCGGCGTAGGCGCAGGCGGCCCGCACCAGCGCCGGCCCGACCCCGTGCGCCCCGACCCCGTGCGCCCCGCGGACGGCCGGGTCGACGACCAGCCGGCCGCCCTGCCACCAGCCGATGTCCGGCCCGTCCGAGGCCGGCCCGAGCCGGACGCCGCCGAGGAACTCGCCCCGCGGGGACCGGGCGACGAGCACGACTGTCCGCGGATCGTCGTCGCGGTCGTCCTGGTCGTCGGAGTCGAAGAGTCCTTGCTCGTGCACGAAGACCTGACGCCGCAACGCCCGGAACTCCGCCCGGTCGTCGGTGGGCAGGACGGTGAAGGACGGGCCGAGGAGGGCCGGAACCAGATCGGTCATCCGCCGGCCGCCTGGAGTACGCCGCACGCCCCGCAGGCGGCGCAGCCGGCCTTCTGGTCGGCGCCGAGCATCCCGGCGTCGCGCAGCAGCGCCGCCACCCGGGCGGTGACGTCACGGACCACCGACGGCGCCGGGCCGGGAACGCCGTCGCGGCGGGCGAGGGTGCCGGCCATCGGCCGGAACGGCACCACGAAGGGGTACACGCCGCGGGCGATCAGCCGGGCCGCGCCCGCGACCAGCTCGTCCGGGTCCTCACCCAGGCCGATCAGCAGGTACGTGGAGACCTGGTTGCGGCCGAACACCTCGACGGCACGGTCCCAGGCCGCCTCGTACTCGGTCATCGGGACGCTGCCCTTGCCCGGCATCCATTTCCGGCGCACGTCGTCGTCGAGTGATTCGGCGTGGATGCCGATGGAGACCGCGCCCGCGTCGTACAGGTCCTGGATGACGGTCAGGTCTCGGGGTGGCTCGATCTGCACCTGGATGGGCAGGCCGGGCACGGCGGTCAGCACCGCCTGGACCGAGCGGACCAGGTTGCGGGCCCCGCGGTCGGGGCCGGCCGTCGTGCCGGTGGTCATCACCATCTGGGTCACGCCGTCCAGCGCGACCGCCGCCGCCGCCACCTCGGCCAGTTGCGCCGGGGTCTTGGCCGCGACCGTACTGCCGGAGCGCAGCGACTCCTCGATGGTGCAGAACCGGCAGCGCTGGTCCTCGGCGTACCGGATGCAGGTCTGCACCACGGTGGTGGCCAGCACGTCCTTGCCGTGCAGCCGCGCGATCTGCTCGTAGCGGACGCCGTCCGCCGTCGCGAGGTCGTAGAACCGGGGACGTTTCACGACTTCCAGCGACAGGCCCATGTCGCTCTCGCCGAGCCAGACCCGGCCGTCGCGCACCTCGAACGGACTCTCTGGATTTATCGGGAACGTCGCATTCGATCCGTCGACCACCAGATGGCCGTCGTCGCTGGGGCCGGCCCCGGCCGGGCGGTGCACGGGCGTCGCCACCCGCACACCGCGCACGGCCAGGTCGGTACGGACGTCGAGGGACATCAGAACATGTACGTCGAGTTGATGATGGCGCCCTTGCGCGCGTAGTGGATCAGCGCGTCCTGCACGTCCAGCGGGTGCGTCGGGATGACCCCTTCGATCAGGTCCTCCTCGCGGGCGCCGTGCAGCGACAGCCCGAACCGGCAGCAGTACACCTTGCCGCCCTCGGCCATGAACGTCTTGAGCGAGTTGTTGATGTTCTGCTCGCCGGGGAACGCCGACGCGCCGGTGGTCGGGAAGCCGCGGGTGGCCAGGCAGTTGAGCGAGCCCGGGCCGTAGAAGTAGAGGGCCGACTCGAATCCCTTGCGCAGCGCCCGGGTGGCCTGCAGGACGGCGACGAAGCTGACCGACGACTCGTGCGCGATGCCGTGCACGAGCGTGAAGTAGCTCTGGCCCTCCTCGGCCTTGTAGTCGGGGAACACCTTGGTGCCGCCGTAGATGCTGGCGCCCTCGGCCAGGGCCGGGTGCGGGATCTCGCTGCGGCTCTTCTCTTCGAGGTCGGAAAGGTCGGTCATGATGGTTCTCCTTCAGCCGTAGAGCTTCGCGAAGTTGCCGTCGAACACCGCGTGGGACAGTTCCGTGCTGCCGGTGACCGCGGCCAGCCGGGCGTACTCCCCGGCGTGGTCGCCCCACGGCTCGTCGCTGGCGAACAGCACCCGGTCGTGGCCGAGGCCGCGCCGGTCGATCTCCTGTGCCAGCCAGCGGGGGGCGAACCCGATGGCCCAGGAGAGGTCGGTGTAGACCTGCCGGCCGGCCGCGATCCAGTCGAAGAACCGGCCGCCGACGAGTTTGATGTGGCCGCTCATGCCGCCGCCGAAGTGGACCAGGTGGATCTTCACGTGCTCGCCGTAGCGGTCCACGAGCGTGCCGACCTGGTCGATGTCGGAGGCGGTGCCGGGCGAGGTGTGCACGTGCACCACCAGGTCGTGCTCCCGGGCGGCGGCGAAGATGCGGTCCAGTCCGGCGTCGTCGGCGCAGCCGCCGAGCAGGAAGCTCAGCTTCAGCGCCTTCACGCCGCGTTCTCCGGCCAGGGTCAGGGCCTTGGCCGTACGGGCGGAGTCCGCGTCCCGGGAGCTCACCCAGAGTCCACATCGGATCCGGTCGTCCCGCTGCGCCGCCTCGACCACCAGCTCGTTGAACCCGAACGCGACGTCCGGGTCGGGCACGCCGTAGTTGGGCAGGATCAGCGCCCGGTCGGTGCCCTCGGCGTCCAGGTCGGCGATCAGCTCGTCGATGGTGGCGCGGGCGGTGACGTCCGGGTGGACCGGCGGCCCGCCGTAGAACGGGTGGGCCGGCAGCACCCCGAGGTGCCGGTGCGCGTCGTTCAGCGTCATGCCGCCACCCGGGGCGAGAACGACCAGTCCAGGTCCGGGTACGTCTCGGTCGGCGTACCGGCCAGCCAGGACACCTCGTCGGTGACCCGCTGCCGCCCGAACGCGGTGATCCGGTCGGCCAGGAAGGCGGCGTCCCGGGCCACCCCGGCGAACCGGCCCGACCCCCACGTGTACTGCCACGGCAGGCCCAGGAAGTACAGCCCCGGGCAGCTGGTGGTGCCCCGGTCGTGCGTGGGGTAGCCGCGGCCGTCGAATACCGGCACCTCGATCCACCGGTGGTCGCGGTGGTAGCCGGTGGCCCAGACGACGCCGGTGACACCCTCCGCCGTCAGGTCAACCGTGGACGTCCCCGCCGTTGGTTCCCACACCGGGACGTAGCGGGCCTCTGCCGGCGCGTCGATCCCGGAGCCGGCGAGGTAGCGGTCGATGGCACCCTTGATTCCCTCAGCGACCGCGTCGGCGTTGTCCAGATTGGCGGTGAGGTCGTCGGCGAAGTGCGCCTCCCGGCCGGTGACCGCGGTCAGCCGGCCGTGCAGCCGCATCCCCTCGAGCGCGAACGCCCGCAGATCGATGTCGTGGCCGCCGTCCCGGCCGGTCATGTAGTGGTTGGCCCGCAGCCGGACCGCGTCGGCGTCCCCGAACTCGTCGATCCCCTTGGCGTAGTGGCCCATCTCGTCCAGCCAGGCCAGCGTGTCGCGGCCGCGGTACCGGCGGGCGGCCCGGGGCGCGCTGCCCACGGCCAGGTGCACGCGCCGCCCGGCCAGGTGCAGGTCCTCGGCGATCTGGCAGCCGGACTGGCCGGTGCCGACCACCAGCACCGCACCCGGCGGCAGCGACGACGAGTTGCGGTACTGCGACGAGTGCAGCTGGGTCAGGGCGCCGGGCAGCCGCTCGGCGATCCGCGGCACGGCCGGCTCGTGGTACGGCCCGGTCGCCACGACCACCTGGTCGGCGGTCAGAGTGCCGGCCGTGGTCCGCAGTTCGAACACCCCGACGGGGGTGCGCCGCAACCGGGTCACGGCCACGCCCTCGGTCAGCGGCGGGTCGAAACTGGCGGCGTACTTCTCGAGGTAGCCGACGATGTCGGCGCCGACCATGAACCCGTCGGGCGCGTCCCCGGCGTACGGAAATCCCGGCAACTGGCACTGCCAGTTGGGGGTGACCAGGCAGAACGAGTCCCAGCGCCGGTCCCGCCACTCATGAGCAACCCGGTCCCGCTCGATCACGACGTGATCCACGCCGCGCTGCCGCAGATACCAGCTCATCGACAGGCCGGCCTGCCCGCCGCCGATCACGGCGACCGTGTGGTGCGTGTTGTCCAGCGGGGCTGACATGCAGCTCAGTCAAGGGAGAGCACGTTTCCCCGAGGTTTCATCCGGAACAACCAGCGGTGAGAAAGACCTCACCACGGCCGTACGTGTCGGACGTGTTACGCCCGCGCCGTGGCGGCAACCGCGCCGATCAGCTCGCGGTCATCAGCGAGATCAGGGGCCAGCAACGCGACCACTCCGGCGGCGGTCCCGGCGTCCTGATAGGACTTCGCGCCGGCGTCGCTGACCGGCGCCCCGACGCCGTGCAGATGGTCGAGCCAGGCGGCCAGGATCCGCACCGCACCGGACGGCAGCCGCCCGGCGGCCCGCTCGCCGCGCAGCACCGGCAGCACCCGGATCGGCACCTTCAGCGAGCCGTCCATGCCGATCTGGGCCAGCCGGTGCCGGATCCGCGGGTTCGCGAACCGGTCCAGCAGCGCGGCCCGGTACGCGGTCAGCTCGGCCGCGGGCAGCGGCACGTACCGGACGGCCTCGTCCCACCACTGGTTCAGCCAGGCGCGGCACTCCGGGTCGCCCACGGCCTCGGCGATGGTCTCGTGGCCACGGGCGCTCCCCGCGTACGCCAGGAGGGTGTGCCCGCCGTTGAGCAGCAGCAGCTTGCGCATCTCGTGCGGGTGCACGTCGGTCACGAACCGGGCCCCGGCGGCGTCCCAGGCGGGCCGGCCGGAAGGGAAGTCCCCGGCCAGCACCCATTCGGTGAACGGCTCGGTGACCACCGGGACCTCGTCCCCGGGGGTGGCCGCGACGTCCTGCTCCGTGGTGTGCGGGGTGATCCGGTCGACCATGGTGGTCACGAACGAGACGTGGTCGCGGATCCAGCCGGCCAGCGCCGGTTCGGCCGCCTGGGCCAGGTCGAGCACCACCCGGGACAGCACGGCGCCGTTGCCGGGCAGGTTGTCGCAGGACACCACGGCCAGCGGCCGGCCCCCCGCGGCGCGACGGGCCCGGAACCCGGCGAGCAGCTTGCCCGGCATGGTCCGTGGGTCACCGCCGGCGGCGTCGGCCCGGACGTCGTCCCGGCCGGTGTCGAGGCCGCCGTCCGGGCCCTGCAGGTAGCCGGCCTCGGTCACGGTCAGCGTGACCACGGCCAGCTCGGGCCGGGCGAAATAGTCGCGCCAGTCGGCGAGGTCGGTCCCGGCGTGTGCCGCCGCCACCGCGGTCTGCACCGTCATCTCGTCGGTCTGCGGGCCGCGCACGATCAGCGTGTACAGCCCGTCCTGCGCCGCCAGCCGGTCGGCGAGCCCGCGCGACCGCCCGCTGAACGCCGCGATCCCCCACTGCTCCGCGTCCGGCGCGGCGCCGGTGTACCAGGCCTGATGCGCCCGGAAGAACCCTCCCAGCCCCAGATGTACGACCCGGACCGGCGGCTTGTTCCCCTCACGGCGCATGGTCCCATGCTGCTGGCCCGGACCGTGTCCGGCAACCGGTTCCCGGATCAGCCCGGCGCGCCGGACGCAGCCGGATTCTTGGACACCGAGGCCGTCCCGACGGCGATCGCCGTCGCGTCGGCCTTCGCGTCGGCCCGCCGGATGGCGACGACCAGCGTTCGCGTCGGCGCGGGATCGGCGCCCGACACCGACAGGACGACCGCGTCGAGCTGGGCCAGTTTCCGTCCGCCGCGGACGAGGACCACCTGGATCCGCTCGCCCGGACTTAGCGCACCGTCCAGCACCGTGGCCGGAGCGACCGGGAACCCTTGCACGACGAGTTTCGGGCCGAGGGCGGCGGCGACGTCCGGGGCGATGTCGGCCTGCCGCAGTGGCTGCCCCTTGGTCAGCCCGCGCAGACTGAGCCGACCGGCGACGGGCAGCGAAGCGTACCCTTGGGCGGCCGCCCGCAGGCCCAGCGTGACGTCGCCGGCCGCGATCGTCTGGTACGCCGGCACGTCCCGCGTCGCCACCAGGACGGCCACCTGATCGGGACGGCGGTTGGTGACGAAGATCGCCGCGGCCACGGCCAGGACGGCCAGGACCAGCAGATATCGCGACAACGGCCCGGCGCGGGCCCGGCGCAACTGGAGTTCCGGCGTGGCGGGAAGGTCGTCCGCGATCTCGGCCGGCCCGCCGGTGATCAAACCCGGTGCAGGTGGGCCAGGTGCCTGCGAGCTGTGGTCAGGTGGACCCGTCACCGTCACTCGATGAGCTTACGTCCGTCGATACGCCGGCATCCGGCACCACGCCGGGCCCGTACGTCCATGTCGGCGGGTGATTGCGCCCGATGAACGCTCCGAGCGCACCCCAGCGATCCCGCTCTTCGGCGTAGGTCCTGGGTGCGGAGACCTGCAGCCTGCTCAGCAGTTCGAGGCGGTGGATGTCGAACAGCGCGCGGAGAAGCTCGCCGTACTCGGCGGCCGCGCCGATCGCCGACAGGTAGGACGCGTATGCGCCGCCGCCACCGACGACGAAACACGCCAGGGCGATCATCGGTGAGCCGCCCCCGCCGTACGCGACCACCGGCGCCAGTACCCCGAAGGCGGTGCACCACAGCGACAGAACCAGGAGGAATTCCAGGGTTGCGCGCGAGTCCTCGACGGCCTTCGCGGCGTCCGGTGGCACCACCCGCTGCAGCCGGGGCCAGATCAGGATCAGCTCGGCGTTGTACCGGTCCAGCGGATAGCGTTCCGCGGCCCGCATGACGTTGCCCAGTCTGGTCGGAAGAGCCTCGTCCGGGGTCGGATAGTTCTCGTACACGGAGAACCAGTGCCGGTCGTTCTCCCGTCGGTTGAGTTCGCCGGCCACCTTCTGGTGCCACGACCGGCCGACGCCGTACAGCCACGGGATCCGGGCCAGCGGATAGCCCTCGTACAGCCGGATGATGTTGCGCCATTGGCTCGCGACGATTGCGGCGGCGAACCAGCACGCCGTGAAATAGGCGACCACGAGGACGGCCTTAGTGGCGAGCGGCCTCGGATCCCACCATGCGATCAGCTCGTCCTGGCGCGTGCCCTGGGCGAGGGTGGGCAGGGCGATGGCCGGCAGCAGGAGCAGGACGGGCAGAAACGCATTCGTCAGGAACCGCCGCTCCAGGATCGACGTCGCCCGGTCGAGAATGCTGTCGATCATAGGAAGGCCACGCTCCGGGCGCCGATCCGGTGCGACCGGCCGGCGGTGGTGCCGGTGCACCTCAGCCATTTCCGGCTGGTCTGCACCCAGCCACACCCGTCGGCACAGTAAAGCTCGGCCACAGCGGGCCGGGGACGGCCCCCACAACCGGTCCGGCGGCATTGCGGCGGTACGCGGAGCCCGTGGTCGAGAAGCGCGCAACGCGGGCAAGCGAAAATGATGCCGCCGTCCCCTGGATCGGCGGGTTGCCCGGCCAGCCTGGTCGTGCCGGGGCCCATGGGCGCGACCCTTCCGATTGGCGGGCCGCGGTTCCGGCCCACTACGAGCTTGGATGAGGCACTCGGGCCCGTCAATACGTCGTGCGGTCAGGCGACTCCTCATGGTCACGACGACCCGTCATGAACCCGTGGCACCATGGCGGGGTACGGCGGAGTGGGCGGCTTCGTGCCGGGGAACTCTGCGGGTAAAGGGCATGACGTGGCGCAGTCGGTGGTGGAGCGGGCGACCGGGCCCGCGCGGCCGGACACGCCCGGGGACCGGCGGGCCGCCTGGTGGGTGCCGCTCATCGTGGTCGCTCTGCTGAGCGCGATGGCGTTCCCGATGGTGACCGCGGCCCGGGCGCAGACCGCCACCATCGACGAGCCGGTGTACGTCGGGACGGCCGTGGCGTACCTGCAGCGGCACACCCTCGCGTACAACGGGGAGCACCCGCCACTGGCCAAGCTGATCATGGAGATCGGGTTGTGGTTCGCCCACCCCAAGCCGATCCCGGCGGACTTCAGCGGTGACGAGTACGCGCTCGGCGCCGCCGTGCTGTACCACTCCGGGAACAACGCGGCGGAGCTGATGCTCGCCGCGCGGCTCCCGATCATCGTGCTGACGCTGCTGTTCGGACTGGTGGTGTTCCTCTTCGCCCGGGACCTGGCCGGGAACCTGGGCGCGGTGGCGGCGCTGGCCCTGTACTGCCTCGCGCCCGACCTGATCACGCACGGGTCGCTGGCCACGCTGGACGTGCCGGCGGCCGGGTTCCTGCTGACAGGGGTCTGGTTGATCTGGCGGGGCGGGCGGTGGCTCCCGCTCGCCGGTCTCGCGCTGGGTGCGGCCATGGCGACCAAGATGAGCGTGCTGCCGCTCGTGCCGGTGCTGCTCGGGCTGATCGTCTGGGGCTACCGCCGGCGATGGCGGCGCGGGCTCGCCGCCGCGGCCGGGGTGCTGGCCGTCGCGTTCGTGGTGGTCTGGGTGTCGTACCTGCTGGTCGATCCGCATCTTCGGTGGAGCTCGGCCGGGGTGCCGTCGATCGGCGGGGTGCGCGGGCTGGCCGCCGATCTGATGCCGGTGCCCCGGGCGTACGCCGACGGGATGCGCCTGCAGTTCCAGCTGGAGGACAAGAGCTGGGGCGGCTTCCTTTTCGGCCGTCAGTACGACGGCTCGGTCTGGTACTACCTGCCGGCCGCGCTGCTGGTGAAGGAACCGCTGGGGATGCTGCTGCTGTGGCCGGCGGCGGCGGTCGTGCTGCTGCGGGTAAGCCGGTTCCGGGCGGCCGCGCCGTACCTGCTGATCCCGGCGGCGGTGTGGTTCGCGGTGGCGATGACCGGGTCGCGCGATTTCGGCACCCGGTACGTGGTGTTCCTGCCGATGATCCTGGCCGTGGCCGCGGCGGTGCTGTTCACCCGGCGCCGGGGCGTACGGGCGGTGGCGGGTCTGCTGGCCGGGTGGGTGGCGGTGAGTTCGGCGCTGACCTATCCGTACTACCTGCCGTACTCCAATGAGGCCTTCGGTGGCCCGGCGAAGACCTGGACGCGGTTGCACGACTCGAACTCCGACTGGGGCCAGGACCTGGGCCGGATTGCGGCGCTGCTGCGCGACAAGTACGGCAACCCGACGGTGTGGCTGGTCTACAAGGGCGGCGGCGACCCGGTGTACGAGGGCATCCACTACCGCGACCCCGAGCTCGTGCCGCCCGCCGAGGTGCACGGCTACCTGGTGCTGTCCGACGACGCCATCGACAAGGCGAGCCCGGAGCTGGCCCGGCTGATCGCCACCAGCACCCCGATCGACCAGGTCGGCCACTCGATGACCCTGTTCCACCGTTAGGTTTGGACCAGCAGAGGAGGGTCTCGTGGGCAAGGTGGTCATGTACGGCTCGGTGTCGGTGGACGGCTTCGTCGCGGATGCGGATGACCGGCCCGGACCGCTGTTCGACTGGCTGTCCGGCGGTGACGTCCCGCTGGACGAAAGCGGCGAGGTGAAGGTGTCGCGGACGTCCTACGACTACACCCGGCCGTACTGGGATCAGATCGGGGTGACCGTCGTCGGCCGGCACGTCTTCGACATGACGGACGGCTGGGGCGGGAAGCCTCCAGCCGGGATCGATCATGTGGTCGTCGTGACGCACCGGCCGGAGCCTTCAGGCTGGAACCCGGAGGCGCCGTTCCACTTCGTCGGCGGCGTCGAGGCCGCCGTGGCCAGGGCGCAGGAGCTTGCGGGCGACCGCATCGTCGAGGTCGCCGCGGGCGACGTCGGTGGCCAGGTGCTCGCCGCGGGCCTGGTCGACGAGGTGCGCATGGACGTCGAACCGGTCGTGCTGGGGTCGGGCCAGCGCTACTTCGGATCGGTCCACGTGCCGCACCTGCTGGAGGATCCGGACGAGGTGATTCAGGGCGACCGGGTGCTCCACCTGCGCTACCGCGTCCGCCGCTGACCGTCAACCTCGGCCGTACGCCCCGGGACGTCCAGGCGGCGCTGATCGCGGCCACCGTCGGCGGGGCCGTCTCCACCCGGGGGTGGATGGCTGAGCCCTACAGCTGATGGGACGATCATCGGCATGTCCACGAACTCCACCGCCGGCGGGTCGAAGAACGTCGCGCTGATCGCCATGCTGCTGGCCGTCGCGATGACGTTCATCGACCAGACCATCGTCGCGATCGCCTCACCCAACATCCAGTCCGAGCTGTCGCTGAGCCAGGAAGGGTCGCGCTGGGTCATCAACGCCTACCTGCTGGCGCTGGCGGCCACGTTCGCCTTCGGCGGCCGCCTGGCCGACGTGCTCGGCCACCGCCGGATGGTGGCCGTCGGCATCACCGGGTTCGCGGTCTCGTCACTGCTGTGCGGCCTCACCCCGAAGAACGGCGGGGCCGAGGCCTGGATCATCATCTTCCGGGCGTTGCAGGGCGTCTCCGGCGCCATCATGATCCCGGCGGCGCTGGCCGTGGTGGTGGCCGCCTTCCCGGTCCGCGAGCGCGGCCGCGCGCTGGCCATCTTCTTCGGGGTCAGCGGCGGCCTGACCGCGGTCGGCCCGATCGCCGGTGGCTTCCTGACCCAGTGGACGTGGCGGGCCATCTTCTGGATCAACGTGCCGATCGCCGTGATCGCCCTGATCCTGCTGGCCATGGCGCACATCCCGGACACCCGCCAGCGGGCCCGGATCGACTACCTCGGCGCGGTCCTGGCGGCCGTCGGCATGGGCCTGTCCGTGCTCGGCTTCGAGCAGGCCTCGGAATGGGGCTGGAAGAGCATCGGGACCTGGCTGTGCATCGTCGGCGGGGTCCTCGTCATCGTCATCTTCGTGGTCATCGAAGCCCGGACCGCGAGCCCGCTGATCCAGGTCCAGATCTTCCGCGGACGGGCGTTCGTGGTGGACAACCTGGTGCTGTTCCTGTCCACCATCGCGTTCATCCCGGTCTTCTTCTTCGCCAGCGTGTACGCCCAGTTCTCGCTCGGCTACGACGCCAACCAGGCCGGGCTGTACCTGTTCGTGTTCTTCGGCGGGTTCGCGCCCGCCGCCCAGATCGGCGGCCGGCTGCTGGACTCGCGTGGCGCCCGCATCCCGGTGATCCTGGGCTGCCTGATCGGGACGGCCGGGTTCGTCTGGTGGGGCTTCAAGGCCACCGATCTGAGCCTGGGGGCGCAGTGGCCGGCGATCGTGATCGGCGGCGCCGGGATCGGCCTGCTGCTCGGCCCGTCCAGCACGGACGCGGTCAACCGGGCCATTGGGGCGTCGTACGGCGAGGTCACCGGCATCACCCAGACCGTACGGAACTACGCCTCGGCGCTCGGTGTGGCCGTGCTCGGCACGGTGCTGTCCACGGTGTTCGCCCACCGGCTGACCGACACCCTGATCGGGGCGGGCGCGTCCCGGGCGGAGGCGGCCAAGGTCGCCGCGGCGGCGGGTCAGCAGACCGGCGGCGGTGGCAGCGGGGCGATCCCGGCCGCTCTCCAGGCCGCCGTCAAGCACGACTTCGCCGTCGCCACCCAGTGGGTGCTCTGGGGCATGGCGCTCGCGCTCGGCATCGCCTTCCTGGTCTCGCTCGCCCACCCCGGCGGACAACCCCGGCACGAGGCGGCGGTGCCGACCGGCGAGGAGGAGGCCGTACCGGCGTGACGCAACATTTCCGCAACACATCCGGAATCTGAACGCCGCAAACCGGCTGTCTACTGCTGAGATCGTGGTCGATACAAGATGAGGGCAGGACCATATGACAGCGGTTGACGCGCCGGCGGTGTCGGCGGAGGTCCGGGAGGGCAGTTACGGCGCCCGGGTGACGGCGGTGGAACCCGGCGGCGCCGGTTTCATCCCGGGCGATGAGCGGCACGGACGGCCTCTGCAGTTGTTCTGGACGTGGATGTCGCCGAACATGGAATTCGCGACGATCTTCGTCGGCGTCATCGCGGTGCTGTTCTTCCAGCAGACGTTCGGGCAGGCCGTCGCCGCGATCGTGCTGGGCACCGCGATCGGCTCGGCCACGCACGGCATCCTTTCGGCGCGTGGGCCGTCGATGGGTGTACCGCAGATGATCCTGTCGCGGATCGGCTTCGGCTACCGCGGCAACATCCTCCCGGCCGGCCTCAACGCCGTTGTCGCCGGCATCGGCTGGTTCGCGGTGAACAGCGTTTCGGGCGCGCTCGCACTGGCCACCCTGACCAAGCTGCCGGACCTGCTCTGCCTGGTCATCGTGGTGATCCTGCAGGTGGTCATCGCGTTCTTCGGGCACAACCTGGTCCAGGCCTTCGAGCGGTACGCGTTCCCGCTGCTCGCGGTGATCTTCCTGATCACGTCGATCATCACGCTCAGCAAGGCCCACCCCGGCACCGTCGCGGCGCAGGCCGGCGGCGTCGGCGGGTTCCTGCTCACCGTGGGCGCGGCCTTCGGGTACGCGGCCGGCTGGAACCCCTACGCCACCGACTACACCCGGTACTTCCCGCCGAACACCAGCAAGCAGGCCACCGCGCTGTGGTCCGGCCTGGGCGTCTTCGTCTCGTGCGCGTTCTTGGAGATCGTCGGCGCGGCCTCGGCCACCATCGCCGCCCCCGGCATCGACAACCCGACCGCGGCCTTCACCAGCCACCTGCCGACCTGGGTGGCCGACCTGACGCTGCTGGCCATCGCGCTCGGCGCGATCAGCGCCAACGCGATCAACATCTACTCCGGCTCGATGTCGTTCCTGGCGCTCGGCATCAACCTGCCGTCCGGGATCCGGCGGGCCATCGTGTCCGGCGTGTTCGGCGTGCTGGGCTTCCTGCTGGCCTGGTCCGGCCTGTCCGACGCCGGCCACAAGTACGAGAACTTCCTGCTGGTCATCTCGTACTGGATCGGCCCGTGGCTGGCGGTGTACTTCACCGACTGGTTCCTGCGCCGCGGCAAGCGCGTCGACGGCTTCCTCTACGACAAGGCGCACAACCCGTGGTCGGGCGTGGTCGCGATGGCGGTCGGCATGATCGTGTCGATCTGGCTGTTCTCCAACCAGAGCGAGTACGTCGGCCCGGTGCCCAAGCACTGGGGATCGTTCGGGGACATCACGTTCGAGGTCGGCTTCGTCATCGCGGCCCTGCTGTACGCGCTGTTCTTCCGGTTCCAGCCCGACCGTGACGCGGAGCAGGCCGCCGTCGTAGGTTGAGGGACGTGATCCACGTTCCGCTGTCACGTCTGCTGATCGCGTTCACCGTCGAGTTCGACAACGAGTTCGAGCAGCGGATGCCGCATCGGACGGCACGAGGGCCCGCGGCGCATTCCGGCCGCGGGCCCTGGCTGGTCTCCCAGCCGTTCTGGGCCAACTTCCTGCAGTACGTGTCCGGCCCTTGCCTGCTTTCGAAGCTTCCGGCGGAGCTGGTCAACGTGCCCGGCCTGGTGCGGTGGGGCTACCTCACCGTCACCGGCGACACGGCCGACCTGACGGCGGCCGGGCGGCGGGCCGTGTCGATCTTCGCGTCCCTCGCGGCCGAGATCGAGGAGCGGTGGACTTCCCCGGTACGGCGGCCGCGTGGCCGCCTTGCGCGGCGAGTTGTCGGCGCGGCTGGCGGCGCGGCCGACGGGGCTGCCGGCCCACCTCCCGATGACGGCGCCGACCCGGCCGGACCGGTCGTCGTGGCCGGCCGGTGTCGAGGACCGCGCGGGCGGCGATCTGTCCGTGCTGCTGGCCCGGACGCTGCTGCTGATCACCACGGACGTGGCGGCGGCACCGGCGCGGGTGCCGATGGGGCTGGGGGCGAACACGTTGCGGGTGTTGACGGCGGATGGCGTACGGACCCGGGATCTGCCGTTGCTGACCGGGACCGCGCGGGAGGCGGTGAGCGCGTCACTGTCGGCGCTGACGCGGGCCGGCGCGGCCACGGTCGAGTCCAACGTGGCCCGGCTGACGCCGGCGGGCGTACGGGCGCAGAAGCAGTTCGCCCGGGTCGCCGGCTCGTCCGGACCGGCGGAGGACCTGACCGCCGCGGCGGACGCGATCCTGTCCGACACCGGCGGCCTGGTCGCCGGCCTGACACCCCACCCGGACGGCTGGCGGGCCCACCCGCCGTACGTGTCGCTGACCCGGGCGTTGCTCAAGGACCCGGTGAACGGCCTGGCCCAGTACCCGATGGTCTCCCACCGCGGCGGCTACCCCGATGGCAGCTGACGCCCCGGCCGATTCGACCCGGCGCGGGCGTCCCGCGGCGGCGCGGACGTCCTTCCCAGCCCCTCAGCGCCGCCTCGACGCCTTCCCGGCCACGTTCCCGGCCGGGCGCTGACCGGTGGCTCGTCTCGTGGTCGTCACCGGCCCGATCGCGGCCGGCAAGAACACCGTCGCGGACCATCTGGCGCAGCGCCTCACCGTCCGCGGCCGGACGGTGGTCGTCGCGGACGTCGATGACGTCGCCGCGATGGTCGCCCGGCCCGGCGCGGCCGAGGCCGGACTGTGGTTCGCGGCGCACGAGGCCCACGGCGCCCTCGTCGGCCGGTGGATGCGCTCGGCGGTGGACGTCGTCGTGGTGGTCGGACCGATCTATTCGCCCGCGGAGCAGGCGGCATTGGATGCCGACCCGGCCGCGCTGTGGGTGGTGGTCGAGGCCGCGGAATCGGTGACGCTCGCGCGGGCGCAGTCCGACCCGGGCCGTGGGCGGTCGAAGGATCCGGACTTCCACCACGCCGCGTACCGCCGGTATCAGGATCTGCGCCCGGCCATCCCGGCCGACCTGACCTTCGACTCGGCGGACTGGGACGCCGCGCGCATCGCCGACGCGATCGCCGACCTGCTCACCGGCGCCGGTCGTACTGGGCGATGATCACGCCCTTGGTGGTGGGGACGCAGTTGGTCAGGTCGAACTCGGCCAGCGGGGCGGGCTGCTCGAACAGTTGCTGACCGCTGCCCAGGGTCAGCGGGTGGATCAGCAGCGTGTAGTGGTCGATCAGGCCGGCCGCGTGCAGGCTGCGGACCAGGGCGCCGCTGCCGTTGACGGACAGGTTGTGGCCGGGCTGGGACTTCAGCTCGGCGACGGTCGCGGCGGCGTCGCCGCGTAGCAGGATCGAGTTCGACCACGCGCCGACGTCGTCCAGGCTCCGCGACACGACGTACTTGGTGGCCGCGTTCATGAGCGTGCTGAACGGGTTGCCGTCCGTCGCCCGGCCCCACACCTGCGCGAAGTCCTCCCAGGTGCGCCGGCCGAACAGCAGGTCGCCGGGCTTGGACATGCCCTCGCCGAGCACCCGGCCCATGACGTCGTCGTTGTACTGCGGACCCCAGCCGCCGTGCGTGAAGCCGCCACGGGTGTCCTCGTCGGGGCGGCCCAGCCCCTGCACCACCCCGTCCAGCGTGACGAACATGATCACCGAGATCTCGCGCATCGCCGTCCTCTCCTCCCCGGCCGGCCACTCCGTGCCGGCCGCCCTGGCCAACTCGTCGGCGTGTCGTCCGGGCGTGTTGCGCACGGCGCACCGCCGGAGCGCTCCTTCGACATGATCCCAGCAGAGTAGTGCCCGGCCATGGCCCGGGACGCTCCTCATTCGACATGATCCCAGCAGGGTTGTGCCCGGGCAGGGACCGGCACGCTCCTCAGTGGTACCTCACGGTGCCGGCCCCTCACCTGCCGTACCACTGGCGCGCTCCACTGGTACACCGGCGAGCAAACAGCGCCCGGATCCGGCTACTGGCGTACCAGTGGCACGCCACGGTGGCAGCCAACCCGGCCGAGACCGCCCCACGATCCGGTACCCGAGCGCCACGTCGCCACGGCCGCCCGGCCGGCACGCCACGGCGCCCGCCGCTCGCCCCGGCGCGGCCTCGGCGGGAGTTGTGGTCGGCGCCACCCACCCAGGTGCGACCTAAAGGGGGTTGAAGGTGATCTCCGACGGCGATGAGCCGGGCCACGAGACCGTGCTGCGGGCGGGAGAGGTCGCGGCAACGACCTTCCCCGCCCGCAGCACCAGGTGCCGGGGCTTCTGCGTGCGGATCGCCTCGGCCTCGGAGACCGCGTCGAACACCACCAGGTCGGCGGAGGTGCCTTCGCGGAACCCGTAGTCGGCCACGCCCAGGGCGGCGGCGGGCGCGACGGTGATCATGTCGACGAGGGTGCGCAGCTCGGCGTCGCCGCTCATGTGGCCGAGGTGGGCCAGCACGAACGCGGCCTGCAGCGGGTCGGCGATGCCGAGCGGGTACCACGGGTCCATCACCGAGTCGTGGCCGATGGCGACGTTCACGCCGGCCTCCTGCAACTGCTTGACCCGGGTGTGGCCGCGGCGGATCGGGCCGGTGTCGAAGCGGCCCTGCAGCACCGCATTGTCCAGCGGATTCGTCACCATGTGCAGGCCGGCCCGGGCGATGTTGGTGATCAGCCGGGACGCGTACGCCGCGTTGTACGAGTGCATGGCCGTGGTGTGGCTGGCGGTGACCCGGCCGGACATCCCGCGCCGGATCGTCTCGGCCACCATCACCTCGACGAACCGGGAATGGTCGTCGTCGGTCTCGTCGCAGTGGATGTCGACCCGCAGCCCGTGCTCGTCGGCCAGCGCCATCGCGAACTTCACCGACTCCACGCCGTCCTCGCGGGTCAGCTCGTAGTGCGGGATCGCCCCGACCACGTCCGCGCCCAGCTCGACGGCCTTGCGCATCAGAGCCTGACCACCGTCGTACGACAGGATGCCCTGCTGCGGGAACGCGACCAGCTGCAGATCGACCACACCCCGGGCCTCGGACCGCAGCTCGACCAGCGCCCGCAGCGCGCGCAGCGACGGGTCGCAGACGTCGACGTGGCTGCGGACGTGCTGGACCCCGTGGGCGAGCTGCCAGCGCAGCACCTGCCGGACGCGGTGCTGGACGTCCTCGACGGTCAGATCGGCGACGCGGGACGCCCAGATGGCGATGCCCTCGAACAGCGAGCCGGACACGTTCGGCCGGGGCTGGCCCACGGTGAGCACCGCGTCGAGGTGGATGTGCGGCTCGACCAGCGGGGGCGTGACCAGGCGGCCGCCAAGATCGACCGTCGACGTAGCGTCGGAGGTCGGCGAGACAAATCGCCCCTCGTGGACGCCGATGTCGCCGCGCGAACTGTTGGTGAGCAGTAAGTCGATCATGCCCTGTTGGTAAACGATGCGAGCGTCCGGCGCAACGACACGCCCAACTGGTCGGCGCGGACGTGCAACTCGTCGCGCAGGGTCAGGGGCAGGCCGGTCAGCCGCATCTTGCGCTGCAGGTCGAGGTCCTCGGCCAGCACCGCCTCCTCGAACGCGACCTCCTTGGCCACGATGTCCGGGCCCGGGTCGGCCTGGCCGCCGATGCCGTGCAGCAGCATCTTGGTGTAGATCCGGGTCGAGGTCAGCGTCTCGGGCCGGCTGAAGAACAGGATCGTCTTGACGGCGCCCGCGTCGAGTTCCTCCAGACGCAGCATGAGCTGGAAGGGGGCGCGGTAGACGTACGTGGCCCGGCGGCGCTGGCGCAGCGGCCGCTCGCCGGCCAGTACGCCCGGGTCCTCGGGGTTGTCGAACCACTGCTCCTGCACGCTGCGGCAGCCGTCCGGCTCAATGGTCACCTCGTACTTCTCGACGATCTTCTCCTCGGCCGCGCCGAAGGTGCCCGCATGCACGAACGGGAAGTGGGCCACGTCGAGGAAGTTGTCGGCGACGACGCCGGCGCAGGCCGGGGTGCGCACGGCCGGCAGCCACGCGCCGACGAAGGTGTCGTCCTCGACGTCCGGGTCGGTGAAGAGATCGACCTGCGGCTCGTCGGGGGCGAGCCAGACCAGACCCCACTTCTCCCGGACGTACGGCTGGGGCTGCCGCAGGTCGTACGTCTCCCCGAGCAGCACCACCTCCCCCGGCGGTTCGTCCGCGAGCGCCACCGGGTGCCAGGCCGCCCGCAGCGCCGGGTCCTCGTTGGTCAGCAGGTCGCCCGGGTCGGCGGCCGTGGCCGCGACGTCGCCGGCGTGCAGGTAGACCGTCCCGCCGGCGACCCGCACCCGCGGCCCCGGCGGCAGGTCGGCCCGCGGCGGCGCGTGACCGGGCTGGGACGGCAGGTCCACACAGGCGCCCGAGCCGTCGAACTCCCACCCGTGGTACGCGCACCGCAGGCGCCCGCTCTCGAGCGTGGCGGCGGACAGCGGGACGAGCCGGTGCGGGCACCGGTCGGCGAACGCCACCGGTGGCTGGTCCGCGTCCGCCCGCACCAGCACCAGCGGCACGCCGTCGGCCACGACCGGGACGGGCCGGGGGCCGACGTCGGCGTCGTCCGCCACGGGGAGCCACATGAAACCCAGTCTGCTCCGGGCAGGTCACGAATTAGGGTCGATGCATGACGGAGACGATGATCGAAGCCGGCGCGGACGAGGTCTGGTCCGACGACAGCGGCGGCGACCGGCCGCCGCTCGTCCTGATCCATCCCGGGGTGGGCGACTCGCGGATCTGGGACGGCCTGATGCCGGCGCTGACCGCGGACCACCGGGTGATCCGGTACGACGCCCGTGGCTTCGGCCGCTCGCCGGCCCCGACCGAGACGTTCGTGCTGTTCGACGACCTGCTGACGGTGCTCGACCACTACGGGCTGGACCGGGTCGCGGTGGTCGGCTGCAGCCAGGGCGGCGACTGCGCGATCGCGCTCGCCGTGACCCGGCCGGCGCGGGTGTCCGCCCTGGTGCTGCTGTGCCCGGGCATCACCGGCTACGAGATCCCGGACGATCCCGCGGTGTCCGCGCGGTTCGAGGCGGCGGACACTCCGGAACTGCTGGCCGACGTCGTCCTCGACCTGTGGGGCCGCGCCGGCCGTACGGACGTGGTGGTCGAGCAGGCGCAGTCGGCCGCCCGGGCGTGGATCGCCGGGGAGGGTAAACAGCAGGACGGCCCGGCCGTGTTCGACCGGCTGGGCGAGATCACCGTGCCGGTCTCGCTGCTGGTCGGCGACCTGGACATGCCCTGGTTGCTCGACTGCAACCGGCAGGCGGCCCAGCGGATCCCGGGCGTGACGTTCATCGAGGTCCCGGGCGTGGACCACTTCCCGCCGGTGCGCATCCCGGACCAGGTGCTGGCCCTGATCCGGGAGACGGTGGCCTGACCAGCCCGGTCTGACCAGCCGGGCGGTCCGTGTATCGCGGGCGTACCCGGAAATCCATACGCTCCGGCAACGGCCCGCCGCGTCCAATGGGACGCATGAACCAGCACCCGGCCCCGGTCGCACCGCCCGGCCGCACACGCCGGATCGTGCTCGCCGGCCTGGCGGTCCTCGGTCTGGCCGGCGTGGCGTACGTGGTGCGGCGGCCGCTGCTGATGGCCGCTCCGGCGTGTGCGGCCGGGCGGTGGCACGGCTGCTACGACACCGAGAACGGTGTGCTGCTCATGATGTTGGTGGGGCTGCCGCTCGCCCTGGCCGTGGCGGGGGTGCTGTCGCGCCTCCGGCGGGCCGGCGCCGGCCCCGCGGCGTGGCGGCTGTCGCTGGCCGAGGTGGGCCTGGTCTACGGGACGGTGCCGTTCCTGTGGATCACCCTGATGCCCGGTCCGGGGGCCGGCATCGTCCCCGGCCGGGTGAGTCTGGTGCCGTTCCGGGACCTGGTCACGATGGGGCCGCTCGGAATCGGCGGCAATCTGCTGGTCTTCGCGGCGCTGGGGTTCTTCGCCCCGATCCGGTTCGCGGCGGTGGCGTCGCTGCCGCGGATCCTGGCGCTCGGGGCGGCCTGCTCGGCCCTGGTCGAGACCGCGCAGTACGTCTTCCAGCTGGACCGGGTGTCATCGGTGGACGACGTGCTGGTCAACGCGGCCGGCGCCGGGCTGGCCGCGCTGGCCTCGCGCCGCTGGTGGCGCACCGCGGCCGATGGTGCGCCCCTCGTAGGGTCCAGAGATGCGCGTACTGATCGTCGAGGATGAGCCCTACCTGGCCGAGGCCGTCCGGGACGGTCTGCGGCTGGAGGCCATCGCCGCCGACATCGCCGGGGACGGCGACGCCGCGCTGGAACTGCTCGGCGTCAACTCGTACGACCTGGCGATCCTCGACCGCGACATCCCCGGCCCGTCCGGTGACGAGGTCGCCCGGCGCATCGTGGCCGCCGGCCTCGGCACCCCGATCCTCATGCTCACCGCCGCCGACCGGATCGACGACAAGGCCTCCGGGTTCGGGCTCGGCGCCGACGACTACCTCACCAAACCGTTCGAGCTGCGGGAACTCGTCCTGCGGCTGCGGGCGCTCGACCGCCGGCGCGCCCACGCCCGGCCGCCGGTCCGCGAGATCGCCGGGCTGCGGCTCGACCCCTTCCGGCGGGAGGTCTCCCGGGACGGCCGCCACGTCGCGCTGACCCGTAAGCAGTTCGCGGTGCTGGAGGTCCTCGTCGCCGCCGAGGGCGGGGTGGTCAGCGCCGAGGACCTGCTGGAACGGGCCTGGGACGCCAACGCCGACCCGCTCACCAACGCCGTCCGCATCACCGTCTCGGCGCTGCGCAAACGTCTCGGCGAGCCGTGGATCATCGCCACCGTGGCCGGCGTCGGCTATCGCATCGAGCACCCGTGACCCGGCTCCCCGGGCTCAGCGTGCGCCTCAAACTGACCCTCAGCTACGCCGGGTTCCTGATGGTCGCCGGCGCCCTGCTGCTCGCCGCCGTGTGGGCGTTCCTCCTGCGGTACGTCCCCGACCAGGCCACGCTCATCGTCCCCGGAGGCGATCAGATCACCGGTGTCTTCCCCGTCCGGTCCAGCCTTCTGCACTTCTTCGCCCCCAGAGCGGCCGCGGTGCTCGCCCTGCTGCTGGTGTTCGGCCTGGCCGGCGGATGGGTTCTGGCCGGTCGCATGCTCGCCCCGCTGTCCCGCATCACGGACGCCACCCGTACGGCCGCGGCCGGATCCCTGGGCCACCGGATCCGGTTGCCCGGCCGCCGCGACGAGTTCCGCGAGCTCGCCGACGCCTTCGACGCCATGCTGGCGCGGCTCGAGGCACACGTCGCCGAACAGCGGAGGTTCGCCGCCAACGCCTCCCACGAACTGCGGACCCCTCTGGCGATCACCCGTACGCTCCTCGACGTCGCCCGCTCCGACCCCGAACGGGGCCGGGACGAACTCGTCGAACGCCTGCACGCCGTCAACACCCGGGCGATCGACCTCACCGAGGCCCTCCTGGTGCTCAGCCGCGGCGACCGGTTCGCCGCCGAGCGCGTCGACCTGTCCCTCATCGCCGAGGAGGCCGCCGAAACCCTGCTCCCCCTGGCCGAACTGCGCCGGATCACGCTGGACGTCACCGGCGGGCCGGCCTGGACCGGCGGCTCCGCGGAACTCCTGTCGCGGATGGTGACGAACCTCGTCCAGAACGCCATCGTCCACAACCGGCCCACCGGCGGCACCGTGACCGTCTGCACCGGGGCGCACGGCGGCTCGAGCGTGCTGCGCGTGGAGAACACGGGTCACCGGCTCCGGCCCGAGCTGGTGCCGGCCCTCGTCGAACCCTTCCAGCGCGGCACGGAACGCGTCCGCACCGGCGAGCACGCCGGCGCGGGCCTCGGCCTGGCCATCGTGCACAGCATCGTCCGCGCCCACCACGGAACCCTCGACCTCGCCCCCGTCCCGGCCGGCGGCCTGGTCGTGACGGTCCGGCTTCCCGTTTCCCCGCCGGCCCGGTGACGGACGGCAGAAGCCGCGCCGGCACGGCGCAAGGATGCCTGAGGAACAGAACATCGCCTGATCGGAGGGGGTGCCGGCGGCCGCGGAGAAACGCCGAACGATGCCGTGACGGAGGATTTCTCATTTCCCGGTGGCATGCTCGAATGAGACCGCCGCCACATTCCCCGCCTGGAGCCCTCGCGATGATCAACCTGTCCGTCCTGCTCGAAGACAGCGCCCGCCATCACCCCGACCGGACCGCGGTCGTGCTGGGTGCGACGCGGCTGAGCTACGCCCAGGTCGAGGCGGGGGCCAACCAGGTGGCGAACATGCTGGTGGACCGGGGCATCCAGCCGGGCGACAAGGTGGCCCTGTCCTGCCCCAACCTGCCGTTCTTCCCGATCGTGTACTACGGCATCCTCAAGACGGGCGCGGTCGTGGTGCCGCTGAACGTGCTCCTGAAGGGGCGCGAGATCGCGTACCACCTGAAGGACTCGCAGGCCCGGGCGTACTTCTGCTTCCAGGGCACGGCCGAGCTGCCGATGGGGACCGAGGGTAAGGCCGGTTTCGACCAGGCCGGCGACTGCGAGATGTTCTTCCTGATCACCGCCGACCCGCGGGCGGAGTCGCCGGTCCCGGGGGCGGAGACCATGGGCGCGGCGGTGGCCGGGCGGTCGCCGGTGTTCGAGACGGTGCTGCGGCCGGAGACCGACCCGGCCGTCATCCTCTACACCAGCGGCACCACCGGGCAGGCCAAGGGCGCCGAGCTGTCCCACTCGAACCTGGTGATGAACGCGCTCACCTGTAACCGGCTGTTCCAGAGCCGCCCGGCTACCGACACCCATCTGCTGGTGCTGCCGTTGTTCCACTCGTTCGGCTCGACGGTCAACATGAACGCCGGCTTCGCCACCGCGGCCACGCTGGTGCTGCTCCCCCGCTTCGAGGCCGGCGCCGCGGTCAAGCTGCTCGAGTCGGAGAACGTGACCTTCTTCGCCGGGGTACCGACGATGTGGTGGGGGCTGCTCAACGCGCTCTCCGACGGCGTCGACGTGGAACGCATCGCCCGGAACATGCGGGTCGCCGTGGCCGGCGGGTCCAGCCTGCCGGTGGAGATCATCAAGGCGGTCCGGGAACGCTTCGGGGTGACCATCCTGGAGGGGTACGGGCTGTCCGAGACGTCCCCGGTGGCGACCTTCAGCGACCCCGACAGCGAGCCCCGGCCGGGGTCGATCGGCGTGCCGATCTGGGGCGTTGAGGTGAAGCTGATCGACGACGAGTGGAACACGATCGAGGGCGTGGACGAGATCGGCGAGATCGCCATCCGCGGTCACAACATCATGCGCGGTTACTACAACCGGCCCGAGGCCACGGCCGAGGTGATGAACAACGGCTGGTTCCGCAGCGGCGACCTGGGGCGGCGGGACAAAGACGGCTTCTACTACATCGTCGACCGGGCCAAGGACATGATCATCCGTGGTGGCTTCAACGTGTACCCCCGGGAGATCGAGGAAGTGCTGATCACCCACCCGGGAGTGTCGCTGGCGGCGGTCATCGGGGTGCCCCATGAGAGCCACGGCGAGGAGATCAAGGCGGTGGTGATCCGCCAGCCCGGGGCCACCGTCACCGAGGCGGAACTCGTCGCCTGGGGCAAGGAGCAGATGGCGGCGTACAAGTACCCCCGGATCGTCGAGTTCGTCGAGACGCTGCCGATGACCGCCACGGGCAAGCTTCTGAAGCGGGCGTTGAGCTGACCCCGGGCGACACGCCATTGCATCCGTGCCGCACGATGGCAGGAGCAACACGCCACGGGGGTACGGAGGACGTTTGAGCACTGCACAACTGGCCCGGCCGGCGCCGGTCCCGGCCGCCCGCCGTCTCGCCCCGGTGCGCCGCCTGAGTCGTCTGCGGGAGACGACACCCGGCCGCCTCCAGCTGATCCTGGCCGTGCTGCTGACCCTGGGCGTGGTGACCGGCGCAGTCACCGGGCTGACCGCGTACGCCGCCCGCTCGGGCACCGGCGATCTCGGCAACCGCGCCCAGCCGCTGCTGCTCGAGGCCGAGACCATCTACTCGGCGCTGGCCGACGCCGACACCACCGCCGCCCAGGCGTTCCTGGCCGGCGGGCTGGAACCGCCCGCGTTGACCCGGCAGTACGACAGCGACCTCGACCGGGCGACCGCGGCTCTGACCGAGGCCAGCCGCAACGCCCCCGAGGGGACGACGCAGGACTCGATCCAGCAGCTGGCCGCCGGGGTCGCCGAGTACGCCGGACTGGTCGCCACCGCCCGCGCCAACAACCGGCAGGGCCTGCCGGTCGGCGCCGCCTACCTCAACTCCGCCTCCACCCTGTACCGCGGGCAGTTGCTGCCGCAGACCCAGGCGCTGTTCCAGACCGCCCAGAAGGACGTGACCGACGGCTACGGCGGCGCCCGGAGCACGATCTGGGTGAGCTTCCTGATCCTGCTGCTGGCCCTGCTGTTGATCTCCCTCCTGCTGGCCCAGCGACACCTGAGTCGCGTCACCCACCGCACGTTCAACGTCCCCCTGGTGGTCGCCACGCTGGCCACGGTCGTGCTGGTGCTGTTCGCCGGTGGGGTGCTGATCGCGCAGCGGACCCACCTGCATCGGGCCGACCGGAACGGGTCGACGCCGGTGGCCCAGCTGGCCGAGGCCCGGATCCTGGCCCTGCGCGAGCGGGGCGACGAAGCGCTCACGCTGGCCGCGCGCGGTTCCGGGGGCGCGTACGAGGACGACTTCAAGACCACCGCGACCCAGCTCAGCGCCGCTCTCGGGCGGGTCGGCAACAGCACCGCCCAGCAGCACCAGAACACGTACGTGACCGCCCATCAGCAGATTCGCAAGCTGGACGACGGCGGCGACTACGACAACGCGGTCAAGCTGTCCATCGGCGCCGCCACCACGGGCACGTTCACCAGCCTGACCACGACCATCGGCACCGCGCTGGACGAGAAGAAACAGGCGTTCACCGACGAGATCGACGGCGCCGGCGGGGGCCTGACGCTGCTGACGATCCTGGGTCCGCTGCTCGCGCTGATCATCTGCGGGCTGATGGTCGCCGGGATGCGGCCCCGGCTGGAGGAGTACCGGTGATGCGTAGAAGTCTCGTCGCCGTCTCCGCCGCGGCACTGCTGGCCCTGGCCGGCTGCACCAGCACGGCCGACACCGCGGTGCCGGCCAAGGCCGCCCCGTCGCCGACCCCGGCCGCCGCCGCGCCGGCGGACGACTCCTGCCAGCCGCGCAAGAGCCTCGCCCCCACCGGCGCGCTGCCCGCGCCCGGGAAGATGCCGTCCGGCTCGTTCATGGCGACCATCCAGAAGCGCGGCCGGCTGATCCTCGGCACCAGCCAGGACACGCTGCTGTTCTCGTCCCGCAACGCGTTCACCGGCCAGGTCGAGGGATTTGACGTGGACATGGGCCGGCAGATCGCCAAGGCCATCTTCGGCGACCCCGACAAGCTGCAGATCAAGGTCATCGGGTACGACAAGCGGATCAGTTCGCTGACGGACGGCAGCGTCGACCTGGTCGCCGACACGATGACGATCAACTGCGAACGGTGGAAGCAGGTCAACTTCTCCACCGTGTACTACGACGCCGGGCAGCGGGTGCTGGTCAGCACCGACTCCAAGGCGACCGGCATCGACCAGCTCGGTGGGCAGAAGGTCTGTGCCGCGGTCGGGTCGACGTCACTGGCCAACATCGCGGCGGTCACGGCGAACCCGAAGCCGGTGCCGGTGGGGCTGCCGGCCTTCGCCGACTGCCTGGTCGCGTTCCAGCGCAACGAGGTGGCGGCCATCTCCACCGACGACACGATCCTGTACGGCCTGGCCGCGCAGGACCCGTACGCCAAGGTGGTCGGGGCCAGCTTCACCCAGGAGCCGTACGGCATGGCCATGGCCCAGACGCACCCGGAGTTCACCCGGTTCGTCAACGCCGTGCTGCAGCAGGAGCGCACCGACGGCACCTGGACGGCCACGTACGACAAGTGGCTCAGCGACTTCGGCAAGGCCCCGGCCCCGCCCAAGGCCCAGTACAAGTGACGTCGCCGCTCCTCGCCCCCGCCGACAACGAGCTCGCGCGCCTGGAGACCGCATCGTTGGCCATTGCCTCCAACCTGGTCGACCTGGACGACAACCCGGCCCGCAAGGACCTGGACAAGGGTCCGCTGACCGGGGCGACCGCGGCCGCCTGGACCGACGCCACCGAGGCCCTGACCCAGTTGTGGGAGGGCTACCGGATGCTGACCGAGCTGATCGGCCGGGCCCGGAGCCTGCGGGACCAGCGGCGGCTG
Source organism: uncultured Actinoplanes sp. (assembly GCA_964236515.1). Lineage (GTDB taxonomy): Bacteria > Actinomycetota > Actinomycetes > Mycobacteriales > Micromonosporaceae > Actinoplanes. Next base: position 27,980 of record CAXSDA010000026.1, read on the forward strand.
ACCGACGCCGACCGGACGCAGTTCCGGCACCTGGTGCTGGGCGAGTCGATCACGCTGTCCACGACCACCGTGCCGCTGGCCCAGCGCGGCCTGCTCGGCCAGCGGCAGAAGACGCTGACCTGCACCCCGGCCGAGCTGCTGTCGGCGATGGAGGCGGCCTTCGCCACCGCGGTCGGCGTCGTCACCCGGGCCGCCGACGTGTGGCAGCGGCTGCTGGCCGAGGCCGCGTCGGCGGCGGCCGCGCTGGCCAACGTCCGGCAACTGGGCGGTCGCAGCGTGCCGCTCGATCAGGCCGATCAGCGACTGGGCACCTTCACCGCGGCGCTGGCGTCGGACCCTCTCGGCGTCGACGAGCGTGATCTGGCCGCCGCCCGGACGCTCATCGCCCGCGCCGACGCCGAGCGGACCTCGGCCACCGAACTGCGCGACTCGCTCACCAAGCGACTGGCCGACGCCCGCGATCTGGCCCGGCAGCTGACCGAGGCGGCCGGCGCGGCGGCGGTGGCCGAGAGCAACGCCGCCGGCCGGTTCGCCGACGCCGCCATCGCGGTCGTGACCGGCCCCGACCTGCGGCCCGAGCTGGCCGCGATCGAGGCGCTGGGCGCCGCCGGGCTCTGGTCGCTGATCAGCCCCCGGCTGTACGACTGGACCCGCACCGCCCAGGACCGGCTGACCCGGCTGCGGGAAGCCACCGCGGCCAACTCCGGACTGCTCACCACCCGCAACGAGCTGCGCGGGCGGCTCGACGCGTACCGGGCCAAGGCCCTCAGCCGCGGACTGGGCGAGGACAGCGACCTGACGCCGCTGGCCGAGGCCGCCCGGACCGCACTCTTCACCGCGCCCTGCGACGTCAGCGCCGCCCGGGCCGCGGTCAACGCTTACACCGACGCGCTCACCCAGGCCATCGGCAGGAGGGCCCTTTAGATGCAGTGCCAGCGCAATTGTCCCGGGACCATCGTGGACGGATACTGCGACACCTGCGGACTCGCGCCGCTCAAAGCACCCGCCGCCTCGGCCAGAACCGGCACCGGCACCGGAACCGGCGCCACGCCGTCGGTACGGAACACCGCCAACACCGGGCCGTCGCGGCGCACGGCGCCGCTGTCCACCCGGACGGGCTCGGCCCGGACCGGCAGCGGGCGCACCGGCAGCCGGCGGCGGCGGTTCGGCGGCGGCCTGGTCGACGTCGCGCCGATCCCCTTCGTCGACCCGTCGACCGCGATCATGGCCGTGGCCGAGGTGCCGGAGGACCGCCGCTACTGCGCCAAGTGCGGCGAGCCGGTGGGCCGCAGCCGCGGGGACCGTCCCGGCCGTACGTCCGGCTTCTGCCCCAACTGCGGCGAGGCGTTCAACTTCACCCCCAAGCTGGTCAAGGGCGACCTCGTCGGCGGCCAGTACCAGGTGGTCGGCGCGCTCGCGCACGGCGGCCTGGGCTGGATCTACTTGGCCGTGGACCGCAACGTGTCGGACCGCTGGGTCGTGCTCAAGGGCCTGCTCAACTCGGGCGACGAGGACGCCCTGGCGGCGGCCGTGGCCGAGCGGCGGTTCCTGGCCGAGGTCGAGCACCCGAACATCGTCAAGATCTACAACTTCGTCGAGCACGACGGCGCCGGTTACATCGTCATGGAGTACGTCGGCGGCGAGTCACTGAAGGCCATTCTCAAGGACCGCCGGATCGCCGCCGGGGGGAACGCCGACCCGCTGCCGGTCGACCAGGCCCTGGCCTACATCCTGGAGATCATGCCCGCGTTCGCGTATCTGCACGACCGGGGCCTGATCTTCTGCGACTTCAAGCCGGACAACGTGATCCAGTCCGGCGACCAGATGCGGCTGATCGACCTCGGCGGCGTGGTGCAGGTCGACGACATGGACGCCGCCATCTACGGCACCGTCGGCTACCAGGCGCCGGAGATGGCCACGGCCGGCCCGTCGGTGGCCTCCGACCTGTACACCATCGGCCGGACACTGGCCGTGCTCACCACTGATTTCCGCGGCTACCAGAGCACCTACCGGAGCAGCCTGCCGGAGCGGGCCGAATTCGAGGTGTACCAGCGGTTCGAGTCGTTCTACCGGCTGCTCGACCGGGCCACCCGTACCGACCCGGGTGAGCGGTTCGCCGACTCCGGCGAGATGACCGAGCAGATGCTGGGCGTGCTGCGGCAGGTGCTGGCGGCCGGTGGCACCCCGCACCCGGCACCGTCCCGCCTGTTCACACCGGAACAGCGCACGGACGTACGGGCCGAGGCGCCCCGCTGGCAGGACCTGCCGACGCCGATGGTGGACCTGACCGACCCGGCGGCGGCGTTCCTGGCCTCGGTCACCGTGACCGAACCGGAAGAGGTACTGGCGCTGCTGGACACCGCGCCCGACCGGACCATCGAGGTCCAGCTGCGGGTGATGCGGGCGCGGATCGAGCTGGGTGACGTCGCCGGAGCCGCCGACGCCCGCGACCAGATGGCCGCCACCGACGGCGGGGACTGGCGGGTGGCCTGGTACGACGGGCTGCTGGCGCTGGCCACCGGCGACTTCGTGCGGGCCACCGGGCAGTTCGACGCGGTCTACTCGACGCTGCCGGGCGAGCTCGCGCCCCAGCTCGCCCTGGCCGTCAGCCTCGAGATGGCCGGTCAGGTGGACGGGCCCGCCGGGTACTACGACGTGGTCAGCCGCACCGATCCGGCGTACACCACGGCCGCGGCCGGGCTGGCCCGGTGCCGGCTGTCCGCCGGGGACCGCAACGGCGCGGTCGAGGCGTACAACCGGGTGCCGGGGACGTCCTCGGCGTACCGCAGCTCCCAGGTCGGCGCGGTCCGCGCCCTGGTCCGGCCGCACCCCTCGGTGGCGGCCGACGTGACCGCGCTGGCCGCCGCGGCCGCGCTGATCGACCGGCTCGAGGTCGAGGCGGCGCAGCTGGCGGCGTTGCGGGCCGAACTGCTGGAACAGGCGCTGACCACCCTCACCGGCGGCGTCGCGGTGCCGGCCACGGTGCTGCGGACCGGAGCCACCGGCAGTGCCGACGAGCGGGGGGTGCGGTTCGCGCTCGAGGAGGCGTACCGGGAGATGGCCCGGGCCGTGCACGGCCCTGACCGGACCCGCCTGGTCGACCAGGCCAACGCCGCCCGGCCCCGGACGCGCACATGACGGACGCGCACATGACGGACGCGCACATGACGGACGCGCAGATGACGGGCGCGCCCGCGACCGATCTGGACTGCCCCAGCTGCGCCGATGAGCGGGCGGCGGGCGCCTCCTTCTGCGAGGCGTGCGGCCGGCCGCTCACCGACGCCGCGCGGGTGCGGCAGCAGGAGTCCGATCCGGCCGCCTGCCCGCACTGCGGCACGCCCGCGTCGGTCGGCCCGGACGGCTACTGCAGCACCTGCGGCATGCTGGCCGGTCGCCCCCGGGACCACATGGAGACCGACCTGGGCCCGGTCGCCGCCGCCGTCACCGACCGCGGGAAACGCCACCACCGCAACGAGGACGCGGTGTTCCTAACCGCCCGCGACGGCGCCGTCGACGTGGTGGTGTGCGACGGCGTGTCCTCCTCGTACGACCCGGACGTGGCCTCGGAGACGGCCGCGACGACCGCCGGCGAGCTCCTCGCCGGAGCCGGCGACGATCTGGTCAAGCAGATCGCGCTCGCCGTCACCGCGGCCGGTGCGGCGGTGGCGGTACTGGCCACCAGCGGCGACCCGAAGCGGGCGGCCTCCAACCCGGCCTGCACGATCGTCGCCGCATGCGTACGCGGGAGCGAGATCGGCTTCGGCTGGATCGGGGACAGCCGGGCGTACTGGCTGCCTGCCGAGGGGCCGGCGGAACAGCTCACCGAGGACGACTCGTGGGCCACGCACGCGATCCGGCGGGGCGCCGACCCGGTCACCGCGATGCGGGATCCGAACGCGCACGCGATCACCGGCTGGCTCGGCGCCGACGCGCCGGTCACCGAGCCGCGCACCGGCACGTACGCGGTGACCGCCCCGGGCCATCTGGTGGTCTGCTCGGACGGGCTGTGGAACTACCTGGCCGACCCGGACGCGTTCACCGACACTGTCCGGGAGCACCTGCGCGACCACGACCTCGCCGGCGCCGCCCGGTCCCTCACCGACTACGCCCTCGAGCGCGGCGGGGCGGACAACATCACCGTCGCGCTCGTGCCGGTCCACCCCGCGATCACCTAGGAGAGTCCGTGCCGTACACCGCCGAGGCGTTCCAGAACGAGTTCCTCGCCCTGGGCGCGTCCGAAGTCAACGCGATCGTCACGGTCGCCTCGTCCGGCTCCGAGACCGGCCGCCGTACCTCCGGCGCGACCGAGATCATCATCGTCGACGCGTCCGGGTCGATGCAGGCCGAGGGCCGGATGGTGGCGGCCCGGCAGGCGGCCAAGGCCGCGGTCGGCGTCATCGACGACGGCGTCCACTTCGCCATCATCGCCGGGGTCAGCACCGCCCAGCAGCTCTACCCCGGTCCGGGCGAGCTGGCCGTGGCCGACCAGTCCAGCCGGGCCGAGGCGGTCCGGGCGATCGACCGCCTGGAGGCCAGCGGCGGTACGGCCATGGGCGCCTGGCTGAAGCTGGCGGCGCAGCTGTTCAGTCAGCGGCCCGGCGACATCGCCCACGCCATCCTGCTCACCGACGGCGACAACGGCGAGTACCAGGGCTACCTCGAAGGCGTGCTGGAGCAGATCGGCGGCCAGTTCCAGTGCGACTGCCGCGGCGTCGGCACCAACTGGAAGGTCTCCGAGCTGCGCAAGGTCGCCACCGCGATGCTGGGCTCGGTCGACATCGTGGCCCAGCCGGCCGGGCTGACCGCCGCGTTCGAGGAGATGATGACCAAGGCGATGGGCAAGACCACCGCCGGCGTCCAGCTCAAGGTGTGGACGCCCGTCAACTCCACGGTGCGGTTCGTCAAGCAGGTCGAGCCGGACGTACTGGACCTGACCGGGAAGCGGGTCGAGGACGGGCCGCGGGCCGTCCGCTACCCGCTCGGTTCCTGGGGCACGGAGAGCCGGGACTACCACGTCTGCGTGGACGTGACCGCGGGCGGCGCCGGCGACGAGATGCTGGCGGCCCGGGTGTCGGTGGTCGAGGGTGACATCACACTGGCCCAGTGCCTGGTCCGAGCGGTCTGGACGGACGACACGGCGCTGTCCACGCGGATCAACCGGCAGGTCGCCCACTACACCGGACAGGCCGAGCTGGCCGACGCCATCCAGGCCGGGATCGAGGCGCGCAAAGCCGGCGACGACCGGACGGCGACGATCAAGTTCGGGCGGGCGGCGCAGCTGGCCCACGAGAGCGGCAACAAGGCGACCGAGGAGCTGCTGGCCACCGTGGTCGACATCGAGGACGCGGCCACCGGTACGGTGCGGCTGCGGCGCAAGGTCGAGGCCGCGGACGAGATGGCCCTGGACACGCGGTCGACCAAGACGGTACGGGTGGGACGGCAGTGAGCACGTACACCTGCCCCAACGGGCACGCCTCGACGGAGGCGGACTACTGCGACACGTGCGGGGCCAAGATCGGCGGCACGGCGGCGTTCACGCCCCCGCCGCTGCCGACCACGGTCCCGCCACCGCCGCTGCCGACCACCGTGTCGGCGCCGCCGTCGCCCGTACCCGCCGGGGCCGAGATCTGCCCGAACTGCGGCACCCCGCGCACCGGCAACTGGCGGTTCTGCGAGGACTGCGGCTACGACCACACCACCGGCAAGGTGCCGGCCCTGTCCACCCCGTCGGCGCCGGTGGCCGGGGTGTGGACGGCGACGGTCGGGCCGGACCGGACGTATTTCGACGCCAACGCCATCGACGGCGTCGAGTTCCCGGAAGGCGTTGCCGCGCGCACGGTGACGCTGCCCGCGCCGCAGGTCCGGATCGGCCGCAAGAGCCGCTCCAAGGGCACCGACCCGGAACTGGACCTGTCGGCCGAGCCGCTCGACCCCGGCGTCTCGCACAGCCACGCGCTGCTCACCCTCAACATCGACGGCGTGTGGCTGCTGTCCGATCTGGGCTCGACCAACGGCACGTACCTCAACGACGAACCCAAGCCGCTGACCGCCGGGCAGACCCGCCCGCTGGCCGACGGCGACCGCGTCCACGTCGGCGCCTGGACCACGGTCACGCTGCACGCGCCCGCCTGATTGGACCGTTTGTACGGCGAATGCCCCGATCAGGCGTTAGTTTCGCGACCATGGACGGACGGGCCGGCAACGACCAACGGGCTGAGGTGTTGCAGCGGCTCACCACCGCGCTCGACGACTCGACCCTGCCGATGGACGAGTACGACCGCCGGGTGGCCGCGGTCGGCACCGCGAGCTACACCTCCGAGCTGGTGGCGCAACTGGGCGACCTGCCCCCGCAGTACGGCTGGCACCCGCATCCGGTACCCACGCCGATCGCCCCGACGGGCGGGACCCGGTCCGGGCGTACGGCGCTGACTCTGGGGATCGTCTCGGTGCTATTCTCGCCGTGCCTGGCCGGCGCGATCGCCGGGGTCCTGGCCATTCTGTACAGCCGGCGCGGCCCGGTGGCCCGCGGATTCAGCACGGCGATGACCGGTCGCGTCCTGGGCATCGTCGGCATCGCCCTGTCGGCCGCCGCCGGCTTCTCCCTCTGGTACGCGCTGACCCACCGGCTCGGCGCTTAAGCCTGCCGGTCTTGCCCTCGACCATCTCCCGGCACTACCGTCCGGGAAAGCGGTTGCAAACCACAACCGGAAAGGGGGCCACCGTGCTGACGCAGGTCGCGGAGGGCGTGCTGATCCACCAGAGCGAGTTCTGCCGGAGCAACGCCGTCGTCGTGCAGGGCCGGGCCGGGGTGATGCTCATCGACCCCGGGGTGCAGGGCCACGAGATGGCCTGCCTCGCCAACGACCTGTCCGATTCGGGTCAGACGGTGGTGGTGGGCTTCTCGACCCATCCGCACTGGGATCACCTGCTCTGGCCGGCCGGTCTCGGCGCGGCGCCCCGGTACGGCACGGCCCGCTGCGCGGCCACTGTCCGGGATCGACTACCGGACGCGGCGGCGAAGGCCCGCGTCGCCGGGATGCTGCCGCCGGACATCGCCGATCAGGTGCCGCTGGACCTGCTCGGCCTGATCGACGGCCTGCCCGCCGGCACGACCCGGATTCCGTGGGACGGCCCCGATGTCCGGATCATCGAGCATCAGGCGCACGCCCCGGGCCACGCGGCGCTGATGATCGAGGACCAGGGGGTTCTCGTCGCCGGCGACATGCTGTCCGACGTCCTCGTCCCGATGCTCGACCTGAACGGCGCCGCCGACCCGATCGGCGACTACCTCGCCGCGTTGCGGCTGCTCGAGGGCGTGGCGGGCGACGTCGAGACCGTCGTCCCCGGGCACGGCTCCATCGGCCGGGCCGACCAGGTCCGCGTCCGGATCGACCAGGATCGGTCGTACGTAGAGGCTTTGAGTGACGGCCGTGTTCCCGGCGACCCGCGGATCGGCTCCTCGGCCGAGCCTGGCTGGGAGTGGGTGAGCGACGTGCACAACGGGCAGGTCGAGCGCCTCGCCGAACGGGTCGGACCGCCGCACTAGCCGCGGAGGATCGTCAGCGCCTGCTCGGCCAGGGGCTCGCTGCGCGCGTAGAGCGACGAGCCCGCCGCCGGGCGGGTGCCGCCGGCGATGTTGTGGTAGACGCCGCCGGCCTCCTGGACGATCAGCGAGGTGGCGGCGAAGTCCCAGATCTGCCCGGCGGTCTGCACCGCCAGGTCGAGGTCGCCGCGGGCCACCATCAGGCCGGGGTGCAGCGGCCACGGAAGGTCGGGCACGACCGCGATCAGCGGCGCCGCCACCGCCGGGTCGGTCGGGATCACGGCCAGGCGGCTCTCGGTCAGCACGTCGGACGTCGTCCGGAAGACCGAGATCCGCACGCCCGGCCCCTCCCCCGAAGCCTCGTACGCCCCGGCGCCGCGCGCCGCCCAGAACATCCGCCCCTGCGCCGGGTGGAACGCGACCCCGGCGATGATCTCGCCCGCCTGCTCCAGCGCGATCAGCACCAGCCAGCGGTCGTCGCCGGCGACGAACAGCGCGGTCCCGTCGATCGGGTCGATGATCCACCGCCGGTCGCTGACGCCGGCCGTGGCGCCGCCCTCCTCGCCCAGGATCGCGTCGCCGGGCCGGGCCGCGGTCAGCACCGACTGCACGGCCGTCTCGACCGCCCGGTCGGCCTGGGTGACCACGGACCCGTCGGCCTTGCGCTCCTGCGGCAGGTCGGCCAGCGCGGCGAAGTAGCGCAGGCCGACCTCGGCCCCGGCGAACGCGGCGCGCCGGGCGAGATCGAGGTCGGTTTCCATGACCTCAGTCTGCCCGGCGCAGGTGTGGGGCGTCTGACGAAGCGGCGACGGCCTCGTGAGGGGCCGGGGCCGGCGCGGCGACCGGCCGGCGGTCCCGGACCCGGCGTCCCCCGGCATCCAGCAGGACCACCGTGACCAGGGCGAAGACGATGTGGCTGATCGGGCTCAGGATGCCCTCGCCGCCGACGAACGGCCGGCTGAGGAACGCGTGCCAGGCGTACGTCAGGAGCCCGGCCGAGAGCACGGCGAAGCGGTGCCCGGCACCCCATCCGGGGCTCCGCGACCAGCGGGCGATCCCGACCACGGCCAGTGTCAGGGCGGCGACCAGGACCACCACCGCCACCCACGTCGGCAGCGCGCCGATCTGCGCGGCCATGAACAGCCCGCCGTCGAGCAGCGCGGCGGCGAACAGCAACACCGGCGCCGGCGCGGTGCGGCCGGCCACCGGCTGCGGCTCGGTGCGGCGCGGCATCCGGAACGCCGCGACCACCAGCAGCACGAACACCACCGCGACCCCCACCAGCTGCGGCCACGGCGCAACGTAGTGCCCCTGGCTGTAACTGATCAGGAAGTCCAGCACGACGCCGATCACGAAGATCACCGACACCACGACCAGGCCGGGGGTCCGCAGCCACGGGGTGGTCCGCCGGGTGCCCCACTCCTCGACCGCGGCGATCGGCAGGCTGATGCTCCAGATCGTGTGGATGGACAACACGAACAGGGTCCACGGGATCGAGATGCCGAGCGCCGCGACGTACCCGTGGTCGAGCAGATGAGCGTGCAGATAGTTCCGGTTGAACAACGACATCGTGCTGAAACCTTCTTCCAGCACGCCGTACGCGAGGGCCAGCAGCACGATCGTCGGCCAGCCGCGGCCGGTGCGGCGGGTCAGCTCGCGGATCAGGATGGCACCGCCGCCGTACATCGGGGCCACGCCGGCGAGGATGTACAACGCGCCCAGCCCGAAGTCACCGAGCAGGTACTCGGCGACAAGGGGTGAGAGAAAGAACAGGACGATGGCTGGTGCGACCCGCCGCATGACGACTCCTCCGACTCGGGTGACACCTCGAGCCTGACGGCCGGCCGCGGACGCCGTCTGGGCCGTTTGTCATGCATCGACCCTGACAGATGTCCGGCGGATTCCCCATTGATACACGAAAGAAATACCATAATTCAATTGCCCGGCCGTACACCTGTCGACTGTTACCTTGCCGTCCGTGTTCCGCGAACTCAAGGTGGCCGTGGTCGTGCCCGCCTACAACGAGGAAAAACTGATCGCCCGGACCGTCAATGCGGTTCCGGACTATGTGGATCACATCTTCGTCGTCGACGACTGCAGCACCGACCGTACGTCCGCCGAAGCGCAGGCGACCGCCGATCCGCGGCTGACGGTGATCCGGCACGAACGGAACACCGGCGTCGGCGGGGCCATCTGCGACGGTCACAAAGCCGCCCTGGCGCAGGGCTGTGACGTGGCCGTGGTGATGGCCGGGGACGCTCAGATGGATCCGGTGTACCTGCCTGACCTGCTGATCCCCATCGCCGACGGCGAGGCGCTGTTCACCAAGGCCAACCGGTTCTACAACCGCGAGTCCTACCAGGGAATGCCGGCGATGAGGATATTCGGCAATGTGGTGCTGTCGTTCATGACCAAACTCGCGTCCGGATACTGGCATCTCTTCGACCCGCAGAACGGTTACACCGCCATTCACCGCAACGCCCTCGAACGATTGGATCTCGACCGCATCGCGCGCGATTACTCGTTCGAGAACGATCTGCTGATCAGCCTGAATATTCTCCGCGTTCCCGCGTGCGACGTGCCGATTCCCGCGGTGTACGGCGACGAGAAGTCGACGATGCGGATGCATCGCGTCGTCCCGGCCTTGATGAAACAGCTCTTCCGCGGATTCTGGCGGCGGATGCTGCAGAAATACGTGATCTTCTCGTTTTCCCCGGTGGCCCTGCTGCTGCTGACCGGGCTGTTCCTGATGCTGCTGGGCACGGGGATCGGCTCGTGGGTCGTGGTCGAGACGCTCGGGCCGCCGGTGGCCAGCGCCGGCAGCGTGCTGCTGGCCGCCCTGCCCGTGCTCACCGGGATCCACCTGCTGATCGCGGCGCTCACGCTGGACATCCAGGAGAGCCCGGACCGGCGGTCGGCGCCGGCCGGCGGTCCGCGGCACGGCGCCCCGACGGCGGCGCCGGCAACGCGCCTCGGCTCCGTGGTGGCCGGCCGATGAGGACACTGCTGCGCCGCGTCGGCGGCCCGGTCCCGCTGCGCCACTGGGTCACCCTGGCGGTCGTCTTCACCGTGTCGTACGTCTGGTGGCGCTGGACCACGCGCATGTGGACCGGGGACGCCCTCTACTACACCGCGATGACCTACCACTACGCCGGCCACAGCCTCCAGGAGTCCATCCGGCTCACCGGCGTCTATTTCCACGACCCGAAGATCGGGCGTCTGCACCTGGGCTTCGACAACCCGCGGGTGGCGCCGCTGATCTACCCGCGGGTCGTCTACCCGGCGATGTCGGTGCCGTTCGTGATGCTGTTCGGCGGCGCCGGGATGTACGTCGTGCCGCTGCTGTCCGCGATCTTCACCGCGTGGGGGCTGACCCGGCTGTTCGCCCGTCTGTTCCCGGCCGAGGTCGCGCTGGCCGTGGCCGGGTTGTTCCTGCTGTCGACCGCGTTCCGCTCGTACGGCGCCGGGTTGTTCACCGAGGCGCCGACACTGGCCTTCGTCACGGCGCTGCTGTTGCTGCTGCCGATCGGGGGACGGCGGTTCGGGCCGGCGGCCGCCGCCGGCTGCGCGCTCCTGCTGGTGGCGATCACGTTCTGCCGGCAGTCGGCGCCGGTCCTGGTGTCGGCGGTGTGCGCGGCCTGCTTGTGGACGGCGATCCGGCAGCGGAGCCTGCGCGGGAACCCGTGGACGCCGGCCGTGCTCGTGCTGCTGCCGGTGGGCCTGGCCGCGACCGCCGTGCTGCAGTGGTGGGCCCCGTACGACGTGCTGTGGTGGTACGCGCACATCAACCACGAACCGAGCGTCCGGGTGGCGCTGCACCACCTGCCCCGGCACTTCTGGCACAACACCGTCGCCGACTCCCGCCGGTACTTCAAGACCGACGCGGCGATGATGATCCTGTGGGTGGGCGCGCTCGTCTCGTGCCTGACCGCGTTCCGGTCCGAGCGCACCGCCCTGTTCCTCGGCGCGCTCGTGCCCAGCGCGGTGGTGACCACGCTGAACGGGGTCCCCAGCTCGTTCCGTTACTACGTGCCGATGTACCCGATCCTGCTGCTGGCCGCCGCCGGCCTGGTGCATCAGGTGGCGGTGCGGCGCGGGCCGGCCGTCCCCGTTCCACCACCGGCGCGACCCGCCCGGGAGCTCGCCGGGACGGCCGCCGCCCCCGGACCGGGGCGCTAGGCTCGCGGCCATGCATCGGAGCCGGCTGTACGGGCTGTTCATCGACACGCCGACCGGCGAGGCGCCGGCCGCGGTGGCGTTCTGGGCGGCCGCGCTCGGGGTCACGGCGCGGGAGAGTCCGGGCGAACCCGAGTTCACCGCGCTGACCGGCGCGGTGCCCGGCCTGGCCGTCGACGTGCAGAAGATCGGCGGCGCGGCGCGCTACCACCTGGACATCGAGACCGACGACGTGGACGCCGAGATCGCCCGGCTGCTCGCGCTGGGCGCGGTGGTGGAGACCGGACACGCCGATTTCAGTGTTCTGCGGGCGCCGGGCGGGCACCTCGTGTGCGTGGTACCGGTGCAGTCCGATCCGGCGCTGTTCGCCGGAACGGCCCACCTGTGGTCGGCCTGAAAAGCCGATGCCCCCGATGTATCCCGGGGCGACAGTCGGGTCTCTGACTCTTCGTGGATGTCGGAATGGGGCACCGGCGAGTCGCCGCCGTACTGTTCGCTGATCTCAGTGGGTTCACCGAGCTGGTCGAGACGGTGGATCCGGAGATCGTCTACCAGGTGGTCAAGCCGTTGATGGACGACCTGATCGCGATCGCGCGCCGGCACGGCGGCGAGATCCAGCAGGTTCTGGGGGACGGATTCATGTGCGTGTTCGGTCTGCGCGTGACGCGCGGGGACGAGGCCGAACGGGCCGTACGGGCCGGCATGGACCTGGTCGCGGCGGGCGGCGCCGAGATGGTCCGGCCGTCGGTGCACGCCGGGGTGGAGTTCGGTGAGGTCTTCGTGACGCCGTCCTGGCCGCCGGCCGGGTACGGCGTGTGGGGTCGCGCGGTGAATCTGGCCGCCCGTCTGTGCGCGCTGGCCGGCCCGGGTGAGTTGCAGATCGGACCCGACGCGTACGCCCGGAGCACCTCGCGCCCGGCCGCGCAGCCGCAGGAAACGCTGGTGAAGGGGGTGCACCGGGTGATCCTGACCCATCGCGTCCCGGCCGGGATCGCCCGGCTACGGTGACCGTCATGACCGACCATGACATGCCGTGGGAGCCGCCGTTCGCCGGCACCGAGGCGGAACAGCTGACCGGAGCGCTCGAGCGGCTGCGCACGACGTTCCGGTTCAAGGCCGACGGCCTGGACGCCGGCGGCCTGGGCACCCGCATCGGCGCCTCCGCGCTGACGCTCGGCGGGCTGCTGAAGCACCTGGCCGTGGTCGAGGACCTCTACTTCACCGTCAAGCTGGCCGGCGAGCCGATCGGCGCACCGTGGGCGGGGCATCCGTACGACACCGAGGACTGGGAGTTCACCTCGGCCGCGGACGACTCTCCGGCCGAGCTGTACGGGCTGTACGACGGCGCGGTGGAACGGTCCCGGTCGCGGCTCGGGGCGGCCCTGATGGCCGGCGGCCTGGACCAGGAGATCCACGCGTCCGGGCCGGACGGTGTGCACGCCAACCTGCGCCGGCTGGTCTGCGACCTGCTCGAGGAGTACGGCCGGCACACCGGCCACGCCGACCTGATCCGGGAGGCGGTGGACGGGCGTACGGGCGAGGACCCGCCGGCCGGCTGGCGCTCGGTGGCCGGGCACTTCACCTTCCGCTGAGGACGTCGACCACGAACCATTCGTCCTCGTGGTGCACGCGGGTTTCGAGGCCGGTGCGGCGGGCCAGCTCGGCGTGCACGTTGAAGCCGTCGTAACCGCCCGCGTCGGAGTCCCGGAAGTGCGCCGCGACCAGGTCGCCGCCCGGTTCCAGCCGGTCGGTCAGCCCGGCCAGCAGCGCCTCGAGGTCGGCCGCGGACAGGTAGTAGAGCAGGTCGCCGACCACGATCAGGTCGAACCGTCCGTCCGGCAACTGCTGCGGGAGCAGAGCTTTCGCCACCCGTACGTGCGGGTGACCGGCGACCGCCGCGCGGGCCTGGACCACCGCCTCGTCCACGCAGTCGACGGCCAGCACCTCGTCGCAGCGGGTCGCCAGCATCCGGGTGAACACGCCGACCGCGCAGCCCGGCTCGTACGCCCGGCGGTACCGGGGCTGCCGCAGACTGGCCGACATCACCGCGTACTTGCGCTGGTCGGACCATTTGGCCGCGTTGTCCCAGGGGTCGTCCTTGGCCAGGTACATCCCGGTGAAGTGCTCCTCCGAGGTCGAGACCTGCGGCGGCTGGGCGTCACCCTGCGTTCTCGGCACCCGCTGATTCTGCCCGCCGGCTCTGCGCGTTCCCGGCGAGGGTCCGGCTGCGGGTGGCGATCACGGCCGCGAGGGCCAGCGCGGACGCGGCGGTCGCGGCGGTCGCGGCGGTCGCCGCGGACGCGGCGGTCGCGAGCAGCGTGCGGCCCGGGCCGAGCCGGTCGACGAGCACGCCGCCGAGTGCCGCCCCCGCCGCCAGGGTGCCCAGCGCGGACGCGGTGACCAGGGTGAACGTCTCGACCGTACGGCCTTCGGGAGCGTGGCGGCCGGCGAGCGCGTAGGCCAGGACGCCGGCCGGCCCGACGGTGCCGGGGACGGCCGCGCCCGTGGCGCAATCTCTACATAACTCCCGGCCGGGAGACCCGCAAGTCACCGGGGGCGGTTAGGGTCGGCGCCATGACGCGCATCCTGCTGATCACCGGCAGCACCCGGGACGACTCGCTGCACACCGCCGCGTTGCGCACCGCGGCCCGGGTCGCGCCCGGCGGGATCACCGCGACCGTCTTCGACGGGCTGATCAGCGTGCCCGCGTTCGTGCCCGGCGAACCGGCTCTGCGCGGGGCGATGCCGCTGATCCGGCACATCGTGGGCGAGGCCGAGGCGCTGCTGTTCTGTACGCCCGAGTACGCCGGATCACTCCCGGGCACGCTGAAGAACCTGCTCGACCACCTGGTGGCCGGGGGTGACCTGCACGGCAAACCGGTCGCGTGGCTGTCGGTGGCGGCCGCCGGGCAGGACGACGGGGCCCGGGCCGAACTGGAGCGGGTGCTGATCAACGGTGGCGCCCGGGTGCTGTCCAACGCCTGCGTGCGGATCCCGCTGCGGGTCGACGCCGTGGACGCGTCCGGCCTGGTCAACGATCCGCAACTGCACGTCGCCCTGCAGGACATGCTGGCGTCGCTGGCCAAGGTGCTCAGCGGTCCGCAGCCCCGCGAGCAGCCGTCGTGGCAGGCGTATTCGAGTGTCTTCCCGATCGTGCAGCAGCGCGCCGATCCCCGGGCCCGGACCGGCCCCCGCGCGGAACTCTGGCGCGCCCCGGCCGGTCAGTCGCGGGACCAGCCGCGGGGCCGGCCCGACCCGTACCATCCGGGCGAACGCGACCAGCCCCAGCCGGGCCCCCGGCACCGGGAGGGCGACCAGCCCTGGGGCCCCGATCCCCGCCGGGGCAGCTGAGCCCGGCTCATCCCGCGTCCGGCGGCCCGTCCTCCGACCGCCGGCGGTGGCCGGTCACGGGACGCGGGCGACGACCCCGTTGCAGGACACGGTCTCGACCGGGGGGCGGGGCGGGCGTTCGCCCTGGTCGCGCCACCGCGACACCGAGAGCAGGCCGGGCTCGACGAATTCCAGGCCGGACAGCAGCCCGGCCAGCTGGGTGCCGGTGCGGGCGGTGAACCGGCCGTCCTGGTTGGCCGCGGTCAGCCGCGCCACCACCTCCGGCGACTGGTACTCCCAGGTGGAGTGGGACGCGACGACGTAGCTGCCGGACGGCAGGGCGTCCACGAGCGTACGGACGATGGCTTGTGGATCTTCGTCGTCGCGGATGAAGTGCAGCACCGCGACCAGCAGCAGGGCCACCGGCCGGTCGAAGTCCAGAGTGGCCTTGAGCTCGGGATGGGCCAGGATGCCGGCGGGCCGGCGGAGGTCGGCGTCCAGGTAGGCGGTCGCGCCGGTGAGCAGGGCCCGGGCGTGGCTGAGCACGATCGGGTCGTTGTCCACATAGACCACCCGGGCCGACGGGAGCACGGACTGCGCCGTCTCGTAGGTGTTGCCGGGCGCCGGGATGCCGGTGCCGATGTCCAGGAACTGGTCGACACCCTGCTCCGCGAGGAACTTCACCGCCCGGCCGAGGAACATCCGGTTCTCCAGCGCCATCAGCCGGATGCCGGGCATGGCCGACTCGATCGCGTCCCCGGACGCCCGGTCCGCGGCGAAGTTGTCCTTGCCGCCCAGCCAGTAGTTGTACCGGCGGGCCGGGTGCGGGGTGGTCGTGTCGATGCGGTCCACGCGGTCCACCTTATCGGCAGCCTTCCTCATAGTCCGGTCTGGTACGCGAGCACCCCTCGGTTCACCGCGCCGATCGCCTTGCGCGCCGCGTCGCGGACCCCGGGCGAAGCGGCGGGCGCCTCCCCGATCTGGCCCAGCAGGTCGAGCACCTGCCGCGCCCACCGGACGAAGTCGCCGGCCGGCATGTCGGTGTCGTCGTTGTGTCCGCTGGACAGCACCTTGGCCAGCGGCTCGCCGCGCGCCCACCGGTACATCGGCCAGACGAACCCGGGGTCCGGCTCGCGGGTCAGCGCCAGCCCGTGTTCGGCCTCGTGGGCCTCGATCTCGCCCCACAGCTTGAACGTGTCGTCGACCGCGTCCGACGTGCCCCCACGCGGCACCGAGGCCCGCTCGTCGCTCTCCCGCCGGGACTCGTAGAGCACCATGGACACCGCCGCGGCGAGTTCGTCGGGGGCCAGCCCGTCCCAGACGCCACGCCGCAGGCACTCGGCCACCAGCAGGTCGGCCTCGGTCCAGATCCGCCCGAGCATCCGCCCGGCGTCGGTGACCTCGCCGTCGGCGGACAGGTAGCCGCGGTCGGCGAGCACCGCGCAGACCTGGTCGAACGTGCGGGCGAGCGAGCCCGTACGCCCGGACACCTTCTCCCGCAACGCCTCGGTGTCGCGCTGCAACCGCCACCGCCGCTCAGCCCACCGGGCGTGCTCCTCCCGGTCCGGGCAGGCGTGGCACGGGTGCTGCCGCATCTGGATCTTGAGCAGCTCGATCTCCGGGTCCTCGCCGCTGCCGCCTCGGCTGCGGCGCCGCCCGCCGGTGCCGCTGCGGTCCAGTCCGGTGGCCGCCACCTGGGCGGCGAGGTCGCGCCGGGAGCCGGGGTTGCGCGGGTTGAAGTTCTTGGGCACCCGGATACGGGCGAGCACGTCGACCGCGCCGGAGAAGTCGGCCGGGCTGACCCGCCCGGCCCACCGGTCCTGGGTGAGCACCAGCGGCCGGGGCTCACCGAAGCCGCCGGCGGCCGGCTCGACCACCACGGCCAGGCCGGCCCGGCGGCCCTGCGGCACCCGGACCACGTCGCCGGTCTTCAGTTTCTCCAGTGCCGACGACGCCGACGACCGGCGCTGCGACACGCTGTCACGGGCGAGGGCGCGTTCCCGGTCGGCGATCGCGATCCGGAGGGCGAAGTACTCCTCGAAGTCGCCGTGGTGGCAGGTGGCGTCCTGGCCGTACGTCTCCATCGTCTCGACGTTGCGCTGCACCTGCCGGGCCAGGCCGACCACCGAACGGTCCGCCTGGAACTGCGCGAACGACGACTCCAGCAGGTCGCGGGAGCGGGCCGCGCCGACCGTGCCGACCAGGTTCACCGCCATGTTGTACGAGGGCCGGAACGACGACCGCAACGGGTACGTCCGGGTCGACGCCAGGCCGGCCACGTGGCGAGGGTCGACCTCCGGGTTCCACAGCACCACGGCGTGCCCCTCGACGTCGATGCCGCGGCGGCCGGCCCGGCCGGTGAGCTGCGTGTACTCCCCCGGCGTGAGGTCCACATGGGCCTCGCCGTTGAACTTGACCAGCCGCTCCAGCACCACGCAGCGGGCCGGCATGTTGATGCCCAGGGCCAGCGTCTCGGTGGCGAACACGGCCTTGACCAGGCCGCGGACGAAACACTCCTCGACCGCCTCCTTGAACGCCGGCAGCATCCCGGCGTGGTGGGCGGCGACGCCCCGCTCGAGCCCGTCGAGCCACTCCCAGTAGCCGAGCACCGACAGGTCCTCGGCCGGGATGCCGGCCACCTTGGCCGACGCGATCCGGCGGATCTCGGCCTTCTCCTCCGGATCGGTCAGCCGCAGCCCGGCGCCCAGGCACTGCTGCACCGCGGCGTCGCAGCCGACCCGGCTGAAGATGAACAGAATGGCGGGCAGCAGACCGGCCCGGTCCAGCCGGTCGACGACCTCGGCCCGGGGCGGTGGCTGCCACCGCCGCGAGCGGCTGCCGCGGCCGTGACCACCGGGCCCGTACGTGCGGTCGGTGAGTTCCAGCCGGCGCAGCATCTCGCGGGTATGGCGCAGCAGTTCGGGGTGCACGTCGTGCTTCTTGGCGGCGTCGGCGTCGTGAAACAGGTCGAACATCCGCTTGCCGACCAGCATGTGCTGCCACAACGGGACCGGCCGGTGCTCGCTGACCACCACCTCGGTCTCGCCCGCGCGCACGGTGATCAGCCAGTCGGCGAACTCCTCGTAGTTGCTGACGGTGGCCGACAGGGACACCAGGGTCACCGACGCCGGCAGGTGGATGATCACCTCCTCCCAGACCGCGCCGCGGAACCGGTCGGCCAGGTAGTGCACCTCGTCCATCACCACGTAGGCCAGGCCCTGCAGGGTGGCCGACCCGGCGTACAGCATGTTGCGCAGCACCTCGGTGGTCATCACCACCACGGGGGCGTCGCCGTTGATCGCGTTGTCGCCGGTCAGCAGGCCGACCTTGGCCGGCCCGTACCGCTCGACCAGGTCGTGGTACTTCTGGTTGGACAGCGCCTTGATCGGCGTGGTGTAGAAGCACTTCCGGGCGCCGTCGCGCAGCGCCAGGTGCACGGCGAACTCGCCCACCACGGTCTTGCCGGCGCCGGTCGGCGCGCACACCAGGACGCCACTGCCCCGCTCCAGCGCCTCGCACGCCTGGCGCTGGAAGTCGTCGAGATCGAAGCCGACGTCGACCATGAAATCCTCGAGCGCGGGGAACTCGGCCCGCCGCTTCGACGCCGCGTACCGTTCGGCGGGGCTAGTCATGGTCGCAAGGTTAGTTCGTCGGTGTGACAACTCGCAGTACCGGCGGTTGCCGACGGGCCGCCCACCGGCCATGGGTATCGTGCACGGCGTGCCCGATCGTCCCCCGCATACCGGCCGGTGCCCGGTCGACGCCGTGCTGTTCGACTTCCACGGCACCCTGGCGCAGGTGGAGGATTCGGTCACCTGGGTGACCGCGGCCGCGGCGGCCTGCGGCGCGACGCTCGACCGGGGCAAGGCCACGGTGCTGGCGGACCGGCTGGTCACCGCGGGCCGGGCGGGCGGGCCGGTGCCGTACCGGGTGCCTCCGCCGCTGGCCGAGATGTGGGCCGACCGGGATCTCTACGAACACTGCCACCGGGCTGCGTACACCGGGCTGGCGGAAACGGTGACGACCGGCATCGACGGGCTGCCGGCGGCGCTGTACGAGCGGCTGCTGGGGCCGGTGGGCTGGTTGCCGTACGCCGACACCGAGGCGACGCTGCGCACCCTGCACGACGCCGGGATCAAGGTGGCGGTGGTCAGCAACATCGGGTTCGACATCCGCCCGCACTTCGCCGCGTGGGGGCTGGACGCGATGGTGGACGCGTTCGCGTTGTCCTACGAGGTGGGCCGGTTGAAGCCGGACCCGGCGATCTTCCTGCGGGCCTGCGGCATGATCGGCGCCGACCCGGAGCGGACGCTGATGGTCGGTGACTCGCCCGCCGATGCGGGCGCGGTGCAGGCCGGCTGCGCGGCGCTGGTGTTGCCGGCGGCCGAGCCCGGGCGGGCCAACGGCCTGGGCGCGACGCTCGCGCTGGCCGGCTGCGTCAACTAGAAAGGCCTGCTCAGAGGTACGTGTCGACCAAAGTGCCCTGGGTCGTCGACGCGCTGCGGATGGGCTCTTTCGTGTCCGCCTCGGCCACGTGGTCGGCCACCGTCCGGCCTGCCGCCACCGCCTTGGCATTCTGATCGGCCGTACGCGTCTTCGGGTCCGGTATCAACGAAACGCCGCCGGAACCCACCGATCCGATCATGGTCCACTCCCCCGTTGCCGGTCGTCGCTGACAGGGTTCCATTCGGCCGGAGTTGAGGAATCTGACCCCGCGATCAAAGGAGCAACCGGACGGCACCCGGGATGCAATCGACGGTCAGCGGCAGCGGCGCGATCCGCTCCCCGTCGGCGTACCCGACCACCCCGGCGGCGTGCACCCGGACGTGGCGGGCGCGGTGGCTGGTGACCCTGGGGTCGGTGAGGTGGGTGCCGCGGCGCAGCTTGGGCTTGAGCCGGATCAGCGCGGCCCGGCCCAGCGGGGCGGCCACGACCACGTCGAGCAGCCCGTCGGCGGGGTCGGCGTCCGGGCAGATCCGCAGGCCGCCGCCGTAGCTGGGACAGTTCCCGACGGCCACCAGCACCCCGTCGAAGACCGTCGAGACGCCGTCCAGGTCGAGCTCGTACCGGCGGGGCCGCAACCGGGCCATCTCCAGCGCGATGGCCAGGTCGTACCGGCGCGGGCCCTTCGGCCGGCGCATCCGGTTGGCCCGCTCGTTGACGACGGCGTCGAAGCCGGCCGCCAGCACCGCCCCGAACCAGCGCGGTTCCCCGGTCGCGCCGGTCACCCGGGCCAGGTCGAATCCGGCCGTACGCCCGGACCGCAGCGCCTCCGCGGCCCGGGCGGCCGCGGCCAGCGGATCGCGGGGGACACCCACGCCGTCGGCGAAGTCGTTGCCGGTGCCGGCCGGAATGACCGCGAACGCCACGTCCCGGCCCGCCACCGCCGGCAACGCCTGGTGGACGGTGCCGTCGCCGCCGACCGCGACCACCGCGGACACGCCCTCGGCCACGGCGGCGTGGCAGGCCTTCTCGGCCTCCTCGGCGGTGTGCGCGCCGAGGAGCCGGATCGGCCGACCGGCGGCACCCAGTCGCTGCAGCACGGCCGGTACCAGGCCACGGTGCCGCCCGCGCGCGGCCGCCGGATTGACCAGCACCGCAATGGCACCGTCACCCACCGGCGGCATCGGACCGCCGCCCGGCGGCGTCAGGCCGTCGCCCGCCGGCGGCGTCAGGCCGTCGTTCATCGGCCGGCTCAGGTCATGTCGTCGTAGCGGCGCTCGATCGGCAGCGGCCCGGCCACCGGCTCGGCGGCGTTCACCGACGACGGTGATTCGATGCGGGCGCCCGCGCCGACCGGCTCGCGGTCGTCGGTGTCCAGCGGCGAGATCTCGTCGTCGTCGAGTTCGGCGTACATCTCGCGGCCGCGGCCCTTACGCCGGTCGTTGATGAACGCGATGCCGACCGTGACGAAGTACAGGACGGTCAGGCAGGCGGCCAGCAGCGTCATGCCGAACGGCCCCGGGTCGGGGGTGGCGATGGCGGCGAAGGCGAAGGACAGGAAGATCACCACACGCCACCAGCTCAGCAGTCGCCGCGCCCGGACCACCCCGGCGAAGTTCAGCATCAGCAGGATCAGCGGGAACTCGAACGCCCCGCCGAACAGCAGGATCATGCTGGTCACGAAGCCGGTGTAGGCACTGACCTCGAGCTGGGTGGGCTGGCCGAGGACGCCCGCCTCCATGATGAACTTCAGGCTGTGGCCGACGACCAGGTAGGCCAGCACCGCGCCGGTGGCGAACAGCGGCGCCGCGATCGAGACGAAGAGGTAGGCCCACTTGCGCTCGTGCCGGTGCAGGCCGGGCGCGATGAATGCCCACAGCTGGTAGAGCCACACCGGCGCGCCGACGATGATGCCGACCCACAGCGCGATCTTCAGTCGCAGGACCAGCGAGTCGCCGACGCCGAGCACCAGGAACGAGCACCGACCCTGCGCGTTGATCGAGCTCGGCAGGCGGCAGTACGGCTGCTCCAGCAGGTGGAAGACCCACTGCGACAGGATGAAGCCGACGATCAGCCCGGCGACGAGGCCGAGGGACGCCCAGAAGAGGCGGTTCCGCAGTTCACGGACGTGCTCGATCAGCGTCATCGAGCCGTCGGCGGCCTGTTCGAACTTGCTCGGGCCCCGGCCGCGCAGGGAGATCGCCATGGCGCGTCAGCGGTCGTTGGTGCGCTGCACCGGGTCGACCAGCGGCGGCTGGGTCCCGTCGGCGTACGGCGCCGACTGGGACTTCGGCGGCTGGTACTGGGGCTGCGGCGGCTGGTAACCCTGCGGCTGCTGCTCGTAGCCCGGCTGCGGCGGCTGATACCCCTGCGGCTGCTGCTGGTACTGCGGCGGCTGCTGCTGGTACGGCTGCTGCTGGTACGGCTGGCCCTGGTACGGCTGGCCCTGGACCTCACCGTTGAGCGGCTGGCGCCCGTACTGCGGCTCGGCTTTCTCGGCGACGTCGTTGTCCTCGTCGATCAGGCCCTTGGTCTCGGCCTTGATGATCCGCAGCGACCGGCCCAGCGAGCGCGCGGCGTCCGGGAGCCGCTTCGCGCCGAAGAGCAGCACGAGGACGACCACGAAGATGATGATGTGCCACGGCTTCAACGCGCCCATGGAATATCTCCAGTCGGTCAAATCACATAGTCAGTATGCGGGATCCATCGTACGTGTGGTTTTCATGCCTGACCCCTGACGGTACGGCTTGGTTTGCCACGACCCGAGGAAGTCTCGGACAACCGGTCGCGAACGCCGCACCGCCGCCGGGGGACGCTACCGGCCGCGGGCCGCCTGGATGACGGCCAGCTTCTGCTGCATCGTCGCGGCACGCTCCTGAACCCCGGCCAGGTTTCCGGTCAGCACCTCGACCCGTTGCTGGAGAGCCATGGCCTCGGCCTGGCGCCGCTGGGCCCGGCCCATCGCGGTCCGCAGACCGGACAGCCGGCGCAGCACCGGGACGACGGACGCGATCAGAATGACCACGCCCAGGACGACAGCTCCGATGACGATCCACTTCACCACGACGCCCACCCTAGCGGTCACCCCTGACGTTTTCCTGAGGCACCGCCGAGGTCACGGAGTGGCGTACTGGTCCAGAGCCTTCGCCGCCTGCTCCCGGATGCGGTCGACCAGCTCCGGCGGCCCGGCCACGGTGACCTCCGGGCCCAGGCCGAGCAGCAGCCGCTGGGCCCAGCCGAGGTCGGTGACGCGCATTTCGACGACCCACTCGTCGCCGTCGCGGCGCACCGACTCGACCGGGTAGTACTCGGTGATCCACCGGCCGCCGCGGCCCACCCGCAGCGTGACCAGCGGCAGGTCGGGAGTCGGATGGAAGACGCCGCCGGTCAGGTCGTGCGGCCGGGCGTCCGGCGGAGGCGCGGCCGGCTCGTCCAGCTCGGTGAACCCGTCGATCCGGTCGACGCGGAACATCCGGGTCCCCTCGGCCCGGCGGCACCACGCCTCCAGGTACGCCCGGCCGCCGACCATCAGCACCCGCATCGGGTCGACCACCCGCTCCGAGGTCTCGTCCCGGGCCGCGGTGTAGTAGGTGATCTGCAGCGCGTGCCCGCCCTCGGCGGCCGCCCGGACCGCGTCCAGCCGCTCGTCGTCGGCCGGGGCGCCGACCGCGACGGGGGCGTCGGCCAGGTCTCCGGCCGCACTCTCGATCTTGGCCAGGGCCCGCTCGATCGCGTCCCGGCTGCCGGTGCCGGGCGTCTCGGCCAGCATCCGCAGCGCCACCACCAGGGCCAGCGCCTCGTCCGGGTTGAGCCGCAGCGGCCGGTCGATGCCGGCATCGTAGGTGATGGTGATCCGGTCGCCGTCGAGCGCCATGTCGATCAGGTCGCCCGGCCCGTACCCGGGCAGTCCACACACCCAGAGCAGCTCGAGATCCTCGTTGAGCTGCCGCACGGAGATGCTCAGTCCGGCGGCGGCCTCGGTCACCGGGATACCCGGCCGGGCCAGCAGGTAGGGCACGAGGTTGAGCAGCCGGCCCAGCCGGTCCACGGACGCACGCTGCGACGGGACCGTCATACGGCCACCCGCTCGTGCCGGGCCATGACCTCTTTCAACTGCTGGATGACCGCGTCGCGCAGCTCCGGCGGGGAGTCCACGCGGACGTCCGCGCCGTAGCCGACGACGGTCAGGGCCAGCCGCTCGCCGTCGGCGTACGGGATGGTCAGCCGGTCGCCGTCGGGACCGGGCGCCGTCGCGACGGCCCAGCGGCGCAGCCCGGCCGCGCGTCCCGGGCGGACCGTGACGGTGGCCCGGCCGTGGTGCTCGACCGGCCCGCTGAAATGAGCGACGTGGCTGATCAGGTCTTCGTTCTGGGGCGGGGTGTACGCGTGCGGACGCCCGACCGCCCGGACCGTGCCGACGATCCGGGAGAGCCGGAAGCAGCGGGCGGCCCGCCGGTCCCGGTCGTGCCCGACCACGTACCACCGGCCGTGCCACGACACCACGCCCCACGGCTCCAGCCGCCGGGTGCTGCCCTCGTCGACCTCCGGCGGCCGGTACGTGAAGGTCACCGCCCGCCGGTCCCGGGCGGCCTTGGTCAGCGGACCGAACGCCGGATCGACCGTCACCACCGGCTCGACCCCGAGCGTGGCCTGCGGGTCCACCTCGACACCGGCGGCGCGCAGCTTGGCCAGCCCGGAGGACGCGGCGGCGGCCAGACCGGCGTGCTGCCACAGCCGGGCGGCGATGCCGACCGCGGCCGCCTCGTCCGGTTCCAGCAGGATGTCGGGCAGCGCGTACTCCCGGTGCGCGATCCGGTAGCCCGGCTCCTGGTCGAAGATGCTGGCGGTGCCGGTCTCCAGCGGGACGCCGAGCTCGCGCAGCTCCGACTTGTCCCGCTCGAACTTGCGCTGGAAGGCCTCGTGGTCGCGCGGGTCCTCGGGGTCGTGCTCGTACCCGGGCACGGTCGCGGCGATCTGCGCGGCGGTCAGGAACCGTCGCGTGGACAGCAGACAGATCACCAGGTTCACCAGGCGCTCGGTGCGGGTCCGCGACACGCGGGAAACGCTAGCAGCCTCCGGCGGGTGTGGCGGTACACGCAGGCCGTGGGCGGTTATTCGCAACCGGGGCGGGGAAGGATGGTCGCGTGTCAACTGAGCCGAGCACGGCCGAACCGGTCGCCCCGCCCGAGAACGACGACGAGGGCAACGAGTCCGTCGGCACGGTGATCATCGCGTTACTGGCCAATCTGGTCATCGCCGTGGCCAAGCTGGCCGCCGGCCTGTTCTCCGGGTCGGCCGCGATGCTGTCCGAGGCCGCCCACTCATTCGCCGACACCGTCACCGAGATCTTCCTGTTCGTCGCGCTGCGGCGCGGCTCGCAGCCGGCCGACGACGAGCATCCGTTCGGATACGGCAAGGAAAGCTTCATCTGGGCGTTCATCGCCGCGTTGTTCACCTTCATCGCCGGGGCCGGTTTCGCCATTTACCACGGCGTCACGACCATCATCGGCGGCGAGGAAACGACCGCCTTCCTCTGGTCGTACGTCGTGCTGGCGGTCTCGTTCGTGGCCGAGGGCAGTTCCTTTTTGCGGGCCCGGCGGCAGGTCAACAACGAGTCGGCCCGCTGGGAGACGTCGGTCGTCCGGTTCCTGAAACTGACCGCGGACACCACCGTCAAGGCGGTCTACTTCGAGGACTCGGCCGCGCTGATCGGCCTGATCGTGGCCGCCGTCGGCCTCTTCCTGACGCAGATGACCGGCTCCGAGGTGTGGGACGGCCTGGCCTCGGTCGTGATCGGCGTGCTGCTGCTGTTCGTGGCCGGCATCCTGGCCCGCAGCAACGCGTCGCTGCTGGTCCGCCGGTCGGTCCCGCGCCGGGTGCACAATCAGATCGCCGCCGACCTGGCCGCCATCCCGAAGGTCGTCGCCGTCCCGACGCTGCTCACCATGCTGCTCGGGCCGGGCGACATCCTGGTCGCGGCGAAGGTCGGCTTCGACGACGACGCCACCGGCAAGGAGATCGAGGAGGCCGCGGACGCCGCCGAACGCCGGCTGCGGGCCCGGTACCCGGACATCCACTACGTGTTCCTCGACCCGACCCACGGCGCGGCCGGGCGCAACCACGTCGACGGCGGAGTGGACATATAGGGTCCCTGCACATGGTGAGGTGGCGCGCGGGCGTGGTCGACGGGGTGCGGCGGCGCTGGCACGGCGCGGTCGAGCTGGACGTGACCACCGATGGCGGGCCGGTTCGGGCGCTGGCCTACCCGGCGCTGGTGGGCGAGCCCGAGCCCGGGGACCGGGTGCTGCTGAACGTGGGCGCGCAGGTGATGGGCCTCGGCACCGGCGGGTACGCGCTGGTGGTGGCCATTCCGGACCGGCTCCCGCCGGACCCGCCGGGCGACGCGACCACGCGCGACGCCGGGCACCTGGTCAAGGCCCGGTACACGCCGCTGCAGCCGATCCTGCTCGGGGTGGACGAGGAGGCGTCCCCGCACCGGGCCGTGATGGCCGCGGCGACCGACCTCGGGGGCATGCCGGTGGTCACCGCCGATCTGCACTCGGCCCTGCCGGCCATCCTGGCCGGGGTGCGGGCGGACCGGCCGGGCACCCGGGTGGCGTACGTGATGACGGACGGCGGCGCGTTACCGGCCTGGTTCTCGCGCACCCTCGACGGGTTGCGCGGTCACCTGGCGGGCACGGTCACCACCGGGCAGGCCTTCGGCGGCGACCTCGAGGCGAGCACGGTGCACACCGGTCTGCTGGCCGCCCGGCACGTCCTGCGGGCCGACGTGACCGTGGTGACCCAGGGCCCCGGCAACCTGGGCACGGGCACGCCGTGGGGCTTCTCCGGGGTGGCGCTGGGCGAGGTCGTCAACGCGGTGGCGACCCTCGGCGGCCGGCCGGTGGCGTCCATCCGGATCTCGTCGGGTGACGGGCGGGAACGGCACCGGGGCATCTCGCATCACAGTCTGACGGCGTACGGGAAGGTGGCCCTGATGCCCGCCGACCTGGTCGTCCCGGACGGTGTGGAGGCGAGCGCCCTCGCTCCCCTTCTCGAGCGGCACCGGCTGGTGCGCGTGCCGGTGGACGGGCTCGACGACGCGTTGCGCTCGTCGCCCGTGCCCCTGTCCACGATGGGCCGGGGGCTGGACGACGACCACGTCTACTTCGTGGCCGCCGCCGCAGCCGGGCGGCACGCCGTCACATACTTGCGATGAGGCGTTCCACCCGCTCGTCGTACGCCCGGAACGGGTCCTTGCAGAGCACGGTGCGCTGCGCCTGGTCGTTGAGCTTGAGGTGCACCCAGTCGACGGTGAAGTCGCGGCGCTTCTCCTGCGCATGCTTGATGAACTCGCCCCGCAGCCGCGCCCGGGTGGTCTGCGGCGGGGTCTCCTTGGCCTCGTAGATCTGCAGGTCGTTGGAGATCCGGTCGACCTGCTTGCGCTTCTCCATCAGCGCGTACAGGCCGCGGCCGCGGCGCACGTCGTGGTACGCCAGGTCGAGCTGGGCGATCCGCGGGTGACTCATCGGGATGCCGTGCTTGGTCTGGTACCGCTCGATCAGCTTGAGCTTGCTCACCCAGTCGATCTCGCGCGACACCGGGTCGAGGTCGCCGCTCTCGATCGCGTTCAGCACCCGGCCCCACAGCTCGACGACCCGCTTGGCGGTCTGGTCGCCGCCCCGCCGCTCGACGAACTCGGTCGCCTTGGCCAAATACTCCTGCTGGATCTCGAGCGCGCTGACCTCCTTGTTGTTGGCCAGCCGGATCTTGCGGCGCCCGGTCGTGTCGTGGCTGACCTCGCGGATGGCCCGGATCGGGTTCTCCAGCGACAGGTCGCGCATGACCACGCCGGCCTCGATCATCCGCAGCACCAGATCGGCGCTGCCGACCTTCAGCAGCGTGGTGACCTCGTTCATGTTGGAGTCGCCGACGATGACGTGCAGACGGCGGTAGCGCTCGGCGTCGGCGTGCGGCTCGTCCCGGGTGTTGATGATCGGGCGGCTGCGGGTGGTCGCCGAGGAGACGCCCTCCCAGATGTGCTCGGCCCGCTGGGACAGGCAGAACACCGCTCCCCGGGGCGTCTGCAGCACCTTGCCGGCGCCGCAGATCAGCTGACGGGTGACCAGGAACGGGATGAGCACGTCGGCCAGCCGGCCGAACTCGCCGTGCCGGGACACCAGGTAGTTCTCGTGGCAGCCGTACGAGTTCCCGGCCGAGTCGGTGTTGTTCTTGAACAGGTAGATCTCGCCGGCGATGCCCTCGTCGTGCAGGCGCTTCTCGGCGTCCACGAGCAGGCCTTCGAGGATGCGCTCGCCGGCGCGGTCGTGGGCGACCAGGTCGGTGACCGAGTCGCACTCCGGCGTGGCGTACTCGGGGTGGGAGCCGACATCGAGGTAGAGACGGGCACCGTTGCGGAGGAAGACGTTGCTGCTGCGGCCCCAGGAGACCACGCGGCGGAACAGGTAACGCGCGACCTCGTCGGGGGACAGCCGGCGCTGACCCCGGTAGGTGCACGTGACGCCGTACTCGGTCTCGAGGCCAAATATTCGCCGTTCCATGTTGAAACACTAACCGCCGGAGGGTGGTCAGCGGCAGTCACAACCCGCTCTTTCACCGGCGCAAAGCGTGCAGGCCGGGTCCGACCTGCGGTTACGCTGGCGACTTGATGAATCTGGTGATCACCGGCGGGGCGGGCTTCCTCGGGTCCGGCTTCGTCCGCGGTGTGCTGGCCGACGCGCTGGACG
The DNA here is from genome assembly GCA_964236515.1 of uncultured Actinoplanes sp. GTDB lineage: Bacteria > Actinomycetota > Actinomycetes > Mycobacteriales > Micromonosporaceae > Actinoplanes. The sequence continues at coordinate 56,219 of CAXSDA010000026.1, forward strand.
GTCTGACCGGCGCCCATGTGACCGTGCTGGACAAGCTGACGTACGCCGGGAACTTCGCCAACCTGGGGGCGGTGGCGGAGAGCAAGCGGCTCGACTTCGTGCCCGGCGACATCGTCGACCGGTCGCTGGTCGACACCGTCGTCCGCGGCGCCGACGCGATCGTGCACTTCGCCGCCGAGTCGCACGCCGACCCCGCCCTCACCAACCTGGTCGGCACCGAGATGCTGCTGGACGCGGCGCTGCGGCACGGAACGGCGCGCTTCCTGCAGGTCTCCACGGACGAGGTGTACGGGTCGATCGAGTCCGGCGCGTGGACCGAGCAGTCGCCGCTGGCGCCGAACTCCCCGTACGCGGCGACCCGGGCCGGAGCGGATCTGCTGGCGCTGTCCTACCACCGGTCGCACGGCCTGCCGGTGGTGGTGACGCGGTCGGTCAACACGTACGGGCCGTACCAGCATCCGGAGAAGCTGGTCCCCCGGTTCGTCACCCGCCTGATCGCCGGCCGGGAGGTCCCCCTGTACGGCGACGGCGACCAGGTTCGCGACTGGGTGCACGCCGACGACCACTGCCGCGCCCTCGCGCTGGCGTTGCTGGACGGCAAACCGGGCGAGGTCTACCACATCGGCGGCACCGAGATGAGCAACCGCGACCTGACCGGCCGGCTGCTGCTGGAGTTCGGCGCCGGCTGGGACCGCGTGGTCAACGTGGCCGACCGTAAGGGCCACGACCACCGGCACGCACTGGACGACAGCCGGATCGCGGGCGAGCTCGGTTACCGCCCGCGCGTCGAGTTCGCCGACGGCCTGGCCGCCACCGCCCACTGGTACCGCGACCACCCCGAGTGGTGGCGCCCGCTGGTCACCGACTGACGCCGGCGAGATACCCGGACACCGCGGCGGCGTCGCCCGCGTCGGAGATCAGTCCGACGTAGCCGTCGGGACGGATCAGCACGAGCGTGCTTTTCTGCGCTCCGTACGCCCGGGCCAGGTGGCCGCCGGTGTCGGCGACGTCCCCCGGGCCGGCCGGGTGCGCGACGACCCGAAAGGTCCGGACACCGGCCGGGGCGGCTCCAGCCCCTGCGCCCGCCCCAGCGCCCGCGCCCGCGCCCGCGCCCGCGCCCGCGCCGAAGGTCAGCACCGTGAAGCGCCCGCCACGCGTCAGGTCGAAGAGCCGGCGCTCGCCGTCCACCGTGGTCAGTCCCGTCGCGTCGGGCGCCCGGTCACCCGCGCGGAGCACGGCGGTGTCGTCGCGGTCGTCGCGGTCGTCGCGGGCCAGGACCGAGCCGCGGTAGCCGACGTCCAGCTGCATCGTGCTCGCGTCGCGGCGGGTGGGGATGCCCTTCTGCGCGATCGCCTCCTTCAGGCGCGCGTCGGAGAGCGCGAGCACGCCCGCCGCGACCGGCCGGCGCTCGGCCTCGTAGCTGTCCAGCAGGGCCGGCGAGGCGCCCCCGGCGACCGCGGCGAGCTTCCACCCGAGGTTGTACGCGTCCTGGATGCCGGTGTTCATCCCCTGGCCGCCGGCGGGCGAGTGGATGTGCGCCGCGTCTCCGGCCAGGAACACGCGCCCCTCGCGGTAGCGGTCGGCCAGGCGGACGTTGGCGCGCCACAGCGACGACCACTCCGGCTCCCGCAGGCGGATGCCGGTGCCGCCGCTGCGCCGCTCGAGGACGGCCTGCAGGTTGGCCCGGCCGAGTCCCGGGTCCTGTCCCGGCGCGATGCTCGCCTGGTACTGGAAGACGCCGGTCGACGGCAGCGGGCAGAGGTTGACCATGCCCTCCTCGTGCCGCCACATGTGCCAGGCGTCGCGGTCGAGGCCGTCGGCCGGCACGTCGGCGACGATCATCCGCACCTCCTCGCGGGTCTCACCGGCGAAGGCGATGCCGGCCTGCCGGCGAACCACGCTGTGACCGCCGTCGCCGCCGACCAGCCGGTCCGCGGTGACCGTCGCGGTCCCGCCGTCCTTGATGATCACCGCCGACACGGCGTCGTCCGACTGCTCGAAGCGGGTGAGCGTGGTGCCGAACTCGACCGCGCCGCCGAGCTCGGCCAGCCGCAGTCGCAGCGCTTCCTCGATCCGCCATTCGGGGGTGATCAGGGTCGCCGGATACGGCACGTCGGGCCGGCCGGCCACGGGCCCGGCGCCGCTCGTGGTCACCCGGCCGTCGGGCCCGGTGGACCGGATCGGCATCGCCATCCGGCCGTGGGCGAGCACCCGGCCGGCGATGCCGAGGTCGTCGAAGACCTCGAGCGTGCGCGGCTGGACGCCCTTGCCCCGCGAGCCGGGCTGGGGCCCGGGGGCAGACTCGATCAGCCGGTGGGCGACGCCGCGGCGGGCGAGTTCACAGGCCAGCATCAGCCCGGTCGGCCCGGCGCCGACGATCAGCACAGACATCTCGACCTCCTCAATAAGAAAGGAATCTCTTTCCAGCCACGGTAGGAGCCCTTGCGGAGAAAGAAAAGACTTTCTACGGTGGGATGATGGTCACCGAGGTTCGCCGTCGCCGGCACGGCCCGGAACTCGAGTCGGCGCTGCTCGCCGCCGGGTGGGACGAGCTGGTCGAGGCCGGTTACGCGCGCCTGACGATGGAGTCGGTCGCCGTCCGCGCCCGGACGAGTGAGGCGGTGCTCTACCGCCGCTGGGCCAACAAGGACCGGCTCGTGCTGGCCGCGATGGAGCACTACCGCGACGCCCACCCGGTCGTCGTCCCGGACACCGGCACCCTGCGCGGCGACCTGCTGGCCGAGCTGACGTCCGTGGGCGAGGCCCGGGCCGCCATCTTCGCCATCGCCGCCGCCGCCGCGTTCTCCGGCCTGCTGGCCGGCACCGGCCTCTCCCCCGCCCAGGTACGCGACCAGGTCATGGAGGGCCGGCCGCTCCCGCGCGTCCGGGTCGTCTACCAGCGCGCGCACGACCGCGGCGAGATCGACCTGCAGCGCATCCCGGCCGCGGTCCTGGCCATGCCGTACGACCTGGTGCGCCACGACCTGCTGATGGACCTCGAGCCCCCGTCACCGGACCGCATCCGATCCATCGTCGACGACCTGTTCCTGCCCCTCGCCCGCTAATCGGGCAGCGAGGCCTCGACCCGCCAGCCGCCCCCGGGGGTCGGGCCCGCGCGCAGCCGGCCGCCGGCGTCCTGGACCCGTTCGCGCAGCCCGGCCAGGCCCCGCCCGGTGCCGGTGAGCCCGGGTCGCGCCTGCGCCGGCACGTCGTTCTCGACGCTGACCGTCAAGCTCCGGCCGGCCCCGCTGACCAGCACTCGGACAGCCGCGCCGGGGGCGTACCGCAGGGCGTTGGTCAGGCTCTCCTGGACGACGCGGAAGGCGACGTGCGCGGCCGGGGCGGGAACGCCGTCGCGGTCGCCGTCGAAGCGGCAGGACACGGCCAGGCCGCTGCCGGCGGCCCGGCTGACGACCTCCTCGATCATCGACAGGTCCGGCCCGGCGACCTCGGTGCCGCTGAGCAGCTCGACCAGCCGGCCGAGGTCCTCCCGGCCCTGGCGCGCCGACTCGGCGATGGCGGCGAACGCCAGCTTCGCCCGGGCCGGGTCACCGTCGACCAGCCGCTGCCCGGCGGCCGCCTGGATGACCATCACGCTGATCGCGTGGCCGACGATGTCGTGCAGCTCGGACGCGATCCGGGCCCGCTCGTGCCGGACGGCCAGCTCGGCGAACAGCTCCCGTTCCTCCTGCAGCTCCTGCCCCCGCCGCTCCAGCTCGGCGGCCGCCTCGGCGTACAGCCGGAACACCGTGCCGGCGGCGAACCCGGGCACGCTGAACATCAGCAGGGCGACGTCGCTGGTGGCCGCGCCGAGGATGACGGCGAGGACCCCGATGTACGCCAGGACACCGGCCCCGGCGACCCAGGCCGCCCACCCGGACCAGCCGATCGCGGCCGTGGCGGCGAACAGCGCCAGGAAGACCAGTGCGGAGTCCGGGAACCACCCGTCGGCGCCGGAGGCCGCGGTTCCCAGCCACAGCCCGCCGCCGAGCAGGGCCGGCACCCGGGGATGGCGGCGCCACCAGATCAGCGTCAACCCGCCGGCCAGCAGCGTTGCCGTGAACACGTACCCCACGGCCGACGCGGGCAGGCCGTGCCCGGCGGACGGCACGGCGATCAGCGCGATCACCAGGATCGCGATCGCGGCCTGCTCGAGCCGGCGCATCCCCGGGCCGCCGCTCAGGCCGGGACCGGCAGCTGGGCGACCGCGCCGGCCCGGCCGCGGGTGACCTTCAGGTCGACCGATCCGCCGAGCAGCCGGGCCCGTTCGCGGGCCCGGGCGGCCGCCGCCTTGACGTCGGCGCCGCTGCCCACCGGTCCGGTCACCCGGATCTCCAGCGCCTTGTCGGCGAAGCGGACGGCCACGTCGATCGGGGCGCCGTTGTCGGCCAGAGCGGCGATCAGATGCTCGACGATCCGGTACGCGGACAGCTCCACCGAGGCCGGCAGCGACCGGGGGTCGCCGGTCACGGTGAGCCGGGTGTTGCCGGCCGGGCGGCGGGCGAGCAGCGCATCGAGGTGGGCGACGGTCGGGGTGGGCGCCAGCGTCACGTCGCCGCCGCGCAGCCGGCCGACGATCTCCCGCATGTCGTCGAGGGTCCGCCGGCTGCCGGACTCGATATCCTCCAGAACCGTCCGGGCCTCGGCCGGCGTCAGGTCCCCGGCCGACTCGGCCGCGGTGGTCAGCTCGTCGAGTCGCTGCTGGAGCAGCCCGTCGAGCTGCCGGGAGAGCCGGGCGCGGTCGTCGGCCACGGTCAGCGCGGCCCGCTCGTCCCGCAGCCGCCGCAGTTCCGTGTCGCGTTGCCGCAGCTCGCCCACCAGCACGGTGCGGCGGCGGGCGGCCCGGCCGATCCCGAAGACGACGAGCTGGACCGGCAGCACCAGAGCGACGACGCTCGGCCCGGTGGTCGAGTCCACGACCCCGATGGCCACGCTCAGCAGCGCGGCCAGTGCGGCGGTCAGCCATGCCTTGCGCCAGCCGTACGCCATGGCCCCGAGGAACGTCAGGACGAAGACCAGCGGCAGCCCGGCGCCGCAGCGGGTGACCCAGCCGAACAGCACGTCGTGCAGCACCATGACGGCGAGGACGACGCCGGTGACGGCGAGGACGCTGCGGCGCCACCACAGCACCGGAACGGTGGTGCCGGCGAAGAGCAGGATCATCCAGGGCGAGTGGCCGCTCATCGTGTGCACCATCCCGCCCGCCGCTACCTGCCGGGCGACGCTGGCGTCGGTGGTCGTGACGTCGAAGCGCATCAGGATGACGCCCAGCGTGGTGAGGACCGCGGCAGCGGCGTAGTCGGGCCACCTGACCCCGCGGAAGACCTCACGCATCGCTGGACCCCCTCTTCTTCTTCGCGGCCGTCGTCAGACGGTGACGGGCTCGGCGGTGACCGGTGCGGCCGCCACGGGCAGCCGCCGCCGGCTGACCTGATTCTGGACGATGAGACCGACGCCGTAGAAGAGGGCGAGGCCCGGAAGTGCCACCATGAGGCCGTTCGGGACGGTGTCGATCGAGGCGTCGCGGTACAGCATGACCATCTGGGTCAGCAGTAGCCCGGTCAGGCCGATGTACTGGTCGCGGCGGCTGCCGGCGAACCGGGCCACGGCGTACGCGAGGGCGAAGGTCAGCGGCAGCAGGTCGCCGCAGCGGGTGACCCAGCCGAACAGCAGGGCGTGCGCGACGGTGGCCAGTGCGGTGGCGCCGACCACCCCGACGATGCTGCGCCGCCGCCACAGGATCGGCACGGTCACCAGCAGGAAGAACGGCACCATGGCCCAGGTGCGGGTGGACAGTGGGTGCGGCAGGCCGGCGTCCGAGCCGGCGATGTTCTCGTACATCATGAACACCCCGCCGGCGGTGAAGGCGGCGGCCAGCAGATAGTCGAGGGGGCGGACGCCCTTGAGAACGCTCATCGGTCTGTCTCCTTGCGTGCGGTCGATCCGATGAACAAGACAGTAGGAATCCGCGGCCGTAGTCCTCGCCCGGCGCAAGGACGATGTTTGTGTCCCGCCTCGTCCGTAGGGATGACGTCGGGAGGACGCCGGGCCCGGCAGAATCCTCGGTGTGTCCCGGAAGATCCGCGTGCTCGTCGCCGACGACCAGACCCTCGTCCGCACCGGCTTCCGGGTGATCCTGGAGGCCGAGGGCGACATCGAGGTGGTCGCCGAGGCCGACACCGGGCGCGAGGCGATCCGCCAGGCGCAGCTGGCCGAGCCGGACGTCATCCTGATGGACATCCGGATGCCCGAGCTGGACGGGCTGGCCGCCACCGAGGAGATCCTGCGGCACCCGAACCCGCCGACGATCGTGGTGCTGACCACCTTCGACCAGAACGAGTACGTCTACCGGGCGCTGCGGGCCGGCGCGGCCGGGTTCCTGCTCAAGGACGCGCCGTCGAGCCGGCTCATCGCGGCCGTACGGGCGGCGGCCACCGGCGACTCCCTGATCGAGCCGTCGATCACCGCGCGGCTGGTCGAGCGGTTCGCCGAGCCGGCCCAGCCCCGCGGCCTCCCGCCGGAACTGGCCGCGCTGACCGACCGCGAGCTCGACGTGCTGCGGCTGCTGGCCCGCGGACTGTCCAACGCGGAGATCGCGGCCGAGCTGGTGGTGGCCGAGACGACGGTGAAGACACACGTCGCCCGGACCCTCACCAAGCTCGGCGTCCGTGACCGGGTGCAGGCGGTGGTGGTCGCCTACGAGACCGGGTTCATCAGCCGGGGCGCCGCTTAGAGGCCGGCGATCAGGCGGGTCACCAGCGGGCGCAGGGCGACGGATCGGGCGCGGCGCCACCCGGCGATGCCGGGCACCACCGCATCCGGGACGGCGGCGGCCCGGATGCACCACATCCCGGCCAGCCCCACGACGAAACGCGAGGCCTCCGGCGGCAGCGTCCGCAGCAGCCGGTACGCGCGATCCGTGGCCACGTCCGGGCCGAGGACGTGCCCGGTGGCGACCACGTCCGCCGCGAGCTGAGCGAGGTCGATCCACGGGACGCCGGCCGCCGCGTACGCCCAGTCGAGCAGCATCGCGGTCCGGCCACCGGTGCCGACGGTCGTGTTGTCGAGGCGCATGTCCCGATGGACCAGGCCGTTGCCGGCGGTCCAACGTTCCCACCCGGCCACGACGCCGGCCGCGGGCCCGGCGTGAACGGCCGCCCACTCGTCACCCGGGCCGGCGTCGAGGACGCGTTGCCAGCCGTCGAAGTCGACGATGCGCTCGGCCACCGGCGGCAGCGTGCCGGGCGCGCGGTGCCCGCTCGCCGTCCGGCAGGCCCGCGCGACCGCGGCGATCGACGCGTCGGTCCACGATGCTCCGGTCGTGCCGTCGGCCCAGGTGGTGGCCAGGGCGATCCACGGCCCGTACTCGACCGTGGCGAGGCGTCGCGGCGCCGGCACCGACGCCGGCAGGGCGTCCAGGATCGCCGACTCCTGCCGGATCAGCTTTGACGAACACCTGCCGTCCGTCGGCGAGCCGCAGGCCGGCCGCCGGACCGGGTGACATGCCGCCGTGCAGATCCGTGTGGCCGATGATCGCGGCGCCCAGCGCCTCCGCGACGGCCGTCCGCACGGGTCCCGGAGTTTCGGCCCACGCGGCCCGAGGTGTGAACGACATGCCGCATCGTAGGAGATGCCAGGCGCCCGCCACGGAAGTCCGGGACGGGCGCGCCAAGACCAGCGGTCAGGAGTTGTCGCCGTTGACCTCGCCGCCGTCGTCGCCGGTGGCGTCGACGCCCTCGTTGACCGCGCCGACGTCGTCGCTGGTGGCGTCGGCAACCGGCGGCACCGGGGTGGCGGTGGGCTCCGCGAGCACCGACACCGTCGGCTTGTCCTCGGCCGGGGCCGGCGGGGCCGCGTCGACGTCGCCGAGCTCGGACTCGGGCACGTCGGTCTGGCCGGCCAGCAACGCGATCAGTGACTGCCCGGCGATCCGGCGGAACGCCCGGCCCCGGCGCCGCCGGTCCAGCACGGCCACCTCGAGCTGCTTGGCGTCCAGGGTGCGCGGGGAGCCGTTCTCGCCGCCGACGCTGCCCAGCGCTTCGGACGCCAGCGCCAGCGCGGCGTTCAGCCCGGCGCTCCCGTCGTGCCGCTCGCGCAGCACGCTGGAGATGGCGTCGGCCGAGCCGCCCATCGCCATGAACCCGGGCTCGTCCATGACCGAGCCGTCGTAGGTGATCCGGTACAGCTCGTCGGTGTCCGGCGAGACGCCCACCTGGGCCACGCAGATCTCCACCTCGTACGGCTTGGACGAGTCGGTGAAGATGGCGCCCAGCGTCTGGGTGTACACGTTGGCCAGGGCGCGGCCGGTCACGTCCCGCCGGTCGTAGGTGTAGCCGTTGATGTCGGCCATCCGCACGCCGGCCCGCCGGAGGTTCTCGAACTCGTTGTACCGCCCGACCGCCGCGAACCCGATCTTGTCGTAGAGCTCGCTGATCTTGCGCAGCGAGGTGATGTTCTCCGCGACCAGCAGGACGCCGCCCTCGTAGGTGAGGACGACCGCCGACCGGCCGCGGGCGATCCCCTTGCGCGCGTACTCCGAACGGTCCCGCTGGACCTGCTCGGGTGAGGCGTAGAACTGCATGGCCACGGGTGGCTGCTCCTAACGTGTTCGGTGGTGCGGGGTCAGCCGCCCGGGTTTTCCATGCGTCCGGCGACCACGCGCTGGGCCACCGTGTTGATCTCGTCCTCGGTGAGCCGGTGGACGCCGGCCGCGGTCGCGCTCATCACCACCGGGAAGATCCGGCGGGTCACGTCGGGGCCGCCGGTCGCGGTGTCGTCGTCGGCCGCGTCGTAGAGCGCCTCGACGGCCAGGATGACCGCGTCCTGCGTGCTCACGCCGGCCCGGTACTTCTTCTTCAGCGCCGACTTGGCGAACAGCGAGCCGGAGCCGACCGCTTCGTACCCGGTCTCCTCGTACAAGCCGCCGGCCACGTCGAAGCTGAACAACCGGCCCGCCTTGGCCGGGTCGACCGGCGTCAGGTCGTAGCCGGCGAAGATCGGGACCACGGCCAGACCCTGCATGGCCGCGCCGAGGTTGCCACGGACCATGCCGGCCAGCCGGTTGGCCTTGCCGTCGAGGGACAGCATGGTGCCCTCGATCTTCTCGTAGTGCTCCAGCTCGACCTGGAACAGCCGCATCAGCTCGATGCCGATGCCGGCCGTGCCGGCGATGCCGATCAGCGAGTAGGAGTCGGCAGGGTGCACCTTCTCGATGTCCCGGCTGGCGATCAGGTTGCCCATGGTCGCCCGGCGGTCACCGGCCATCACGACGCCTTCCGCGGTCGCGATCGCCACGATGGTGGTGGCGTGCGGCGCGATGTCCGCGGACATGCCCGCCGGCAGCGGGCGGCGGCCCGGCAGCAGCTCGGGGGCGGCGTGCGTCAAGAACTGCGTGAAGGAGGACGTCCCGACGTTGGTGAACGTGTCCGGCAGGCGCCCGGACGGATCAAAACCCAGTCCCACGTGGTTCCTTTCAGGTCTTTGATCGCACCGGCCAGGAACGCCGGGTCACCCCGGACCACTCCTGGCCGCCGTTGCAGTTGAAGCACGATATCCCGCGCATCCATGCGACGCGATGATCGTGATCGACGTGTCGAGGGACAGACGCGCGCGGCGCGAGTGGGCTCACTCCCCGCCTTTTTGGACGTAACCCCTCACAAATTCCTCAGCGTTCTCCTCGAGGACGGAGTCGATCTCGTCCAGCAGGTCGTCGACGTCCTCGGTGATCTCGGCGTGCCGCTCGGCGACCTCCGGATTGGGCTCGGTGGTGACCTCGTCGACTTCCTCGTCCTGCCGTGACCGATCGGACTGCGACTGACCGCCGGTGTCTCGGGTTGCCATCCCTGTCCCCCTTCTCTCCCCGACGTGACCATCGGGTTGGGAAAAACCTACCTCGCCGGTACGACGAAAATCAGCGGTGGTCCCGGTGATCACCGGCTGGTGATGACCTCGAGCAGATCCTTGGCGCTGGCGCACTTGTCGAACAGGGCGCCGACGTGCTTCTTCGTCCCCCGCTCAGGTTCCATCATCGGGACCCGGACGAGCGATTCGCGGCCGACGTCGAAGATGACCGAGTCCCAGCTGGCGGCGACCACCTCGGAGGCGTACTGGGCCAGGCAGCGCCCGCGGAAGTAGGCGCGGGTGTCGTCCGGCGGCTCGACCATGGCCCGGCGGATCTCGGTGTCGTCCAGCAGCGTCTTCATCGAGCCGCGGGCGACCAGCCGGTGGTAGAGGCCCTTCTCCGGGCGTACGTCCGAGTACTGGAGGTCGACCAGCTGCAGCTTGGGCGACGACCAGGTGAGGCTCTCCCGCTCGCGATAGCCCTCGAGCAGCCGCAGCTTGGCCGGCCAGTCGAGCTCGTCGGACAGCGTCATCGGGTCCCGGCCGAGCTTGACCAGCACGCCCTCCCAGCGGCTGAGCACGTCCGCGGTCTGCTCGTCGACGTCGGAGCCGTAGCGCGAGTCGCAGAACTCCTTGGCCCGCTCGTAGTACGCCCACTGCAGGTCGAGCGCGGTGAGGCGGCGGCCGTCGCGCAGCCGCATCAGGTGCGTCAGGGTCGGGTCGTGACTGACCGCCTTGAGCTCGCTCACCGGGTCGGCGATGCCGAGCTCGCCGGTGAAGACCTTCTCCTCGATCATCGCCAGCACCAGCGAGGAGGTGCCGATCTTCAGGTACGTGGCGGTCTCGGACAGGTTGGCGTCACCGATGATGACGTGCAGCCGGCGGTACTTGTCGGCGTCGGAGTGCGGCTCGTCCCGGGTGTTGATGATGGGCCGCTTGAGGGTGGTCTCCAGGCCGACCTCGACCTCGAAGAAGTCCGCCCGGGAGGACAGCTGGAAACCGGAGCCGGAGCCGTCCTGGCCGATGCCGACCCGGCCGACGCCGGTGAAGATCTGCCGGGTGACGAAGAACGGCGTGAGGTGGGCGACGATGTCGGCGAACGGGGTCTGCCGGCGCATCAGGTAGTTCTCGTGCGAGCCGTACGACGCGCCCTTGTTGTCGGTGTTGTTCTTGTACAGCTGGATCCGGTGGGTGCCGGGGATGGTGGCGGCCCGGCGCGACGCCTCGGCCATCACCCGCTCGCCGGCCTTGTCCCACTTGACCACGTCCATCGGGTTGGTGCACTCCGGGGTGCTGTACTCCGGGTGGGCGTGGTCGACGTACAGGCGCGCTCCGTTGGTCAGTATCACGTTGGCCAGGCCGAGATCCTCGTCGGCGAGCGCGTCGGCCGGGTCGTAGGCCGCGCCGGAATAGGTGAAGCCGCGGGCGTCGCGCAGCGGCGACTCCTCCTCGTAGTCCCAGCGGGCGCGGCCGCCGCGGGTCAGCTCCGGCCGGGCCCCGTACGCGTTGACCACCTGGGAGGAGGTCACCATGGGATTCGCGCCGGGTTGCCCGGGCACCGAAATGCCGTACTCGACCTCGGCACCCATGATCCGTCGCACGCTCATGCTGTGTCCACCTCTCGCCACCACGCCCTGCCCATGTATCGAGCCTAGACGCTTGCGGGGTGGTTCTCGCCCCGGGCCGTGCGCGGCGCGGCACGCACCGTGGCCAATCGACGGCCCAGCCGCTGGGCCGGAGCCTCCACCAGGGTGTACGACGTCCAGGCCACGGCCAGGGCCAGCGCGAGGAACGCCAGCCCGGCGGCGAGCCGCTGCGGGGCGGGCCGGTGGGCCAGGTCCGGCAGCCACCGCAGCACCTGGGTCAGCACCACCACATGCAGCAGATACAGCGAATAACTGATCCGGCCGAGGAAGGCCAGCGGGCGCGGGGCGGGCCGGTGCCGCAGGCCGTACGCGAGGGCGAAGGTGACCGCCACCGCGGCCGTGTCCGCCAGCCAGAGCAGGTGCCCGGGGTGGGCGAGGACGAGCGCGGCGCCGACCACGCTGAGCGACGACATCGCGACCGTACGGGTGATTTGTCCGTGCTGGCACCGGTACACCACCGTCCCGGCGAACATCACCGCGAGCAGCAGCAGCCCCTCCCAGGACGCCACCACCGTGCTCTTCGCGGTGGGGTGGCCGTTGACCGCGGGCAGCAGCACGAAGGCCAGCCCGATCAGGCCGCCGGCGCGGGCCCGGCCGGCCAGCGCCAGCCCGACGCTGAGGGCCGCCAGGGCGAGCAGGACGGCCGGCAGCCACCGCCCGGCAAGCCACCCGTCCGGCAGGGCCGGACCGGCGAGCAGGGCGGTCAGGGCGGTTCCGGCGGCCCACAGGGCGCTGTGCCGGTGCAGACCCCACGCGTACAGCCCGGCCACGACCAGGTAGAAGATCATCTCGTACGACAGGGTCCAGAACACCCGGACCGTGCCGCGCACGCCCAGCGGGTCGACCAGCATGCTCGCCTGGGCCAGCAGCCCGCCGTGCCAGGCGCCGTACGCGACCGCCAGCGCGATGGTGACCAGGTAGGCCGGGTAGATCCGGAACAGCCGGCCGGTCCAGAACCGGCGGGCTGAGCCGTGCCGTTCCAGCGACATCGGGATCACGTAGCCGCTGACCAGGAAGAACAGCAGCACGCCGTACCTACCGAGATCGAGGTGCCGGTAGATCGCCATGTGCGGCCCGGGCCCGAGCACGGACGGGCTCAGGTGGAAGCCGACGACGACCAGTGCGGCCCAGCCCCGCAGCCCGTCCAGCCACCCCAGCCGACGCTCGTCCATGCCGGTGAAACGACACAGCGCGGGCCGGGGCGACGGCCCCGACCCGCGCTGCGAGTGGTTCTACAGGTACTGACCGGTGTTGCTGGCCGTCTCGATCGACCGGCCGGCCTCGGCGCCCTTACCGCCGGAGACGAGTGTGCGGATGTAGACGATCCGCTCACCCTTCTTGCCGGAGATGCGGGCCCAGTCGTCCGGGTTGGTGGTGTTCGGCAGGTCCTCGTTCTCCTTGAACTCGTCCACGCATGCCTGAAGCATGTGGGTGACCCGCACGCCCTTCTGGTTGTTGTCGAGCAGGTCCTTGATCGCCATCTTCTTGGCCCGGTCGACGATGTTCTGGATCATCGCGCCGGAGTTGAAGTCCTTGAAGTACAGGACCTCCTTGTCACCGTTGGCGTAGGTGACCTCCAGGAAGCGGTTCTCCTCGGACTCGGTGTACATCCGCAGGACAACCGACTCGATCATCGCGGCCACCGTCGCGTCCCGGTTGCCGCCGTGCTCGGCCAGGTCGTCGGCAGACAGCGGAAGCGCCGACAGGATGTACTTGCCGAAGATGTCCTTCGCCGCTTCGGCGTCCGGCCGCTCGATCTTGATCTTGACGTCCAGGCGGCCGGGCCGCAGGATCGCCGGGTCGATCATGTCCTCGCGGTTGGAGGCGCCGATGACGATGACGTTCTCCAGGCCTTCGACACCGTCGATCTCGCTGAGCAGCTGCGGGACGATGGTGTTCTCCACGTCGCTGGAGACGCCGGAGCCCCGGGTCCGGAAGATCGAGTCCATCTCGTCGAAGAACACGATGACCGGCGTGCCTTCGCCGGCCTTCTCCCGCGCCCGCTGGAAGACCAGGCGGATGTGCCGCTCGGTCTCACCCACGTACTTGTTCAGCAGTTCCGGGCCCTTGATGTTGAGGAAGTAGCTGGTGTGCTTCTCCTCGCCCTTGCGCTCGGCGATCTTCTTGGCCAGCGAGTTGGCCACCGCCTTGGCGATCAGCGTCTTGCCGCAGCCGGGCGGGCCGTAGAGCAGGATACCCTTCGGCGGCCGGAGCAGGTGCTCACGGAACAGGTCGGCGTGCAGGAACGGCAGCTCCACCGCGTCGCGGATCTGCTCGATCTGCGAGTGCAGACCGCCGATGTCGCTGTAGTCGACGTCCGGAACCTCCTCGAGGACGAGTTCTTCGACCTCGCTCTTGGGGATCCGTTCGTACGCGTACGCCGACCGCGGCTCGATCATCAGCGAGTCGCCGGCTCGCAGAGCCTTGACCTGCAGCGAATCGGCCAGGTGGACGATCCGTTCCTCGTCGGCGTGCGAGACGACCAGCGCGCGGTCGCCCAGTTCGCCGTCGGGACCGGCCAGCACCTCTTTGAGCGTGACGACTTCGCCGACCCGCTCGTAGCCGAACGCGTCGACCACGTTCAGGGCGTCGTTGAGCAGGACCTCCTGGCCCCGCTTGAGCTCTTCCACCTCGAGCGACGGGGACACCGCGACGCGCAGCTTGCGGCCGCCGGTGAACACGTCCACCGTCCCGTCCTCGTGGGCCATGAGGAATACGCCGTAGCCGCTGGGCGGCTGGGCGAGCCGGTCAATCTCCTCTTTGAGAGTGACGATCTGAGCCCGGGCTTCCTTGAGGGTCGCCACGAGCCGGTCGTTGTTCTCGGTCAGTCGGGCCAGCTGCGCCTGCGTTGCCGCGAGCCGTTCCTCGAGCTGCCGGACGTGTCGGGGGCTTTCGGTCAACTTGCGCCTAACCAGAGCGAGTTCCTCTTGCAGGAACGCGACCTGGCTGGAGAGATCGTTGGCCTCTTTCTCCCAACGTGCGGCGCCAGAAGCCTCATCGCTGCGTGCCACGTCCCACCTCCCCGGGGGCTCGAACGTCTTGGTACATAACACTAACCGGTCCGTACGGGATTTCGACCCGCGCAACGCGTCCTTCACCAAAGCGTCTCGCCTGCGGGCCAACGGGTTTGCCGGCCGGCCGGGCCGATCGGGTACCGTCGCTGGAGGGCGCACTGGAGGAGGACGAGTGATTACGCAGACCGACACCGGCGAACTCGAGGTCTGGGTCGACCAGGATCTCTGCACCGGCGACGGGCTCTGTGTGCAGTACGCCCCGGAGGTGTTCGAGTTCGACATCGACGGCCTTGCGTACGTCAAGGACAGTGCCGGTGAGCTGCTGCAATCCCCCGGAGTGCGCACGGGCGTGCCGGTGCATCTGCGGCTCGAGGTGATCGACGCGGCCAAGGAGTGCCCGGGCGACTGCATCCACGTGACGCGGCGTTCCGACGACGTCGAGATCGCCGGCCCGGACGCCGGCTGAGCCAACCTGCCATCTAGCCGATTAGGCCTGCCACCTGGCTCTTTCACGGTACGGCGCACCGTCGTGCCGGAATTCGCACGCCCGGAAATGTCACAGTCGCGAAACACTCGCGCCGCCGGGCGTAACACTCGTCACAGGGTGGGACGGCCCACCAGCGAGGCGACGACCCGGGAGAACTCCTCGAGACGGGCGATCTGTCCCGGTCCTCCGTCGTCCAGCGTCTTGCCGAACCGCAGCGCGTCGTGCCGCAGC
The DNA here is from genome assembly GCA_964236515.1 of uncultured Actinoplanes sp. Lineage (GTDB taxonomy): Bacteria > Actinomycetota > Actinomycetes > Mycobacteriales > Micromonosporaceae > Actinoplanes. Next base: position 71,437 of record CAXSDA010000026.1, read on the forward strand.
GCCGCCCGGCCCTCGTCGTCGCCCATGCCGGGCGGCGGGACGGCGTCGTCGACCGAGCTCAGCAGCAGATAGACGTCGATACTGTCGACCCGGGCCTGCCCGCTGGAGGTCCGGGTGAGCCGCCGCCGGCAGCCCACCTCGGTGACCGTGGACAGCGGCACCACCCGCAGCGACGAGGTCATCGAGCCGACCGGGCCGTCCCCGGGGGCCACGTCCTCCCCGTGCCACAGCACCAGGCGGCTGCCGTCGCAGATGACCACTTCCTGCCAGACGCCGTTGACCTCGTTGACGAAGCGCTCCAGCGTGAAACACAGCACCGAGGCGCCCCGCAGCACCCCGAACAGGGCGTCCAGCGCCACCTCGGGGTCGCGCAGGTAGGCCCGGGCGGCCGAGTCCAGATCCTGGTAGGGCGACCAGTCCGGGAACACCGCCGACATCTCGTTGCTGCTGCCGAACGGCGGAGAACTCATCGCTGCCACCCGATCCCTCCCACCGGCGAAATCTGCCCGATCGGCAACCTACCGGACTTCCGGGGACGGTCCTACCCCGGCTGGTCCGTCCTCGCCGTCCCGCTCCGCGGCGATCGCCGCCTGGGCCGCCTTACGCAGGGCGTACGCCTCGGCGCCCTTGCTCGGTTTGCGGCGCCGCAGCGGCGCCGTCACCCCCGGGGCGAGTTTGCGGGCGGACACCAGGAAGGCGGTGTGCGCGATCATCCGGTGGTCCGGGCGCACGGCCAGGCCCTCGGCGTGCCAGTCCCGGACCAGCGACTCCCAGGCCCGCGGCTCGGTCCAGCCGCCGCGCTCGCGCAACGCCTCGACCAACTCCGACAGCTGCGGGGTGGTGGCCACGTAGCCGATGAACACGCCGCCCGGGATGAGCGCCTTCTCGACCATGTCGAGCGCCTCCCACGGGGTCAGCATGTCCAGGATGATGCGGTCGAAACCGGTCTCGGAGGCACCGGCCACATCCCCGGCGTGCAGGTGCCAGGCCGGCTGCGGACCGCCCAGGAACGCCTCCACGTTCTTGCGGGCGATGGCCGCGAAGTCCTCCCGCAGCTCGTACGAGTGCAGCTCGCCGGCCGGTCCCACGGCCCGCAGCAGCGAACACGTCAACGCTCCCGACCCGGCGCCGGCCTCGAGCACCTTGGCGCCCGGGAAGACGTCGCCCATGGCCACGATCTGGGCCGCGTCCTTGGGGTAGATGACCTGCGCGCCGCGCGGCATGGACAGGACGTAGTCGGACAGCAGGGGCCGCAGCGCCAGGTACGCCGTGCCGCCGGCCGAGGTGACCACGCTGCCGTCGGGGCGCCCGATCAGGTCGTCGTGGGCCAGCGCCCCGCGGTGCGTGTGGTACTCCTTGCCCGGTTCGAGCACGATCGTGTGCATCCGGCCCTTGGGGTCGGTGAGCTGCACCCGGTCGCCCGTACGGAAATCCCCGCGCTGCATCGTCTCTCTTTCCTGCGGTGGTGTGAGGCCTGCGGTGGGTTCAGGCGGGCGTACGCCGCGGCGGTACCCGGTGCGGCTCCAGCACCGCCGCGAGGTCGCCGACGTGCAGCACGCCCACGACATCCTCGCCTGCGGTCACCAGGTACTGCGCACCCGGGTGGGCCTGGACCGCGTTCACCACCTGTTCGCCGGTCAGCGTGTCCGGCATCCGGGGCAAGCCGTCGACGCCCCGGGCGACCGAGTCGACCGGCACCCACGGCCGCCGGTCGGCCTTCACCCGGTGCACCTGCAGCGGGTCGGCCAGCGCCACGATCCGGCCGGCCGAGTCGGCCACGGCCAGCGCGGCGCCGGACGGGCCGTCCTCGCCGGCCCGCCGGATGGCCTCGGACAGCGGGGTGCCGGACGGGACGGCGTACAGCGGCTTGGCCAGGTCCTTCAGATCGATCAGCGGGAACCGCCGGGTCATCCGGGCCAGCCGGATGGACTGGCCCGCGCCCTGCCACAGGGTGAACACCACCAGCAGCACGAACAGCACCCCGAAGATGGTCAGCTGGTCGCGGCGGAACAGATCGAGGACGAGTACGGCGACCGCCACGGCGATGATCCGCCCGGCCCAGCCGGCCACCTCGGTCGCCCGGTCGCGGTCCTTGAGCAGCGCCCACATCCCGGCCCGCAGCGCCCGGCCGCCGTCCAGCGGCAGCCCCGGCAGCACGTTGAAGACGGCCACCAGGACGTTGGACGCGGCCAGCTGGAACGCGATCTGCCCGCCGGCGGTGTCGTCCGGCAGCAGGAACGCGGCGGCGCTGCCGATCCCGCCCATCACCAGTGACACCGCCGGGCCGGCCAGCGACACCAGCGCGTCGATCCGGGGGGTGGGCGCGTCGCGGTCCATCTCGGTCCAGCCGCCGAGCAGTTCGAGGGTGATGCCGCGGACCTCGATGCCGTAGTGCCGGGCGGTCACCGCGTGGCCGAGCTCGTGCAACAGCACCGAGCCGAGCAGGCAGACCACGAAGCCGAAACCGATCAGGTACCCGGCCGGGGCGCTCAGGTCCAGGTCCGCGCTGACGTAGTTGCCGTAGACCAGGGTGACCAGCGCGGCCAGGAACAGCATGGAGACGTTGAGATAGAGCGGGATGCCCAGGACGCGCCCGACCATCCGGCCGCCGCGCGGGGGCCGCTGTGCTGGTTGCGCCGGTTGTTCCACGCCGTCGATGCTACGGAACGCGCGCCCGGTTGCGATTTTTCGTCGTACCCCTCCCCTAGCCTGTGCTCATGACATCGGTGGAGGTCCTCCCGGCGGCGCCCGTCTTCAACGGGCCGTCCCTGTCGCCGTCGCGGGCCGCGGACTTCAAGACGTGTCCGCTGCTGTTCCGGTTCCGGACGATCGACCACCTGCCCGAGCGGCCGTCAGCCGACCAGGTCCGCGGGACGCTGGTGCACGCGGTGCTGGACCGGCTGTTCGACCTGCCGGCGGCGTCGCGGACGCCCGAGGAGGCGGCCGCGCTGGTCGAGCCTTCGTGGCGGCAGCTGGTCGAGTCGGAGCCGGCGGTGGCCGGGATTCTCGAACCGCCGGTCGTCGTGCGGGCCGACGCCCCCGAGCCGGCCCTTCTCGACGTGCCCGACGACCCGGCCGACGAGGCGTCGCGGCTGGCCGCGTTCCTGAGCGGGGCGCGCTCGCTGCTCGACGGGTACTTCGCGGTGGAGGACCCGCAACTGCTGGAGCCGGCCGAGCGGGAGGCGCTGGTTTCCACCCTGGTCGACGACGAGCTGCTGATCCGCGGCTACATCGACCGGCTGGACGTGTCGCCCGCCGGGGACCTGCGGGTGGTCGACTACAAGACGGGCGGGGCGCCGCGGGAGGCGTTCGAGGGCCGGGCGTTGTTCCAGCTGAAGTTCTACGCGCTGGTGCTGTGGCGGACGCGCGGGGTGGTGCCCCGGGTGTTGCGGCTGCTGTATCTGAAGGACGCCGAGATCCTCGAGTACAGCCCCGACGCGGACGAGCTGGCGGCGTTCGAGCGGACGCTGGTGGCGTTGTCGGCGGCGGTCGAGCGGGCCAAGCAGGACCGCGACTTCCGGCCGCGCCCCAGCCGGTTGTGCGGGTGGTGCAGCTTCCACGAGTTCTGCCCGGAGTTCGGTGGCACCCCGCCGGATTTCCCGTCCCCACCGGAGCCCGTTGCGCCGCTGTCGGTGGCGGCCGAGGCTTTGGAGCGCGACCCGGACTGACCACGTCCCCCGGTCTACCACTCGGTCGGCGCTCCGGCGTCGCCCCAGCGAGGGTTGGACGCCGACGCGGGGGAACCCGGTGGGTTCTCACCCACCGGGTTCATCGGGTCGGGCCGCGGACCCGCGGGCGCTCGCGCCGGTCTCTCGCCGCCGGGGATCGGTCGGGCTCCGGCCGGCGGCGTTGCGCCGGGCCGGTGGAGCACCCGCGCGCCCGGTCACGCCGGTCCGGGTGGCGCCGGTCCGGGTGGCGCCGGTCCGGATGGCGCCGGTCCGGGTGGCGCCGGTCCGGGTGGCGCCGGTCCGGGTGGCGCCGGTCCGGGCTCGCCGGGGACGCCTCAGCCGTGGCCTCCCGGATCGCCCGCGGCGGGGGGCCGAGCCGGCCGCGCGGGGCGAGCTTGGGGGTCGCCACGTCAGGCGACGGCGGGCAGGTCGGTGAGCACGCGGCGGATCTGGATGTCGCCGCTGGCGGTGCGGATGCGCAGTTCCAGCTGGGGCGACTCCTGGCCCGAGGGCGGGGTTCCGCCGGTCACGGCCAGGTCGTTGCGGGTGTTGCCGCTGGCCGTGCTGACGTCCAGCCAGACGCCGGTACCGGCGGCCACGCCGACCTCGATGTCGCCGGAGGCGGACTTCAGCTCCACGCGCCCGCGCCGGACCATGCCGACCTCGACGTCGCCGCTGGCCGTGGACGCCCGCAGGGAGCCGCCGACGCTGCGGATCTCGATGTCACCGCTGGCGCTGCCGGCGATGGCGTCACCGGTGACGTCACCGATCCGCAGGTCGCCGCTGGCTGTGTTGATCTTCAGGCCGCCGCCGACCGAGGCGATGGCGAGGTCGCCGCTGGCCGCCTTCAGCAGGGCGTCGCCGGTCACCGCGTCGACCTCGACGTCGGCCGACGCCACGTCGATCTGGGCGACCGAGTAGCGGCCCGCCGCCCGGACGCCGGCCGAGGCCGTCTTCACGGCCAGGGCGCTGTCCAGCGGCACCTGCACCACGATGTGCAGCTTGGGGTTGCGCCGCCAGCCGGACTGGTGCGGTGTCTGGATGTACAGAGTGTCACCCTCGAGCGCGACGCGGGTCAGCCGCGCCGCCTCGGCGCCGGCCTCGGAGCCGTCCATCGGGCTGACGTCGACGACAACGGGGGCGCCTTCGGCGGCGGTGATGTCGACGGTGCCACGGGCGGCCCGCAGGGCGACGGTGACGGGCTGGATGCGGTCGAACTTCTCCATGACGTGTCTCCTAATCCGGGGTTCTGGTCAGGCTTGGGCGAAACCGGTGATGCGCTTGCCACCGCGTCCGGGCGGGGGTGCCGACGGTGCGGCGGCCGGCTGGCCGACGGCCGCGGTGACGGCCCGGACGAGCCAGGCGTTGACCGACACACCCTCGGCCGCCGCGGTCTGCTCGACGTGGGTCTTGAGGGACTCCGGCATACGCAGCGTGAGCCGGGAGAGGTCGCCGTCGGCCACCGGCGGGACCGCGGCCGGTGCCGCCGCCTCCGGTTCGAAGCGGGTGTGGTTGACCACGAGGTCGGCCTCCCGGCCGCGCAGCCGCACCTCGACGACGGTGTCGTCCAGGTGGGTGGTGATCTCGGCGGCCGCGTCGGAGAGGGCCTCCAGCAGCGCCAGCCGGGCGGACGCCTCGAGCGAGTGACCGAGCAGGTCGGCCGCCCGCGCAGTGTCGGCTCCGCCGGGCGCCGCGGCGGCGGTGAGGTCGGCGCGGAGCGCTTCGAGGTAAGGCGTCAGGTCCATGACCCCACTATGACGTCAGACTGACGTCACGTCAACCGTCATGGTGGCGTCAGGCCATACTGATCGGCATGCGGCACTACGCGACCGAACTGACGACGGCCGACGGGATCGTCGGGACGATCTCCGTGTACGGGCACTACGGGCGCCCGGTGCTGGTGTTCCCGACCGAGGGCGGCACCGCGTTCGAGTGGGCCACCCACGGCATGGTCGGCGCGGTCGAGGACCTGATCGAGGCCGGCCGGGTCAAGCTGTACTCGGTGGGCTCGTTCGACGCCGGCACCTGGTCGGCCGGTCACCTGCCGCTGGAGGAGCGGGCCCGGCGGCACGGCGCGTACGAGTCGTGGGTGCTGAACGCGGTGGTGCCGCACATCCGGGCGGACACCGGCGACACGGCGGAGATCGTCACCGCCGGCTGCTCGCTCGGGGCGTACCACGCGATGAACTTCGCCTTCCGCCGCGCCGAGGTGTTCCCGCTGGCGATGGGCTTCTCCGGCAACTACGACCCGGGCACGTGGCAGGCGTGGGGTGACCGCGGCGACGCCGTCTACTTCAACAACCCGCACGACTACGTGCCCGGTCTGCACGGCGACCACCTGGCGTGGCTGCGCGACCGGCTGACGGTGCTGCTGGTGTGCGGGCGGGGGGAGTGGGAGGACACCACCGGAGCGCTGGCGTCGACCCGGCACCTGGCCGGGCTGCTGGCGGCCAAGGACATCCGGCACGAACTCGACCTGTGGGGGTGGGACGTGCCGCACGACTGGCCGTCCTGGCAGGCCCAGCTGGCCCACCACCTGCCCCGGTTCTGCTAGGTCGTGACGCCGGCGAGCAGGCCGGCCAGGTACCCGGGGTTCACGCCCTCGAGGGTGGTGAGCAGCCGCACCCCGTCGGTCGGCGGCAGTTCGAGCTCGGCCGGCACCGCCAGCACCGCCGCCCCGGACGCGACCGCGCTGGTCACGCCGGTGGGTGAGTCCTCGATGGCCACGCAGTCCTCGATCCGGACGCCCAGCAGGGTGGCCGCGGTCCGGTACGGCTCCGGGTCGGGCTTCGGCGCTCGTACCTCGTCGCCGCAGACCACCACGTCGAAGTTCTCCCGGCCGAGGGTGTCCAGCGCGACCTCGACCAGCCGGCGGCCGGTGGAGGTGACCAGCGCGGTCGGCAGGCCGGCGTCGCGGACGGCGTGCAGCAGCTCGTACGCGCCGGGACGCCACACCAGCCCCTGGGTGAACAGCTCGAACACCCGGTCGGTGAGCCACGCGACGTCCGGCGCCTCGGGCCGGTCGGGCTGCCCCAGATCCTCGCGGATCAGCCGCATCGTCCGGCTCATGTTGCTGCCGATCATCGCCATCCGGGCGGCGTGGGACAGCTCACCGCCGGCGCGCCGGGCCAGCTCCTTGAGCGCGACGTCCCACACCTTCTCGCTGTCGACCAGGGTGCCGTCCATGTCGAACAGCACCGCGGCCGGTCGTCGTGCGTTCAGGGTGAGCCTCCCGGGCTGGTGAGCGACCCCCTCATTCTGCGCTGCCGCCGGGACGCCCGGGCCGGTCGGCGGCGCGGTTGTGGGGCCGGACACGTCCTCCGGGCGCGCGGACGATCTTTCCCGGGCGTACGTTCGGCGTCATGAGGCACGTATCACTGGCCGGACTCGACGTCTCCCGCCTGGGGCTCGGGTGCATGGGCATGTCCGCGTTCTACACCGGCGCGAGCACCGACGACGGCGAATCGATCCGGACCGTCCACCGCGCGCTCGAGCTCGGCGTGATGTTCTTCGACACGGCCGAGATCTACGGCCCGTTCACCAACGAGGAACTCCTCGGGCGGGCGCTGGCCGGCCGGTGGGACGACGTGGTCGTGGCGACCAAGTTCGGGCTGCTGTCGCACCGCGGCGCCGACCGCGGCCGGGTCATCGACGGGCACCCGGACAACCTGCGGGCGGCGCTCGACGGGTCGCTGAAGCGGCTCGGCACCGACCACGTCGACCTGTTCTACCAGCACCGGATGGACCCGGAGGTGCCGGTCGAGGAGACGGTGGGCGCCCTGGCCGAGCTGGTCGGAGCGGGCAAGATCCGGCACATCGGCCTGTCCGAGGCGGCCCCGGAGACGATCCGGCGGGCCCACGCGGTGTACCCGATCACGGCCGTCCAGTCGGAGTACTCGCTGTGGACGCGGGACCCGGAGGCCGAAGTGCTGCCGCTGCTGCGCGAACTGGGCATCGGCTTCGTGCCGTACTCGCCGCTGGGCCGCGGTTTCCTGACCGGCCGGATCTCCACGGTCGAGGACCTCGACCAGGACGACTTCCGCCGCAACAACCCGCGGTTCGCCGAGGACAACCTGAAGCAGAACCTGACGATCGTGGACGAGGTCACGGCGGTCGCGGACGAGGCCGGGGCGACGCCGGCGCAGGTGGCCCTGGCCTGGGTCCTGGCCCAGGGCGACGACCTGGCACCGATCCCGGGCACCAAGCGGGTGTCCCGGCTGGAGGAGAACGCCGCCGCCGACACGCTGACGCTGTCGAAGGATCAGCTGGCCCGGCTGACCGCGATCCGGCCGCCGGCCGGTGACCGGTACGCGGACATGTCGCCGATCGGCCGGTGACCCCCGAGAGCGCGACCCCGGAGACGTCCCGGCCGGCGACTCCGGAGAGCGTGACCCCGCAGGCCACCCGGCCGGTGCGCCGGCCGTGGCTGGTGCAGCGCTGGACCGACCTGGCCTTCCTGCACTGGGCGGTGGACCCGGCGGTGGTGGCGCCGCTGTTGCCGGCCGGAACGGTGCCGGACACGCTCGACGGCGTCGCCTACGCCGGGCTGATCGGGTTCCGGATGGAGGGGCTCGGGCCGGGCCGCGGCCCCGGGCTGCCGTACCTGGGCACGTTCTGCGAGACCAATGTGCGGCTCTACAGCGTGGACGCGGCCGGGCGGCGGGCGGTGGTGTTCCGGTCCCTGGAGGCGGCCCGGCTGATCCCGGTGCTGGTGGCGCAGGCGACCCTGCGGCTGCCGTACAAGTGGGCCCGGATGCGCCTGGACAAGCGCGACGGCGTGCTCACCTACACCACCCGGCGGCGGTTCCCGGGGCCGCGACCGGCGGTCAGCGCGATGGCCGTCCGGGTGGGGGCGCCGATCGCCGCACCGAGCGCGCTGGACGACTTCCTCACTGCGCGCTGGGCTTTGCACACCAGGGCCTGGGGCCGCACGCTCCACCTGCCGAACGAGCATCCGCGCTGGCCCCTGCACGCGGCCGAGCTGCTGTCGCTGGACGACTCGCTGCTCCCGGCGGCGGGCCTCCCGGCGATGACCCGGCCCCCGGACAGCGTCCTCTACTCCCCCGGCGTCCCGGTCGTCTTCGGCGGCCCCTCGGTGGTCCGCCCCTGACCGCCGGTCACAGCTTGGTCGGGATGCGGCGATGCAGCTCGGCCAGCAGCGTCGCCGGGCCCGGGGACATCAGGCCCACGTCGACCAGGTACGCGATCTCGGTGCCCCGGCGGCGGGTCCGCGGGCGGCGTCCGGGGCCGGGCAGGACCTGGGCCAGCGCCGGGTCGGCCGGGGTGACCACGAGTTCGGTGAACGGGCCGCGGTGACGCAGCGCGACTGCCGCCACCGCCGTCCAGGGCAGCCGGACCGCCTTGCGGCCGGTGGCGGCGAACTCGATCCCGTGCATCGAGCTGTGCAGCCGGCCCAGCCGGTTCCAGGCCAGCAGGATGATCACGCAGGTGGCGACCAGCGGCACGACCAGCAGACTCCAGGCCAGCCCGGCGATGTCGCCGGCGCCGGGGCGGGTGCCCAGGGCCAGCCGGATCAGCACGTACAGGGCCCGGCATCCGAACCAGACGGCGGCGATCACCCAGAGCATGGTCACGAAAACCTCGGCGCGGGGCTGGAAGAACGTCACGGTGTCGTCGAGCGGTCCCAGGACGGGATGTTCGGCAGCGGCCACGGCGACAGTATGCGCCGTTCTACACATGTTCGGGGCGTGGCGGGCGATCATGACCTCATGACCGTGACGGTACGGCTGGTGGGCCCGCATCCGCTGCACGCCGAGGCCGCGCACCTGCTGGACGAGTACCGCCAGCACTACGGGGCCAATCCCGCCCCGGACGCGGTCGAGCGGTGGATGCGCGAGCAGGTCATCGCCGAGCGGATGCGCGTGTACGTGGCCGGTCCGGGCGACCACGTGTGCGGCGTGGCCACCATCGCAGTCGTCCCGGCGGCGCTGACGCTGCGGACCGTGTGGCTGCTGCGGGACCTCTACGTCGACCCGAACGAGCGCCGGCAAGGGGTCGCCCGGGCGCTGCTGGCGCACGTGGCCGACGCCGCCCGGGCCGAGGGCGCGCACCGGGTCTCCCTGCAGACCGAGGCGACCAACACCCGCACGCTAGAGCTGTACGCCGAGGCCGGCTTCGAGCCGGTCGCCGACGTGGCGCTGCTCAACCGGATCCTTTGAGTTCTCGAACCGGGTGGCCGCCCGCATCAGCCGCCCGACCAGCACCAGCTCGAAGAACACCAGCAGCGCGCCGGCCACCGCGGTCACCGGGACCACCAGGCCGAGCAGCGGGCCGACGATGAACACGAACATCTCGAACTCGATGCCGCTGACCAGGTGTCCGCGGACCCGCCGGCGCAGCAGGCCGGCGCGCAGGCCCTGCGGCTTCCGCGGCTCGGTCCCGGCGTAGATCACCGCGTACACCTTGCCGATCTGCGACGAGTTCACGTACCGGAACAGGTCGAGGAAGACCACACAGCCGCCGGCGACCAAAAAAGCGAGGTCACCGGTCCGGGCGAACTGGCCGCCGAACAGCGCCACCGCGCAGATCAGCACCTTCACCCGGTCCAGCACGAAGTCCAGCCACATGCCGAACACCGAACCGGTCCCGTTGAGCCGGGCGATCTTGCCGTCCACGCAGTCGACCACGAAGCTGACGTGGAAGAGCACCGCCCCGGCCACCAGCCACCAGGACGTCCGCTGGGCGAACGCCACCGCCGAGCCCAGACCCAGCGCGAACGCCAGCGCGGTGATCCGGTTCGGGGTGATCCAGCGGTACGGGGCCACCAGCCACACCAGGAGAGCGGCCACCGGGTCGACCAGCCAGACGGTCCACCACGCGTCCTTCTCCTTGTACGTACGGGCGCGGATCTCGTCCAGCGTGGGCCGCACAGCAAGGCTCCCTTCCTCGAAAGCAGCCGTGAGCGTACGCCCGAATTGTCACGATCATCGGGACCGACACCCGCAGTTGGCCGGCCGTCCGGCGCGTGCCAGGATGCCCGGGTGGATCCCAGCCATGTGGCCGACGACCTGGAACGCGTGCTGCTCACCGAGGACGAGATCCTGACCCGGGTGGCGTCGCTCGCGGCCGAACTGGGCCGGGAGTACGCCGGGCGCAACCCGGTGCTGATCGGCGTGCTCGGCGGCGCGGCGACGTTCACGGTCGACCTGGCCCGGGCGTACCAGGGCCAGATCGAGACGAGCTGGATGGCGATCCGCTCCTACACCACGCGCAACCGCGCCTCCGGGTCGGTGCGCCTGCTCAAGGACCTCGACCTCGACATCGCCGGCCGGGACGTGATCATCGTCGAGGGCGTGATCGACACCGGCCTGACGATGACCTGGCTGATCGGCAACCTGGCCCAGCGCGGCCCGGCGTCGGTCGCGGTGTGTGCGCTGATGCGCAAGCCGGACACCCCCGCTTTCGGCGGCACCGCGGTCCACATCGGATTCGACGTCGGCCCCGGCCTGATCGTCGGCTACGGCCTGGACTACCGCGGGCTCTACCGCAACCTGCGCTGTGCGGCCGTCCTGGCGCCGCACGTCTACAGCGCCGCCGCCGCCCGATGACCGGTGCGGTGGTCTTCGACTTCTTCGGCACCCTCACCGACCCGTCGGCCGAGTCCGGGCGGCGGGCCGCCTTCGACGCCACCGCGGCCGCGCTCGGCGTGCCCCCGGACGCGTTCCACGCCGCGATGAGCGCCTCGTTCCCGTCCCGGGCGTCCGGCGCCTGCGGGGACACCCGGGCCACCCTGCGCGCCGTCGCCGCGGCCTGCGGCGTCACCGCCGCCGCGCCGGCGCTGGACCGCGCCGTGGCCGTGCAGCGCGACGGGGCCGCCCCGGTGCGCCGGCCGCGACCGGAAGCCCTCGCCGTGCTGGTCACGCTCCGGGCGGCGGGGTGGCGGATCGGGCTGATCAGCGACTGCAGCAGCGAACTGGTCGAGGCCTGGCCCACGACGCCGTACGCGCCCCTCGTCGACGCCCCCGTGTTCAGCTGGCGGGAACGGCGCCGCAAACCCCACCCGCACCTGTACGCCACGGTCGCCGCACGCCTGGGCGTACTCCCGTCGACCTGCTGGTACGTCGGTGACGGCGGCAGCCGCGAATTGACCGGCGCCCGCGCCGCCGGCATGCGTCCCGTCCTGGTCACCAACGCCGCCTACCCCGGCGCCGCCTACCACCGCGGCGACCCCGACCCCTACCGGCCGCCCGACACCGTCGCCGACCTCACCGCCCTGCCCGCGCTGCTGGGCGGCCCCGGGACGGCGCGCCGCACGGCCAGCGGGTGGCTTCCCGGTACGCCACGTAGGCTGAGGGCTACCAGAACCGAAAGGTTGGGACCGGAGTGACTGAGTTCGACGGACTCCCCCTGCTGCGCTCGCCGGTGGCGATCGCCGCGTTCGAGGGCTGGAACGACGCCGCCGACGCGTCGACCGCGGCGGTGGAGCACCTCGAACAGGTGTGGCAGTCGCGCGAGATCACCACCATCGACCCCGAGGAGTTCTACGACTTCCAGGTCAGCCGGCCGACCGTCACCATGACGGAGGACGAGACCCGCAAAATCGAGTGGCCGACCACCCGGTTCAGCGTGGCCAGCCCGCCCGGCACCGAGCGCGACGTGGTGCTGATCCGCGGCATCGAGCCGAGCATGCGCTGGCGGACGTTCTGCGAGCAGGTCCTCGAGGTGTGCCACAGCCTCGAGGTGAACCGGATCGTGCTGCTGGGTGCGCTGCTGGCCGACGTGCCGTACACCCGCCCGCTGCCGATCAGCGGCAGCGCGTCGCAGGCCGAGACGGCGGAGAAGTACAACGTCGCGCCGACCCGCTACGACGGGCCGACCGGCATCGTCGGGGTGCTGCAGGAGGCCTGCGGCAAGGCCGAGTTGGACGCGCTGTCGTTCTGGGTGCACGTGCCGCACTACGCCAACAACCCGCCCTGCCCGAAGGCGACGCTGGCGCTGCTGCACCGCATCGAGGACGTGCTCGACCTGCCGGTCCCGATGGCCGACATGGCCGAGGAAGCTGACGACTGGGAGAAGCGGGTCCGGGCGCTGGCCGAGCAGGACGCCGAGCTCGGCGAGTACGTGCGGGAACTGGAGGAGCGCGTCGGCGACGAGGGCATCCAGCCGCTGACCGGCGACGAGATAGCCAGCGAGTTCGAGAAGTACCTCCGCCGCCGCGGCGGCTCCGCCGGCCCGACCGCCGGCTCCTGGTAGCACCTCAGGGCGTACGGCCGATGGTCAGCAGGTGGCTGCTGGCGCCGGC
>CAXSDA010000026.1:84376-86373 GCA_964236515.1 uncultured Actinoplanes sp.
AGTACAGCGCGAGCGCGTGGTTGAGCTCGGGGCTGCTGGCGCCGGCCAGGGTGGGCTCGGCCTCGACCCGGCGGAGCAGATCGAGCAGGACCGTGGTGAGGTCGGGGTCAGCCAGGAACTCGTCCAGACGCGGGCCGGACATCCACATCGGGCCCTCGACGGCCAGCGTGCGGACGTCGGTCAGGCCGGCGTCGGCCGCCTCGGCCCCCGGCTCCTCCGGCCGGTGGAAGTACGACGTGGTGAACAGCCCGTGGTCGCCGTGGTGCACGCCGGTGGCCAGAGTCTGCAGGACGCGGCCGGGGATCTCGGGACCGGTGTAGAGCGACTTGACCACGCCGTCGAAGAGCGACGCGAAGCGGCTGATCGTCGCCCCGACCACGACCGGCCCGGCCGCGGCTGCCGCACGCCACGCGCGGAGCCGGTCGGCGCGGTCGGTCAGGTGGTAGAGCGGTCCCAGCAGCAGCACCGCGTCGGCCCGGTGTGCGCCCAGGTCGCGGGCGTCACCGAGTTCGGCCGTCACCCCGGGGATGGCCGCGGACGCGTCGACGTGGGCCGGGACCGGGTCGATGACGTGGACGCGGTACCCGGCCTCGGTCAGCGGGCGGGCGTACACCCCGGTCGCTCCCCCGACGTCCAGGATCCGGGCCGGGGGTGGCGGCAGAACACGGCCGAGGATGTCGAGGGTGCGCAGGTACTCGAGGCGGCCGTGGCCGGCGGTCAGGCGGGTGGTCTCGCCGCCGCGGTTGTAGTAGTCGAGGATCTCGGGTCGCAGCATGCCGTCGAGAGTGACCGGGCCGGTCGCTGCCGGGCAACCGGTTTGTCCGGGCGCGTGTCGCTGCGACAACGCTCACCTCGCGTACGGCATCCTAGGAACCTGGGAGGTTCGTATGACCATCAATCCGGGCGCCGCCGAGTTCCCGCACCGGCAGATCGCCTCGCAGCTGCGCGAGCGCATCCGGCGCGGCGACTGGCAGCCGGGCGAGCGGCTGCCGTCCATTCCGGCCATGGCCGAGATGTTCGGCGTGGCCAAGCAGACCGTCCAGCGCACCGTCGACCAGCTGCGGGTCGAAGGCGTCCTGATCACCAAACCCGGTTCCGGCACGTACGTCCGGGGCACCCGCCGCCGCCTCAACCGCCTGTCCCGCGGCCGCTACGGCGCCCACCGCGGGTACCACGCCGACCTCGCCGCCCGGTACCGGCAACAGCTGGCCGGCGTGGGGCGGGAACCGGCGCCACCCGAGGTGGCCGACGCGTTCGGGGTGCGGGACGGGACGGAGATGCTGGTGCGGCGGCACGTCGTGCGCACCGAGGACGCGACGGTCGAGGTCGGCGCGTCCTGGTTCCGGGTCACCGACGCCACCGGCACGTCGCTGGAACGCGTGGAGGCGTTCGGGCGGCCGCTCTACCAGGAGGCCGAGGAGGTGCTGGGCCGCCGGTACGCGTCCGCCACCGACACCATCAGCGCCCGCCAGCCCAGCCGGGAGGAGGCCGAGATCCTGCAGATCCGGCCGGACACCCCGGTCCTGCACCTGCTGCACGTGGCCTTCGACGAGACCCGCAAACCTATCGAGGTCGCCCAGGCCACCTGGCCGGGGCCAATGACCACGCTGACCGAGGAGTACCGCATCCCGGCGCCCGTCCCCGATCCCGACCCGGACCCCGGACTCGCGCTCGCCTAACGGTCTGCCGGCGGCGGGAACAGCTTCCACTGCCCTTCGGAGACGACCCGGACGGCGCCGTCGACCACGCTGATCGCGGTGTCGTCGTCGATCGCGTACGTCGGCGCCGGGATCCGGGCCGCCCACTTCTCCGCGTTGGCCAGTGAGGCGTCGGCGTGGTCAGGGTGCTGAAAGTGCGGGATCACCGCGAAGTCGACGAGTCCGGTGCCCTGCCCTGGGTGCTGGCCCGGATCCCCGCGGGGGCTCGGGCGGTGGTCGTCGACAACGGTTCCCGTGACGGGTCCCCGGAGCTGGCCCGAAGCCTCGGCGCGACCGTCG
>CAXSDA010000026.1:86383-115662 GCA_964236515.1 uncultured Actinoplanes sp.
TGCCCCGTGACCAGGATCCGGTCGAGGTCACCCTGCGGCGTGGTGAAGACGACGTCCTCCGACTTCACCGGCTCGTCCTTCCCCGGGGCGGTTCGACGTACGTCTCGACGAACGTGCCGGCGGCGACGATGCTCCCGGCGCTCACGCCCACGTACACCGACGGCAACGCCGGCAGGAGACCGGTCAGGCCGGAGCGCCGCATCCAGCCGGCGAGGAAGAGCGGGTCGCCGCCCCAGACCAGCAGCGCGTCGGCGTCCCGGACCGCCGGCACCCAGGCCGCCTCGTCGATGCTCGGAAGCACACTGAGCTCGAGGATCCCCAGCGATCTCCAGCCCAGGCCGGCCAGCGGCGACGCCGCCGCGCCGGTGAGCGCCCGGTACGCTCCGCCGGCCCCGCCCGGGAACGGATAGATCGCGGTCGGGATGAACAGGGCGCTGGACTCGGCGACCGGTTTGCCCAGCAGTTCGACCAGCGCGTCGTGAATGCCGGGGTTGCTGATCCCGGAGGAGGTGAGGAGGGCTTTCACGTCAGAACTCCCTGGTCGTCTCGACGATGGCGTGCCGGCCGATCGCGGCCACCACCGGGTTGGTCACCCGGTAGACCTCGGCCGCGCCCAACCCTAGAGCCGGCGCCCAGCCCCGGCCACGCGCCCATGTCGCGTCGTCGGCGCCGGCCTCGGCCCGGAACGCCGCCCGGTCCGGGGCGGTCAGCCAGTTCCAGGCCGGGACGAGGTCGGCAGCCGGATCGCCGGCGCCGAGACCGCCGACGTCGATGACCGCGGTCAGCCGGCCGTGCCGCAGCACCAGGTCGGCCGGCGAGAGGTCGGAGTGGATCAGGACGGGTGCGCCGGGCCAGGGGGGTGCCGCGCACGGCCGCCTCCCAGACGGCGGCCTCCGCCGGGGTGCGGATCTGGGCACGGACCTCGGCGTCCAGGTCGGTGACCGGACCGCCCCGGGATGCCGCCGGGGCGCCGGTCGCGTCGGCGGCCCGCAGCGCGGCGACGAACCGGCCGAGCCGGGTGGCCGCGTCGCCCGGTTCGGCGACCGGCACGTCGGCCACGTTGTCGCCGTCCATCCACGGATACAC
This sequence comes from uncultured Actinoplanes sp., assembly GCA_964236515.1. GTDB lineage: Bacteria > Actinomycetota > Actinomycetes > Mycobacteriales > Micromonosporaceae > Actinoplanes. The sequence goes on from CAXSDA010000026.1 coordinate 87,470, forward strand.
CGACCACGGATACGGGTACGCGCCGCCGGGGCGTCCGGCGCCGAGCGGCACGGGCACGGCGAGCGGCAGGAGCGGTTAGAGGCGGACCCCGAGCAGGGCGTCACTCGTACGGGCCATCAGTGCCGGCGCACCGGTGTCGTCACCGACGCCGCTCAGCGCCGCCTCCGCCCACGCGTCCACCAGGGCCAGTGCACCGGGGGCGTCCAGGTCGGCGCCCAGCGCCTCGCGCACCGCCGCCAGCAGGCCTTCGCCGGACGGTCCGGCCGGGGCCGACGCCGCCGCCCGCCAGCGGGTCAGGCGCAGCTCGGCGTCCTTGAGGACGTCGCTGGTCCACTCCCGGTCGCTGCGGTAGTGGCCGGCGAGCAGACCCAGCCGTACGGCCATCGAGTCCACGCCGTCGGCCCGCAGCCGGGAGACGAAGACCAGATTTCCCTTCGACTTCGACATCTTCTCGCCGTTCAGGCCGATCATCCCGGCGTGCACGTAGTGCCGCGCGAACGGGGCCGCCCCGGTCATCGTCTCGGCGTGGGCGGCCGAGCACTCGTGATGCGGATAGATCAGATCGTTGCCGCCGCCCTGGACGTCGATGGTGTCGCCGAGCAGCCCGGTTGCGATCGTCGCGCACTCGATGTGCCAGCCGGGGCGGCCGGGGCCGAGTTCGCCGCCGTCCCAGGACGGCTCGCCGTCGCGGGAGCCGCGCCACAGCAACGGATCCAGCGGGTCGCGTTTGCCGTCCCGGTCCGGGTCGCCGCCACGCTCGGCCGACAGCACCCGCATCTCGTCGCGGCTGAGGTTGGACTCGTAGCCGAACTCGGGGGCGGCCGCGATCGCGAAGTACACGTCGCCGGTCCCGTCGTCGAGTGTGTACGCCGCCTTCGCCGCCAGCAGGTCGCGGACGTGGCCGGCGATCGCCGGGATGGACTCGACCGCGCCGACGTAGTGGGCCGGCGGGATGATCCGCAGCGCTTCCATGTCCTCACGGAACAGCGCCGTCTCGCGCATCGCCAGGACCACCCAGTCCTCACCGTCCCGGGCGGCCCGTTCCAGGAGCGGGTCGTCGATGTCGGTGACGTTCTGCACGTACGTCACGGGATGCCCGGCGTCCCGCCACAGCCGCTGCACCAGGTCGAACGTGATCATCGTGGCGGCGTGGCCGAGGTGGGTCGCGTCGTAGGGCGTGATCCCGCAGACGTACATGGTGGCGGTCGACCCCGGGTTGGTCGGCTGGACCGACTGCCGGGCCGAGTCGTACAACCGGGGCGGCGTCGAACGTCCCGGCAGGGCCGGCACCTCGTGCGGAGTCCAAGCGTCCATGGTCACGAGCTTATCCAGAGATCTCAGACGGGCGGCCAGGGCACCGCGGGCCAGTCCTGCGGCGGTTTCGGGAAGCGCGCGGCGCGCAGCAGCCGGCGCACCCGCAGCCGGACGTGCTGAACCTCGGAGATCGTCAGGTGCTCCTCCAGCGCCCCGCCCAGGGAGCCGTCGAGGAGGGCGTTGAGCTCGGTCAGCGTCTCCAGCGACTCGGGCGGAATGGGCTTGCCGGTCCAGCCCCAGAGCACGGTCCGCAGCTTGTTCTCGATGTGGAAGGTGACCCCGTGGTCGACGCCGTAGATGCGCCCCTCGAGCCCGTAGAGCACGTGGCCGCCCTTACGGTCGGCGTTGTTGACCACCGCGTCGAACACGGCCATCCGGCACAGGCGCGGATCGTCGGCGTGGGCCAGCGCGTACGCGTCGCCGTCGTCGTCGCGGGCGGACGCCACCGGGAACCAGCCGGCCGGCACGTCGTACGCCGGGACGAAGCCGATCAACGACTCCGCCTCGTCCGGTTCGTCGATCCACAGCTGGCAGGCGCCGGTGCCGAGCGGCCCGTCGCGCAGGATGGTCGGCGGCACCACGTCCCACCCGGTCGCGTGCGACACCAGGTAGGCCGACACCTCGCGGCCGGCGAGCGTGCCGTCCGGGAAGTCCCACAGCGGCCGCTCGCCCCGCACCGGCTTGTAGACGCAGCGTCGGGTCAGCCCGTTGTGCGTGATCTCGGCCCGCAGGGTGGTGTTGGATGCGTCCACGAGCCGGCCCTCGAGCTCCATCTGCCCGTGCCTGAGCAGCTCCAGGGCGTCGCCCTCGGCCAGCACGGCGGTGGTCATCGGTGGTAGCCGTTGTGCCGGGGGCAGAGGTGGCCGGCCGGGTCGAGCGGCTGGCCGCACAGCGGGCACGGCGGCCGGCCGGCGGCGATCACGCGCCGGGCCCGGTCGATGAACTCGCGGGTCGCCTCGGGCGTCAGCCGGACGCGCAGCCGGTCCAGGTCGTCGTCCGGCTCGTCGGCGTCCTCGTCGATCGTCTCCTCGTCCTCGGCGCCGCCCAGCTCGACCTCGGCGTCGCCCTCGCCCGCCTCGATGGCCTCGATGACCACGGTGCTGGTGTCGACGTCGAACGCCAGGCCCAGCGTCCCGACCCGGAACTCCTCGTCGACCGGGGTGTCGAGCGGCTGGTTGTCGTGCGCGGCCAGCGGCGACAGGTCGGGAAGATCCACGCCGAACCGTCGGCCGGCCTCGGTCAGCAGCTCCTCCAGCTTCTCGGCGAGCAGCGAGACCTGCACCTTCTCCAGCGCCACGGTGACGATCCGGCCGCCTCCCCGCGCCTGCAGGAAGAACGTCCGATCGCCCGGCTCGCCCACGGTCCCGGCGACGAACCGCTCCGGCGGCTCGAAGGCATGCACCTGGTGGGTCATGCAAAAACCTTATCCGCCCTCGATGACGAACGCGTACCGCACCGGCCCGGTTCGCCGAGGGCGCAACGACCTGCACACGCTGCGCAGACGGCTCGCTACGTTCCGCTGCCTCCGCCGACCGCGGCGTCGGACGACGGCGCGGCCGCGCGACGCCGGCGGCGCTTCGGCGGGATCAGCCCGGTGAGGTCGCCGCCGGTGTCGTTCGAGCGGACCAGGAACGGGCGGCCGGGCGTGTACCGGATCACGGTCACCGAGGCCGGGTCGGCCACGATCCGCTGGAACTGGTCCAGGTGCAGGCCCATGGCGTCCGCGACGATGGCTTTGATCACATCGCCGTGACTGCAGGCCAGCCACAGCGCCTCCGGGCCGCTCTCCGCGGTCACCCGCGCGTCCCATTTCCGTACGGCCGCGATGGCCCGGGCCGACATGGCCGCCATCGCCTCGCCGCCGGGGAACACCACCGCGCTCGGGTGCCCCTGCACCACCCGCCACAGTGGTTCCTTGGACAGCGTCTTGAGCGACTGGCCCTCCCAGTCGCCGTACCCGGCCTCGGTCAGGTCCTCCTCGACCACCGGTTGCGCGTCCGGCAGGGCCAGCTCGAGGGTCTGCCGGCAGCGGATCAGCGGGCTGGTGACCACGGCGGCGAGCGGCAGCGGACGCAGCCGCTCCCCCACCTTGCTCGCCTGGGCGCGGCCGCTGTCGTCGAGCTCGACCGGCTGGCGCCCGGCCAGGCCGCCGCTGGCGTTGGCGGTGGTCCGGCCGTGCCGCAGCAGCAGCAGCGTGGCCATTACTCGGCCACGCCGGAGGCCTCGTACGCCTCGGCCACGGCCCGCAACGTGGCGATCCCGGCGTCGCGATCGGCGACGTAGGGCGCGATGTTGAGTGTGCCGACGCCGGCCGCCGCGTACTGCCGGATGCGCTCGGTGATCTGGATGGTGTTGCCGATCAGCGAGGTGCGCTCGATGAAGTCCTGCGGCACCGCCGCCTGGGCCTCGGCCACCTGCCGGTTCAGGTACAGGTTCTGCACCTCGGCGGCCGCGTCGGCGTAACCCATCCGGACGGCCAGCTGGTTGTAGAAGTTCTGCTCCCGGCTGCCCATCCCGCCGACGTACAGCGCCGCGTACGGCCGGATCACGTCGGCGCACGCCGCGAGATCGTCGCCGATCACCACCGGCGCGGTCGGCGCCACGTCGAACCCGAGCAGCCCCTCCTGGCGCTTGGCCCGCCCGCGCTCGATGTGCTGCAGGTACTCGGCGTGCGCGTCCGGCGCGTAGAAGATGGCCAGCCACCCGTCGGCGATCTCACCGGCCAGTTCCAGGTTCTTCGGCCCGACCGCGGCCAGGTAGATCGGGATCCGCTCGCGGGGCGGGTGGAAGCCGAGTTTGATGGCCTTGCCCGGACCGTCCGGCAGGGGCAGCGTCCAGTGCTCACCGGCGTAGCGGACGGGCTCGCGGGCGATGGCCATGCGCACGATGTCGACGTACTCCCGGGTGCGGCCCAGCGGCTTGCCGAACGGCACGCCGTGCCAGCCCTCGGACACCTGCGGGCCGGAGACGCCCAGGCCGAGGCGGAACCGGCCGCCGGACAGCGCGTCCAGCGTGGCGGCGGTCATCGCGGTCGCCGCCGGGGTGCGGGCCGGGATCTGCATGACGGCCGCGCCGATGTCGATCCGCTCGGTCTGCCCGGCGATCCAGCCCAGCACCGTGGGGGCGTCCGACCCGTACGCCTCGGCCGCCCAGACCACCGCGTAGCCCAGCCGGTCGGCCGCACGGGCCAGAGCCAGGTGATCGGCCGGCGTCGTCGACGCGCTCTGATAGCCGAGATTGAGTCCGAGCCGCACCGCGACCTCCCTAGATCCACACCGATCCCCGGAGTCGAAGCCTACGCACCGCCGGGTGCGTGATTCCGTGACGGGTCACACATGAATAAGGTGCAGCCATGCGACAACGACCGCTCGGCCGAAGCGGGCTGGCGGTCTCCCGGCTGGCCTTGGGCACCATGACGTGGGGCCGCGACACCGATCCGGACGACGCCGCCGAGCAGCTCAAGCTCTACCTGGACGCGGGTGGCACGCTGCTCGACACCGCCGACGTGTACGGCGACGGGGACGCCGAGTCGGTGATCGGCTCGCTGCTGGAGGATCTGGTGCCCCGCGACGAGGTGCTGATCGCGACCAAGGCCGGGCTCACCCCGCACGGGTACCGCCACCGCGACGGCTCCCGCGGCCACCTGCTGCGGTCGCTGGACGCGTCGCTGCGCCGGCTCGGCACCGACTACATCGACCTCTGGCAGGTGCACGGGCACGACCCGGCGACGCCGCTGGAGGAGACCCTGGCCGCGCTCGACCACGCCGTCGACAGCGGCCGGGTCCGGTACGCCGGGGTGTCCAACTTCGCCGCCTGGATGACCGCGCGGGCGGCCACCTGGCAGTCGGCGTTCCCCGGGCGGGCGCCGATCGTGGCCACCCAGATGGAGTACTCGCTGCTGGAACGGGGGGTGGAACGGGAGCTGCTGCCGGCCGCGGCCGCGCTCGGCATCGGGCTGCTGCCGTGGTCGCCGCTCGGCCGCGGGGTGCTGACCGGCAAGTACCGCAACGGGCGGCCGCTGGACTCCCGGGCGGCCACCGAGCACTTCGCGCCGTTCGTCTCGGTGTACCTGGAACCGCGCAGCTCGAGCATCGTCGAGGCGGTGGTCACCGCGGCCGCAGGCCTCGGCGTGTCGCCGCTCGAGGTGGCGCTGGCCTGGATCCGGGACCGGCCCGGGGTGAGCGCGCCGATCCTCGGCGCCCGCACCGCCGCGCAGCTGCAGGGCGCGCTGCGCAGCGAGGAGCTGACCCTGCCGGCCGAGATCGCCGGAGCGCTGGACGACGTGTCCGCGATCGACGTGGGATACCCGGAACGCGACGACTGAGCCCGCCCGGGTACTGGATTTGGCGGCCGGGAACGACGCATCATAGGTCGCATGGACTACGAATACGCGCCGTTGAGGTTGCCTTCGAATGTCGATCGGCTGACCGCCGCGGCGCGGCTCGCGATACAGGCGGAGTTCTCCGGGTGGGAGCTGGCGAGAGTCCAGTTGTTCCGTGACGGGACCCGGCAGGTGATGCTCCGGCGCAAGGTCCAGAGCTCCCCCCAGCCGGGTCTCTCGTATTAGCGGTCAGTGGTGCTGGTGCGGCCCCGAGTGGTCGTGCCCCGAGTGGTCGTGGGCCTCGTCCTCGTCCGGGACGAACGGGTGCTCGTCGAGCCGGCCGACCAGCTGATCGCCGTCGGACTGGACGAACGGGCCGGTGCCGTCGGCGTCGTCGTACGCCTCCAGATCGAGGGGCGCGCCGACCTCGGTGACAGTCAGCAGGCCGTCCAGCGGGTCGAGTTCGGGCACGTCCAGCGAGGCCAGTGAGCCGTCACCGGCCTGCAGCAGTTCCAGCACGGCCTCGCCGACCGACTCGATCAGGCCCGGGTCCTCGTCGGCGGGCACCGAGTTGCTCCGGGCGGCCTCGGCCGCGCGCAGCAGGGCGGCCACACTCGGTACGCGGTAGTCGCGGCGCTGCCGCACCGAGATCACACTCTCGTACGGGTCGTCGGCCTCGGCGCCGTCGACGCCGCCCACGCCGAGACCGAAACGCTGGTCGGCCTCGTCCGGGTCGATCGACTGCACGTCCCACGGGGTGACCTCGCCGAACTGGTCCAGCAGGGCCTGGTCGTAGTCGAACGAGGCGTTGTTCAGATCGACGTAGGCCTGCCAGACGGCGTCGTCGTCGACGCGGCGACCGGCCGCGCGGACCGCCACCAGATGCGCCCGGGCGGCGTCCACGACCCGCTCCAGGGCCGCGTCCAGGTCCTCGTACTCTGCGTCGGTCATGGTCGGTCGAAGTCCCTTCAGGAAGCCTTGAGTAGCCGGTCGAGAACACGCACGCCGAACCTTAGTCCCTCCACCGGGACCCGTTCGTCGACGCCGTGGAACAGTGTGGCGAACGGCAGGTCGGCCGGCAGCCGCAGCGGCGCGAAGCCGAAACACCGGATGCCGAGAGTGGCGAACGCCTTCGCGTCCGTGCCGCCGGACAGCATGTAGGGCACCGCGCGGGCGCCCGGGTCCTCGGCCCGCAGCGCCGCCGCCATCGCCTCCACCAGCGCGCCGTCGAACGTCGTCTCCACCGGCGGCTGGACCTGCAGGTGCTCGATCTCGATGTCCGGCCCGACCACCTCGCGCAGCTCGGCCAGGAACGCCTCCTGCTGGCCGGGCAGCGTCCGGCAGTCGATGGTGGCCGACGCCTTGCCCGGGATCACGTTGTCCTTGTAGCCGGCCGCCAGCCGGGTCGGGTTGGCGGTGTTGCGCACGGTGGCGCCGATCAGGCCGGCGATCGGGCCGAGCTTGCCCACCGACAGCTCCGGGTTCTCCGGGTCGAACTCGACTCCGATGGCGTCGCCCACCTCTTCCAGGAACGCCCGTACGGTCGGGGTCATCACCAGCGGGAACCGGTGCCGCCCGACGCGCGCGACGGCCTCGGCCAGCGCGGTGACCGCGTTGTCGTCGTGCACGAACGAGCCGTGCCCGGGGCGGCCGCGGGCGTGCAGGCGCAGCCAGTCGATCCCCTTCTCGGCCGTCTCGATCAGGTAGAGCCGCAGGTCCTCGGACACCGTGTAGGAGAACCCGCCGACCTCACCGACCGCCTCGGTGACGCCCTCGAGCAGGTCCGCGTGCTCCCGGACGACGTACTGCGAGCCGTACGTCATGCCCGCCTCCTCGTCGGCCAGGAACGCCAGCACGACGTCGCGCGGCGGCACGTACCCGGTGCGGGACCACTCCCGGACCATGGCCAGCACCATCGCGTCGAAGTCCTTCATGTCGATCGCGCCCCGGCCCCACAGGTAGCCGTCCTTCTCGACGCCGGCGAACGGCGGCACCGACCACTCGTCCGGGTCGGCCGGCACCACGTCCAGGTGACCGTGCAGCAGCAGCGCGCCCCGGGACGGGTCGCGGCCGGGGATGCGGGCGATCAGGTTGGCCCGCCTCGGCGCGGACTCGTGCACGACCGAGTCGATACCGGCCTCGGCCAGGCGTTCCGCGACGTACTCGGCCGCGACCCGTTCGCCCACGGTGGTGTCGGGATCACCGGTGTTGGTGGTGTCGATGCGCAGCAGATCCCGGCAGAGGTCGACGACCTCGTCGGCGGCGGTCACGTCCATCCGCCTTTCTTACCAGGGACTTGTTTCGCCCGCCCGGCCGCCGGGTACCGCCGCGCCCATGACCGTGCCTCTGCCCCCGCTGCCGAAGTTCGGCGGCGAGACCACCGGACGCACCGTGGTCGACGTGCTGACCGGTCAGCACCGGGACCTGCTCGCGTTGTTCGGCCCCGCCCAGGCGGCGCCCGAGGGCAAGCTCGCCCAGGTCATCGTGGCCACGCTCTCGAGGCACCTGTCGGGCGAGGAGCAGTACCTCTACCCGCTGGTGCGCGCGGTGGTGCCCGGCGGCGGCGAGCTGGCCGACCGGGAACTGGCCGAGGATCACGACCTGCTGGTGCTGCTGCGGCGGCTGGACCGGGGCGAGCCGGTGCTGGACGACGTCACCCGGGCGGTGCTCCGGCACGTCGAGGCCGACGCCTCCGAACTGCTGCCCGTGCTGCGGGAGACGGTGCCGATCGAGGACCTGATCCGGATCGGCAACCGGCTGGAGACGGCCGAGGAGGCCGCGCCGACCCGGCCGCACCCGTCCACGCCGTCGCGGCCGCCGTGGAACAAGGTCGTCGACCCGGTGGTGGCGGTGGCCGACAAGGTGCGCGACACGGTCACCGGGCGGACCACGTACGCCCGCGATCTGGAGCGGAGATATCCGGGCGACCGGCCGGGCATTTAGTCCTTTTGCGTAACCCGTTTGTCACATATGGAGGATGTTGGGTCCCCCGCAGGTCTAGCCGGGATCCCGCGAACGTCCTACCGTCACGCTATGAACCTGGAGCTGCGGCACCTCAAGGTGGTCGTCGCCATCGCGGAGACCGGCAGCGTCACCAAGGCGGCGTCGCAGCTGGGGCTGGCCCAGCCCGCCCTGACCGCGCAGTTGCAGCGCATCGAGCGCACCCTCGGTGGCCCGCTGTTCGAGCGCGACCGGCGCGGTGCCCGCCCGACCGCGCTCGGTGAGCTGGTTCTGTCCCGCGCCCGGGTGCTCCTCCCGGCGATGAAGGGCCTGCAGGACGAGGCCGCGCGGATGGCCGGTTCAGGCCCCGGCGAGGAGGGCATGAGCCGGTACCGGTTCGGCTCGATCGGTGGCCCGGTGATCGGCGGGCTGGTGTCCCGGTTGTCCGAGACGCAGCCCGATGCGCAGATCACCACCCAGGCGTCGTACTGGGTGGACGAGCTGGCCAACCTGGTGATCGCCGGCAAGCTGGACTTCGCCCAGGTGGGCGTCTGCGGCGACAACATCCCGTCGGAGTACGGGCTGGTCTGGCAGACCATCGCCGTGGACGCGGTCTGCGTGCTGATGTTGGACGACCACCCGCAGGCGCAGGGCGACGAGATCGACCTGGCCGACCTGGCCGAGGAGCAGTGGTCGGCCGGCACCGGGGACGGCTGCCTGGCCGACTGCTTCGCCGCCGCCTGCGCCCGGGCCGGGTTCGCGCCCCGGCGGGTGCTGGAGAGCGACGTCCGGGGCGTGGTCGACATGGTCGAGTCGGGGATGGCCATCGGCATCTGCCAGCCGACCTTCCGCCCGCCCACCGGGCTCACCCACCGGCCGCTCAAGGGCGCGCCGCTGCGCTGGCGCCAGGTTCTGGGCTGGCACCCGGACGGCCCGGCGACGCGGATCGCGCCGCGGCTGATGAGCATGGCCCACGAGTCCTACCTGGACGCGGTCGGCCGCAACCCCCGGTACGTCGAGTGGATGGCCGACCACCCGCAGCTCGGCGGCCATCAGCTGGCGGAGGCATAGCGAACGGCCCGGCCTCCTTTCGGAAGCCGGGCCGCTCGTTCGACGCGTCAGGCGTTGACGGGCTCCGGGGACGACACCTGGAAGTCCAGCCGGCCGTCGACCACATCCACCGTCACCAGCTGACCGGGGGCCAGATCGGCGCTCAGCAGCAGGCTCGACAGCCGGTTGTCCAGCTCGCGCTGGATCGTCCGGCGCAGCGGCCGGGCGCCGAACTCGGGCTGGAAGCCCTTGTCCGCCAGCCAGTCCACCGCCGCGGTGGTCAGCTCGATCGACACGTCCTGGGCGTGCAGCCGGCGCCGGGTCTCGCCGAGCATCATCTCGGTGATCCGCCGCAGCTGGTCGGTCTCCAGCTGCCGGAAGACGATGATCTCGTCGATCCGGTTGATGAACTCCGGCCGCAGGCTCTCGCCGAGCCGCCGCTTCAACGCGTTCTCGAGGTCCACATCGGCCGACGAACCGCCGCCGAAGCCGACCGTCCGCTTGGTGCCGTTGATGATGTCCGAACCCATGTTACTGGTCATGATCACGACGGTGTTCTTGAAACTCACCGTCCGGCCCTGGCTGTCGGTCAGCCGCCCGTCGTCCAGCACCTGGAGCAGGATGTTGAACACGTCGGGGTGGGCCTTCTCGATCTCGTCCAGCAGCACCACCGAGTACGGGCGGCGCCGTACGGCCTCGGTCAGCTGCCCGGCCTCGTCGTAGCCGACGTAGCCGGGAGGCGCACCGACCAGACGCGACACGGTGTGCCGCTCCTGGTACTCGCTCATGTCCAGCCGGATCATCTTCTCGGAGTCGCCGAACAGTGCCTCCGCCAGCGACCGGGCCAGCTCGGTCTTGCCGACCCCGGTCGGGCCGAGGAACAGGAAGCTGCCCACCGGCCGGTCCGGGTCGCCCAGGCCCGCCCGCGACCGCCGCACCGCCTCGGAGACCGCGGCGACCGCGTCCTCCTGGCCGACGACGTGGGCGTGCAGGTGCCCCTCGAGGCGCAGCAGGCGGTCCCGCTCCTCCTCGGTGAGCTGCGACACCGGGATGCCGGTGGCCCGCGCCACCACGTCGGCGATGTCGGCCGGGGTCACGTTGGGCACGCCCTCCGGACCGGCGCCGGCGTCGGCGATCTGCGCCCGGACGGCGGTGATCTGGTCGCGCAGGTCGGAGGCCTTCTCGTAGTTCTCCGCCGACACGGCCTGGTCACGGTCCCGGGTCAGCTGCTCGAGCCGCTGCTCCAGCTCCTTGAGCGAGGGCGACGGCGTCTTGACGCGCAGCCGCACGCGCGCGCCGGCCTGGTCGATCAGGTCGATCGCCTTGTCCGGCAGGAACCGGTCGCTGATGTAGCGGTCGGACAGCTCCGCCGCGGCGCTGAGCGCCTCGTCGGTGATCCGCACCTGGTGGTGCGCCTCGTAGTTGTCCCGCAGACCGCGCAGAATGGCCACCGTGTCGTCGACACTGGGCTCGCCGACCAGGACCGGCTGGAAACGCCGGGCCAGGGCTGCGTCCTTCTCGATGGACTTGCGGTACTCGTCGAGCGTGGTCGCGCCGACCACCCGCATCTGACCGCGGGCCAGGGCGGGCTTGAGCATGTTGCTCGCGTCCATCGAGCCCTCGCCACCGCCGCCACCGGCGCCGACCAGGGTGTGGATCTCGTCCAGGAAGACGATCAGGCCCTCGCCCGACTCCTGGATCTCGTCGATGACCTTGCGCAGCCGCTCCTCGAAGTCGCCACGGTACCGGGTGCCGGCCACCAGCGACGCCAGGTCGAGCTGGACGACCCGCTTGCCCTCCAGGGTCTGCGGCACGTCGCCGTCCACGATCCGCTGGGCCAGGCCCTCGACGATCGCGGTCTTGCCGACGCCGGCCTCACCGATCAGCACCGGGTTGTTCTTGGTCCGCCGGGACAGGATCTCCACGGCCTGCTCGATCTCGTCGGCCCGGCCGATGACCGGGTCGATCTCGCCGCGCCGGGCCGCGTCGGTCAGGTCCACGCCGTACTGCTCGAGGGTCGGGGTCTTGCTGGTGGACGCGGGTGCGCCGGCGGAGCCGCCCGGCAGCGACCGCGGGTCGAGCTTGCCGGCCAGCAGCCGTCCGGCCGCGGTGTCCGGGTTCACGCTCAGCGCCATCAGGATGTGCTCCGGGCCCACGTACGAGGAACCCAGCGCCCGCGACACCTGCAGGCTGTCGATCAGCGCCCGCTTGGCCGCCGGGGTCAGCGCGACCTGCTGCGGCAGTGGGTCCCCGGGCCGGCGGGTGGGACGGCCCAGCGCCGCCAGCAACGACTCCGGGTCGGCTCCGGCCCGGGTGGCCAGCGCCTTCGCACCGTCCTGCTGCAGAGCGGCCCAGAGCAGGTGGTCGGTGTCCAGATCGGCCACCGCCTTGCCCTCGTCGGTCAGCTCGGCCGCGCGGCGCGCGGCGTCGGACAGGACCTCGCGGCCCTCGTCGCTCATGTACTTGGTGATATCGATCCGCTGCGCCCGGCGCGGCTCGGCCGCCCCGAAGAAGCGCGCGAACAGGTCGTCCCAGTCATCGGGGCCCTGCGGTCCCAGTGGTCCGATACTCATCTGTCTCTTCACTCTCCTGTGTTTCCGAGCTCGCCGCATGTCCGAAAACCGCGACTCACGCTTCTTCACAGCGCCTCGCCGGCCCAATTGATTCCCGCTGTGCGAGGCTGTTCGGATGCCTCTGCCACTGCTCGTCGTGGACGGCGCGAACGTCGTCGGATCGGTGCCCGACGGCTGGTGGAAGGACCGCGCCGGAGCGGCGGTCCGACTCCGTGACCGGCTCGAACCGATCAACCGGACCGGTCTCGCCGATGTTCCGGGGCCGGTCGAGGTGGTGCTCGTGGTCGAGGGCCGGGCCCGGGACATCCCGGCCGCCGGGGACGTCCGGCTGGTCCGCGCCCCGGGCTCCGGCGACGACGCGATCGTGCAGGTCGTGGCGGACGCCGGAGCCGGCCGTACGGTCGTGGTGGTCACCGCCGACCGGGAGTTGCGGGAGCGCGTCCGGGCGCTCGGCGCGGCCGTGCTCGGACCCTCCAGCATCCCGCGCTCCATTTAATTCGCAAACAGGGCGGCCGGGCACGAACGTCGCGTCGGGGCGACTATTGTCGGACTAGAGAAAAGGTCCAGTTTTCCCGGGAGGCTGCACGAGTGGCCAGCGTCGCCGAGGTCCGAGCCGCTGTGGACGCCGCATTGCAACAGGTCACCGAGGGTCAGGCGGCGATCCAGGCGGCCCGTGAGAAACTCGGCGAGGCCCAGCAGAGGCTGGCCGCCGCGCTCGAGGGCAGCGGGCACGACGCCGTCGGCGCCGCCCACGCCTCGCTGTCGCAGGCCGACCAGCAGCTGGAGGAGTGCCTCGGCGCCACCCTGCTGGCCATCGAGCAGGCCCAGTCCTACACCGCGACGCTGTAGACGATGTCGCTCATCCAGGAGCTCGGCGCGCAGCTGCGGTCGACCTCGGACGAACTGCCCACCGGCCAGGTCCGGGTCGCGCTGGAGAAACTGCGCAGCGCCGGGGAGCTGCTGACCTGGGTCCGGCAGGCCTCGGTCGACCCGATCGGTGTGCCGCTGCTGGGCAACGCCACCGAACACGCCGAACGGGCGGCGGCGGCGCTGCACCTGGCGCAGGACGCCATCGCGGCCTACCTGGCCCAGATCGGGCTGTCCGGCGAGGCCGGCGCGCGGCCCGACAGCGACTGGCGGGAGACCGTCAAGGACGCCGAACGGGCCCGGAAGAACCCGCCGCCTCCGGCCGCGCCGAAACCGGGCCCGCCGCGGCCGGTCGAGCCGGAGAAGCTCGGCCCGTGGTGGCAGCAGCGCGTGTCCGAATTGACCGGCGAGCCGCCGCCGAAGCCCGAGGAGGTCGCCCGGCAGCACCCGTCCACAGCCGAACTGCTGCGCCGGGTGGCCGCCGACGTGCGGGCCGGGGACCGTGCCCGGCTCGGCCGCGACCTGTCCGGCGTGGACGCGGCCACCGGCCTGGGCCTGTCCGCGGTGACCCCGCCGCTGCTGCACCGCCTGGCCCGGACGCTGCTCGGCCACGAACCGCGGCCGGACGACGTGAACCGGCTGCGCACCGCGGTCGCCGGCCGGGTCCGGTCGCTGCTGCCCGGCACCGATCCCGGGCTGCTGGACACGCTGCTGGCCCGGATCTGCCGCGCGCCGGCGCAGGCGGAACGTCACCCGGGCCATCCGGCCGACAACGCGGTCACCGCCAGTGTGCTGACCGGGGTGCTGCTCGCCCGGCTCGGCCGGGATCCGGCCACCCTGGACCCGTCAGCTCCGGATCCTGTGCCCGGCCCCGATGCCTGACCAGACGATCCAGCAGGTCCAGAAGGTCCGCGAGGCACTGGCCCAGGCGCTGGGGGCGGCCGACGCCGCGCTGGAGACCGCCCGCACCCGGCAGGGGGCGGCGGGCGAGCGCTTCGAGCGGGTCAAGGCGGCGGCCGACCGGCAGCGGGTCACGCTCGCGGTCGAACGGGACAAGCGGCTGCGGGAGATCGACCACGAACGGCACGACCGGTTGCAGACGCTGGCCGCGGCCGCCGCCGGCGCCGCCGGGCCGAGCGCGCCCGGAGCGGCCGGGGCGCCCTGGGACACCTGGCGGCCGGGGCCGGTGAATCCGTCCCCCGAGCTGCGGGTCGGGCGTCTGCGGGTGCCGTACGACCAGGAGGTCCCGGCCCTGATCCCCCTGCTGGACCACGGTCACGTGCTGATCCGCGGCGACGCCGCCCAGGGTGACGCCGTCGTGGCCGGCCTGCTGCTGCGCGCCCTCGGCAGCACCACGCCGGGCACGGTCCGGCTGACCGGGTACGACCCGCAGAACCTGGGCGGCGGCCTGGCCGGCTTCGCCCCGCTGGCCCCGGCCGGAGTGCTCGCCTTCGTCGGGCCGGGCGGGCTGGCCAAGCTGCTCGACGAACTGGTCGACCACGTCCGCCGGATCAACGAGACCGTGCTCGCGGGCGAGTACCCGTCGCTGCGGGAACTGGCCGCCGCCACCGGCCGCCGACCCGAACCGTGGCGGGTGGCGGTGCTGCTCGGCGGCGAGCGCGGCGGCGAGCCCGGCCGGCACGAACAGGATCAGCTGGACCGGCTGCTGCGGACCGGCGCCGCCTGCGGTGTGCACCTGGTGATCCACGGCCTCCCCGTGCCGGCCGGGCCCGGCGTGCAGATCGTCGACGCCGCCGCCGGGGTGCAGGCCCGGCTGTCCCGGGCCGGTGACCTGCCGGTGGCGCTCGACCCCGGGCCGCCGCCGGGGCTGGTCACGGCGACCTGCCGGCAGATCGCCGAGGCGGTCGCGGCCGGGCCGGCGCCGGTGGCCCTGGACAGCCTGCTGCCGGCCGGCGAATGGACCGAGAGTTCGGCCGGCGGGCTGACCGCGCCGCTGGGCGACAACCCGCTCGGCGCGCCCGTCCTGGTCACGCTGAGCGACTACCCGCCGCACGCGCTCATCGCCGGCCCGTCCGGCACCGGCAAGACCAACCTGATCTACGCCTGGATGGGCGCGCTGGCCGCCCGGTACTCCCCCGACGAGCTCGAGCTGTACCTGCTCGACTTCAAGGAGGGGGTGTCGTTCGCCCGGTTCGCGCCCGGCCGCCGCGACCCGAGCTGGCTGCCGCACGTGAAACTGGTCGGGGTCAACGTCAACACCGACCGCGAGTTCGGGCTGGCGCTGCTGCGGTTCCTGGGGGCCGAGCTGCGCCGCCGGGCCGACGCGGCCAAGCAGTACGAGGTGACCAGTCTGAAGGAGCTGCGGTCGGAGGACCCGCACGGCCACTGGCCGCGGATCGTCGCCGTCGTCGACGAGTTCCAGGTGCTGCTGGGCGGCCGGGACAGCGTCACCGCCGAGGCCGTAGACCTGCTCGAGGACCTGGCCCGGCGCGGCCGTTCGCAGGGCATCCACCTGATCCTGGCCAGCCAGGACGTGTCCGGCATCGAGGCGCTGTGGGGCCGGCCGGCGCTGGTCGCGCAGTTCTCGCTGCGGATCGCGCTGCCCCGGGCCCGCCGGGTACTGGCCGAGACCAACGACGCCGCCGACCGGCTGCCCCGCTTCCACGCGGTGGTCAACGCCGACTCCGGGGCCGAGTCGGCGAACCAGATCGTCCGCGTGCCGGCCGCCGGCGACCGGGACAACTGGACCGCGTTGCAGCACCGGCTGTGGCGGCGGCGGCCGCCGGAACTGGCCCCGCCCCGGTTGTTCGACGGCGACGCGGTGCCCCGGTTGGCCGACAGCCCCGACTTCCGGCGGCTGACCCCGGCCGCGAGCGTTCCCGCGCCGGCGGTCCTGCTGGGCCAGACCATCGACGTCACCGCCCGGTCGGCCCGGACGTTCCTGCGGCGCGCGCCCGGCCGCAACCTGGCCGTCCTGGGCACCCGCGTGGAGGAGGCGTCCGCCGTCCTGGCCACCGCCGCCCGATCGCTGGCGGCCCAGTTCGTGCCCGGCGCGGCCCGGTACTCGATCGCCTGCCTGGACGCGGACGCGCTGGCCGCGGCCGAGGCGCTGCGGGCCGCGCTGCCGGCCGCCGACACCGGCTGGTTCGACACCCACGACGTCGACTGGCTGCTGGAGGACGCGGCCGCGGCGTCGGCGGAGACGCCGGGCGACCGGCCGCACTTCCTGGTGCTGTACGCGGTGGACGCCGTCCCGCGGCACGCCGAGCTGATCCGGCAGGTCCTGCGGCAGGGCCCGGAACGCCGGATCCACGTGCTCGGCTGGTGGCGGGGCGCGGCGCTGCTGCGCGAGACGCTGGGCGGCGCGTCGTCGCGGACCGACCCGATCGGCGCGTGGGTGGCGCTGGACGTGCACGGCAGCGAACTGACCCCGTTCTCGCCCGGGGGCGCGCCCGCCTGGTATCCGCGGCCCTGGCGGGCGCTGCACTTCGACCGCTCGGTGCACCGCGACCCCGAGGTGATCATCCCGTATGCGACCTCGCATGAATGAGACGTACGCCGAGGTGCTGCGTCAGCTGACGGCGCTGGACGACCGGGCCGCGGCCGACCGGAGCGAGGCGCAACGCTGGTACCACGACCGGGTGGCGGCCGCCCAGGACAAGGTGCGGGTGGCCGAGGAGTCGGTCCAGGAGGCACAGCGGGCGGTCCGCGAGGCGCAGCGCGACCAGGATCGGATCGACGCCGGCGCCAACGGGCTGTGGGCCGACTTCGTGCACCGGATCGGCCCGGTGGCCGAACGCTTCGGCCGGGGCAAGCCACCGGCCAGCGTGCCCCGGCAGCGGGACCGGGACGCCTCCGAGTATCTCGAGGAGGCAGCCGCGTCGGTCACGTGGACACCCCCGGCCCGGCCGCTGAACACCGCCACCACCGTCCTGTTCGGACTGCTGGGGCTGCTTGGCGGGCTGGTCGGGGTGGGCGCGTACGTGCTGATCCACTGGGCCGGGACCAGGGGCGGCGGCGCCTGGGCGACGGCCGCCCCGGTGCTGGCGCTGATCGTCATGCTGCTCGGGCCGGTGCTGGCCGCGGCCGCCGCGCGCCGGGTGGCCGACCGCCGCGGCGTCGGCCTGACCGGCTCGGCCATCGCGACCGTGCTGATCACCGGACTGTTGACCGCCGGCCTGGTGGTGGCGGTCATCCGGTCGGCCCACGGTCACTGACGTCCGCCCGGCCGATGCGGCCGGCGATGTCCGTCAGGCCGGTACGGCCAGCGCCTCCCGCAGCAGCCGCCGGGCCAGCACGAGCCGGTCGGCGTCGTCGTCCAGCGGCAGGTCGCCGACCCGCAGCGGGGTACCGCCGAGCGCCATCCGGAGCGCCGGGGCGCAGTAGGCGGGAAACGTCAGCGTCCGCCCGGCCAGGCGCAGCACCACGTGGTCGGCACCGCTCCCGGTCACCTGCCAGCGCAGCCCGTCGCGGACCGTGATCCGGCTGTCCGGGTCCAGCTGCTCGGCGAAGTCGAGCTGGGCCAGCGGGCCGATCGGAGCCGGCCGGGCCGACGACCACTGGCGGTCCCGCAACCGGGCGGCCACAGCGGCCGGGGACACCGAGTCGAGCCAGTCACGCAACGCCTCGACGGTCTCGGTGACCTCCGGCTCGAGCGCCTCCGGGTCACTGACGTCCAGGCCGTACGGCAGGGTCGCCCGCAGGCGCACATCGTCGGCGGCCAGCGCCAGCAACTCCTCCACCAGGGCGTACCGGGTCAGTGCCCGCACCCCGAACGTGAGGTGCAGCGACCGCGTGCCCTGCGCCTGGGCCGAGTGCAGCCAGCCCCGCGGCAGGTAGAGCGCGTCACCCGGCTCGAGGAGCACGTCCAGCGCGGGCTCGCCGCCGGCGGTGGCCGCGACCTCGCGGGACCGGCCGCCCCAGGCCTGCCGCTCCAGCGGGTCGGGCAGCACCGGCGGGTGGATGCGCCAGCGCTTGGTGCCGTCGATCTGCAGCACGAACACGTCATGGGTGTCGTAGTGGGTGCTGAAACCCTGACTGGCCGGCGGCGTCAGGTAGGCGTTGACCTGCACCGGCTGGCGCAGCTCACCGCCGAGCTGCCGGGCGAAGTCGATCAGCGGCGGCCACAGCCGGTGCAGACCCTGCAGCACCAGGGTGGCGCCGCCGGCGTACAGCTGCATCACCTTCTCGTCGACGACCTGGTCGCCGATCTCGGCTCCGGCGCCGCCGCTGCCGGTGAACCGGGCATCCGGCAGCACTGTGCCCTGGCTGGCCAACCGCAGGAACGGGGTGCGCAGGCCGTGCCGGCTGAGCAGCTCGTCGACCGCGTCCGGGGAGAGCAGGTCGCGGAAGCCGGCCGGACCGGCGAGTTCGCCGGCGGAGGACAGCAGCGGTTCGCGACCCCAGTAGGCGGTCGCGAACTTCCCTGGCTCGACGCTGATGCATCGAGCCAGGGCAGAACCGTCATTCGTCATCGTGATGCTCAGGCCGAGCCGTCCGCACCGCCGTCGTGGCCACCCGGGTTGGCCCCACCGTCGGCCACACCCTCGCCGCCGCCCGCGCCGCCGTCGGCTCCACCGTCCTGGCCGCCCGCGTTGGCACCGCCGTCGGCCGGCCCCTCATCCGCACCGCCGTCCGCGCCGCCGTCGTGGCCACCCGGGTTCGCGCCACCGTCCGCCGGGCCTTCGCCGCCCGCACCGCCGTCGGCTCCGCCGTCCTGGCCGCCCGCGTTGGCGCCGCCGTCGGCCGGGCCCTCGCCCGCGCTCCCGTCCGCGCCGCCGTCGTGGCCGCCCGCGTTGGCTCCGCCGTCCGCCGGGCCTTCGCCGCCGGACGCGCTGCTACCGGTGATGTCGTCGTCGCTGAGTCGCATGAGAAGCCCTTTCTCGCCGCCCCACGCCGACCTTGGCGGAGGCGAGCAGGAAGTACCCGGACGGGGTGATCTCTAACGTGCCGGTTACCACCATCCTGCGCCCGGCCGTTTCCGCAGGCCGCCGGGCGGACGACCGACTGTGCCGGCATGTCCGTCCGCCGCTTCGCCGTCGCCGCCGTCCTCGCTCTGCTCAGCGTCCTGCCCTCGGGAACGCCGGCGGTGGCCGCGGGCCGGGCCGCCTCGGTCAAGGTCCTGTCGTTCAACATCTGCGGCAACGTGTGCCGGCAGGGCGAGGTGGCCCGTACCGCCGGGAACATCGCGTATCAGATCCGGGCCGCCGGCGCCGACGTGGCGCTGCTGCAGGAGGTCTGCTACTCGCAGTTCCTCGGTGTGCAGGCCCGGCTGGCTGCCCGGGGCTACACCGCGGTGTTCGGCCGCGGCGGGTCGGGGCGGCACTGCGACGACGCGGACGCCGGGCACGGTGCCGGGTTCGGGATCGCCATCGTCGCCCGCGGGCCGCTCACGTCGCCCATCGTGACGGCTCTGCCCAGCCCGTACGGTGTGAACCAGGAACGGCGCGTGCTGCTCACCGCCCAGCTCGCGCTCCCCGGACGCCGCCTGGTCGTCGCGACCGCACACACCGCCCCGGGCGGCCCCAACCTGGTTGTGCAGCTGTCCGCGCTGCAGCGGATGCTGACGCCGGTGGCGGCCGCGCATCCGCTGATCTTCGGCGGCGACCTGAACTCGCTGCCCGACAACCCCGGCCTGAACGGCCTGTACGGGATGTTCACCGAGGCCAACCGCACCCGGGTCGACCCGCTGCCGACGTTCCGGACGGTTCCCCGCAAGATCGATTACCTGTTCGCAAAGCGCCTGACGGCCAAGAGCGCCGCGGTCGTCACCACCGACTACTCCGACCACCGCATCTACCTGGGCGTCTTCCGCTGATCAGCCCGCGCTCGCCGTTCCCCGGTTCGGCCGGTCCCCCCGCCGGGTACTGGCCGGTCATGCTTCGGATCGGCACCAGCGGCTGGCAGTACAAGGACTGGCGCCCCGGTTTCTACCCGGACAAGCTGCCGCTGCGATCGTGGCTGGAGTTCTATGCCGGGCAGTTCGCCGTGGTGGAGATCAACAACGCGTTCTACCGGCTGCCCGAGCGGCACACCTTCGCCCAGTGGCGGGACCGGACGCCCGACGACTTCGAGTTCGCGGTGAAGATGAGCCGCTACCTGACCCACGTGAAGCGACTGAAGGAGCCGGCCGAACCGGTGGCCCGCTTCCTCGGCCGGGCCGACGCGCTCGGATCGAAGCTGGGCCCGGTGCTGATCCAGCTGCCGCCGACCCTGGCTGTCGACGTGGCCGCGCTCGAGCGGACGTTGACCGAGTTCCCGGCGTCGGTCCGGGTGGCGGTCGAGCCCCGGCACGACAGCTGGTGGACGTCCGAGGTCGAGGACCTGCTGCGCAAGTACGGCGCGGCGCTGGTCTGGGCCGACCGGCACAGCCGGCCGCTGACCCCGCGGTGGCGGACGGCCGACTTCGCCTACCTGCGCATGCACGAGGGAAGGGCCCAACCCTGGCCGCGGTACGGGCGGGCTGCGCTCGACACCTGGACCACCCGGCTCGGCGCCCGCGACTCGTACGTCTTCTTCAACAACGACCCGGGCCGCGCCGCGATCACCGACGCCACCGCCATGGCCGCAATCGCCCGCCGCGCGGGACGCAAGGTCACCCGGACTCCGTAGGCTGAGCCCGTGCACAACGTCGAGCTCAACGGCCACGTCCCGGACACCGCCGAGCTGCACCGCCTCGTCTCGGTCAACTACGGGCACTTCACCGCGATGCAGGTCCGCGGCGGCCGGGTGCGCGGGCTGGCGCTGCACATGGCCCGGCTCGACGACGGCAACGAGGAGTTCTACGGCCGCCGGATGGACGTGACCGACGAGCACCGGGTTCGCGAACTGATCAGGCACGCACTGGGCGACGCGGCCGACGCGTCGGTGCGGGTGTCGATGGTTCCCGGCGCGGTCCCCGGCGCCGACGCCCCCGACGTGCTGGTGGCGGTGACCGGCCCGGCGCCGGACGAGGCCGGGCCGCCGCTGCGGGTGGTCACCTCGGGCTACGTCCGGGACTGGCCCGAGCACAAGGACGTCGCGGGGATGGCGAAGCTGGTCGAACAGCGGCGGGCGCGGCAGGCCGGCTACGACGACGCGCTGTTCACCGGCCCGGACGACCGGGTGCGCGAGGGCACGACGTGGAACGTGGCCTTCTGGGACGGTGCCGAGGTGATCTTCCCGGTGGCGCCGATGCTCAAGGGCGTGACCATGGTGCTGCTGCAGATCGCGATGACGATGACCGGGGTGCCCTGGCGGCTGCGCCCGATCGAGCGGGGCGAACTGCCGGACCTGCTGGCCGCGGCGGCGGTGAACACCCGGTGCCCGGCCCAGCCGATCGGCAGCATCGACGGGGTCAAGTTCGAGGAGGGGGACCGGCTGGCCGGCGTCCTGTCGGACACCTGGGCGAGCGTCCCCTCGGACGAGCTCTAACCGGACCGGTACCGTCCCGGCTGCTCCTGCACGATGCCGGACCGTACGTCCCGGGCCAGCTCGGCCAGGATGCTGTGCCGCGGGATGCCGTCCGGGAGTTCGGGCACGCGTTTCCGCGTCCAGATCCAGCGGTCCGGCGACGCCCCGGTCACGGCCGTATGCGGGTGGCGGCGAACTCCCGCAACCGGTCGACGGCCGCCCGGCGCTCGGCGTCCTGCCCGCGCTGGGCCTCGGCGAGAATCTCCTGACGGCGGCGCAGGCGGCGGTTCCCCATCAGCAGCAGCTGGTTCATGGTCGCAAGGTATGGCCGTCGATGCCCGCCGGGACGGACACCGGGTCGGTCACGTCATTCGCCGAGCAGATCGATCAGCTCCGTGGCGTTGCGCTGGGCGTAGTCGGAGTAGCAGTTGTTCATCAACACGTGGGTGGTGTCGGTCTCGGCGGCCAGCTGCCTGAGTTTCGGCACCCATTCGCTGAGTTCGGCGGTGGAGTAGTCGTACCCGAACTTCTCGTGGATGTCCTTGCTCGTCCACTTGTCGCTGTGCCCGTGGAAGCGGACCACCGCCAGGTCGCTGGTCGCGGCCGTCACCGGCGGGATCGACGACTTGTGGCCCTGCGGCATGTCCACGCAGACGAACGGCAGCCGGTGGGCGCGCAGCCAGTCCAGCGTCTCGTTCTGATTGGCGCCGTCGAACCAGGAGGCGTTGCGCAACTCAAAAACCGGCCGCAGCGGTTTGCAGCGGGCGGCGACCTCGAGCATGAACTCCTTGTTGGATCGGCGAATACCGAACCACGGCGGGAACTGGAACAGCAGGACGCCCAGTTTCCCGGCCTCGACGAGCGGGTCGAGAGCACTGAGGAAACGGCTCCAGACCTCTTCGTACGACTGCGGTGGCAGATCGGCCGGATAGACGTTCTTCTTGTCGGTCTCCGGCCGCAGATCCTGGTAGATCGCCGACACCTTGGTCGGGTGGCCGGTCAGCAGACTGAACGCCTTGATGTTGAAGGTGAAACCGGCCGGCGTCCGCTCGGCCCACAGTTTGGTGGTCTGCTCGTTCGGCGGCCCGTAATAGGTGGAGTCGACCTCGACGACCGGGAACCGGCGGGCGTAGTAGGCCAGCCGTTTCTCCGGATTGTCGGCGGTCTGCGGGTACCAGCCGGACTTGAGCAGCGTCTTGTCCGTCCAGGACGCGGTGCCGACCTCGATCTTCCCCACCGGACAAAGTTATCCGGTCCGCCCCGGGTTGTCGCGAGGAGCGGACCGGATCGCCGTTCCGCTCAGCCCGCCCGGCGCTCGCGGTTGCTCTTGCAGCTCACGCACGTGGTGGCAGACGGGAAGACCTCCAGCCGGGCCACCGGGATCGGGCTCTGGCAGCCCTCGCAGAACCCGTACGTGCCGTCGTCGAGGCGCTGCAGAGCCAGTTCGGCCTGCGTGCGCCGGTCGAGCAGGGTGCGCAGCAGCGACGTGGCCGCGTCGCGCTCCGCCGTCTTGGAACCGCTGTCGGCCTGGTCGTCCCCGGCAGCGTCGCCGATCTCGACCAGCCGCAGCTTGTGGTTCTCGGCTGCGGCGTCCTCGTACTCCCGGTCGAGATCGTCGTAGCGGCCCCGCAGCACCAACCGGATCTGGTCGGTCTCGTCGGTGGTGCGACTTTTGGCGCCGGCCTTGCCCGTGACGACTGTGCTGTTGACGAGCATGTGCGCTCCCCCTGCCTTCCCTCTGCCCCTGCCGGTGGTCCCCCGCCAAGCGGTTCCCCGGACCCGCCGTGGATGCCGCTGATACCCACCGGTGAAGATCCCAAACGGGAACCTCACTGAAAAGTAGTCGGAGCATAACTGTCAGTGCTGGTTTGCGCCACGGACCGGACCAGGTGATCTTCGTTTCGCAGGTCATCCGCCTGCGCCGGTCCATCTGGTGGGCAGTCAGAAGCGGTCCAGGACCAGCGCCGGGTGGCGCGGATCGTCGAGCCGGACGACCACGTCGGCGAATGCGGACGGGTCGACCTCGGTGTCGTAGCGGGCGTACGCGGGCAACGTCCACCGGTCCGGCCCGGGCGTCCGGCGGTCCAGGGCGGCGGCCGAGACCTGAAGGTGCACGGTCACGTCGAACGGCAGACCGGCGCCCAGCAGCAGCGGGCCGTCCACCAGCAGGACACTGCCGCCGGCCAGCTCCGAGTAAGGCTCCCGGGTGGCCCGGTCGGCGGCGGCGTCGAAGAACCGGGTCACGATCTGCCCGGAGCCGCCGGGGCCGGCCGGGTCGAGCACTTCGCGGCGCAGCGCCGCCTCGTCGAGCCAGCCGGCGTAGAAGGCGTCGGGGTTGTTCCGGCCGTTCTCCAGCCGGACCGAGGCCGGCCGGAGGAAGTCGGCGGCCGAGACCCGTACGACCGGCCGCCCGCGCACCCGCAGCGGGTCGACCAGGGCATCGGCCAGCTCGGCGGGCCGGGCGGCGGGAGCGCCGTCCAGCGCCACCCGCAGATGCCTCACACCCGGCCGGTCATCGGCCAGGCGGTCGGCGAGCTCGGTGACCAGCAGGTCGAACGAGACCGGGCGGACGCGCATCCGGCCGAGACTAGTCGTGCGGCAGGATGACCACGCCGGCGTCGTCGGAGAGCCGGTAGCCCACGCCGTACACGGTGGTGATCAGCGGCAGCCCGTTGCCCAGCTTGACCCGCAGCCGGCGCACGTGGACGTCGACGGTGCGTTCACCGGTGTGGTCGTAACCCCACACGCCGGTCAGCAGTTGCGCCCGGGTGAACACCCGCCGCGGGTTCTCGGCCAGGAACAGCAGCAGGTCGAACTCGAGCCGGGTCAGCGGGAGCGGCTCGCCCTCGGCCATCACCTGGCGGGACGCGACCATCAGCTGGACCTCCGGGCCGGCGCCCGGAGCGCTCGCCGGCTCGTACTCCTCGATCGTCTCGACCGGGTCCAGGGTCTCGACCGGAGCCATGGTGACCGTGCCCTGGCTGGTCTCGACCAGGTCGCGGACCGCTTCAATCAGCCGGTGCGCCTGCGGGGTGAGCGCGTCGCCGGCGAGCGAGATGGACAGTGTCAGCGTCAGGGACGGGGCCTCGGTCGCGGGCCGCCGGATCGTGGTCACCCGACCCGGCCCGGTGGCGCGCGGCAGATGACGCCCGGACCGTGCTGGGGACAGAGCCGTCACCGGCATGAAGCCCTCCTGAATACACAATGCATTGTCGGCGAATGGCGCCCGCGAACCGAATTCACCCGGTCACCGTCGGTGGACCGAAGCTGATGTTTCCGGACCTGCGGATCCGCGGTCAAGCTGTCCCACGCACTGCCGGGACATTCTTCCGCGGGTCCCAGAATAGCGCTGGAAGGGCCGGCAGAAATGCGATTGTCGTCACGTTTGTTACGACGCATACATCAATTCTTTGACGACGTGAAGAAAGCAAACGGGTGAACGTCTGAAGTCCGGCGCATTACCGCGGGCGACAATACCGGAGGATCCCGGGACGGCCACGGCCGGGGAGGGTCACCCTCCCCGGCCGCGGACAACGACCACCGGCTAGCGGTTGGTGCCCGACAGCAGACGGCCGACGGCGGCGATGATCCGGTCCAGCTCGGAGCCGAACGGGTTGTCGTGCACCAGGTACGTCCAGGTGGCGGTGGGCCGTACAATGTCCGCCGAGTCCGGGTTCCAGCCGTCCGAGAAGTCCGTCGCCTCGAACGTCTCGATGGTCCGGTCCTCGATGTCGTTGAACAGCTGCTGGAACGCGGGCACGGCGGCCCGGTGGAACTCGTCCAGCGGATCCAGCCGGCCCAGCGCCCGCAGGTGCACGCCCTCGCGGACCTCGTTCAGCTCGGCCAGGTGCTCGGCCCACCGCCGGTCCAGGTGGTAGAGCGCGATCGCCCGGGCGGCGTCGGAGAGCACGTCCTCGTCGATCTCCTTGGCCTTCTCCGGCGAGCGCTCGAGCAACATGATCGCGGCCACCTCGGAGGTGAGCAGGCGTTCCCGGCGCTCGGCCAGGGCCACCCGCTGCTGCTCGATCACCACGCTGTAGCGCCAGGTGTTGCGGTGGATCTCGTGGTTGACGCCCTCGGCCACCCGCTGGGCGTGCTCGACCGCGTACTCCGCCTGGGCGTCGTGCACCACGCCGTCCAGGTCCATCCGCGGCGACGCCGGGAGCGCGTCGTCGGCGTGCCGGGTGATCACGTCGTCCTCGAGGCTGACGAAGAAGACCGAGCCGCCGGGGTCGCCCTGCCGGCCGGACCGGCCGCGGAGCTGGTCGTCGACGCGGCGGCTGTCGTGCCGGCCGGAACCGATCACGAACAGGCCGCCGAGCTCGACCACCTTCTCACGGTCCTTCTCGTCGCTGCCGCCGAGACGGATGTCGACGCCGCGGCCGGCCATCTGCGTCGAGACGGTGACCGCGCCCAGGCCGCCGGCCTCGGCGATGATGGTCGCCTCCTCCGCGTCGTTCTTGGCGTTCAGCACACGGCTGCTCACGCCCACCTCGGCCAGCTGCTCGGCCAGCCGCTCGGACGCCTTCACGTCGAGCGTGCCGATCAGCACCGGGCGGCCCTTGTCGTGGGCCAGCTTGATCTCCTCGAGCAGCGCCTCGTCGCGGGTGTCGTGGGCCGAGTAGATGCGGTCGAGCTCGTCGTCGCGGATGTTCGGGGCGTTCGGCGGGATCACCGCGACCTCGAGCTTGAAGTACTCGCGCAGCTGCTCGCCGACGTGGGTGGCGGTCGCCGTCATCCCGCAGACGACCTTGTACAGCGCGATGTAGGCCTGGATGGTGAGGGTGTCCAGCACCTCGCCCTCGTCCGTGGCGCGCAGGCCCTCCTTGGCCTCGACCGCCGCCTGCAGGCCGTCCGGCCAGCGCCGCCGCTGCGCCACCCGGCCGCGCATCTCGTCGATCAGCTCGACGCCGCCGTTGCGCACGATGTAGTCGATGTCGCGGTGCAGCAGGGCCGACGCGTGCAGCGCCACGTTCACCGCGGACAACTGGGTGACGTGCTCCTCGTCGTACAGGTCGATGCCGCCCAGCTTCTCCTCGACGGCCTCCAGGCCGGCGGTGGTGAAGGCGACGCTGCGGCTGTCGTCGGCGACCTCGAAGTCCCGGCCCGGGCGCAGATCGCGGACCAGCTCGGCCGCCTCCACCACCGGGTCGCCCTGGGTCTCCAGGCTGCCGGCCAGCACCATCGGCACGCGGGCCTCGTCGATCATGATCGAGTCGGCCTCGTCCACGATCGCCGTCGCCAGCTCGCGCTGGACGCGGTCGGCGAGGTCGGTGACCAGCTGGTCGCGCAGGTAGTCGAAGCCGGCCTCGGAGACCGAGACGTAGGTGATGTCGGCGCCGTACGCCTCGCGCCGCTCGTCGTGGGTGGACGCCTCGGTGACCCAGCCGACGGTCAGCCCGAGCAGCGTGTAGATCGGCTCCATCCACAAGGCGTCGCGGCGGGCCAGGTAGTCGTTGACGGTCAGCACGTGCACCGGGCCGTGGCCGAGCCGGACGTGGCCGTACGCGGCGACGGCGGCGGTCAGGGTCTTGCCCTCGCCGGTGGCCATCTCGGCCACGTGGCCGTGCAGCAACGCCATCGAGCCCAGCAACTGCACGTCGAACGGCCGCTCGTCGATCGCGCGGCGGGCCGCCTCGCGGCCGATGGCGCAGATCTCCACATCGTCCGCGGCCTCGACGGCGGCGGCGGTCAGGGCGTCGTCGTCCAGCTCCCGCAGGGCATCCTCACGGGCCTCGATGGCCGGGAGCTTCCTGCTGTACGGGCCGAGATCGACCGTGGTGCCCGGACGCTGCAGGAACTTCTGGAAGCGGGTCTTGAACCGCTGCGACACACCCATGGCCGAAAACGGTACTTCACTTCCCTGACAGTGTGGGACCCGCCACCAGAAGCTGGTACGCCGCGAGCTCGCGGTAGAGCGGGCTGGTCTCGAGCAGCTCGTCGTGCGGGCCGGTGGCCACCACCTCGCCGCCGTCCAGAACCACGATCATGTCGGAGTCGACGACGGTGCTGAGCCGGTGCGCGACCACGATCAGCGTACGGCTGTCGGCGGCGGCCGCGATGGCCGTACGCAGGGCTTTCTCGTTGCGCGCGTCCAGGTTGCTGGTCGGTTCGTCGAGCAGCAGGACCGGCGCGCCGGACAGCAGCGTGCGGGCGATGGCCAGCCGCTGCCGCTCGCCGCCGGACAGCAGTACGCCGCCCTCGCCGACCTCCACATCCAGTCCTTCCGCCGTACGCGTAATCAGCGTCCCGAGGTTGACCTCGTCCAGCACCGCGAGCAACCGGGCGTCGTCCGCGTCCGGCGCGGTCAGTTGAAGGTTGGCCCGCAGCGTGCCCGCCAGCACCGGCGCCTCCTGCTCGACGTACCCGAGCCGGCGCCGCAGCGCGTCCCGGGGCACCTCGCGCACGTCGACGCCGCCGACCCGGATGGCACCCGCCGAGATCTCGTAGAACCGCTCGATCAGCGCCAGGACCGTCGACTTGCCGGCGCCGGACGGCCCGACCAGCGCCACCCGCCGGCCCGCGGGCACGGTGAACGACACGTCCCGCAGCACCGGCCGCCCGTCGGCGTAGGCGAACGAGACATGGTCGAACTCCACCGCTGCGACATCACCGGCGCCTGGTCCTACGGACGGCACGGAGGACCCGGAGCGGTCGTCGGCGGTCTCGTCGGGCAGGTCCAGGATCTCCTCGATCCGCTGCAGCGCGCCCAGGCCGGTCTGCAGCCGGGTGTACGCGTTCAGGGCCTGCCCGAGCGGCATCACCAGGAAGAACAG
>CAXSDA010000026.1:115672-121652 GCA_964236515.1 uncultured Actinoplanes sp.
AACGCCACCAGCGAGCCCACGGTGATCGCGCCGGACGCCACCCGGGCCCCGCCGACGCCCAGCACCAGCAGGAACGCGCCCTGGATGGCGGTGGTCGCGGCCGGTTCCACCAGCGCCTGCAACCGGGCCACGCGCATCCCCGACGCGTACGCCTCGGTGGCGCTGCGCCCGACCGTCTCGGCCTCGCGGTCCTGGGCGCCGGAGGCCCGGATGGTCCGGGCGGCGGAGATGGCCCGTTCCACCGCCGAGGTCATCTCGCCCAGCCGGGCCTGCGCCTGCTCCGACCCCTCGCGCACCCGCCGGGACACGATCAGCGCCACGGACAGGCCCAGGGCCAGCCCGAGCAGCGCCACCCCGAACAGCAGCGGGTCCAGCACCAGCATGGCGACGGTCGCGCCGGCGATCATGACCACTCCGCTGACCATCTCGAACAGGCCCGAGGTGACCACCGCCCGCAGCAGCGTGGTGTCGGCGCCGACGCGGGACAGCAGATCGCCGGTGCGGCGCCGGTCGTACTCGGCGATCGGCAGCCGCAGCAGATGCCGGGCCAGCCGGCGGCGGGTGTCGAGCACCAGGCCCTCGGCCGTCCGCTGCAGCAGGTAGTCGCGGCCACCGCCGAGCGCGGCGCCGACCACGAGCAGCCCGACCAGCAGCAGAACCGGCACGGCGACCGACGCGTGCGCCTGGATCGCGTTCAGCACCCGGCGGATCAGCAGCGGCTGGGCCAGCGAGGCGCCCGCCGACACCAGCGACAGCACGGCCACGACGGCCAGCGTCATCCGGTGGCCGCGGAGGTACGGCAACAGAGCGGACAGTCCCACCCGGCGAGCCTCCATGTCGTCCAGCGTAGTGAGCGTCCGCGCGTTTGCCCGGCCCCCGCGTTTGCCCGCCGTGGTCACGGGCACCTATGACTGGACAAGGGCTTGTGATGCGGAGGAGGGCGGGTGCCGAGTCAGCTGGTCTGCCGGCCCCGACGGGACCGCCCGATCGCCGTGCTGAGCGTGCACGGCACCCTGGATCTGCTCACCTGCGACGCGCTCGAGCGGGCGATCCGGCGCAGCCTGTCCGCCCAGCCGGAGGCGTTGTTGCTGGACGCACCCGGCCTGGAGGTCGGCGATCCGCTCGGCCTCGGCGCCCTGAGCTCGGCGCTGACCCAGACCAGCGGGTGGCCGCACACGCCGATCACCCTGTGCGCGCCGACCGAGCGCACCGCGCGGGCCGTGGCCGCGTCACCCGGCTGCGCCGGCATCCGCCTGTCCCCCGGGCTCGACGACGCGCTGGCCGCGGCCGGGGACGAGCCGGCGGCGCCCGAGATCCGGGTCCGGTTGCGGCCGGTCCCGGACGCCTGCCGTCAGGTGCGCCAGCTGGTCGCTCAGGCCTGCGCGTCGTGGCAGCTCCGGGACGTGGCCGCGGTCGCCCAGCTGGTGGCCACCGAGCTGGTCGCCAACGTGGTCCGGCACGCGCACACCACCATGGAATTCACCGCCGGGCTGCGGGACGGGCGGATGTTCCTGGCCGTACGGGACGGGAGCCGGCGCCTGCCGCAGCCGGCCGACCCCGGGTTCGCCGACGCCGGAGGGCGCGGGTTGCGACTGGTGAAGGAGCTGACCGTGGCCTGGGGGGTGCTGCCGGTGACCGACGGCAAGGTGGTGTGGACGCAGCTCGCCGCCTTCTCCGAATAGCGCGACGCCCCGGCTCGGAACTGCCGCCGGGGCGTCGTCTGCACAGGTGAGTCAGCGGCCGGGCAGGCCGCTGGGCGCCTCCGGATCGT
Organism: uncultured Actinoplanes sp.; assembly: GCA_964236515.1. GTDB lineage: Bacteria > Actinomycetota > Actinomycetes > Mycobacteriales > Micromonosporaceae > Actinoplanes. The sequence goes on from CAXSDA010000026.1 coordinate 117,444, forward strand.
CCGGCGCGGCCTGCTGATCGTCCGGTTGAACGTCCGGCGCGGCCTTCGGGGCTGCCACCGGAGCGCCGCCCAGACCGGACGGCATGGTCACCGAGCCGCCGCCCTCCATGCCGTAGAGGCCGGCCGGCTTGCCCGCGGACGGCTCCGGCGCGCCGCCTCCGCCCAGACCGGACGTCCCCGGTCCGGGCGGGGCGGCCTGGGTGAACGAGCCGCCGGGCTGATGCGTGACCTGCCGGGTGAAGGCCTGCGACGGCGCGGGCGCGCCGCTCAGACCGGACGGTTCCTCGGTCCCGCCCAGCGGGCGGTTGAGCTGGCCCATCTGGGGCGACTCGAGCGGCGGCCGGTTGACGGGCGCGGCGAGCGGTTCGGCCGGGCGGTTCACCTGCCCCATCTGCGGTGACTCCAGCGGCGGCCGGTTGGCGACGGCCGGAGACGCGGTGAAGTGGCTCGGCGGGGGCGTCTGCGGCGGCGTCCCGGCCGGGTGCTCGACCGGGAATCCGATCGGCTGCGGCGGCGCGGCGGGCGCCACCGGCGTCCCGGCCCCCGGCCCGATCGGCGTGGGTGCGGCGTAGGGACCAGCCGCCGGCGGCTTGAGTCCGCTCAGTTCCGCCACTCCGGGCGGCGTCGGCTCGCTCTGCGGTTCCGGCTCCGGCCGGCCGAGCCTGCCCGGTTGCGGGAAGGCCGGTCCGCCTGGCTCCTCGACATTCGGTCCGCCCGGCTCGGGCGACGCGGACGCCGGACGAGCGCCGCCGCCGAACCCGCCCGCCTCCGAGACGCTGAGGGCATCTGGCTGGGGCGCGCTGAGGGCATCCGGCTGGGGCGCGCTCAGAGCACCCGGCTGGGTCGCGCTGAGACCGGCCGGCTGGGGCTGGGCCGGGGCGGACTCGGCCGGGGGCTGCGGCACCGCGCCCGGCGAGGTGTACGCCGAGGCCGACGCGTAGGTGGTCGGCTCGGCCGGCCGGGTCGAGCGGGCGAACCGGGGCGCGTCCAGCGGCCGGTTCTGCTGCGAGAAGAGCGGCGGCCCGAGCAGCAACGGGTCGATCTCCTCGGCCGGCGGAGGCGCGGGCGTGGGCGTGGCGACAATCGGAAGGTCGGCCTCCGGCGCCGGGAATGCTTCGTGGCCGGTCAGGGACTCACCGGCCGATGCCCCGGCGTCGACCGGCGACAAACCGGAGGTCTCGGATCCGGCCGGGGACGACGGGACCGTCGACGGCCACGCCTGGAACGGCTCCGCCGCCGGCGACCCGAAGGTCTCGGATCCGGCCGAGGACGGTGCGGTCGCCGGGGACTCGGGCCACGCGGTCGGCGGGTTCGCCGGCACAGGCGGCGGGAATGCGGGCGGCGGGAACGAAGCCGCCGCGGGCAGTCCGGCCGGCACCTCACCGAGCGGCGGGAAGTCGGACGGTCCCGGCCGCGGGTCCAGCTCGAGCGCAGCCTCCGGCGGCGATGCAGCGAACGACGGCGGCGGGCCGGTGAACGACGGCTCCGATGCGCTGAACGACAGGCCGCTCGGCACTTCGACGCCGCTCAGTGGCGCGGCCGGACCGGACGCGGGCGAGGCTGGGCTCACACCGGCAGGCTCCGACTTCAGCGGCACGACCACCGGCGGCGGCACGGTCCGGCCGGAGAGTCCGTGGTCGTCCTCCGGCCGTACGTTCCGTCCCTCCGCAGCGGCCGGCGTCACCATGCTCGCCGGAGCGACCGGAGCAACTTCGGCAACCGGAGCACCTGCAGCAACCGAAGCAACCGGAGCGACCGGAGCGACCGGAGCGACCGGAGCAGCTTCGGCGACCGGAGCAGCGAAGGCCGCAGCAGGCGCCGCGGGCACCGGCCCGGGCACCGGAGCCAGGGTGACCAGGCCGAACGGCGACGACCCGAGACCCTGCCGGGACGCCTCGATCAGCCCGGACGACTCGGCCAGGCCGGCCGCGAACAGCACCTCCGCCGCCGCGCGGCCGGTGGGGCAGGGCAGCGGCTCGCCGCATACCGGGCAGGTGACCATCCCCTCCCGGGGACCCGACCCGCCGGCGTGGGCCTGGACCACCTCCCGCGCGGTCCGGGCCAGCACGCTGTCCGGTTTCACGTACGTTGTCGTTGGCATCCTGATCCCCATCCCGGTCGGCAGCGCCGTGAGCGAGCGGCACGCGTCGGTACCAGTCCACCCTGTCGCGCGCGGCTTTTCGCCGGTTTCACGTAATCGGTTGACCAGCATCGACCAGGAATTCCAGGAGGCGGCGGTGGCCCCGTCGTCGTCACGCCGGATCGCGCTGATCCTGGCGGCCGGCTCGACCAGGATCGCCGCACCCGCCCGCGAGTTGAATCCGAAATTCACTCACTGTGCCTGGAGTGTCGCTCTCCGTACCATCAAGAGACATCCAGGAGGCGATCCCTTATGGACGACACCGAACTGTTCCGGGAGCAGATCCTCCGGCACACGCACCCGATCGTCACCGGCCGGTTCCTCGGCTTCCAGACCCCGTACACCCGTACCGTCCGCGTCGGCCAGCCGCTCCTGCTGGCCGTTTTCGTGTCCGCGACGGTGTTCCGGATGCTGCTCAGCGTCCTGCGCCGGGGCGGTGGGCGGCGCCGGTTCAAGGAGCTCAAGAAGGGCCCGGAGTACCTGGTGACGCCGCTGCGGCTGCGCGACGAGCTGGGCCAGACGTACGAGCTGGAAATGCTCGGGCACCTCCCCCAGTCGGCGCTGTACCGCGGTGATCTCGTGCAGGCCACCACCCGCCCGCAGGCCGACCCGGCGCTGCCGGTGCAGGTGGTCCGGGTGGTGAACCTGGAGACGATGCAGCTGCTGACGCCGCGGATTCCCACGCTCTGGTCCCACCTGGGCCCCGGGCTCCTCATCCAGGCCGTGCTCGGGCTGACCGTTGCCGCGGTGGTCATGGCGGCCTGGGTGAGTTGAGCGGCGTCCGGCGGGGTACGGCCCGGGGATGTTCGACGACTTCACCTTGGCCCGCATCGACACCGGCGAGGCGACGCTGCGCGTGCGGCACGGCGGCGGTGGGCCGCCGCTCGTCCTGCTGCACGGCCACCCCCGGACGCACATGACCTGGCACGCGGTGGCCGGCGATCTGGCCCGCGACCACACCGTGGTGTGCCCGGACCTGCGCGGCTACGGCCAGTCGTCCAAACCGCCGGAAGGCGACGACTTCGCCGGCTACTCCAAGCGGGCGATGGACGGCGACATCCACGCGCGGATGCGGATGCTGGGCCACGAGCGGTACGCGGTCGCCGGCCACGACCGGGGCAGCTACGTGGCGCTGCGGCTGGCGCTGGACCGGCCGGAGGCGGTGACGCACGTGGCCGTGCTGGACGGCGTGCCCATCTCGGAGGCGTTGCGGCGGGCCGACGCCCGGTTCGCGGCGCTGTGGTGGCACTGGTGGTTCTTCGGGCAGACGGAGAAGCCGGCCGAGCGGGTGATCAACGCCGATCCGGACGCCTGGTACCGGTTCACCCCGGAGTTCATGGGCCCCGAGGCGTACGCGGACGTCCGCGCGGCCGTGCACGATCCGGCGACCGTGCACGCGATGCTCTGCGACTACCGTGCCGGACTGCGGATCGACCGGGAGATCGAGGAACAGGACCGGGCGGCCGGGCGGCGGATCATGTGCCCGGCACTGTTCTGCTGGTCGACCAGGGACGACATGGAGGAGCTGTACGGCGCTCCGGCGGCGATCTGGCGGGACTGGGCCGGCGACCTCGAGGCCACGCCGATCGACAGCGGGCACCACATGGCCGAGGAGAACCCGTCCGCGCTGGCCGCGGCGTTACGGCGTCTCACCCAGCGGTGACCTGTGGCGAAGCGCCCCCCAGGTGTGCGAAGTTGAGCGAACGGCGTGGTGAAAGGGTGGTGCGCGGTGGGCGAAGAGGTCGAGCAGCGCACTTTCACCCGGGAGGACCGTGCGAGATACCGGACCAAGATCCGCCGCAGCCTGGACGTGTTCGCGTCGATGCTGCGGGAGGCCCGGTTCGAGTTCGAGCGGCCGCTGACCGGCATGGAGATCGAGCTCAACCTGATCGATGACCAGGCCGATCCGGCGATGCGGAACGCCGAGGTGCTGGGCGCGATCGCCGATCCGGACTTCCAGACCGAGCTCGGGCAGTTCAACGTCGAGATCAACGTGCCGCCGCGCCGGCTGGCCGGGCAGACCGCCGATCTCGAGAAGACGCTGCGGGCCAGCCTGAACAACGCCGAGC
>CAXSDA010000027.1:0-44785 GCA_964236515.1 uncultured Actinoplanes sp.
GCCCCACCCCGGGACCGCCGCCGCCGTGCGGGATGCAGAACGTCTTGTGCAGGTTCAGGTGCGACACGTCCGCCCCGAACTTCCCCGGCCGGGCGAACCCGACCAGCGCGTTCAGGTTGGCGCCGTCCACGTAGACCTGACCGCCGGCCTCGTGCACGCTCGCGCACAGCTCGGCGATCCCGGCCTCGTACACGCCGTGCGTGGACGGGTAGGTGACCATGATCGCGGCCAGATCCTCCCGGTGCATGTCGACCTTGCGGGCCAGGTCGGCCATGTCCACGTTGCCGGTGTCGTCGCAGGCCACCACCGCGACCCGCATGCCCGCCATGACCGCCGACGCGGCGTTGGTGCCGTGCGCGCTGGACGGGATCAGGCAGACGTCGCGGTGGGCGTCGCCCCGGGACCGGTGGTACCCGCGGATGGCGAGCAGGCCGGCCAGCTCACCCTGCGACCCGGCGTTGGGCTGCACCGACACCGCGTCGTACCCGGTGATCTCGGCCAGCCACTCCTCCAGCTGCGCGACCAGGGCCTCGTACCCGCCGGTCTGGCTGCCGGGGGCGTACGGGTGGATGTTCGCGAACTCGGGCCAGGTCACCGGTTCCATCTCGGTGGTGGCGTTGAGCTTCATCGTGCACGAGCCGAGCGGGATCATCCCCCGGTCCAGCGCGTAGTCCTTGTCCGACAACCGGCGCAGGTACCGCAGCATCGCCGTCTCGGAGTGGTGGCTGCGGAACACCGGGTGGGTCAGGAACTCCGACCTCCGGCCCAGCGGGCGGGCACCGCACTCCGCCGGCCCGGTCACGGTGGCGCCGAACGCCTCCAGCACCGCCGCCACCTGAACCTCGGTCGTGGTCTCGTCGCAGGCGACCGACACGCGGTCGTCGTCCCCGCGCCACAGGTTGATGCCGCGGTCGCCGGCGGCCGCCACGACCGCCGCGGCCCGGCCCGGCACCACGGCGGTGACGGTGTCGAAGAACGCGTCGCTCTCCACCCGGACGCCGGCCGCGGACAGGCTGCCGGCGAGGGTCAGCGCGTGGCCGTGCACCCGCCGGGCGATGGCCCGCAGCCCGTCCGGGCCGTGGTAGACCGCATACATGCTCGCCATCACGGCCAGCAGGACCTGGGCGGTGCAGATGTTGCTGGTCGCCTTCTCCCGGCGGATGTGCTGCTCGCGGGTCTGCAGCGCCAGCCGGTACGCGGGCGCGCCGTCGGCGTCCTTGGACACCCCGACCAGCCGGCCCGGCAACGACCGCTCGAGTCCCGCCCGGACGGCCAGGTAGCCGGCGTGCGGTCCGCCGAAGCCGAGCGGCACCCCGAACCGCTGGGTGGTCCCGGCGGCGATGTCGGCGCCGATCTCGCCCGGCGGCCGCAGCAGCGTCAGGGCGAGCAGGTCGGCGGCCACGGTGACGATCGCGCCCTTCGCGTGGGCGGCCTCGACGAGCCCGGCGTGGTCGCGGACCGCCCCGGACGCGCCCGGGTACTGCAGGTGCAGGCCGAAGAACTCGTCCGGCAGGTGGTCGCCGGACACGAGGACCAGCGTGATGCCGAGCGGCTCGGCCCGTGTGCGCAGCACCGACAGCGTCTGCGGGAGGGTGTCGGCGTCCACGGCGTACACCCGGCTCTTGACCTTCGACGACCGGCGGGCCAGCGTCATCGCCTCGGCGACCGCGGTGCCCTCGTCCAGCATCGACGCGTTCGCCGTGGTCAGCCCGGTCAGGTCGGTGACCATGGTCTGGAAGTTCAGCAGCGCCTCGAGCCGGCCCTGGCTGATCTCCGGCTGGTACGGCGTGTACGCGGTGTACCAGGCGGGGTTCTCCAGCACGTTGCGGCGGATCACGGCCGGCGTGTACGTGCCGTAGTAGCCGAGCCCGATCATCGAGGTGGCCACCGTGTTCCGGGCGGCCAGCGCCCGCAGCTCGGCGATCGCCTCCTCCTCGGTGGCGGCGGCCGGCAGCCCGAGGACGCCGCGCCAGCGGATCACCTCGGGGATGGCCGCGTCCATCAGCTCGTCCAGCGTCGGGTAGCCGACGGCCTTGAGCATGTGCGACTGCTCGTCCGGGCCGGGACCGATGTGGCGGGATGCGAAAGTCGTCATGGCGGCTCCAGGGCAGAGGTCGACGAACAACCTCCCCCTCTGTCGTACCCACGAAGGGTCTCCAGAGTCGCGTGCCCGTGCGGTCCGTTTGCCTGAGAGGTTCCGGGGAGGATTTGCCCCTTCGGCGCCGGCGGGCCGAGGACGGCCCATGGACTCTCCCGCACGGCTGCGCACCAAACTACCAGCGGGAACGTTTCCGGCGCGCGTACCGGGCCTGTGGCGTACGCCCCATGCGGTCGCGGCATGATGGCCAGGTGACCGGTGGTTACCTCAAGGGCCGGATCCGCCGGGAGGACATTCTCGCGGCGGCCGTCGCCGTGTACGCCGAAGCCGGCTACCACGGCTCGTCGCTGCGCGAGATCGCCAAACGCGCCGGGATCACCCACGCCGGCCTGCTCTACTACTTCCCGACCAAGGAAGCCCTGCTCGCCGCCGTGCTGGAACGCCGGGACACCGACGACACCCAGCGGGAGCAGCTGGCCGTCCCGCCCGGCCGGGAATGGCTGAGCCACCTGGTCGCGCTCAGCGAGTACAACACCCGGCACCCCGGCATCGTCGACCTCTACACCCGCCTCGCCGCGGAGGCGGTGGCCGCGGACCATCCGGCGCACGCCTATTTCCAGCGGCACTACCGGCTGGCCCGGGACCACGCGGTCGAGTCGTTCCGGGTCCTGGCCGGCCGGGGCGAGCTGCGCGCGGGCGTCGACCCCGAGCACGCCGGGCTGGGCCTGGTCGCCCTGATGGACGGCCTGCAGGTGCAGTGGCTCACCGCCCCGGACGAGGTCGACGTCGTCGGCACCCTCCGCGGCTACCTCGCCGCCCTGGTGGTCTAGAGGGTCCGGGTGTGGGGATCCCAGCCGGCCGGGATCGGCGGCGGCACGTCGACCGCGGCCGGCACCTCGACCGTACGACCGGCCTCGGCCGACTCGGCGATCGACAGCATCACGTCGAGCACGTGATAGGCCAGTTCACCGGACGCCCGCTCGGGCACGCCCGCGCGAACGGCCCGGGCCAGTTCCAGGACCCCGGTGCCGCGCGACGAGGCCGCCCCCGACGCGGTGATCGTCCGCGGCTCCTTCTCCCCCGGCGTGAACACCTGGGTGTCGCCGTCGAACCGGTTGGGGTCGGGCAGCACCGCCGTCCCGGCCGTACCGGCCACCTCCAGGGTCGTCCGGCGCACCTCGGAGTCGAAGCTGAACACCGCCTGCGCCGACCCGCCCCGGGCGAACTGCAGCAGCGCCGTCACCGTGGTCGGCACGGTCACCGCGAACACCGTGCCGGCCCGCGGACCCGACCCGATAGTCCGGGACTCCCGGGCCCGGCCGGCCGTCGCCGTCACCCGGGCGATCGGGCCCATCAGCTGCACCAGGGCCGTCACGTAGTACGGCGCCATGTCCAGCAGCGGCCCGCCCCCCGCGGTGAACAGGAACTCCGGCGCCGGGTGCCAGCTCTCCGGCCCCGGCGACTGGAACAACGCCAGCGCGGTCTGCGGGGTGCCGATCGCGCCGCCGTCGATCGCCCGCCGCGCCGACTGCAGCCCGGCGCCCAGCACCGTGTCCGGCGCGCACGCCACCCGCAGGCCGCGCTCGGCCGCCCGGTCGAGCAGCTTGCGGGCCGACGGCCGGTCCAGGGCGAGGGGCTTCTCCGACCACACGTGCCGGCCCGCGTCCAGCACGGACAGCCCGACTTCGGCGTGCACGGCCGGGATGGTCAGGTTGACCACCAGCTCCACCGTGGGGTCGGCCAGGAGCCCGGCCACCGCACCCGACCAGGGCAGCCCGGACGTCTGCGGCGGCGCGGGCGCCCGGTCCCCGTCGGGGTCCGCGGTCCCCGGCACCGACACGTCCGGGAAGGCCGTGAGGTTCTCCAGGTACGTCGTGCTGATCGTGCCCGCGCCGATGATGCCGACGCCGACCGGTCCGGACGTCACGCGACCTCCCCCGCCAGGTAGGCGTAGCTGGCGGCCAGCCCGGCGAAGATGTCCCCGTCGTACCGGTCGAACTCGACCACCCGCAGCGCGCCCGGCGCCGCGGCCAGGATCTCGGTCACCGGCACCCGGCCCTGCCCGGCCGGCACCTGCCCGGACGCGTCGGTGGCCAGCCCGCCGTCCTTCACGTGGATCGCCGCCACCCGCGCACCGAGCCGCTCCAGCAGCGCCGGGGCGTCGGCGCCGCCGGCCGCCGCCCAGTACGTGTCGACCTCCAGCACCACGGCCGGGTCCAGCCGGTCGGCCAGAAGCTCCAGCGCGTGCCGGCCGTCGATCACGGTTTCGAGCTCCCACCAGTGGTTGTGGTAGCCGACCCGCAGCCCGTACCCGGCGGCCTTGGCCGCGGCGGTGTTGAGCGTGGTGGCGATCGCGGCCACCCCCACCGCGGTCTGCCAGTCGTCGCCGCGGATGGCCGGCTCGATCACGATCCCGATGCCCAGATCGGCGGCGACCCGGAACACCTCGTCCTGGTCGGTGTCCACCAGGTGCATGTGGGTGGTGGGCGCGGTCTGGCCGGTGGCGGCCAGGCCGGACTTCAGCGCGGCGGCGTGCTCGACCAGGCCGTACGGCTCGACCTGGGTGAACCCGATGCCGGCGAGCCGGTCGAGGGTGGCCTGGGGATCGTCGGCGAACTGGTCGCGGACCGAGTAGAGCTGGACGGAGGCAACACTCATACAAAATTTCTACCATCTGGTAGAAATCATGTCCACGGGCCGGACTGCGGCAAGATCGGGGCGTGACCTACTCTCCCGCGGACGACCGCTACGACACCATGGCCTACCGCCGCGCCGGACGCTCCGGCGTCCAGCTGCCGGTGATCTCCCTCGGCCTGTGGCACAACTTCGGCGACGCCCGGCCGATCGACCGACAGCGCGACATCATCCGGCGTGCCTTCGACCTCGGCGTCACCCACTTCGACCTGGCCAACAACTACGGGCCGCCGCCCGGCAGCGCCGAGGCCAACTTCGGCCGGGTGCTCGCCGCCGACCTCCGCCCGTACCGCGACGAACTGATCATCTCCACCAAGGCCGGCTACCACATGTGGCCCGGCCCGTACGGCGACCTCGGGTCGCGGAAGTACCTGGTCTCCTCGCTGGACCAGTCGCTGAAGCGGATGGGCCTGGACTACGTCGACGTCTTCTACCACCACCGGCCCGACCCGGACACGCCGATCGAGGAGACCATGGGCGCGCTCGACGCCGTGGTCCGCGCGGGCAAGGCCCTCTACGCCGGGATCAGCAACTACACCTCGGCGCAGACCCAGGAGGCGGCCGCCGTCCTCCGCGACCTCGGCACGCCGCTGTTCATCCACCAGCCCTCGTACTCGATCCTCAACCGCTGGACCGAATCCGACCACCTGCTCGACACGCTCGAGGAAGCCGGCGCCGGCTGCATCGCCTACAGCCCGCTCGCGCAGGGGCTGCTCACCGACCGCTACCTCGGCGGCATCCCCGACGACTCCCGGGTGCGGACCAGCCAGTTCCTCAACGAGATCGACCTGGACAAGAAGACCCTGGACCGGATCCACAACCTCGACAACATCGCCCGCCGCCGCGGCCAGTCGCTGGCCCAGACGGCGCTCGCCTGGGCGTTGCGCGACCCCCGGATGACCAGCCTGATCATCGGCGCCAGCAGCGTCGGACAGCTCGAGACCAACGTCGCCGCCGTCCGCAACCTCAGCCTGTCCGAGACCGAGCTGGACGACATCGACGCCACCGTGCTGGAGCGGTGAGCCGACCGATGTCCCTCCGTGCCGGGTGAGGCGCACCGCGGCCAGCAGAGTCACCACCCGTACAGCATCCTAGGATCCTGGTTTTTATGTTTCCGGACGGTGGCGGTCTACGCTGATCTCATGGTCGCCACCGACGTCCTCCTCGCCCGGCCGCACCGGCCGGTGCTGGTGACGGGCACCCTCGGCGAGCTCATCGGGCCGGAGCACGGCCGGGTCGAGCTGCCGCTGCGGCTGTGGTGGAACCCGCAGCGCACCTTCGACCTGGACCAGCCGGACACGCTGCGCTGGATGTACGAGAACGTGCTGCGCGAGGCCGTCCGCGCCGACGAACTGCGCACCTACCTGCACGGGCCGACCCTCGCCCGGGTCTGGCCGGCGCTGAACCTCCCTCGGGCCGTCCGCGCGGCCTGGGAGGCCCGGCACCCGGCGCTCGCGCGCAGCAGTGGTTGATCCGTTCTACCGCGACGTCGCCCAGGTCGCGCTGACCGTCGCCCGGACGCGCGGCTTCGTCCTCGGCGGCGGCGTCGCCTGGCTGGTCAACGGCCTGGTGGAGCGGCCCACCGAGGACGTCGACCTGTTCACCGACACCGACGGCGCGGTGGCCGCCGCGGCCGGTGAGGTCGCCGCCGCGCTCGGGCGGGCCGGCTACCGGGTCGACCGGGAGGACGCCGACGAGCTCTTCGCCGGGATGGACGCCGACATCCAGGAGTTCACGGTCGGTGCCGCCGGGCGGCGGCTGCGGCTGACCCTGTGCCGGCTGGACCGGCGCCGCGCCCCGGTGGTGATGGACGTCGGACCGGTCATGCACCTCGACGACCTGGTCGCGACCAAGGTGGCGGCGCTGGTCAACCGGCGCGAGGTCCGTGACTACATCGACGTCGCGGCCGCCCGGTCCCGGTACTCGCTGGGGCGGATGCTCGAGCTGGCGTACGCGGCCGACCCGGCGCTCGACCCCGAGGACGTGGCCGACGCCGGCCGCTACCTGGACCAGCTGGACGACTCCCGGTTCGGCCGCTACAAAACCGATCCCCACGCCGTACGGAAGCAGTTCGAGGACTGGCCCCGATAGCAACCGGGCTACACCCGAAGGTGTCCCGACCGGCAACCGGGGGCGCGGAATCTAGGTGTCAGACAGGCCCCCAGAAACCGCCGGCTACGGTGCCCGAACCCCGCCGGCAACCCGGAAGGAGCTCCCCCCAGATGCGCGCTCGAATCGGTTCCACCATTGCTGTCGTCGCCGCTTCCCTCGGCTTGGCCGCCGGCATCGCCGGCCCGGTCTACGCCGCCTTCGGCGGCCACGCCGCGCCGGCGGGCACCACGGTCGAAGCCAAGGGACCCGTCACGCTCGGCCGCATCATGAAGTAATCACACCCACAACTCCACAGGTTCGGTCCCGGCACCGGCCGGGCGCTCTCACCAGCGCCCGGCCGGTGTCCTTTTGTAGGCTGGACCCATCATGACGCTCACCGACCGGCTTCCCGGTTCCGCCGACCCCGACGCCGTGTTCGAGGCCTTCTCCAGTTGGGTGGAGGAACAGGGCATCACCCTGTACCCGCACCAGGAGGAGGCGCTGATCGAGATCGCCACCGGCGCCAACGTCATCCTCAACACCCCCACCGGCTCGGGCAAGAGCCTGGTCGCGGTCGGCGCGCACTTCGCCGCCCTGGCCGACAAGCGCACCACGTTCTACACCGCGCCGATCAAAGCGCTGGTCAGCGAGAAGTTCTTCGCCCTGTGCGCGATCTTCGGCGCCTCCAACGTGGGCATGCTGACCGGCGACGCCAGCGTCAACGCGGACGCGCCGATCATCTGCTGCACGGCCGAGGTGCTGGCCAACCTGGCGCTGCGCGAGGGCGCCGACGCCGACGTCGGCCAGGTGGTGATGGACGAGTTCCACTTCTACGCCGAACCCGACCGGGGCTGGGCCTGGCAGGTGCCGATCATCGAGCTGCCGCAGGCGCAGTTCCTGCTGATGTCGGCCACCCTCGGCGACGTCACCCGGTTCGTCGGGGACCTGTCGCGGCGTACGGGCCGGCAGACCGCCGTCGTCGCCACCGCCGAGCGCCCGGTCCCGCTGATCTTCTCGTACGAGACGACGCCGCTGCACGAAACCATCGAGGAGCTCCTGGAGACCCGGCAGGCGCCCGTCTACATCGTGCACTTCACCCAGGCGGCGGCGCTGGAACGGGCGCAGGCGCTGATGAGCGTCAACATGTCGACCCGGGCCGAGAAGGACGCGATCGCCGCGGCCATCGGCAACTTCCGCTTCACCGCGGGATTCGGCCGTACGTTGTCCCGCCTCGTCCGGCACGGCATCGGCGTGCACCACGCCGGCATGCTGCCCAAGTACCGGCGGCTGGTCGAGACGCTGGCCCAGGCCGGCCTGCTGAAGGTGATCTGCGGGACGGACACGCTCGGCGTCGGCATCAACGTGCCGATCCGCACGGTGCTGTTCACCGGGCTGTCCAAGTACGACGGCGTGAAGACGCGGCTGCTCAAGGCGCGCGAGTTCCACCAGATCGCCGGCCGGGCCGGACGGGCCGGGTACGACACGGTCGGCACCGTCATCGTGCAGGCCCCCGAGCACGTCATCGACAACGAGCGCGCCCTGGCCAAGGCCGGCGACGACCCGAAGAAGCGGCGCAAGGTGGTCCGGAAGAAGCCGCCGGAGGGCAGCATCGGCTGGGGCCGGCCCACCTTCGACCGGTTGGTCGACGCCGAACCGGAACCGCTGACCTCGTCCTTCGGAGTGTCGCACGCGATGCTGCTGAACGTCATCGCCCGCGGCGGCGACCCGTTCGCCGCGATGCGGCACCTGCTGACCGACAACCACGAGGAACCGGCGGCCCAGCGGCGGCACATCCGCCGGGCCATCGCCATCGCCCGGGCGCTGCTGGCCGGCGGGGTCATCGAGAGGGCCGGCGACACGTACCGGCTGGTCGCGGACCTGCAGCTGGACTTCGCGCTGAACCAGGCGCTGTCGCCGTTCGCGCTGGCCTGCCTGGAACTGCTCGACCGCGAGTCGCCGGACTACCCGCTGGACGTGGTGTCGGTGATCGAGTCGACGCTGGAGGACCCGCGGCAGGTGCTGCACGCCCAGCGGCAGAAGGCCCGGGGCGAGGCGGTCGCGGCGATGAAGTCCGAGGGGATCGAGTACGAGCAGCGGATGGAACTGCTCGAGGACGTCACCCACCCGCGGCCGTTGCTGGAGCTGCTCGAGGGCGCGTACGAGACGTACCGCCGCGGTCATCCGTGGGTCGCCGACTACGAGCTGAAACCCAAGAGCGTCGTGCGGGACATGTACGAGCGGGCGATGACCTTCATCGAGTACGTGTCGTTCTACGGCCTGTCCCGGTCGGAGGGGCTGGTGCTGCGGTACCTGGCCGACGCGTACCGGGCGCTGCGGCAGACCGTGCCCGAGGACGCCCGCACCGAGGAGCTGACCGACCTCATCGAATGGCTGGGCGAACTGGTCCGCCAGGTCGACTCCAGCCTGCTCGACGAGTGGGAGCGGCTGCGCAACCCCGGCGCCGAGATCGAGGAGGCCCGGTTGGACGACAAGCCGCCGGCCGTCACCCGCAACGTGCGGGCGTTCCGGGTGCTGGTCCGCAACGCGCTGTTCCGCCGGGTCGAACTGGCCGCGCTGCGCTGGTACCACGAGCTCGGCGAGCTCGACGCCGAGGCCGGCTGGACGGCCGAGCGCTGGTCGTCGACGCTCCAGGAGTACTACGACGAGTACGACGAGATCGGTACCGGCCCGGCCGCCCGCGGCCCGGCGCTGCTGCACATCGACGCGGGCACCGACACCTGGACCGTCCGACAGGTCTTCGACGACCCCGACGGCGACCACGACTGGGGCATCGACGCCGTCATCGACCTGGCCGCCTCGGACGAGGCCGGCGCCGCTGCCGTCTCCGTCACGAACGTGGGGCCGCACTGATGCGGCTGCTGTCCGAGGCCGGCCTGGCCGCCGCCGCCGGCTACGCCGAGCACCTGCGCACCCCCGATCTGAGCGTCGGCACGTACAACCTGCCGGCCGGCGCCACCGACACCCAGTCCCCGCACACCGAGGACGAGCTGTACGTGGTCACCGCCGGCCGCGCCGTCTTCCGCACCCCGGACGAGTCGGTCCCGGTCGGCCCGGGCTCGGTCCTGTTCGTCCCGGCGGGCGAGCCGCACCGCTTCACCGACATCACCGAACCCCTGACCGCACTGGTCGTCTTCGGCCCGGCCGAGGACACCCGCGGCTGGCCGGGCGGTCCGTCTCCGCCGCGACGTAGCGTGTGACCGTGGCCCGGAAAAGATCCGCGCGCTGAGGTGTCGATCCCCGGGCCGGCCCGTCCGTCGTCATGATGGACGGGGACGATCGGGCCCCGCCGGAAGAGGTGTGACATGGCGAAGTATCTGCTCCTGATCTACGGCGACGAGCAGCAGTGGGACGCCTTGACCCCGGAACAGTGGCAGGCGCACGGCGCGGCCCACGGGGAGTTCCAGAAGGCGGCCGCGGGCCGGGCCGGGGTGGGCGAGCAGCTCGAGGCGGCGTCCACCGCGACCACGCTGCGCAGCGACGGCGACGGCGGGGTGGTGGCCACCGACGGGCCGTTCCTGGAGACCAAGGAGGCGCTGGGCGGTTTCTACCTGCTGGAGGCCGAGGACCTCGACGAGGCCGTACGCCTGACGTCGCTGCTGCCCGAGGTCAAGGCCGGCCACAGCGGCATCGAGATCCGCCCGGTGCACGGCCGGGGATGAGTTCCGACGACGCCGGCGGCCCGCCGGAAGCCGCCGACGTCGTTTCGGCCGTGGCCGACGCGCACCGCCGCGAGTGGTCGGCGGTGCTGGCCGCCACCGTGCAGCTCACCCGGGACCTCGACCTGGCCGAGGAGTGCACCCAGGACGCGTACGCCCAGGCCCTGCGCGCCTGGCCGGACACCGGGGTGCCGGACCGGCCGGGCGCGTGGCTGACCACCGCGGCCCGCCGCCGGGCGCTGGACGAGCTGCGGCGCGATACGGCGTTCCGGCGGCGGATGCCCCTGCTGGTCACCGAGCCGGCCGTGCCCGGGCCGGACGCCGCCCTGGCCGAGGACGATCGGCTGCGGCTGATCTTCACCTGCTGCCACCCGGCGCTGTCCCTGTCCGTCCGGGTGGCGCTGACCCTGCGGCTGGTCTGCGGGCTGTCCACGACCGAGGTGGCCCGGGCATTCCTGGTGCCGGAGGCCACCATGGCCGCCCGGATCACCCGGGCCAAGAAGAAGATCTCCGCCGCCCGCATCCCCTACCGGGTGCCGGCCGACGACCAGCTGGCCGAACGCGTCGGCGCCGCCCTCGACGTGGTCCACCTGATCTTCACCACCGGCCACACCGCGCCGGCCGGACCCGGGCTGACCCGCCGCGACCTGATCGACAGCGCGGTCTCGCTGGCCCGCACCCTGCACCTGCTGATGCCGGCCGACGCCGAGGTCAGCGCCCTGCTGGCGTTGCTGCTGCTCACCGACGCGCGGTCGGCGTCCCGGGTGTCCGGCGACGGGCGGATGTTGCTGCTGTCCGAGCAGGACCGGACCACCTGGGACCGCACGCTGATCGCCGAGGGCTCGGCCCTGCTCGCCCAGGCCCTGGGACGGCGGCCGCCGACGCGGTTCGCGGTCGAGGCCGCGATCGCCGCCGTCCACGCCGAGGCTCCGGCCTGGGCGGACACCGACTGGCCGCAGATCGTCGCCCTGTACGACGTACTGGGCGGGCTCTGGCCCGGCTCCCCCGTGGTGACCCTGAACCGGGCGGCCGCGATCGGGTTCCGCGACGGCCCGCAGGCCGGCCTCGACGCGCTGGAACCGCTGCTGGGCGAGCCCTCGCTGGCCGGGTACGGCTACCTGGCCGCCGCCCGCGCCGACTTCCTCCGGCAGCTGTCGAGGTGGTCCGGGGCCGCCGGCGCCTACGACGAGGCTCTGGCGATGACCGCGAATCCGGCCGAGCGCGAGTTCCTCGAGTCGCGCCTGGCCGAGGTCCGCGCGCACAGTCAGGCCCGCGTCACCCGGAACACCAAGCAGCCGTAGCGCTGTTCGGGAAGCAGGGGCCTCAACGGCGGCCACACCGCGGGGTTAGGTGTATCACTCACCGGTAAACCCGGAAGCCAGGTCGGCGGCCACGTCGAGGGCCTCGCCGACGCCGCCGGTGGAGAAGGTGAGGTCGAGGAACGCCTCGGTGATGCCGTCCGCGCCGGCCGCCTCGACCGCCGCCACCCAGTCGGGGGCCCGGTTCAGCCGCAGCACCCGCCGGAGCCGGGACGGGTCGCGTCCGGCGGCGTCGGCGGCGCGGCGGGCGGTGTCCCACAGCATCCCCGCGTGCGCCGGCGGAAGCCCCTGGGTCATCAGCCAGCCGTCGGCGCGGCGCCCGATGCGGTCCATCGCGACCGGGGTGAAGCCGGCCAGCAGAACCGGTGGCCCGCCGGGCTGGACCGGGCGCAGGTCGAGCACCGAATCGGGGATGGAGAAGAAGCGGCCTCGGTGGGCGAGCCGGTCGGTCGTCCACATCAGACGCAGGACGTCCAGCATCTCGTCGAGCCGGGCGCCGCGGGTGGACCAGCCGGCGCCCACCGTCTCGTACTCGTCGCGCATCCAGCCCAGCCCGAGCCCGGCGTCGAGGCGGCCGCCGCTGAGCCGGTCGAGCGAGGTGAGCTGCCGGCCGAGAACCGCCGGGTGGTACAGCGGGGCGTTCAGGGTGCTGGAACCCAGCCGTACGGTCCGGGTCGCGGCCGCGGCGACGGCCAGCGTGACCACCGGGTCGAGGAAGGTGGTGAACTCCGGCGGGTACGGCTGCGGCACCCGACCCGGATACGGATCCTGCGGCGCGACCGGGGTGAGCAACCGGTCCCCCACCCACAGCGACGCGTACCCGAGCGCTTCCGCGGCGGCGGCGAACTCCGCGATCCGTTCGGCGTCGGCGGACGGGCCGAACTGGGGCAGGGCGAGGCCGAGCTGCATACCGGTCATCGATGCCCACACGATCAGAGTTCAGTCGTCCACGCCAGGGAGAAAACGGTTGCCGCCGGACGCCGGATCGGCCACTGTGGCCGGATGCCGGAATTCCACCAGCCGACCACCGAGCTGCGCGTGTCTTTCCTGGCCGCGATGGCCGAGTTCGCCGAGGAGGGCCGGGCCGGCGACGGCAGCATGATCGGCACCGAACTGGTCCAGTGGGGACCGGGCTGGTCCGACCGAAAGGTCTTCGCCGACTTCGTGGCCGCCGTCCGGGCCGACGCGCGGGAGGACTCACCCCGGCCGGCCGGGCGGGTCCCGTCGACCACCCTGTGGTGGGCCGACGACGACGGGTACGTCGGCCGGCTGGCCATCCGCCACCGGCTCAACGACTTCCTGCGGGAGCAGGGCGGCCACATCGGGTACGACGTCCGGCGGTCGAGACGCCGCCGCGGGCACGCCACCGCCATGCTCCGGGCGGCGTTGCCGATCGCCGCCGGCCTCGGCCTGGACACGGTCCTGATCACCTGCGACCACGACAACATCGGTTCCCGCACGGTGATCGAGTCCGGCGGCGGCGTGTTCTCCGACCAGCGCGGCCGTAAGCTGCGGTTCTGGGTACCTACGACGCCTGGTTGATTCGGACCATGTTGCCGGCCGGGTCACGGAAGGCGCAGTCGCGCAGGCCGTACGGCTGGTCGGTGGGCTCCTGGACGACCTCGGCGCCGGCGCCGGCGACCTGGGCGAAGACGCCGTCCAGGTCCTTGGTGGCCAGCGTGATGATGCCGTACGTGCCCTTCGCCATCATCTCGGCGACGGTGCGCTTCTCGTCGTCGGTCATGCCCGGGTTGACGTCCGGCGGGCACAGCACGACCGACGTGCCGGCGCCTCCGGCCGGGCCGACCGTGATCCAGCGCATGGTGCCCTTGCCGACGTCGAGGCGGACCTCGAAGCCGAGGGCGTCTCGGTAGAAGGCGATCGAGGCGTCCGGGTCGGTGTGCGGCAGGAAGGCCGAGGCGATTGTGATGTCCATACCGATCACGGTAGGTGAAGGCCGGCCGCCGGTGCTTCTCGATTCGTGACCGGCCGGGTCACCTGTTTCGTCACGCACGACGGCGGCTCGGCAATCGCGTCGGCCGTCCGGACCCGGTACTCGCTCGGCGGCATCCCGACCAGCTCGGTGAACCGGGTGCTGAACGTGCCCAGCGAGGAGCAGCCGACGGCGAAGCAGACCTCGGTGACGCTCAGCCCGGTGCCGCGGAGCAGGGCCATCGCGCGTTCGATGCGGCGGGTCATCAGGTACGAGTACGGCGACTCGCCGTACGCCTGCCGGAACTGCCGGCTCAGGTGCCCGGCCGACAGGTTGACGCCGCGGGCCAGCGCCTCCACGTCCAGCGGCCGGGCGTACTCCCGGTCGATCCGGTCCTTGACCCGCCGCAGCAGCGCCAGGTCCCGCAGGCTGGTCACGGCAGGCGCCGGCGCAGGCTGGTCACGTCACCGGCCGACGTAGGCGGCGAGGTGCTCGCCGGTGAGCGTGGAACGGTCGGCGACGATGTCGGCCGGGGTGCCCTCGAAGACGACCAGGCCGCCGTCGTGGCCGGCGCCGGGGCCGAGGTCGATGATCCAGTCGGCGTGGGCCATGACCGCCTGGTGGTGTTCGATCACGATCACCGACCGGCCCGACCCGACCAGCCGGTCGAGCAGGCCCAGCAGGTTCTCCACGTCGGCCAGGTGCAGGCCGGTGGTCGGCTCGTCGAGCACGTACACGTCGCCCTTGTCGGCCATCTGCGCGGCCAGTTTCAGCCGCTGCCGCTCGCCGCCGGACAGGGTGGTCAGCGGCTGACCCAGGTGCAGGTAGCCGAGCCCGACGTCGGCCAGCCGTTCCAGGATCGTGTGTGCGGCCGGGATCCGGGCGTCGCCGCCGGCGAAGAACTCGCGGGCCTCGGTCACCGGCATCTCGAGCACCTGGCTGATGTTCCTCCCGCCGAACGTGTACTCCAGCACCTCCGCCTGGAACCGCCGGCCCTCGCAGGTCTCGCAGGTGGTGGCGACCCCGGCCATCATGGCCAGGTCGGTGTAGATCACCCCGGCGCCGTTGCAGGCCGGGCAGGCGCCCTCGGAGTTCGCGCTGAACAGCGCCGGCTTGACCCCGTTGGCCTTGGCGAACGCCTTACGGATGGGTTCCAGCAGCCCGGTGTACGTGGCCGGGTTGCTGCGCCGGGACCCGCGGATCGGCGTTTGATCGACCGCCACCACCCCGTCCCGGGGGGACACCGAGCCGTGGATCAGCGAGCTCTTGCCCGAGCCGGCCACCCCGGTGACGACGACCAGCACCCCCAGCGGGATGTCCACGTCGACGTCGCGCAGATTGTGCGCGGCCGCGCCGCGGACCTCGAGCGTGCCCGCGGGCGTACGGACCTTCTCCTTCAGCGCGGCCCGGTCGTCGAGGTGCCGGCCGGTGACCGTGCCGCTCTTCCGCAGCCCGGCGACGGTGCCTTCGAAGACGATCTCGCCGCCCGCGGTGCCCGCTCCCGGGCCCAGGTCGACGACGTGGTCGGCGATGGCGATCGCCTCCGGCTTGTGTTCGACCACCAGCACGGTGTTGCCCTTGTCCCGCAGCTGCAGCAGCAGCTCGTTCATCCGCTGGATGTCGTGCGGGTGCAGGCCGATGGTGGGTTCGTCGAAGACGTACGTGACGTCGGTCAGCGACGAGCCCAGGTGCCGGACCATCTTGACCCGCTGAGCCTCACCGCCGGACAGCGTGCCCGCCGGCCGGTCCAGGCTCAGGTAGCCCAGCCCGATCTCGACGAACGAGTCCAGCGCGTGCTGCAGGGACTTGAGCAGCGGCGCCACCGACGGATCGTCCAGACCGTGGACCCACCCGGCCAGGTCACTGATCTGCATTGCGCACGCGTCGGCGATGTTCACCCCGCCGATCGTCGACGACCGGGCGCCCGCGTTGAGCCGGGTGCCGCCGCAGTCCGGGCAGACGGAGAACGTGACCACCCGCTCGACGAAGGCGCGGATGTGCGGCTGCATCGCGTCGACGTCCTTGGACAGCATCGACTTCTGGATCTTCGGGATCAGTCCCTCGTAGGTGAGGTTGATGCCCTCCACCTTGATCTTCGTCGGCTCCTTGTGGAGCAGGTCGTGCAGCTCGCGTTTGGTGAACCTCCGGATCGGCTTGTCCGGGTCGAGGAAGCCGCTGCCGCGGTAGATGCGGCCCTGCCAGCCGTCCATGCTGTAACCCGGGATGATCAGCGCGCCCTCGTTGATCGACTTGCTGTCGTCGTACAGCTGGGCCAGGTCGAAGTCGGTGACCGAGCCGCGGCCCTCGCACCGCGGGCACATGCCGCCGGTGATGCTGAAGCTGCGGCGCTCCTTGGTCGTCGCGCCGCCGCGTTCGACGGTGACCGCGCCCGCGCCGGAGATCGACGCGACGTTGAACGAGAAGGCCTGGGCCGAGCCGATGTGCGGCTGCCCCAGCCGGCTGAACAGGATGCGCAGCATCGCGTTGGCGTCGGTGGCGGTGCCCACGGTGGACCGCGGGTCGCTGCCGATCCGCTGCTGGTCGACGATGATCGCGGTGGTCAGCCCGCCCAGGACGTCCACGTCCGGCCGGGCCAGCGTCGGCATGAAACCCTGCACGAACGCGGGATACGTCTCGTTGATCATGCGCTGCGACTCGGCCGCGATGGTGTCGAACACCAGTGACGACTTGCCCGAGCCGGACACGCCGGTGAACACCGTCAGGCGGCGTTTGGGAAGGTCGAGGGAGACGTCCCGGAGGTTGTTCTCGCGGGCTCCGCGGACCGAGATGGTGTCGTGGCTGTCGGCGGCATGGGGCACCGCCCGAGCCTACCGGGGTCGGGCGGCCCGATCGGCCCGCCCAGACCCGGCTGCCGGATCAGCTTGCTCGGATCAGCCGGCTCGGATCAGCCGGCTCGGATCAGCCGGCTGAGATCAGCCGGCTCGGCGGCGGGCACGGCGGGCGGCGAGCTCGTCACCGGCGTTCGGCTCGGCCGGGACGTCGATACCGACCGGGCGCGGGGCGCCGGCGGGTTCGGCCGGCAACTGCGACAGCGAACCCTGGATTTCCTTGAATGCGCCGCCGATGGCAATGCCGAACACGCCCTGGCCGCCCTGCAGCAGGTCGACGACCTCCTCGGGCGAGCGGCACTCGTACACCGTGGTGCCGTCCGAGATCAGCGTGATGTTGGCCAGATCCTCGACGCCGCGGGAGCGCAGCGTGTCGATCGCCCGGCGGATGTTCTGCAGCGAGACCCCGGCGTCCAGCAGGCGCTTGACGACCTTGAGGACGACCAGGTCCCGGAACGAGTACAGGCGCTGGGTGCCGGAGCCGGAGGCGTCCCGGATGCTCGGCACAACCAGGGTGGTACGGGCCCAGTAGTCGAGTTGGCGGTACGAGATGCCGACCGCGTGCGTCGCGGTCACGCCGCGGTACCCGACCGCGCCGTCCTCGCCGATGAAGGCACCCTCGGTGTCACCACCCGGTTCCTGCACGCGACTACCTCCCCGATGCCCGGTGCCGCTTCACGTCGACTTCACGAGCGTATATCTCAAACGCCGGCGCAACAGGGAGGTAATGCCATGACACGCCGCCAACGTGAGGGGAGATCACCCTCAACCGGCGAAGTCCTCCGGCCGCACCTGGTCGAGGAACTCGCGGAACTTTTCGACCTCGTCCTCCTGCTCGTCCGGGATGACGATGCCGGCCTCGGTGAGCACCTGGTCGGCGCAGCGGATCGGCGCGCCCACCCGCAACGCCAGCGCGATCGAGTCGCTGGGCCGGGCCGAGACCCGCAGATTGTCGCCGATCAACAGGTCGGCGTAGAAGACGTTCTCCTTGAGCTCGGTGATCTCCACCGCCTTGAGCGGCGCCTCCAACGCCTTCAGGATGTCCCGGAGCAGGTCATGGGTGAGCGGCCGGGCCGGCTTGACCCCCTGCTGCTCGTACGCGATGGCCGTCGCCTCCACCGCACCGATCCAGATCGGCAGGTAACGATCCCCATCGACCTCCCTGAGCAGGACGATCGGCTGGTTGCTGGGCAGCTCCACCCGAACCCCGACCACGCTCAGCTCGCGCACCGCAACGCCTCCGTGTCGCCGTCCTCGCAACCGCGTACGGCCGCCCTCTTCTGCACGGTACACGCACGGCGTACGCGTGCCGTCGCCTCCTGGATGCCCCTGGCACGGGGGCGGGAAAAGCTCACCGGCCCAGTGTTCCGCGTAGTCCGGCCCGGACGAGCGCCGCGTGCAACTTCTGCGACAACGCCTGCAGTTCCCGTGCGGTCTCGGCCGCCCGCGCCCGCGCCGCCGGGTCGTGCTGGCGCACCAGCGGGGCCAGCAACTGGGCGAACAGGCCGACCTCACGGTCCGCCCCGGCCCGGAACGCCCGCAGGTGCCGCAGCTCCAGTCCGTACCGGGTCAGCCCGGCGACGGCCTCGACGATCACCACCGCGTCCCCGTCGTACCAGCCCGGCGGCCGGGCCTCGACCAGCCCGGCCTTCTCCAGCTCGGCCAGCATCTCGCTGGTCACCGCCGTGCGGGCCAGCAGGTCGTCGCGGGCCATCCGGGTGTCGGCGGCGTCCTGGGCCGGCGCCTCGGTGCCCACCGCGACCAGCGCCGGCCGCGGCGTGAGGGGTTCCTCCTGGCGGTCCAACTGCTCGCGGATCACCCGCAACGGCAAGTACTGATCCCGTTGGGCGGTGAGCACGAAACGCAACCGGTACACGTCGTCCCACGAGTACTTCCGGTAACCGGAGGCGGTGCGCTGCGGGTCGACCAGGCCCTCCGCCTCCAGGAAACGCAGCTTGGAGATGGTGGTGTCGGGAAACTCCGTCCGCAGATGGGCCAGCACCTCCCCGATGCTCATCAGCGCCGCGGAGTCGTGACCGGGGAATCTGCCCGGGTCACGCGCGGCCGCCCCCGACGAGTTCACGCCCCGCCGCCCTCGCCCTCCGGCCGCGGGCCGGCGATGAACACCAGGCGGAACTTGCCGATCTGCACCTCGTCACTGTTGCTCAAGGTGGCGGCCTCGACCCGTTCCCGGTTCACGTACGTGCCGTTGAGCGAGCCGACGTCGCGCACCGTGAAGGTGCCGCCGTCGCGGTGGAACTCGGCGTGCCGGCGGGACACGGTGACGTCGTCCAGGAAGATGTCGCTGTCGGGGTGCCGGCCGCTCGTGGTCACGTCATGGTCCAGCAGGAACCGGGCGCCGGCGTTCGGGCCCCGGCGCACGACCAGCAGCGCCATCCCGGGTGGCAGCGAACCGGACATCCGGGCCGGTACCACGTCGGTGTCGGGACCCTCGAGCACCTCGTCGAGCGCACCGAGGTTCAGCGTGGACGTGACGTCGAGCGGGGGGAACTCGTCGTCTGGGCGCGTCATCGGACCACCTCACGGATCTGTCGGTCGTCGGCCCGGCGGCACGGGCGGACGCATTGCCGGACAGAGCCCGGAGTGCGGCACCCCCGCCGCTGCCCGGAGCGGGGCCCGGGACGCACGACTATCGGTTGCGAATGAGTAACGGTTCAAACGTGTGCCCCGCGAGCCTAGTCAGCGCCGCCAACAGGGCACAACCAGACGCGCGGAGATCAATCGGTGGGCTGGTCAGCTTTCCGTCAGCGCGCGGTACGCGGCCGCGTCGAGCAGACCGCCGATCACCGCCGGATCGTCCGGCGCGATCTCCACCAGCCAGCCGGCCGCGTACGGCTCGGCGTTGATCAGTTCGGGCTCGTCACCGAGCAACGCGTTCTTCGACACGACCGTGCCGGCGATGGGGGCGTAGATCTCCGACACGCTCTTGGTCGACTCGATCTCCCCGAGCGAGTCACCGGCCTGTACCGCGGCGCCCTCGTCGGGCAGCTGCACGTAGACGATGTCGCCGAGCGCGTCCTGAGCGAAGTGGGTGATGCCCACCCGCACCGGCCCGCTGCCGTCGCCGGCCACCCACTCGTGCTCGGCGGTGTACCGCAGGTCCTCAGGAATCACTCGTTCCTCCGTAGTGGCACCGCCCGGTCAGGAGACCGGGCGCGCGTACTGCAAGCTCGGGGCCTTGTGCAGAGCGGACACCTCGACCAGGCCCTCCGCTTCCGTGGTCACGCTACCGCCGGCGCTGTTGACCGACGCCACCACCCCGCCGGGGATCTGCAGCGCTGTCTGCATGGTCTGCGGCACACCGATCACCCAGACCGTGTACGGCCCGGTCAGGCGCTTGCCGTCCACGGTGATGGCCGCGCTGTCGGCGTCCACGAAGTAGGTCGACGCGACGATCCGGACCGCCGAGCCGTCTGCGCCGTTGATCTGCATCACCTCACCGCCGGCGCCGCGCAGCTCCTGCACCGCGTTGAGGATGGCCGACGCCTTGACCACGCCTTTCGGGTCGATCACGATCTTCAGGCCGGGGCCCTTGCCGGCGACCGTGCCGGCCAGCAGGCCGAGTTCGTCGGCCCGCTTCTGCGCGTCCGCCAGCGCCGCCTGACGGCCCTCGACACCCGACGTGAGCTGCCGCTGGCTCTGCTCCAGATCGGTGATCTCGGTCTGCAGGCGCTGGTCGCGGGCCTCCAGGTCGGAGAGGATCCGGACCAGGTCCTCCTGGCGGGCGGTGGCCAGACCCTGGTCGGCGCTGTTGCTGCGCAACTGGACGACCAGCGTGAACCCGAACAGGGCGAGCAGCACCACGATCAGCGCCCCGGCCGACGACAGGCGCCGCCACGGCGGCCGCTGCGATTTCTCCGCGGTCACCGGTTCGAGTGAACCGACGTCCGGTTCGTCCGGTTCGCTCGGCGCCTCGGACGTGGGCGGCACGACCGTCGCCGGGTCGATCCGTACCGTCTCGAAGCCGGGCTCCGGCCGTGGTGTGGGTGGCGACGTCAGGCCCCCGACGGTCGGCTCGTCGTCCACGGCCACGGGCGGCTCGTCCGTCACGGGCGGCTCGTCCGTCACGGGCGGGACGTCCAACGAAGGGCCAGGTACGTCGTCGGCGACCGGCTCGGGCTCGTCGGCGGGCCCGGGTGCCTCCTCGTCGACCGGCTCGGGTGCCGGCGGCGAGACCAGAGCAGTCGTCTTCTCGTCCTCCAGCCGTGTGACGGGCGGCGTGACGGGCGGCGTGACCAGGGTCGGCTCGTCGGCGGCGGACGTGACGGGCTGCTGCTGCGGCTTGCGCCCGGCCGTGGGCCGCCCGGGATCGGACGTCCGCCGGCCGGTTTCCGGCTGCTCGGTCATCCGCCTACGCCCGGAACAGGTGCCGCCGGATGGCCGCGACGTTGCCGAAGATCCGCACGCCGAGCACCACCACGACGCCGGTGGACAGCTGGGTGCCGACGCCGAGCTGGTCCCCCAGGTAGACGATCAGCGCGGCCACCACCACGTTGGCGATGAACGACACCACGAACTGCTTGTCGTCGAAGATCCCGTCGAGCCGCGCCCGGACGCCGCCGAACACCGCGTCCAGCGCGGCCACCACCGCGATGGGCAGGTACGGCGCCAGCGCGGGCGGCACACTCGGGTGGACCACGATGCCCAGGACGCCACCGGCGATCAGGGCGAGAACGGCGATCATCGGCCGCCTTCCGAGGAGGAGGGGGTCTTCGGCCGCGACGGGCCGCTGGAGGGAGAGGCGGGGGCGACCGGCTGGGCCACCCGCAGGGTGAGGTCGGCGGACGACGCCACGGTCGCGTCCTTGACCTTGGCCGTGTCGAAGGACATGCCGTAGCGGGACACCAGCTCGTGGAAGAACCGCCCGGCGTATCCGTCGGAGAAGTCCCCGGCGAGCGAGTCCGGGCCGATCGCGACCAGCTCGTACGGCGTCGTGACCGGCTGGAAGTCGACCAGGATGGCCTCCCCCGCCTGACGGATGGTCGACGTGGCGGTCAGCCGCTGCCCGTTGATCGCGATCGCCTCGGCGCCGTCCGACCACAACGCGTTCGCCGCCAGCTGCAGGTCGGTGTCCTTGACCAGCGCGTCGGTGTGCTGCACACCGGTGACCGGGTCGACCGTGGCCGGGCCGTCCTTGATCGTGATGCGGGCGCCGCCGCCGTGCACCGGGGCCAGCCCGGTGGTGGCTTCCAACTCCCGCAGCTTGGCTCCGGCGCTCTCGCCGAGCTCCCGTTCGCGCAGCGTGGCCACGTCGGACCGGAGCTGGTCGGCCTGGCTCTGCAGCGCCGTCGTACCCTGCCGGCGGGTCTGCACCTGGGTGACCAGGGCGGCCCGGGCGTCGGACTCGGCCGGGGCGTCGGCCACCGTCTGCTGGTACGCGACCACCAGCAGGAAGCCGAGCGCCACCATGGTCAGCGCGGTGATCCCGGCGGTGAGCCGTTTCCGCGGACCGGCCGGCGGACCTTCGCGCCGCTTACGCTCGGCCGCCGCGGCGTAGCCGGGCTCGAGCGGGTTGCGGAACAACTCGGTGAGGAAGTCCGGCGTGAACCGGCGTTCGCCGGGCGGGGTGGTGCCGCCGGGAGAAGTCATCCCGGGACCGCCCGGGACCGGTCGGCGCGCAGCACCGACCAGGTCTGCGCCAGGTAGAGGAAGCCGGCGATCCAGTACAGCCCGAGCGCCCACCAGGCCAAGCCCCAGCCGATCGGCACGAGCCACGAGTCGATCGACGGCACGGCCCGCGCCAGCAGCAGCACCGGCAGCGCCGCGAGCAGCACGAACGTCCCGGTTTTGCCCACGTAGTGCACCGGCGGCGGCCCGTACCCGTGGCGGCGCAGCACCAGCAGCGCGACGCCGACGACCACCTCGCGGGCCAGCAGGGCGATGGTCAGCCACCACGGGACCACGTCGCGGACGGTCAGCGCGAGCAGCGCGGCCAAGATGTAGAGCCGGTCGGCGAACGGGTCCATCAGCTCGCCCAGCCGGCTGACCTGGTGCAGGCGCCGCGCGACGAACCCGTCGACCCAGTCGGTGGTGCCTCCGAGGGCTAGCACGACCACCGCCCAGCCGTCGCGGTGCGGCCCGAGGAGCAGGTAGAGGAACAGCGGGACGCCGAGCAGCCGGATGAAACTGATGACGTTGGGGATCGTCCAGATCCGATGGGAGACCGTGACCGGGGGTGCGGGCGCAGGTTGCTGCGACATCGCAAACTCCCTCTCCACCGCGGACGTACCGAAGACCGGCCGAGCCACTATAACCAGCGGTGTGCGGCGCGCCCGGAACCCCGGCCGCGCCGCACACCGCGTACGCCGTCCTAGGAAGCTAGCCTGAGGGTCATCGCTTCCCGCGCCGGGCCCGCACGTAGTCGTCGACCACGTAGCGGCCCAGTTCGTCGGCCGACGGGCTGAACACCCGGCCGCCGCTGCGCTTGGCCACCGCGTCCACGAACCGCTTCAGACCGGGGTCCTCGCCCAGCATGAAGATGTTCAGCGTCGCCCCGTACCGGGTCAGCACGTCCACCTCCTGCACGGTGGCGGCGACCGTCTCCGGCAGCGGCGGCCACCAGAAGAACGCCTCGCCGTCGGAGTCGAGGTGCGCGGTCGGCTCGCCGTCGGTGACCACCAGCACCACCGGTTCCGAACCGGGGTGCCGGCGGAGGTGCCGGCCGGC
This sequence comes from uncultured Actinoplanes sp., assembly GCA_964236515.1. Classification (GTDB taxonomy): domain Bacteria; phylum Actinomycetota; class Actinomycetes; order Mycobacteriales; family Micromonosporaceae; genus Actinoplanes. The sequence continues at coordinate 23,349 of CAXSDA010000027.1, forward strand.
CAGCTTGAGCGCGTGCTGCAGGTTGGTCCCCTTGTCCATGTCCGGTTCGACCGCGGCCAGTTCGGCCTGGGACAGCGGCATCGCGTACTTGCTGAACCCGATGATCTGCAGGGCGTCCTGCGGGTACTGCGTCGCCACGAGCTGCGACAACGCCAGCGCCGTCTGCTTCATCGGCCCCCAGCGGTCCTCGAGGACCATCGAGAAGGACAGGTCGACCAGCAGCGCCACCGCCGCCGACGCCCGGCGTTCCGTCTCGGCGACCTCGAAATCGTCCGGTTCCAGCCGTACCGAGACCCGCCGCCTGGCCGGGAACCGGCCCGGGTTCCCCACGCCGTCCGTAGGACCAGGCGTCGGTAGCAAAGCAGAGCGGCGCACCGCGTTGCTGATCGTCCGCACCACGTCCAGCGGCTGCTCGTCGCCGAACTGCCACCGCCGCGACGACCCGATCAGGTCCCCGGCCGCGCCCGCGTCCCGCAGGTCGTGATCGCCCCGCTTGCGGCTGCCCAGGTCGCTGAACACCTGGGCCAGCGCGGTGCGGCCGAGCCGGCGCAGCGCCTTGGGCGACAGCGTCAGCCCCTCGGCGTCCCGCGTGACCCAGCCCTGCCGGCGCAGTTCCCGCTCCAGTTCCCGCAACCGCCGCACGTCGTCGGCGGCGGACCGGCCCAGCTGCCGCTCGACCGCCTCCACGTCGACGTCGTCCAGCGTCGCCCCCGGATGTTCCTGGCCGAGCTGGTCGAGCAGCTCGTCGAGGTCGCCGATCTCCTCCAACGCGGCGGTGGCGTCGCCGTACCCGAGGTCCTCACCGTTGCCCCGCATCCGCTCGCCCCGGCCCCAGTTGAGCTGCGGCCGCAGCGACTGCAGGTTCGCGGTCAGGTCGGCCAGCTGACCGCGCAGCGGACCGTCGCCGAGCGCCTGGTCCATCAGCTCGGACAATTCCTGGCGCTGCTGCGGGCTCAGCGATCGCAACAGCCGCTCGGCCGCCGCCGCCGACCGGGCCAGTGAGTCGATCAGCTCGTCGATGTTCGACGGGTTGTCCGGAAAGAACTCGCCGTGCTTCTCCATGAACTGCTGGAACGCGTCGGACGTCTCCTCGCCGCGGCTGTGCCGGTCCAGCAGGTCGTTGAGGTCGTTCAGCATCTCCGACACGCGCTGGTCGGCGGCCGGGTCGCGGCCCTGCAACGCCTGTTTCATGCCGGCGAACCGCTGCTCCACGATCTCCGACCGCAGCCCGTCGAGGATCTGGTTGTAGAGCTGCCGGGCCTCGTCGCTGGCCCAGTCGTACTCCGACAGCTCCTGCACCGCCTGCGAGGTGGACCGGGGCAGGTTGTCCAGCATCGCCTCGCTGAACCGGGCGGCCTCGTCGTCGGAACCCCGCAGCTCGTCCCGCTCGGCCGCGAGGGCCTGGTCGAGCAACTGCTGGGCGCGGGTGACGGCGCCGTCCAGGTTGCCCCGGCGCAGCGCCTCGCGACGCTGCCGCCGGGCCCGGTCGCGGAGCTCGTCCAGGCCGCGGCCGTCGCGCGGGCCGCGGCGGATCAGGTCGCGCAGCGCGTCCCGCAGATTCTCCCCGCGCAGCACCCGCTCGCCGACCTCGTCCACCGCCTTGCGCACGTCGTACGGCGGGGCCAGGGGGTCGGGCCCGTCGTTCCAGGCCCCGTACCGGAACCGGTTGATAGGCATTGCTCAGCTCCCGTAGATGGTGCGTCCGTCGTCGGTGAGCTCCTTGGCCAGCCGGCGGCTCAGGTGCAGGCCCTCCAGCACGAACTCGACGCCGGAGGCGGCCTGCCCCGGGCTGGGGGCGTCGCCGAGGCCGAGGCGGTCGAGCACCTTGGCCAGGCCCGGGACGGTGCCGATCTGGCCGAGCAGTTCCTCCGCCGAGACCAGGTCGCCGGTCTCGATGATCGCGCCCTCGTTCACCAGGTCGGTGAAGCCGGACAGGTCGAGACCGGCCAGCCGGGCCCGGAACGTCTCGGCCGTGGCCACCCTCAGCAGGTGGGACAGGATCTCGGTCTCCCGGCCCTCCTCCCCCGAGTCGAACTCGACCTTGCCCCGCAGGGTGCTGGTCACCGACACGGTGTCGCAGATGCGGGCGACGGCCTCCCGCTCGTTGCGCAGGCCGGCCCGGCGCAGGGCCGAGGCGGCCACGGTCTCGGCGGCGGCGATGCCGAACCGGGCGGACACGCCGGACCGCGAGTCCACGGCCGGCGACTCGCGGACCTGCCGGGTGTAGCGGGCCAGCACCTCGATCAGGTGCTCGGGCACGGACGCGGACAGTGCCGCCTCCTGGCGGACCAGCTCGGTCTCCAGCTCCAGCTCGAGCGGGTAGTGCGTCCGGATCTCGGCGCCGAACCGGTCCTTCAGCGGGGTGATGATCCGGCCCCGGTTGGTGTAGTCCTCCGGGTTGGCCGACGCCACCAGCAGCAAGTCGAGCGGCAGCCGCAGCTGGTAGCCGCGGACCTGGATGTCACGCTCCTCGAGCACGTTGAGCAGCGACACCTGGATCCGCTCGGCCAGGTCGGGCAGCTCGTTGACGGCGAAGATGCCGCGGTTGGTGCGCGGGACCAGACCGAAATGGATCGTGTCGGGGTCACCGAGTGCCCGGCCCTCGGCCACCTTGATCGGGTCGACGTCGCCGATCAGGTCGCCGACGCTGGTGTCCGGCGTGGCCAGCTTCTCGCCGTACCGCTCGGAGCGATGCAGCCAGGAGATGGGCAGCAGGTCGCCGGTTTCGCCGGCCAGCCGCCGGCTGCCCGGGGTCAGCGGCAGGTACGGGTGTTCGCGCAGCTCGGAGCCGGTGATGAAGGGCGTCCACTCGTCCAGCAGGCCGACCAGGCCGCGGATCAGGCGAGTCTTGCCCTGACCGCGCTCGCCCAGCAGAACCATGTCGTGGCCGGCGAGCAGGGCGCGCTCCACCTCGGGAAGCACGGTGTCGTCGTAGCCGACGATGCCGGGGAACCGCGGCTCGCCGCTGCGCATCCGCGTCAGCAGGTTGTCGCGCAGCTCCTCCTTCACGGTTCTGAACTCGTGCCCGGAGGCGCGCAGCTCACCGAGGGTGCGCGGAAGATCGGTGGGTGGGGTGGGGGTGATCGCAGTTGGCGCGTCAGTCACTGGTATGAAGCTACCCCGCGATTGTGTCGGGCCGCGACGCTCCCGCAAGCCGCCGGGAGGGTGGCCTACCATCGGGCGCAAATGAGCGCCACGATGATCGTCCGTGAACTGGCCGCCGGGCACGGCGACCGCACCCTCTTCGCCGGCCTCGACCTGGTGGTCGCCCCGGGCGACGTGATCGGCCTGGTCGGGGCGAACGGCGCCGGCAAGACCACCCTGCTGCGCACCCTCGCCGGGCTGCTGCCGGTCGAGTCCGGGTCGGTCACGCTGAACCCGCCCGAGGCCACCGTCGGCTACCTACCGCAGGAACGCGAGCGGCGGCCGGGCGAGACGGTGCGGGAGTTCCTGATCCGGCGCACCGGGGTCGGCCCGGCTCAGGTGGCGATGGACGCCGCGGCCGAGGCGCTGGGCGCGGGCACGGCCGGGGCCGACGACGCGTATGCGGCCGCGCTCGAGCGGTGGCTCGCGCTGGGCGGCGCCGACCTGGACGACCGCGCCGATCAGGTGGCCGGCGACCTGGGCCTGGGAGTGTCGCCGGACCATCCGATGACCGGGCTGTCGGGCGGCCAGGCGGCCCGCGCCGGGATGGCGTCGCTGCTGCTCAGCCGGTACGACATCCGGCTGCTGGACGAACCCACCAACGACCTCGACCTGGCCGGGCTGGACCGCCTGGAGGAGTTCGTGCGGGGCCTCCGCACCCCGACCGTGCTGGTCAGCCACGACCGGGAGTTCGTCACCCGTACGGTCACCGCGGTCCTCGAGCTCGACCTGGCCCAGCAGCAGATCCACCTGTACGGCGGCGGGTACGACGCTTACCTTCAGGAACGCGACCGGGCCCGAAGGCACGCCCGGGAGGACTTCGACCAGTACGCCGACCGCAAGGACGCGCTGCTGGCCCGCGCCCAGATGCAGCGCACCTGGCTGGAGCACGGCGTGCGCAACGCCCGCCGCAAGTCCACCGACAACGACAAGAACGTCAAGGCGTTCCGGGCCGAGTCGACCGAGAAGCAGGCGGCCAAGGCGCGGCAGACGATGCGGGCGATCGAGCGCCTCGAGGTGGTCGACGAGCCGCGTAAGGAGTGGGAGCTGCGGATGACCATCGCCACCGCGCCCCGCGCGGGCGCCGTGGTGGCGGCGCTCGACGCCGCGGTCGTGCGCCGCGGCGACTTCGTCCTCGGCCCGGTCACCCTGCAGATCGACTGGGCCGACCGGGTGGCCATCACCGGGGCCAACGGGGCCGGCAAGTCGACGCTGCTGGCGGCGCTGCTCGGCCGGCTCCCGGTGGACGCCGGCACCGCTTACCTCGGCCCGGGGGTCGTGGTCGGCGAGATCGACCAGGCCCGCGGCCTGTTCCTCGGCGACCAGCCGCTGGCCGCGGCGTTCGGCGCCCAGGTGCCGGCGATGCCCGACGCCGAGGTCCGGACGCTGCTGGCCAAGTTCGGGCTGACCGCCGGGCACGTGCCCCGGCCGGCGATCACGCTGTCGCCGGGCGAGCGCACCCGGGCGGCGCTGGCCCTGCTGCAGGCCCGCGGGGTCAACCTGCTGGTGCTGGACGAGCCCACCAACCACCTCGACCTGCCGGCCATCGAGCAGCTCGAGTCGGCGCTGGCCGACTACCCCGGCACGCTGCTGCTGGTCACCCACGACCGCCGGATGCTGGACGCGGTCCCCACCACCCGGCGCCTGGACGTGGCCGGCGGCCAGGTCATCGGCTGACGACGCGGTACAGAGCCAATTTGAGGGCCGGATCGTCGTTGGCCTGGAACGAGGCGTACTCGCAGGTCAGGGTGCCGTGCCGGAGATGGTGCAGCACCTTGACGCCGGAGTCGCTGACGCCGATGTCGTGGCGGTGCCACCACTCGTCGAAGCCGGCGCAACCCTGCCGCAGGGTCGCCAGCAGCGCGTCGAACGCCGGATCGGGCGCGACCACGTCGTAGACCGCGCGGAACTGGGCGGTCACCCGCCGCGCCTCGGCCGGCCAGCCGTCGCCGAACAGCGCCCGGGCCGACGGATCGAGCAGCAGGTACTCCAGCACGTTGGACCCCATGCCGGGGAACAGGTCGCGAGCAGCGGCGTTGGCGGTCAGCAGATCCCAGCGCCGCCCGGTCACGTAAGCGGGCCGGTCCAGGCCCTCGACCAAGCCGGCGATGACCGGCGGGACGGTCTCGGGGGTGAACGGCGGCCGGTCGGCGCCCCGCGCCAGGGCGCTCAGGTGAGCCGACTCGGTCTCGTCCAGCTGCAACGCCCGGGCCAGCGCGCCCACCGTGGCCGCGGACGGGCTGACCGCGCGACTCTGCTCGAGCCGGACGTACCAGTCCACGCCGATCCCGGCCAGGTCGGCGACCTCCTCACGGCGCAGACCGGGCGTGCGACGGCGGCGCCGGTCGGGCAGGCCCACGTCCTGCGGGCTCAGCCGTTCCCGGCGGGAGCGGAGGAACTCGCCCAACCTGGCACTCGCCATCCCAGGATGGTACTGGTCCTGAATAGGGCGGGTACTCCGTGCTGACCTGAGGTCATGAAAGCTGCGATCCTCACCGCGTTCGGGAGCCCGCTGACCGTCCGTGACGTCGACGACCCGGTGGCCGGCCCGGGCGACGTCGTCGTCGACGTGGCCGCCGCCGCGATTCTCCCGTACGCCCGGGAGGTCTTCTCCGGCGAGCGACGCTATCTGCTCGACCTGCCCGTGATCCCGGGCCTGGGGGCGATCGGGCGGGTCCGCGCGACCGGCCCGGACGCCACCCACCTCGCCCCGGGCGACTGGGTGAGCTGCGATCCGACCATCCGGTCCCGGGACGGCAGGCCCACGCCCGACATCACACTGCAGGGCTGGAGCGGGCGCGGGCCCGGCGGTCTGGCGCTGCAGCGGCACTACGGCCACGGCTCATTCGCCGAGCAGGTTCTCGTGCCCACCGAGAACGTCCACCCGATCGGCGCCATCGCGGTGGCCGACGCCGGCCGGTGGACCGCGCTCGGGCAGTGCCTGGTGCCGTACGGGGGTCTACTCGCGGGCGCCCTCCGCCCCGGTGAGACGGTGCTGGTCAGCGGGGCCACCGGCAACTTCGGCAGCACCGCGGTGGCGGTCGCGCTGGCCATGGGCGCCGGATGCGTGGTCGCCGCCGGCCGGGACGAACGCCTGCTGACCGGGCTGCCCGGCCGGTTCGGCGACCGGGTCCGCCCCGTGCGGCTGACCGGCGACGAGGCGGCCGACCGGGACCGGCTGGCGGCAGCCGGGCCGGCTCCGATCGACCTGGTCCTCGACCTGCTGCCGCCGGAGGCCGACCCACGGGCCGTCCGGGCCGCGGCGATGAGCGTCCGGGAATACGGCCGGGTGGTGCTGATGGGCGGCGTCGGCATGCTGGTGGCGACGACCTGGCCCTGCCGTACCCGTGGATCATGCGCAACAGCGTCACCGTGCGCGGCCAGTGGATGTATCCGCCGGACGCCAACCGGGGCCTGATCGCCCTGATCCGCGGGGGCCTGCTCGACCTCGGACAGTTCGCGATCACCGAGTTCGGCCTGTTCGACATCGCGGCAGCGGTGGATCACGCGGCGGCGCACCCGCGCGGGTTTCAGCTCACCGTGCTCCGGCCGGATACCCGGTGAGCACCGGAGCGGCCGCGACCGGCAACCGTCGCGCCGCAGCCGGCCGGCCTCGGGCGCCCGCACCGGGAAGTCCTCCTGGTCACCACCCAGCCGGTCGACGAACGTCCATCGGGAACCGGCCCAGGTTGGCCAGGGAGCTGTACTCAGGATTTACGGCCGGGCGCGAATCCCTACGTCACGTCATTTCTTCTTCTTGTTCTTCTTGTCCTTCTTCTTGGCCTTCTTCGACTTCTTCGCCACGGTGCCTCCTCCCGATGTACCGGCTCACGCTACAAGACGTGAACGGGAGGCGGACGCCGAACAACGGGAGTGACGGTTCCGGACACGGCACGAGCCGCCCGGCAGGCCCGCCGGGCGGCTCGTGGGTTCCGGTCGGGTCAGCCGATCTTGACCTGGAAGAGCGGGTCGGCGGCCAGCTTCTGGAAGGACGCGAGGCTGCCGGCGGTGCTGTTGATGCTGATGTCACGGTCGCCCTGGTCGTCGTGCGCGGTGTCGAAGTACACGATCGCCTTGATCGCCGGCCGCTTGGCCAACTCCGGCAGGACGCTGTTGTACACGGCCGACTTGTCGGCGGTCATGCCCACCCGGTCGTACGCGCCCCACTCGGCGACCATCATCGGCTTGGCCGGGTGGTTGGTGACGGCCCAGTTGTAGAACGCCGGCCCGGTCGTGCCCTGGCGGTCCAGCAGGTCGCCGAACTGGCCGTAGTGGTAGTAGCCCGGCTCCACCGACACGTACGAGTCGAGGCCCACCCAGTCCACCACGTCGTCGCCCGGGTACAGGTCCTTCCACCAGGACTGCGACATCCACTTCTCGTTGCCCATGTAGGCCAGCACGTTGATCACGTTGGTCACGCCGTCGGCGCGCAGCCGCAGGACGGTGTGGCGGTACATGGCGGCGAAGTCCTTGGCGTTCATGCCCGAACCGGCGGTCGCGATGACGTCGTTCTCCGGCTCGTGGTTCAGGATCAGGAAGAACGGCTTGCCGTACGCCTTGGCCCGCGCGGCGAACGTGTCGATGCGCTCGTCCTGCTGACCGGCGGCGACCTTGGCCCACGTCGAGCCGTACCCGACCTTCCAGTTGGTCAGCAGCACCCGCGGGTGGCTCGCGTCCGAGGTCATGGCGATCTCGGACGCGGTCGGGAAGACCTCGTCACCCTTGTGGTACGTGTGGAAGATGCTCGCGGTCCGGCCGGACAGCGCCTCCCACTTCTGCAGCTCGGTGTCCCGCGGCGCGGTGGTGAAACCGCCGGCGGCGGCCCCCCACAGCACGCCGCAGGTCGGGACGAGCAGCGCACCGGTCCGGCAGGTCCCGCCGGTCGTCGGGGCGACGGTCGGCGTGGTCGTGGGAGCGGCGGTCGTGGGGGCCGTCGTCGGCGCCGTGGCCGGGGCGGTCGTCGGGGCGGTGGTGGGAACCGTCGGGCCCGCGGTCGGGGCCGTGGTCGAGGCCGTGGTCGGGGCCGTGGTCGGGGCGGCGGTCGGAGGGGTCGTCGGAGCCGTGGTCGGCGGCGTGGTGACCGGGGCCGGCGGCGGGGTCGCGGCGGCGGTGGTCACGTCCAGCTCGGGACGGCCCGACGTGGCCTCGGAGGAGTGGAACCGGGTCACCGCGGAGGACGCGGACGACTGGACCGCGAACGAGTAGGTGCCCGGACCGGTCACCTCGCCGCTCAGGTCGAAGCCGACCGCGGTGGCGTCCGCCTTGGGCGCGGCCGTCGCCACGACCAGGCCCAGGGCCGGCGCGTTGCCCGAGGCCAGCTTGGCCTCGGTCCAGGCGTTGGACAGCACCCGGCTGACCGACAGCCGGCCCGCGACCGCACCGGTCATCGTCAGGTTCAGGCGGGCCCCGGTCACCGACACCCCGGCGGGCACGGTGAACTTCAGGTACGAGATCTTGGTGTCGGTCTTCAGCTTCCCGATGACCATCTTGTCCTCGGTGCCGAAGGTGGTGGTGCGGCGGCCGCTCGAGGTGTACGAGTCGTCGCCCGCCGACAGCTTGAGCACCGGGCCGGCCGCGGCCGACGCGGGCAGGCCGGTGACCAGGGCGCCCCCGGCGCCGGTCAGCAGCGTGGCCAGGACGGACACCGATTTACGCAGCTTCGAGCGACCCACAGTTTCTATCCCCCCGCCTGTCCGGCCGCCGAGTACGGCCGGGCATGGAGAGAAGATTCCGGGGCGCGCGGTGCACCCCGCGTGCCCGGCGAGGTGCTGACCGGTTGCCGTCGCCGGTCTACGTTGGCGGGGTGATCTCAGTCGATAAGGTGCTCGCGGCCATGCCGGTGATCGACGGCCACAACGACCTTCCGCTCCAGCTGCGCCTGAAAGCCGGGTACGCGGTCGGCGGCCTGGCCGCGCACCGGCCCGAGTTCCACACCGACATCCCGCGGCTGCGCGCGGGTGGGGTCGGCGCCCAGTTCTGGTCGGTGTACGTACCGTCGGTGCTGCCCGAGCCCGAGGCGGTGGTGGCGACCATGGAACAGGTCGACGCGGTGTACCGGATGGCCGCCGCGTACCCGTCCGACCTGGTCATGGCGTTCACCGCCGCTGGCATCGAGCGCGCGCTCGCCGGGGGCCGGATCGCCTGCCTGCTCGGCGTCGAGGGCGGTCACAGCCTGGCCGGTTCCCTCGGGGTACTCCGCACGTACGCCCGGCTCGGCGTCCGGTACGTCACGTTGACCCACAACAACCACACGTCCTGGGCCGACTCGGCGGCCGAGGAGGCGGTGGCGGGCGGCCTGACCGCGGCCGGGCGGGCCGTGGTGGCCGAGATGCAGCGCCTCGGCGTGCTGGTCGACCTGTCCCACGTCGCGGTGCCGACCATGCACGCGGCGCTGGACGCGGCCACCGCCCCGGTGATCTTCAGCCACTCGTCGGCGCGGGCGGTCACCGAGCACCGCCGCAACGTGCCCGACGACGTGCTGGCCCGGTTGCGCGGCAACGGCGGCGTGGTGCAGGTGACGTTCGTGCCGCCGTTCGTGTCGGACGAGGTGGCGCAGTGGTACTCCGGCGCGGGGGCCGAACGGGACCGGCTGGGCCTGCCGGCGGACGACGACGACTTCCCGCGGGCCCCGTACCCGGGCGAGGACCCGCTCGCGGTGGTCGCGTCGCTGCCCCCGCCGGTGGAGGAGCCGGAGCCGATGCGGGCGTGGCGGGCGGCGCACCCGAAGCCGGTGGCCACGCTGGCGCAGGTCGCCGACCACGTGGACCACGTGCGGGAGGTGGCCGGGGTGGACCACATCGGGCTGGGCGGCGACTTCGACGGCACCCCGGACGTGACGCAGGGCCTCGAGGACGTGTCCGGTTACCCCCGGCTGCTGGCCGAGCTGGGTGAGCGGGGCTGGTCCGAGCCCGACCTGGAGAAGCTCACCGGCCGCACCATGCTCCGGGTGATGCGGGAGGCCGAGGAGGAGGCGTCAGAGCCGTTGTGGCCCCGATGGGAAAGGGGGAAACCCGCTCTTTCCCCTTCCAACGTATAGCAGGCCCCCCGTCTTGCGGCAAGGCCCGGGTGCTGCCGGAGAATCGCTCCTACATCGCGACCACGGGGGGCTCCATCCGATGACCAGCAGCGTGTTCGACCTGCCCGCACGCCTGTCGGCGAAGGCCGATCCGGCACAGATCGCCGGCGACGAACGCCACTTCGCCGCCATCGCGGACAGCCTCGAGGAGTTGCTCGCCGACCTCACCGGCCGCCTGGAGGTCGCGCGCCGAGCGCCCGCGGGCAAGGGCCGGCAGGCCGTCGACCGGGACGAGGAGGTGCGCCGGCTGACCGCGCGGCTGCGGACGCTCCGCCGGTTCAGCCTGGACCTGTGCCTGGGCCGGATGGTCGGCGACGACGGCGCCGAACCGGTGTACGTGGGCCGGCTCGGCCTGACCGACACCGAGGGCCGCCGGTTGCTGGTCGACTGGCGCTCACCCGCGGCCGAGCCGTTCTTCGCCGCCACCCACGCCAACCCGGACGGCCTGGCCAGCCGCCGCCGGTACCGCTGGAGCCAGGGCCGGATCACCGACTACTGGGACGAGGTGTTCACCGCCGACGGGCTGGAGGGCAACGCCGCCCTCGACGACCAGTCCGCGTTCATCGCCAGCCTCGGCGCCAACCGGTCGGCGCGGATGCGGGACGTGCTCGCCACCATCGCCGCCGACCAGGACGCCGTCATCCGGGCCGGCTCCCCCGGCGCCCTGATCGTCGACGGCGGCCCCGGCACGGGCAAGACCGTGGTCGCCCTGCACCGCACCGCCTACCTGCTCTACTCCGACCCGCGTCTCGGCCACCGCCGCGGTGGTGTCCTGTTCGTCGGCCCGAGCCGCCCCTACCTGTCGTACGTCGCCGACGTGCTGCCCAGCCTGGGCGAGGACGACGTGCTCACCTGTACCGTGCGGGACCTGGTGACCGAGGGCGCGAAGGCGGTGCCGGAAAAGGATCCGGAGGTGGCCCGGCTGAAGTCGTCGGCGGCCCTGGTGCAGGCGATCGAGGCGGCCGTGCGGTTCTACGAGGAGCCGCCGGACACCGAGATGACGATCCACACCGACGAGTCGGACGTCCGGGTCACGCCCGGCGACTGGCTGAACGCGTTCGAGTCGGAACCCGGCGTCCCGCACAACGAGGCCCGCGACCGGGTCTGGGCCGAGCTGCTGACGACGCTGTCCGAGAAGCACGGCCTGGCCCGCGCCCCGTTGCGGCGCAGCCGGCAGCTGCAGGCGGCCTTCAACCGGGCGTGGCCGGCGCTGGACGCGGCCGACATCGTCGCCGACCTGTGGTCGGTGCCCGCCTACCTGCGCAGGGCGGCGCCCGGGCTGAGCCTGGCCGAGGTCCGGACGCTGCAGCGCGGTGATCCGCGGGCCTGGACGGTGTCCGACCTGCCCCTGCTCGACGCGGCCCGGCAGCGGCTGGGCGACGCCGGGCTGGCGCTGCGGGAGCGGCGGGCGGAGGCGACTCTGGCGAGCGAGCGCGCACGGATGGACCTGGTCGTCGACGACCTGCTCGCGTCCACCGTCGACGACGACGGTGAGGGCCTGATGTCGATGCTGCGGCAGGAGGATCTGCGGGAGGTGCTGGCCGACAAGTCCGGGCTGGACGTGCCCGACCCGGACGAACTGGCCGGCCCGTTCGCACACATCGTCGTGGACGAGGCCCAGGAACTGACCGACGCCGAGTGGCAGATGCTGCTGCTGCGCTGCCCGTCCCGCAGTTTCACCATCGTCGGGGACCGGGCCCAGGCCCGGCACGGCTTCACCGAGTCGTGGCGGGAGCGGCTCACCCGGATCGGCCTGCGCGACGTCCACCTGGCCACGCTGAGCATCAACTACCGCACACCGGCCGAGATCATGGCCGAGGCCGAGCCGGTGATCCGGGCGGTCATCCCGGACGCCAACGTGCCCACGTCGATCCGGCACAGCGGCGTCCCGGTCGGGCACGGGGCCGCCGCCGAGCTGTCCGCGGTCGTCGGCGACTGGCTCGCCGAGCACACCGAGGGGATCGCCTGCGTGATCGGCGACCCGGCGTTCCCGGACAGCCCGCGCGTCCGGTCGCTGACCCCGGAACTGTCCAAGGGCCTCGAGTTCGACCTGGTGATCCTGGTCGATCCGGACGACTTCGGTACGGGCATCGAGGGCGCGGTCGACCGTTACGTGGCGATGACCCGGGCGACCCAGCAGCTGGTCATTCTGCGTTCCACCTGAGCAGGTCCGCCCGGACACGCGGGGCGTTGGCCTCGTCCGCGTCCTGGACGATCAGCGGGACCGGCGGCACCCGCGTGAGCAGCCGCAGGGCCGCCGGCCAGTCCATCAGCCCGGCCCCGGCGGCGGAGTACCCGCCGGTCATCACGTCCTTGGCCTGCACGCTGACCACCCGCGGGCCGAGCGTCTCGACGGCGTCGCCGAGGATCTCGGCCTGGCGCCCGACGGTCGCGGGCGTGAGCAGGTTGGCCGGGTCGAGCACGATGCCGATCGGGGCGTCCGGGCCGAGCTCGCCGAGCAGGCGGGAGGCGGCGGCCGCGTCGGCGACGACGTTGCCCGGCTCGGGTTCGACGCCCAGCACCACGCCCGCGTCGCGGGCCGCGTCCAGCAGCTCATCGAGGGTCCGCCGCAGATCCGACCAGGCGTCCGGGGCGGTGTTGCCGGGGTGGGCACGCCACATGTCGGCCGCGTCGCGTGTGCCGGTGCACAGGGTGACGACGTCCGCGCCCAGCCGCGGGGCGAGGCGGATCAGCGTGGCCGCGGCGGCCGTCTCCGCCGCCCGCCGGTCGGGATCGGGGTGGATGGCGTTGAAGGTGGCCGACACGCTGGGGATCCGGTCGCCGAACGCGGCGCCGGTGGCGTCGAACGCGTCCGGGTCGGTGGTCAGGGTGGGGAGGCCGACGGCGGCGAAGTTCCAGTGCGCCAGCGGGTAGCCGGCCGCGGACACCGCCGCCGCCACCTGCGCCGGGGTGTCCCGCCGGAACGTCCGGGCGAAGATCCCCAGCCGGGGCCCGATCCCGGTCACGCGACCGCCTCGGCCGCCGCCTCGATCAGGCGGACCGCCGCCAGACCGTCGCGGACGTCCGGGTCGGGGCGGCCGCCGCCGCGGACGGTGCGGGCGAAGGCCTCGAGCTGCCGTTCGTACGCGTCCCCCGCCGGCCGTACCGGCGAGACGACCTCACCCTGCGCGTACGCCTGGACCGCCGACGCCAGTCGGTAGAACGGGAACGGCGTGTCCACCCGCACGGTCCCGGACTCCCCCGCGACCTCGATCCCCTCGGACGGCAGCCCCGGCACGTCCACGGTCAGCGCCACCGTCCCGATCGCCCCGGACGTCATGGTCAGCACCAGCTGCCACACGTGGTCCCGGCCGAACCCGGCGTGCCGCCCGGTCACCCCGGCCACGTCGCCGAGCAGGAACCGCACCGTGTCGAAGACGTGCGAGCCGTGCGTGACCAGCAGATACCGGCGCCGGTCGGCCTTGGCCGCAGCCGCCGCCACGCGCGCCGCGGGGTCGGCGACCACCGGCGGGAACAGGGTGTGCTCGATGCCCGGCCGCAGGTCGCCGATCCGGTACCAGGCGGTGAACGACCGCGCCGGTCCCATCCGGGAGGCGATGAAGTCCCGCGCGAACCGCAGTCCCGGGTCGTGCCGTTTCATCGCGCCGACCTGCAGCACCCGCCCGGACGCGGCCACCCGGGCAACCAGATCCTCGGCCTCGGCCACGCTCGCGGCGAGGGGCTTCTCCACGAGCACGTGCTTGCCCGCCTCCAGCGCCGCCGCCGCGATGCCGTGGTGGAACCGGTCGGGCGCGGTGATCAGCACGGCCTCGACGTCCGGATCGCCGAGTACGGCCGCCTGGTCGGTGTGCGCGGCCGGCCCCCCGTACCGCCGGGCCACCGCCCCGGCCACCGCGGCCGCCGGATCGCACACGGCGACCAGCTCCACGGCACTCGTGCGCTCGATCGCCGGCAGGTGCGCCACCTGCGCGATCCGCCCGCACCCGATCAGCCCCAGCCGCACCGGCCCGTCCTTGGTCATGGTTCGAACCTACGGGGACAACCGCGGCCCGACCCGCGGCGACGGCGCTTGTGGTGAAGCCAATTCCCGCTCGAGCGCTTGGACGGCCTGATCCCATGCGAGCAGGTCGCGCTCCGGCGGCGTCGGGTCAGGTCCACGGCCGTGGAGCAGTCGCAAAGCTGTTGAATGCCGGAGTCGCAACCAGCCGGTCGCGTCCGGCCGATACGCGAGAGCATCGACCGCGGCCCCGGGGAAGGCGCGGCGGCAGGCTGGGACGCACGGCAATCAGAGCCGCCAGGTGACCGGCGCCGCCGGCGAGTAACCGCAGTATGTCCCGGTGGTCACGGTCGCCTGCAGGTGCGCACCCAGGCTCGGGTGCCTCCGATCGATCCGGGCGATGATGTCACGGATGCGGGCCGTTGCGGTCTTGCGGGCCCGCTCCCCCTGGTCGCCCAACCGGCGTGCGCCGCCCTGTAGTCCGGCCGCGGCCGCCAGCTCGTGGAGCAGTGCCTCCTTCTCGGCGGCCGCCTTGCTGGCGCGCTCCGGTTCGGCGTGGTGTCCTGCGTCGGTGATCTCGTCGTCCAGGTCGCGCAGCCGGCCGCGGATCTGCCGGCGGGCGGTCACGTCGAAGACCTCGTCGGCGCCCATGGCCAGATCGGCGCGGGCGAGGTCGCCGCCCGTGGCACTGACCAGGTCCACCGCCGGGACGAGACGGCCGGGCACCGCCAGCAGGATCGCGAGGTCACGCAGGCCCTTGGAGTCGCGCATCCGGATCTCGGTGCCGTTGAACGCGAGTGTCCACAGTAAACCCTTGCGGGTGAGCTCGCCGCTGGCGACCGGCACCGCGAGCGCTTCCGCAGCGATACCCGCGAGGCCCAGCCGGTCCGCCTCGGCGGCGATGCCCGCCAGGTCACCGTAGGATCCGGCCCCGGGCAGCCGGGCGAGCGCGAAACGGCTACGCACTGTCCACACGGGAATGTTGAGGCGGGTGTGCATCTCGATCGCCGCCGACAGGTGCGCCTGTGCCTCGAGGGTGCGGCCGATTGCCGCGGCCAGGGTGCCCAGGTGGTGGGCGACCGCGCCGCGGAACGACACCGCCGCGCCGGCGACGACGGTGAACTCCGCGAACGGGAGCAATGCCTGGTAGACCCGCTCGGCGGCGGCCGGGTCGGTCAGCACGGACAGCGCCTCGGCGGCGAACGTGAGGTCGACGACATAGCGCCGGCTGCCGGGCGCCGGGCGGTCAGCAGCGTCGAGCAGCTGCGTGACCTGGCCGGCGGTGAGGCTCTTGACGCCGCTGAACGCGCGCTCGAGGAGCAGGCTGCCACGGGCCGCCCGCGTCTCCGGATCGAACGACCCGGTCACCTCGGCGTGCCTGTTCTGGGCAGCCCGCAGGTCCCACATCTGGGTGAGCCACACGTCCTCGGCGTCCGGGATGCCCTCGGCCGCGCCTCGCTCGCGCGCGCGCCCGGCCAGATCGGCCGCCTCGTCGAGCCGACCGGCGAGCTGCTCGAGCATCGCCTGCCGGACCAACGCAGCGTATTGCCGCTGAGGTTGTGGGCTCACCCTGGCCCGACGTGCGAACGTGTCGAGCCGTCCGCGGAACGCCGGGTCCCCGAGCTCCAGAAGATCGGTCGCGAGCAGCAACTCGGCCTCGATCGCGAGCTCGTCGTCGCCGATGCCACGAGCAATCTTGGCCAGCTCACCGGCGATATCACGGCGTCGCCGCGCCGAGCCTGCCGCCCAGCCGCTGTTGTGCTCGGCCAGAAGGCAGGCGGCCAGCACGGGCAGGTCGCCGATGTCGCGGGCCGTCGCGACGGCCGCGGCGGCCACCTCGTGCGCGCGGTCGAAATCGAGGTCGTACCACGCGAGGACACGTGCGAGGCCGGCCAGGACCCGCAGGTGCAGCAACTGGTCCTCGGCCGAGCCCAGCAACGCCTCGTGGGCCTCGGTCAGGATCGCCGCCAGGTCCTCCGGTGACTGCCGGACGGCGCCGTCCGGCGAGTCGCCGTCGAGGGCGGCGCGCACTGTCGGGGGAGGCTGTGCCGTACGGGTGCCGACGGCGTGCAGGCCCAGCGCGGCGTGCGCAAGTCCTTGATTGTCACCGGTGGCCCGGGCAACCTCGGCCGCGGCGCGGAAGTCTTCCTCGGCGGCCCGGCCGGCGCCGGCGCGGCGGCGGGACTCCGCGAGCCGCAGCAGGATGTCGAGGCGGTCGGGCGGCTCCACTGCGCCGGCCAGTGCCCCCTCCCAGTGGCGGGCGGCGTCCTCGTAAGCCAGTCGGGCCGTCGCGTCGCGGGCGGCGGCGGCGCTGTATCCGCGGGCTTTGGCCGATCCGGGATCCGCCTGCCGGAAGTGCCAGGCCAGCTCCGACGCCGACGCGTCCGGGCGCCGGTCCTCCATTGCCTGCCCGACGCGCCTGTGTGCAAGCTCGCGGGCGGCCGGCGCCATCCGGTCGTAGAGGTATTCACGGAACAGATCGTGGACGAACCGGAACACGCCCGGCTCGTCCTCACGGAGCACACCGATGGCCACGCCGGACGTGAGCGCGGCGGACACCGGCGCGGTCGGCTCCGGACTCGCGCGCACCAGCAGGTCCGCGGCGAACTCCGGGCCGGCGACCGCGGCGAGGCTGATGACGTCCAGGTGAATCGCGGCCAACGGGGACAGCCGTTGGCCCAGCGACTCCTGCACTCCCGGGGGAATCCCCGGTTGCCCGTCCCTGATAAGCCAGCCCAGCTGCTGGACGAAGAACGGGTTGCCACCGGTACGCCGCCGCACGTCCGCGGCGAGATCATCCGCGCGGGACGGGCCGAGCGCCCCGGTGAGCAGAACCGCCACGGCGTCCCGGGACAGGCCCGCCAGCGCCAGGACGGTGGCCCGGGCCGCTATCGCGGTCAGCGTGGCGTCCGGCGAGCCGACGTTCGGGCGCAGCGCCGCGACCACGGCCAGACGCGCCGTCGGCAGCCGGGCGCCGAGGAAGTCCAGCAACAGCAGGGACGGCCGATCAGCCCAGTGCAGGTCGTCCAGGAGCACCACCAGCGGTTGGTCCCGCGTCGCCTCGACCAGCCGTCCGAAGACTTCGTCGAACAGCTGGAAGCGGGACGAGCCGGGGGCGTCGGCGCCGTCAGGTGTCGCCGGGAAGCCCAGCCCCAGCGAGCTCAATACCTGCAGCCAGGGCCAGAACGCGGGGGCGCCGGCACCGGGCCAGCCCCAACCCCAGGCGACCCGGGCACCCCGCTCGTCCGCGTGGCGGGCGAGGCTGGCCAGCAACGTCGTCTTCCCGATGCCCGCCTCGCCGGTGAGCACGGCGAGCCGCCCGCCGGCGTGCGTCGCCTGGTCGACGACACTGCGCAGCTGGGCCAGCACGTCATCACGCCCCACCGGACGCGCCCCGGACGGGTAGCTGTCACCGGTCGTGACCATGTCTCCACCATATCGGGTGGGGCGCCGAATTCTTACCGCTCGTTCCGGGTGACCAGCAGGTGCTGTGCGTGCTCGCCGGAGCCGACCCGTTGGTGGTCCACGAGACGCAGCCCAGCCGCTTCGAGCGCGGCGCGCACGGCCTCGACGGGACGCAACCGGAACCCGTACCTCGTCGCCGGGATGGCTTCCATCCCCACCGGGTCCCCGATGCCGACGACAAACCGGCCGCCCGGGACCAGCACCCGCGCGACCTCGCCGAACGACGGTTCGAGCTCGTCGAGGAAGTAGAGCGTGTGCACGGTCATCGCCGCGTCCACGGAGCCGTCCGGTGACCCGAGCGACGCCATCGTCCCGTGGTGCAGGCGTGGTCGGCCATCGGTGTACCGGGAGCGCGCCCGCGCGATCATCGTCGCGGAGATGTCCGCGCCGAGCACCCGGCCGCTCCCGCCGACGGCATCCAGCAGCAGGCCGAGGCCGAGACCGCCACCGAAGCCGATGTCGGCAACCGTCTCACCGGGCTCGACCCGCAGGGCTGCGACCGCCGCCGTGACGATCGCCCGGTTGCCCCGGTTGAGTATGGCGGCGACGACGTGTCCGCGACGACCGGTGGGGTGACCGAGCTGGCGGGCCAACCCGGCGGTGAATCTGGTGGCCACACTCATGCCACGCCCCCGCCCACTCGCCACGCACCGGTCTGGACCAGCACCTGCGCGAACTCCTCGGCCCGCCGCAGGTGCACGAAGTGCCCCGATCCCGGGTACTCCCGCACCACGGCGCCGGGCAGCTGCGCGTCCAGCAGCGCCCGCGAATCCGCGTCCACCTTCGAGCCCATGATCAGCAGGTAAGGAATCCGCGCGACGCGCACGGCCGCCATGCTCCGCACCACGAACGCGTCCAGCTCCGCCTCCGGCGTGTCGATCAGCTGCTGCCAGTAGCCCAGTTGCATCGCTTGGTCAGGGCGGGAGCTGGCTCTCACCAGCAGCTGGACCTCCGGCTCGAGCAGCTCGATGCCGAGTGTCGCCTCCATCGACTGCCAGATGTTCATGAACGCGCCGCTGCGCAGCGCGGTCTCGCTTTGCTTGAGCATCGCGGCGAACGGCGCGACGTTCGGCGGGTTGTCCACGTTGACCACCCCACGGCTCGGGTAGCTGCCGCCATAGAACGTCGCCATCGCACCGGACATCGAATGGCCGACTATCACCGGTGCCTCCAGCCCGGCCGCCCGCACCGCGGCGTGCAGGCCATTGATCACGTCGTCGGTGCGGTCGGTTACCCGGGCCGGGGTCCCTCCGTGGCCCGGCAGGTCCAGCGCCAGCACCCGACGCTCGGGGTCGATCCGGCGCAGGTGCTCGAGCACCGGCCGCCACGTCGTCCGGTCGTAGGTCAGCCCGTGCAGCAGGACCAGCGGCGCCCGGCTGTCGGTGACCCCCTCGATATCGCCGGCGAGCCCGGCGAAATCGGCTCGCGAAACCTCGGATCCCGTTGATGTCGACATGAGCCACTCCCCTGCGTCCGCGGTCGCTCGGCGGCGCCGTCATGAACAAGGGCGCGAGAGTTCGCCAGATTGTGCGAGACCCGGCGTTTCGGCCGAGGGCGTATTCACGTGAGGCCGGCGTCGTGGACCAGCAGGGCGATCTGAACGCGGTTGTTGAGGTCGAGCTTGGTCAGCAGCCGGGAGACGTGGGCCTTGACCGTGGCCACGCTCATGAACAGCTCGGCCGAGATCTCCGCGTTCGACCGGCCCTGGCCGAGCGCCAGCGCCACGTCCCGTTCCCGGTCGCTGAGCCGGTCGAGGCGGCGGGCCGCGGCCGTACGGTCCGGCGGGGGCGCGGACACGTGCGCGATCAGGCGCCGGGTGACCGCCGGGGACAGCGTCGCCTCGCCGTGCGCGACCTTGCGGACGGCGGCCCGGATCTCCGTCGGCGGGGTGTCCTTGAGCAGGAAACCGCTGGCCCCGGCGCGCAACGCCCGCAGCACGTACTCGTCGGCGTCGAAGGTGGTCAGCACCAGCACCTCGGGCGCGTCCGGGCGGCGGCGCAGCGCCTCGGTGGCGGCCAGCCCGTCGACCCGGGGCATCCGGATGTCCATCAGCACCACGTCCGGCCGGTGTTCGGCGATGGCGGCCGGGACCTCGCTGCCGTCGGCGGCCTCGGCCACCACCCGGACCTCGTCGTCGCCGGACAGGATCATCGTCAGGCCGGCGCGGACCAGGGCGTCGTCGTCCACGATGAGGACGCGTACGGGCCCGCTCACGCCGGCCACGGCAGCCACGCGGTCAGCGTGAACTCGCGGTCGACGCGGCGGCCGTGTTCGAGGCGCCCGCCGGCCAGCGCGGCCCGCTCGGCCAGGCCGACCAGACCGGTGCCGGACCCGGGCAGGTCGGCGGGGCCGCCGGGCGGTGGCCACGCGTTGCGGACGGCGACGGTCAGGCCGTCGCCGGCGGCGCCGCCGATGGACACCGCCACGGCCGCCCCGGGCGCGTGCTTGCGGGCATTGGTCAGGCCTTCCTGCACGATGCGGTACGCCGTACGCCCGGTCAGCGCCGGAACCCCGGCCGGGTCGACGGTCAGGTCCAGCCGCACCTTGGCCCCGGCCGCCCGCGACTCCTCGACCAGCGCCGGGACCTCTCGCAGGGTCGGCTGCGGGCGTTCCGGGTCGCGCTCGCCGTCCGGTTCCTCGCGCAGCACGCCGATCACCTCGCGCAGGTCCTGCAGCGCCTGGTGGGCGCTGGCCCGGATCACCCCGGCGGCGCGTCCGGCCGGATCTCCAGGGCGCCCGCGTGCAGCGAGAGCAGCGAGATCCGGTGGGCCAGCACGTCGTGCATCTCGCGGGCGATCCGGTTGCGTTCCAGCACCCGCGCCTGGGCGACGCGCAGCTGCTGCTCGGACTCGGCCCGCTCGGCCCGGTCCCGCAACGAGACCACCAGCTGGCGCCGGGCCCGCACCACCATCCCCCACAGGATCGCGATCACCGTGAACACCAGGCCCCACACCATCGACTCGAGGAACGAGGTACCGAGCTCGGGCTGGGCGACGAAGAAGATCAGGCTGGACGCCATCGACACGCCGCCGAGCGCCGCGGCCACCCCGAACCGGCGGTGCACGGCCACGGTGAACAGCAGGATCATCCCAGAGACGGCGCACGACAGCGACACCGCGCCGGCCAGACCGGAGACCAGCGTCAGCGCCACCGGGTAGCGGCGCCGCCACCACAGGCTGAGCGCGATCACGACGCCGGCCAGACCGTCGGCCAGCACCAGCCAGGCCGGCGCGCCGGCGAACCCGCCGAAGACGTGCGGGACCGGCTCCAGGACGTCGGCGGTGGTGAACAGGGTGAAGCCGAGCCCGATCAGGAAGCAGAGCGCGTCGATCGCCCAGTCCCGGGTCGACCGGCGAGTGCCGCCGGTCCCGTCGGGGTCGACGGTGAGGGCCGACGGCAGCAGCCAGCGGTACTCCGGCGTCAGCGTCTGCATACCGACGATGTTACGGGCGGTGACGGAGCGTCCGGTACCGACCAAAGTCTCCGTTGCTCCTGGACCAAGGTTTCCGGCGGCCGACCGGAGGGGGACGCCGCGGCGGGACCGCCGGCCGCACACTGATGGACATGATTACGGTCGAACATCTCACCAAGAGGTACGGGGCTCATCCGGCCGTCGACGACGTGTCGTTCACCTGCCGCACCGGCACGGTGACCGGGTTCCTCGGCCCGAACGGCGCCGGCAAGTCCACCACCATGCGGATGATCTGCGGGCTGACCCCGCCGACGGCCGGTAGGGCCACCGTCGACGGCGTGCCCTACCGGCGGCTCGGCAATCCCGGCCGGCGGGTCGGCGTG
>CAXSDA010000027.1:44814-88659 GCA_964236515.1 uncultured Actinoplanes sp.
ATCCCCAACCCCGGCCTGCACGTGGGCGTCCTGCTGGACGCCTCCGCGCAGCACTCCGGGCGTACCGGGAAGGAGGTCCTCACCCTGGCCGCGATGACCATGGGCGTGGACCGCCGGCGGGTCGACGCGAGCCTGGACCAGGTCGGGCTCAACGCGGCCGCCGCCAAGAAGCGGGTCAAGCAGTACTCGCTGGGCATGCGGCAGCGGCTCGGCCTGGCGTACGCGCTGCTCGGCGATCCGCGGGTGCTCATTCTGGACGAGCCGGCCAACGGCCTGGACCCGGAGGGCATCTTCTGGATGCGGGGGCTGCTGCGCGACTTCGCCGACCGGGGCGGGACCGTGCTGCTCTCCTCGCACCTGCTGCGCGAGGTCGAGGCGGTGGCCGACCAGCTGGTCGTCATCGGCGCCGGGCGGATCGTCGCCGCGGGCGACAAGAGCGAGCTGCTCCACGCGTCCGGCACGATCGTGCGGGCGCTCGACATGGACGCGCTGGCGACGGTGCTCAAGCGGATCGGCCTGACCGGCACGAAGAGCACCGACGGGGGTGTGGTCGTGCAGGCCGACGCGGAGACCATCGGCCGGGCGGCCGCCGACACCGGCCTGGTGCTGCTCGAACTGCGCCCGGCCGGCAGCGGCGGCCTGGAGCAGATGTTCCTCACCCTCACCGCGGGCGACTCGGTCAAGGAGGCCGTGCGATGACGACAGTGCAGACCCCGGCCCCGGCCGGGACCTCCCTTCAGCATCCCGAGGACGCCGTACGCCCGGGAGAGATCGGCCTGGGCCGGCTGACCGTGATCGAACTGCGCAAGCTGGCCGACACGCGGGCCGGGCTGTGGCTGCTGATCGTGATCGGGCTGGCCGCGCTCGGCACGGCGGTGATCCAGCTGATCTGGTCGGCCGACAGCGACCAGACGCTCAACAACTTCTTCCAGTTCGGGCTGCTGCCGGTCTCGGTGCTGCTGCCGGTGCTGGGTGTGCTGTCGATGACCGGCGAGTGGTCGCAGCGCACCGCCCTGACCACGTTCACGCTGGTCCCGGCGCGCGGCCGGGTGGTCGTGGCCAAGATTGCCGCCGGGGTGCTGATCGCGCTGCTGGCCACCGCGCTGACGCTGGGGCTGGCCGCGCTGGCCAACCTGATCGCCGGGTCGCACGACTGGTCGCTGGGGGCGGCCGTGCTGGGGCAGAGCGCCCTCGGGCAGGTGCTGTCGGTGCTGTTCGGGCTCGGGTTCGGCGCCTTGCTGATGAACTCGCCGCTGGCCATCGTGACGTACTTCGCGCTGCCGACGGTGTGGTCGATCCTGGGGGCCACCATCAAGGGGCTGCACCCGGTGTCGCAATGGCTGGACTTCAACACCGCCGGCATGCCGTTGTCCGACACCGGAATGACCGGCACCCAGTGGGCCCACCTGGGCGTGGCCGCGGCGGTCTGGGTGCTGCTGCCACTGGCGGCCGGGACCGTCCGGGTGCTGCGGCGCGAGGTGGCGTAACGTCGGTTTCATGCCCATCGGCGCGCAACCGCCCCACCGCGACGGCACGGTGGAGGAGCCCTACAGCCCGCTCAACCTGCGGCTGGTGCTGGCCGCGTTCGGGTTCGTCGTCTGCACGGTCCTGTCGGTCCTGCTGTTCCGGGCCGGCTGGACCGTGCCGGGCGTTCTGCTCGGGGCGTGGGCGCTGGTCGCGGTCGTCGACATCCTGGTCATCCAGAAGCGGCGGCGCGCGCGGCGCCGAGCCGAGGGCGGCGCGGACCACTCTCTGTTCGAGTAGTCCGTATCTGACGCATTCGTGGCGTTCGCCGGGGTAGCGTCCGGCTCATGTCCCGCGTCGCTCTCGCCCTGGTCGCGGTGCTGATCCCGGCGCCGGCGGCCGCGGCCCCCGCGTTCGACCAGGCGCCGGTTCTCCTCGAGGCGTACGAGCCCACCCGGCCGCTGTTCACGCTCGACGGGACCACGCCGCCGGACCATCCGCGGCCGGAGGTC
Source organism: uncultured Actinoplanes sp. (assembly GCA_964236515.1). Lineage (GTDB taxonomy): Bacteria > Actinomycetota > Actinomycetes > Mycobacteriales > Micromonosporaceae > Actinoplanes. The sequence continues at coordinate 46,791 of CAXSDA010000027.1, forward strand.
CGCGCGCGGCGGGCGGACCCGGGCCCGTCCACCCCGGCCGTCGGCACCACCCGGCAATGGCTGGGCATCGACGAGGTGAACGGCGGGCTCTACCGCAAGACGTACACGCTGCGGGCCGTGGGCACCCACATCGAGGTCTGGGTCGCCGAGGACCTCGCGTTTCCCGCCGGGGACTGCCGCACCCGGGACGTGACCGTCGGCGACGCCCAGGTGCGCACGCTGGTCCACGAGTTCGACACCGTGATCTACCCGCGGGAGACGGCCGCGTTCAGCCTGCCGCCGGACCGGGACGGCACCCGGGCCACGCTGTCCGGCGACTACACCGGCGCCGGCGGCCGGACGGTCACGCTGATCGACAACATCCGCGACGACAACTACTACGACGCCGGCGAGTCCGGGTACGACGCCGGCGTCTTCTCCCGGCAGCTCGAGGAACTCTTCGACCGCAACGTGATGACGATCGACTCGTACGACTGGACGCACCGCAGCGGCGCCCACCCGCCGAACCAGCCGTCCGCCGACTCCTGCGCCAACCACGGCGCGCGGCCCGACCTCTACGAGAGCACCTTCGCCCACGAGTGGCAGCACCTGCTGGAGTACGCCAACGACCCGGACGAGGCGACGTGGGTCGACGAGGGCCTGGCCGACTACGCCACCGCCCTCAGCGGCTACTCCCATCCGACGCGGGGGGTGCGCCGGTCCGGGTTCGACATCCACCTGGCCTGCTTCCAGGGCTTCGCCACCGTGGTCACGCCGTACAACGCCCGGCCGCACCAGTGCGGGGGCCCGCAGAACTCGCTGAACCTGTGGGACGAGGGCGCGCCGCTGGAACTGCAGGCCGACTACGGCAATGCGTTCGAGTTCATGCTGTACCTGCACGACCGGTTCGGACCGGACGTGCTGACCCGGCTGCACCGCGACGGGCAGCACCACGGGCTGGCCGCGGTGGCGGCCGCGCTGCCGGCCGGCACCTCGCTCTACGACACGCTGCACGCCTACCAGACGGCCGTGCTCACCGCCCGGGCCGGCGGCGGCTTCCCGTCGCTGAACGCCACCGTCAACCTGGCCAACCCGGACGCGTACGGCCGGCCGGGCGCCGCCCCGAACGGCGCCGACTACGTGCGGCTGCGCGACGCCCGGGGGCACTACCTGCGGGGCCGTGACCTGACCTCGGTGACGTTCGCCGGCGCGTCATCGCTGCCGCCGGATCCGCTGGCGTGGACCGCGGCCGGCGGGGCGCTGTTCTCCGGCAACGCGGGCAACCTCGACGCCGGCGCGGTCACCGCCGTCACCGTGCCGGCCACCGATCCGGTCCTGCGGCTGGACACGACGTACGGGTTCGAGACGGGCTTCGACTTCGGGTACGTGTCGGTGTCGGGCGACGGCGGCCGTACGTACGTCCCGCTGGCCGGCGACCGCACCGGCGCCGGACCGCTCGGCCCCGGGCTCACCGGGTCGAGCGACGGCGCCGTGACGCTGGCCTACGACCTGTCGGCGTACGCCGGGAAGGCCGTGCTTCTGCAGCTGCGGTACGTCAGCGACTCCACTGTCGACACCGGCGGCTGGGCCGTCACCGGCATCCGCGTCGGCGCGACGGCGGTGCCGGCCACCCCGGAGACGTTCCGGTCGCCCACCCAGATCCGGCCGGTTCCGGTGGCGGGCTGGTCGGCCCGGCTGGTCGGGATGAACGCCGGCGCGGTCAAGGAGGTTCCGGTGCGGGACTGGGCCGCCCTGGCCGGGTACGACGAGGTGGTGGCGATCGTGGCCTGCGACGACCCGACCGGCTCGATCACCCGATACGCCCCGTACTCACTGACGGTGAATGGGGTAGGGCAACCGGGTGGTGCGTAGGCAGCGGACCGGGGAAGCCGAACCGGTGCCCCTGCCCGTACGCGCAGCCCAGCGCGGCCATCGCCGCGACCTGCTCGTCGTTCTCGATGCCTTCGGCGATCACCCGGACGCCCATCTCGGTGCAGATGGCCACGATGGACCGGCACAGGGCGGCGCTGCGGCCGGTGGACGCGACCACCAGGGACCGGTCCAGCTTGACCACGTCGATCGGCAGTGAGTGCAGCTGGTGCAGGGCGTTGTAGCCGGTGCCGAAGTCGTCCAGGCCGAGCTTGACACCGCGTTCGGTGAGCCGGGTGGCGACGGTGGCCGCCGCCCCGGCGTCGTCGAAGGTCGCCGTCTCGGTCAGTTCCAGCAGCAGCCGGTGCGCGGGCAGCCGGTGCCGGTGCAGCGCGCGCAGCACCGCCGCCTCCTGCTCGGGTTCGCCGAACCGGGCCGCCGACACGTTGACGTGCACCAGCACGTCCTTCCAGGGTCCGGCGAAGTCGGCCGCGTCCTGGCAGGCCCGGTCGAGCACGTAGTCGTCGACCAGCCCGACCAGGCCGGCCCGCTCGGCCACGGCGATGAACAGGTCGGCCGGCACCGCGCCCACCTGCGGATCGGTCCACCGCGCGAGCGCCTCGACCGCGACCACGCTGCCGTCGGCCAGCCGGACGATCGGCTGGTAGTGCACGTCCAGCCCGCGCTCGCTGACCAGGGCCGACCGGAGCAGCCCGGACAGGTCGGAGGCGCCGTTCTCGTCGGCCAGGTCGAGGTGGTAGCGGACCAGGGTGTTCTTACCGCCGCGCTTGCCCGCGTACATCGCCGCGTCGGCCCGCCGGACCAGCCAGTCGGCGCTGACCCCGGGGTGCTCGGCCGCGTCCACGAAGCCGACGCTGGCGCCGACCGTGGCGCTCCGGCCACCCAGGTCGTACGGCGTCCGGAGCGCCGCCAGCAACGCCTCGGCCGACGTCATCGCGTCACCCGGACCCTCCAGCAGCACCCCGAACTCGTCGCCGCCGAGCCGGGCCACGGTGTCCCCCGGCCGTACGCCCGCGGTCAGCCGTTCCGCCGCCTGCCGCAGCAGCCGGTCGCCGCTGGCGTGCCCGTACCGGTCGTTGACGGCCTTGAAGTCGTCCAGGTCGAGGAACAGCACCGCCAGGCCGCCGCCGTCGCGCCGGTGCAGGGCCAGCGCGTGGTCCAGCCGGTCGCGGAACAGCGCCCGGTTGGCCAGCCCGGTCAACGCGTCGTGGAACGCCTGGTGGGCCAGTTTCTGGCGGCCCTCGGTGACCCGGTCCAGCAGCCGGGCGTTCTCCACCAGGGTGATCGCCTGCCGGGCGATGAGCAGCACCACGACGAGGACCTCGACACCGATGGAGAGCTGGTCGACGGTCTCGCCCCGGGCGATCTGCACCACGATCAGCCCGCAGGTGGCCGCCACCGGCAGGTACGGCAGGAGCAGGTGCCCCCACCGGGTGCCGGGGGCGCGCCGGGTCCGCCGGCGCGCGTTCGGGCTGGTCAGCGCGGCCAGCGCCAGCAGCGGCGGCCCGACGATGAAGCCGGCGTCGGCCAGCGGCGGCATGGTCGTCGCGCCCGAGGCCACCAGGTAGGCGAACGCGCTGTCGGAGAAGCAGATGCCGAACAGACCGCCGCCCAGCAGGGCCAGCTGCCGCTCGCCGGTCCGGGCCATCGGCGAGCCGGCGAGCAGCAGGATCACGATGATCACCAGCATCAGATCGGTGACCGGGTAGGCGATGGCCACCCCGAACGCCAGGTGGGTCGGCGCACCGGCCCGCACCACCGCGCCCAGGGTGGTGCTCCAGGTGAGCACGAACAGCGCGCCGACCAGGATCAGGCCGTCCAGCACGACCACCCGGCGGCTGGGCAGATGCATGATCTCGTCCGGGGGCGGACTCTGGCCGCCGATGCTGATCAGTGCCAGCAGCGCCGGCAGGGCCAGCCCGAGGTACCCGGCGTCGGCCAGCGACGGCGACGGCAGCGGCGTGTGGGCGATCAGCTGGCCGTACGACCAGAGCACCTGGCCGACGGTCCAGCTGGCCATGCCGAGGGCCAGCCACAGCCGCCAGGCGCGCTGCGGGCCGTGGTACCGCCGGGCCGTCCACAGGCAGAAACCGACGGCGGCGGCCGCGCCCGCGAACTGCGCCGCGTCGTCGATCCACTGCGTCACGGTGGCGTCGAGCAGGCCGGCTTGGCCGACGCCGACCGTGGCGACGACGACGACCAGCGCCGCCGTCGTCGCCACTGCTGCCTTGGACATGGGACTTTCTCAGTGCGCCGGCGGGATCAGTCCGTAGATCAGGGCGGTGGAACCCGCGCCGTCCTTGTTGATGTGGCCTCCACACAGGATGGACGCGCCGGTGGTGGGCAGAGCGGCCAGATTGGCCAGCACCTCGAGGCTGATCCGGTGCCGCTGGTAGACGGCCACCGACACCTTGTACTCCTCGTCGGTGCCCAGGTCCGGCCCGAACGTGTCGATACCCGTGCCGCCGCGGTAGCCCAGCCGGCCGGTGTCGATCAGCCAGTTGGCGGCGTCGATGCTGAAGCCCGGCTGGTGCATGACACCGTCGGCGTCGTAGTTGTACCAGGCCTTCTCGTTGGTCCAGCGGTACTCCCAGCCGGTCCAGAGGATCACCATCGACTCGTCCGGGATCCGGCCGTGTCGTCGCTCCCACGCCTTGATGTCGGCGATGCTCAACGCGAAGTCGCCGTTGTTGCGGGCTTTGTCCCGTACGTCGATCTTCACGGCCGGAAGGAAAAGATCTTCCAGGTCCAGGTCGTCGGCGAGCGGCTGGCCCTCGTTGAAGTGGCCGGGGGCGCCCCAGTGGGTGCCGGTGTGCTCGCCTTCCCGGACGTACTGCAGCCAGTAGCCGTCCTTCGGGATGGTGGCGATGGTCTCCAGTACGAACGGCGGGTCGCCGGGGAAGACCTTCGTCACCGCCGGGTCGTTGACGTGCGAGAGGCTGACCAGCTTGAGCCCGGCGAACGGACTCCGGCCTCCCGCCATCGCCGGTTCACCCCCCGCCAGCCCGGCGACCACCCCGGCCAGACCGGCCGTGGCGGCCCCCATCATCGCTCGTCGTCGCATTTCCGCCTCACCAGAACCCTTCGGTCGCAATGCCCGATCTTGTAGCGACACTCTGAATATCTCTCACCACGGGCGGTGTCAATCTTGGGTTCGTACGCCGGCCCGCGTGTCGCTGCCGCCGCCCAGCCGTCCGGTCTTGACAACGCCCCCGGACAACGGCCACCGCGGGCGCTACAGCACGGAAATGGCGGCGAAACAGCGCGTAGTTACCGTCGTGCCCTCATCAGGGAAAGTGAGCACTGCGTGACTGCATACATGGACCGTCGATCCCTTCTCCGTGGCGCCGGCGGCCTGGCCGTGCTCGGCGCGTCCTCGGCTCTGCTGGCGGCCTGTGGCGGCGACAGCTCGTCGTCCTCGTCCTCGCCGTCGTCCGGCGGCGCCAAGAGCCTCGGCGCCCTGAACTACCAGTTGTCCTGGATCAAGAACGTCGAGTTCGCCGGCGCGTACATCGCCGACACCAAGGGCTACTACACGGCGGCCGGTTTCAGCTCGGTCAACCTGATGGCGGGCGGTCCGAGCGTCGCCCAGGATGCCGTCGTCGCCTCGGGCAAGGCGCTGATCGGCATCTCGTCGCCCGACATCACGGCGGCCGCGATCCTCAAGGGCGCCCCGATCGTCATCATCGGCGCCCAGTACCAGAAGAACCCGTTCGCGATCATGAGCCTGGCCTCGGCCCCGATCAACTCGCCGCAGGACATGATCGGCAAGAAGATCGGCGTGCAGGCCACCAACGAGCCCGTCTGGAACGCGTTCCTCAAGGCCAACAGCCTCGACCCGGCCAAGATCACCAAGGTGCCGGCCCAGTTCGACCCCAGCCCGCTGGTGTCCAAGGAGGTCGACGGCTGGTTCTCGTTCTTCACCAACGAGCCCAACCTGCTCAAGACGCAGGGCGTGGACACCGCGATCATGCTGCTCAACGACCACGGCTATCCGCTGGTGTCCGAGACGTACGTGGTGAAGAAGGCGAGCCTGACGTCCGACCGGGACAAGGTCAAGGGTGCTCTGATCGGCGACATCAAGGGCTGGACCGAATCGGTCGCCGACCCGAAGGCGGGCGCCTCCCTGGCCGCCGGCAAGTACGGCAAGGACCTCAAGCTCGACGAGGCCGAGCAGACGCTCGAGTCGACGGCCCAGAACACCGTCGTGTCCACCGCCGACACCAAGGCCAACGGCCTGTTCACCATCACCGACGAGCTGATCGACGAGACGATCAAGACGCTGGCCCTCGGCGGGGTGACCATCACCAAGGACCAGCTCTTCGACCTGTCCGTGCTCAAGGAGGTCAACTCCGAGAACGCGGCCCTCAAGGGGTGACCGCCACCGGACCCACCGACCGCGGGATCGTCCTACGGCAGCTCACCAAGCAGTTCACGATCCGCCGGAACACCGTGACGGCCCTGGAACGCGTCGACCTGGACACCCCCGCCGGTGCCTTCGTCGCGCTCCTGGGGCCGTCCGGGTGCGGCAAGTCGACGATCCTACGCATCCTGGCCGACCTGGACCGGCCCACCTCGGGTGAGGCGTGGGTGCACGGCGAGGACCCGGCGGCGACCCGGCGCAACCACCGTCTGGGCATCGCCTTCCAGGATCCGGCCCTGCTCGCCTGGCGGTCGGTGGTGGCCAACGTCCGGCTGCCGCTCGAGGTCAGCGGGGTCAAGGTGGACGACGGGGCGATCGCCGCGCTGATCAAGCTGGTCGGGCTCGAGGGCTTCGAGCAGGCCCGCCCGGCCCAGCTGTCGGGCGGCATGCGCCAGCGGGTGGCGATCGCCCGGGCGCTGGTCGTCGAGCCGCGGATCCTGCTGCTGGACGAACCGTTCGGGGCGCTCGACGAGATGACCCGGCAGCGGCTCAACCTCGAGCTGCAGCGGATCTGGACCGAACGCGCCACGACCACGCTGCTGGTCACCCACTCCATCGCCGAGGCCGTGTTCCTGGCCGACACGGTGGCCGTGATGAGTCCCCGGCCGGGCCGGATCGTCGCCCAGGTGGACATCGACCTGCCCCGGCCGCGGACCCCGGAGATGACCCGGACGGCCCGCTTCCACGAGTTCGAGGACGAGCTCAGCGCGCTGCTGTTCGGAGGTGCCCCGTGAGCCTCGCCCCGGCCCTGCGGGTGACCCGCCGCGGCGGCGTCCCGTCCTGGGTGTTCGGCGCGGCCGGCCTGGTGGTGCTGCTGGTGGCCTGGGAGATCCTCGGCCGTACGGTGTTCGCCGGCAGCCGGGCCGTGCCGCCCCCGACGGCGATCGCGAGGCAGCTCGGCGCCGACGGCTTCGGCTTCTACGGCCCGAACATCGAGACCACCCTGCGCGAGGCCGGGAAGGGCTGGCTGTGGGGCAACCTCATCGCCATCGTGCTGGCCGTCGCGTTCGTGCAGATCCCGCTGGTCGAGAAGGCGCTGCTGCAGCTCGCCCTGGCCAGTTACTGCCTGCCGGTGATCGCGATCGGGCCGGTGCTGGCGGTGCTGTTCACCGGCGACACGTCGAAAGTCATCCTGGCCGCGCTGTCGGTCATCTTCACCACCCTGGTCGGGGCGCTGGTGGGGTTGCGCAGCGCCGACCGGACGAGCCTCGAGGTGATCCGGGCGTACGGCGGCGGCAGCTGGACGCAGCTGTGGAAGGTGCGGCTGCGGGCGAGCCTGCCCAGCCTCTTCGCCGGCCTGCGGATCGCCGCCCCGGCGGCCATGCTGGGCGCGATCGTCGGCGAGTACCTCGGCGCCGAGTCCGGACTCGGAGTGGCGATGATCAATTCCCAGCAGAGTCTGGCGGTGGCCCGGACGTGGGGCATCGCCCTGGTCGCGACGGCCCTCTCCGGCGCCGCGTACGCCCTGACCGCGCTGGTCGGCCGGCTGCTCACCCCGTGGGCGGCGAGGTGACCGCCGTCGCCGTCGCCCCCGTCGCCCGCCCGGCCAGCCGCCACGTGGTCCGCCGCGGACTGCTGCGGTTCCTGGCCGGCGCGGGCGGGGCGGTGCTGTCCATCGCCGTCATCTGCGCCGTGTGGCAGCTGCTGGTCAAGGGCCTGCACCTCGACCCGTTCCTGACCCGGGGCCCGCTTGACGTCTGGCGGTACGTGACCGGCCCGGCCAACGGCGCCGAACGCGCCCTGCTGTGGCAGGCCAGCAAGATCACCGGGCTGGACGCGGTCATCGGGCTGGTCGGCGGGGCGGTCGCCGCCCTGGTCGTCGCGGTCGCGTTCGCTCTCTCGCGCGGCGTCGAGCAGACGCTGCTGCCGATCGCCATGGCGCTGCGGGCGGTGCCGCTGGTCGCGATGACCCCGTTGATCGCGCTGATCTTCGGCCGGGGCCTGCTCGCCGTCACCGTCATCGCCGGCATCGTCACGTTCTTCCCCGTGCTGGTCAACGTCTCCCTGGCGCTGCGGGCGGTGCCGCGCCCGGCCCTGGACCTGATGCGGGCGTACGGCGCCTCCCGCTACGCGACGCTGTGGCGGGTGCAGCTGCCCGGTGCCCTGCCGGCCCCGTTCGCCGCGCTGCGGGGGGCGGCGCCGCTGGCCCTGGTCGGGGCGCCGCTGGCGGAGTGGCTGGCCACCGGCAAGGGGCTCGGCTACCTGATGCTGGCCGCGGTGACCACGTTCGAGCTCGACCGGATGTGGACCGGCGTGACCATCGTGACGGTCGCGTCGATCGCGCTCTACACGCTGATCAGCATCGCGGAGCAGCTGACCCTGGCCCGGTACGCCCCGGAACACCTCGGCCGCTCGGGTTAGCGTGGGGCATGACCTCGGACGAGACGGAACCGTCGACTTGGGAACAGCTGGCCCCGATCACCGATCTGGTGACCCCGATGGCGGTGCGGGTGGCGGCCACGCTGGGTCTGGCCGACCTGATGACCGGCGGCGCGGAGCACGTGGCGGTACTGGCTGAGCGGACCGGGACCGACGCCGATGCGCTCGGCCGGCTGCTGCGGCACCTGTCCGGTCACGGGGTGTTCGCCGAGCCCTCGCCGGGCCGGTTCACGCTCACCGGGATCGGTGAGCTCCTGCGGTCGGACCACCCCGGGGGTGGGCGGGCGATGTTCGACCTGAACTCCTTCGGCGGCCGGATGGACCTGGTGTTCACCGAGCTGCTGCACACGGTCCGCACCGGCCGGCCCGCCTGGGAGGCGGCCTTCGGCGTGCCGTTCTGGGACTACCTGGCCGCGAATCCGGCCCTGTCCGCCTCGTTCGACGCCACCATGGCCGGCTCGACCCGGAGCGCGGCGGCCACCGCCTACGACTGGTCGGGGGTGCGGCACGTGGTCGACGTCGGCGGTGGCACCGGAGCGTTGCTGGCCGAGGTGCTGCACGCCGCCCCGCACCTCCGGGGCACGCTGGTCGACCAGCCGGACACCATAGAGCGCGGCCGGCGGTTCCTGGCCGGGCGGGGGCTGGACGGGCGGTGCGAGTTCGCCGGGCGGAGCTTCTTCGATCCGCTGCCCACCGACGGGGACGTCTACCTGCTCAGCGCCGTGCTGCACGACTGGGACGACGAGCGGGCGACCGCGATCCTGAGCCGCTGCGCGGAGGCCGCCGGCCGCACCGGCCACGTGGTCGTCGTCGAGTCGCACGGCACCGACGGCGGCGACCCGGCCATGTTCGCCGAGATGAGCCTGCGCATGCTGGTACTGTCCGGCGGGCGCGAGCGCAGCGTCGAGCAGTACACGGCGCTGGCCGCGGCCGCCGGGCTGACCACGAGCGAGGTCCGTACGACCGCGACCGGCCTGGTCGTCATCGACTGCGTCGTCAGGTGACGGCCAGCCGGTCGTGCGTGCCGCCGTACGCGACGGCGCCGCGCAGCACCGATTTCGGCAGTTTGGCCACCACCGTGTAGTTGGTGTCGACCACGTTGGCCACCGGCGTCCGCGCGGTCTGTGACACCAGCTGGTACGCGTCCAGAGTGGACAGCCCGGTCAGCTCGGCCGTCCAGTGCACCAGTTCGGTGTGGGCGATCCGGAACGCGTCCTCGAGCGGCCGGGCCGATCCGGTGGTCATCAGCCACCCGTCGTCCTCCAGCCGCGGCCACGGCGTGGGGACGCCCTTGATGAGATCGACGACGGCCACCGTGTCCATCGCGCACTCCACGGCCACGCCACAGGTCTCGCCCTCACCCTGCCGGGCATGGCCGTCCCCGAGGCTGAGCAACGCGCCGGGGACGTTGACCCCGAGGTAACAGGTGCTGCCGGCCCGCATCTCCGGGGTGTCCATGTTGCCGCCCCAGCTGCCCGGGGTCAGCGACGACCGCACCTCCCCCAGCGGAGGCGCCACCCCGACGGTGCCGTGCATCGGATCCAGCGGCAGGTCGACCTCGTACGGGCTGTCCAGCGCGGCGTATCGGACCAGCCGGGCGCCGGTGTCGATGGTGTAGAACCAGGTCCGCTCGGGCAGCGGGTCGTGCAGCATCGCGGTCGAGGGCGTGGCCGTTAGCGCGCCGAAGAACGGGACGGTGGTGCTGACGCCCCAGCCGTACCGTGGCTCGATGCTGAGGAAATGAACCGCGACCGTGTCCCCCGGTGAGGCCCCCTCGATCCAGAACGGCCCGGTCTGCGGGTTCAGGTACCGCGGGTCGGTGACCTGCGACGCCATGTCCACAGTGGAGCGGACCCGCCCGCCGAAGCAGTCGCGGGTCCACGTGGACACCACCTGCCCCGGTCGCAGGGTCGCGACCGGGGCGGCGCCGCCGAAGGTGTAGACACCGGTCGCCGGATCGGCGTCCGGGTCCGGGTCCCACTGCAGCGGAGAGGTCATGCGCGGTCGTGCGCCTCTTCCATGACCGTACGGCCGATGGACCGGTAGACCTGAGGGCTGCGCGCCCGCAGGACCATCACCAGCACGAGCCCGAGCACGAACGTCGCCGCCACGATCCACGGGATGGCCTTGAAGAACGGCGACCCGGCCGCCCCACCACCGGCGAAGTCGATGTTGGAGAACAGCAGGTAGACCACGTAGAGCATGCCGATCCCGCCGAGCGCCGGGATGACGCCGGTGGTCAGCCAGTTCCCCGGGTGGGTCTTCTTCACGTGGAAGTACCAGATGACGGCGAGCGACGTGATCGCCTGCACGATCAGGATGGCCATCGTGCCCAGCAGGGCCAGCAGGCCGTACAGGTAGATGTAGCCGCCGCGGTTGGCGTCGCTGCCGCCCACGGTCAGGAAGTAGAACCCGGCGGTCAGCACGAGCGTGATCACCGACTGGACGATCGACGCGATGTGCGGCGACCGGTGCTTGGGGTGGGTGGCGCCGAGCGACCGCTGCGTGGCCGGCAGTTCCCGGCCGATCGCGAACAGGTAGCGCGACGCGGCGTTGTGGAACGCCAGCGCGCAGGCGAACGACCCGGACACGATCAGGAAGATGTAGACGTAGGTGACCCAGTGGCCGCCCAGGTTGGCCTCGGCGAGGTTGGTGAACATGCCGATCGAGTTGTTGTTGGCCAGGTCGATGGACGCCTTGGCGCCGTCGCCGGCCAGCACCATCCACGAGACGAAGGTGTAGAACAGGCCGAGCCCGACGACCGCGATCAGGGTCGCCCGGGGCACGATGCGGCGCGGGTTTCGCGACTCCTCGCCGTACACCGCCGTGGTCTCGAAACCGACCCACGACCAGAAGGCGAAGAACAGGCCGAGCGCGCCGCTGCCGGCCGCCACGAGGGTGCCGGCGGACGTCTTGACGCCCAGGCCGCCGCCCTCGGACAGGTTCTTGAACGCGTTGACCGGGTTGATCGAGGAGACCAGCCACCCGTCCGGGCCGCCGCCCTTGAACACCACCGACAGCGCGAGCGCGGCCAGCAGAATGACCTCACAGACCAAAAAGAAGCCGAGCACGGCGGCCGCGATGTTGATGTCGTAGTAGCCGAACAGCCCGACGATGATGATGCCGATGACCGCGATGACCAGCCAGTTGGCGTTCCAGCCGAACCAGTCCTTGAGGGCGTAGTTGGCGAAGTACGAGAAGATGCCGATCAGCGAGCCCTCGAAGACGACGTACGCCATCGTGGCCAGCAGCCCGGTCGCCATCCCCCACAACTGGCCGAGACCGTGGGTGACGAAGCCGTAGAACGCGCCGGCCGTGGTGATGTGCCGGGCCATCGCCACGAACCCGACCGTGAACAGGGTCAGCACGACCGTGGCGACGAGGAAGCCGGCCGGGGCGCCGAGGCCGTTGCCGTACCCGACGGCGATCGGCACGTTGCCGGTCATCGCGGTGATCGGCGCGGCATTGGCCACGGCCATGAACAGCACGCCGAAGATACCGACGGCGCCGACCTTGAGGGTGTTGCTGCTGGCGGCGCGCGGGACGGGCGCGTCCTCGAACGCTTCAGGGGCGATGTTGTCAGTAGCCATGGCCACTCTCCGGAATCGCGTCGGCCTGGTCTGGACCAATTCGTGTCGTGAGACTCGCACCCGGCTGCCCTGTTCACAAGCCTCGATTGCTTCGGGAAGGTAAAACTTCGATGGGCCGATTGACCGGCGATCCGGCCCGCTGGTAGACCGAATCAGACCGAACGCGGAGGGTGGTTGCCATCATCGACTACGGCGAATTCGTCTTCGGGTCCAAGGACGAGGTCCTCGAGAAGGCCCGTCGCTACTGGAATCCGGGCAAGACCGAGTTCTGGACCGACGCCGGGGTGCCGCTGGTCATCGACCGCCGCGAGGGCTACTTCCTGTACGACATGAACGGGTCCCGGCTGATCGACGTGCACCTCAACGGCGGCACCTACAACCTGGGCCACCGCAATCCGGACGTGGTCGCCGCGGTGCGCGCCGCGATGGACCGGTTCGACATCGGCAACCACCACTTCCCCTCCCTGGCCCGGACCGCGCTGGCCGAGGCCCTGATCACGTCCGGCCCGCCCGGGATGAGCAAGGTGGTGTACGCCAGCGGCGGCGGCGAAGCCGTCGACATCGCGCTCAAGTCGGCCCGGCACGCCACCGGCAAACGCAAGATCGTGTCGATCGTGAAGGCGTACCACGGGCACACCGGGCTGGCCCTGGCCACCGGCGACGACCGGTTCGCCGAGCTGTTCCGGTCGGGGCAGCCCGCCGACTTCCCGCACGTGCCGTTCAACGACCTGGACGCGATGGAGGTCGCCCTGAAGGCCTCCGACGTGGCGGCGGTCATCATGGAGACGATCCCGGCGACGTACGGCTTCCCGCTGCCCGAACCCGGCTACCTGGAGGCCGTGGCCGAGCTCTGCCGGCGCTACGACGCCCTGTACATCGCCGACGAGGTGCAAACCGGGCTGATGCGCACGGGCGAGCTGTGGGGCATCAGCAAGCACGGCATCACCCCGGACATCCTGGTCACCGGCAAGGGGCTGTCCGGGGGCATCTACCCGATCGCGGCGGTGCTGCTCAACGAGCGCGCGGCCGGGTGGCTGACCGAGGACGGGTTCGGGCACATCTCCACCTTCGGCGGGGCGGAACTCGGCTGTGTCGCCGCGCTGGCGACGCTCCGGCTGACCGACCGGCCGGAGACCCGGACGCAGGTCCACTACCTCGCCGACCGGATCGGCCACGGACTGCGCGCCATCCGGTCGGATCACCCCGACTGGCTCGTCGGGATCCGGCAGAACGGCCTCGTCATCGGGCTGGAGTTCGCCCACCCGACCGGCGCCCGGGCGGTGATGCGCCGCCTGTACGAGAACGGCGTCTGGGCCATCTTCTCGGCGCTCGACCCGAGCGTGCTGCAGTTCAAGCCGGGCATCCTGGTCGATCCGGCGCTGGCCGACGAGATTCTCGACCGTACGGAAACGGCCGTGGCGCTCTCCCGCGACGACGTGGCGGCGTTGACGTGAGCGCGTACGACCTGGCCCGCTGGGCGGCCGACGCGTTCGCCGGCTACGACCTGGCGGCGACCCACCGGATCGTGACCGCGGCCACCGGGCCGGGCCCGCTGCCCGACTACGTCTCGGCGCGGGCCGACCCGTACACCGGCGGGGTCGCCCTGCCACGCCCCGTCGGCGTGGTCTCGGCCCGGGTGACGCCGGACCGCCTCGACGAGGTCGTCCGGCGGGTCCTGCTGACCCGCAACGCCCTGCTGGTGGACGGCGCGGACGTCGCACCGCAGGCGCGCCGGGCCGAGGCCGCCGGCGCCCCCGCCGGCGTTCTGCAGACGGTCGGCGGCCCCGCCCCGGGCGCGTTCCCGCTCGACCCGCCGGACGGCTCCCCGGTGGTCGTCATCGTCGACGCCGGCGCCGTGGCCGGCCTGATCGATCCGGGTGCGGTGGTGCTGACCGTCGGCGCCGGGTACCGCGACCTCGGGCACGCCCTGCGCGCCGCCCGGGGCGTCCTGCGCGAGACCGGCGGCGACCGGGTCCGGATCCACTCCGCCGACCCCGACGGGCCGCTGCGGGTCGCCGCCGCGCTGCCGGTGAGCCGAGTCGCGGCCGGCGACGGCGACATGCCCCCGGCCGCCCCGGACGGGCTGATCACGTGGACCCGGATCGGCGGCGGCGTCCCGCTGGCCCGGCAGCCCTGGGTCGCCCCGGCGACGCCGGTCCCGGCCTACCCGTACGCCTCCAACGAGGCGCGATGACCGCCGGCCACGACCTGTCGTCCGGCGGCGCGACCGGCTTCCTCGACGCGCTCGCGTCCCGCGCGCTGGCCGAGTACGGCGCCGGCGACGGCGTGACGACGCTGCTCAACGTCAGCGAGAACGCCACCTTCCTGGTCGAACGCCCGGCGACGGGCGAGCGGACGGTGCTGCGGGTGCACCGCCGCGGCTACCACGGCGAGGCGCAGATCGCGTCCGAGCTGGCCTGGCTGGACGCGCTGCGCGACGAGGCCGGACTGCGCACCCCCCGGGTGGTCCCGGCCGGTGACGGGCGGCGGATCGTCGACCTCGACCCGGGATCGGCGCCCCGCCACGCGGTGATGTTCGAGTGGTTGCCCGGCACCGAACCGCCCGACCACGACCTGGTCGCCGGTTTCCGGACGCTCGGCGCGATCACCGCCCGGATGCATGAGCACAGCCGCACCTGGCAACGGCCGGCCGGGTTCGACCGGTTCGCCTGGGACTACGACGGGGCGTTCGGCGCCGTCGCGCGGTGGGGCCGCTGGCAGGACGGCATCGCGGTCGGCCCAGCCGAGCGGGCGGTGCTGGACCGGCTCGACGACACCCTGCGGGCCCGGCTGGCCGCCTTCGGGCCGGACCCCGGGCGGTACGGGCTGGTGCACGCCGACCTGCGCCTGGCCAACCTGCTGGCGCACGGGCCGGACACGTACGTCATCGACTTCGACGACTGCGGATGGAGCTGGCTGCTGTACGACCTGGGAGCCGCGCTCAGCTTCATCGAGGACGACCCGCGGGTGCCCGAGCTGGTCGACGCCTGGGTGACCGGATACCGGACGGTCCGGTCGCTGTCCGCCGCCGACGAGGCCGAGATCCCGACGTTCGTGATGATGCGCCGGCTGCTGCTGGTCGCCTGGATCGGCTCGCACTCCGGCACCGACCTGGCCCGGTCGATGGGCGCCGCATACACCGCGGGCAGCTGCGCGCTGGCCGAGACGTACCTGAGCTCGTACGGAAGGAATTGACGATGTTCACCTCCGTCGAAGGACTGTCGGTGCTGGTCACCGGCGGCAGCAAGGGCATCGGCAAAGGCATCGCGCGGGTGTTCGCGCAGGCCGGCGCCCACGTCACGATCACCGGGCGGGACGAGGCCGCGCTGCAGCGGTGCGCCTCCGAGCTCGGCGTGGCCACGGTGGCGGCCGACGTGTCGGTTCCGGCCGACTGCGTTCGCGCGGCGTCGGCGGCGGTGGACCGGTTCGGCGGGCTCGACGTGTTGTGCGCCAACGCCGGCATCTTCCCCGAGGCCCGCCTGGCCGACCTGACCGAGTCCGATGTGGACACCGTGCTCGGCGTCAACGTGAAGGGCACCATCTTCAGCGTCCAGGCGTGCGTGCCCGCGCTGACCGCGAGCGGCCGCGGCCGGGTGATCCTGACGTCGTCGATCACCGGGCCGATCACCGGCTTCCCGGGGTGGACGCACTACGGGGCGAGCAAGGCGGCGCAGCTGGGATTCCTCCGGACCGCCGCCATCGAGCTGTCCCCGCAGAAAATCACCGTGAACGCGGTCCTGCCGGGCAACATCTCGACCGAAGGCATCGACGAACTCGGCCCGGAGTACCGCGCGGCGATGGAGGCGTCGATCCCGCTCGGCCGGCTCGGCGACGTCGCCGACATCGGGAACGCGTGCCTGTTCCTGGCCACCGTCGAGGCCGGCTACATCACCGGCCAGACCCTGGTGGTGGACGGCGGGCAGGTGCTGCCCGAGTCGATGTCCGCGCTGCAGGGGCTGTGACCGCCGGCGAGGACGCGCGACGGAGGCTGCTGGACCAGATCCGCACCGGCGCCCTGGCCCCGGGCGCGAAGCTCGGCGGCGAACGCGACCTGGCCCGCGCGCTCGGCGTGAGCCGCTCCACCGTCCGTCAGGCCCTGGCCGCCATGGAACGCGCCGGGGTGGTCCGCCGCGTCCCCGGCCGGGGCGGCGGCACGTTCGTCGGCCATCCGAAGGTCGACCGCGACCTGTCCCGCATCGACGGCGTCCCGGCCCTGCTGCGCCGGCAGGGCATCACGGCCGGCACCCGGGTGGTCGGCACCGGGCTGGTCCGGGCGGACGACACCACGGTCGCCGCGCTGCGCCTGCCTCCCGGCGCGTACGTCCTGGAGGTGGTCCGGATCCGGCTGGCCGACGGCACCCCGATCTCGCTGGAACACGCCCGCCTGCCCGCGCACCGGTTCCCGGGCCTGCTCGAGCTGCCGCTCGGCGGTTCCCTCTACGAGCTGCTCGAGACCCACTACGGCGTACGCCCGGACGAGGCGGTCGAGCACATCGAGGTGGTCCCGGCCGGCCGCGACGAGGCCGCCGTGCTCGACGTCGCCGTGGCCGCCCCGCTGCTGTCCATCACCCGCACCACCTGCGCGCCCGGCGGCGAGCCGTTCGAGCATTCCCACGACCTGTTCCGCGCCGACCGCACGACGATCACGGTGCACACCCCCCACACGGTCAACGTCCGCACCTGACATGGGGCCGGATACGTCATCGCCGTGGTTCCGCGCCGGCCCGCGACGACGTGGTCGGCATCGCGCTCGCCGTGTGCGGGGGCCGTCGCCGCGGGCCGGCCCCCAGTGCGTCACCATCCGCTGCTGAGCACCAGGCCGTACGCGACGGCGTAGCGGTGACCGAGCACGCCGGCGACGTCCGCCCGGCCGACGACGGTGCCGGCGGGCAGCCCGCGGGCGACGCAGCCGAGCACCTCGTCGTCGCCCGCCGGGCCGCCGACGACGACGACGGTGCCGGGCCTGTCGGGCAGCGCCCGGGCCAGATTGGCGCCGAGGATCTCGGTCTTCAGGCGCAGCCGCAGCGCCCGCCACTCGCTGGGGGCGAGACTCCGGCTGAACGGCAGCCAGCCGGTGGGCCCGCCGACGACCAGCGCGCCGACCGCGTCGGACCGGATCGGCGCGTCCAGGAACGTCCGCCGGCCGTCCTCGGCCAGCAGCAGCTGCGGCGCCTCGGCCCGGTGCGCGGGACCGCGTTTCGCCCACTCGGCGGGCGTGTGGGCCACGCCCAGCACGGCGGCCGTGGCCGCGGTGAGCAGCTCGCCCGCGCCGGCCAGGACGGTGGAGCCGGCGGCCGGGACCACGTCGACGGTGCCGCCGCCGATGTCGACCACGACCGCCACGGCCGGTGCGCCGGGGGTCGACAGCGCACCCCGGCGGGCGGCCGCGGCCTCGCTCGACACGGTGCGGACGTCGGCGTCCAGAAGGGCCGACAGGGCCGGGCCCGGATCCGTGTACGGCGCGTCGGCGTGCAATGCGGCCAGAGCGACGGTCCGGGAGGCGGCGGCCCCGCGGCGGGTGAGCTGAGCGTCGGCGAGCGCGGCTAGATCGACCGCGAACAGGTCGTCGACCGGCCGCCGCGGTCCGCCCGGAAGCTGGTAGGCGACGACGAGGCCGGGCCGGTGAGCCGCCGTCAGGGCCGCGGACGAGCCGTCGGACAGGGTGACCACCGCTTCCGCCGGCGGGTCGCCCGCGTCCGGCCGGTCCGACACCGCGACGACGGCGCTCGCCCGGTCGTACAGCTGGGCCGCGATGCGGGCCGCGTCCTTCTGCTCGGCCGCGGGCAGATCGAGACGGGCCGCCATCCACACCGGGTCGGTGAGCGACCGCAGCGGCGACCGCACCTCGACGGCCAGCCGCCGGACCCCGGACAGCCCCTCGATCGGCACCTCGTCGACGACCGGTATTCCGGCCGGCAGCCGGTTCGCGATCAGCACCGCCTCGTCCCGCTCGACCACCACCGCGGCCAGAACCCCCCGGCCGGCGAGGGCCCGCAGCTCGCCCATGACCGACCGGTAGCCGCCGCCTGCCGGGACCAGAGCGACGACCGGGCCGTCGGGGAGGGCCGCGCCGACGACGAACGGGGTGCCCACCCCGGCTCCGGCGCCGCCGGTGGTCGACGCACCGGCGGCCACCACCCGCAGCCGGCCGGTGCCGGCGACCGGCTCGGGCAGGGTGGCGGTGGTCGTGGTGACCGGCCGCAGCGGCGCCACGACGGCCGCGCCGAGACTGCCACCGTGCGCGGCGACGAGCCGGCGGACCAGCCGGGCGGCCCCGTCGAGGCTGGCCGGTCCCCCCTTGGGCCCGCGCGTCGGCACCCGGTCGGCGCCGAGCACCGCCGGCCCGTCGGCGAGGACGACCTCGGTGGTCGAGTTGCCGATGTCGATCCCGGCGATCCGGATCACCGCAGCAGGGCGCGCGGCCCGTACGCGGCCGCCGCCTCCCGGACCAGCGCCGCGCACCTCGGCGCCTCCCGGGCCGCCAGGTCATCGGCCAGGGCGAGCAGCTCGTCCCGAGTGGACCGGCGGGGGCGCAGGGCCTCGTAGAAGGCGAGGATCTCGGTCTCGGTGAACGTCGCGAGCTCGGCGCCGCGCCGGAAGTTGGCCGCCAGCTGCGGGTTGCCGTGCCGTTCGGCCACGGCCGCCTGGGCCTCGAGGGTGTCCGGGTGGATCCGCACGTCGTCGGGACCGAGCTCGTCGCGGACCAGCGCGTCCACGGTCAGGTCCCCGGCCGGCTTGCCGGAGAAGGCGCGGGTCACGACCGGTCCTCCGGAAGGGCCAGCTCTTCGGGAAGGGCCAGTTCTTCGGGGGCGGCCGTCGGGTCGGCGCAGTCGCGTTCCAGCGCCTGCAAAGCGATCACGCTGGTGTGGTAGCGCGCCTCGATCGCCTCGTCGGTGTACGGGTTCCGGGCCGGGACCCCGGGAGCGCCCTTGGCGTGGCGGCCGGCGTTGGCGCCGAGCAGCCGGTACATGTCGGGGGTGAGCGTCGGGGCCATGCTGTACAGCTCCAGGTTGGCCAGCGGCGGCAGGTCACGGCGGTGGATCAGCGCGGTGCCCTTGCCCTGCAGGCCGATCCCGATCCCGGACCCGGCCAGCCGGGCCGCGGTCAGGCCGACCATGCCGACGTCGATGGTGGAGTTGATCCGGACGATCCGGGCCACGCAGCCCTCCTCCTCCAGCCCGTCGAGGAGCTCACGGAGCACGTCGACGACCAGTATCCCGCTCAACGTCTTCCAGACCGTACGGCCGACGCCGGGTGAGACGCCGATGACGACGTCGCGCGGATCGGTTCCGAAGACGGCCGGTCCGACGGGGGCCAGCGTGCCGGCGAAGGCCGACTGGGACTTCCGCAGATCCTCGACGCCACGCTGCTGCCGGATGCCGTCGATCTCGGCCTGCCGGGCCGGCGACGGTTCGTAGCCGGTGCCCGGGCCGGCGTACTCGTTCGGGTCGGTGACCAGGCTGAGCACCCGCATCTGCTCGTCGAAGATGGCGGCGGTCTGCAGGTGGTCGCCGTGCACCCGGGCGACGGCCATGGCCAGCACCCGCGACGCGGCCTCGTCGTGACCGGTGTCGTGCAGGGCCCGGGCGACGTCGAGGGCGGTCAGGCCGGTGCCGCGGATGGTCCGGGCGGCCTCCAGCACGGCGAGGGGGTCGCCCGGGGCCAGGTCCTTCGAGCCGGCCGCGTCGACCGCCGCCGCCAGTTGCGCGTCGGTGAAGTCGCCCAGTCCGAGGGCCCGGTACGCGTCCCGTACGGCCTCGACCGCTCTGGTCCGAAGGTCGCGCAGCGACGACGGCGACGCCGTCCGCAACCCGCCGTCGACGCCCCAGTCCCGTTGTATCGCCAGCCAGTCGTCGATGTCCTCGGCGTTCCAATTCGACGGCCCGAACATGTTGTCGTACCGCTGGATCGACCCGAAGCCGCTGCAGATGTAGTCGCTGCCGGCCAGCAGGATCGGCAGCGTCCGGGAGGTCCGGCGGACGTGGGACTCACTCATCAGCGCGTCGTTGCCGGAGCACGACTCCAGGTTGCGGGCCATCACCATGACGTTCTCGGCCATCAGCTCCCGGACGCCGCGCGGGACGGCCGCGGCCACGCTGGCGCCGTCGATGCCGCCGTTCTGCACGCCCTGGGCGCCGATGGCCCGGGCCAGCGACACGCACCGCGACTCGAGGTAGAGCATGCTGCAGCCCTCGGCGCCGGCCATCAGCACCTCGGCCCCGGCCCCGGAGGACACCCGCATCTTGATTCCGCGGCTGGCGTAGGCGGAGGTCAGCAGCGCCTTGGACCAGGGCGTGTCGTCGCCGTCGAGGAAGACGCCCTCGGTGCCGTACAGACTGACCGTCTCGGCGTACGAAACCAGCCCGCGCATGCCCATCTCGAGTTCCATCGCCTCCTCGACCGCGCACTGCACCAGGACGCCGGCCGCCCCGACGGCGGCGCCGATGGTGACGGCGACCGCGTTGGAGGGCGCGTCGGCGAGGACCGGCACGGTCGTCTCGAGCTCCCGGAAGCCGTACGCCGCGGCGGTCGCCGCATCCGCCGCGAGCAGCAGCGGATCGTCGAGCAGGTTCGTCACGTGGGCCTGGTTGCTGGGCGTGCCGCGGGCCCGCAGCTTCGTCATCGCCATCATCAGCTCGGGCGGCCGCAACTGGGCGACGACCCGGGCGAGCTTGGCCGGGGTCATCCCGGCGACCAGCCGGACCACCTCGGTCCGCGGCACGGCCGGGTCCACGAACAGCCGCGCGGCGGCCACGTCCCCGAGCGCCATGGCCTCGTCGGCGACGGCCAGGTCGAGCCCGTGCGCGGCGACGTACCGGTCGATGGTGTCGAAGTCCTCGCGGAGCTTCCCGTCCAGCTCGACGACCACGCCGCCGGCCACGCGCAGCGACGGCTCGGGGTCGGCCGGGCTGCGCAGCGCCACCAGCCCGAGCGCCGGGTCCTCCCGGGCGAACCCGTCCAGGTTGACCCGCTGCTCGTCCATGAAGCGGATCCGCCCGACAGGCTCATCCTTCATGGGCTCACCTTAACGACCTTGCTACGGCACCTCGGCCAGCGTGCAGCGCACCTGCTGGGTCAGGCGGATCCGGCCGTCGCCGCGGCGGGCCGCTTCGAGGCGTTCGCCGGCGACGGCCCGGACGGTGGCCCGGTCGGCCTCCGGAACGGCGTCCCACATCGCCCGCTGCCCGTGGGAGCGGCTGAACGCGTACCACTCGCCGGCGTCGGCGAAGGTCACCTCGATGTCGAAGCAGGTGGTCCGCACGCCGGTGTACCCGGCCGCGGCGACCAGCTCCTCGACCCCGGCGTCGCTGCCGAAGGGCCCGGCGGCGCCGGTCGTCCGGGCGTCCAGCATGCCCGCCGGCAGGTACGGGCGGAAGGTCGCGTCGACCGCGTCCCACACCGGGTCGCGGCGGCCGAACGTGGAGATCGCCAGCCGCCCGCCCGGGGCGACGAGAAGGCGCCGCCAGGCGGCGAGGGCGCCCCGCGGATCGGGAAGGAAGAAGACGACCAGCGAGGAGACGACAAGGTCGAAGCCGGCCGCCGGCAACGACGGCGAGGTGGCGTCCATGACCTGGAACTCGACGTTCGGCCGGCCGAGTTCGGCGCGGCACGCCTCGATCATCCGGGGGGACAGGTCCATTCCGGTCACGTGGCCGGCGTCGCCCACGGCCTCCGCCAGCGCCGCCGTGGCCGCGCCGCGCCCGCACCCGGCGTCGAGCGCCCGCTCGCCCGGTTGGGGCGCGGCGAGGCGCACCAGGTGCTGGGCGATGGGCGTGAACCAGGGCACCCCGACGCTGTCGTAGACGTCCGCCACCCGGTCGAACACCGCCGCCACCCGCGCCGTCGCGTCCATCAGCGGCCGCGGATCGCGATCGCGCGGGCGACCAGGTCGAGTTTCTCACCGGTGATCGGCTCGAAACCGATGATCAGGTCGTCGACACCGAGCCGGTCGTAGGCGTCGAACCGGCGGGCCAGCTCGTCCGGGCCGGTCAGGTCGCAGTCCATCCCGACGGTCCGGCGCAGGGTTCCCGGATCGCGGCCCTCGGCCTCGAGCGCGTCCCGCATGCCGGCCAGCTGCCGGCTCAGCCGCTCGTCCGGATCGGTGTACCAGGCGGTGTTCCAGGCGTCGGCGTCGCGGGCGGTCAGCCGCAGCATGCGGGGGCCGGTGCCGGCGATCAGGATCGGGACGCGCCGGTCCGGGGGCGGGAGCAGCACCGCATCCTCGGCGTCGTGGTACTTCCCGGCGACCGTCACGCGATCCCCGCGCAGCAGCGGCGCCATGATCTGCAGCGCCTCGTCGAACCGCGAGACCCGGTGGTCGAACGGCAGGCCGAGTGCGCGGTACTCCGGTTCGTACCACCCGGCGCCCACGCCCAGGGTGAGACGGCCGCCGCTGATCAGGTCGGCGGTGACGGCCATCTTGGCCTGCAGGGCCGGGCTGCGGAACGACACGCACATCACCATCTGGCCGAGCTCGATGCGGGTGGTCGTGGCCGCGAGCGCGGACACCACGGTCCACGCCTCGTGGATGCCCTCGGGCGGCCTGCCCGGCGGCCCGGACAGGAAGTGGTCGCACACCCAGGCCGAGTCGAGCCCGATCTCCTCGGCCTGGATCGCGGTAGCTCGCATCTCCGGCCACGTGGGCGGCCGGCCGGGGCCGTCGGAGGTGCTGATCGGGAGGATCACACCGATGCGCATGAATTCAGCCCGCCCGCCGGTAGTTGGTGGTGCCGTCCCGGGTCAACTGTCCGAAGTCGACCAGCATCCGGCGCAGGTAGGCGTGATCGTCGTGAACCTGGTGCAGCAGGTCGTTGACCTCGGCCTCGGTCAGCGCGCGGTCGTCCGGGATCAGCTGGGCCAGCAGGGGCGCGAGGCGCAGCTTGACCGACTGGTCCACCGTCAGGTCGGTCAGCCGGCCGTTGGCGAAGTACCGCCCGAGGTCGGGAGCGGTGGTCAGCAGGCGCGCGATCGGGAGCTCGCCGACCAGCGCGTCGGCCGTCGCCCGCAGCGCCGGAAGGTCGGCCGACAGCCCGGGACCGCGGCGCAGCAGCCCGGCCGCCTGCAGGCGGGTCACATCCTTGAGGAGCGTGCGCACCGGAGTGCCGGTCGCCTCGGCGAGCGCGGTGACGGAACAGTCCTCCCCCGCGGCCTGGCGTTGCACGACGAGGCTGAGCAAGGTGAGCCGGACGGGCGACGCGAGCGCGCGCAGCATCCCCGCGGCCTGACTGGTGACCGGCATGCGGCCATCCTTCCGGCTCGGCCGGTTCCCGCGCCACCGGAATCCTCATTGACACTGTCACCGTGACAGTGTCATAGTGGCAGGCATGTGGACATTGGACGAGCTGGTGCGGCGGGCGGGGGCGGCCCTCGCGGCCGAGTATCCCGGCGCGCCCAACGGCCGGGTCCGTGACCTGCCCGATCGCCGGTCCATCCGGTGGTACACGCAAACCGGGCTGGTGGACCGGCCGGCAGGCGTACGCGGGCGGATCGCGCTGTACGGGCCGCGGCACCTGCTGCAGCTGGTAGCGCTCAAGCGGCGGCAGGCCGGCGGCCTGAGCCTGGCGCAGATCCAGGCCGAGCTGACCGGCGCCTCCGACGCCGAACTGGCCGCGATCGCCCGCGTCCCCGCATCGCTGCTCGCCGGCGATCCGGCAACCGTCGGCGTTCCGGCAACCGTCGGCGATCCCGCGGCCGCCGGCGCATCGGTGGTTGCCGACGCCGCCCTCGCCCGGCCGCGCTTCTGGGCCGCGCCGTCAGCGGGGGCAACGTCACCGGGCGCAACCTCACCGGGCGTAACCTCACCGGGCGCGCCGCCCGCCGGAGAGCCCGCCGACAGGCCCGTCGGCGAGAGGGCCGCCCCGCCGTCGCGGGCCGGCGGCCGGTATCGCGGCGCACCACCTTTGGGCGCGGAAAAAGCGTCCACCTTGTCCAGCGCGGCCACCGCGTCCACCGCGTCCACCACGGACGCCGCGGCCCGGCCGGTCGGTGGCGTCGCCCTGGGCGGGGGCGCGATCCTGATCCTGCCGGGAACCCTCACCCCCGCCGACGCCGCGGCCGTCACCGCTGCCGCCGGACCGCTGATGACCCTGCTCGCCGACCGCGGCCTGCTGAATCAAGATCAAGACACCGGGAGAGCGTCATGACCGTTTCCGTTCAGCTGATGGGTCCGGCCGAGCTCGGCCGCCTCCGCCCGCTCGAGGACGCCGGCCTCGGCGCCTTGCGTACTGACCGGGGCAACCTGCCGCTCGACCGCCTGGACGTCGACGCGAAGATCACCGGGCTGGTGAGCCGGACCGTCGTCCGGGCCGAGTTCGTCAACGTCCACGACACCGCGCTCGAGGCCACGTACGTCTTCCCGCTCCCGGACCGGGCCGCGGTCACCGGCATGACGATGACCGCCGACGACCGTACGGTCGAGGCCGAGCTGCAGGAGCGCGGCAACGCCCGGGAGGTGTACGACCGGGCCGTGGAAGCCGGGCAGCGGGCGTCGATCGCCGAGGAGGAACGACCCGGCGTCTTCACCATGCGGGTCGGCAACATCCTGGCCGGCGAGCGCGTGACGATCGAGCTGCGGCTGGTCGGACCGTTGCCGTACGAGGACGGCGCCGCCACCTTCCGGTTCCCGTTGGTGGTCGCGCCCCGGTACATGCCGGGCACTCCCCTACCGGGCACCCCGGTCGGCAGCGGCTGGCTGCGCGACACCGACGCCGTGCCGGACGCCTCCCGCATCTCTCCGCCGATCCTGCTGCCCGGTTTCGCCAACCCGCTGCGCCTGTCCATCGACGTCGACATTGACCCGGCCGGGCTCACCCTGGGCGAGGTCCGGTCCAGCCTGCACACCGTCACCACCGCCGGCGGCCACGTGTCGATCGGCGCGGGCGAGAAGGCCGACCGCGACTTCATCCTGCGACTGCCGTACGCGTCGGCCACCGAGGCGGCGCTGGCCGTGCCCGACGGGAACTCCGACGACGACCGCGAGCAGGGCACGTTCCAGCTGACCGTGCTCCCGCCGGACGGCCCGGAACCGGCCCGGGCCAAGGACGTGGTCCTTCTGCTGGACCACTCCGGCAGCATGGGCGGCTGGAAGATGGTGGCCGCCCGCCGGGCCGCCGCCCGGGTGGTGGACACGCTGACCACCGGCGACCGGTTCGCCGTCCTCACCTTCGACCATCAGGTCGAGCGGCCCGACGGGCTGGACGCCGGCCTGGTCGAGGCCACCGACCGACACCGGTTCCGGGCGGTCGAGCACCTGGCCCGGGTCGAGGCCCGCGGCGGCACCGAACTGCTGGCCCCGCTCGACCAGGGGCTGAAGCTGCTGACCGCGAGCGACCGGGACCGGGTGCTGGTGCTGGTCACGGACGGGCAGGTCGGCAACGAGGACCAGATCCTGGCCGACATCACCCCGCTGATCGGGAGCACCCGCCTGCACACGGTCGGCATCGACCGGGCGGTGAACGCCGGCTTCCTGGGCCGGCTGGCCGCGCTCGGCGCCGGCCGGTGCGAGCTGGTGGAGAGCGAGGACCGGCTGGACGATGCGATGGAGCACATCCACCGCCGGATCGGCGCGCCCGCGGTCACCGGCCTGACCGTCCACGGCGACGGTATCGAGCTGCTGCCGGACACGCAGACCCCGGCGCGGCCGGCCAGCCTCTACCCGGGCGTTCCGCTGGTCGTCACGGGACGGTACGCGGGAACGGCCACGGGGACGATCACGATCTCCGGCCGTACGCGCGACGACCGTGAGTTCGCCGCCACCGTGGCTGTGCAGCGGCGCGAGGAGCCCGCCGTCACCGCGGGCTGGGCCCGGGCCCGGTTGCGGGACCTCGAGGACCGCTACGTCGCCGGGGAGGCCGGCCTGGAGGCCCTGATCGTGGCCACGTCGTTGCGGTTCGGGGTGCTGTGTCGGTTCACCGCGTTCGTGGCCGTGGACAGCCGGGTGGTCAACGAGAACGGCGACACCCGCCGGGTCGTCCAGCCGGTCGAGCTGCCGTCGGGCTGGGACGCCCCGGGCGGCGGACAGGTCTTCCTGGCGTCGGCGCCGATGCCGCCGATGGCCGCGGGCGCCCCGATGGCCGCGCCGATGGCGTCGACCGGCTCGGGCACCCCGCGGGCCCGGGCGCGGATGGCGCGCGGCTCGTCGCGGATGCCGACCTCGTTCGCCGCGGTACCGGCCGTCGCGGCCATGGGCAAGGCGACCGCTCCCGGCAACACCCCGCTGTCGATCACCGACACCCGCCGGCTGGCCGCGGTCGAGGCCGGGCGCCTGCGGGACGCCGCCGACCGGCCGGACTACGAACGGCGCGACCTGCTCGACGACCTGGCCAGCCGGCTGCGGGTGCTGCTCGACGGGCTGACCGGCGACGAGTACGCCCCGCTGCGGGACCTGCTGCCGAGCCTGACCGCGGACACCGGGGTGGACGGTCGCTGGGCCGAGGCGCTCCGGGTGCTGACCGCGTTCGCCGGCGAGGAGGCCGCGAAGGCGGCCGAGGCATCGGAGCGCAGGCCGTTCTGGAAACGCTGACCGTAGGGGTTCATCACTGGCAGTGATACTTCGGAGCCGTCTGTTCCTCATCCGGCGAACGCGATATTCCGCGCGAAGGTCTTGGGGGGATCGCATAACACCCGATTGACCGGGGCCGATGCGGGTACGTTAACCGGATCTTCCGCCACCCGGGTGGCGGCCCGGACGGGACGGCCATGGCGGACCACGACGAGGCGAGCACGGAACGTAGCAGCGGATCAGTCGAGGTGACCGATCCGCTGCTCGTCCGCCCGTGGATGCCCGGCGGCCCGTCGTCGGCCTCCCGCTGGGAGGCCGCCGCCGATCGTCCGTCCCGGCACACCCCGGCCCACCGGGCCGTCGCCTCCCCGATCGCCTTGCCCGGAGCCGCCCCGGCGCCGGTGCCGTCCCGTCGCCCCCGCGTCGGTCTCGTGGTGGCGGCCGCCGCGATCGTCGGACTGGCCGCGGCCGGATACGCGGTACTCCGGCCGGACGACGGCCCGGGCCGGCCGGCCGCGGCGCCGGCGGTGAGCCTGCCCCCGCTCTCCTCGGCGGCCCCCGCGTCCCCGTCGGCGCTCCCGGCCCTGCCCCCGGTTACCCCGCTCGCAGGAGCGCCGGTGACCCGCCGGTCCCCCGCCGGCCGGGCCTCGGCCGCCAGTCTCGCCCCGCCGATCGCGGTCACGCCGAAGCCGGACGCGACCACGACCGGCACGGCCGCGATGGCGCCCGCGGCCGTTCCCGTCGTCGCCCGGACCGGCGTCGTCGTCGCCGTCGGCGGCCGTTGCCTCGACCTCAACGGCGCCGTTTCCACCGACGGCACCCAGGTCCAGATGTTCGACTGCAACGGCACCGACGCCCAGAAGTGGACGTTCGCGCCCGACGGCACGCTGCGGGTGGTCGGCCGGTGCGCCGAGGAGACCGGCGACGCCCGGGTGGACATCGCCGGCTGCGACTCCCGGACCGCGGAGCAGTGGCGGGCCGCCCCCAACGGCGCCCTGGTCAGCCTGCGCAGCGGCAACTGCCTCACCGACCCGGACCACAGCGCCGCCGACTTCACCCGGGTCACCGTCACCCGGTGCACCGGCGGCGCCGACTCCGGGCAGCGCTGGACCCTCCCTTAGACCGGCGCAGACCTAAGCCGGCGCCTCGGTGAACGTCGCCAGCGGCTTGTCCGGCTCGACCAGGTACGTCGACAGCATCTGGCCGGTCTCCGGCCCGAGGTCGCGGGCGTTGTGGGCGACGCCGGGCGGGATCAGGAAACCGTCGCCGGACTCGAGCAGGAGCGTGTCCCGGCCGGCGATCCGCATCTCGACCCGGCCGGCCACGATGTAGCCGACCTCCTCGCCCGGGTGCACATGCCACCCGGACTCGACACCGGCCGGGATCTCGGTCCGGACCTGCACGATCTCGCGGCCGGGGATGGAGAAGGCGGCCCGCTGGATCTCCGTCCGCTTCAGCGAGCCGGCCAGCGCGTCGGGGGCCGGATCCGCCGTCACCGCGCGCCGACCGAGGCGAGCGCGGCCAGGATCACGTCGGTGACCTCCTGCGGCTTCGAGATCATCACCACGTGCGAGGCCTCGATCTCGGTGAT
This sequence comes from uncultured Actinoplanes sp., assembly GCA_964236515.1. Classification (GTDB taxonomy): domain Bacteria; phylum Actinomycetota; class Actinomycetes; order Mycobacteriales; family Micromonosporaceae; genus Actinoplanes. The sequence continues at coordinate 75,143 of CAXSDA010000027.1, forward strand.
CTCGGCGCCGGCCCGTTGCGCCATCGACCGGACGACGTCGGCGCCGGCCGCCTTGTCGCCGGTGGCCACGACGGCCCAGGACGGCAGCTTCTTCCAGGCCGGCGCGCCGGACTTCTCCTCGAACGCGGAGGCCGCGACCGGCCGCTGCGACGCGCCGAGCACCGACGACTGGGGTTCCGGGACGTCGGAGGCGAACGCCTGGTGGAACTGGGCCGGATCGACGTACAGCTCGACCCCACCGGGGAACTCCGCCTGCTTGAGGGCGGCCATCAGTACGCTGTCCCGGGAGGTGCCCTCGATCTGCCCGAGCGTCTCGTCCTCGTCCGGCGCGAAGGCCGCCACGAAGACGAGGCCGACCACGTTTCCGGCGTCCAGGGCCGCGTTGGTGATCACGGCGCCGCCGTACGAGTGTCCGACAGCGAGGACGGGGCCGGGGATCTGCTTGATCGCGCTCGCCACGTAGGCGGCGTCAGCGGCGATCCCCCGCAGCGGGTTGGACACGGCTTGGACGGTGACGCCGGCCGCGAGCAGCAGCTCGGTGACGCCGTTCCAGCTGCCGGAGTCGGCGAAGGCGCCGTGCACGAGCGCGACGGACGGTGTCGAGGAGGTCGATGCGGTCATCCTGGCTCCTTGAGTGAGATGAGATCTTCGCGTTCAGCCCACCACCTGAGCCCGGCTCAGCCCACCGTCTGTGCACCGGTTGCGAATCCGGGAATCACGGGCGGCCGTACTTGGCCGCCGCCGCCGCGGCGGTCGGGCAGCGCCCCTCGGCGCGGCCGCAGGCGGTGAGGTCGCAGAGCCGGCAGATCCATGCGCCGCCGTCCTTGCGATCGACCACCGTGGCCATCAGGCGGCCCAGCAGCGAGTGCAACGTCTCCCGCTCCGCGGCCGACAGGCCGTCGAGCGCGTCGGTGAGCAGCGCGGCCCGGGCGGCGGTGATCCGCTCGGCCGCCCGGCGACCGGCCGCGGTCAGGGTGACCGACCGGGTCCGCCCGTCCGCGCCGGCGCCCCGGGTCACCAGACCCGCCCCGGCGAGCCGGTCGACCAGCCGCACCGCGCCCGAGTGGGTCAGCCCGAGGACCTGCCGCAGCCGGTCGAGCGTCGGCTGGTCGAGAAACTGGTGCAGCGCCGACAGCGCGGCGGCGGCGGACACCGACTGTCCCGCCATCGCCGCGACCGCCCCGGTCGTCTGATCGCTCAGCACCAGCGCCACCGCGCCGAGGAGGTTGGCCTGCCGGTCGAGTGCGGTCACTCGAGTGTGTACGTCAGGGTGAGCGGCATGTGCGGGTAGTCGGCGTGCGTCGACGCGCTCTCGGCCGTGCCCCGCAGCCCGGCCAGCTCGCCCGTCCCGGAGCCCTCGACCACGGTGGCGGAGACCCGGGCCGTGGTCCCGTCGAACGTGCCGCCGCCCTGCAGGACGAAGCTGCCGGTACGGCCGCCGAGCGTTCCCGTGATCTGCAGGAGGGACACGTAGGTGCTGGTGCCGTCGGGCCGGTAGAACAGCAGCGACTCGAACGCGCCGGCGGCCAGCTCGTCGTCCGTGCCGGAGAGCGTGACCTCGGCCTTGCTGAACTTGCTTCCGTCGGCGAGCTCCCGGTACGGCTTCTCGTCCCAGGACTCGATCTTCAGCTTGCTTTTCACGATCTTCTCCATGCCTCCAACCTATGTGTGACTCAGTCATATGTCTAGCCGACAAGGAAGGCCCGGCCGGATCGGCCGGGCCTTCCCGCTGCCAAAGGGTCAGGGGCCGCTGACGATCGCGGTGACCTGGTGGCCGCTGTTGACGGCGGCGCCGGTGTTGTTGATGACGCGCGAGATCGTGCCCGTGCCGCCCAGCGACACCGTGGTCAGGTCGTGGAACTTGACCCCGGACTTGACCGGCACCTCGAAGGCGTGCGCGTTCACCACCGACGAGTTGGTGCTGAAGAAGCAGTAGCTGCCCACGCCCCAGGCCTCGTGCGTGGTCACCGAGTCGGCGACCTTGTACGCGGCCCAGCCCTGGGTGCTGCCGTTCATGTACGCCGCCTGGTTCGGGACGTCGTACGGCATCTCGTTCTGGTAGAAGTACGTCCGCCCGGCGTCGCCGTTCCAGATCGTGTTGTACTGCTGGAAGTGCTCGACGAACAGCCCGTAGAAGGTCACGTTGTTGCCGTTGACCACCAGGCCGTTGCGGGCCGTGTTGATGGTCCAGCTGACCGTGCCCGAGTTGCCGTGGTCGGCCCGCCAGATCCACGAGTGGTCGCCGATCACGTTGTTGCTGTTGATCTGCATCGACACCGTCGCCTTGCCGGCGATGGCGCCGCCGATCCGGACGAACACGTCGGACAGCACGGTCGGGTCGGCGGCGTGGTTCGCGGTGGATCCGGCCGGGCCGACCTGCAGCAGCACATCGGAGTTGGTGGTGCCGGCGTCGAGGAGCAGGCCGGCGATCCGGACACCGTTGACGTCAGCCACGTGGACGGCGTCGACGCCGCCGTCGGGCACGAAGGTGGCCAGGCCCAGGCCGAGCACGACGGTGTCCGCCCGGGTCACGTTCAGCGTCTGGTTCAGGTGGTAGACGCCCGGCGTGACCAGCAGGTTCTTGCCGGCGGCGAGGGCGGCGTTGATGGTCGCGGCGGTGTCGCCCGACTTGACCACGTAGAACGTGCCGATCGGCAGCGAGGTGCCGGCCGGGTTGCCGGAGGACCAGCTGGTGCCGGTGGCGTTGCTGCGCACGCCGGGCACGAAGACCTGATAGGCGCCGCCGCCGTCGACGTACAGGTAGGGCTTCTCGGCCACGGTCGGCGCGCCGGCCACCGAGGTGTAGGTCGGCGACGGGAACGTGTTGCCGGGGCCGCCCTGGTCACCGACGAAGACCTGGTTCCAGTTCTGCCCGGTGAAGCTGCCCATCTGGGTGTTGCGGAAGATGAACTGCTGCTGGGAGCCGTTGTCGATCCGGCCGTCGATCTTGCTGTCGGCGATGAACCCGCCGGACGACCAGCCCCCGTCGGACAGCGCGAGGTTGCCGCGCAGGTGCATCCGGCGGTACGGGGCGGCCTGGGACACGGCCCAGCGGTCGTTGCCGTCGGACGGCGTGACCGACAGCCCCTCGGCCGAGCGCCAGAAGTTCTGGGTGGCGTTCTGCGAGCCGTCCGGCCACCAGTCGGCCTCGACGTGCACGTGGCCGTTGACGGTGACCTGGTCCGGCGTGAGGCCGAGGCCGGCGACCTGGGTGAAGAAGCCGACGTTGGCGTCCACGTTGTAGCTGCCCGGCTTGAACAGCAGCGCGTACCGCTGGTTGCCGAACTGGTTGGACACCTGCTGGTTGAAGACCGAGGTGAGCTTCGACTGGACGGCCGACGAGGACATCGACGGGTCGAAGATCGACACGTTGGGGCCGAGATCCGGGTTGTTCGGGTTCGACGGGCCCGTCGTCGGCGGGGTCGCGGGCGGCGGGGTGGTCGGAGGTGTGGTCGGGGTCGTCGTGCCGCCCGGGAGGGTCCACTTCTGGTTGGCGCTGGCGGCGCAGGTCCAGATCTGCAGCTGGTTGCCGTTGGCGGAGCTGTCGTCGGTGGCGTCCAGGCATTTGCCGGAGCCGGTGTTGACCAGCTGGCCGTTGGACGGCGACCACTTCTGGGCGCCGGTGCCGTTGCAGTCGTACAGCTGGATCTTCGCGCCGTTGGCGGTGGAAGCGGCGGTCACGTCCATGCACTTGCCCAGGGCCTGCAGGGATCCGTTGTCGGCGACGGTCCAGGTCTGCGCGGCGGTGCCGTTGCAGTCGTAGAGCTGCACGTGGGCGCCGTTGGCGTTCGAGGCGGCGGCGACGTCGATGCATTTGCCGGCCAGGCCGGTGATCGGGCCGGCGGTGGCGGCCAGGGCGTTGGTGATGCCGAGGACACCGAGCGTGCCCACGACGGCGGTGACGGTGAGGACGGCTGGCGTTCGGGGCCGTAGCCGCCGACGGGGGGAGGTCATGTGGGGGTCCTCTGGCGGTGATAGTGGGAAGTGACGCTTAAATCGAAAGTTTTATTAACGGTTCCCCAACCAACCGCCCGGACGGACCGGGGTCAAGCGGACATCGATCGACTTAAGACTCTCTTAACGGTTCCGGAACCATCAGCGGGCGTACTTCGACGGGTCGCCGCAGCGGCTGCCCGCCCGGCCCGGGGGCGCGGGACAGCAGCGCCGCGATGTCCAGCGCCCGCCGTTCACCGGCCACGTCGACGATCCGGTACTCCGCCAGCTGCGGCCGGTCGGCCGGCAGCGCCGTCACGTCCACCCCGGCAACGAGCCGGGCCTGTTCCGGGCCGGTGACGTGGACCGCCTCCACCAGCTCGCCGGAGGACGTCAGCGAATCCTCCAGCGACCGGTGGTAGGCGAGGTTCGCGCGGACGTCGGCGGTCGTCCACCCGCCCGTGGCCGGGTCGTCGTGCATCAGCAACAGAAACTTCGTCATCGGTCCCTCCGGTCGTCATCAGGGGGTGCATAGCTGGGTCGGAGGGAACACGATGTTCTCGACAAGGCGAAAGGATCCGGATGACGTCGACCGAGCCGGTGCTGCAGGGACCGCTGACCGAGCAGGAGCTGGACCGCATCCACGCGTGGTGGCGGGCGGCCAACTACCTGACCGTCGGGCAGATCTACCTGATGGACAACCCGTTGCTGCGCGAGCCGCTGGCCGCCGAGCACATCAAGCCGCGGCTGCTCGGCCACTGGGGCACCAGCCCGGGGTTGAACATGATCTACGCGCACGCCAACCGGCAGATCCGCCGCCGCGAGCTGGACGCCGTCTACGTGATCGGGCCGGGACACGGCGGACCGGCGATCGTGGCCAACACCTGGCTCGAGGGCACGTACAGCGAGCTCTATCCGTCGATCAGCCGGGACGAGCCGGGCATGCAGCGGCTGTTCCGGCAGTTCTCCTTTCCCGGCGGCATCCCCAGCCACGTCGCGCCCGAGGTGCCGGGGTCGATCCATGAGGGGGGCGAGCTCGGCTACTCGCTGATGCACGCGTACGGCGCCGCCTTCGACAACCCCGATCTGGTCGTGTTCTGCGTGATCGGCGACGGCGAGATGGAGACCGGCCCGCTGTCGGCCAGTTGGCTGTCCAACGCGTTCCTCAACCCGGCCCGGGACGGCGCGGTGCTGCCGATCCTGCACCTCAACGGCTGGAAGATCGCCAACCCGACGCTGGCCGCCCGGATTCCCGACGAGGACCTGTTCAGCCTGCTGCGCGGCTGGGGTTACGAGCCGGTGCTGGTCGAGGGCGACGACCCGCTGGTCGTCCACCAGGCGATGGCCGCGGCGATGGACCAGGCCCTGGACACGGCCGGGCAGATCCAGCAGTACGCCCGGGGCACCGGCGACGGCACCCGCCCCCGCTGGCCGATGATCGTGTTCCGGACGCCCAAGGGCTGGACCGGCCCGAAGGAGGTCGACGGCCTGCCGGTGGAGGGGACCTTCCGGGCGCACCAGGTGCCGCTGTCCGACCCGCGCGGCAACCCCGAGCACCGGGCGCAGCTGGAGACCTGGCTCCGCTCGTACGCCCCGGAGGAGCTGTTCGACGCCACCGGCGCGCCCCTGGACGGGATCACCGGCCTCGCCCCGGCCGGCACCGCGCGGATGAGCGCCAACCCGCACGCCAACGGCGGCGAGCTGCTGCGCGACCTGGTGCTGCCGGACTTCCGGGAGTATGCCGTGGTGGCCGGCGCCCCCGCCGAGGCGACCAAGGTGCTGGGCGGCTGGCTGCGCGACGTGATCCGCGCCAACCCGGACCGGTTCCGGCTGTTCGGGCCGGACGAGGTGGCCTCCAACCGGCTGCAGAACGCGTTCGAGGTCACCGACCGGGTGTGGACGATCGGGACCAGCGAGTACGACGACCACGAGTCCCCCACCGGCCGGGTGATGGAGGTGCTGAGCGAGCACCTGTGCGAGGGCTGGCTCGAGGGTTACCTGCTGACCGGCCGGCACGGCGTGTTCACCAGCTACGAGGCGTTCATCCACGTGGTCGACTCGATGGTCAACCAGCACGCCAAGTGGCTCAAGACGACCCGGGCCATCCCGTGGCGGCGGCCCATCGCGTCGCTCAACTACCTGCTGTCCAGCCACGTCTGGCGGCAGGACCACAACGGCTTCAGCCACCAGGACCCGGGCTTCATCGACCACATGGTCAACAAGAAGGCCGAAGTGGTCCGAATCTACCTGCCGCCGGACGCCAACACCCTGTTGTCGACGATGGACCACTGCCTGCGCAGCCGGCACTACATCAACGTGGTGGTGGCGGGCAAGCAGCCGGCGCCGAGCTGGCTGACCATGGAGCAGGCGGCGCTGCACTGCCGGCGCGGTCTGGGCATCTGGGAGTTCGCCAGCAGCGACACCGGCGCCGAGCCGGACGTGGTGATGGCCGCCGCCGGGGACGTGCCCACCCTCGAGGCGCTGGCCGCCACCGACCTGTTGCGGACGCACCTGCCCGACCTGAAGGTGCGGTTCGTCAACGTGGTCGACCTGATGCGGCTGCAGCCGGACCATGAGCACCCGCACGGGATGACCGACCGCGAGTTCGACAATCTGTTCACCATCGACCGGCCGGTCGTGTTCGCGTACCACGGGTATCCGACGCTGATCCACCGCCTGACCTACCGCCGCGCCAACCACGACAACATCCACGTCCGCGGCTACAAGGAGGAGGGCACCACGACCACGCCCTTCGACATGGTGATGCTCAACGACCTGGACCGGTTCAAGCTGGTCATGGACGTACTCGACCGGGTGCCGGGGCTGGGCGCCAAGGCCGCGCACCTGCGCCAGCAGATGGCCGACGAGCGCCAGCAGTGCCGCGAGTACACCCGCGCCCACGGCGAGGACGACCCCCGGGTCTCGGAGTGGCGCTGGGTCAACGCGTAAGTCTGGACTTATATAAGTGCGCGGTGATATCGTGCCGGGGTGCACGCGTTCGATGTGCTCGGCGACCCGGTGCGCCGGCGGATCCTCGAGCTGCTCGCCGGCGGTGAGCAGTCCGCGGGCCGGCTGACCGAGGTCGTCCGGGCCGAGTTCGGCATCTCCCAGCCGGCCGTGTCCCAGCACCTGAAGGTGCTGCGGGACAACGGCTTCGCCAGCGTGCGCGCGGACGGCTCCCGCCGGGTGTACGCGGTGGACGACACCGCGCTGCACGAGGCGGACGAGTGGCTGGAGCGGTTCCGGCAGACGTGGACGCCCCGCCTCGCCGCGATGGCCACCGAGGTCGCGCGGGGAAAACGCCGCCGGCGGCAGGCCGGCCCCGATGACCAGCCAGGAGCGACCGATGCTTGACATCAAGGCCCAGATCGAAGCCGTGAGCCGCGCGCTGGGCACCGAGGAACTGCCGTCCGGGCCCGGCCGGGTGCTGACCATCAGCCAGGTCTACGACACCGACATCGACGACCTGTGGGACGTGGTGACCCGCCCGGAACGGATCTCGCGCTGGTTCCTGCCGGTCTCGGGCGACCTGCGCGAGGGCGGCCGGTACCAGCTCGAGGGCAACGCCGGCGGCACGATTACCACGTGCGACCGGCCGAACTCGTACACGGCGACGTGGGAGTTCGGCGAGATGGTGAGCTGGATCGAGGTCCACCTCACCGCCGAGGGCGACGATCGCACGAGATTCGAGCTGCGGCACCTCGCCCCGGTCGACGAGGCGATGGCCGAACAGTACGGGCCGGGCGCGGTCGGCCTGGGCTGGGAGGGCGCCTTCTGGGGCCTGGCCAACCACCTGGCCGACCGGCAGTCGTCGATCACCCCGGAGGAGGGCCTGGCCTGGATGATGTCGAGCGACGGCACCGAGTTCATGCGACTGGCCGGCGACGCCTGGATCGCCGCCGACATCGCCGACGGCACCGAACCGGACAAGGCCCGGCGCCGCGGCGATGCGGTCTTCGCCGCCTACACGACGCCCCCCGATCAGGCCTGATCAGCGACGAAGGCGGCCACCCAGGACAGGGCGGAGTTCCAGTTGATCGCCTCTTCGTTGGTCGAGTAGGACTGGATGTCGTCGATGTAGCAGAACTGGGCCACGCAGCCGGTGAGCTTGCTCTGCGCGTACGGGTCCTGGATCCCCGAGTTGGCGCCGCCGGCCAGGGTCCCGGCGGGCGGGTGCGGCATCGCCGGGTCGAGCTCGTGGGCGTACCACCGGGTGTGCTCGTTCTGCGCGTTCACCTCGCCGTACCCGGTGACGTACGACCGGTTCAGGGCGTTGCGGCCGAAGAGGTAGTCGAAGCCGGTCAGCACGCCGTCGCGGTACACCCGGTGGCCGGTCAGCTGGTAGGCGGACGCCACCACGACCAGGTTGTTGAGGATGGCGCTGTTCGAGCCCCACACCCACTGGTTGCCGGCCGGGGCGTACGGAACGCCGTACGCCTGGTTCTTCTCGACGGCGAGGTACGCGTCGGCGGCGGCGACGACCGACCGGCGGATCCGGTCCCGCCCGGGGAGCCGGCTCGGGATGGTGGCCAGGTCGAGCCGCGCCGCGCCGGCGGTGGAGGCCCAGTCGAAGGCGCCGTCGGCGAACACGGCGGCGGTGTTCAGCGGCGAGGCGGTCACCGCGTCGGCGTACCGCTTCTCCCCCGTGGTCAGGTACAGCTCGGCCGCCGCCCAGTAGAACTCGTCGGTCACGGTGGGGTCGTCGTAGGTGCCGCCGCCGGTCCCGTCGGCCGCCGAGGCCAGGGCGATCGGGTCAGCCTGGGCCGCCGCGTACGCCGTCCTCGCCGCGGTCAGGGCGCGGGCGGCGAAGGCCCGGTCGTACGGCCGGTAGATCCGGGCCGCCTGGGCGGCCACCGCGGCCAGGTTGAGCGTCGCCGCGGTCGACACCGGGTGCAGCTCGCGCGGTTGCGGGTCGAGGTCGGGGCGCAGCGGCAGCCCGGTCCAGGCCTGGTCGTGGACCTTGTGGTGGACCATGCCGGCCAGCGGCTCCCCCGCCGGCACCTGCATGCGCAGCAGGAATTCCAGCTCCCAGCGGGCCTCGTCGAGGATGTCGGGCACGCGGTTGTGGCTCTCCGGGATGGCCAGGCTCTCCGTCCGTACGGCGTGGGTGTGCTCGTAGGCGCTGAGCACCTGCCACGTCGCGATGCCGCCGTTGACCACGTATTTGCCCTCGTCGCCGGCGTCGTACCAGCCGCCGCGCACGTCAAGCCGGTAGTCGCACACGCCGGGCTGACACGGCACGCTCGTATCGCCCTGGTTGGGGGCGACGCCGAGGTGGCCGGCCGGGCGCCCGTAGCCCGGCCGCAGCGCGTCGTCGATCGCGATGCCGCTGCGCTGCGTGTAGTAGAACTTCAGCGCGTCGGCGCTCAGGTCCTTCCAGGCGCGGCCGCCGAGGTCGAACGGGCGGCTGGTGTCGCCGTCGGCGGTCAGCGTGAACCCGGCGCCGCGGCCGCGGTACCGGGAGAAGTCGATGGTCTGCACGTTCTGCCCGGACGACACGTCGACGCCGCGGGGCACGGTCCGGCCGGTGGCGACGACCTTGCCGGTGGCGTTCCGCAGCTGCCAGGGCAGCGCGGTGGTGGCGGTGGTGACCACGGTGGCGTTCTTGGGACCGTCGGGCAGGTAGGCGACCTGGTTCACGCGGACGCGCGGGCCGGTGTCCGGCACGTACACCTCGGGCGCCACCCCGCCCAGCAGGGACACGTCGTCCACACAGAACCGCCACGGATCCGGGCTCCCACCGACCTGGAACGCCACCTGCCCCTGCGCCGCCGAGGTGCTCGCGGTGAAGGTGAACTGGTACGCGTCATCGGTGGCGGTCAGCACCGGGGAGGACTCGAAGTAGGTGTCGTACGGCGCGACGGCCAGCCCGGCGATCGCCCGGACGACGTGGTCCGCCCCGGACGCCCGGAAGCTCAGCCGGTAGTTCTGACCCGCCACCAGCGCGACGTCGCTCTGCCCGATGGCCACGTCCCACCGGTTGGAGGTGCCACCCGGCACGTCGATGCACCCGCGGCCGGCGTCCAGAGTGATCGGTGACCCGGCGGTCGACCACCAGGGCGCGGCGGTGCCGTCGAAGCCGCCGTTCTTCAGTTGCTCCACTTCGTCGGCGCGGGCGGGCGTGGCCGCGAACAGGGTCAGGGCAAGCACGAGGACGGCGACGGCCGCAGTACGCCGGGGCATGACAGCTCCTAGGTGGAAGCGCTCCCAGAGATCGACGATTACATATTGATTGCTGCCGTCATCCGCTGTCAATCACCCGTCCACAACACCGGGTTTGCGGGGGCGCTGGACGCCTGTGTCTGGCACTGTTCGGCGATGGTGGGCACTGTGGGCGAGTACGTGTCAGCAGCCACCTCATGTCAGCAAGGAGCCCACGCCGATGTCGTCCACCGCAGGCGAGCTCGTCACCGAGGTGCTGGAGTACGACGGCGGACGTCCGGTCACCGCCTACATCCCGGCGGCTGCGCCCGAGGCGATCGTCTTTGCCGGTGACGGTCAGTTGATCACGTCGTGGGGAGCAGCTCTGGAGACCGCCGATCTACCGGCCACGATGATCATCGGCGCGCACCTCAGCCGCCGGTCCTGATCGTGAGGTGGCCGCCTCCGCTGCTCAGGCTCGTTGCTCGGCGAGAGCCGTGGTGAACATTTCGAGGTAGCTGTCATGAGCCAGACGCAGCCCTCCCAGCTCCTCCGCCGCGAACCATGCGATGGCGTCATGTTCGTCCGGCGCGACATTGGCCGGAGTTCCCGTCCACGTGTCCATCAGCCAGATCTGCATGTGAAACGCATCGGTACGGATTTCATGCATCGGCGGGCTCACCGGGGGCGCGATGTCGATGCCCAGCTCTTCCCGGAGTTCTCGAACCAGCGACGCACCCGGAAGCTCCCCCGGCTCCACGTGACCACCCGGCAGATCCCAGACGTCCGGATAGTTGGTCCGGTGGGCGCAGCGATGACCCAGCAGCACCCGGTTGCCGTCCCGGAGGAACGCCGTGACTATGTGAGCCGGGACCTGGCCCTGCGGGGAGATCGGCATACGGGCATTCTGCCAGCGGGCCCGCCGGGTCCACCGCTCGCGGCGGGGTCAGAATGACGGCCATGGGCATGGTGGAGACCGCACGGCACCGGACCGAATATCTCGAAGCCGGACCGGCGGACGGGCCGCTGCTGATCTTCGTGCACGGCTGGCCCGAACGCGCGCTGATATGGCGGCCTCAGCTGGAGCACTTCGCCGCGCGGGGGTGGCGGTGCGTCGCGCCGGACATGCGCGGGTACGGCGGGTCGTCGGTGCCGGACGAGCTGGACGCGTACGCGCTCCCGGAGATCGTGACCGACATGACCGAGTTGCACGGCGCGCTGGGCGGCGCGCCCGCGGTGTGGATCGGGCACGACTGGGGCAGCCCGGTGGTGTGGTCCATGGCGGCGCACCACCCGGAGCGGTGCCGGGGCGTGATCAACCTCTGCGTGCCGTACGTGCCGGAGGGTTTCGCCGTCGACCACCTGGTGCCGCTGGTCGACCGGGCGGTCTACCCGGCTGAGCGGTTCCCGGACGGGCAGTGGAGCTACTACCGCTTCTACCAGCTCGACTTCGACCGGGCGGTGGCCGACTTCGACGCCGACGTGGCCGCCACCGTCCGGGTGCTGTTCCGGCCGGGCTCGCCCAAGGTGGTCGGGCGGCCCGCCCGGACGGCGTCGGTGGTGGCGGACGGCGGCTGGTTCGGCGACGCGCGCCAGGCCCCGCACGTACCCGGCCCCTGGCTCCTCGGCGACGCCGACCTGGCCGCGGTGACCGCCGGGCTGGCCGCGAACGGGTTCCGCGGGCCCTGCGCGTGGTACCACAACGACGCCGCCAACATCACCTACGCGGCGACCGCGCCCGATCAGGGACGGCTGACTTTGCCGGTGCTGTTCGTGCACGCCACTTGGGACGGCACCTGCGACACCGTGCACACCCGGCTGGCCGATCCGATGCGGGGCGCCTGCGCCGATCTGACCGAGGTCACGGCCGACGCCGGGCACGGCGTGATGCGGGAGCGGCCGGATGAGGTCAATGCGGCCCTGGAGACGTGGCTGACCAGCCGATTCGCCACCTGAAGGCCGGTGCGCCCGCCACCATGAGAGGTATGAGGCGCATCCGCCGGGTCGAGCACCTGGTGCCGCTGACCGCGGCGGCCGTGTTCGTCGTCGCGGTGCAGACCCGGCCGCAGCTGTCGTTCGGCGTCGAGTTCGGCGCCCTGCTGGCTCCGGCCGTGATGATCTATCTGCACCGCTGGGCCGCGTTCTGGGCCACCGTTGCCTGCGCGCTGGTCTGGCTCGGGGCGGACCGGGCGGGGGCGGGTTTCGGGCCGCTGGTCGTGCTGCCCTGGGGGTACGCCGCGGTGGCCTGGTTCGTCGCCGGGTACGGCACCGACCGGTTCGAGCAGTTGTCGCCACGCCGCACCGTGCCCGCGCCGGCCGCGCTGCCGCCGGTCGGGGTGCCGCTGCCGGCCATGGCGGTGGCCCTGCTGGCCGGGGCGGTCACCCTGGCGTTTCTCGGCGACGACGCGTACGCCGCCCTGGCCGCCGGGGCCGGGGTGGCACTGCTGGCCCGGACCGGACAGCGCCGGCACGAGCTGCGGGCGCTGTTCCAGAAGCCCCAGCCCGTACGGACGGTCCGGGTCGTCGACGACTACGGATACGTGCACGTGCTCATGCCGGAGGGCGACGGCCGGACCGCCGTCGAGTTCGGCATCAGCGTCGACGAGTCCGGCCCGCCGCCGCTGCACGACCCGGCCGACGACCCGTCGACCCAGCCCGCCCTGCTCTACGGCGAGCCCCGCCCCGGCCACTGGTGCGCGGTCGAGGTCGCCGGGCGGGTCCGGGTGCCGGTGGCGCCGGTCGGCGACGTGATCGAGGTGGCGTACGACGCCGTGCACCATCTGCCCCTCGAGGTCGCGGACGACGAGGACCAGGTGGCCGAACCCGACCACCTCACCGCCGCCGACCGGGACGCCGGGCCGGAGGAGGTCCGCGAGCACCGGGTGGCCCCGGCCCGGCGCTGGTTCGAGGCGGTCGCCGTCGGGGTGGGCAGCACCGCCGCCGCCGGCGAGGTGATCGAGGTGTTCGCGCCGTGGCCGGGCCGGGTGTCCATCGCCGTGGTGGCGGTGGTGGCCGCGGTCGCGTACGAGTTCGGCTGGCGCACCCAGCTGCGACCGCGACTGCGCTGGGACGTCGGCGGGGTCGTGGCCATCACGTTCCGCGGCCGCGAACGGGCGATGTGGACGCTCGACAGCGCGGCCCTGCACGACGACGACGGCACCGTCATCGTCACCACCGGCGACGTCGTGCTGGCCGTCGACGCCCCCCGGCCCTGGCCCGCGTGGGCCGCCCAGCGGACCGCCGACCAGCTCGTCGCCGGCCTGCGCGACGCCCGGCGGCAGGCCCTCGACGGCCCGCACACCCCGGCGCCGCCCGACCTCGCCGTCCCGTCCCGGCCCCTGCTGCTGTACGCCGTGTGGGCGCTGACCGTGCTCGGAGTCGTGGCCCTGTTCGGCTGGTGACCGCCCCGTTCGTCGCGTTGCCGAAACACACCCCGCGTAGCG
>CAXSDA010000027.1:88669-89555 GCA_964236515.1 uncultured Actinoplanes sp.
AATGGACCTGAACACCGTCGTCGAGGTCGTGCATCCGGCCGCGCCCGGCATGTGGCGCCCGGGCGACGCGTGGCTGGGCGGCGGCACGGCCGTGTTCGGCGAACCCCGGCCGCAGGTCCGCCGGCTGCTCGACCTGCCGTCAGCCGGCTGGCCGGCGCTGACCGCCGGCGACGACGGGCTCGAGATCGCCGCCACGTGCACCATCGCCGAGCTGTTCGGATACGGCGACGCGCCGCAGTTCACCGCCTTCCACGGCCTCGCCCGCGGCTGCTGCCACGCCTTCCTGGCGTCCTTCAAGATCTGGAACGTGGCGACGGTCGGCGGCAACCTGTGCGCGTCCCTGCCCGCCGGCCCGATGATCACGCTGACCGCCGCCCTGGACGGCGACTGTGTGATCCTGCGGCCGGACGGCTCGGCCCGCCACGTCCCGGCGGCCGGGTTCGTCACCGGCGACGGCGCCAACGTGCTGCAGGACGGCGAGATGCTGCGGTCGGTCCGGCTTCCGGCGCGCGCGCTCACCGGGGTCGCCACCCACCGGCAGGCGTCGCTGTTCGCGCACGGCCGGTCGGCGGTGCTGCTGGCCGGGCGGCGCGACCCGGCCGGCGGGTTCGTGCTGACCGTGACCGCGGCGACGTGGCGGCCGTACCAGCTGCGCTTCGCGCGGGTCCCGGCGGCCGAGACGCTGCAGACGGCGCTGACCACCGGCATCCCCGACACCGCGTACGTGACCGACGTGCACGGCTCGCCCGGCTGGCGGCGGCACCTGACCCGGGCGTACGCGGAGGAGATCCGGCGGGAGCTGGCCGGATGAGCGTGCGGATCAACGGCGCCGACCACCTCCAGGCACCCCGGCCCGGCCAGTGTCTCCGGACGTACCTGCGGGAAC
>CAXSDA010000027.1:89565-109406 GCA_964236515.1 uncultured Actinoplanes sp.
AGGAGGGCTGTTTCGGGGTCAAGAAGGGGTGCGACACCGGCGACTGCGGCGCCTGCACGGTGCACGTCGACGGGGAGCCGGTGCACAGCTGCGTGTACCCGGCGTTCCGCGCCGACGGGCGCACGGTGACCACGATCGAGGGGCTGGCCCCGGACGGCGGCCTGCATCCGGTGCAGCAGCAGTTCCTGGACGCGCAGGGCTTCCAGTGCGGCTTCTGCACGGCCGGGTACATCATGACGACCGCGGCCCTGACCGAGCGGCACCGTGACGACCTGCCCCGGACGTTCAAGGGCAACCTGTGCCGCTGCACCGGTTACCGGGCCATCGCCGACGCCGTCGCCGGGGTACGCACCGTCGACGACCCGGCGCCGGGCGCGGCCGTCGGCGCCGGGCTCGGCGCGCCCGCCGGGCCGCAGGTGGTGACCGGGACCGCCCGCTACACCTTCGACCTGGACGTGCCCGGCCTGCTGCACCTGAAGGTGCTGCGCTCGCCGCACGCGCACGCCCGGGTGGTGGACATCGACACGGCGGCGGCCCTGGCCGTACCGGGCGTCCGGGCGGTCCTCACCCACCGGGACGCGCCGGACAAGCTCTTCTCCACCGCCCGGCACGAGAACCCGGGCGAGGACCCGGCGGACACCCGGCTGCTCGACGACATCGTGCGGCACGTGGGTCAGCGGGTCGCGGCGGTGGTCGCCGACACCGAGGCGGCGGCGGAGGAGGGCGTACGCCGGCTGACGGTGACCTGGGAGATCCGGCCGGCGGTGGTCGACGTGGACGCGGCGCTGGAGAAGTCGGCGCCGCCGGTGCATCCGGGCGGGAACGAGGTGGCGTCGCTGCACGCCTCCCTCGGCGACGTCGCGGCGGGTTTCGCGGCCGCCGACGCCGTCTGGTCGGGGACGTTCCGGACGGCCCGGGTTCAGCACGCCGCGCTGGAGACGCACGGGTCGATCGGGTGGCTCGACGAGGACGGGCGGCTGGTGATCCGGACCAGCTCGCAGACCCCGTTCCTGACCCGCCGCGCCCTGGCCGACCTGTTGGACCTGCCCGGCGAGCGGGTGCGGGTGGTCACCGGCCGGGTCGGCGGCGGGTTCGGCGGCAAGCAGGAGATGCTGACCGAGGACCTGGTGGCGCTGGCCGTGCTGCGGCTGGGCCGGCCGGTGAAGTGGGAGTTCACCCGGGCCGAGCAGTTCACCGCCTCGACCACCCGGCATCCGTTCTCGGTCGGCGTCAAGGCCGGGGCCCGGGCCGACGGGACGCTCACCGCGCTGCAGCTCGACGTGGTCGTGGACACCGGTGCGTACGGCAATCACGGCCCGTCGGTGATGTTCCACGGCTGCCACGAGTCGCTCGCCGTGTACCGCTGCCCGAACAAGCGCACCGACGCGCGGACCGTCTACACCCACACGGTGCCCGCCGGGGCGTTCCGCGGGTACGGGCTGGGCCAGGTGACGTTCGCGCTGGAGTCGGCGCTGGACGAACTGGCCCGGCAGCTCGGCGTCGACCCGGTGCTGCTCCGCGAGCGCAACGTGGTCCGCGCCGGCGACACCCTCGAAGCGCCGGGCGAGCACGTCGAGGACCTGTCGATCGCGTCGTACGGGCTGGATCAGTGCCTGTCCGTGGTCCGGCGGGCGGCGGCCGAGGTGTTCCCCGCCGCCCCGGACGGCTGGCTGACCGGGCAGGGCATGGCGGTGGCGATGATCGCGGCCGGACCACCGGGAGGCCACTACGCCGACGCGGTGGCGACGCTGCTGGCGGACGGGACGTTCGAGATCGCGGTGGGCACGGCCGAGTTCGGCAACGGCAGCACCACGGTCCACGCCCAGATCGCCGCCGACGCCCTCGGTACCACGGTGGACCGGATCAGCATCCGGCAGTCCGACACCGACGTGGTCCGGCACGACACCGGCGCGTTCGCCTCCACCGGCGTGGTCGTGGCCGGCCGGGCCGTGCTGGACGCCGCCCGGGGGCTGGCGGCCGCCATCGGCGCCGTGACCGGCACGGGCGTCCCCCGGGACGCGATCGCGCTGAAGGAGGTCGCGGCCCGGGCCGGGAAGCCGCTGTCGGCGTCCGGGCACTGGGCCGGGAGCCCGCGCTCGGTGGCGTTCAACGCACAGTGGTTCGCGGTCGCGGTCGACCCCCTGACCGGGACCGTACGCATCCTGCGCAGCGTGCACAGCGCCGACGCGGGCACGGTGATGAACCGGCTGCAGCTGCGCGGCCAGATCGAGGGCGGCGTGGCCCAGGCGCTGGGCGCGGCCCTGGCCGAACACGTGGACATCGACCCGTCGGGGACGGTCACCACAGCCGGCTTCCGTCAGTACCACCTGCCCACCTTCGCCGACGTCCCGCCGACCGAGGTCCACTTCGCCGACACGGTCGACGCCATCGGCCCGCTGGGTGCCAAGTCGATGAGCGAGAGCCCGTTCAACCCGGTCGCGCCCGCCCTGGCCAACGCCGTGCGCGACGCCACCGGCATCCGGCTGACCGCGACCCCGTTCACCGCCGACGTCGTCTGGCGGGCCCTCTCCGACGCCTGATCCGGCCACCCTCGGCCAACCCTCAACCTCAGGTGGAGGTCGACCTCGACCTCAGGGCGAGAGTGAGGCCGCTTCGGAACCGCGCCGTCCCCCTGAGCTACGGGGTGGGCTGAGCGGCGTAGACGGCCTGTGCGATGGCCTCGTGCCCCGCTGCGTCCGGGTGGTCGCCGTCGTCGGCCAGCAGCGCCGTCGGGTCCTGGTCGCGGCTCCTGCCCTTGAAGACCGGGGTCGTCGTGACGTACCCGGCGCCGGACTTCGCCGCTGCGGCGCGCAGGGCGGTGTTGGTGATGCGGGTGGCCTGCACCGCCGACTTCTCGCCGTCCGCGCCGTATTGGGCCAGGCCGACCGCACCGTCCTTGACCACGTTCCAGTAGCCGAGGACCAGGACGACCGGCGCCGGGGTGCGGTCGCCCCGGATCGTGGTGACGATGTCCTCGACGTTCTGCTCGACCGTGTCCGCGGCGGCCTGGAAGCCGGCGATGTCGGTGTTGTCCTGATCGAAGGCGGCGGCCACGTCGTTGGCGCCGATCATGATCAGCACGATCGAGGAGTCGTCGAGGGCGGCCCGCACCGTCTCGTCGCCGAGCTGCTTCTGTACGTCGACCGAGGTGAAGCCCGGCTCGGAGTCGTTCACCGAGACGCCGGCCGGCCGCAGGTCCCGGGCGTACAGCTCCGGGAACGGGTCGCAGTCGCAGTTGGTGCCGGCCGGCACCGAGTCTCCCAGCGTGACCACGATCGGCGGTCCGGCCGGGGCGGCCGAGCCCTCCGACCCGGCCGGGGACGGCGTCGAGTACGGCACCGGTCCGGCCGCGGCCGAGCTGCACCCGGCCAGGGCGAGCACCGCGACCACCGCCAGGATCGTCCGCCGCATGCCTGCCCGCCTCGCCCGAGTTCGTCGCAGCCGCCAGCATGCGGCAGCCTCACCGGATCAACAACTGGAACGCGGCCGATCGGATGCGTTCCGAGGAGATTCCCAGGTGGGGCCGGGTTACGGCAGCGGGCGGGCGAGGTGCGCGGACAGCCAGTCGAGGGCGGCCGGTTCCATCGCCTTCCAGGCGACCATGGTGTGGCCGCCGTGGGCGACCATCGCGGTGGTGACCTGGACCGGGAAGTGCGCCAGGGCGGCCATGCGGAGCGACTCGCGCCTGGTCGCCGAGTCGTCGGCGGCGAACGCCAGGTACAGCGACACCGCCGGCTGCGGCAGATGGACCAGCCGCCAGTCGTCGTTGTTGGTGGTGCGGTCCGAGCCGTCGCCGATGGTGATGCCCGGTTCGCCGTAGCCGGACAGGGCGGCGCCCGCCGCGTACCGCCCGGGGTGCCGCAGGGCCAGGTTGACCGAGCAGTAGCCGCCCGCAGAGTAGCCGATCAGGCCCCAGCCGGCCCGGTCGGTGCGGATGTGGAGGTGGGCCTCGGCGTACTCCGGGACGTCCCGGGTCAGGTACGTCTCGGCCTGGGGGCCGTGCACCAGGTCGGTGCACTCGGTGTCGCGGAGCTGGTCGGGTGTCTGGTACGGCAGCAGGGCCACGGTCGGCGCCATCCGGCCGGCGGCGATCTCGTGGTCCAGGTACGTCTGCAGGCCGAGCCGGTTGATCCAGGTGTGCGGCGAGCCGGGGAAGCCGTCGGTCACCTCGATCACCGGGAACTTCGTTTTCGGCTGCTGCGCGTACGCGGCCGGCAGGTACACGAACATCGGCAGGTTCATGCCGCTGAGCGGCCCCTTCATGTCCACCTGGATCACCGACGAGCGGCCGGACGCCGTGGGCGGGCCGGCCGGGGCGGCGACCGGGGTGTCCGAGCCGCCGGAACCGTCCGAACTCGGGTCGTCCGCCGCCGGGGCGGAGATGCCGGCCAGCGCCGACCAGGACGTGTAGGTCTCGGTGATCCGGTTCAGCGCGAGCAGGGCGGTGGCCAGCACGGCCAGCGCGGACAGGGTGGCCAGCGTGGACCGCAGCACCCAGCGGGACCGGTCCCAGGTCACCGCGAGGACGATCGCGGCGGCGACCACGTAGGCCACGCCGAGCACCAGGATCCCCAGGCCGTCGATGCTCATGACCGCGGCGCCCTCGGCAGGACGACCGGCGCCGCCAGCGGCGCCGCGGTCTGTCCGGCGGCCCAGCGCACCGCGGCGGTCCAGTCCGGGACGGTACGGACCACGAACCCGCCGCCGGCCGCCCTCGGCGGATGCGTGCCCGCCGTGGCCAGGCTGCCGCCGGCCGCTCCCGGCGGGCGCGCCCCGGCCGGCGCGGAACCCCCGCCCCCGGCCGTGGGCGGTCGCGACCCGGCCGTGGACGGACGCGACCCCCCCGTGGACGGGCGCGACCCCCCCGTGGACGGGCGCGACCCCGCCGGTGCGGAGCCGCCGATTGAGGCGGGTGCCGCGCCGACCAGGGCGACCGCGACGTACCGCTGCGGCGCCGTCCGAGCAAGCCCCTCCGCGAGCGCGGCCAGCGACACCGGCGCGACCAGCGCCCATCCCCCGGCCTCGGCCCGGACGTCGCGGGACAGCTCGGCCGGCAGGGACGCCAGCGCCTTCACCGTGGTCTTCGCCGTGACCGGCAGGGTCACGGTGATCGCGCCCGGCGCCGCGATCCGGCCGGACGGCCGCAGTTCGACGACGACCGGGTAGCTGAGTGCCGCCGACGCCTCGTACCCGGACGGCACGGACAGCGTCGCCGCGCCGGCCAGGTGCCACGCCGGGGCGGCAGCCGGGTGCCAGGTGACGGCCCCGTCGGCCAGTTCGCCGTCGAGCTGGCCCACGGCCCGGCTCTGCTGGGCGGCGGTGGTGCCGGGGTTCCCGGCGAGCGCCGCCCACGACGGGTAGAACCCCTCGGACCGGTTCGCCACCAGCCCGATCGAGGCGACCAGCAGCCCCTGGACCAGCAGGACGCCGCCGGCCCGGACGGCGTACCGCCCGGACCCGAAGCGGGACCACCCCCGGACGGTGAGCGCCGCGACGGCCGCGACCGCCAGGAACGCCAGGACGATCAGCCAGACCCCGGTGAGGCTCACACCGCGACCCGGTCGGCGGCGGGGGCAGCCGGGCGGCCGCCGGGCAGGAACGCCTCCGCGCTGAGCACCGCGACCGCGATCCGGGGCAGGTCCCGGGCGGTCGGGAAGCACAGGTACCGCGGTTGCCAGACCGGCTGGTACTTGGCGTTGGCCCGGTACAGCGACTCGATCTGCCACAGGTGGGACGCCGCCTTGAGCGACCGGTGCCAGAGTCGCAGCACCGGGCCGGCGCCCAGTTCCTCGGCTCGGGCGAAGACCGACCGGAGCACGGCGAAGTTCAGCGACACCCGGGTCACGCCGAGGTCCGGCGCCGCTTCCACCGCGGACACCACCATCAGTTCGGTGAGGCCGTTGGCGGCGTCCCGGTCGCCGCGCATCAGGTCGAGCGACAGCCCGTGCGTACCCCACGGCACGAACTGCAGCAGCCCGCGCAGTCTTCCGTCGGCGTCGCGGCCCAGCACCAGCAGGCAGTCGCCGTCGCGGGCGTCGCCGAGCCGGGACAGCGCCATCGAGAAGCCGCGCTCGGTGTGTCCCTCCCGGAAGACCTCGGCGGCGTGCAGCGCCTCGGCCAGTTCCTCCGGTTCCAGGTCGCGCCGGCGCACCACCCGGCAGGTGTAGCCGGCCCGGCGCATCCGGTTGACGGCCTGCCGCACACCGCGCATCGGCCGTCCGTCGAGCGCGAACGCCGGCACGTCGAGGATCGCCTCGTCGCCCAGCTCGATCACGTCCAGACCCGCTTTCCGGTACGCCTTCCCCCCGGCGTTCCCGCAGGCCAGTACGGCCGGCGTCCAGCCGTGGCGGGTGCAGTCGGCCAGCCACGCGCTGATCGCCTCGGGCCACGCCGCGGGGGCGCCGATCGGATCGCCGGCGGCCAGGCTGACCCCGTTGATCACCCGGTACGCGACCGCCGCCCGCCCGGACGGTGACCACATCAGCGACTTGTCGGCCCGCAGCGCGAAGTACCCGAGCGAATCGGCGTCACCGTGCCGGTGCAGCAGTTCGCGCAGCCGCTGTTCGTCGTCCGGGGTCTGGCGCGGCACCCGCGTGCCCGGCCGCAGCAGCAGCACCACGGCGGCGCCGACCGCCAGCAGCCCGAACGCCCCGGTGGTGTAGCTGACGGCGTCGGCGCCGAAGTCGTACCGGAAGTCGACCGGCCCGTTCAGGCCGATCAGTCCCAGCAGCGCCTCCTGGGCCCAGGCGGCCACGCCCGGGTGGCCGACGAGCCGGTTCTCCCGGATCGCGATCTCGAGGAAGCCGAGCACGAACCCGGCCGCGCCGAACCCGATGAGCGCCGCGCCCGCCCGCCACCGGCTGCGCGGGTCGGCGTCGGCGTGGAACCGGCCGCGGACCACGATGAGCAGGACCAGCAACGCCGCCGACACCAGCGCCGCGCCCGCGTCCAGGCCCTTCGCCAGGTGCAGCACGACCAGCGCGCCGGCCAGCCCGACGGCCACCTGCCAGGCCCGCCGCTTACCCCGGCGCAGGCCGGCGCCGAGATAGACCAGGAGCAGGCCGGCGACGGCCGCGGCGGCCCGGGCGGACACGATGCCGGCCATCGGAAGGAACTGGACCAGCTCCGCCAGCCGGCCGTGCCGGGGCGGCAGGATGACCGTCACCACATCGAACAGGCCGGCGAGCTGGACGATGCGGGCGACGGCGTTCCGCGACAGCGGTGGCCGGGAACGCCAAGGGGCGGACGGGTCGTCGAAATTCGCCTGCATCATGCCGCCATCGTCTTTGTGTGGGCTTCGTTTCCGGTACGAATCAGCTGTGAACCTCCTGGAGGGTAGCCCGGCGATGCACGTCCTCCAGGCGCTCGCCGTCGGCCACCGAATTGGCTCCTGAATCGGCCCGCCAGGCGATATGCCCGTCCGGCCGAACCAGCACCGCACCTTCGGCCGACACCCCGGAGGGGCGGGTGAATTCGGGGTCCTCGATGGGTATGGACGATGATCGGCAGACTCGCCGCGGCGGCCCGTCAGGAACTCCTCCGTGGGCCGGTGAGCAGCACGGAGTCGTGTCGAAAAGATCGATGGTGGACCGCCCGGGGCCGAGCCGGAGGTGCGGCGCCGGGCAGCCGGGGGTGCCCGACGGTCGCAGGTCGGCGCCGGGCGGGCCGGCGTCCGGGCAGCCGTCCGGGACGACCGCGTCCGACTCGTACGGGAAGCCCATGTCGATCTGCCGGAGGCGGCGCCCGTGGTGTCCGCGCTGGACGTGAGCCAGGCGCACGAGCAGGCCCGCGCCGACCCGGACGCGGCCCCGGGGTCTGCGCGCCGCGGCCGGCATCCAGCGCCGGCAGTACGAGCTGATGTACGACGTGATCGAGGTCTACCTGGAAGCGGCCCGGGGCGACCAGGAGATCGCGAACGCCGCGGACCGGATCGAGGCCGCCGGGCGCGGCCGGCCGCCGGACGAGTACGAGGCCCGGCTGGGTGACTCGCTGGTGGCGACGCTAATGGGCCGGTGATGGGACGGGCGCCGGGGCGGGCACGACGGGCAGGGTCACGGTGAACGTGCTGCCCTCGTCGACCACCGACGACGCCCGGACGGTGCCGCCGTGCTCGGTGACGATGTTGTGCACGATGGCCAGGCCCAGGCCGGACCCCTGAACCGCCTGGTCCATCGCGTTGGTGGCCCGGTGGAACGGCGTGAACAGGCCGGGCACGTCGACGGCGGGGATGCCGATGCCGGTGTCGGTGACCACGAGGACGGCCGAGGAGTCGTGCGGCCCGAGCCGGCACCCCACCGAGCCGCCGGGTCCGGTGAACTTGATTGCGTTCTCCACCAGGTTGCGTATCGCCCGCTGCAGATGGCCGCGGTCCCCGGCGACCCACACCGGGTGCGCGTCGACGGTCAACGTCACGTCCTTGGCCTGGGCGGCCGCGTCGAGCTGGGTCTGCACCTCGCTGAGGACGCCGGCCAGGTCGACGGCTTCCGGTCCCATGCCCACCCGGCCGTTGGACCGGTCCAGGAGCAGCAGATCGCCGACCGTCTCCTGCAGGCGCAGTGCGTTGCGGGCGATCGCCGACACCCCCCTCTGCTGCAGGGACGACAGGGGTCCGCCGTCGCCGTCGGCGAGCATCTCGATGTAGCCCAGGATGCTGGTCAGCGGGGTGCGCAGCTCGTGCGTCACGGTGGCCACGAACGCGTCCTTGCGCTCGTCCAGGGTCCGCAGCTCGCTGATCAGCCGGGCCTGGCTGCCGGCGACCCGCCGCTGGCCGGCGGCGTACTCGATCTCCCGGGCCAGACCGCCGAGCAGCCGGCGCTCCTCCGCGGTCCATTCGGCGCGGCGGGACACGGCGAGCCGGCCCCCGCCCAGGTCCAGGGCGACCGTGCCCGGCCCGTCGGCGGGCGGCGCCGCCCCGTCGGGCCAGACGATCGTGATGTCGCCGGTCTCGAGGGTGATCCGGCCGTGCAGCGCGTCGGCGTGCAGGGCGGCGCCGATCAGCCCGGCGACCCGGGCCCCGACGGCGGCCACGTCGTCGCCGGACCGGAACGCGCCCGCCACCGCCTGCCGCAGCTCGGTGCGGACGGTCCGGGCCTGTTCGGCGGCGAGCAGCCGCTCGGTCTCGGCGGCCAGCTCGTTGAGGGTGCCGATGACCCGCCGCATCTCGTCGTGCCCGCTCACCGTGGCCCGGGCCGAGTGTTCCCCTGCGGCCAGCCGCCGCAGCGTCTGCCGGATGTTCTCCAGCGGCGCCAGCAGCTGCCTCTGGTGCACCAGGGCGAGCACCATGGCCACCGCCAGGAAGGCCACGGCCAGACCGCCGAACAGCAGCTGAGCCTCGCGGGCGTGCCGGCGGTCGGCGGCGGTCACGCGGCGCTGCTCGGCCCGTACGGCCGCGTCGACACCGGCGTTGGCGGTGCGCACGCGGTCGAACATCTGCCGGCCGCGGGAGGCGCGCGCCTCGTCGGCGTCGGCCACCCCGGCGTTGACGATGGGGATCGCGTACGCGTAGAGCCAGTGCACCGCCGCTTGACGCTGCGCCGTCAGTCGCGCCCGGACGTCCGGGTCGGCGGTCAGGTCGGTCAGCCGGTCGAAGGCGACGAACGCGCCCACCCGGCCCGAGTCGTACGGCGCCAGGAAGACCTTGTCCCCGGTGAGCTGGAAGCCGCGCACGCCGGTCTCGGCGTCGGTCATGTTCTGCAGCACCGCGCCGTTGGCCGCGAACGCCTGCTCGATCCGGTCCGAGTGGACCTGCTGGCGCTGCTGCATCCGGTCGCCGACCAGCAGCTGCACCAGGACCAGGGTGGCGAACAGCACCATCAGGACGGCGAAGCCGGCGCCCACCCGGCGCCTGACCGACCCCACGTCAGGCCTCCGGCAGCGTGAACGTGACGACGGTGCCCCCACCGTCGGCCGCGCCGGCGGAGATCCGGCCGCCGTGCCGCTCCACGATGCGCTGGCAGGTGGACAGCCCGACGCCGTGGCCGGCCGGGCCGGAGCGGTCGATCCGGGTGAACATCTCGAAGACGCGGGTGCGGTCGGAGGGCGGGATGCCCAGGCCGTTGTCGGACACGGTCACCACCCATTCGCCGCCGTCGCGGCGGGCGTCCACGCGCACCCGGCAGGCCCGGTCCGGGTGGCGGTACTTGATCCCGTTGCCGATCAGGTTCTGCAGCAGCTGACGGATCAGGGTGGGGTCGCAGGAGGCGACCGGCAGGGTGCCGACGAGCACGGTGGCGCCGCTGTCCCGGATGGCTCCGCGCAGATCCATCACCGCCTGGTCGGCGGCCTCGGTCAGGTCCGCGCGCTGCCACCGGCACGGACCGTTGCCGGCCCGGGCGTAGGTGAGCAGCGCCTCGATCAGGTCCTGCATGCGGCCGACGGCCCGGGTGGCAGACTGGATCCACTTCACGGCCTGCGGGTCGAGGCCGTGCTCGTACAGGTCGCAGAGCAGTTCGAGGTAGCCGCCGACGACGCCCAGCGGGGCGGCTAGGTCGTGGCTGACCACGCCGGCGAACTGCTCGAGCTCGGTGTTGGACCGCTGCAGCTCGGCGTTGGTGGCGGCGAGTTCGGCCTGCTGGGCCCGGTTGCGGGTGACGTCGTTCATGGCCACCACCGCGCCCAGGGGCGTGCCGTCCGGCGCGGTGAGGGCGCGGCCACTCGAGCTGACGTGGACCGCGGTCCGGCCGGGGTTCCGGATGATCATCTCGGCGTCGTCGACCCGGCCGCCGTTGAGTGCCCGCAGCAGCGGCACCTCGTCCATGGTCATCGGCTCGCCGTCCGGGCGGAACAGCTTGTACCGGTCGGAGAAGTCGCTGGGGTCGACGGACGGGTCGGCGTCCAGCCCGTGCCAGTCGCGGGCGGCCCGGTTGAACAGGGTCAGGTGGCCGGACGGGTCGGCCGCGACCACGGCCACGTCGATCGTCTCCAGCACGGCGTTGATGAATTCCTGCCGCTCGGCGTCGCACCGGGCCTGCCGGCGCCGCTCGAACAGGGCCAGGATGACCCCGGCGAGATCGCACAGCCGGGCGATCTGCCCGTCGTTCAGCTCCCCCGGCGCCTCGTCGAAGACGCACAACGTCCCGAGGGCGTGACCCTGCGGTGTGACCAGCGGGGCGGACGCGTACAACCGGACCTGGCCGAGCCGGCCGGTGACCCAGAGGTTGTCCCGGTACACCGGGTCGAGAGTGGCGTCCGGGACCCAGACGAACTCGCCCGCCTCGAACTTGACCGCGCACATCGAGTCGCGCCGCGTCGAGTCGCCGCCCGCGAACCCGGTGGTGGTGAGCTGGCACTGCCGGTTCTCGTCGATCAGGTTCAGGGTGGCGTAGGGCACGCCGGCGACCACTGCCGCCACCCGGACGACGGCCTCGAGTTCGTCGTCGGCCGGAGCGTCGAGCAGGCGGTACTCGTGCAGCGCGGCCAGGCGCTCCCGCTCACGGATGGTCACCTGGATAAATTCGGCAGCCTCCGGCCGTACTTGAGTCCGGCGCTTCTAACCGCCGAAGGCGATCTCGGTGCTGGGCGGAGTGAAGTCCGGGTACGTCCCGTTTCCGACGGCGTAGCGCAGGGTGTGCCCGACCGCGTCGACCACCCGGGACTCGACCGCGCTGCCCACGTGGTCGTTCGGGTCGGCCGGGTCGGCGGCGGTGCCGGCGGCGGCCATCGTGGTGGTGAAGCCGATGAACGTCTCGGTGGTGTTGTTCTCGGTACTGCCGGTCTTGCCGGCCACCTCGCCGGCGCCGGCGAAGAACCCGGCCACCTGCTGCGCGGTGCCGCCGTTGCACTTGCCGTACGTCGTCTGCTGGCCGACCGGGCAGCGGGCGGCGTCGGCGGCCGCGTGGGCGACGTCGGCCGGCAGCACCGACTGGCACTGCGGGCTGACGTCGAGGGCGCGCCCGCCGGAGTCGGTCACCGAGGACACCGGCAAGGGCGCGCAGTACGTGCCGCCCGAGGCCACCGTGGCGTACGCCTCGGCCAGCTCCAGCGGCGTGGTGTCGATGACGCCGAGCGTGAACGACCCCCAGCTGCCGGGGTCGGCAGCCAGCTTGGCGTCGCTCGGGGCGCTGAAGCTGATCCCCAGCTTCTTCGCCTCGGCCACCGCGGCGGCCGGCCCGACCTGCTCCTCCAGATGCACGAAGTACGTGTTGACCGAGCGGCCGAAACCGTCCCACATGGTGCGGGGACCGTCCATCCAGCTCGGGTTGTCGTTCCCGGGGCAGTACTTCCCACCGCAGTTGCCGGGGCCGTAATCGGTCCACTCGGTCGGCAGCTTCGCGGGCGAGTCGAAACCAGTCGAGAGCGGCATGCCGGATTCCAGCGCGGCCAGCATGGTGAACATCTTGAACGTCGACCCGGACGGGTACCCGTGGAGGCTGCCGCCGCCGGTGATCAGCGGGTTCACCGTCTGGCCCTTGCCGGTGCCGTAGACCCGGTTCACCGCCAGCGCCAGGATCCGCCCGGTGCCGGGCTGGACCACCGCGATCGGCAGCGTCCTGGCGTTCGTCCTGCCGTAGACGGTGCGGGATTCCTTCGTCGCCTCGGCCTGGATCTTCGGGTTGAGCGAGGTGACCACCCGGTAGCCGCCGCGGCGCAGCGCCAGATCCCGCTCGTCCGCCGTGGTGCCGAACTGGGGCTGCTGGTCCCACCAGCGGCGCAGGTAGTCGCAGTAGAAGCCCCAGCCGTCGCTGCTGCCGGCCGCCGCGATGCAGCCGTTGGGGGTGGGCGTGTTGTTGAACGTGACCTTCTCGGCGGCCGCCGCGGTCTGCTGCGCCGGGGTGATCACGCCGCTCTTGGCCATCGCGTTCAGCACGTACAGCTGCCGGGTACGGGCGGCGTCCTTGCTGCCGCCGATCGGGTTGTCGGCGTCCGGGGACTGCACGATGCCGGCCAGCAGCGCCGCCCGGGCCAGGTCGAGCTTGTCCGGGCCGATACCGAACACCCGCTCGCTGGCGGCGTCGATGCCGTACGCGCCGTCGCCGAAGTACACGATGTTCAGGTAGTTCTGCAGGATCTGGTTCTTGGTCAGCTTCTGCTCGAGCTTGATCGCGTACTGGGCCTCGCGGATCTTCCGGGACAGCGTGTCGGCGGTGGCGTCCTTCTGCTGGGCCGCGGTCGCCTCCGGGTCCTCCTTCAGCACGTTCCGGACGTACTGCATGGTCAGCGTGGACGCGCCCTGACTGGCCGAGCCGGCGCTGCTGTCGGCGACCACGGCCCGCAGCACGCCTTTGGCGTCGACTCCGCCGTGCTGGAAGAACCGGGTGTCCTCGGCCGCGACCATCGCCTTCTGCATCACCGGGGCGATGCCGGACAGGGACACGTCGTGCCGGTCCTCGTCGTAGAACGTGGTGACCAGCGTCTTGCCGTCGCTCGCGTAGATCCGGGTCGCCTGCGCGTCGGGCGGCGTGATCAGCTGCGCCGGGAGGGTCACGTTCTGTTGATTCGCCCAGTGCGAACCGGCCGTGAGAACGATCCCGGTGGGTATCGCGATCACTGCCGCCAGCGCCGCCACCAGCACCAACGCGCCGGACAACCGGCCCAGGGCAGCCTTGCGGGCGCGCGGCATGCGATCTCCTTCGTCCTCGTCCACAAGTGTGTCCATCACCTCGGTAGCACCGTCGTCTTAAAGATCGCTGAGATTCGTTATCGATCCGTGACCTTCACGCATTCATGTACATGTGGTGACGATCACAGGACGAAGCGGGGGCCGAACTGTCCACTTCCGACCGATCGGCACCCAGGGCAACCTCATCGATGTCACCCGGTGTGACGGAAATCGTCCAGGCCTGTGTTACTGGCCGGTAAGTTGCCCACTTGAACCACTCGCGGGCCGGGTGCAACATTTCCCGGACGTCACGACGGCGGCATCGACGGAGTCCACTGCGCCGCGCATGGCATAGTGTCGCCGGTCGATGTGCGGCCGCCCATCGCAAGGAGGATTCGTGAAGCAAGCAAGCCGCGAACCGGCGTACGGTCGCACCAACTGGCGCCGTTTCGGCGTCGCGGTCGGTGTCCCCGCCGTGGCCGCCGGCGCCCTGGTCTTCGGCCTGGCGCAGGGAGCGTTCGCGGCGCAGCTGACGCTGACCGGCGAGTCCTTCAAGATCAGCGCCGACCACCTGCACGGTGACGGCTTCGTACAGTTCAGCCAGGGGTACGCCAACACCAAGGACCCGAACCGCCCGGTGGGGGCCGCGGTCGCCGGAATCGCCTCCGCCGACCTGTACAAGCTGTGTCAGTCGGTGCACCCCGACAAGTCGCCGTTCAGCCTGATCATCACGGCCGGCAACGACAAGAACAACCAGGCCCACGCCGACAACATGGTCATCGCGATGACCGACCTCAGCGGTGACGCGACGTTCAGCGGCATCCAGATCGGCGAGGACGCGTCGACGGTGCACCAGGCCGGCGACATCAAGGGCGCCCGCGGCAGCTTCGCCCAGGAGGCGAAGTCGATCGACGTCGACGGCCTGCGGCAGGACGCCCTCTACACCGAGGCGTCCACGTTCAAGCTGACCGGCCTGAGCATGAAGCTCAGCACCGACTGGGGCGGCCACCCGGCCGAGTGCTACTGATCGCGTCGACCGGGCCCGCGGGACGTCACGTCCCCGGGCCCGTTCCCTTGTACGAACGGCCGGGGCACACCGAGAGGACCGTGGGACGACGATGAGCGCCTGGGCGAAGTTTCGTCAGTGGCGGCGGACACGGCCGTTCTGGGGTGGTCTCTTCCTTCTTCTGTCGGGAGTCGAGCTCTACCTCAGCGGCAACCTGACGCTGAAGAACATCGAGATCCACATCGGCCAGCAGGGCTTCCTGATCTACCTGTTGCCGGTCATCATGCTGCTCTGCGGGCTGCTGGTCTGGTTCTCGCCCACCCAGCGGCTGTTCTACGGGATCATCGGCCTGCTGACCGCGCTGTACTCGTTCCTCGGGCTGAACCTGGGCGGGTTCTTCATCGGCATGCTGCTCGGCATCCTCGGCGGCGCCCTGGTGATCGCCTGGGGCCCGCCCCGCGCGCCGAAACCCGCCGGAGACTCCGACGCCCTCGACTCCGACGCCCTCGACTCCGACGCCCTCGACCAGACGCCCGGCGACGAGGACGCGGAGACCAGGCCCCGGCCGTACGGGACGGCACCCCACCCGGCGACCGAGGTGCTGCCGTACCCGCCCGAGCCCGGGACCGCCGCCCTGGTGCGGCCGTACGCGACGGAACCCGGGGCGCGGCCCCACGCCGAGGATCCGGAGACCTCGATCCTGCCGGGCTTCCCCGACCAGCCCGAGCCGCCGGCCCCGCGCCGGGGCAACGGCCGGGGCGACGGCGGAGTGCACCGCACCACTCTGGTCATCACGCTCGCCCCGCTGCTGCTGGCGGTGGGCGCGCTGGCTCTGGGCCACGCGACACCGGCCCAGGCCGAGACCGCCTGCCCGGCCTCATCGGCGCCGGCGACCCCGAGCACGTCGACCCCGCGCACGTCGACCCCGCGCACGTCGACCCCGAGGACCACGACCCCGAGGACCACGACCCCGGGAAAAGCGCGCACGCCGGCGGCCAAGGTGCCGACCGGCAAGAGCGCCAAGTCGGCCACCCCGACGCCGGCCCCGTCGGCCTCGGAGTCCACCGGTAGCGGGAACCCGCTGGTCGACGGCTGGAACGACCTCGTCAACGGCATCGGGCACCTGCTCGGCGTTCCGGGCAGCGACCCCAACCCGTCCGTCACCCCGACGCCGGCCTCGCCCAGTGCCTCCGCCACGCCGAAGCCGAAGCCGACGCTGACCGCGGCGCCGGGCGGCGGGACGGCCACCACGCCGGCGTCCGGCCCGGCCTCGGCTACCCCGTCACCGTCCGCATCGGACATTCCGTGCCTCGGCCCGCGGCTGTACAACAAGAAGGCCTCCGCGACCGGCCTGACCCAGTCGTCGCTCCAGGGCGGCCTGCTCGAGGGCGACAAGCTGACCATGATCAAATCGACGTACGACGGGGTGGTCGACCTGCCGACCGCCGACGGCACTGTCAAGGTCCTGAAGTTCACCATGTCGTCCGCGATCACCGAGCCGTTCAAGCTGACCGTCGCCGAACCCGGCGGCCACATCACGGTCATCACCAGCACGAAGCTGACCATCAAGGACGACGACGACCAGCGGGACGTGGAGTTCTACACGCCGCGGTTCCAGGGAAACCTGCTCCTACTGGGCATTCCGATCCCGGTCGTCTTCACCCCCGACCAGCCGCCGCCGCTCACCCTCGACCGCCTGGACTTCAGCAACGTCAAGATCAACCTGGCGTACGTGTCGAGCAAGGTGCTCACGGCCGAGAAGATGAAGATCGTCGAGAACTAGCGGGCCGCCCGCCGCTCGCGCCAGCCGCGGACCACCTCGTCCGCGTCGAACGGCCGCAGCAGCACCGGCGGCCCGCTCAACCTTCCGGCCCGCGCCTGCCCGATCCGCTCGTTCACCCCGGCCACCAGCTCGCGGACGGCCTTCTCGGTGCTCCGGCGGTCGGCCTGCCGGTCCAGGTCCTCGGCCTCGCGGCGCAGCTGCAGACTCGGCGGCAGCGCGGCGCCGGTCGCGCCCTCCCGTTCCATCCAGGACCGGACCCACCAGTCCTCCTGGTAGTCCCGGCCCGCGTCCGGAAGCGGTTTGCCCGAGCCGGGCAGGTTGTCGAACTCGCCCCGCTCCTGCGCCTCCCGCAGCTGCCGGTCGATCGACGACTCGTACCAGGTGGCCATGCCTCCATGGTAAGTCGGCCGGTGACGGTTCGGCGGGCGCCGAACGACCGCGGTCGCACACTAGACGCATGACCGCACCCCAACTGGCCGCCCTCGCGTCCCTGGTCGCCGACGAGACCCGGGCGTCGTTCTGCCTGGCCCTGCTGGACGGCCGGGCGTGGACCGCGGGCGAACTGGCCCGGCACGCGCGCGTCGCGCCGGCCACCGCCAGCGAACATCTGGACAAGCTGGTCGGCGCGGGTCTGCTGAGCGAGACCAGGCAGGGCCGCCACCGGTACGTCCGGCTCTCCGGCCCACCCGCAGCGGCACTGATCGAGCAGCTCAGCGCGTACGGTCCGCCACCACCACCGGCCCGTACCCTCCGCGCCGCCACCGTCTCGGCCGCGATGGCCCGCGGCCGCACCTGTTACGACCACCTGGCCGGCGGCCTCGGCGTCGCCCTGGTCGACGCCCTCGCCCGCGACGACCTGCTGACCACCGGCGCCGGCTTCGCGCTGACCGGCTCGGGCCTGACCTGGCTGAGCGACAAGCTGGGCGCCGATCTTCCGATCTCGCCCCGGCCGCTGGCCCGCCCGTGCCTGGACTGGACCGAACGCCGCGACCACCTGGCCGGCCGGGCCGGCGCCGTCCTCTGCACGACCCTGCTCGACCGCGGCTGGATCGCCCGCGTCGGCACCGGCCGCGCCGTCCGCGTCACCCCGGCCGGCGGCACCGCGCTGACCGCCCTGCTCGGACCGGATCCGGCCTGGGCCTGACCGGCGGCCGGCCTGCACCCGGGCGGCCCCGGGCATAGGTTGGGAGTGAACCCACCCGTTGCGCCGTGCCCGGAGGCCACCATGCCGTACGAAACCACCCGCTCCCTCGACGGCACCGTCGTCGCCATCACCGGCGCGAGTGCCGGGATCGGTGCGTCGGCGGCGTACGCGCTGGTGGACGCGGGCGCGCGGGTCGCGGTCAGCGCTCGCCGGGAGGACCGGCTGGCCAAGATCGTCGCCGACCTGGGCGACGACAAGGTGGTCGCCGTGGCCGGCGACATCCGCGAACCGGGGTACAACGACGCGCTGGTGAAGGCGGCCGTGGACAAGTGGGGCCGGTTGGACACGATGGTCGCCAACGCCGGCATCGGCGCGTACGGCGGTCTCCTCGACCTCGACGAGGACGCCCTGACCGAGATGGTCACGACCAACTACCTGGGCACCGTGTGGAGCGCCCGGTCGGCCGTCCGGCAGTTCCGGGCCCAGGCCGCCGGCGGTCAGGGCGACGGCGGTGACCTGGTCATCGTCAGCTCGGTCGCCGGGTTCCGGGGCGGCGCCGACGAGGCCGTCTATGCCGGCACCAAGCACGCCCAGGTGGGGTTGGGCGGCGCCCTCGACCGGGAGCTGCGGGCCGAGGGCATCCGGGTCACGCTGATCTGCCCGGCGGGCACGGCCACCGAGTTCGCGATCGGCGCCGGGCGGACCGAGGGCTCCCCCGAGCTGGACGACTACCTCCGGCCGGACGACGTCGCGCACGCCATCCGGATGGTCCTGGAACAGCCCCGTTCGGTCCGCACCACGGTGTGGCAGCTGTGGTCCATGAACCAGGGCAGCTAGCCGATCTGGAGGGTGGCCCCGACCAGGGTGACGTAGGCGTCGGAGTCGGTGAAGGCGGGGCCGGTCTCGGGGCCGATGTACGCGTCGACGTGCCGGCGGCCGCCCAGGCCGGGCGTGAACTCGTCGTCGATCCGCCAGTGGGCCGCGCGCAGCGTGTCGCAGACCGGCGACGGGACGGCCGAGCCGTCGTCCTGCCGGCCGCACCCGGCGATGACGAACCGGGTGCCGTGCTTGAGCACCCCCGGGTCGGCGGCGGACGAGACGTACGGCTCGAGGGGTTGCCCGTCGGTGTCCCGGGGCGCGGAGTCCAGCCAGTAGCCGGTGTCGTAGGACCAGTTCAGGTAGCGGCCGGTGGACGTCCGGCCGGTGCCCTCGTCGTGCACCGCCTGGACGAAGTCGGCCGGGTAGGAGCCGAGGTGGTCGTGGCCGTGGCTGCAGGTGAGGTCGGGACAGCCGGTGACCGTCCGGGCCTCGCCGTGGTGCAGATCTTCGACGGCCGTGTAGTAGACGGTCACCTCCCAGCCGTCCGACGGGGTCGCCCCGGGCGCGGCCGCGGCCGGCGACCGGCTGACGAACAGCGGCGACCCCAGCGACCACACCCCCGCCGATGCCGGTCCCGATGCCGGGAGCGGCTCCGGCACCGGCACGGACACCCACGGCAGCGTGACCGGCGCCGTGGGCTCCCCGGCGGGCGAGTCGCAGCCGGCGGCGACCGCGCCGGCCACCAGCACCGCCGCCGCGGCCGGCAGGAGGGCTTTCATCAACTGTTCTCGGCGATGTACTTCTCCGGGTCCTTGTCGCTGAAGTCCAGTCCCCGGCCCTGCGGGTGCTCGCCGAAGAAGGTGAGCCACTTGGCGCCGAGCTCGTACCGCAGCTCGGTCGGCGCGTGCTTGCGGAAGTCCGGGAGCACCTCGTCCTCCTCCTCGGCCAGGTGCTCGCTGTTCTCCTTGCGTGCCGTCCAGACACCCTTCCACCAGCCGTCCGAGCCGACCGGGTGCTTCTTCGCGTCTTCGATGCCGTCCCGGATCTTGTTGTGGTCACGGATGGCGTCGTCGGTCTCGTCCTCGGCGTCGTCGCCCCCGGCGTCGGTCAGCAGGTGCGGATAGAGGATCTCCTCCTCGGCGTCGGCGTGGATGTCCAGGTGCAGCGCCAGCGGCTCCCAGATCGCGGTCAGCTCCTCGTTCGTCCGGGCGTCGTCCAGGCGGGCGAACCCGACCCGGAACCGGTGGTGGTCTTCGAGGATCAGCGCGGTGATGTCGTCCATGCCGAGCACCGTACGATGGATGCGGCCCGGGCGCTGGCACCCGGGCCGCATCCACGGCTCACTGGCCGGCGGACACCTTCTCCGGCGCGGTGGTGGTGCCCGCGGACACGGCCGCGGCCCGGCCCGACCGGCGGTAGGCCAGCAGGCCGACGATCAGCCCGAGCAGGCCCAGGACGATGCCGGCGCTGCCCAGGACGGCGCCGGTGCGGCTGCCGGCGCTCTTCGTGGCGGGAGCGGCCGTGGTGACGGTCGGCGAGGTGGCCGCCGGGG
>CAXSDA010000028.1:0-105126 GCA_964236515.1 uncultured Actinoplanes sp.
ATTAGCACTGGCTTACAAAGCACCCTGTTGAGTTCTCAAAAAACAACCACACACCGAAACCAACCACCCGGTAAGGCGGCCCGTCCTCGGGGCACTCGTTCAACTTTACTGTCTCGTTCTGGCCTTGTCAACCGGTAGATCCCGGTTCGTACCAGTTCGTTCCAGTACACCGGTTCCACCAGAACACGCAGCATCGCTACGACCTCGAAGTGGAATGGCTTGGCAGAACGGCCGCTGCGATCAAGTCGCAAGCTCGCCCGTTTCCCTGCCGAAGGAGAACAGTACTCCGTCGGCTCAGCGCCTCCAAATCCGCCCCTACGGACCGTCATCGCTTCAGGCACGAGGCCCGACAAGGGCCGACGGACGGTCGCTTACCGGAGGGCTTGGCCGGCCGGACTGCTTGACGGGCCGCAGGTCGGACTGCCCAGCAGGCCAGGATGTCGGCAAGCCGGAGTCGACGTGCCCGATGGGGTGCAGACAGCACGATGGGGTGCAGACAGGCAGCGGAGCGGCCACGGGTGAACATGTGGGAGTCCGGCGGGACGTGACCTCTACGGCGGCGTAGTGCGTATGTGTGAGTGGCGGTGTGCGGCCGGATGAGTGGCGCTGTCTATGAAGTGATCGTCTGACTCGGCATGACGGGTGGCTGCCGGGGGTAACACTGCGGACATGAAGGGAGGCGGAACGTGGCGAAGTCGACGTGGTTGACCCGGCGGGCAAGCGGCGATCCTGCCTGCCCGATGAAGTCGAGCCCGGTAAGGCCCGGCGCCGTGGCCCGGCATGGGCACTGACGACAGCCTGCGAACGGGCCGTACCCAGCGGCCGGCTCGCCGGATGAACGACGCCCCGCACGCTGCCGGCCGCCTCGCGGCCAACCGGACTCCTGAGCCGGCAGTACTCGACCTCGGCTTTGACTCGAGCGGGCTGTCCGAGCTGCGGGCGACCGTGGCGCAGTGGGCTGGGACGCTTCTCGGCGGCGGCGGCGGCGGCAACGGTGGCGGTGGCGGTGGCGGCGAGGCGGTCGACGACCTGCTGCTGGTGGTGAACGAGCTGTGCGGCAACGCCATCCGGCACGGTGGCGGTCAAGGGCGGGTGCGGTTGTGGACGGACGGCTACCTGCTGATGTGCCGGGTGACCGATTCGGGGCCGGGCATTTCCGACGCCGAGGCGCAGGGCCAGTCCCGACCGGAGCCGCACATCGCCGGCGGCCGCGGCCTGTGGATCGCGCGGCGGCTGGCCGACCTGCGGATCGACTCCGGACCGTCCGGAACGACGGTGACCGCAACCCTGCCGCTGAGCTGACCGTCGCGGCTGAGCTGACCGTCGCGGCTGAGCTGACCTGGCGCTGAGCTGACCTGGCGGCTGAGCTGAACCTCCCGGCTAGGGTGCACGCATGATCGACGGCTTCGTCGCGGACAGGTACGAATCGGTGCGGGCGGCGTTCGGCACCGACCTGCGCGGCGGCTCAGCCCTGGCCGTACTGCGCGACGGCACTGTGGTGGTGGACCTGCGGGAAGGGTGGCGTGACGCCGCCCGGACGGTGCCCTGGGACGCGGACACGCTGGTCAACGTCTACTCCGTCGGCAAGGCGCTGATCGCGTACGCCGTCATGATCCTGGTCCGGCGGGGACGGCTGACGCTGGACGACCCGTTCGAGCGGTACTGGCCGTCGTTCCGGGCGCCGGTCACCGTCCGGCAGGTGATGACGCACACCGCCGGCCTGCCGATCTTCCCGGTGACCCGGCCGGCGGCGGCGTGGGCCGACTGGGATCAGTTGTGCGCGGACCTGGCCGGGTCCGAGCCGTTGTGGGCGCCGGGGACGGTCGCGGCCGAGCATGCCCTGACGTACGGGCATCTGCTGGGTGAGATCGTGCGGCGGGTGGACGGGCGTTCGCCGGCCCGGTTCGTGGCCGAGGAGATCGCCGGGCCGCTGGGGGCCGATTTCGCCTTCGGGCTGGGTGAGCGGGACATCGCGCGTTGCGCCGAGCTCGAGTTCGAGGCGCCGGACTGGCCGGCTCGAAATCTGGGCGAGCCGGAGTCGGTGCACGCGCGGGCGGTGTCGAATCCGGCCGGTGCCCGGGATCTCGCCGTGGTCAACAGCGATCTGTGGCGGTCGGCGTCGATCCCAGCGGTGAACCTGCACTCGACGGCGCTGGCGCTGGCCCGGTTCTACGCGCATCCGCCGGTCGCGTCCTTGGCCGTACGGGAATTCGAAGGGTTCGACCGGTTCATCGAGCGTGAGGTGACCTGGGGTCTCGGGGTGCAGTTCGAGGCGGACGGGTCGTGGGGCATGGGTGGCCTGGGCGGGAACGCCGGGTGGTTCGATCCGGCGCGCGGGCTGGCGATCGGGTACGTGACGCGCCGCCTGGGCGATTTCGCCGCGGTCGACCGGATCGAGGCGGCGCTGCAGAAGGCTTAGCTTGCGCGTACGGCCGCCGATTCTGAACCCCCGCGGAGCTTCAAATCGACGGAGGGGGCGGTCATGCGGAGGCGATTGCGGGCCGGGCTGGTGTCCGCTGCCCTCGTGGCGGCCACCCTGCTCGGGTTGCCGGGCGCGTCGTCGGCGGGCAGCGCCGGGCTCACCGCGGTCAAGGCGGGCACCCGGGCGATGTGGGTGTGGGGCGACTACCCGGCGTCGGACGTGGTGACCTGGGCGGCGGGCAGGGGCGTCACGGAGATATTCGTGTACGTGTCGCCGAACGCGCTGACCAACGGTGACCTGGCCCGGTTGCAGCAGATGCGGCAGCTGACCGACGGCGTACGGATCAAGTTGTCGGCCCTCGGCGGCGACCCGGCCTGGACCACCGACCACCCGGCCGCGCTGGCGTGGCAGAAGACGGTCGTCGCGACCGGCATCTTCAGCGGCATCCAACTGGACGTGGAGCCGTACCTGACCCCCGGATGGACGCTCAACCTGACGGCGACCGAGCAGGCGTACCTGTCGTTGCTCGACGAGGTGCGCGCCGGGAGCACGCTGCCGCTGGAGGCCGACGTGCCGTTCTGGTTCGGGCAGTACCAGGTCGGCGCGAAGAACCTGGCCGGCGAGGTGCTGAAGCGGGTCAAGGCGGTCACGGTGATGAGTTACCGGGACACCGCGACCGGCCCGAACTCGATGGTGGCGATCAGCCAGGACTGGCTGGCCCGGGGTGCGACGGCGGGCAAGCGGGTCCGGCTGGGCGCGGAGACCGATCCGCTGCCGGAGTGCGCGTACTGCACGTTCGCCCAGGACGGCGCGAAGAAGATGACGCAGGAACTGGCCAAAGTGGACGCGGCTGAGCGGACGGCCGGTGCGTACGGCGGGATCGCGATCCACCGGTACGGCGGGTGGCGGGCACTGAAGTCCTGACGAGGTTCGCGGGCCCTGCCGGCCATACGGACGAACGCAACGGGTCGGCAGGACCCGCTTTCCACATCCCGGCCGGCGAACCGGCCGGGCGTTTCACGGTCGCAGCCAGACGGCTTCGTCGCGATGTGACTCCAGCGGGCCCGGGTAATCCAATTTCCGGTCGAGCCGCCACGGCTGGTGGACGGCCTTACCTTCGACAGATCTGAGTTCCGGGACGTAGCGACGAACGTACACGCCGTCGGGATCAAAGCGCTCGGCTTGGCGGATCGGGTTGAATCGGCGGTACGGCTTGGTGTCGTTGCCGGTGCCGGCCGTCCACTGCCAGTTGCCGGAGTTGTTCGGCACGTCGCCGTCGAGCAGCCAGCGGAAGAACCACTGCAGGCCGGGCCGCCAGTCGAGCCCGAGGTGCTTGGTCAGGAAGGCGGCGGTGATCAGGCGGGCGCGGTTGTGCATCCACCCCTCGGCCTGGAGCTGGCGCATGCCGGCGTCGACGATCGGCACCCCGGTCAGGCCGTCCTGCCAGTGCTTGAGCTCGTTCGGGTCGTCGCGCCACTCGTTGTCGCCGGCCTTGCGGTAGGCCTCGGTGGAGATCTGCGGGAAGGCCGCGACTACCTGGTAGTAGAAGTCGCGCCAGGCCAGCTGCCGGACGTACGCGTCGGGGCCGTCCCCGTCGAGCGCGTGGACGGCGTTGGCCACCGCCAGGGGGGATAGACAGCCGAAACGGAGGTACGGGCTGAGGCGCGAGGTGCCGACGGCGGCCATGTCGTCGTGCAGGCCGGCGTACGGGCCGACGTGCTCGAGCCAGGTGGCGAGCTTCGTCCGGGCGGCCGTCTCACCGCCCTCGGCGGCGTTCGGCGATTCCCCGGCGGGTACGGCCGGCAGGTGGCCCGCGCGTACGCCCTCGGGCAGGGTGATCGTGCGCGGGGCGGCGACCTCGTCCCGCCACTTGGCGGCCAGCCAGGCCCGGTGGTACGGGGTGAACACCTTGTAGTGACCGCCTCCGCCCGGCCGTACGTCGCCGGGATTCAGCACGGTGTCCCCGGGAAAGAGCCGCAAGGACAGCCGGTGCTGCTCGCACTCCTCCTGCAGGCGGCGCTCGCGGCGACGGGCGTACGCGGTGACGTCGGCGGCCAGCGCGACGCCCTCGGCCCCGGTCTCCTGCGCCACCTTGATCGTCTCGGCCACCGGGTCACCCTCGCGGACGACCAGGTCGCCGCCCCGTTCCTGCAGCGCCCCGCGCAGATCGGCGAGCGCCTGCTGCATGAACCGGGACCGGTTGGCCGACAGCTTCGACAGTTTGGGGTCCAGGACGAACAGCGGTACGACCCGCTCAGCGTTGGCACACGCCGTGGCCAGCGCCGGGTTGTCGTGGACGCGTAGGTCGCGGGTGAACAGCACCACGGCGGTCTTCATCGGGCGGCTACCTCGGTCTTCATCAGGCGGCTACCTCGATCGGGGTGCCGGTGCGGGTCAGCAGGCTTCGCGCGGCGACCACGGCCCGGCGCCGGTTGGGGACGGTGGCGCGGCGGACGAAGACGTCGTAGTCGGCCGCGGCGACCTCGTCGAGGATGCCGCCGTAGAGCGCGAACGCGGTGCGCATGCAGGCCTGGGAGGCCGGATCGAGCATCGGGATGCCGGGCGCGGCGGCGGTGTAGTGCTCCTTGGCCACGCCCACCTCGTACCGGATGAGGCTCTTGATCGCCGGTGTGGCCGCGCGCCGGTCGAGGTCGGTGCGGGTCACGCCGAAGCGGGCAAGGTGCTCCTCGGGGAGGTAGACCCGCCCGCGGTCGAGGTCCTCGGCGACGTCGCGGATGAAGTTGGTGAGCTGGAAGGCGAGCCCGAGCTGACGCGCCGGTTCGCGGGCGGCGGCGGGGGTGCGGCTGCCGAGGATGGGCAGCATCATGGTGCCGATGACCGCGGCCGACCCTTCCATGTAGTCGAGCAGGTCGTCGTAGGTGGCGTAGCCGGTGACCGTCAGGTCCATCGCCATGCTGCGGAGAAACGACGCGAAGTCGTCGACGTCCAGGTCGAAGATGGCGATCGTGTGCAGGACCGCCGGCAGCAGCGGGTCGTCGACCGGCTCGCCGTGCAGGCCGGCCACGAACCGGTCGGACCAGGCGGTCAGCTGAGCGGCCCGGTCGGCCGGCGGCAGGTCACCGGCGGTGTCGACGATCTCGTCGGCGTAGCGGGTGAATCCGTACAACGCGTGGACGTGGCGTCGTTTCCAGGCCGGCAGCAACCGGGTTGCCAAGTAGTACGTGCGCCCATGGCGTCGGTGCAGCTCACGGCACCGTTCATAGGCCGCAGCCAAATCCGTCTCCACGGGTCCTCCCAAAAAATCGACTCACGAATCGACTCAACTGGAGATCCTAGGGTACTGTCCTGGTCGTGGCCAACGACATCCTCCAAAGCAGCCGGCGGGGCGAAACTCTCCCCCGGCCGAGGCCTGGTGGGGATGACCTGGTCAGTGCCGTCGACTGCACTCTGGCCGGGTTTCTGGCCAGTCAGATCGCGCAACTCGACGGGGTCGATCCGGAGCTCGGCGCCTTCGCCCGGACCACACGGGACCTGGTCCTGGCCGGGGGCAAGCGGCTTCGGCCGACGTTCGCCTACTGGGGCTGGCGCGCGGTGGTCGGGCCGGAGGAGCCGGTCGACCCCGTGCTGCCAGCCTTGGGTGCGCTCGAATTACTGCACACGTTCGCGCTGGTGCACGACGACGTGATGGACAACTCGGCCACCCGCCGAGGCGGCCCGACGGCCCACCAGATCTTCGCCGCGCAGCACATCAGCGCGGGCCGTACCGGCGACGCCGCCCAGTTCGGTTCTGCGTCGGCCATCCTGGTCGGTGATCTCTGCATGGTGCTCGCCGACCAGTTGCTGGCTCGGTCGCCGCTCCCGCCGGCCACGTTGTTCGCGGTACGCCGCGGCTACGACCGGATGCGGATCGAGGCCGTCGCCGGGCAGTACCTCGATGTGCTCGGCGAG
Organism: uncultured Actinoplanes sp.; assembly: GCA_964236515.1. Classification (GTDB taxonomy): domain Bacteria; phylum Actinomycetota; class Actinomycetes; order Mycobacteriales; family Micromonosporaceae; genus Actinoplanes. The sequence goes on from CAXSDA010000028.1 coordinate 6,332, forward strand.
ACGCAGCCCGATTCCTGGTCGGTCGAACGGGCACTGCTGGTGGCCCGGCACAAGACCGCCAGTTATACCGTCCACCGGCCGCTGCAGTTCGGACTGGCGCTGGCCGGCCCGGACACCACCCATCGGGTCGAGCTCGACGAGGTCTACCGCTGCTACGGCGAGGCGGTCGGCGAGGCGTTCCAGCTTCGCGACGACCTGCTGGGGGTGTACGGCGACCCGGACGTCACCGGCAAGCCCGCGGGTGACGACCTGCGCAGCGGTAAGCCCACTGCTCTGCTCATGCTGGCCCGCCAGCTCGCGACGCCCGCCCAGGGTGCCGCGCTGGCCATTGACCCCGCCGGGGCCGTTATCCCCGCCAACGGCCCCGGCGGGCACTACCCCGTGGACGTCGCACGGATGGCACAGGTGATCGCCGATACCGGCGCGCCGGATCACGTGGAAGAGTTGATCCGTAAGCGGGTCGACGAGGGCGTGTCCGCGCTCGCCGACGCACCCATCGACGACCACGCCCGGGCCGCGCTCACCCGCCTCGCCGTCACCGCGACGCACCGGCCGGCCTGACCGAGTACCGGGAGATGACGTTGCGTACCGTGACCGGACCGACCGACCATGTGGTCGTGGTCGGCGCTGGACTGGCCGGCCTGGCCTGTGCCCTGCATCTGGCTGCAGCCGGGCGGCAGGTGACCGTGGTCGAGCGCGAGCCGGTTCCCGGTGGCCGGGCCGGTCGACTGTCGGTGGACGGGTATGAGTTCGACACCGGGCCGACCGTGCTCACCATGCCCGAGCTGATCGAGGAGCCGCTGGCCGCGGTCGGCGAGACGTTGTCCGACTGGCTCGAGTTGATGCCGCTGGATCCGGCGTACCGGGCGTACTACCCGGACGGATCCACTCTGGACGTCCATACCGACACGCTGCGGATGGCCCGCGAGATCTCCCAGGTGTGCGGTCCGCGGGAGGCCGACGGTTATCTGCGCTTCGTCGACTTCGCGCGGGAACTGTGGCGGCTGGAGCGGACGGACTTCATCGACCGCAACCTGGACAGCCCGATCGACCTGGTCAACCTCAACCTGCTCAAGCTGGTAGGCATGGGCGGCTTCCGCCGTCTGGCGCCGAAGATCGGGCAATTCTTCCACGATCCCCGCACGCAACGGGTCTTCTCCTTCCAGGCCATGTACGCCGGTCTTGCGCCCCAGGACGCGATGGCCATCTACGCCGTGATCGCCTACCTCGACTCGGTGGCCGGCGTGTACTTCCCCCGAGGCGGCATGCACGCGGTGCCGAAGGCGCTGGCCGGCGCGGCCGAGAAGCACGGTGTGCAGTTCCGCTGGGACACCACGGTGACCCGGGTCGAGACCTCGGCCGGACGCGCCACCGCGGTGGTGACCGCCGCCGGCGAGCGCATCCCGGCCGACGTGGTCGTACTCAACCCCGACCTGCCGGTCGCCTACCGGGATCTGCTGCCGCCCCGCCGGTCCCGGCGGTTGCAGTACTCACCGTCGTGTGTGGTGCTGCACATCGGTTCACGCCAGGCGTACTCCAAGATCGCTCACCACAACATCCACTTCGGAGCGGCCTGGAAGAACACCTTCCGCGAGGTGATCCGCGACGGCTCGGTCATGAGCGACCCGTCGCTGCTGGTCACGAACCCGACGCACACCGATCCGGCGGCGGCCCCGGCCGGTCGGCAGACGTACTACGTGCTGGCGCCGACGCCCAACCTCGACCGCGCGCCGCTGGACTGGCGGGGCGACTTCGGGAAGCGGTACGCGGACGAGCTCGTCGGTGTGCTGGAGCAGCGCGGGTACGTGGGGTTCGGCGACGGCATCGAGGTCTCCCGGGTGATCACCCCCGCCGACTGGGCTGATCAGGGCATGGCGGCCGGCACCCCGTTCGCCGCGGCGCACACCTTCCGGCAGACCGGCCCGTTCCGGCCGGGCAACCTGCACCCGTCTCTGGCGAACGTCGTGTTCACCGGGTCCGGGACACAGCCCGGGGTGGGCGTGCCGATGGTGTTGATCTCCGGGAAGCTGGCAGCTGCCCGGGTCACGGCTGGAGGTTCGGCATGACCGACTTTCCGCGGGAGACGCACTTGGTGGAACTGGTCGACGCGGAGGGCGCGCCGATCGGCTCGGTCACCGTGGACGAGGCCCACCAGGCGCCCGGTCGCCGGCACCGGGCCTTCTCCGTGTTCCTACGCGACTCGACCGGCCAGGTGCTGCTGCAACAGCGGGCGGCGGCGAAGACCCGGTTCCCGCTGCGCTGGGCGAACACCTGCTGCGGGCACCCGTGGCCGGACGAGGACGTGACCGAGGCCGGCGCCCGTCGACTGGTCGAGGAGATCGGCATCGGTGGCGTGGCGCTGGACGAGATAGGCGTGTACTCCTACTACGCCGAGGACCCGACCACCGGGCGGGTGGAGTACGAGTACGACCACGTGCTGCTCGGCGACCTGCCTGCCGGACGTAACCTGCTGCCCGACCCGGACGAGGTAGCCGACCTGCGCTGGGTCGACGTGCCCGAGCTGCGGGCGGCGATTGCGGCCGATCCCCGGTCGTACGCGCCGTGGCTGGCCGGCGTGACCGACCGCCTGGCCGCACACCTGAACGTCGACGACGCACCGGAGCGGCCAGGTGGCCGTTGACGGCCTGAGCGCCGGCGCCGCGGCCCGCACTCTGGGGGTCGCGGTGACGACGCTGCGGACCTGGCATCAGCGCTACGGATTGGGCCCGAGCCATCACGTGCCCGGGCATCACCGGCGCTACACCCCGGAAGACATGGACCGCCTCCAGGTGATGCGACGGCTGACCGCTCAAGGCGTGGCGCCGGCCGAGGCAGCGTCGTGGGCGCGTCGCGTCCCGGTGCCGCTGGACACCTCGACGCCCGCACCGGTCACCGACTTCGTCTGGCCGCAGATCGACGTGCAGATGCCGAACGGACGGCACGGCGGCGGGCACACCATCCCGCTCGGCCGTGCCGCCCCGGCCGCCCGTGGCCTGGCCCGGGCCGCGATGCGGCTGGACGGGCCGGCCCAGCGGGACATCCTCGAGATGACCGTGGCCAACCTCGGCGTCATCGAAGCCTGGGAACAGGTGATCATGCCGGTCCTGGTCGGCCTCGGCGAGCGGTACGAGTCGACCCACCGCTTCATCGAAGTGGAACATCTCATCTCCCGCTCGGTGACCGAGGTGCTGGGCATGGTGAGCCGGCCGTCCAGCGATCAGGTGCCCCGCGTCCTGCTGGCGGCGGCCGACGAGGAACTGCACACGCTGCCGTTGGAGGCTCTGGCGGCGGCGCTGGCCGAGGCCGGCGTGGCGACCCGGCTGCTCGGCGCCCGGGTGCCGCCTCAGGCGCTGGCCGAAGCGGTGGCCCGTACCGGCCCGGCGGTGACCGTGCTCTGGTCCCAGACCCCGGCGACCAGCGATCCCGACCAGTTGCGTGGCCTGCTGTCCGGCCCGCACGTCCCGGTGCTGATCGCGGCGGCCGGCCCCGGCTGGACGGCCCACGATCTGCCCGCCGGGGTGCCGCTGCTCGGAAATCTCTCGGACGCCGTCCGGATGATCAGCGCAGCGGCCGACGACATCGGTCAGGCCAGCTGAATGCGCAGGTCAGGGCGCTCTCGGATACCGGTTTGGCCTGCGGCCGGAGCATCACGTATGCTTTCTAAGCCTCAAGCGGGGCCCGTTGGGGCGCCACGCCACCAGGGGTTGCCGTGTGCAATGATGGTGGAGTTGCCCTCATCGTCTAGTGGCCCAGGACGCCGCCCTTTCAAGGCGGTAGCACGGGTTCGAATCCCGTTGGGGGTACGGCAGCATCGGTAGTACCAGCAAGGTCCTGTGGAGCAGTTGGAGTGCTCGCCGCCCTGTCAAGGCGGAGGTCGCGGGTTCAAGTCCCGTCAGGACCGCAAAGCGCCATCACGGCCAGGTAGCTCAGTTGGTACGAGCGTCCGACTGAAAATCGGAAGGTCGGCGGTTCGACCCCGCCCCTGGCCACCAAGCCTCGCCGGGCTTTGAGCCCCGCCCACCTGCGGAAACACAGGTGGGCGGCGTGCTTTTCGGGGTCAGTTCATCGGCTTGGTAAATCTCGTGGTCTCAGTTCGAGTCTCAAATGCACCTCAGACAGTCTTCGCGAGCCCTCCCCCAGCGGCATCGCCCTGGTCCTCATCGTCGTCCCAGAGCAGGCCGCTGACCTGTTTGGCGATCCCAGTCAACACCTCGGCCGGCACGTGCTGATACCGGCTGGCCATGCTCGCGTTCGACCAGCCCATGACATCCATTACCGCCCTGGTCGGCACCTTGAGGACGAGCAGCATCGTCGCTGCGGTGTGCCTCGCGTCGTGTAGACGCGCCTTGCGCACCTCAGCAGCCTTGAGCAACTCACGCCAGTCCTCGTAATCGGCGCGCGGGTCGACGGGCTTGCCGTTGGGCTGAGCAAATACCCACCCTTCATCGATCCACAGGCTGCCTGCATGCTCCTTCTCGGCCTCCTGCGCTACCCGGTGCGCGACTAAGCCGGCCATCAAGGGGCGCGGTACGCCGACGACGCGGCGACCAGCTCGCGACTTGGTATCCACGATCGCGAGCCCGCCACCGAATCGCTTCGGGCAATCGGCACCGCGCTTCTTCCCGCACTCTCCCCCGCACCCATGACGCCAGGTGTGTCGCTGCAACGCCCGCCGGATCGTCAGCGTGCTGGCTTCCTCGTTCACATCCGTCCATTGCAGGCCGAGTGCCTCGCCCTGGCGAAGGCCGATGGAAAGCGCGACCGCATAGCGGACACCGTTACGGCGAGTGCTCGCGCATTCCAGGATGCGCTGCGCTTCCTTGACCGTGAACGGCTCGATCTCCTCCTCTTGCAGTCGGGGTGGCCTGGCGATCAGAACTGGGTTCTTGACGATCTGTCCGCGTCGAATGGCCTCGTTCATCGCCGCCCGCAGCGTCCGGTGCGTGTGGTGTACCGTTCCGGCCTTCAGTCCCCTTGCCCCCATTGCGGCGTAGAGCTTCTCGATATGTTCGGGCTGCAACCGGTCAGTGCGGTGTCCGCCAATTCCCGGAATGAGGTGCCGCCGCACTGCGGTCTGATAACCCGCGTAGGTCTTCGGGCGGACACTTCCCGCCGCAATGTTCTCGAGCCAGTGATCAAGCCACCGCTCTACGGTCCACGCCTTCCCCGGCCGTTTGACGCGACCGGCCTCGCGGTCCTTCTCCAGCGCCCGAACCTTTCCGAACACCTCGGCCTCGGTCTTCGCAGAGACGTGCCGGCGGTCGGTACGGCCGTCGTCCTTGACGCCCATCGTCACGCGACCGTGCCAACGTCCGTCCGCGCCTTGATAGATGCTCGCGGTCATGTTGGGTGCGCGCGTTCCCTCGGCGCGATTCCTACGCGGCATATGCGGTCTCCTCCTGAGCTACCGGATTCGTAAGCAGTTGATTGACGTATTCGGCGATGCACTGCGCTGGAACGCGGCGCGAGCGCCCGATCGTTATTGAGCGGACCGCGCCACTCATGACCAGCTCGTACATTTGAGTCCGGCCGATCTTGAGTTGTAGAGCGGCTTCGGCGACCGTAAAGACGATGTCGTTGTGTCGCGCTTCCACTTCGGGGTTCCCCAATCCGAGGCGGTGATGGTGCATGGGCGTTCTCATTGGCGCACTGAGCGCCTTATGCCGTTGCGTGGTCATTCAGAGGTGCCTTGCCCAATCCTGATGGTGGGCGGGCTCCTACCGGCCCGTTGAGAGCGCCGTAGAGCCACGATCGGGCATAGGTTCGTATGGATGGATGTAACCGATGGGCTACGTGGCTTTGAGAGGGCCAGCCTGAGCGTCGCTGTCTGGCCCGGTTCGGCCGTGGGGGGCCTGACAGAACTGACAGAACTGACAGAACCTAGGTTGGTCGGGGGTTGTGTCAGTTGTGTCAGTTCTGTCAGCGCCATCACGCCACCCGCCGGGCGTCGAGCGGGTGGACGGTCGCGGCGGGCCGGTGCACCTCGGGGTGCACGAGGTAGGACGGAGACGGGGGCCGTCCCCCGGCCCGTTTCGGGGCGGGCGGGTCGAGCTGGCGGAGGTAGCCGTGGGCTTCCAGCACGCCGAGGGCGGGGTCGAGATCGGCCATCGTTTTCAACTGCGCGGACTGCACGGCCCGGAACAGTTCTCGGCGGGTGAACGCGCTGGACGCGGTGCGTTCAATCCAAGCGAGGATCTGCCGGGCGTTGCGGGTGTTCTGGTCGGCGCCCATGTCGGCGAACGCGGCCAGGGCGTGGGCGGCGTAGTAGTCGCCAATCATCGCCGCCCGTTCGAGGGTGTCGGCGGTGACGGGTTGTCCCCAGCCGTCGCGGATGTGCTCGGCGAGGTGCAGCAGCCCGGCGATCCGGACGACCGCGCCGGTGTATTTGCTGCCCCAATCGACCACGTGCGCCCACGCCCCGCCCGGCGCGAGTCGGGGTTCCACAGCCCGTTCGATGTTGAGGACCAGCTCGTTCGCGTCGGGGGTGAGCGGCAGCACGGCCGGGTCGGTCCACTCGGCGAGGGTGAGGACCAGGGCGTGCAGGTTGGTCAGATATTCGGCGGCGACGGCCGCTGGGACTGGATCGGCCCCGACCTTGCGGAATCCGACCGTGTTCTCCGGCAGGGCGAACAGGATCCGGGCGAGCAGGCCCAGCCCACGGAAACCCGGCATCGCGGCGATGTCGCGCAGGATGTCCGGCTGCACCGCGAGGCCCATGGTCAGCGCGGGTTTGTCGACGTGCTCGGCGTCGCGGGAACGTCGGTCGACGCGCATCATGTCCCCGGCGTGGCCCTTGAGGAACACCTCCAGGTTCGGGGTGCCGGAGTACCGCCCGGCGATCGTGGCGAAGATCCCGCCCTCAGGTGAGAGCACGGCGAGCCTGCCGCCCTGGTCGGCGAGCAGCGACGCTGCTTTCTCGCTGGTGACGTCGTCGGCGACAAGCTGCGGTTTGGCCGGCACGGTGATGGCCTCGGCGTTCATCGCGGCGGCAGTGGCCTCCGCGAGCAGCGTGTCCCGTCCGGACGCCTCGGCGTTCGCCGCCGCGAGGGTCGCTTTCTCGGCGGCTTTCCCGGCGACTTTGGCCGCTAGTTCGGCCTCGATGATCGCGGGTGCGGTCCGCTCGATCAGGGCCTTCTCGGCGGCCATGATCGGGGCGATCATCGCCGCGAACACCGCCGACTTCCGCGATCCCGGCGGCAGGACGACGACGGTGTAGAGGTTCGTCGGTTCCCGCCACGATCCGCGTACCTCCACTTCGGCCCGTCCCCCGGCGGCGGTGGACAGGCACGCGAGGGCAAGGCTCCCGGCGAGGTCGATCGGGGTTTGGGTGAACTCGGCGACCGCGAACACCTGCTCAGCCAGCCAGTTCGGCAGTACTTCGGCTGGGAACGGTGGCAGGTGCCTGGTACGACCGAGCGGGATCAGCGGCGACCACCCGCCCGGCGTGTCCGCATCATCGAGCAGCGCCCGGCCGGTCGCGACGACCTCGGCCGGGTCCGCACCCGAGGCGGCCAGGGCGGCGAGATGCGTACCGAGGTCGGCGACCTTACGCCGTTGGGCGTACCCGGCGACGATGCCCGCATAGTGTCCGGCGTTCGCCGCCGTGGGCACCTCGTGAACAAGGGTGTGCAGATACGGGACACCGCCGACCTTGCCGAGGTCGCCGACCTCGGCGAGGTGCGCGGACACGGTGATCGGATCAGTCGGTGTCCCAGCGGCGTGCATCGCGCACATCGCCTCCCACAACACCGCGTGCGCCGGGCGGTGAAAATCGGGCGGAGCAAGGGATGCGGCGAGGTCGGCCATTAGGTTCGGGGCGAGCAGGGCGGCACCGATGACGGCCTGCTCGGCGGCCAGGTCGTACGCGGCTGCTTGGGTCACGGGTCGACTCCTTCGCGGTCTTGGGAGGTGGTCGGGCTAGCGGTCAATCGCCGGGCGGGCCGCTGCGCTGCGGACCATCCCGGGCCGAACGGCGACCAGGCGCAGCAGCTCGCGAACCAGTCGCAGGGTGTTGCCCACCTGCCAGCGGGCGGCGGTTTCGTTGTGGTGCAACGGAATTCGGGCGCGGATCTCGACGTACTCGGTGTCTCCGGCGCGGACGCGGGTGATGACGGCCCGGCCGCCGATCGCGTCGGCGAGCATCTCGGCCGAGCGGTGCTCGGCGAGGTTGCAGCGGTGGTCACGGGCGCACCAAACGGTGTGCTCGCTCGCGGTCCGGCGGGTCCGGACCATGGTGCGGGCGGTCATCGGTTGCCTGCCTTGTACTCGCCGCGCAGGTACTCGTACACGCGGCGGCCGATCCGGACGCGGCGGCCGGTGCCCTCGCAGCGCGGGCAGAGCCGGAACGCCTTGGTGAAAATCCGGGAGTAGATCCGTCCGCCCTGGCAGCGCGGGCGGCGGCAGCGGCCGAACGGGAACGCGGCACACATGATCAGGTAGAACGCTGCGTAACCAAGTGTGGCGAGGGCGGCGAGGCTAGCTAGCTGGAGCTGGGGGGTCATGAACGTGCCTCCAAGGCCGGTTTGAGGGTGTGAGGGGCCGACGCCGCTAGGAGCTAGGGCGCTGGCAGGGGATTGTTTGGGTCGCTAGCGGTGCCGCTAGGTCTAGCGGTGTTGGCCGCTAGACCTAGCGGCGATCCGGGGGCTACTTCTTCGGGCCGGTCCCGTTGTCGCGGTCACGCTTGGTGAGCGCGGCCAGGACCTCGGTGCGGGTGATGCCCTTGCGGTTCGCACCCCGCCCGGTGTCCGGGTCGGTGCCCCACACCTGCCCGGTGTGGACCCCGTTGGGCTTGAGCGCGGCGACCAGCTGCTCGCGGGTGAGCCCGCCGTACACCTCGGGCCGCAGCGCGGTGAGCCGGTCGACCAGAACCTCGGTCCACAGCTTCGGCTCGCTGTCACCCATGACCGAGGCGACGTCTTCGAGCACCGTGTCGCGTCGTACGGCAGCGGTGTCGACGGTCTGGCCGGTCGCGTGGCCGGTGATGTTGCCTGCCTTCTCCCGCAGCACCCGTGCCCGCTTGACGACCTGCTCGGCGGTCGGGCCGTCGATGAAGAACGTCCGGGCGATGGTCGGGTCGTCGCCTTCCCCGGCGAGGAAGCCGATGCCCCGGTCGCGGCGCGAGAACATGGTCGCCTTGATGCCGTTCTTGTGCATCGAGGTGCCGAGCACCATGTCGTTTTCGGTGTGGCCCATGACTTTCAGGCAGAACCGCAGCACCGCGTTGGCGGAGATCCCGGTCGGCAGGGACTTCGCGTCCGGGCGCTGGGTGGCCAGGATCAGGTTGATCCCGGTGGCCGGGCCGCGCTTGATCAGGTCGGTGCAGATCTCTTCGAACTCGTCGCCGTACTTCGGGTGCTCGAACCACACCTGGCACTCGTCGGCACCGGCGACGATCGGGTGCAGCCCGAACTTCTTCAGGTTCGCCAGGTCGTCGGTGACCTTGTTCTCCGGGCACAGGTCGCGGGGCAGGTCGCGGATCACCTTGGTCCGGCGGCGCATCTCGGTGCGCAGCTCCCGCATCGCGGTCAGGCAGTAGGCGATGTCTTCGTCGTCGTCCCCGGCCCGGTAGCGGTGCGCGACCGGCTCCAGGGCGGACAGGTCACCGGTGCCCTTCAAATCGAAGGCGTAGATCCACGCCCGGGGGTCCAGGCACGCGCCGAGCAGGATCAGCCGCAGCGCGAACGTCTTGCCCATGCGCGGGATCGAGCCGACGATCATCGACGCGAACATCAGGGTCAGGGTGACCAGCCGGCCGCGCGGGTCGGTGCCGAACGCGAACGGCTTGAACAGGTTCACCGTCCCGGCCTTGAGTAGCGGCCACGGGTCCTGCTTGGCGCGGCTCATGTCCTTGTCGGCGACGAACAGGGTCAGCCGTCCGGGGTGGACCTCGGCGTTCGCCTCCGGCCACACACAGCCCAGCGGGCGGGTCAGCGCGGCGGCCAGCTCCTCGCGCTTCTCGACCACCGTGGAGGCGGTGACGCCGCGCGGGAGCTCCACGTCGGCGCGCCAGCCGGTGCCGTTCTCCCGGCTGATCGGGGCCGGGAACCACCGCTTGCCGGTGTCACCTCGGCGGATCGCGTCGTTGATGCCTCGGATGTTCAGCGCGGCCAGCGCGGTGAATACCTCGGCGCTGTTGAGCGGTGCCGCGTCGTGGCGGACGACGGCGGTGCCCAGTGGCGGCTTGTCGGCCGGGGCACCGACCACGCCGAGCACCAGCAGCAGCGCGGCCAGGGTGCTCCACTGCACGGAGGTGGGGGCGAGCATGACCGCGCCAACCGCCACGATCAGGGCGATGACCAGGGCGATGGTGACCATGCCGCGCCACCGCACGCGCCGGTCGCGCTTGTTGGTCAGCCGGTCGTACATCTTGGCTTCCTCAGGGTGGTCGATCGCGGCGCGCACGATCGACTGACGCACCGGCTCGCCTTCCAGGTCCCACAGCCACCGGTTGTAGCCGGTACAGATCCGGCCGAATCCGCGCGGTGCCCGCACGGTCAGCATCGCGGCATACAGCGGGATACGGACGCCGTGGAAGGCCAGGGAGTGCAGCCCGAAACCGGTCGCCCACGCGGCGTTCTTGCCGAACTCGGTGGTCGACTTCAGCCAGGACGGCACGATCGGTATACGGGTCGCGTCACGGAACCCCGAGAGGGTGAACCGGGGCCGGCGCTGCGCGTCGATGCTGTCAACCATGACCGGCTCGCCCTGGTCGTCGTCGGCGAGGTTGTCCGGGTCGGTGTCGTCGGCGTTCGGATCGGTGACCGGGGTACCGGCGCGGCGGGTACGGGCGGCGTCCAGGTCGACCACCTCGCCGAGGTCGGATTCTGCGGCGGTCCAGTCGAAGTCTTCGGGGGTCGGGTTGGGGGTGGTCATCGGGTTGCCTCCTGGTCGGCGAGGGTGGCGACGTGGGCGGTGGTGTCTGGCAACATCAGGTGTCTCTCCCGAGGTTTCGTGCTGAGGGGTGGAGGGCCGGAGCGCGGCCGGGTTGTCGAGGCCGTGAGGCCGCGCTCCGGGCAGAGCTAGCGGCGGCGGTCGAGGTGCTGCGGGCGGTCCTGGTCGTGACCGGCCGGGCAGCGGCCCAGCTCGCCGCCACGCGAGACGGTGACGGTGCAGCCGCACGCCAGGGTCGAGGTGATCAGGGTCAGAACGGTCGGGGTGCGCATCGCAGGTGCTCCTTCGAGTGGTCGGGTCACGCGGCGATCAGGGAGGGCGTTTCCGCAGGAACCGGGGCGAATGGTGACGCGTCGGCGGCGGTCAGGGCGGCGAGGTGACGGCGGGCCGTCGACGCGCTGACACCCGCCTTGACCGCGATCGCGGCGGCCGACGCGCCAGGCATCTTCGCGGCGACCTTGGCGACCTTCTCGGCCGACGCAGGACGTGGGGTGACGCGCTTGACCGGCGTCTTCTTGACCACCGGAGCGTCCTCGATCCGAGGCGTGGCAACGGTTTCCGGTGCGGCAACCTCGGCAACGACCGGGGCGGGCGCGGTGGCCGGCGCAATTCGTTCGGCGATCGCGACGGCACGGCGGGCGGTGGCCAGCAGCGCACCGGTGGCCATGACCATCAGGCCGTCGACTGCCAGCGGGCCGACCTTGACGGTCACCGCGTCCTCGCCGTAGAAGGCGAGCAGGCCGGACAGGTGGCGGTAAGAGACGAACGCGGCGACCAGGGCGACCGGCAGCAGCCCGGCGAACCGCAGGAACGTCCAGCGGCGGCCGTTCGGCCAGACAACCCGGGCCAGGATCTCGGTGGCGACGAACAGGGCGACGGGCCAGAAGATCGCACCGACCACTGCGCCGGTTTGCGGCAACCAGACGGCCGGGGCGTCGACCGGCGGGACGTAGGAGTGAGCGACGTTCGCGGCGATCGAGACGACACCACCGAGAGCGGCACCGATGTAGGCCCAACTCCGACCGGACACGGACGGCTTGAACATCAGGCCACCGCCTTCAGCACGGCGGAGCGCGCGGCCAGCTCGGCGGCGACGCGGGTCACGCGAGCCTCGGCCCGGCGCAGCCGGCGCCAGTCCAGCGGCGACGGGCCGCCGTGGTCAGCGGCGCAAATCAAGGCGATTTCGGCGTCCAGGACGTCCATCTCGGCAGCGATCAGCGGCCACTCGGCCTCGATCGCGTTCAAGTCGGCGGTAGAAAGTTCAGGGGTGCGGGCAAGACGCTTCCTCACGGAAGACCTCCAGGCAGCAGTAAGCGGGAAGGCAGCAGTACGGAACACCACTGGCCAGCGGCAACAAGGAACAGGGATTTAAGGGCGAACGATGGGCCGTACGAGGTGCGACCCCGTGACCTCGGTTGAGCTATCGGACGGACAAGTCATGCGACAGGACACGTCAACTGCCGAACACCCGATGCAACCCCGAAGGTCACGTATGGAGTTGTCAATGAACAAGCACAGAGCCGGTCCGGTGGCGGGCATCGCAGCTCAAAGCCGCTCTACCGCTCCTTCTCGAACCCGATTTCGCAACCGTGTTGCGCAACAAGGTACCGCAATGCGAGCGAGTAGCGCAACACGGTTGCGGTACTCTCTTTTGCGTGGGTGACGAACGTAAAGATCTAGAAGCCGCCACGAGGCGGTACCGAAAGACTGCCGACGATCACGACAAGGCGAGAGATGAAACCATCGCCGCCGTCCTGTCTGCCCTACGTGCCGGTGTCACGCCCGCCGAGGTAGAACGGCTTTCGCCGTTCACGGGGACGTACATCCGCCGGATGGCTCGCGAGAACGGGATTCCACCCGCTCCGCCCGGCCCGAAACGATCCTGAGAAGACGCTCACCTCAACCCCCCTCCTTGCTGGCGTTGACCTTCGTTCTTGCTGCTCACAGTCAACTTCAGATGGCCGCGATCAACCATGAACTGGTCATGCACTCAACCAGCACCCGAGGCGCACCGGACTTCCCCGCTCATAGGCAGACGTCGTTACACTCCGGCAGTGGCTACTGACGGAGGGGAGATGTGATGCTGGTCGTTCCGACATGGACCGGTCGCAGTGCCTCGTTCCTGAGGCTGGCCCTACGCATGTCCTGCGATGATTTCGCCGCACACCTGGGTGTCTCTGCGCGCGGCGTTGCGAAGTGGGAGGCACAACCAGACGGCGAGCTGGCGCTGCGTACTCAAGACCTGCTTGACGTCACGTTGAAGCGAGCTGCGGACGAGGCTCGAGCACGCTTCGCGCTCAAGCTGGAGGAGCGAGCACGCCCAGCAGAACCTGCCCTCGTGACCCTACCGTCGCTTGTTCCCGTACCACGGACGTCGGCTCACGGCGCGCTCGGGCGCGCTACGCCCGAATTGTTGGAATCGTTCCGCTCCGGCCTCCGGCACCACTACACCGCCGACAACCTGCTTGGCCCGCGCGCGCTCCTCCCGGTCATCACCGCGCATGCCGACACGATCGAGCAACTCGCCCAGCACGCCAGCGGCGACACCTTGGATGGCCTGCTGCAAGTCGGAGCCGGCTATGCCGAGTTCGCCGGCTGGCTGAGCCAAGATTCCGGCGATGCGCACGGAGCAACCACCTGGTACCGCCGAGCACTAGAGATGGCCGAAGCCGGCAGGGACGACAGGATGGCCGCGTTTGTCCTCACCCGGCGGGCCGTCCAAGCCATCGGCTCACGGAACGGCTCTCACGCAGCTCGCCTCGCCCACGCCGCGTTGCGGGGTGACTCACCCGAGACCGCGCGAGTGCGTACACTCGCCGCGCAGACCGAAGCGGTAGGACATGCCGTCTACGGCGACGCGTCCGACGCTGACCGCGCTCTCGACCTGGCCGAGCTGCTCCTTGACGACGGAGGAAAGGGCGTACCGCTGGACGGTGACCCCTCGGATGGCCGTTACTGCGACATGCGGCTGTACCTCAACATTTCCCGCGCGAAGGTGCACCTCGAACTCGGTCGGGCGGACGCCGCAATCGCCGCGTTTACCACGGTTCTCGACACTCTCCCGCCGAACTACCACCGCGACCGCGGGCAGTACCTCTCGCGGCTCGCTCAGGCATACGTGCTCGCAGGCGAACCGGAGCGGGCAGTTGCTCACGCCGAGGAGGCACTCGCCATCGCGGCTGCCACCGGGTCATCTCGTACCATCGACGGCCTACGGCAGCTCGCAAGCACGCTCCGACCTTGGGCGAACCGGCCCGCTGTTGCCCACTTCGACGCCCTGCTCTCCACTGCTGCGTGACGGAGGTCCGCCCGTTGTTCGCCCTCGCCACTGACGCCGCTCCCGGGCGCCCCAACGAAGACTTCGTCGTTGTCTCCCCAGACCTTGCCGTCGTGGTTGACGGAGCCGGCATCCCGTTCGGCGGATGCCACCACGGAGTTGCTTGGTACGCGCAGCAGCTCGGCTCTCGTACCCTCGCTGCGCTTGTCGCCTCGCCGGGCGTGCCACTCCGCGACGGACTGGTGGCTGGAATTGCCGCCGTGGCAGATTCCCATCGGGATGAATGTGACTTGACCAACCCGGGCACGCCTTGCGCCGCGATCGGCATTCTGCGCATCGGATCAGACCATGTCGACACGCTCGCCCTGTCAGACGTCGCCGTGATAGTTGACCTGGACACCGGGCCGGAGGTTACGTGTGATCTGTCAATCGAGGAGATCAACGGGACGGAGCCTGACACCGTGGCCGGCATGCGTTTTAGCACTCCGGAACACGCGGCAGCCCTGGTCTCGCTCGTCGAGCGGCAGACCGCGACCCGCAATCGCGTAGGCGGATGGTGGGTCGCTGCCGCCGATCCCCACGCAGCCGAGCATGCCCGCACCGCCAGCTTTCCCCGAGAGGTAGTACGCCGAGCGAGCGCCCTGTCCGACGGGGCAACCCGTCCAGTGGATCAGATGGGAATCTACGGTTGGCCCGAATACCTCGATCTACTCGACAAGCTTGGCCCCGCTGGGCTCGTTGCTCACGTTCGCAGCATCGAATGCGGCGATCCCGACGGTGCTCGATACCCCCGGACGAAGAGACACGACGACGCAACGGTGGCGACTTGGCACGAATCCAGCCGCCGCCGTGAGGAACTTATATAACGCGATCAAGGCGGCCCTGAGGGGCCGCTCGCGCCGCCGGACCAGGGTCGGCCATTCGCCCGCCGCCGAGACACTCCGCTGCGCAGCGGTGTCGTCGGTTTCAGCCCACCGGATGGCGCGACGCATGAAGAAGCCCAGCATGCGGCGGCGGGTACATATCCTCCGTACAGCGATTGCTAGGGTCGGTGATTCACCTTCCTGGAAGACTTCAGGTACCTCCCACCTTCGAAGATCCGAAGGTAGGCGGAATACATCTTGCGTACCGCCATGACAAACAGAAGAAAAATATAAAGCCCTAGCGCCAGTGCGATGGTCGTTGATCCGTTGTCAAGCTTTTGATCTGGGTCTGCTCGGATACCTGAAGCAACGACAAGTACTGCTGATTCGACGGCCGACGCTAGTGAGCCGACCATCAGATGCGCGGCGGTCTCGCGAAAGAGCCGACGTGTTACGTCTCCGATCGCTTCTCCGCGGTCTTCGAGGCGGTCCCGGAAAGTGGCTAGTTGGGTGAAGGCGGTGAAGAGAATGCCGGCTAACAAGGCACAGGCCGCGCCGATGGAACCGGGATCTCCAAGCCGCCATCGTTGCCATATCGACACGATCCCGACAATCACCGGTAGGCCGTAAAGCACCAGACGGGCAGTTAGATCGGGACGTAGCTGATCTTCGTCGACGTCGAGTTGAACGCGTCGCAAAGATCGTAGATGATCCAAAAACAGAGGTCGAACGTCGAAACGATCAAAGGGCCCACCGCGCATCACATGCCTCCCCGGACGCTCACCAGTCTAGTCGGGGGGTACGACACCCTCGGTCGCCGCGATGACTGGGAACAGTTCGTCGATCGACTCCGAAACGATCCGGAACCACTTCTCGTTGTCGTAGTGAAGATCTCCAGTGTCGTAGATCCATTCACCTATGTCGGCGGACGGCTTAAGGCTCCTTTTCCTATCATTTGGTCCATCTACCCGTAGCACGCTTTCTTCAAAGTCTAGCGGGATCGTAACGCCGGTAGCCGCCGTAACCAGGTCATTAGCCAGGGAGGTTCGTGCATCCCGGTTCGAAACTTTTTCCCACTTTTCGTTCACCCAGCGGAGCGCGTGTTCCCTCATCGTCTCCTGGAGCCGCGAAGCGCCAGGAATTTGGACGCTGAGCCGTATGCGCTCGCTGAGGACGTCGCCATCGCGCGCGGTGCCGTGAGTTGTCACCTCAAGCTCCCGGACCACGCCGTTTCGGATGAAATACGCTACTGCGGCGCGGTCGGCGACTCCGGCTGCCAAGAACAGCCTGTAGTCCGTGGAGGAGATACGTCGGATGCTCGCCTCAAGTCGACGATACGGGCAAGCGCGACCGTGAGTTTCAACCGCCAAGATCCCGGCGCCACCCTTCTCGGGAAACGCCAGCAGGGCACGGAATGTTCTCGCGAATGCCTGATGCTCGATTTCTTGGTCTAGATCAATACCGTCGGGATCGATCAGAACGCCACCCTCTCCATATGGGCCGTGGTGGAACTCCAACCGAAGTTCGTAGCCCTTACGCGTCAGCACATTATGACGAACTACGGTTCCGGTTTCGGGCGCTGTCGAACCATCATCGTTGACTTTTGTCGGATCCTCGAACTTTGCGGTAGTGTTCAGCGATTGATCAATATCTTCCTGCAAGACGTGAATGAAGTGTTCGCCATCAGGAAGAACGAAATCAAGGTTGCGTCGCTTTTGTCCCTCACGGAGGTGGACGACGAACAGTCGATAACCGTAATGACCCATCCGGCGACCTCTCGACATAGATGAACGTGATGCACGATACGTTACCTGTTGATCACATTCAGACAAAATCCGCGTGATCAATCCCGCCTGGTAAGCGGTCAGTAGCAGGCGTCGACTTTGCAGGCGACGGACGAGTCGGCGCGTACGCTAGATTTTGTAGGCGGTAACCCTCGTCGCCGGCGGGTGCCGTACCGGCGATTTGAACCAGTGCTCCAACCTCTCCGCCACCACACGATCTTAGAACGCACGTACGAAGATCGTGAAGGTAGCTCCGACGCACGGGGTGTCAACGGTCTCAGTCTTGGTCTCGTTCACCGTCGTTCGGGGCAGTTCGTCGACAGCCATGGAGACCAGCCTGACCTGCACGCTGGCCGCCGGCGAACGCCTGCGGACAAGCCACCGTGGCCCTGAAAATCGGAAGGTCGGCGGTTCGACCCCGCCCCTGGCCACCAGGCAAAATGCAAGCCCCGGACTTAGTCCGGGGCTTGTTTTGTCAGGGGTTCGTCAGGGGCGGCGTCCGGCCTCGCCAACGTCGGGTCGGCCATGGTAGTGCCGGCGCATGTCCGGCAAAGTGTGGCGGAATTGTTTCCTTCCCTATCGACGAGCCGCGGCAGAGTCCGGTGAGGGCGTACTGGTCGTACCAGTCCAGCTGCCAATCTGGTGGCCGGCGGGTGAGGGCCGGCCGCCGCCGCCGCGGTCCATGCATTTGCTTGACGTCGCGTCCCATCACGGCTGACGACTGCTGAATGAGCCGGTGGAGTTGGGGTCGCGACTGGTCGGCTGCGCCTCGAGCGTCGACCGCATCCGTGAGTGGAGCCGAAGAGGGCGTTCCGAGGTGTCTCCATGATCTCCTGACGCGGCGCGAGACCAGGGTGGGTGTTACCGGGCAGACGGTTCGTACGTGGCACTATGACCTCGACCATGTGCGCGCGAAGGTACGAGGAGACCGTCTCATCAACACCATATGGAGCTACACCGTCCATCGTTCCGGTGCGACGTGCACCGTTGCCTTGGCCGGCGAACTGGACATGAGCGTCCGCGAGGACGTGGCGGCGGTACTGCTGACCGAGCTGAATCGGCCTGGATCGACCGCCTTACTGGCGGACCTCAGCGACGTCGGTTTCCTTGATTCCAGCGGGATCGCGGCTCTCATCAGGGTCAGGCAAGCGGCGGAAGGCGCCGGACGCAGGTTCATAATCGCCGACGCTCATGGAGTTGCTCGTCGAGTCCTCGAAGTCACCGGGTTATGGTCTGTCCTGAGCGCTTGAGCACCGGTGTACGCCCGCGCTGACCGGTGGTCTGAATCGATAGTCGTCAAGTTCCATATCCCCGACAGCCAGCGAGCATGGCCGCGCTGCGCGAGGGTAACTGACGATTATGGTCATCCTCCGATGCGCTCCGCCGCCGTCCACGGTGACGGTTCAGCAGTGGATCGTGGCCGACTACGCGCAACTGCGGCTGATGAGGGTGTCTATACGGACAGTCATCGACACGCAGTCGCTACGGCCCGGCGAGGACCTAGACGATCTAGCGGAGCGAATGACGCTGGTAGCAACGGAACTGGCGACCAACGCTCTCCGGCACGGGCAGTCTCCTGCGATAGTGCAGTTGGGCCGCTCATCGTCCGCATTCCTGTTGGACGTCGCTGACAATCTGCCCTCGGTAGCGCCACGAATCATTGAGAAGGAGCCGCTTGGAGGCGGGGGGCGCGGTCTCCGCATCACCCAGGAGCTGGCGCGCGACAGCGGTTGGTATGTTGCCAACGACTGCAAGCACGTTTGGGCCCGATTCGAAATCCCTCGTCGTATCCGACGATTCCAGGCACCACGAATTCTGGTCCCGAACTTCACCTCCTTCCGTCGACTCGTCCGCCGGCGAATTCGTTGATCTTTGCTGCGAGAAGTAGTAGCTGTCTTGGATCCGAGCTTCCAGATGCCCTTCCAAGGACTTCTGGGGACCCAGGGCTTCCTGGACCGGTGGGCCGTCACGGTTCGGCCCCGCCCCTGGCCACTCGTACAGAGCGACAGAACGCCTACCAGCGGAAACGCGGTGGGCGTTCTTTGTTTCCAGGAACTGCTTGGGTTGGCGCGACCGCCGCCGATGACTGCCTCCGAACGCTGGAAAACGATCGGAGCAGACATGTCCCGCCGAACCATCCGCGCCACGCTTGCCGGCGCCACCGCCGCCCTTCTCGCCTCGACGTTCGCCGGGGCCGGTCCGGACCTGGCGGGAACGCCGGTGGCGGCGAGCCACTGGGCGAGCTGGCTGGGATCGGCCTCCACCGACCCGCCGACCACCCTGAAGCAGGTCCGGTCGCTGATCGGCGCGGACACCGGAGCCGCCGCGGCGCTGACCGGCAAGGGGGTCGGCGTGGCGCTCATCGACACCGGTGTGGCTCCGGTCGCCGGGCTGCCCGCGTCGCGCATCGTGAACGGGCCTGACCTGTCGCTGGAGTCGCAGGCGCCGGCGTTGCGCTACCTCGACACGTACGGCCATGGCACCCACATGGCCGGGATCATCGTCGGCAACGACACCGCCACCGGGACCACCGGCCTGGCCCCCGATGCGAAGCTCACGTCGATCAAGGTCGGTACGGCCAACGGTACGGTCGACGTCACCCAGGTGATCGCGGCCGTGGACTGGGTGGTGCAGCACCGCAACGACGACACCTCGTACCCGATCAAGGTCATCAACCTGTCGTACGGGTCGGGCGGCCAGGTGCAGCCGTGGAACGACACGCTCGGCTTCGCCGTGGAGAAGGCCTGGCAATCCGGCATCGTGGTGGTCGCGGCGGGCGGCAACGACGGCTCCGCGGCGACCGCGCTGGCGAATCCGGCGTCCGACGAGTACGTGCTCACCGTCGGCGCCGCGACCACCAAGGGCACCGCGTCGGTCACCGACGACATCCTCGCCGCCTTCACCAATCAGCCCACGAGCGGCGGCAAGCAGGTCAACGTGCTCGCGCCGGGCGTCTCGATCGTGTCGCTGCGCGATCCACTGTCCTACATCGACGGTACGTATCCGTCGGCCCGCACCGGCGACACGTTGTTCCGGGGCAGCGGCACGTCGCAGGCGGCGGCCGTGGTGTCCGCCGCGGTGGCCCTGATCGAGCAGGCCCGCCCGTCGGCCACCCCCGATCAGATCAAGGACTGGCTGGTCAAGAGCGCCACGTACGTCCCGAACGGGGTGGCCGCCACGTACGGCCTGAAAGAGCTGAACGTCAACGCGGCCGTGGTCCGCAGCAGCACCGCCGTGACCGCACAGGCATGGGCCCCGTCGACCGGGCTCGGCCCGCTCGACACGGCCCGCGGTGACAGCCGCATCGTCATCGACAACACTCCCCTGACCGGCGACAAGTCGATCTGGGGGACCTTCGACAAGAAGGCCTGGACCACCAAGTCGGGCGCGGCCGCGGCTTGGTCCGGCGGCGTGTGGATGGGTACCCGGGTCGCCGGCGACGGCTGGACCGGCACCTCCTGGGCGAGTCGGACCTGGGCGCCGGCCACCTGGACGATGCGCCCGTGGAGCGGCGCGGCCGACTGGGCCGACCCTGCCTGGGAAGGCCGCACCTGGGCCGGACGGAGCTGGGCCGGACGTTCGTGGGCCGGTGGCTCCTGGACCGGTCGCAGCTGGGCCAGCGACGACTGGTCCTCCGCCGCCTGGGGCTGACCGGCCCCGCCAGCTCGACGGCGGCCTCATCGATCCGGGCAAGGATCTGCTGATCACCGTACGGCCGGAAGCACTGTTGCGCTGCGTACCGCACCCGCCCCCGACCCGGACCTGGCCCACGACAGCGATGCCGCCGCGCGCGACGCGGACGAGGTCCGCGAGGCCGTCGACGCTCAGCCCCGGTGAGCGCAGACCCGATGCTTCCGCTGCCCACGAGCGATCGCTCGGCTCGTTCTCAGTAGCGGAACCGGGAGACGAGGTTCTGCAGCTGTCCGGCGGTCGTGGCCAGCTCGTTCGCGGACTGGCGCGTCCGGACGACCGATTCGGTGGTCCGTCGAGCGGACGCGGAGACGCTGTTGATGCTGGTGGCGATGCCTCCCGCGCCACTGGCGGCGTCGGACAGGGTGCGGTTGATGTCGGCCGTGGTGGCGGTCTGTTCCTCGACGGCGGACGCAATGGTGAGCTGGATGCTGTTGATCCGTTCGATGATGGCCGAGATCTCGCCGATCGCCGTGACGGCGCCACTGGTATCGGCCTGGATGGTTTCGACCCGGCGTGAGATGTCTTCAGTCGCCTTGGCCGTCTCCTGGGCCAGGTCCTTGACTTCGCCGGCGACCACGGCGAAGCCCTTGCCGGCCTCGCCGGCGCGCGCCGCCTCGATGGTGGCGTTGAGGGCGAGCAGGTTGGTCTGTTCGGCGATCGAAGTGATGACCTTGACCACGGTGGCGATCTCGCTGGACGAGTCGCCCAGCCGCGAGACGATGGCGGTGGTCCCCGCGGCGACTTCGACGGCCTGTGCCGCGACCCCGGACGCTTCGGTGGCCGACCGCGAGATGTCCCGGATGGAGGAGTCCATTTCGAGCGACCCGTGGGAGACGATCTGCAAGTTGTCCGAAACCTGGTCGGCGGCGGCGGCGACGGACCCGGCTTGCGTGGAGGCTTCGGACGCCGCCGTATCGACCGCACTGGACACGTCGGCGAGTTGCCGGGCGGCTTCTTCAAGCGTGCCGGCGTTACCGGCCAACTGGATCACGTCCTGCCGCAGCCGGCTGATGGCTTCATCCAGGGCGGCCGCCATCCGGCCGACCTCATCGTTGGTGGTGACGCCGGAGGTCCGGGTCAGGTCGCCTTCGGCGAGACCCTCAGCGAGCCGGGACACGCTCTGCACGGTGGTACGGACGCGGCTCGCCACCCGGAAGCCGATCAATAGGCTCAGCAAAGTCCC
Organism: uncultured Actinoplanes sp.; assembly: GCA_964236515.1. GTDB lineage: Bacteria > Actinomycetota > Actinomycetes > Mycobacteriales > Micromonosporaceae > Actinoplanes. The sequence goes on from CAXSDA010000028.1 coordinate 28,022, forward strand.
GACCACGATGACGCCGGCGATGAGCCAGCTTGCCGTGGTCTGGTCGGCGCGGGCGGCGTCGATGCTCTTCTGCGACAGGGCGGTCGCCCCCTCCTGCACAGCCTTCTCGTCGGCCGTCAATGCGCCGTAGACAGCGTTGTACTGCTGCAGGAGTTGGTTGATGTCCTGCGCCGAGGGCCGGCTGCCCGTGGTGATGAAGGTCAGGAAGGACTGCCAGTCCGTACGAGCCTTGACGACCGCGTCAGCTCCCGCCGGATCGCCGGCAAAGGCGTGCTCCAGGCTGTTCAAGGCGTCGCTGATGGCCTGCTTGTCGGCGGTCATGCCCTGACTGATGGTCCCGGCCAGGGCTGGGTACAGCTGCGCGGCGGAAACGCTGCCACTGAACGCCTCGATATTCTTGCTGAAGGCGCCGGCCGAGCTCTCCAGGACCAGCGTCTGCTGCTGCGCGGCTGCGGCGTCGCTGTTCAGGCGGTGCACGGTGACGAGGGCGACCGCACCGGCGAGCAGGCCGCTGACCGTCGCCGCCAAGACCGCGGCACCGATCTTGGTACGCAGTGATCGGTTGTCGAACGCTCCCGCCAGGCTCATGCCATCCCCATCTCGACGAACAGTCCGGAACTGCATTCTTGGTGACTGCGGGCGCACATGGAGGTCGTATCGCTGAACCGATCTCGGATCGGGAGACGGCGACCGGCTTCACGTCGCGGCCGGTGCCGAAGCCATCGAACCCGGTCGCGACAAGCCGCTTTCGCCGCGTACAGGGTGGCGTCGGCGCGAGCGATCAGCTCGTCGGACTTTTCGACGCCGTCCCAGTTCGCGACGCCCGCGGATAAGGTCTGGTCCCCTGGGGTGACCGGCCGGACCCGTTCGAGAGCGTTGACGGCCTGGTCGACGTCCGCACCGCGCAACGCCAGTGCCAGCGCGCCGACCGGGCCGCCGGCGTCGAGTGCGGGGTCGGCCGTCCGGGCGAGGCGCGGCGTTCGCGCCGGTCCTGGAGATCTGGGGACGGACCCCGACGACGGTGACCGTGCTGCGGGTGGTGGGTCTGGCCCGGCTGGACGCGCTGGTCGAGATCGACGCCGTCGCGGTCATCGATCAGAAGGTCGCGCGGATCCGGGTCGGGCCGCCTGGTGGGCTGGTGATCTCCAGAGTGCCGCGGGCCGGCGGCGCCGGCGGCGCAGGCGGTCAGCCGACCTTGTGCCACGGCTGCCCGTTGATGGAACGGCCGGCCGCGTCCAGGACCGACACCGTACGGAAGTGCAGAACGCCCTTGTAGTAGCTCCAGGAGTTCGTCTCGATGAACTCGTCGCCGCCCTGGCCGAAGCGGAGCGTCACCTGGTCGCCCTTCGCCGTCCAAGTACCGGAGGCCGGGCCCTGCGGGCGCCGGCCCCCGACCGCCGGCTCGGATGGCCGCCGCTCGCGGCCTGAGCGGTGGGGGGCGCTGACGGCCTGATCAGTGATGCCACTCGCCGCCCTCCCCGTCGAGGTCGGCGGCCGTGTCGTCGGAGGCGTCGCGCACGATCGTGCTGCCCCCGACCTGCAGGGTCCGGTCCTCGCCGGATTCGGGATGCACGGTGCGGCGGTGCTCGTTCATCTCGGGGCCGGGGATGTCCCGGCTGTCCGGTGGGCACAGGCTGCAGGTCGCCATGGTCAGGTCCTCTCGGTCGGCACAGCTAATTGTCAGTTGTGCCGCTCCCGGGCCACCGGTTGCGGGCAGATGTGACGGCGATCACGATCAGGACATCGGCGGCGACGGATGACGAGGGGATCATGATCCAGAACCCGTTCTACGGCCATGACGTGCACGGCGACTACGACCTGATCAGTGTCGGCGAGCTGCAACTCGAAGAGGGCGGCGTCATTCCCGACTGCCGTCTCGCGGTGGCGACGTTCGGCGAACTGAACGCGGCGCGGGACAACGCGATCTTCGTGTCCACCTGGTTCTCGGGTACGCACCAGATCTGGCGCGACGTCTACATCGGCCCGGAGCATGCGCTCGATCCGTCCCGGTATTTCATCGTCGTCGCCGACCAGATCGGCAGCGGGCTGTCGACGTCACCGCACAACGCCGACGGCGCCAACGCGCACCTAGCGATGTCCGCCTTCCCGCACGTACGGATCGGCGACGACGTGGTCGCGCAGGAACGGCTGCTACGCGAGCACTTCGGGATCGAGCGGCTGGAGCTCGTCGTCGGCGGATCGATGGGCGCCCAGCAGACGTACGAGTGGGCCGTGCGCTTCCCGGACAAGGTGAAGCGGGCCGCCCCGATCGCCGGCACCGCGCAGAACACGCCGCACGACTTCCTGTTCACCAAGGCGCTCAACGAGGCGATCACGTCCGACCCGGGATGGGCCGAGGGCGAGTACAAGTCCAATGCGGACGTACGCGACGGCCTGACCCGGCACGCCGGCCTGTGGGCGGTGATGGGCTTCTCCACCGAGTTCTGGAAGCTGGAAGGGTGGCGGGCCCTCGACTTCGACAGCAAGGAGGCGTTCCTGGCCGGCTTCCTCGAGCCGTACTTCACCGTCATGGACCCGAACGACCTGCTCCGCATGGCCTGGAAGTGGCAGCGCGGCGACGTCGCCCGGCACACCGGCGGCGACCTCGCGGCGGCGCTGCGCCGGATCACGGCGAAGACGTTCGTCATGCCGATCAGCGAAGACATGTTCTTCCCGGTCCGCGACTGCGCGGCCGAGCAGGCCCTCATCCCGGGCAGCGAACTCCGCGCCGTGGACGACCTTCTCGGCCACCTCGGCCTGTTCGGCGTCGCCCCGACCTACATGCCCCAGATCGACCGCCACCTCACCGACCTGCTGGCGAGTTAAGCCTTACGCCAGCGGTTGTGGGTGTCGGTGGCGGACGGCTTGCACTGCATGAGGACGCCTGTGACCGTGTGACCGAATGCCCCCTTCGGGGAGCAGAACGCTCCTGGGTGGACACCGGCGCGGGGGGCCGTGGTGGTGGCCGTCGGCTTGGGTTTCGGCTTCGGTTTGGGTTTGGGTTTGGGCTTCAGCGTCGGCTGGTGGGTGACCGCGGGCCTCGGGTGGGCCTTGGTCGTCGCCGGCGCTACGGCCGGGGCGACGACGGCCGGGGCGACGACGGCCGGGGCGACGACGGTCGGGACCGCGGTGGTCGGGTTCTCCGCCGGAGGGGTGGTGGGATCGACGTCGGCCGCGGCGGCCGGCTGGGCGAGCTGGCGCCGGCTGTCGGCGGCGGCGGTCGTCTTCGGGGACGGGTCACCGACGAGCGCGCCGATCGCGGTGACGCCGCCGCAGAGGACGACGAGGGCGAGCACGACGAGGGCGATGATCCCGCCCAGCGGCAGCCGCCGCCCCGGCCGGGGCGGCGGCGGGGACGGGGACGGGACGGGCGGGTAGGAAGCGGTCACCCGCGACACGATGCCCGCCGGCGCGAACTGCGTCGATGGGTCGTTCGTGTGCCGGTGTCCGTTGTTAAGTCGGCCCGGCTCGATGATCGGTTACGGACAGCGGGACCTTCGACGGCGTCAGGCGCGGCGGGTGAAGGGGTTGTGGCCCGTTGCGGTGAGATAGAGCGGCATGACGACGACCCAGAGAACGAGGACGCCCAGGAACCAGGTTTCGGGCGTCTGAAGACTCAGCCGTCCGACGGCGACCCGGACCGGGTCGCCCGCGTCACGCCGGGCGCGGGCGTCGGTGTAGACCCAGGCGTCCGAGGCCAGGACGACTGCCGCGAAGACGACCGGGACCAGCGTCATGACGGCCACCGGGCGGCGATCAGATCCCGGCCGGCCCCGGATTCGAAGTCACCCACAGCGGGGACGGTACGCCTACGGCTCGAGGTCGACCAGAGCCCGCAGCGAGTCGTCCATCGCGAACGGGACCGAGTGGTGCTCGTGCGCCACCAGCCATTCGCCGTCGATGCGGCGCAGGCCGAGAGTCGCCCGGTGCCAGAGGGTGAAACTCGGCGCGCCGCCCTTCGGCGTCGCGGTCATCCGGTCCAGGCTGGTGGCGTAGGCGACATCGCCGTCGGCCACGATCGACAGCTGGGTGACCTCGCGCTCCGGCGGCGCCTCGAACGTGGCCAGCCAGGTCGCGAACGGCTCCGGGTCGTGGGCGTCGTCCTCCTGGCGCAGCGGCGGCGCGAGCGTGTAGCGCACCACCGACGGCGCGTAGTACGCCAGCACCGCCTTGACGTCACCGGCCGACTGCGCCGCGGCCAGACCGAGCACCACTTCGTTGATCTCCGACATGATCCTGTCCCTTCCACTGAACGGTTTCCACCCGGACGTCGAAGCGGGCCGCGCCGGTTTCGACATCCGGTGACGAGAGAGAGGAAGAAATCATGAAGTACGTGATCCTGATCCAGTCCAACCCGCGTTCCCTGGCCGCGTGGGAGACCCTGACCGACGAGCAGCGCGAACAGTTCGGCCGCGGCCACTTCGCGCTGACCGCCGAGATGGAGAAGGCCGGCGTCCTGGTCAACTCCGAGGGCCTGTCCGATCCGGGCCTGTCCACCTGGGTGTCCGTACGGGACGGGCAGACGATCGCCTCCGACGGCCCGTACGCCGAGGTCAAGGAGCACCTGGCCGGCCTCTACCTGATCGACGTGGCCACGATCGAGGAGGCGGTCGGCTGGGCGGCCAAGGTGCCGGACGCGGCCATCACCGAGGTGGAGGTTCGCCCGGTCCTGGACATGAGCACGTGGGACCTGTGACCGGTCCCGACCTGGAGGACCTGCTCCGCACGGCCGCCCCGCAGGTGCTGGGGGCGGTGGTGCGGCGGTACGGCGACTTCGACGCGGGCGAGGACGCCGTCCAGGAGGCGCTGCTGGCCGCCGCTCAGCAGTGGCCGGCCGCCGGCGTGCCGGACGAACCGGTCGGGTGGCTGATCCGGGTGGCCTCCCGGCGGCGGATCGAGATGATGCGCAACGAGGCCGCCCGCCGTCGCCGGGAGGACGCGCACCGGCCCGAGGCGGCCGAGGCGCGCGGCGACGACGAGCTGGTCCTGCTGTTCCTGTGCTGCCACCCGGCGCTGACCACGGTGTCCCAGATCGCGCTCACCCTGCGCGCGGTCGGCGGCCTCGGCACGGCCGAGATCGCCCGGGCGCTGCTCGTCCCCGAACCGACCGTCGGCCAGCGGATCAGCCGGGCCAAGCAGCGGATCCGGGACTCGGGCGCGGAGTTCCGCCTGCCGCCGCCCGCGGAGACCGAGACGCGGCTGAACGCCGTACGACAGGTGTTGTATCTGATCTTCAACGAGGGACACACGGCCAGCTCGGGCGAATCGCTGAACCGGGTGGAGCTCAGCGGCGAGGCGATCCGGCTGACCCGGCAGCTGCATCGCTTGCTTCCGCACGACGGCGAGGTGACCGGTCTGCTGGCGTTGATGCTGCTGACCGACGCGCGGCGGCCGGCCCGGACGACCGGTGACGGCGCGCTGGTGCCGCTGGCGGCACAGGACCGGTCGTGCTGGGACGCCGGCATGATCGCCGAGGGCGTCGCTCTGATCACGTGGTCGCTGGCCGAGACCACCGTCGGGCCGTTCCAGGTGCAGGCCGCGATCGCCGCGATCCACGACGAGGCGGCGCGGCCCGAGCAGACCGACTGGCCGCAGATCCTGGCGCTGTACGGGCTCCTGCAGTCGCTGACCCCCGGCCCGATGGTGACGCTGAACCGGATCGTCGCGCTGGCCGAGGTGCACGGACCGGCGGCGGCGCTGGCCGAGTTGGACGCGGTGGAGAAGGAACTGGCCGGGCATCACCGGGTCGCCGCCGTACGGGCGCATCTGCTCGAGACCGCCGGAGACCGGACCGGGGCGCGGGAGCAGTACCGGCTGGCTGCCCGGCGCACCCTCAGCCTCCCCGAGCAGCGATACCTGACCGCCCAGGCGGCGCGGCTAGCCTAGGACCGTGGACAAGCTGCTCACCGGCCTCGCCGTGGCGCTGCTCGCGCTGGGTGCGTTCTGGTGGACGGCGGCGGCGCCGGCCCCGGCGGCGGCTGACTCGCAGGTACGCCCGGGCAACCGTCTGGTCCGGTCGATCGGTGACGGGCTCACGGTCCAGCACTGGCCGCTGACGCCGCGCTGCGAGCAGGGACCCGGTCCCCGCGCTGCCGGCCAGAACAACCCTTGGTCGCGCTGCTGAGTCAGGCGACGCGGAGGGCGAGGGTGGCCGGCCCGGATCGGACCGGGTGGCGTGCACGGTCCAGCGGCCGGCGTTCGGGAAACCGGCACTTTGCCTGTTCGTGCGTCATCCGATGGGGCCTCGGTCTGCGTATCGACGTCAGGGAGCATCGATGTCGGCCACCGACCGGAAGGAGCGACGTCGTGAAGTTCAACAGCGGCGCGGAGAAGGAAGCCTTTACGTTGGCGGAGGCGCTGAGCGAGAAGGGCATGTCCTGCATGAGGGAGGCGGAGGAGGCGGCCGAGCGCTTCCGGCTCGGCAAGGTGCAGATGCGCCGGCAGTTCAAGCAGCGCGGACTGTCCGAGATCGACGCCGACATTCGCTGGGCCGGGATGACCGCGGCGAAGAAGTCTTTGTCCGACAACGGCTGGTACATGGAGCAGGCGTCGATGTACAGCGAGGCCGCCGCCGCCCAGTACGCCAGGGCGCTCTACCTGCGCAACGTCGACGACTACTGACCGGGCAGGTGCCCGCGGCCGCCCAGATCGGCCGCGCGCCCGGCCGCGTACCCGTGCTCCAGGCCGCCGCCGGCCAGTCGCCGCCGCGACGCCGTGCGGAGTTGCGGGTACGCCTCGGCGATCCGCCGGTCGACCAGATCCGTCCGCCGGACGAGAACCAGTTCGGCCCCGGGCTCGGCCGCCGCGGCCTGCTTCTCGGCCTCGGTCAGCCGCGATCCGATGGCGTGGGCGAAGCCGGCCAGCCAGGACCGGCGGTACGCGGCCAGGTGCTCGTGAGCCGGCACCGGCACGGCGGCCAGCCCGTGCGCGGCCTGCACCAGCAGCGAGGTGAACAGCAACTCGACCCGGGTCGCGGGCCGGATCGGACTCGGCCAGCAGCGCCTGGTCCACGCCGTACTTGGCGATCAGCTCGGTGGCTTTGGCGGTGAACGCCTCGGCCTCGGCCGGGGTGCACGCCGGATCCTCGGCCTTGGCCAGCAGCTTGCAAACCCGGGCCAGAAGGGCGTCGGTCATGCCGCCCGGTGCCGCAGGGTCGCCACCGTCGAGCCGGCCAGCGCGAGCAGGCAGTCGGGGAGTTGGCCGTCGGCGATGGCCGCGTTGAACAGCGCCTCGCCGGTCGAGAAGTCGCCGTTGACGTAGGCGCTGACGAACCGGGCGACCCAGCGCTTGTCGTACCGGGCGTCGTCGATGCCGGGGAACTCCAGCGTCCACGAACCGCGGGGAACGTTGTGCCCGACCATGGTGGCGGCCAGGCACCAGGCCACGTCGTACGCCCCGACCACACCCGACCGGTCCACGACGGCGTCGAACGTGCCGACCACAGCGTCGGTGTCGCCGCTGAGCGCGCATTGCAGCACGTCCACCGCGTCGTCGAGAGCGTGCTGTGGTACTTCGGTCACGAGGAAACGGTACGTGGATCCGTCAAGAAACGCCCGGCGACCCGCTACTTGTTCCACGCAGCAAGCACGTCAGGCGAGCGGTGCAGACCCGGTTACCGGCCTCGTCGGAGATCACGATGTCATACGTCACGGCCGTACGCCCGCGGTGTACCGGCGTGGCCACCCCGGTGACCACCCCCTCGCGTACGCCCCGGTGGTGGGTGGCGTTGATGTCGACACCGACCGCGTACGGCCGGTCGACGGTCGCGCCGTGCAGCACCGCGCCGATCGAACCGAGCGTCTCCGCCAGCACACAGGACGCGCCGCCGTGCAGCAGACCGTACGGCTGGGTGTTGCCCTCGACCGGCATGGTCGCGACCACCCGCTCAGGGGACGCCTCGGTGACGTTGATACCCATCCGCTCGCCCAGGGCACCGCTGCCGTTGTGGCCCAGAAAAGCAGCAAGATCGGTCACGTCGCGTACGTTACCGCCGAGGTGGCACGAACAAGGGATTCGATACCTCTGTGCGCAGGCTTAATTTCAGAGGCATCGGGGGGCCCGGGTCGCGACGGGGCGGCCCGGGCCCTACGTTGAGTGGCGGCACTCGACCCACCGATGAAGGAGACCCATGACCGAGCCGCAGGAGACCGTCGAGACGCGTGGTGACCACCGCGTCGACCTGATCGCCACCGACACGGACGGCGACGGCAAGCCGAACGTCTGGGTGTCCGACACCGACGGCGACGGCAAGGCCGATCTGTTCCAGTTCGACACCGACGGCGACGGCAAGGTCGACATCACCATGGTCGACCTGGACCAGGACGGAACCCCGGACACGATCGTCGACGGCGACGGCGGGCTGCCGCCCAAGATCTGATCACGCCGCTCCCAGCGCGGCCAGCGCGACCCAGAGAACCGCGACGGCGACCACCGCGCTGGCCACGGTCGACGCCGTGTGCCGCCAGGACACCGGTCCGGCGGCTGCTTCGGTGCGCCCCAGCGCGGCCAGCCGCTGCCGCTGGGCCCGGACGTCGGCGCAGCAGTGCCGAACCGCCGGGTCGCCGACGTCCGCCGACCGGCTCACCTCCACCGCGAGGCGGGCCTGCGCCCGTTGCAGATCCCCCACGACGACACGGCCGTTGCGCCCGGCGGCCCGCCGGGCGGCCGCGCGCCGGGCGGCCGAGCCCAGCGTGGCCCGTTCGCCCGGGGTGACCAGGCCGGGATCGTCGAGCCGGGCCAGCTGCCGGGCGTAGAAGTCGGCCTCCCGGTTGTGCGCCGCCCGGACCAGCAGCAGGATCAGCACCAGCGGCGGCAGGCCCTTGAACACGATGGCCGCCAGGAGGGCGAGGCCGCCGGAGCCGAGCCGTCCGGTCAGGACGGGCGAGTTCCACAACGCGTGCGACGCCATCGCTCCGAGCAGCGCCAGCAGGGCGACGCCGATCCGGCGCGGCCACCCGGCGTCGGTCCGTACGACCAGGTAGCCGAGGCCGGCACCGGACAGGGCGCCGAACAACGTGTGACTCCACACCCCGGAGAGGAAGCCGCGGAGCAGGAACGTGGCCACCACCGGCTGCACGTGGTCGCCCTGCCCGGCCAGGGCCACCGCCCCCAGCGCGTACACCACGTCCTCGACGATCTGGAAACCCAGGCCGACCAGGGCGCCGTAGACGACGCCGTCGAGGACGCTGTTGACCTGGGTCCGGGCGATCAGCACGATGACGACCACGCCCAGCGTCTTGGCGGTCTCCTCGACGGCCGGCCCGGCGAGCGCAGCTCCCCAGTTGGCGGCCAGATGCGGCGAGCCGAGCTTGGCGATGATGTCCTCTCCGGCGGCGCTGCCCGGGATGGAGACCGCGGTGGCGACCAGGCCGCCCCAGCCGAAGGCGATCAGGCGCAGCCCGGTCGGCTCCCGTTCCAGGAAGTCGAGTTCGGCCACGAACCACCAGAACGGGACGGCCAGCAGGCCGAACAGGACAATCGCGGTGACCGTGGCCCGGGGGTACTCGGCGGCGAAGCTCGCGGCGATCGCGCCGATACGGATCGCGCCGGCCGCCAGCACGGCCAGCGCCACCCACAGGGTCGGATCCCGCCCGGAGAGCACCGTCCGGGCCGGCTGGACCTCGGTCACGACGGGTCCAGGGTGCGGGTGCTGGCGTCGACGGCGGGCAGCGTACGGCCGAGGTCGAGCTCGGTGCCGGTCACCGTGACCTCGATGGTGTGCCCGCCGGCGAGGAAGACCGCGTACCGGCCGCCCTGGCCCGGGCCGGCGTAGCCACCCTGCAGCCCGGCCAGGTTCTGGCCGGTCTTGACGTCGAGCTGACCGCCGGTGGCCTGGTAGCCGGACGTCGCCGTGATGCGCCGGCGGAGGCTGGTGGCGGCGGCTTCGAGCGTGCCGCCGAACGGCCGGACCACGATGGAGTACCGCACGGGACCGATCCGGAACAGCACACTGCCGTCGGTGTCGCCCTGCCGTGTACCGCTGACGTCGAGGACCGCGCCGCGCGGCGGGACCACGGTGACGCCGGCGCCGATCGAGTACGGCTGCCCGGGTGCCACCGGGCGCTCGGCCGGCAGTGCGCGGTCGACGGCGGGCAGCCCGTACGCCAGCCCGGCGAGCACCGCCACCACGCCGAGCGCACCCGGGAGAGCCGGCCGGTTGACTCTCCCCATGCATGCACGTTAGTCGTGCGGCACCGGCTGGAGATAGCTCGGCGGCACGGCGGCGGTCAGCCAGACGCCGTTGTCGCTGCGGTGGAACACGTGCCCGGCGGCGCCCATCGCGGCCGCGTCGACCCGCAGCACCAGCACGTCGGCCGACCGGCGCCCGCCGACCCGTACGGCTGTGGGGACGTCGGCGGAGAGATGGACGTGCGTACGGCGTCCCGGGCGCAGCCCGTCCCGTTCGATCAAGCCGGCGTTGGCCGCCGGGGTGCCGTGGAAGAGGATCGCCGGCGGCGGCGCCGGGTCGAGCCCGAGTTCGACGCCGACCCGGGCCGAGTGGCCCTGGCTGGCCCGGATGCGGTCCATTCCGTCCGGCCCGGCGGCGATCGCGAAGCGGGACTTGTCGTTGTTCGCGACCACGTGATCGAGCTCGGCCCGGGTGACGCCGAGCGCGGCCAGCAGGTCGGCCACCGGCACCCAGCCGTTCGGGTCCAGGGTGAGCCCGGCCGACTCCGGCCGGTGCCGCAGCACCAGCGCGATGTGCCGGCTCAGCCGGACCTCCGCCGTGGTCAGCCCGGTCATCAGCTCTTCAGTTCCAGCACGGCCAGGTAGTACGGGCGGTCCGCGTCGTCCACGGCGGCCAGCTGCCAGGGCGTGCCGATGAGCAGCTTCTCCAGCTCTTCGACCGAGCAGTTGAGATAGTCGAACCACTCGGTGGCCAGCAGCCGGTACCGCAGCCGGAGTCGCAACTGCCCGCCGAGCCGGCCGCGTTCGCGGTTGCGCTGGTGGTAGCCAACATGGACCGGGTCGGTGGTCCGGTAGGGATCGGTGCCGTGGGCGATGATCCGGGCCCGGCCGCGGGCGAGGCGGGCCAGCGCGTCCAGGAACACCGGCGCCCGCTCGGCGCTCTCGATCAGACCGAGGTTGTTGCCGAGCATCAGGAAGGTGTCGTACCGGTCGGTGGTCCGGGTGTAGTCGTCGACGGTGGTCAGCACGGTGTCCCGGACGCCCCGGTCGCGGGCGACCTCGAGGGCTCCCGGCGAGGTGTCCAGGGCGGTCACGGCCGTGTTCCGGCGCTGCAGTTCGAGCGCGATCCGGCCGGCGCCGGCCCCGATGTCCAGCACCGCGCCCCGGCACAGCCGCAGCGCCCGGTGGTCATGCGGCTGCCACTCGTCCGGCTCGGCCAGATAGTGGTCGGCGGGGGCGCCGTTGATCAGGCCGTCGTCCCGCTCGATGACCTCGATGACCGGGCGCGGCACCCGGCCGCCGGCGAGCGGGCGGGGGCCGATGCCGGTGCGGACCGCGTACGCGTCCCGCACCATCTCACCGAAGACGTCACCGATCAGAGGTTGCATGAGCCCAATACTGGCCCACAGACGAAGAAGGGGCGATCGCCTTCCCCGGCGCTCGCCCGTTCAACGGTCTTCCTTGTCGACTGCGGTCGGTCAGTCGCCCTGACGCTGCGTGGGAATCTGTCCCTGCAGCAGGGCGCGAACCTCCGACTCCCGGTAGCGACGGTGGCCGCCCAGCGTCCGGATTGCGCTGAGTTTGCCGGCCTTCGCCCACCGGGTGACGGTCTTCGGGTCGACGCGGAACATCGACGCCACCTCGGCCGGCGTTAGTAGCGGCTCAGGATCGTGCGTTCGCGATGCCATCGGTCACTCCTCCACAGGTACCTGAAAGACATCGGCCGGGGTCCCGCCGGCCGGTGCGTCTCTCATGGTCCGGCTAGTCCCCGATGTCCGACATGGGCCGAACGGCCGATCGTACCTAGATAGACGGATGAACAATGCCCGATTTTTGCGTGTTTTCTACGCCAGATAGTGTGCCGTTTAGTCCGATTATCACGCTTCGGGGGTCCATGATCACGAAGAGTATTCGTCTAGAGAGCGCTTACCGACCTTGCGATTCGTGTCCGTTCGTTCCTATTCCGCAGGTCAGTTGCAGCGCTCCAGAAGCTGCACCGCACGCCACCGGGAGACCAGTTTCTCGTACGCCTCGGTGGCGTCGTCGGCGTCGCCCCGGGACAGCGCGGCCAACCCGGCCGACACCAGTCCGGGTGAGTCGTCTTCGCTCAGGACGTCATCCGGAAGAAGTCCCGTCAGTCCTCCGTAGTCGAGCTCGACCACCGACCGGGGGTGAAACTCCTCCAGCCACCGCGTGCTCTCCTCCACCGCCTGGGTGATCGGCTCCTCGCCGAGGGTCTTGCGGAGCACCGAGAGGCCCCGGTGGGCGCGGCGGCGGGCCTTGGCGATGTCGGTCCGGTAGCGCAGCACGCGACGTTGGCCGGTCAGCGAGATCTCCCGCTCGTCCAGGTCGACGAAGACGAACCAGCGCAGCGGCACACCCCAGGTGGCGATCTGCTCGTGCACCCGGGGCACCCCCCGCTCGAGCACCTTGGCCCCGCTGCGCCAGTCCTCGACCACGGCCCGGGCCTGCCCGGCCAGCACCGGCGGGACGAACGCGTCGGCCAGCACCGCCGGCACGCCGTCGCGGGCGTTCAGCGCCGCCTCGGCCACCCGCAGGCGCAGGTTCCAGGGGCAGACCAGCAGCGAGTCGTCCCGCTCCAGGACGTACGCCTCGTCGGGCAGGTCGGGCAGCCGGGTCCAGCCGGCCCCGAGCGCCTCCATGACCGCGGTCCGCTGCTTGACCGGGCCGTCCACAAGGCCCTGAGCCCGCCCTTCGCGCGCGTACCGCCGCCAGAAGACCTGGCGTTCGCGGTCGAAGGCGGTCAGCGGTTCGTAGACGCGCAGGTACGACGCGAACAGTGACGGCACGCCGCCGATCCTTTCACGAAATTCCCGGCGACCGTCGTCCCGCACCCGGCTGTTGTGCAATCACCACCCGTTCAGCGCACTGATGAAGTGGTGCACAGCGGCGGCGTCGCCGGGCACGATCCGGGTGGTGATGTTGCTGCCCCGTTCGACGTTCTGCCGGATGGAGCTGGGACGCCACTGCCGATCGGGCCCGGAGTACGTCTCCGCGTACGTCCGGTCCCGGCCGGTGGCGTCCCACTCCCGCAGAACGCCCACCGGCCGGTCCGCCGGGTCGTCGTCCCGCACCAGGAGGAAGTAGCGGAAGGTGATCGTCCGCTCCCGCTGCTCCCGGATGCGGGCGGCGGCCTTCTCGGTGATCAGCCGGGCCCGGTACGGCACCTCGCCCGCCTCGATCCGGTCGAGCACGGTCGACCGGACCCAGTACGCGTCCGGGTTGAGCTCGGTCACCCCAGCCGGCCCGGCACCGTCGACGACCCGGACGACGGTGACCGGATCCTTGACGTCGTGCCGGCCGCCGAGGACGGCGAAATACCGGAAAGGGCCCGGGCTGATCACCCGGTCACGTCCCCAGCGGGAAGCTGAGGTCGCCGGCGCCGGTCGGCACTCCGACCGTCGACCACATGCCGTCGGAGATCGCCTGCGCCTGCTCGATCGTCAAACCCCACTCCGTCATGTCGCCCGGCTCGAGGTCGGGAAGCCGGCTGATCTCGTAGAACGGGTGCTCGGCCTTGTTCACCCAGAAGCTGTCGGCGGTGTGGAACTGCAGCTCGAAAAGGCTACCGGTTCGTGGATCGCGCCAGGTCAGGTTGAGTCCCTTGTAGTTGCCCTTCGACCCCGCGCTCCACCCGTTCTTGACCTTGACCAGTTCGTACCGCTGGGCCTTCATCGCCCGGACGGCGTTCTCGACGCCGCTGACGTACTGGTCGAACGGGAGCAACGCGGTGTACCGGACGTTGTCGCCGATGCCCCCGAGTTCCTCGGCGACGGTCAGTCCCGGTTGGTCCTTCAGGTCGCCGTAGACCTTGCGCTTCAGCGAGTCGGCCGTCTTGAGGCGGTACGCCCATCCCTCGCGGCTGGCCCCGGGGAACGAGTTGATCAGGTCGACCATCCGCGGGGACAACGACGCCTCGGCGTCGGTCGCCGCCCGCAGCGCCGCGTCGATCGCCGCGTTGGTCTTCCTGTCGAGCTGGAGCAGGACCCCGTTCTCGGTGTACTGCCAGCTGCCGTCGGCCTGAGTGCCGTTGCACCCCAGCCCCACCGCGGCCACTGCGACCTTCGCCGCCCGCAGCAAACCGCAGGTAGGGGGATCGTCCGGCAGATCGACGTCCTTGTCGATCTTGAGCACCAGATTCTTGATCTTGGCGACGCCGTTCTCGATGGTCAGCGTGCCGCCTTCGAGATGGACGACCGCGCCGTCGAGCGTGTCCAGCGCCCCGTCGATCCGCGCCGTCGTCGCGTCGACCTTGTACAGCGTGTCGTCGATCAGCGCGACGGCGTCGTCGAACTTGGCGACGCCGTTCTCGATCCGCAGCGCGACGCCGGTGATCTGGGCGACCCGTCCGGTGACCGCGCCCGGGACCTCGGCCATCCGGATCGCGAACCGTTCGATCCGGCCGATGCCGCCGGACATCTTCGTGAGGCCGAGCCGCAGCAGCTTGTTGAGGCCGCTCAGCGTCTTGGAGAGCGTTCCCGCGAGCTCGCCGACGCCGGGAATGGCGAACGAACCGATGTCGAACAAGGTCAGCCCGAACGCCTTGCCCGGGTTGTCGTGCCACTCGGTGATGTGGATCAGTTCGAGCGGGTGGTTCTTGAGCATGTCCGGCATCTGGTTGAGGCCGTCGACGACCTTGCCGCAGTTGTTCTGGAAGTAGTCGCCGTTGAAGCCGACCACCACCCAGCTCGCGCAGTCGACCACCGCCTTGAGCCCCTGGACGAACCCCTTCGCGCCCTCCCACAGCCCGGCGCCGACCTGGACGAAGAACTCCCGGACCTTGTCCCCGTTGGCCTGGGCCTGGTCACACGCGGCCTTGTCCCCGGTGTAGCACTTGGCCAGCAGGGCGATGTGGTTCTTGCTCGCGTCCAGCGCCGTCTGCAGGCTCGGTTGGACCAGGTCCCACAGGTGCTTGCAGGCGTCCACCATCGCGACTTCGCACTGCAGGTAGGACAGGATCCCGTCCTTGACCTTGGCCTCGAACTCCTGCTGCTCCCGGGCGATGGCGTCCTGCTTGGCCTTCTCGTCGACCAGTCCCTGCAGGATGCCGGCGAGCTTGGTCGCCTGGGTGTGGATGTCGGCGGTCGTGGTCTTGGCCCAGGCGTACGCGCGGTCGATGCTCGCCGACGCGCGTCCGGCGGCGGCCGCCGCGGCCGAGGCGTTCTGCGCCGCGATCCCGGCCACGTTCGCGTCCCGCCACGCCGCGGACTCCCACCGACCGGCGGTGGCGGCGGCCGTGGAGGCGCCGTTGGCGTCGTTGGTGGCGGCCACCGCAGCCGTATACGCCTTGCCGGCCGCGCCCACGGCGACGTTGGCCGAGCCGATGGCGCGGGCCGCCGACTCGTACGCCGGTTTGATGTCACCGACCGCGGCGGTGGCCTCGCCGGTGGCGTGGTCCGCCGCCGCCTGAGCCTCGGCCGCCCGCTGGGCCGCCGCGTCCGCCTGCTGCCGGCTGATCAACGTCGCCTCGTCCGCGACCGCCATCGCGTCCCGGGCATCGGCGTTGATCGCGGCGACCCGGGCCGCGATGTAGCTCGCCGTGCCGGCCCGGTCGACGGTCAGCTCGGCCAGCGCGGCGGCGCTGCCCGCGGCGTCACCGGCGATGTCGGCCTGGATGACGGCCTGACCCGCCTCGCGTACGGCCGCCTCCGCCTCGGCCTGGGTGTTCTCCGCGCCGACCCGGGCCGACTCGGCCGCGTGCACCGCGTCCACCGCCGCCTGCCCGGCCTTGTCCGAAGCGCGCCGGGCGGTCAGCGAGTCCAGCTGCGCCTTCCGGGCCGCGTCCCGGGCCTGTTGAGCGGCCGCGCTGGCCTTCGCGGCCTCGCTCTTCGCCGCGTCGGCGGCGGCCTGCGACTGGTTCGCCCAGGCCTGCGCGGAGTTGTAGGCGTTCCGGGCCCGATCGGCCTGGGCCTGCAGGTCCCGGGTGGCCGCGTCGGCGTCCTGACCGGCGGCGGTGGCCTCGTCCCGGGCCCGTTGCAGGGCCTGGGTGACCGCCGTGTACTCGGCCTCGGCGGTGTAGCAGATCGAGGTGGCCGCCTTCAGCGTCCCGGTCGCCTGGTTGACCCGATCGGCTGCGGCCGACTCCCGCCGGACGGCGTCGTTGGCCGCCAGCTGGGCCGAGCCCGCCACCTGAGCCTGGGCGACCGCGTTGTCGGAGGCGCGCTGGGCGTCGGCGCGCAGCGTCTTCGCCTTGTCGGCGTGCTGGCGGGCCGCCGTCGCGGCCTGCTCGGCCAGGGTCCGCTGGTCCTTGGCCCGCTTGGCCGCGTTCTCGGCGATCTTCTGCTGCGCCTTGGCCACCAGGGCGAGATCGCTCGCCTTCTTCTCCTGGTACTGGGTCTCGGCCAGCCACCGCGCGGCGTTACCGGCGTGCACCGTGGCGCCCTGGTCGGCGTCCAGGGCCAGGCTGTCGGCCAGCGTGGCGGTGGCCGCCGCGCTCGCCGTCGCCGCGGCGTGGGCGGCCGCCTGCGCGGACAGTCCGACCGCGACGGTGACCTGGGCCCAGTCCGAGCCGTAGGACTGCCCGGAGTCGGTCAGGTCCTTGGCCGCGACCTGCACCTGGGCGATGACGGCGTTCATCTGCGACGCCGTCTGGCTCGCCCGGCCCGCCTGAGCGATGGCGTCGGCCTTGCGCGCCTCGAGCAGGGCGGTCCGGCCCTTCGCACCGCTCGGGCGGGCGGCGCGGTCCTGGTCGAAGATCTGACCGGCGTCCTGTGCGGCCGCCGCGGACAGCCGCATCGCCAGCAGGGCGTCCTCCAGGTATTGCAAACCCTGGATGTTGGCCCGGACGATCTCGGCCCGCGCGGTGGCCGCGGTGGCCGCCGCGTCGGCGTTCCCGGTGAGCAGGTCGATACTCTCGTTGCGCTGCTCGATGGCCTGCCGGACGCGCTCGCGGTTGTCCCAGTCGGCCTTGTCGGCCGTGGCGTAACCGGAGGTGTAGAAGTCGGCGATCACCGCGGGGTCCGCCGAGGCGAGGGCCGCGCTGCCGTCGGCGACCACGGTCGGGCCGCCGATCGCGATCATCTGCTCGACGCGCCGGTAGATCCGTTCCTGCTCGGCCGGGGTGTTGTCGGCCGGGTGGTCGAGGCGGTCGGCGATCTCGTGGCCGTACGCGACGAACTCACCGATGGTGTAGTCGCCGCCGGCCAGCGCCTTGGTCGCCGCCGCCTTGACGTACGGGCCGCCGGTCTGGGACCAGGTCTTCACCTGGTTGCGGTCGGCGGTCCTGCGGGCGGCGGCGGCGTTGCGGGCCTGAGCCCAGCCGGTGTCCACGAAGTCCGCGATGGCCGCCACGGTGCCGGCCGCGAGGGCCGCGGTGGCTGCGTCCCGGACCTCGGGCTCGGCGGCGTAGGCGGCGATGTCGACGACACTCTGGCGGTACCAGTCGGCGTCGTCGTCGGACCAGTTGTCGGCGCTGCTCGCGGCCGCCCGGGCGACCGTCGCGGCCTGAGCCGGCCGGGCCGGGGTCACCGCCGGGCCGGCCAGCGTCGCCCCGAGGACGACCGCCAGCAGGGTGTGCAGCCCGCGCCTCATCGCCGACCGGCCTTGCCGTCGGCCTCGTCGGCGAGCCGGGCCCACTCGTCCGCCTGCTCCTGCGCCCAGCGGACCGCGTCCTGCCAGGCGGTGACGCTGTCGCCGGCCCGGGTCACCACGGCGGCCCAGTCCTGCTCGGTGGTGGCGCTGCGGGCGTGGTCGGCGACCGTTCCCCACATCGCCGACTGCTCCGCCGCGCGGTCCCGCTCGGCCGCCCAGTCGATGCTGGTGCCGGTGGCCGCGGAGGCGACGGCGTGCCAGGCGGCGACCGTCTCGGCGTGCAGCTTCTCCGCCGCCTCGCCACTGGCCGCGGCTTCGGCCGCCTGCGCCGCCAGGGCCGCGTCGCGCAGCCGGATCAGCGCCGCGTTGCCCTTGAGGTCCAGGTCACTGATGGCCAGCTTGTAGGCCTCGTCGTCGAGCCGGGCGCCCGCCGCCCAGTAGTAGTCGAAGAAGTCGGCCACATCGGCGTCGGTCCCGCGGGCGATCGCCGCGGCCGCCGCCGCCCGGACCTGCGGTCCCGGGTCGGTCTGGGCCAGCGTGGCCACGAAGTCGCGGTCCGCCTGGGCCTGCGCCTCGACCTGACCGTCGTGTTGCTGCTGCCCGGACTCGTCCAGCTCCTGCGCGAGGGCCAGCCCGGTCTCCACGAAGTCGTGCTTCTCGTCGTGCGTGGCCGCCAGCGCCCGCTCGCATCCGATGTGCACGGCCGAATCGGTGGGCGAGATCCGGAACCAGTAGTTGATCTCCGCCACGTCGGACCGCTCGAATGCGACGGCCCGGTTCATCGCCTGCGTCAGGCCGGTCTTGAGAAAGGCCGGCACAGCGGTGGGCGATGAGCTGTTGAGTGCCACGACGGCCGCGGTCCGCACCTCCCAGCGGCCGTCCGACATGGCCCGCCACTGGACCCGCTCCCGGTCGGCGGTGATGTCCGCGGCCGCCGGTCCGGCGGTCATGAGTTGCGCTATTCCTATGCTGATCACGGACGCCAGCACGATTGCTTTCCGCATCTGCGGTGCCTCCCCATGGCACGTTCGAATGGCGACCCGGCTGGCCGGACCGCGGAACAGGATCGAGGTCGAGGTCGTGGCGGGCGGCCGAACCGGCCGCCCGCCACGGGTCATGCGGGCGCTACCAGAAGATCTCGGTCGCGGCCGACGGCGTCGTGCTGTTGAACCAGATGGCCTTGGCCGAGGTACCGGTGGCCGCCGTGTTGATCAGTGCGTACTTCTTCGTCGCCTTGGACTGCAGGACCATGATCTCCTCGTTGACCGAGACGTCACGGCGTGCCTGGAGGATGAAGTGCCCGGCACCGGCGGCCGTGGTCTGATCGGCCACCAGCGCCCCGACCGGGTTCACGTTGGTCGCCTCCCGCACGTAGGCATTGGCCCCGATCGATTTAAGCGTCACCTCGACCGTGCTGCTGGTAGGTGCGGCGACCGCACAGAACTGCCACTTGAGCAGCGTGTTGGTGCCAGGCGTGGTGGTCGTCAGATCGGCCCGGACGAGTCCCTTGGTCGACGTGTTCGCGGTGTCCGCCCGCCAGTAGGTCGACAGGTTGCTGAACGGGTCGATCCACGTCTGCGACGAGCACTCCGGCTGGAAGCCGACCGCGGCCCCGCTGAAGCTGGTCAGCGGATGGCCGGGCGACGCCCAGGCCTGGACCGGCTGGGTCGCCCCGTCGGACACCGGGTCGAGGATCCACTGCTCGCCGGTGGCGGCCGAGTAGTCCGCCTGGGACACCCGGGTGCCGTTCGCCGTCCCGGCGTTCACCGCGCTCAGGTAGGACCCGGTGGACGCCCGGAGATAGAGGCCGGACGACTTGGCGAACATGGCGACCCACTGCGACTGGTCGACGTCGCAGGACATCTGGACGGTGTCCTCCATCCCGACCACGTTCACGTCGCCGGCCCACGCGTACAGGCACCACTGGGAAGCCCGGTTGCGCAGCTGGAAGCGGGTGTCGGAGACCGGGACGACGTCCCAGATCTGCTCGGTGCCGGTGCCGCAGTCCCGCACCTCGGCGTCGGCCCAGCCGGCGAGACCACCCTTGCCGGCCTGGTCGAGCGCGCCCGCCGGTCGTAGGCACCGGCCGGACTGGACGCCCTTGATCCGGAACGAACCCACCGGCGGCTTGCTCGCGGCGCCCTGGTGCGCCGGGTCGATCAGCCGCCACTGCTGGTTGGTGGTGTGGCCGTTCGGGTTCTGCACCAGATTCAGGTAGCCCGCGCTCGACCCGGCCACGGCGGTCAGGACCTTGTTCGTCGTGACGTTGCGGATCTCGACGTTGCCCTTACCGCCGTCCAGCAGGTCCCACGTCTTGGCCGCGCCGGTGAAGAAGCCGCACGACATGCCGGTGATCGCCGCGCCGTCGGTCTGCAGCTTGGCGGTATCCGGCGAGAGGCAGACGCCGAGCCGGCTGTTGACCAGCTGGTAGTGCCCGCCGGTGTCCGGGACCAGCGTCCACCGCTGCTCGACCAGGTTCTCGTTGCACGGGTCGATCCGGGCGTTCTTCGGCACGCTCCCCGAGTTCGCCCGCCAGACCAGCGGCTCGGTGACGCAGCCGTTGTAGCCGGCCGCCTGGATCATGACGACCCGGTTGGGCGCGGGCCGGACCGTGTCGGCGGCGAGGGCGGTGTCGTACCCGCCGAGGAGAAACTGGCTGCGGGCCAGCGCCGCCCCCTTGAGCGCGGTGTCGGCCGCCACGACCACGGCCGGCTGGTAGCCGTCGGCCTGGGCGGCGTACATGATGTCGCGCACCTTGACCTCGTTGGCCCGGGCCTCGGCGACGTCCCGTTCCTCGAGGTCGACCTTGTTGGCCAGGTGGACGCCGGTGAAGACGTACGCCAGCCAGACGTCCGGGTCGGGACTGGCGTAGGCCACGGTGGCGTCCGCCTTCACGTGCGTGCCCGGCGCGTCGGTGGCGAACTCGTGGATGAGCTCGCGGTCCTCCAGGTCGTCGAGCTCGTACGAGGTGGCCGAGCGGCGCAGGCCGGCCGCGATCGCCTTCTCCTTGGCCGAGCGGATCGCCGCGGCCCGCCGGGCGGCCACCTGGTCGGCGTTGCCCTGGGCGATCTCGTTCTGCCGGTCGGCCTCGGCCTGGGTGAACAGGTCGGTCTGGAGGAAGTTGAGCCGCGCGTCATCGGTCACGTCGGCCGGGGTCAGCCCCTCCGCCGCGGCCTTGACCTGCGGCCAGGCCGTCGCCCGGCGCCAGAGGTCCTGGACGAAGTTCTGCAGCGTCTGGTCGAGCATGGTGGACCGCTCGGCGTTGGTGGCCGGCACCCAGTTGATCTCCTGGGCGGCCCGCAGGCGGATGGTGTCCAGCTCGGCGCGCCGGGCCTTCAGCGCGACGTCCCGGTCGTTGGCCTCGAAGATGCCGGTCTCGATGAAGGTGGTGGACGCGGCGTCGGCGTCGGCGGGGTCGCTGAACGCGAGCCGGGCCGCCTCTTTGACCTCGGGATTGTGCCGATCGTCGGCCTTCTCCCAGAGGACCGTGACGAAGTCCCGGTCGGAGAGGGTCACCTCTTCGCGCGGCACCCAGCCGAGCACCGCCGCCGCCTGGTACTTCTCGTCGATCGAGGTGTCATCGGCCGAGGCGGCCACCCGCGGGCCGGCCTGGGCGCTATGCGGGACGGCGATCAAGGACAGCGCGATCAGGATCGCACTGGCCGCCGCCGACATCCACGAGCGTCTGGGCACGTGGTTCTGGCTCGACATTTCTTCAACCCCCGTGGATGAAATGATCGAAAGTATTCAGTTACCCGGCCGAACGGTCATCGACATCGATGAATGGCGATCGCCCGAGCCGTGACTTTAACAGACATCCGTCGATGGGGGTGTCCCGCGCGGTCGGCCCGGACGGACGGGCCAACCGGTCTAGGCTCGATTGCATCCGGCCCACCCCGCCGGCCACCGGCCCCACGAGGGCCTCGCTACGACCAGGAGCCACAGATGAGTGTGTTCGACACCGAGGGCAGCGACGCCACCGGACACGAACAGGTCGTCTTCTGTCAGGACCGTCCGACCGGCCTGAAGGCGATCATCGCGATCTACTCGACGGCACTGGGACCCGCCCTCGGCGGCACCCGGTTCTACCCGTACGCGTCGGAGGAGGCCGCCCTCACCGACGTCCTGCACCTGTCCCGGGCCATGGCGTACAAGAACGCGCTGGCCGGACTGGACCTGGGCGGCGGCAAGGCGGTCATCTGGGGCGACCCGGCCCAGCTCAAGGGCGAGGCGCTGCTCCGGGCGTACGGCCGCTTCGTGCAGTCGCTGAACGGCCGCTACTACACGGCCTGTGACGTCGGCACCTACGTCGCCGACATGGACGTGGTGGCCCGGGAGACGCGCTTCGTCACCGGCCGCAGCGTCGAGCACGGCGGGGCCGGGGACTCCTCGATCCTCACCGCCTGGGGCGTCTTCCAGGGGATGCGGGCCGCGGCCGGGCACAGCTGGGGCCGGCCGACGCTGGCCGGTCGTACGGTCGGCATCAACGGTCTCGGCAAGGTGGGCAAGCACCTCGCCGGTCACCTGATCGACGACGGCGCCTCGGTCGTCGCCACCGACGTCGATCCGGCCGCCCTCGACTGGGCCCGGACGACCTACCCGCAGATCGAGCTGGTCGCCGACACCACGGAGCTGATCACCTCGGACATCGACGTCTACGCCCCGTGCGCCCTGGGCGGCGCGCTGGACGACGACACCGTGCCGGCGCTGCGGGCCACGATCGTCAGCGGCGGCGCGAACAACCAGCTCGCCCACCCCGGCATCGAGAAGCTGCTGCAGGAGCGCGGCATCCTCTACACGCCGGACTACGTGGTGAACGCCGGCGGCGTGATCCAGGTGGCCGACGAGATCGAGGGCTTCAACTTCGAACGGGCCAAACTGCGCGCGACGGCCATCTTCGAGACGACCCGGCAGATTCTGGAGCTGGCCGACACCGAGGGTGTGTCACCCGCCGTGGCGGCCGATCGGCTCGCCGAGAAGCGCATGCGCGAGGTGGGCCGGCTGCGCGGCGTCTACCTCCGGTAAGACCGGCCGGAACTGCTGGCCGTGTCACATGCAACCCGAGGTGCCGAAGCGGGCATCACCCATGTACCGTAAGAGCCACGAGAGATGCCTGACGTCATCGGGGCCCGCCTTCGGGCTGCCCCGAATTCTGTGCGAGGGGGTCGAGCCATGGGGCGCGGCCGTGCAAAGGCCAAGCAGACGAAGGTGGCCCGGGAGTTGAAGTACCACTCCCCGACCACCGACCTCACCGCCTTGCAGCGCGAACTGGCGGGAGCCGGTAAGTCCGATCATCATTTCGACGACGACAACGAAGATCCGGTCGACGACGATGATGACGATCCAGACGACGATCAGGATTCCTGGTCGCCGACGAGGCGTTGACCCGAGTAGCAGAGAGCACGCGGGCAACCGCGTGCTCCCGTGTGTCCGTGGTTGATCAGCCGCCGAGATGACAGAAGCCCACGCGGGCTGACCGCGTGGGCTTCCTGCCCTGTACCCGGTCGCGTCAGCGTGGGCGGTTGTTCCAGTTGTAGAACGTCGGAATGTTTTCGAAGTGGTTCCAGGCGCAGACCGCCGAGTCGCCCTCCGCCGTGCTCTCGGCGCGGTCGCGGCGGGCCGCCTCGGCTTCCCGGAGCAGCGCGGCCAGCCCATCCCGGGCGTCGTACACCCGGGCCGTCACCGGATCGGTCTCCAGGTTCTCAGACGACCGTGGGTTCGTGATCTCGGACATGGTCCAACACTCCCTCCAGTAAGCGCATCTTGCTGTTGCGGCAATGGTTCGTCGTGGTGACGTCGAACCGGCCGTGCTCGAAGTATCGGTTGGCAGCGTGGGCGCCGCCGCAGAAGCCGAAGTACGGGCAGGTGGCCCGGCACTTCTCGACACCGTCCAGGAACTCGCGGATCCATGGGGTGCCGGTGGCCCCGGCCAGGATCTCGGCCAGCGGGGTGGTCAGAACGTTGCCGCTGGTGAAGTCGCCGTACCGGGGGTCGGAGAAGCCGGCCAGCTCGGGCGAGAGCAGCACCACCGAACCGTCGTGGGCGACCGTCGGGATCGGGTCGAGCCGGCGCGGGAGCACACCGTCGGCCGTACCGTCCAGAACCGCGGCCGCGTAGCGCAACGACCACTCGACCTCGCGCAGATGGATCCGGGGGTCGCGGCGCCAGGCGCCGACCAGCTCGGCCCAGAACGCGGTCACCGCCTCGGCCGGATGCCGGTTGTCCCGGAGGTTCACGCCCTCGAGCTCCTCGACGTTGATGCCGAGCACCTCGCAGCCCAGGTCGAGGAAGTAGTCGTAGAGCTCGCCGGCCAGGCCCGGCTCGGGCTTGCCGACCACGCACAGCGCCGAGAACGGCAGGCCGTGCCGGCGCAGGGTGTCGATCCCCTGCTGGATCCGGTCGTACGCGGGCCGGCCGCCCCGGTTGACCCGGTCGCCGTTACGGTTCCGGGGGCCGTCGACGCTGACACTGACCCGCATGTCGTGAGCGCGGAAGAACTCGCACCAGTCGTCGTCGATGAGCGTGGCGTTGGTCTGGACGTGGTGCTCGACCTGATCGTCGAACGGCGCCAGCAGCTGGGCCAGGTGGCCGGGGCCGGCCGCCAGGGGTTCGCCGCCGTGCCACACCACGGAGAATCGGCCGGTCCGGGCCCAGGGGTTGACCGACGCCGCGACCGCCTCGGCCACCGCTACCGGCATCTTGTGGTCGACACGCCGGAACGGGAGATAGCAGTACGAGCAGTCGAGGTTGCACAACGTGGTCGGCTGCATGACCACGTACGTCGGTTCGGTGGAGATGCCGTGCATGCCGGTCCAGCGACGCTCGACCATCGACCCACCCCCGTCCTGCTGCCAACGTCCGCGGCCCCTGACTCACGCCAGGCTAAGGGCCTCCGTCCAGCGGATTTCCCGTACTGCGCAATCCCCGCGTTTCCGGACACGATAAAATCCGCGTGTCCCGACGTATCGACACACGCGGATCATTTCACACGAACGGGGCGGCTGGGCCGCTGAGCGGAAACGAAGATCAGCCGCGGGTGTGCTGGCCGACCATCTGCACCTGTCCGGTGCCGTCGATGATCTCGCCGACCTGCCAGGCCTCCACGCCGCGGCCGGTGAGGTAGGCCATCGCCCGGTCGGCGTCGTCCGCGGACACGACGGCGAACATGCCCACCCCCATGTTGAATGTGGCTTCCATCTCGTGGTCGTCGATCCGGCCCTTGGCCTGGATCAGATCGAAGATCGACTGCGGGCGCCAGCTGGCCCGGTCGACCACCGCGTCCACGTGTTCGGGCAGGACGCGGACCAGGTTGCCGGGGATACCGCCGCCGGTGACGTGCGAGAACGCCCGCACGTCGGTCTCCTCGATCAGGCCCAGGCAGTCCTTGGCGTAGATCTTGGTCGGGGTGAGCAGTTCCTCGCCCAACGTCCGCTGCCGCCCGAAGTCGTCGACCACGGTGTCCAGCCGCATCCGGCCGGCGCCCAGCAGCACGTGCCGGACCAGCGAGTAGCCGTTGCTGTGCAGACCCGACGACCGCATCGCGATGACCGCGTCGCCGACCTCAACCCGGTCCCGGCCGAGGATCTCGCTCTCCTCGACCACGCCGACGCCGGTGGCCGACACGTCGTACTCGTCGGGGCGCAGGACGCCCGGGTGCTCGGCTGTCTCGCCGCCGAGCAGCGCGCACCCGGCGTACCGGCAGCCGTCGGCGATACCGGCGCCGATCTCGGAGATCTTGTCCGGCACGACCTCGC
This sequence comes from uncultured Actinoplanes sp., assembly GCA_964236515.1. Classification (GTDB taxonomy): domain Bacteria; phylum Actinomycetota; class Actinomycetes; order Mycobacteriales; family Micromonosporaceae; genus Actinoplanes. Next base: position 53,455 of record CAXSDA010000028.1, read on the forward strand.
CGCAGGCGATGTAGTCGAGCAGGAACAGCGGCTCGGCGCCGCACGCCACCAGGTCGTCGACGACCATCGCGACCAGGTCGATGCCGATCGTGTCGTGGATGTCGAGCTGCTGCGCGATCACCAGCTTGGTGCCCACGCCGTCCGTCGACGAGGCCAGGATCGGCGACTTGTACTTGCCCGTGTTCAGCCGGAACAGCCCGGCGAAGCCACCCAGGTCACCCATCACCTCGGGCCGGGTGGTCTTCTTGACCTTGGACTTGAGCAGCTCGACCGCACGCTCGCCGGCGTCGATCGAGACCCCCGCCTCGGCGTAGGTCACCGCACGCTTCGATCGGGCGCGGCCACCGCTCGTCCACGTCTGGCGGTCGCCTCCTTCAGCGCCGCTGGCTCCGGCACTGCTGCGCTCGGACACATGCGTCACAGTTCTCCCCTTCAGGTCCGGCGAACGGTGGTGCGGGTGGTGCGGGTGGTGCGTACGTCACGGGCGGTGCAGGGCGTCCGCGCCGCCGGGACTACCGACCAGCGGACCGGTCGCCTCCCGTGCTTCTTCGTACTCCTCCTCGAGTTCGGCCACCGCCGATTCGGACTCCTCGGCCAGCGGCAATGTCGCCCGGCGGCCGACGCCTTCGAGGAGATGTTTGCCGATCAGGTTGCCGGCCGGAAGCGGGATCGGGTAGTGCCCGTCGAAGCAGGCCATGCAGAGCCGGGACTTGGGCTGCTCGGTCGACTGGACCAGCCCGTCCAGCGAGACGTAGCCGAGCGAGTCGGCGCCGATCGAGCGCCGGATGCCGTCGATCTCGAGGCCGTTGGCGACCAGTTCGGCCCGGGTGGCGAAGTCGATGCCGTAGAAGCACGGCCACTGCACCGGCGGCGACGAGATTCGGACGTGCACCTCGAGCGCACCGGCCTCGCGAAGCATCCGGACCAGCGCGCGCTGGGTGTTGCCGCGGACGATCGAGTCGTCGACGACCACCAGCCGCTTGCCCCGGACGACCTCGCGCAGCGGGTTCAGCTTGAGCCGGATGCCGAGCTGGCGGATGGTCTGAGAGGGCTGGATGAACGTACGGCCGACGTACGCGTTCTTGGTCAGCCCGGCGCTGTACCGGATCCCGGAGGCCTCGGCGTATCCGATGGCGGCTGGCGTGCCCGATTCCGGTACCGGAATGACCAGATCGGCCTCGACCGGGTGCTCCTGGGCCAGCCGGCGGCCGATCTCGACCCGGGCCGAGTACATGTTGCGGCCGGCGATCGTGGTGTCGGGGCGGGCCAGGTAGACGTACTCGAAGAGGCAGCCCTTGGGGTCCGGGTTGGCGAACCGGGACGACCGGAGGCCGTGCTCGTCGACCGCCAGCATCTCGCCCGGCTCGACCTCGCGGACGAAACTCGCGCCGACGATGTCGAGCGCGGCCGTCTCACTGGCCACCACCCAGCCGCGTTCCATCCGGCCGAGCACCAGCGGCCGTACGCCCTGGGCGTCGCGGGCCGCGTACAGCGTTCCCTCATCCATGAACACGAAGCTGAACGCGCCCCGCAGCCGCGGGAGGACCTCCATGGCCGCGGCCTCGACCGACAGGTCCGGGCGGCTGGCCAGCAGTGTGGTCACCAGCGCGGTGTCCGAGGTGCCCATGTCGGCTTCGAGGCCGCGCTCGGCGACCTCGCGGGCCAGCTCGGCGGTGTTCACCAGGTTGCCGTTGTGGGCCAGGGCGATGGTCGTGCCGGCCGTGGTGGCGCGGATCGTGGGCTGCGCGTTCTCCCAGTTGGAGCCGCCGGTGGTGGAGTAGCGGGTGTGGCCGATGGCCAGATAGCCGCGCAGGCTGGCCAGCGTGGGCTCGTCGAAGACCTGGGAGACCAGACCGAGATCCTTGTAGACCACCACCCCGGAGCCGTCGCTGACCGCGATGCCGGCCGCTTCCTGGCCCCGGTGCTGCAGAGCGAAGAGTCCGAAGTACGTGAGTTTGGCGACCTCTTCCTCGGGCGCCCACACACCGAAGACGCCACAGGCATCCTGGGGTCCGCGCTCGTGGGGGTCGAGATCGTCGGTCAACCGGCCGTCGCCTCGGGGCACTTGCTCGCTCCCTAATGCCGCTGGATTAGCGTGAACAAACTCAGCCGCCAAGTGTACGCGAGGCGGCGGGTCCCGGCCGCTCCTGACCTCACGGAAACAACGGCAGCAATGGTTCCAGATCGGTCCGGATGCCGCTGGCGTGCACCTTGCCCGAGGCCACCGCATCCGGCCAGGCCAGCCGCCCGGTGCCGACGAGCAGGAAGGTCATCGGATCCGTTTCGACCACATTGGGCGGTGTGCCGCGGGTGTGCCGCGGACCAGCGACACACTGAATCGCACCGAACGGTGGAATCCGGACCTCCACCGAACGGCCCGGAGCTTTTCGCGCCAGCTCCGCCAGCAGGGCGCGGACCGCGTCCCGGAGCACGGCGCGGTCCGGCTCGGCACCGCGATCCAACGCGTCCAACGCGTCGGTCACGGACCCGGATTTATTGTGCGCAGGGGACACGTCTTTATTGTGCGCAGGGGACACGTCGGGACGATACGACCCGGCCGGTCGACATTGCCCATCGGCCCTGGGTCGCGCGAGACGCTCCGGACAAGGCATAGTGGCCGACGGCGTGTGCGTTGCGGGATCTACCGGGCGAGTTGGACGACCTGGAGGCCGCGCGCCGGAAGGCGGTGGACGTGACAGCGCAACTTCGAGCCCGGGCGATCCAGGCCGGGGCGGTACTGGCACTGGTCGGCGGCATGCTGGCGGTCGCATCCGCGCCCGCCCTGGCCGCCGACCCGGCGGTGCAGATCAGCGTGGCTTCGCGCGATGTGCAGTCCGGCGCCACCTTCGACTTGAGCTACACGGTCACCAACAACAACGACCAGCCGGGCGTGTTCGTCGTCACCCTCACCCTCAACGGCTTCACCTGCGTCTCCGGTGACTGCGGCCCGCAGGCGCCGATCGGCGGCCACAACACCTCGCAGCCGTTCAAGGCGACGCTGAAGGCGCCGGCCGTCGCGGCCGGTCAGAACCAGACGATCCCGGTCTCGGTGGGCGCCCGGTCCGCCGCCAACCCGAACGACAGCGCCCAGGACAACGTGCAGTTCACCGTGCACGGCGCGGACAAGCCGCAGTCCGTCCGGCAGGTCTCCGGCCGTGTGAAGGACGACAACGGCAAGGCGGTCACGGGCGCGACCGTCGGCATGCTGGACTCGCAGAACCACCGGTTCAGCGGGACCACCAACGACGAGGGCCGGTTCCAGTTCACCGCTACCGACCAGACCCCGATCGCCCCGGGCGCGCTGAGCGTCGGCGCCACCAAGGAAGGCTTCAAGCCGGTCACCGTCAACGTGCAGGGTGCCGTCGACAAGACGGTGACCGTGCCGCTGACGCTGACCGCCGCCGCGGCTAGCCCGTCGGCGACTCCGTCGGCCACCGCCAGCCCGACGGCCGCGGCCGACGACGCGACGCCGCCGGCCACCGCCGACGCCACCCCGCCGCCGGCGAACCAGCAGAACACCGCGCAGAACAGCAAGGGCAACTCGACGCTCTACCTCATCCTGGGCGCGCTGCTGGTGGCGGCCGGGATCGGGGCGATCGTGCTGCTGCTGATGCGGCGCCGGAACAAGCGGGACGACGGCGACGACCCGGACGACTTCGGCGGCGGCGGCGGTGGCGGTCCGGTACCGCCGAGCCAGGGCCGCTACAACGGTCTGCCGGACACGACCCGGGTGGCCGCGCCGATCGGGGCGGGCGTCAACGACGCCACCCGGATCCGGCAGGCGTCGCTCGCCGACGCGCCGACGATGATGCAGCAGGCAATTCCGGCCGAGGACGAGTTTCCGGACCCGTACGGCGCCCCCGCGGTGCCCGGCGGTGGCTACGCCGGTGCCGGTGGCTACGGCCAGACCCCGCAGTACGGCGGGGCGTACGGCGGCGGTGGCGCGCGGGTGCCGGCCCAGTCCGGTGGCTACGAAGCCGGTCCGCCGACCCAGTTCGGGGGGCAGGACGACGGCGCGTACGGCGCCTACGCGCCCCAGGCCGGGTACGGAGCTCCGGCGGAGCAGCGACGGTACGACGAGCCGACCGGGATGTACCGGCCCGGGTTCGACGACCACGCCGGGTACCAGCAGCCGCCCCGGTCGCCGGACGACTACGGCCACGGATATCAGAACGGTGGTGCCCCGGCCGAGCCCGCTTCGGAGTACGGCTCGTGGGGTGCGCCGGCCGGCGGGATCGACAGCGGCAACGGGTACGGGCCGGCCTCCGGCCAGTACGGCGGCGGTCAGCCCGGGCCGGGGCAGGGCGGGCAGCAGCCGGGCTCGGAACAGTACGGCGGCCAATACAACGACGGCGGCGGCGGCGGCCAGTACGGCGGCGGGACCTACGGCGGTGCCGGTGCCGGTGCCGGTGCCGGTGCCGACGGTCAGTACGGCGGCGGCCAGTACGGCGCTGACCAGGGCGGATACGATCAGGCCGGGTACGACCAGGGTGAGTACGACCAGCGCGGCGGCTACGGTCACGGCGAGTCGTACGGCCGGGGTGGATACGACCAGGGTGACGCCGGCCAGGCAGCACCGAGCGGTCCGCCCGCTCAGGGCGGTGGGAACTACGGCGGCGCCTACGGTGCTCCGGGCGGCGAGGAGCAGCCCGGGTACTACAGCGGCGAGCAGCAGGGCGGCGGGCGCCACGGTGGACAGCCGCTCCGTCCGGCGGAGCAGCCCCCGCGTCCGGCGGAGCAGCCGCCGCGCGCCGGTGGACAGCGTCGCAACATCGACTGGCTCGACGACTGATCGCAGCTATGTACGAAGCCGGCCCCGCGAGTCTCCTCGCGGGGCCGGTTTTTCGTTCGAAGTTCAGACGAGCTTCGGGCGGTCCTGATCGTCGGTCGGGTCCACTCCGGTCGCCGGCTGTGCGTCCTGGTTCGCGGCCGGCCCGGCCGGATCGATCGGACCGCCGACGGCCGGGTTGCCGCCCGCCGTCTCGGTGCCCGCCGTCTCGGTGCCCGCCGTCTCGGTGCCCGCCGTCTCGTCGTCGCCCGCCGCCGATCCGTCTTCCGGCGTGGTCGGTTCGGTCAGCTCGAGAGTCACCGACCGAACCGTGGTGAGATCGTCGTCGTCCAGATTGGCCGTCGCCGACACGACCTCGGCCCGGAACACCTGACTGCGCCGCTCGGCCGCAAGCCGTTCCGCCTCGGCGGTGTCCTCAGCCGTCTCGTGTCGCGCCGTCCCGCCTGGGGCCGTCTCGTCTCGGGCCGTCTCGTCGATGCCTGCCAGGGCCGCCTCGATCGGAATGTCCTCAGCCCGGCCGGGCTCAACCTCGACCGCCGCGGCCGGCACCGGCTCGACCGGGAAGGGCTCAGCCGGGAAGGGCTCGGCCCGATCCGGCTCCGTCGAGAGGGCCTCGGCGTGGAACGGCTCCGCCGGGAGGGGCTCGCTCCAAGTCGCCTCAGACTGAGCCGCCGCTTCGGCGTGGAGTACCTGAGCCTCGGCCACCGGATCGCCCTCGACCAGACCGCCGTCGACCAGACCGCCGTCGATCAGACCGCCGTCGACCAGACCGCCCTCCGCGGATTCGAACGACCCGTCGCCGTCGGCATCCGCATTGGACAAGACGGATGTGTCGGCATCGGTGACGTAGGTCGACTCGACAAGCGCGTCGGCTGATTCGGCTTCAATGGCGGCCGGAGCAGCGGGTGAGACCGACGCCATGTCCTCGTCCGGGTGCGCGGCGTGCTCCGGGTCGCCGTGCCGGTTGGCCAGCTCCCCCGGCCCGCCGAACAGGTTGCGCATGGTCGCCGAATAGGCCGTACGAAGCTCGTCCAACGGCACCGAGAACTGGTCGAGGACCTCCAGCACCGGCTCCTCGGACGTGATGCCGATCGCCGTGCAGGCCACCCCCATCTCGGCCGCCAACGCCGTGAACGCGATGTCGTGCCCGCGGGGGATCGCCACCAACGCCCGCCCCGCCGACTCGCTGAACAGCCACACGAACGGCGAGTTCAACTCCTGGTCGGGCACCGCGACCCGGGCGCCGATGTTCCGCCGCAGGCAGCTCTCCACCAGTACCTGCGCCAGGCCTCCGTCGGAGAGGTCGTGGGCCGCGCTGACGTGCCCGGCCTGAGCCGATCGGGCCAGCAGCCGGCCGAGCGCCATCTCCTGGGCCAGGTCCACCTTCGGCGGCCGCCCGCCCAGGTGGCCGTGGGTCACCCACGCCCACTCCGAGCCGGACAGCTCGCACCGGGTCTCGCCCAGCAGGAACAGCAGGTCGCCCTCGGCCGTGGGCGGCGGCGGGAAGCCCATCGGTACCCGCCGGGCCACGTCGTCGAGGATGCCGAGCACGCCGACCACCGGGGTCGGGTTGATAGCGGCGGCGCCGGTCTGGTTGTAGAAGCTGACGTTGCCGCCGGTCACCGGGATGCCCAGCTCCTGGCACCCGTCGGCGAGCCCGCGCACCGCCTCGGCGAACTGCCACATCACGGCCGGGTCCTCGGGCGAGCCGAAGTTCAGGCAGTCGGTCACCGCGGCCGGTTCGGCGCCGGTCACGGCGACGTTCCGGTACGCCTCGGCCAGCGCCAGCCGCGCGCCCTCGTACGGGTCGAGCCGGGCGAACCGGCCGTTGCCGTCCACCGACAGGGCCACGCCAAGGCCGGTGCGCTCGTCGATCCGGAGCACGCCGGCATCCTCCGGCTGGGCCAGCACGGTGTTGCCGAGCACGTACCGGTCGTACTGCTCGGTGACCCAGCTCTTGTCGCAGAGATTGGGCGACGCGATCATCCGGAGCAGCGTTTCGCGGAGTTCGTCGGGGGTGCCGGGACGCGGCAGCGTCTCGGCCCGGTCGGCCTGCAGCAGGATGAGGTCACCGGGTTCGCGGATCGGCCGCGCGTAGACCGGGCCGTCGTCGGCCAGCGAGCCGGGCGGCACGTCGACCACGATGAAGTCGTTCCAGCTGATCACCAGGCGGCCGGGCTGCCCGGCGGTGTCGCTCGGGGTGACCTCGCCGATCGCGGTGGCCCAGACACCCCACTTCTCGGCGACCTGGAACACCTCCTGCAGCTTGTCCGGCGCGACGATCAGCAGCATCCGCTCCTGCGACTCGCTGGCCAGGATCTCGGTCGGCGACATCGACGCCTCGCGCAGCGGCACCCGTTCCAGCCAGACCCGCATGCCGGTGCCGGCCGCGGCCGCGGTCTCGGTGAGCGCGCAGGTCAGGCCGGCGCCGCCGAGGTCCTGGATGCCGACCACGAGGCCGGCGTCGTACAGCTCGAGGCAGCTCTCGATCAGCAGCTTCTCCATGAACGGGTCGCCGACCTGCACCGACGGGCGCCGCTCGGTGTCGCCCTCGCTGAACGTGGCCGAGGCCAGCACGGAGACGCCGCCGATGCCGTCGCGGCCGGTCCGGGCGCCGATCAGCACGACGACGTTGCCGACGCCGGCCGCTTCCTTGTGCTGCAGCCGGGCCACCGGGAGGACGCCGATGCTGAGCGCGTTGACCAGCGGGTTGCCCTGGTAGCAGGGGTCGAAGACGATCTCGCCGCCGATGTTGGGCAGGCCCAGGCAGTTGCCGTAGCCGCCGATGCCGGCGACCACGCCGGGCAGCACGCGGGCGGTGTCGGGGTGGTCGGCGGCGCCGAAGCGCAGCGGGTCCATCACCGCGACCGGGCGGGCGCCCATCGCCAGGATGTCGCGGACGATGCCGCCGACGCCGGTGGCCGCGCCCTGGTAGGGCTCGACGAAGCTGGGGTGGTTGTGCGACTCGACCTTGAAGGTGACCGCGAGCTCGTCGGAGATCTGCACCACGCCGGCGTTCTCACCGATGCCGGCCAGCATGCGGGTGTTCTGCGGGGTCTTCTCGCCGAACTGCCGAAGGTGCACCTTGCTCGACTTGTAGGAGCAGTGCTCGCTCCACATGATCGAGTACATGGCCAGCTCGGACGCGGTGGGGCGGCGGCCGAGGATCTGCCGGATCCGGTCGTACTCGTCGTCCTTGAGGCCGAGGTCGGTGTGCGGCTGCAGTTCCTCGGGCGTACGGGCGGCCTTGTCGACTGTGTCCGGCCCGTCGTCGTACTCGTTGACCAGCACGTCCGTGGCGGCGAAGCCCCCGGACTTGGGGTTACCGAAGCCGGACGGCGACGTGTCGGGCGACGGCGGCGTCTCGGCGCCGCTGGTGGCGGTGTCCGGTTGGCTGGTCATGGCTACTGTCCCCCTGCTCGGGCCAAGGCCCGCAGAGCCGAGGTGAAGAAGCCCAGCCCGTCCAGCGACGGACCGGTCAGAGCCTCCACCGCGTGCTCCGGATGCGGCATGATGCCGACCACGTTGCCGGCCTCGTTGGTGATCGCGGCGATGTCGCGCTGCGAGCCGTTCGGGTTGCCCCGGGCGTACCACGCGACGATGCGGCCCTCCGTCTGTAGTTCGTCCAGCGTGCGCTCCTCGGCGACGTAGCAGCCCTCGCCGTTCTTGACCGGGATCAGGATCTCCTGGTCCTCGGTGAACTGGTTCGTCCAGGCGGTGTCGGTCGAGCCGATCCGCAGGAACTGGTCGCGGTTGCGGAAATGCAGGTGCTGGTTGCGGGTGAGCGCGCCGGGCAGCAGGTGGGCCTCGCACAGGATCTGGAAGCCGTTGCAGATGCCGAGCACCGGCATGCCGCCGTTCGCGGCGTCGATGACGCTCTGCATCACCGGGGCGAACCGGGCGATGGCCCCGCAGCGCAGGGCGTCGCCGTACGAGAAGCCGCCGGGCAGCACCACGGCGTCCACCCCGTACAGGCCGGCGTCGCCGTGCCAGAGCCGGACGGCTTCGGCGCCGACGATCCGGACCGCGCGGGCGGCGTCGCCGTCGTCGAGCGAACCGGGGAACGTGACCACACCGATGCGCATGCTCACGCTTCCTCGAGCAGCGAGATCTCGAAGCTCTCGATCACCGGGTTGGCGAGCAGCTTGTCGGCGATCTCCCGGGCGCGGTCGAGATCCGGTTCACCCTCGAACTCGATCTCGATGCGGCGGCCGATCCGGACCGAGGAAACGTCGGTGACGCCCAGCCGGGGCAGCGCGTTCGCGACTGCCTGGCCCTGGGGATCAAGGATCTCGGGCTTGAGCATGACGTCGACGACAACGCGGGACACGGGCACTCCTGGCTGTAGGCGCGCAGTTGGGTGCCCCTCACGGGGCGAGCGCCAAAAGCCTACCTGGTGAACTTCCGTATCGGCCCATCGGACGGTGTCGACCGACCGACGCGCGTCGCGGCTGAGCAGGGGATGTCGGACGGCCACGGGAGGCCCGTCACATCGAGACAGAGGTCGGCTGGGTCTTGGCAGCGCGGCCCGCAGCCCTTACCGTTCGGTCGATCACCTTCGATGGAACGGCTCGGAAGGAGTCCGGCGTGCGCCTCCGCGTTCTCGTCGCCGCTTGCGCCACCGCGCTGGGGGCCCTGGCCGTCCCGGTGGCCGCCCACGCCTCGGCCGGCATCATCGGCGGAAACGCCGTCTCGTCCGCCCCGTGGGCCGCCGCGGTGTTCACCAACGGCACCTTCACCTGCTCCGGGACGATCATCGCGCCGGACTGGGTGCTCACCGCCACGCACTGCATCAGCGGGACCATGTCGGTCCGGGTGGGCAGCGTCAACCGCAGTTCAGGCGGTACGACCCGGGCCGTGACCGCCACCACCACCCGCTACGACCTGGCCCTGATGCAGCTCGCGTCGCCGGTCACGACCACGTACATGACGTTGTCGAGCTCGTACCCGCCGGTCGGCTCGACCAACTCGATCTACGGCTGGGGCCGCACCTGCAGCACCTGCAGCCTGTCGGCCACGCTGAAGACGGCGACGGTCAAGGTGACCTCGACCGGTCAGAGGGACAACTCCGGCGGCCGGGGCATCCTGAGCAGCGCGATCAGCGGCGCGGCGTGGAGCGGCGACTCGGGCGGCCCGGAGCTGTACAACGGCACCCAGGTCGGCGTGGCGTCCCTGGCCGACGGGCAGAGCCAGCAGATCTACGGCAGCGTCGCCTCCAACCGGGCCTGGATCACAGCGACGGCCGGCGTCTAAAGGATCGGCGGGGGGACGTACTCCGCGGCCGAGGGGTTCGCCGCCACGATGGCGGCGATCCGGTCGGCGATCGCCTGGACCTGGGCCGGGGCCGCGCCGACGAAGGCAGCCCGGTCGGCCACCAGCGTGTCGATCTCGGCCCGGGTCAGGAACAGCCGGCCGTCGGTGGCCAGCCGGTCGAAGAGGTCGTTGTCGGTGGAGCCCTTCTCCCGCATGGCCAGCGCGACGGCCACCGCGTGCTGCTTGATGACCTCGTGCGCGACTTCCCGGCCGACCCCCTTGCGTACGGCTGCGACCAGCAGTTTCGTGGTGGCCAGGAACGGCAGGAAGCGGTCCAGCTCGCGGGCGACGACGGCCGGGTAGGCGCCGAACTCGTCGAGCACGGTGAGGAACGTCTGGAACAGCCCGTCGGTGGCGAAGAACGCGTCCGGCAGCGCCACCCGGCGGACCACCGAGTCGGAGACGTCGCCCTCGTTCCACTGGTCGCCGGCCAGCTCGCCGATCATGGACAGGTGGCCGCGGACGATCACGGCGAGCCCGTTGACCCGCTCCGACGAGCGCGTGTTCATCTTGTGCGGCATCGCCGACGAGCCCACCTGGCCCGGCTTGAAGCCCTCGGTGACCAGTTCCTGCCCGACCATCAGCCGGATCGTCGTGGCCAGCGACGACGGGCCGGCCACGACCTGGACCAGCGCGGACACCACGTCGAAGTCGAGCGACCGCGGGTAGACCTGGCCGACGCTGGTCAGCACCCGCTCGAAGCCGAGATGGGTGGCGACCTGCTGCTCGAGGGCGGCGAGGTTCTCGGACGAGCCGTCGAGCAGGTCGAGCTGGTCGGCGGCCGTACCGACCGGGCCCTTGATGCCACGCAGCGGGTAGCGCGCGATCAGATCGGCCAACCGGTCGTACGCGATCAGCAGCTCCTCGGCCGCGCTGGCGAAGCGCTTGCCGAGTGTCGTGGCCTGCGCCGCGACGTTGTGCGAGCGGCCGGTCAGGACCAGATCGGAGTACTCGACGGCGCGCGCGGCCAGCCGGGCCAGAGCGGCCACCACCCGGTCCCGGATCAGCGTCAGGGACGCCCGGACCTGCAGCTGTTCGACGTTCTCGGTCAGGTCCCGGGAGGTCATGCCCTTGTGGATCTGCTCGAAGCCGGCCAGCGCGCTGAACTCCTCGATCCGCGCCTTGACGTCGTGCCGGGTCACCCGCTCCCGGGCCGCGATCGAGGCAAGGTCGACGTCGTCGAGGACCCGCTCGTACGCCTCGATCGCACCGTCGGGGACCGGCACGCCCAGGTCGCGCTGCGCCCGCAGGACGGCCAGCCAGAGCCGGCGCTCCATCCGGATCTTCTCCTCCGGCGACCAGATCGCCACGAGGTCGGCGGAGGCGTAGCGGGCGGCGAGGATGTTCGGGATGGTCACGCCGGCAATTCTTCCATGGGCGCTTCCTGGTGCCCGGGCAGCTCATGACGCAGATTCCGGACGCCCGGGCTGAGCACCATGCCCACGCACGCCAGGGCGATGACGGCGGCCGCAACGACCAGCGCCGCCTCGGGGGTGCCGGTGGCCGCGGCGACCGGCCCCGCCGCGATCTGCCCGATCGGTACCGCGATCAGGGAGCCGAGCATGTCGTACGAGTAGACGCGGGCCAGTTTGTCCGACGGGATGTGCTCCTGCATCGTCGTCTCCCAGGCGATACCGAACAGTTCCATGCCGAGGCCGGCCAGGAAGGCCGACGGCAGGAGCAGCAGTACCCGCGGGGCGAGGCCCAGCACCGCGACCGGCAGCACCATCGCGCCGACCGCGGCCGTCCCGAAGAACAGGTACCGGCGCAGGCGCAGACGGAGGGCGACGATCGCCCCCAGGATCATCCCGATGGTCTCCGCGGCCAGAATGAAACCCCAGGCCCGTCGGCCGAACCCGGCGTCGGCGACGGTCGGGCCGAGCACGCCGAGGGCGCCGGCCCAGCAGGCGTTGATCACGCAGAAGCCCGCGACCACCACCCACAGCCATTCCCGGGAACGGAACTCGCCCCAGCCGGTGGCCAGGTCGGCGACGATGCTCTTACGGCTTCCGCCGCTTTCTTCCGCCACCGGCGCCGGGATCTTCAGCAGCGCGAACGCCACCGCCGCGATCAGGAACGTGGACGCGTCGGCGACGATGCCCCAGCCCGGGCCGACACCGGCCACGATGAGACCGCCGACCGGGGCGCCGACTACCGCGGCGGCGTTGAAGCACAGCCGGTTCAGCGCGTTGGCCCGCTGCCGTTCGTCCGGCGGGACGAGCTGGGTCAGGATCGCCGACGACGCTGGGAAGGACAGTGCGAGCACCATCCCGTTCAGCGCCGACAGCCCGATCAGCCAGCCGATCGTTGCGTGGTGGGTGAGCACCAGCACCGCGATCGTGCCCTGTGTGGCCGCGGCCAGCAGGCTCGCCCCGACCATCAGCAGGTTGCGCGGCAGCCGGTCGGCGAGCACGCCGCCGAACAGCATGAACACCACACTGACGATGGTCCGGCTGCCCACCACCAGGCCGAGGTCGCTGGCCGAACCGGTCAGGTCGAGCACGGCGAAGGCCAGCGCGATCGGCGCCACGGTGTTGCCGAGGATGTTGACCGTACGGCCGATCAGAAGCAGCCGGAACCCGCGGTGCCGCAGCGGCCCTCTCACCGGTCCTCCCCCATCCGGAACATCGCCATCGATGTGCTGGTGCGGACCGTGCCCGGGGTCCGCGGTGGCCGGGCCACCTCGTGCAGCTCGCGGGCGGCCTCGCCGATCCGGGTCTTGAACGCCGTCCAGGCCTCGGGCTCGATCCACAGTTCGGCGTCGACCATCAGATTCTTCTGGTCCGGGTACGTACCGCGGCTCCGCCGGACGAGCTCGACGGCGACGGCGGCGTACATCGATTGGAAGTGATCGTCGGACCGGGCGCCATGGGCCCGGTCGGTGGCGATGTCGTGCGCCGGGTCGTACCGGTAGCGTTTGGCCACCCCGCCGCGGATCTTCTCACTCCCGGCCGGGACGATCATGCGCGCGCTCAGCAGCGTGCGCAGGTGATAACTGGCGTTGGCGTGGGTCAGACCGAGCTCCCGGGCCACCTCGGCTGCGGTCAGCGGCGCGCCGGTCAACAGGGACATGATCTGCAGCCGTACGGGATGGGCGGTCGCCCGCAGCTCGCTGGTCGTACGCTCGGCTCCCAAAGACATGTTGGGGAGTATAGGGGGTCGACACCCGACTGTCCAACAATCGTTTGGGGGTGGAAGACTGCGTGACGACCACTGAATCGCTAGGGTTACCGGCGAGTAGGTCCGGCGCGTCTTCCGAAAGGTCCACCAATGACTGATTTCAACGCTGAGTCCCTGGCCACCGCCGAGCCGAAGGAGTTCGCTTCGCTGGTCAAGGGCACTCCGGACGCGACCATCGCCGAGGTCATGGCCGGCCCGGAACGCACCAAGATCCTGGACGGGATCTTCAACAAGATGCCGACCCTGTTCCGCGCCGACCGGGCCGGCGCGACCCAGGCGGTCATCCACTGGATCATCACCGGCGGCGCCGGCAGCACCAGCGACACCTACGAGACGGTGATCGAGAACGGCGCCTGCACGGTGACGAACGAGCCCGCCCGCGACCCCAAACTGGCCATGACGATGGACCCGGTGACCTTCCTCAAGATCGTCTCCGGCGACGGCAACCCGATGATGATGTTCATGACCGGCAAGATCAAGGCCAAGGGCGACCTCGCCCTGGCCGCCCAGGTGGCCAAGCTCTTCGACATCCCCAAGGCCTGATCTACAGCTGCACCCCGCCCTCGACGGCGGCCAGCGCGATGTCGGTGCGGTGGTGGCTGCCGTCGAGGGTGATGCCGTCGACCAAGGCGTACGCGGCGGCGCGGGCGGCGAGCAGGTCGGGGCCGACGGCGGTCGCGCTCAGCACGCGGCCGCCCGCCGAGACCAGGGCGCCGTCGGCGCGGCGGGCAGTGCCGGCGTGGATCACGCCGGGGCGTTCGGCGCCGCCGATCACATCGCCCGTACGCGGCGGGCCGGGGTAATTGGCCCCGGCCACGACCACGGTGACCGCGGCGCCGTCGCGCCACACCAGCGGCGGCTCGCCGGCCAGGGTGCCGGTGGCCGCCGCGTACAGCAATCTCGCCAGCGGCGACTCCAGCAGCGCAAGCACCACCTGGGTCTCGGGGTCGCCGAAGCGGGCGTTGAACTCGATGACCTTGGGGCCGTCGGGGGTGAGCGCGAGCCCGACGTAGAGCAGCCCGGCGAACGGTGTCCCCCGCCGCCGCATCTCGGCCAGCGTCGGGTGCACGGTCTCGCGCATCACCTGCTCGACCAGGCCGGGCGGCGCCCACGCCAGCGGGGCGTACGCGCCCATCCCCCCGGTGTTCGGCCCCTCGTCACCGTCGCCGGCCCGCTTGAAGTCCTGGGCCGGCATCAGCGGCACCGCCGCAGCGCCGTCGGTGACCACGAACAGTGACACCTCGGGGCCGGGCAGGTACTGCTCGATCACCACCCGCTCACAGTCGGCGGCGTGCGCCCGGGCGTCGTCGGCCGAGTCGGTGACGACCACGCCCTTGCCCGCCGCCAGGCCGTCGTTCTTCACCACGTACGGCGGCCCGAAGTCGTCCAGCGCCCGCTGCACCTCGTCCTCGGTGGTGCACGCGTACGACAGGGAGGTGGGCACCCCGGCGGCCTGCATCACGTCCTTGGCGAACGCCTTCGAGCCCTCGAGCCGGGCGGCCGCCGCGGACGGGCCGAAGCAGGCGATGCCCTTGGCCCGGACGGCGTCGGCCACGCCGGCCACCAGCGGCGCCTCGGGTCCGATCACCACCAGGTCGGCGGTCAGTTCGACCGCGAGGGCGGCCACCGCGGCCGGGTCGGTGGCCGTGACCTCGCGCAGCTCGGCCACCTGGGCGATGCCGGGGTTGCCGGGGGCGGCGACGAGGAGGTCGACCTGCGGGTCGGCGGCGAGGCCGACGGCGAGGGCGTGCTCACGCCCGCCGGATCCGATCAGAAGTACGCGCACGGCGGTGGATCCTACCTGTGGATAACCGCAGCACTGACGGACAGCCGGTCACGTAAACTTCATCAGTACCCGGGCTGACCCGAGTACCAGACGGGACAGCGGAAGGCGTGTTCGACGTGCCAGTGATCGTGTTGGTCGGCGCCCAGTGGGGCGACGAGGGCAAGGGCAAGGCGACCGACCTGCTGGGTGACCGCCTCGACTACGTGGTGAAGTTCAACGGCGGCAACAACGCCGGGCACACGGTGGTGATCGACGGCGAGAAGTACGCACTGCACCTGCTGCCCAGCGGCATCCTGACCCCCGGCGTCACGCCGGTCATCGGCAACGGCGTGGTCGTCGACCTGTCGGTGCTGTTCCGGGAGATCGACGGCCTGGAGGCTCGCGGCATCGACACGTCGCGGCTCCGGATCAGCGCGAACGCGCACGTCATCGCGTCGTACAACCGGTCGCTGGACAAGGTCAGCGAGCGGTACCTGGGCGCCCGCCGGATCGGCACCACCGGGCGCGGCATCGGCCCGACCTACGCCGACAAGATGAACCGGCTGGGCGTACGGATCCAGGATCTGTTCGACGAGTCGATCCTGCGGCAGAAGGTCGAGGCCGCGCTGTCGTTCAAGAACCAGGTGCTGACCAAGATCTACAACCGGACTGCGATCAAACCCGACGAGGTGATCAACGACCTGCTGTCGTACGTGGAGCGGCTCCGGCCGTACGTCGGGGACACCGCGCTCGAACTGGCCCAGGCGATCGACGCCGGCAAGGTCGTCCTGTGCGAGGCCGGCCAGGCCACGCTGCTGGATGTCGACCACGGGACGTACCCGTTCGTGACCAGCTCCAACGCAACCGCCGGCGGCGCCTGCACCGGCTCCGGCATCCCGCCCACCCGGATCGACCGGGTGGTCGCGGTGCTCAAGGCGTTCACCAGTCGCGTCGGCGAGGGCCCGTTCCCGACCGAGCTGCACGACAAGTTCGGCGACTATCTGCGGGAGATCGGGCAGGAGTACGGCACCACCACCGGCCGCCCGCGCCGGATCGGCTGGCTCGACCTGGTCATCGGCCGGTACGCGCAGCGGGTCAACGGGGTCACCGACTTCGCGCTGACCAAGCTCGACAACTACGACGACCTGGACGAGATCCCGGTCTGCGTGGCCTACGAGGTCAACGGCGTCCGGTACGACGAGATGCCGATCAACCAGACCGACTTCCACCACGCGATGCCGATCTTCGAGACGCTGCCGGGCTGGAAGGAGAACATCAGCCAGTGCCGGTCGTTCGACGACCTGCCCAAGGACGCGCAGCGGTTCATCACGTTCGTCGAGGAGCGGATCGGCGCCCGGATCTCGATCATCGGCGTCGGCCCCGGTCGCGAAGCGGTGATCGAACGGCACTCGGTGCTGACGTGACCGAAGTGGTGCTGCTCAGCCTGGCCGAGAAGTCGACCGGCGACGTCTGCGGCGGCGAGTGCGGCGCGTGCGTGCTGAAATCGGCCTGCGCCCCGTCGTCGTCTCCCGTGGAACTCTGCGCGGCCGCATTGCGCGCCGGGGGGGCCGCGGTCGAGATCGTGGCCGCGTCGTCGGACGCCGAGATCGACGCGGTGATCAAGCGGTTCGACGCACCCGCGCGACCGGACGGGCTCGACTGGCCGTGGCTCGACCCCAGCGTCCGGCTGGTCGTCGCCTCGGCCACCGACGGTCAGCTGCGGGCCGTCGTGCGCCGGCTGGTCCGGCGGTACGCGCCCGCACCGTCGAAGCGACCGGCCGACCTGGCCGACGCGCGGACCGTGCCCGACCTGCCGCCGCTCGCCATCCTGCCGCTGGACCCGGCGTCGGAGGTCGACCTGGCGGCCCAGCTCGGTCTGCCCCGGACGCCGTCCGACGTGGCCGCGGCCGTGCTGGCCGGGAAGTCGCGGCGGCTCGACCTGCTGCGCAACGACGGCGGATCGGTCACCTTGGACGGTGCGCTCATCGGCGGGGCCGACGCGGCGGGCAAGGCGGTGCCGTTCCGCGGCCGGATCGAGGTCGACGACGCGGTGCTGTCCGGTGGGGACGATCCGATCCTGACCTGCGCGATCGGTAACGGCGGGGGCTACGCCTCGTTCGACGGACTTCCCCTGCTGACGGCCGTCGATCCGGCCGACGGGCGGGTCGAGGTCGCGGTGGCGGTGCCGGTCGTGACCCGGCAGCGTTTCCGCCGCCCGCGCGTACAGGTGGAGGTGCGCCGGGCGCGCGGCCGGGCGGTGTCCGTACTGCCGCGCGACGGCGATCTGCCGTTCATCGACGACGGCGTCGGCGGCACGATGAACCGCAAGCGTTCGTGGTGGACCGAGGCCGGAGCGTGGGCGGTGTACGTGGCCTGACCGCCTGTGCGAGTCTGAACGGACCGACAGATCGACGGGGAGGGATTCGCTCGTGGAGGACGAGAGCGCCGACCGCGTCTACGTGCCGGGCGCCGGTCCCACGCCGCCCGCCCGGGACGTGGAACCGTTCTGGCCGCCCGAGGACATCGAAGACCCGGCGTCCGGCGGCCCAACGGCGTCCGGCGGCCCACCGATGCACGGCGGCCCACCGATGCACGGCGGCCGGCCGGTGCCGCACGAGCCGCCGCCGGCCATGCCGGTCCCCTCACCCTCGGTGCCGGCCCCGCCACCCCCCGCACCGTCGGAAGGCGGCGTCTATCGGCCGGGCGACCGAGTCGTCGTTCCCCCGCCGCCGCGCCTTCTTCCGCCGCCGCCTGCCGTGGCTGCACCGGCCAACGGCAACCCGGCCAACGGCAACCCGGCGAACGGCAACCCAACCAACGGCAATCCGGCGAACGGCAACCCGACGGCTGTGCGGTCGCCCGGCGCCATGCCCGGCTCGCCTCCGGCACCTGGTTCGTCCGCTGCTCCGGATTCGTCCACTGCTCCGGGTTCGCCCGCCGCACAGAGCCCGTCCGCCGCACAGAGCCCGTCCGCTGCGCCTGGCTCCCCGGCGGCCGTGCCGGATTCGCCGTGGGCCCAGCCTCCCCACCGTGCCGTCCTGTCGCCGGCGGACTTCGACGACGTGGACATGCAGCCGCTCGGAAACCCCAGCCGTGCCCGGCCGGACCCGGCGCCCGCGTACTACCCGACCGTGGCTCCACGACGAAGCCCGGAGAACGGCGACGCGCCCGGCACCGGCGCGGTCTACCGCCCGGGGCCGATCACCTCCGACGGCCGCTCCTCCGGGACTCCGCCGACGCCGGGCAACGGTGCCGCGCCCGCTTCCCCGCCGGCCGCTTCCCCGCCGGCCGCATCCACGCCGGCCCCATCCACGCCGGCTCCATCCACGCCGCTCACCGCCACGCCGGGCGGCCCGACTCCCCCGACGGGAATGCCGCCGCACACGCCGCGTCCGCGCATGCCGGGCGGCGCGCCCCACGCCCAACCGGCCCCGCCGCACGCCCAACCGGCCCCGCCGCACTCGCAGGCCGCTCCGCCGCACGCCCAGCCAGCCCCGCTGCAGGCCGCACATCCTCAGACCGCCCACCCGCAGGTCGGGCCGCCGTCGGCGGCCGGCTCGTCGGCGCCGGCCCGCACGGCGCACCCGAACCCGCTCCCGGCGAACGTCGACCCCCGGGCCGTACCGCCGCAAGCCCCACCGACCGACCCGTACCAGCAGATGCCCTGGGTGTCGGACGGGACGCCGACCGCGGAGGAGTTCGCGCGGCGCCGCCTGGCCAAGCCGGCCGAGCCGACCGCCACCATGGGTGCCCGCGCGATCATCCGCAAAGGCACGCTCGGCCTGGTCAAGCTGGCCCCCGGGCGGCACGAGCAGGAGTTCAAACAGGACGTCGAGATGGTCCGCCGCAACTTCGGCGGCCTGCGCCAGGTCACCGTGGTCAATCCCAAGGGGGGCGCCGGCAAGACGGTGGCGGTGCTGCTGCTGGCCATGACGTTCGGGCAGAAACGCGGCGGGTACGTGCTGGCCTGGGACAACAACGAGACCCAGGGCACCCTGGGCATGCGGGCGCAGCAGGACTTCCACGCCCGTACGGTCCGGGACATGATGCGCGACCTGCACCTGTTCCGCGGATCGCACGGCCGGGTCGGAGACCTTTCCCAGTACGTACGGGCGCAGGGTGAAGGGATGTTCGACGTCCTCGCCTCGGACGAGTCCGCGACCGCGGGCGAGATGCTCACGGCCAGCGCGTTCGCCGAGATCCGGGAGATCGTCAGCCGGTTCTACAAGCTGATCATGGTGGACACCGGTAACAACGTCCGGGCGCAGAACTGGCAGGCCGCGATGGACGCCACCGACCAGCTGGTGATCACCATGTCGGCCCGCAACGACTCGGCCGAGACCGCCGCCCGGATGCTCGACCACCTGGAGCAGAGCGGCCGCCAGCGGCTGGTCCGGCAGGCGGTCAGCGTCGTGTCGATGCCGCCGACCCGCAAGGACATCGACCTGGCGGGGATCCAGCGGCACTTCGCCGCGCGGACCCGGGCGGTGCTCATGGCGCCGTACGAGAAGCTGATCGACTCGGGCGAACCGCTGCGGTACGGACAGCTGTCGAACCAGACCAAGGACGCCTGGCTGAAGATCGCCGCCGCGGTCGCCGAAGGGCTGTGATCCGCGCTCGATCGCGCATGCGCCGCTGACGCTGATGAGGTCGGGCCGCGGCCGGCGAAGCCGCTCAACGGCCGCGGCCGACCTCATCAGCGCGGCAACGTGCTCCCCGCTAGCTCAACTCGTCGGCCGCGGCCGGGTCGCTGTCGCGCAGGAACTGGGCGCACCGGGCGGCCTCGTCCGACTCGCCGATCTCGGCTGCGGCCTGCGACAGGCTGTGCAGGCAGCGGAGGAAGCCCTGGTTGGGCACGTGCGACCAGGGGATCGGACCGTGCCCCTTCCAGCCGTTGCGGCGAAGAGCGTCCAGACCGCGGTGGTACCCGGTGCGGGCGTACGCGTACGCAGCCACCGGCTGGTGCTCGGCCAGGGCGTTGGCGGCCAGGGCGGCCCAGGCGGCGCTGGAGGCCGGGAAACGGCCGGCGACGGCGGCGTACGCCTGGTCGGTGCCGGTCTGGACGGCCTCGGCGAGTGCCTTGTCGGCCTCGTCGTCGGCGGGCAGCCGGGTGGCCGGCGGCTCAGGAAGGAGACTCTGCATGCTCCTATTCAACCCCGGGCTAATCTTCGGGTCGTGCCCGGCGACCCCTTGCAGCCCGTTCTCGGTGGTGACGTCCCGTTCGACGAGACGGATCTGGAGGTGGAGTCCCGCGCCGAGTTCGACACGCACCTGGCCCGCCGGTCACTCGCCGACCTGATCGTGCTCGGCCTGCACCTCGACCGCGACCCGCCCGACCTGCGCGACGTCGACGTGTCGGACGCGCTGTTCGTGGGCTGCACGTTCGTGTCGGCCGAGGTGCAGATCGACCTGATCCGGCGCGGCGCCCACCTGATCCCGCCGTTCGACAAGCGGCCCTATCCGACCCACCCGGCCGTCCTCTACACGCCGGACGACCTGGCCGACGGATTCGCCGCGGGCGGCTTCGAGGGCATGTACGACACCCGGGTGTGGCGGCACTTCCTCGCGCACGGCGGCGCGGCCCCGGACGTCCGGGAGGCGCTGGCCCAGCGGCTGCACGACGCCGGCATCGACAACGCGCTGGGCAAGGCGCTGGCCGGCTGGGCTCGGCTCCATCCGGCGCCTGGTTCTTCGGACGGCGCGGAGAGCCATGGCCCCTCCGGAGCCGGCCCGGTGGGGATCATGGGTGGCCACGCCGAACCCCGCGGGTCGGTGGCCTACCGGGCCGCGGCCACGCTGGCCTGGCGCCTCGCCCGGGCGGGTCGCCTGCTGGTCACCGGCGGCGGGCCGGGCATCATGGAGGCGGCCAACCTCGGTGGGTACTTCGCCGGGCGTACGGCCGGGGAATTGTCGGCGGCGATCGACCGGCTGGCCCCCGCCCCCGACTTCCTCGACCACGACCCGTACACCGCGGCCGCCCTCGCCGTCCGCGCCCGGTTCCCCGCCCCGGCCGACCTCGCTCACGGCGGCCTGGCGCTGCCCACCTGGCTCTACGGGCACGAACCGGCCAACCTGTTCGCCGGCCAGATCGGCAAATACTTCTCCAACGCCGTCCGCGAGGACTCCATCCTCCGGCTGGCCCGCGGCGGGATCGTGTTCGCGCCCGGCTGGGCCGGCACGGTCCAGGAGGTCTTCCAGGCCGCCACCAAGACCTTCTACCGCTCCGACGGCCCGTCCGGCCCGTTCGTCTTCCTCGGCACCGCGCATTGGGCCGACCTGCCGGTGGAGGCGTTGCTGCGCCCGTTGCTGGCCAAGTCGCCGTACGGCGATCTCTCGAACTTGATCCTCGTCACCGACGACCTCGACGAGGCGTTGAAGGCGATCACCGGCGACGCCTGAGGGGCGGACGGCAACGCGGTTTCAGGCGACGCGGACGCGGCGCCAGCGGTGGACCGGGAGGTCGACCTCGGACACGTCGGTGAGGCCGTTCTCGTCCATCGCGTTGAAGATCGCCAGGCGCGCGTCGTCGAACAGGAACTCGACCGCGTGCAGGATCCGTGGCCGCCAGTCGGCCGTGGTGACCAGTTCGATGATGCTGACCGCGCGTAGCCGCATGCCGCGGGCGTGACGCAGCGCGGCGTGCGGGTCGGGGCGCCAGTCGAAGTGTTCGTACCAGTCGATCGGCAGACGGGTGTCGATCTGATCCCACGTGATTGCACACTCGTCGAACTTGCGGTGCGTGATTTCCACCTGGGCCGAGCCGAAGTTGAGGACCACCGGGCCGTCGGCGAACCAGCCGCGTTCGGCGATGTCCCACATCAGCCAGCCGGACTGCAGCCGGCGGCCGATGAGCCGGGCGAACCGGTGCCGGTGAACGGCGGCGAGGGCTTCGGCGTCGTGTTGCCACTCGGGTTCATAACCCTCGATACCGAGCACGATCACCCGCCTCCGCCGGAAGGTGACGATCGTACCCATGCCTCTGCGTGACTGTGCAAGAAGAGCGGACCGGCCCACACCGACGGGGACCGGTCGCGGCCGTACGCTTACTTCGAGAGAGTGGTGCCGGTCGAACGAAGGTCCCCGCAGGCGTGGACGACGCGCTTGGCCAGGCCGTCCTCGGCGAGCTTGCCCCAGACGCGCGGGTCGTAGGCCTTCTTGTTGCCGACCTCGCCGTCGACCTTGAGCACGCCGTCGTAGTTGCGGAGCATGTGGTCGGCCACCGGGCGGGTGAACGCGTACTGCGTGTCGGTGTCGATGTTCATCTTGACCACGCCGAAGTCGAGCGCGCCCTGGATCTCCGACAGCAGCGAGCCCGAGCCGCCGTGGAAGACCAGGTCGAACGGCTTCTCCTTGCCGTACTTGGCGCCGACCGCGTCCTGGATCTCCTTCAGGATCTCGGGACGCAGCTTGACGTTGCCCGGCTTGTAGACGCCGTGCACGTTGCCGAAGGTGAGGGCGGTCATGTAGACGCCCTTCTCGCCCAGGCCCAGGGCAGCCGCAGTCGCGAGGCCGTCGTCGACGGTCGAGTAGAGCTTGTCGTCGATGGCGCCGACGACGCCGTCCTCCTCGCCACCGACCACGCCGACCTCGATCTCGAGGATGATGTGGGCCTCGGCGCAGAGCGCGAGCAGGTCCTCGGCGATCTGCAGGTTCTCCTCCAGCGGTACGGCCGAGCCGTCCCACATGTGCGACTGGAACAGCGGCGCCTGCCCGTTGGCGACGCGCTGCTTGGAGATCGCCAGCAACGGCCGGACGTAGGAGTCGAGCTTGTTCTTCGGGCAGTGGTCGGTGTGCAGCGCGATGTTGACCGGGTAGTTCCTGGCCACCTCGGTGGCGTACTCGGCGAGCGCGACCGCGCCGGTGACCATGTTCTTCACCGTCGGGCCGGAGGCGTACTCGGCGCCACCGGTGGAGATCTGGACGATGCCGTCGCTGCCGGCCTCGGTGAAGCCCTGCAGGGCCGCGTTCAGGGTCTGCGAGGACGTCACGTTGATCGCGGGGTACGCGAACGCGCCGGCCTTGGCGCGGTCGAGCATCTCGCGGTAGACCTCGGGGGAAGCGATGGGCATCGGGGTGCTCCTTGCTCGTGCTTTCGTTGTCGTGACCGCGCTGTCTCTCACCAGGCAGTATTCCGCAGCCCCGGACCGTACGGGATCCGACCCCGGTTCCGTTGCCGGTAAATCCGGTCGCGGCGCATCGACCGGGACCGGAATCATGACGGTGTGCTGCTCACCCTGACGACCACCCGGCGTCCCGCCACCGATCTCGGCTATCTGCTGGTCAAGCACCCGGACAAGGTGCATGCCTTCCGCGTGCCCACGGGTACGGCCTACGTGCTGTACCCCGAGGCCGGCGAGGACCGGTGTACGGCGGCGCTGATGCTGGACGTCGACCCGGCACTCCTGCGCACACGGGCGGACGCGTTCACCTTGGGGCAGTACGTCAATGACCGGCCGTACGCGGCCTCCAGTCTGCTGGCCGGCGCCTTGTCCCGGGTGTTCCGGTCGGCGCTGCGCGGCTCCTCCAAGGACCGGCCGGAACTGGCCGGGACGGCGATCCCGCTGGAGATCCGCGTGCCGGTGCTGCGCTGCCGGGGCGGTCACGAGCTGGCCGAGCGGTTGTTCGCGCCGCTGGGCTGGAGGGTGACGGCGACGCCGATCCCGCTCGAGGACGGCGCGCCGGACGGGCACCCGCTGGCCGGCGACAGCCCGTACGTGGATCTCACCCTGACCGGCGAGCTGCGGGTGGCCGACGCCCTCAACCACCTCTACGTGCTGCTCCCGGTGCTGGACGACGCCAAGCACTACTGGGTGGCGCCGGACGAGATCGAGAAGCTGCTGCGCTCCGGCGCCGGCTGGCTGGCCGGGCATCCGGACCGGGTGCTGATCACCCGGCGTTACCTGGCCCACCAACGGTCGCTGACGGCGAGCGCGCTGGAACAGCTGGACCGCGTCGACCCGGACACCGTCGACGTCACCCCGGACACCGCCACCGACGAGGATGCCGAGCTGCCGGTGGCCCGCAGGCAGTCGCTGGCCGAGCAGCGCCGCGACGCCGTGCTGGCGACGCTGACCGAGGTCGGCGCGACCCGCGTGCTCGACCTGGGCTGCGGCGGCGGCGTTCTGCTGTCGGCGCTGCTGGCCGAGCGCCGGTTCACCGAGATCGTCGGCACCGACGTGTCGTCGCGGGCGCTGGAGATCGCCGAGCGCCGGCTGCGCCTGGACCGGCTGCCCGAGCGGCAGCGCGGCCGGATCACGCTGCTGCAGTCGGCGTTGACCTACCGGGACGACCGGCTGCGCGGGTACGACGCGGCGGTGCTGATGGAGGTGGTCGAGCACGTCGACCCGCCGCGGCTCCCGGCGCTGGAAGCCGCCGTGTTCGGGCACGCCCGGCCGGGTTCCGTCGTGGTGACTACACCGAACGTCGAGTACAACGTCAACTACCCCGACCTGACCGGGCGGCGGCACTCCGACCACCGGTTCGAGTGGACCCGGGCCGAGTTCGCGTCCTGGGCGTCGTCGGTGGCCGCGGAGTACGGCTACACCGTGACGTTCCGCGGCGTCGGTCCTTCCTCCGAGGCCGAGGGCGCGCCGACCCAGCTGGCCCTGTTCGTGAAAGGAGACGCGTGATGGCCGACCTCGACATCCCCGAGCTGGCGCTGGTCGCCCTGGTCGGCGTCTCCGGATCGGGCAAGAGCACCTTCGCCCGTACGCATTTCGCCCCGACCCAGGTGCTGTCCTCGGACTTCTTCCGGGGTCTGGTGGCCGACGACGAGAACGACCAGTCGGCGTCGGCCGCCGCCTTCGACGCCCTGCACTACCTGGCCGGCAAGCGGCTGGCCGCGGGCCGGCTGACCGTCGTCGACGCGACCAACCTGCAGTCGCACGATCGCGCCGGGCTGGTCGCGCTGGCCCGCGCGCACGACGTGCTGCCGGTGGCGATCGTGCTGGACGTGCCGGAGGACCTCGCCTGGGCTCGCGCCGAGGGACGGGCGGACCGCGCCTTCGGCCGTCAGGTGATCACCCGCATGCAGCGTGACCTGCGCAAGTCGTTGCACTCGCTGACCCGCGAAGGGTTCCGCAAGGTCCACGTGCTGCGCGGGCCGGACGAGATAGCCACCGCCACCGTCCGGTACGAGAAGCTGTTCAACGACCTCAAGCACGTCACCGGGCCGTTCGACATCATCGGCGACGTGCACGGCTGCCGGGCCGAGTTGGAAGCGCTGCTGGACCGCCTGGGATACCTCGGCTCCGGACACCCGGACGGTCGCACGGCGGTCTTCGTCGGTGACCTGGTCGACCGCGGACCTGATTCTCCCGGCGTGCTGCGCCTGGTGATGAGCATGGTGGCCGCCGGGACGGCCCTGTGCGTGCCCGGGAACCACGAGCAGAAGCTGGCGCGGGTCCTGAACGGCCGCCAGGTGCAGCTCACCCACGGGCTGCCGGAGACGCTGTCGCAGCTCGCGGCGGAGCCGCCGGAGTTCACCGCCGAGGTCCGGCGGTTCATCGAGTCGCTGGTCAGCCACTACGTGCTCGACGGGGGCGCGCTGGTCGTCGCGCACGCCGGGCTCAAGGAGGCGTACCAGGGACGGGCGTCGGGGCGAGTGCGGGCGTTCGCGTTGTACGGCGAGACCACGGGCGAGACCGACGAGTACGGGCTGCCAGTGCGATATCCGTGGGCGCGCGACTACCGGGGATCGGCGGCCGTGGTCTACGGGCACACGCCGACGACCACGCCGGAGTGGATCAACAACACGATCTGCGTCGACACCGGGTGCGTGTTCGGCGGCTCGCTGACCGCGCTGCGCTGGCCGTCGCGCGAGCTGGTGTCGGTGCCGGCGGCGAAGGAGTACTACGCGCCGGCGCGGCCGCTGGGTCCGGCCGTACGGGATGACGAAGGTCTTGATCTGGCCGACGTCACCGGGCGGCGGCACCTCGATTACGGGTACGGGCGGACCACGGTCGCGGCGGAGCAGGCGGCGGCCGCGCTCGAGGTGATGAGCCGGTTCGCGCTCGACCCGGCCACGCTGGTGTGGTTGCCGCCGACGATGGCGCCGTGCTCGACCGCGACCGTGGACGGCTACCTCGAACACCCGTCGACCGCGTTCGCCGACATGCGTGCGGCCGGGGTTCCGGTGGTGGTGTGCGAGGAGAAGCACATGGGCTCGCGAGCGGTGGTCCGGGTGTCCCGGTCCGGCACCGGCGACGCCATCTGGACGCGGACCGGGCGAGCCTTCTTCGCCGACGCGCTCACCATTCCGCTGCTCGAGCGCGTCCGGGCGGCCGCAGGCCCGTTGTTCGACGAGCTCGACACGGAGTGGCTGCTGATCGACGCCGAGCTGCTGCCGTGGTCGGCCAAGGCCGGCGGGCTGATCCGCGAGCGGTACGCCGGGGTCGGCGCGGCCGGGCGGGCGGCGTTGCCGGCGGCACTGGCGGTGCTGGACCGGGCCGCCGGGCGAGGACTGGACGTGGCCTCGTTGCGGGACCGGATCGAGCTGCGGAGCTCCGAGATCGCCGGGTACTCGGCCGCGTACCGGGCGTACGTCGGGCCGTCGGATCTTGTGACGCTGGCTCCGTTCGCGGTCCTGGCCGGGGCCGGCGTCTCCTACACCGGGAAGGACCACGGCTGGCACCTGGCCCAGGCCGACCGGCTCGTGGCGGCCGACCCGTCGCTGTTCACGCCGACCCGGCGGATGGTGGTCGACCTGGCCGACCCGGCGTCGGAGGCGGCGGCCACCGACTGGTGGCTGGCGCTGACCGAGGCCGGCGGCGAGGGCATGGTGGTCAAACCGTGGTCCGGCCTGACCGCGGTGAACGGCTCCGGTCGGCTCGTACAGCCGGGGGTGAAGTGCCGTGGCCGGGAGTATTTGCGGATCATCTACGGCCCCGAGTACACCCGGCCGGACCAGCTCACCGGCCTGCGTCACCGCAAGCTGGGCCGCAAGCGCGGGCTGGCGCTGATCGAGCACGGGCTGGGGCTGGCCGCGCTCGACCGGCTGGCGTCCGGGGCGCCGACCTGGCGCATCCACGAGCTCGTCTTCGCCATCCTGGCGTTCGAGTCGGAGCCGGTGGACCCGCGCTTGTAGGCACAGCGGTTGTACAGCCATGGCATAGAAGCCCCCGGTACGCTGCTCGCCGTGGACATCCGTGCGCTCACTGAGCAGCTTGCCCTCAACCCGCTGGACCCGAAGGATCTGCTGCACACCTTCGGGCTCATCGGGGTGTGGGTGATCCTCTTCGCGGAGACCGGCCTGCTGGTCGGCTTCTTCTTCCCCGGGGACTCGCTGCTGTTCCTGGCCGGCGTCGCGGCGTCCCCGGTGGCCGACTCGATCTTCGGCGACGGCACCCGCGTCTCGCTGGCCGGGCTGCTGATCGGTGGGCCGATCGCCGCCGTCCTGGGTGCGCAGCTGGGCCACCTGCTGGGGGCGAAGTACGGGCGCCGAATGTTCGACAAACCCGACTCGCGGCTGTTCAAGCGGGAGTACGTGGAGAAGGCCGAGTACTACTTCGGCAAGTTCGGGCCGTCCAAGGCGGTGGTGCTGGCCCGCTTCATCCCGATCGTCCGGACGTTCCTGAACCCGGTGGCCGGAATGCTCGGCATGCCGGCCCGGAAGTTCCTGCTGTGGAACATCGTCGGCGCGGTGATCTGGACCGACGGCGTCCTGCTGATCGGATATCTGCTGGCCCAGCGGATCTACGACGCCATCGGCGACAACATCGACCACTACATCCTGCCGGTGGTCGCCCTGGTCGTGGTGATCTCGCTGCTGCCGATCCTGATCGAGGTTCTGCGCGAGCGCCGGGCCAAGAAGAAGATCGCCGCCGGCGAGGAGCCCGCGGTCGGCATCGTCTCGGCCTCGTCCATCCCGGACCTGACCGCGGCGGCCGCCCGTGAGGACCAGGAAGAGTCCCGCGGCCCGCGCAGCCACCGCGCCTGACCCTGGTGAACACCGAAGGCCACGCCTCTCGGCGCGGCCTTCGCGTTGTGCGTGACGCGGGTCGGTCAGACCGTCAGAGCAGGGGACGAGGCGATCCGGTCCAGGAATTCGTCGGGGCAGCTGCGCAGGTGCTCGAGGCGGCCGGCGGCCAGTGCCCGGTAGGTCAGCGCAGCGGCTTCCTCGAGGTTGCGGGCCCGCTTGTGGGCGAGTTCCACGGTCTCGGCCATCACCACGCTGCCGTGCTGACTGAGCACCAGGCAGTTGGTGCCGTCGGCGGCCATGGCGGCGGCCAGCGCGGCCACCTCCCCGCTACCGGGCAGGCGAAACGGCACCGTCGACACCCGCCGCAGATAGAGAGCGTGGTCGGTGGTGACGAACCGGATGTGCTCGCCGAGCGCGTCCAGGAGCAACGCGGTCTGCGGATGTAGGTGGATCACGGCGTTGACGTCCGGCCGGGCGCGGTAGAGCGCCAGGTGCAACGCCAACTCGCTGGTCGGTTCCACGCAGGCCGGTGACATCCCGCCGGCGGCTGCGGGTGAGCCGTCGGAGATGCGTGCGGTCGTGAAGCTGTTGCGGCTGAGCCGGTCGAGCCAGGCGCCGGTCGCGGTCACCCAGCAGCCGTCCTCGTCCGGAAGACGCGCGGACAGGTTCCCGCCCGATCCGCAGACCAGGCCGGCCTGCACCACGTCGTAACCCACGTGCGCAAGTTGGTCGCGCAGGTCGCCGGGGACGTAGTTCACCGGTATAACTCCTTCGGGTCCTCGGGGGTGGACTCATCTGGAGCGTCGTCCGAGCCTGGCGTCACGCCCCATAACGGTGACGCCAGGCGATCCAGCTTGCGGTCAGCGCGCCTTTTTGGTGGCCCGCTTACGCGGCGGGGTCAGCAGGTCGGCGATGGTCGCGATCGCGGACGGGACCAGGCGGTAGTACGCCCACACCCCCCGCTTCTCCCGCTCGAGCAGGCCGGCCTCGGTCAGGATCCGCAAGTGGTGGCTCACGGTCGGCTGCGACAGCCCCAAGGGGGCGGTGAGGTCGCAGACGCACGCTTCGCCGTCCGTTGCGGACTGGATCAAGCTGAGCAGCCGAAGCCGAGCCGGGTCGGCGAGTGCCTTGAGCACTCCCGCCAGACGCTCCGCGTCGGCACGTTCAATTGGCTCGCCGGCAAGCGGCGAGATCTGAGGCATTGTCATTTCCGCCAACGCAGTTCCCACGATCTCCATCCTTCCACCCACTGCATCGATTCTCCTGCATGTCCGCAGGAACGAACCGCCTAACTTTCAGGCCGTAAGGCCGAGATCGGTCGGCGGGTCAGCTGACCACTTCGGCTTCGTCCGGGCACATGCACCCGGCGACGTCCTCAGTCCGATCAAGCATTACCCCGACACCGACTTCGGTCTCTGCCTCCTGCAACGCCTCAGCGGCCCATAGGTCGCTGCCCATCGCCCTCAAGCTCTCGATCCCCGCCCCCAGGGTGAGGTGCCCCACAACGATGGAAACCCGGTTCCTGCCCGCTCCGGACGGTGCGATCGTCACCGCCGGGACCGCCACGGGCTGCACGGTCGTACGGGCCGAGTCGATGACCATCGTTGCATCACGACCCGATGAAAGCACGCCACAACGCTCCGCTACGGCCGATTCAGTGATGAATTTGCGCAGGTCGTGATGGGCTTCCATGACATCGAGAGTACTGGCTGGAAGGAAACCGGAAGCTTCTCCCCCGCCGGGGCAGAAAGGAACAATCGACCACCGGCATTGAGCTGGCTCACAGGAAGTAATGTTTACTGATCGATGACCAGCCGCCGTTTTCCAACACATCGACGCAGCTCAAAGCGCCTATTTTCCGGTCGCGCTCCCACGAACAGTGATGGCGATCACAGATTGGGATTCTCAGCGAACTGCCAGCCATTGGGGGGCAGTTTTACCCGGACAGTGAAGAACATTCACCAACTTGGCACGTACAGCAACATTGTCGGCTGCCGAACGTACCCGTTCGGGTGACGCACAACCGTCGATACCTTAGGTACAAGATCCACTCTCGACGGCCGCGGGCGTCCTCGCGACTTGAAGCGTAGCCGATGATCGCGACCACCGTCCGGCACCCTCTGTGACCAGGACTGATGTCGCCCGGGCGACACAACCACCGTGCGGCGATCTGGTGGGCCTCGTCGCCGGCCCGCAGAAGTACCGGCCGCGTCGGACCCGGCTCAGCGGAATTCCCACGCTTCGCGATCCGGCGTCGTGATCACCGTGGGAATTCAGTTTGTGTCGTTGCTCTCAGATTCGGTGACGCCGTCGGCTTGGGCGGTATCCGGACGCCGCCAGAAATCGTGCGCCATCTCGGCGTGCGGGTCCCCAATTTCCGGCGACGGCGCCTGCGGGTATTGCTCCCCGCCGGCGGCTCGATCTTCCGGACCGGCCGAGTTTTCGGGATCCGCGGAGCCTTGCCCCACGCCGGTCGTGAAGGACTCCCCGCCGGCGGGCCGGTTGTCCGAGCTGGTGGGGCGGTTGTCCGGGCTGGTGGGGCGGTTGTCCGGGCTGCGGGGCCGGTTCTCCGGGCTGCGGGGGCGCTCGAAGCCGGTCGGCGTGGATTGCGGATCGACCGGGGGCGCCACCTGCGGATACCCCCAAGGGCCACGAGCCGACGGTTCGTATTCAGCCGGCGGGACGTAACCCGGCGGCAAGGGCTGGACCGCGTAACCCGGCTGAGCCCCGTAGCCCGGCTGAGCTGCGTAACCCGGCTGAGCCGCATAGCCCGGCTGAGCCGCATAGCCCGGCTGAGCCGCATAGCCCGGCTGAACCCCGTAGTCCGACGTGGGATGAGGCATCGGCGCGCGATAGGGCACCGCCGGGTAAGAGGCCGGCACGGCCGCCGGGCCGAACCCGTACGGCGCGGGCCCGGCATCGGCCCTCTCCCGCCTGACCCGGCCGAAGTAGCCGCGCGGCACCGCGATCAACAGCACCGCCACCACGACATACCCGGCCATCTGCAACCCGGCCAGCCACTCGTTCAGGCCGATCCAGCCCCCCGGGTACGAGTCGGCCAGCGACTGCCCGGTGCTTCCGGACGTGACCGGACCGGACCGCTCGGCCAGCACCGTGACCAGCGAGATGGCGCCCCCGAGGAAGCCGAGCCCGGACAGCACCCAGACGCCGATCCGGGACCCGTTGCTGCCCCGTCGCAACCCGAGCGCCAGAGGCACGTACAGCGCGAACAGGATCACGGCCAGGACCGCCCCCAGCGCCGCGCCGACCCACAGCAGGGTGACCAGATCATCGGCGTCGGAGCCGTCCGGCGTGGCGCCGCGGAAGCGGTCGACCACGCTTGGGGTCACGGCCAGGGTTGCGATCGCGTAGGCCAGACCGCCCAGACCCATCACGGCCAGCAGGGCGGCGGCGGCCGTGGCGTTCCACGGCCGACGCGATCCGGCGCCGGGCACAGAGGCACCGGGCACAGAGGCACCGGGCACAGAGGCGCCGGGCACCGAACTGGCTACGTCCGTCATGCGTGACTCCCCGGCTGATCGTTGGGCCCGAACCTACCGGGACCCAAGGCCGCCCGCCGGACGATCCGGGGTCGCTCAGGCCCCCGACGGTGGCCGCGGGTCATCCGGGGAGCCCGGCGGCGGTGACGGCGGCGGCGGCGCGCTCCACGGATCGGATGCGGGCGCCGGCCCGGACTCGTATCCCGGCCCGGGGGGCGGCGGAGACCCGGGCGGCGGCGAATAAGGCCCAGGCTGCCCGTAAGGCCCAGGCTGCCCGTAAGGCCCAGGCTGCCCGTACTGACCGTAAGGGGCCGTCGGCGGAGGCGAGCCGTAAGGGCCCGCCGCTGGAGGCGAGCCGTACGGGCCCGCTGGCGGAGCCGAGCCGTACGGCGACTGCGGGTACGGCGACTGGGCCGGGTACCCCACCCCGTACGTCGGGTCGAACCCCGCCGGGAGCTTCCGGAAGAAGGCGTTGGACGCCGGCAGCGCCAGCAGCACGATCGCGCCCAGCAGGCAGAGCAGCGCGAGCACGGCCAGCGTGACCGTCGCGGCGCCGTACCAGCTGGGCAGCGCCGCATCCAGCTGCCGCTGGATCTCGGCCGAGCTCGGCCCGGTCGTACTGCCGCTGTCCAGGCTCAGCGACCGGGTGGCCGCATTGCCGAGCACGGAGAAGCCGTTGCAGCACAGCGCCAGACCGCCGATGACCCAGGTGGTGACGCGGGAGCCTTGCTTGCCGCGGTTGTTGAAGATCGCCAGGATCGACAGCCCGGCGGCGAAGAGGATCGCGAACACCGCCGACCCGACCCCGATGGCCCCGGCGACGGATTCCGCCCCTTCGGCCGCGGTGCCGGCGTAGGCGGCCTTGAGCACCCGCGCCGTTGTACCGACCTGGCTGAGTCCGACGATGGCACTGATCAGCTGAATCGCGGCGACGACGAAGAGCAGGTACGACGAGACGGTGACGCTCGTCGGACGGGCCCGTTCGGCGGGCGCCGGCGGGTACGGATAGGCCACGATGCCCCTCCTTCGTGATCCACTCACGGTATCGGGCGAGCGCCAACCTCGCGACCCACACCCCCACACGACGCAGGTGTGGCAACATCGGGCCACGACGGAAGAAAACCAACGAAACTGGTCGCTCGATCGAGGGGGCGACAAGCTCGGTGCCGACCCATACACTTCCATTCCGTGGCGACCCGCACTCAATCGAGTCCGATGGTGTCGCCGCATGCCCATCCGAGTCGCCGCCCGCCGTTGAGACGAGCCCAGGCAGACCGGATCCGGGCACCTTCCCGATGTCGCCGGCCGCGTGACCACACCGCGGCCGCCTCAGACCTGACAAGGACCGGTGAGTCCCATGCCCCACGCCGACACCCTGACCGTCGTGCACCATGACGACACGAGAACCCGCTATACCGACGTCCGGTACCAACTGATGCGGGACGGCATCCGGATCTGGTCGGCGGACGGCGAACTCGCCATCACCGACATCCTGATGACCCACGCCTACCGGCAACGGGGGGCGTCCGAGGATTAGAAAGAAGCCCCGCACACCACGGCGTGCGGGGCTTTTTTCATGCCGCCGTGACGGTCAGCCCGTTCTTGGCCTCGGCCACCGCGACCCGGACGGTGTCGCCGTCCTCGATCTCCCCGCCCAGCAACGCCTTGGCCAGCTGGTCACCGAT
This sequence comes from uncultured Actinoplanes sp., assembly GCA_964236515.1. Lineage (GTDB taxonomy): Bacteria > Actinomycetota > Actinomycetes > Mycobacteriales > Micromonosporaceae > Actinoplanes. The sequence goes on from CAXSDA010000028.1 coordinate 86,606, forward strand.
TGCCGACTGGACCAGCCGCCGCAGCGGCCGGGCGCCGTACATCGGGTCGTACCCGTGCTCGCCGAGCCAGCTGACCGCTGCCGGGGTCACGTCCAGCAGCAGCCGCCGGTCGGCCAGCCGGTGGCGAAGCCGGCCGAGCTGGATGTCCACGATCGAGGCCAGGTCGGCCGAGGTCAGCGCGTGGAACACCACGATGTCGTCCAGCCGGTTCAGGAACTCGGGCTTGAAGTGGCCGCGGACCACCGCCATCACCTCGTCGCGCCGCTGCTCCTCGGTCAGCGTGAAGTCGGCGACGGCGCTCGAGCCCAGGTTCGACGTCAGCACCAGGATGGCGTTGCGGAAGTCGACCGTACGGCCCTGACCGTCGGTGAGCCGCCCGTCGTCGAGGACCTGCAGCAGCGTGTCGAAGACGTCCGGGTGGGCCTTCTCGACCTCGTCCAGCAGGACCACGGAGTACGGCCGCCGCCGTACGGCCTCGGTCAGCTGGCCACCCTCCTCGTACCCGATGTATCCGGGCGGCGCGCCGAGCAGCCGGGCGACGCTGTGCTTCTCGCCGTACTCGGACATGTCGATCCGGACGATCGCCCGCTCGTCGTCGAACAGGAACCCCGCCAGCGCCTTGGCCAGCTCGGTCTTGCCGACGCCGGTGGGGCCGAGGAACAGGAAACTGCCGGTCGGGCGGTCCGGGTCGGCGACCCCGGCCCGGGCCCGGCGGACCGCGCCGGACACCGCCGCGACCGCCTCGGGCTGCCCGACCACGGCGGCCGACAGCGACTCCTCCATGCGCAGCAGCTTGGCCGTCTCGCCTTCGAGCAGCCGGCCGGCCGGGATGCCGGTCCAGGCGGCGATGACCTCGGCGATGTCGTCCGCGCCGACCTCTTCCTTGACCATCGGCGGCTCGGTCTTCTCCTGCTCGGCCGCGGCCGCCGCCTCGATCTCCGCGTGCAGGGCCGGGATCTCCTCGTACAGGATCTTCGACGCCTTGAGCAGGTCCCCGTCGCGCTGCGCCCGCTCCAGCTCGGCGGTCCGCTCGTCGAGCCGCTTCTTCAGCTCACCGACGCGGTTCAGACCGCCCCGCTCGCGTTCCCACCGGGCGTTGAGCGCAGTCAGCTCCTCCTCGCGGTCGGCCAGGTCGCGCTCGAGCCGATCCAGCCGAGCCACCGACGCCGGGTCGGTCTCCTTGTCCAGTGCCAGCTTCTCGACCCGCATCCGGTCGACCGAGCGCTGCAGCTGGTCGAGCTCGACCGGGCGCGAGTCGATCTCCATCCGCAGGCGGGAGGCGGCCTCGTCGATCAGGTCGATCGCCTTGTCCGGCAGGAACCGGTCGCTGATGTACCGGTCGGACAGGCTGGCCGCGGCGACCAGGGCGGCGTCAGTGATCTGCACCCGGTGGTGCGCCTCGTACCGGCCCTTGAGCCCGCGGAGGATGCCGATGGTGTCCTCGACGGTGGGCTCGCCGACCACGATCGGCTGGAAGCGCCGCTCGAGCGCCGGGTCCTTCTCGATGTGCTCGCGGTATTCGTCCAGAGTGGTCGCGCCGACCATCCGCAGCTCGCCGCGGGCCAGCATCGGCTTGAGCATGTTGCCGGCGTCCATCGAGCCTTCGGCCTTGCCCGCGCCGACCACGGTGTGCAGCTCGTCGAGGAACGTCACGACCTGGCCGTTGGAGTTGCGGATCTCCTCCAGCACCGACTTGAGCCGCTCCTCGAACTGGCCACGGTACTGCGCGCCGGCCACCATCGCGCCCAGGTCGAGCGACACCAGCTTCTTGCCCCGCAGCGTCTCGGGCACGTCTCCGGCCACGATCCGCTGGGCCAGGCCCTCGACGATGGCGGTCTTGCCGACGCCGGGCTCGCCGATCAGCACCGGGTTGTTCTTGGTCCGGCGGGACAGGACCTGCACTACGCGGCGGATCTCGGTGTCCCGGCCGACGACCGGGTCGATCTTGCCCTCGCGGGCCAGCTCGGTCAGGTCGACGCTGTACTTCTCCAGCGCCTTGTACGTCTGCTCGGGCTCGGCCGAGGTGATCCGCCGGTCGCCGCCGCGGATCTCCGGGTACGCCGCGACCATGGCCTCCTCGGTCGCCCCGGCGTCGCGCAGCGCCTTGGTGACGGCGCCGCCGACCCGGGACAGCCCGGCCAGCAGGTGCTCGGTCGAGACGTACTCGTCGCCGAGCGGCTTGGCGATCAGCTCGGCCTCGCCGAGGGCGTTCACGAACTCGCGGGACAGGCTGGGCTCGGCGGTGCTGGCGCCGCGCGCGGAGGGGATCTTCTCGATCGCCCGTACGGCCGCCCGGCGTACGTCGGCCGGATTGGCCCCGACCGCGCGCAGCAATGCCGGGGCGGTCGACCCGCCGGTGTCCAGCAACGCCAGCAGCAGGTGCCAGGGCTCGACCGTGGCGTGCCCGCGCTGGTTGGCATCCGCGACCGCACCCGTGATCACGTCGCGGCTCTTCGTGGTCAGTCGTTCGGCGTTCATGTGCTCCCCTGGTTCGGCGACCCGTCCACCGGCTCAGCTCTCGACCGGCACAGCGACGTCGAAGTTGAGTCTATTCCGCTCAACTCTAAAGCCGCCAGGCAAACCTGCGTCACGTCCGCAGATCCAGCTCTGTCCAGCGCCACTGGGCTCCCGCGCCCTGACCCAGCCAGTACGTGCCGGTCACGTCGTCCTTCAGTTGCAGCCCGCCGTCGCCCAGTGGTCGCAGGACGCCCCGGGCCGGCCAGTCGGTCGGCACGTAGAGGCCGGCCGCGCTGACCACGCCGGTGCCGGACGGCCCGCTGACCGCGAGCAGTCCGGCGCCCAGGGCCGCCGCCGACTGGTAGGCGGCCGGGGCGTTGCGGACGACCACCGGCTGCCAGACGCCGGCCACCAGACGCCACAGTGCCGGGAACGACTGGCGGTCGCTGTCACCGATCAGCCACAGGTCGCCGGCCGCGGTGAGCAGCTGGACCGACGACGCCGAACCGTCCGGCACGGCAACCGCGGTCCACACGTGACCGTCGTCGGCCGAGACCGCGGTGGCCACCCGGTCCTGGGCCACCGCCGCCACCCACAGGTCGGCGCCCGGGTGGGCGACGGCGGCCAGCCGGCCCGGTACCGGCGGCGTGGTCGCCACCGGCACGTCGGCCGGACCGGCGGCCTGCCGAAGGCTCGGGGCGGCGTCGGCATCGCAGCAGATCTCGTACGGTCCGGCCAGCGCCCGGTAGGCCACCGGCGGCACCGTGCCGTACGGGAACTTCCGGAACGTCACGCCGCGGTCGGTGGAGACGAAGTACGCGTACGGCGCACTGAGCAGCACGATCGTCCCGTCCACGCCCACGTACAGCTGCTGGCTGTCGGCCAGGGGCTGGGGATGCTTCCGCGCCTGCCACGACGTTCCCCCGTCGGCGGTCACCAACAGCACCGCCGCACAGTCGGCGGTACCCCGGCACCTGGTGAACAGTGCCGCCCCGTGGCCCAGGTCGGCGAACTCGACGGCGCCCTGGCGGTACCCGGCCGGGACCGGCGCGACCGCCGACCGCAACCGGAACGGCCGCGGCGGGGGTGCGGCCGCCAGCACCGACGCGGCCGGCACCGGCTGGGGCGGTGCTGGCGGCGGGGAGCGGCGGATGCCGTGGAACACCGAGCAGCCGGACAGGGCGAGCACGGCGCACGCACTCGCGAGACCCCGGACCACCCTCGGCCGCATCACCCCACCGTAGCCAGTAGCGTGCCGTGTCATGGGTCCGGAGACGCCGCCGCGGGAGCGGCGGATCGGTCGCGCGCTCCTGCCGCTGGGCCTGGTCTTCCTCAGCGCCGGCGTCTCGCTGGCCGTGGTCGGCCCTTTTCTCTCGCTTTTCCTGAGCAGCGAGGTCCACGCCGGACCGGCCCGGACCACCGTCTTCCTGGTCGCCGCACCGCTGGCCGGAGTCATCGTGTCCACGCTGCTGGGCCGGCTCAGCGACCGGCGCCCGCTGCGGCGGCGTCTGTTGATCATCGCGGCGGCGTCGGGCGTGGCCGGCACCGGGCTGACCGCGGTCGTCCGGAACTACTGGGTGTTGTTGGCCCTGGCGGTGACGGCCACCGCGCTGGCGGGGTCGATGTTCCCGCAGACCCTGGCGTACGCCCGCCAGGTGCTGCAGCGTGACAGCCCGGGCCGCGCCGCCTTCTACACCAGCACGCTGCGCACGGTCTTCTCGATCGCCTGGGTCGCCGGGCCGCCGCTGGCCGCCGTCCTGTACACGCTCGGCGGCTTCCACTACGTCTACGGCATGGCCGCGCTGACCTACCTGGCCGCCACGCTGGTGGCGCTCTTCTGGCTGCCGGAGGTGGACGCGCCGGAGCCGCGGGCGCCGGCCACGCCGGAGCCGCCGGGCACCGGCCACGCCGGGATCCTGCCGGTCGTGGTGGCCCTGACCCTCCTCATGTGCCCGCTGACGCTGGCCGTTCAGGCGCTGCCGTTGTTCATCGGCGCCGACCTGCACGGCGACGTCGCCGACGCCGGACTGGTCCTGGGACTGTGCGCGGCGCTGGAGATCCCGCTGATGATCGGACTGGGCGCGCTGAGCACGCGGATACCCATCCGCCGGCTGATGCTGGCCGGTGCGACCTGCGGCGTTCTCTACTACGCACTGGCCGCGGTCACTCCGAGCGTCGGCTGGCTGTTCGCCGGGCAGGTGCTGAACGCGCTGTTCATCGCGGCGACGAACGGGCTGGGGATCACGTTCGTTCAGGACATGCTGCCGGAACAGCCCGGACGGGCGTCGACGCTCTACAGCAACACGTTCCCGATCGGGGCGGTGCTGGCCGGGCCGTTGTTCGGGCTGTCCCAGCATTTCGGATATCGCCTCGCGTACGTGATCACCACCGGGCTGTGCCTGGCCGGACTCCTGGTGCTGCTCCTCCACCGGAGGCCGGCGCCGCTCTCAGCGCAAAGCTACTGATCAGTACCGGATTGTGATCCTTCGGATCTTCCACCCAGGAGGTCGAACGCGCTAGCGTCGCGCTGACAAGTTGGGTTGATAAGCCTTGCGAGGCGTGGCGTGAGCGTGCGAGAAACCTCCTTCCCCGGGTTTGCGAACCCGGTGGATCCGCGTCCGGAGGAACTGCAGTCGTGGGCCTACCACCCCGAGGCGGTCCCGCTGGACGCCATGCCCCCCGACTGGGACCTGCTGATCGCCGGCGACGTACTCGCGCCGACCCTGTTCGAACTGGCTATGGACCGGCAGTGCCCGGCCCGCCGGTTCGCCCTGCACTGCATGTACATCTACGCCGCCGACGGTGTCCGGCCGAACGCGTCGTCCCAGCGCAAGCGCCGGCTGAAGAAGTACGTGGAGCGGGCCGAAGAGGTCGGCGACGAGCCGATGTCGATCTGGGCGCACAACTGCCGGGTGCTGATGACCCGTCCCGAGCTCTTCGACTACGAGGACTGGATCGAGGGTGGCCTGGTGCGCCACCCCCGCCGTCTGGGGCTATTCGGCCGCCGCTGAGGCCCCCGCCGAGACCGCTCCCGAGGCCGCCGCCGGGTCCATCGAGCCGAAGAACTCCACCAGCGGCACCGGGCCGCCCGGCTGGAACAGGATGTGCGCGCCGATCGCCGACTCCCGGGCCTTCTCCTCGGCCCGCGCGAACATCGCAGTCTCGTACGCGGCCAGCGCGGCCTCGATGTCGCCCGGGTGCGCGATGATCGCCGCCGCCAGCTGCGCGCCGTCCTGCAGGGCCAGGTTCGCGCCCTCGCCGGCAAACGGCGACATCAGGTGCGCCGCGTCGCCGAGCAGCGTCACGCCCGGCGCCCGGTCCCACCGCAGGCCGACCGGCAGGGCGTAGATCGGCCGCGGCACCAGATCGCCCTCACTGTTCGCGATGAGCCCGCGCAGCGCCGGGTCCCAGTCCGGGAACTCGGCCAGCAACGCCTCCCGGGTGACCGTGCCGGCCCGGATCCAGTCCTCGGGCTTCTTCACCGCGACGTAGACGCACAGCTCGGCGCCCGGTTCGCGGTGGGCCAGGAAGCCGCGCTCGTCGCCCAGCGCGAACAGCGAGCCCTTCCCGACCACGGCCGCCTGCTCCGGGTGGAGCCGGTCGGCGTCGGTGATCCGGATCTCGGCGAACGAGATCCCCACGTACGCCGGTTGGGCCTCGGTGACCAGCGGCCGGACCCGCGACCAGGCGCCGTCCGCGCCGACCAGCACGTCCGCACCGGCCGTGGACCCGTCGGCGAAGACTACGGTGCGATCCGGCCGGACCTCGGCCACCCGCGCGTCCCATCGAACCGTGCCGGCCGGCAGCGACTCGAGCAGCATGGTGCGCAGGGTCTGCCGGTCGATCTCCGGCCGGTCGCCGTGGCCGGCCTCGTCGATGAACACGTGCGCGTGCTTGTCCAGCACCCGGGTGGCGTCGCCCTCGAGCAGCACATGGCTCTGGAACACGTCGAACAGCCCGGCCGCACGCAGCGCCGCCTGGCCGGACTCCTCGTGCATGTCGAGCATGCCGCCCTGGTGGCGCGCGGTGGGCGACGCGTCGGCGTCGTACACCACCGACTCGATGCCGTGCACGTGCAGGATCCGGGCCAGGGTCAGGCCGGCGAGCCCGCCGCCGATGATGGTGATCATTGCGTCTCCTCCGATCGCGGCCGGGCAGTGCCCAGCACGCCGTTGACAAGCACGTCGAACTTCCAGTCCCGCCGGTCCCGCGGCGGCCCGGACATCAGGTCGGCGCCGAGCCCGGCGATGTGCGGGAACTGCCTCGGGTCGGCGGTGAGCAACGCCTTCTGAGTGGCGTTCCAGTCGTCCTCGAGGTCGATCTGCCGGGCCTGGGCGCCGTGTTCGGCGGCGTCGGCGGTGGCCTGCAGCAGGAGCAGGTCGACACCCCAGGCGGCCCGGTCGTCGGGCACCCCGCCAGTCTTCAGCAGGGCCAGGACGGCCTCGACCAGGTTCAGGTAATTGGTGCCCGAGGGGCGGGCGACCAGCGCCGACTGCGCCAGGCTGGGGTTCTCGAAGAGCAGCCAGGTGTACGAGTCGAGCACCCGCCGCAGCCGCTCCCGCCAGGCCCCGGCCCCCTCCGCGGCGCGTAGATCGACCTCACCCAGCAACGCGTCCAGCACCGCGGCGTGCAGCTCGGCGGTGTTGCGGACGTAGACGTAGAGCGACGCCGGGCCGGTGTCGAGCTCCTGGGCCAGCCGCCGCATGGTGACTCGGTCGAGTCCTTCGGCCCGCATGACGCGGACCGCGGCGTCGACGATCCCGGCGCGGGTGAGCGCCGGCTTGGCGGGACGTTCGCGACGACTGGCTCGGGGCATGACCACAGCTTACAACGAACATGTTCGTAACGAACATGTTCGTCAGATCACAAAGAAACGCGGCTCCCCTCGGAAGGGAAGCCGCTAACGGCCTACCTGTCGCTGGACCGCCGGGGCCGCCAGACCACCAACGCGGTCGACGGCTGGTCGGATCGCACCAGGTCACGCCCGGGGTACACGGCCGCCGCCTCGAGCGCCGCGATCCGCCGGTACGCCTCGTCCAGTTCCTGCTGGAGCTCGGCCACCCGCTGCTGCATGTCGCCGGCCAGGTGTTCGAGACCGATGATGCGCTTGATGCCGGCCAGGTTGACGCCGTCCTCCTGGCTCAGCCGCTGCACCTCCCGGAGCAGTGCCACGTCCCGCTCGCTGTACCGCCGGCCACCGCCCCCGGCCCGGCCGGCCTGCACCAGGCCGAGCCGGTCGTACTGCCGGAGCGTCTGCGGGTGCATCCCGGCCAGCCGGGCGGCGACCGAGATGATCAGGACCTTGGCGTCGGAGGTCGCCTCCACCGAGATGTTGATCTCTTCGTACATGTGTGGTGCCCTCCTTCACCCAAGGTTTCCGAGTCAGCCCAGGTTTCCGGGTCAGCCAGGTTTCCGGGTCAGCCCAGGTTTCCGGGTCAGCCCAGGCGCCGGAGCCGGGCGTCGATCTTCTCCCGCGCGGGTGGCGGGGTCAGCTTGGCGAACTTCTCCAGCGCGTCGCGGGCCTCGTCACTGATGGCACTGCCGGGCGGCACCTGCACCTCGACGGTGACCAGCAGATCGCCGGCCTGACCGTCCCGGCGCTGGACGCCCTTGCCCCGCGCCCGCAACGTCCGCCCGCTCGGCGTGCCCGGCGGCACCCGCAGGGTCACCACGCCGTCGAGCGTGGGCACCCGCAGGTCGGTGCCGAGCACCGATTCGGCGAACGAGATCGGCACGGCCAGCGTGAGGTCGTCCCCGCTGCGCCCGAAGAGGTCGTCCGGACGCACCTTCACCTGCACGTACAGGTCACCGGCGGGTCCGCCGCGTTCGCCCGGCTCGCCGCGGGCGGACAGCCGGATGCGCTGCCCGTCGGCGACGCCCGCCGGGAACCGCACGTTGATCGTCCGGTTCTTGGTGACACCACCGGTGCCACGGCACTCCGGGCACTTCTCCTCGACGATGGTCCCGGCGCCCTGACACTCCCGGCACGGCTCGGAGAAGCTGAACGACCCCTGGTTGCGCGAGATCAGTCCGCTGCCCCGGCACGCCGGGCAGGTCCGGGGGGAGGTGCCGGGCTTGGCCCCGCTGCCGTGACAGGTGTCGCAGACGCCCGGCGAACGCAGCGTCAGCGGCAGGGTGGTGCCCTGCACGGCGTGGGTGAAGTCCAGCGTCACCTCGGCTTCGACGTCCCGGCCGCGCTGCGGACCCCGGCGGCCTACACCGGTGCCGCCGGTGGCGCCGCCGCCGGAGAAGATCGAGCTGAAGATGTCGGAGAAGCCGGCGCCGCCGAACCGGCGGTCACCGGGACTTCCACCACTGGCCCCAGCCCCGGTGAACCCGCCGAACAGGTCGGACGGATCGAACTGGGCGCCGCCGGCCCGGCCGGCCCCGCGACGGAACGCGCCCGAACCGAAGAGCGAGCGCATCTCGTCGTACTCTTTGCGCTTCTTCTCGTCGGAAAGCACGTCGTACGCCTCGGACGCGGCCTTGAACTTCTCCTCGGCCTCGGCGTTGCCCGGGTTCCGGTCCGGGTGCAGTTCCCGGGCCATCTTGCGGTAGGCCTTCTTGATCTCGTCGGCGGAGGCGGACTTGGTCACCCCCAGAACGGCGTAGAAATCCTTCTCCAGCCAGTCCTTGGAACTCATTCAGTCCACCCCCCCTCCGGATAGCGGCCGGTACTCACTCCGGGTCGGCTACCGCGACCAGGGCCGGGCGCAACAGACGCTCGCCCAGCGTGTATCCGCGGCGCATGACCTCGACGCAGGTCGGCTCCGTGACGTCCGGGGACGTCTGGTGCGCGACCGCCTCGTGCCGGGTCGGGTCGAAGGGGTCGCCCTTCTCGCCGAACCCGACCAGCCCGAACTTGCTGGTGGCGGCGGTCAACGTCTCCGCCACCGAGGCGAACGGGCCGACCAGGTCGTCGTGCTCCCGGGCCCGGTCGACGTCGTCGAGCACCGGGAGCAGCGCCGACAGCACCGCACCGGTGGTCTGCTCGGCCGCGGCCCCGCGGTCCCGGTCCACCCGCTTGCGGTAGTTGGCGTACTCCGCCGACACCCGCTGCAGGTCCCGGATGCGCTCGTCGAGTTCGCCGCGCAGAGCTTCCAGCTCCGCCCCCAGGACGGGGGAGGCCGCTGCCGCTGACGGTGCGGCGCCCTCCTCCGGGTCGACGGCGCGGTGCGCACCGCCGTTGGCGTCTACCGACTCGTCCTTCTCGTTGTCGCCCACGGATCCCTCAGTTGCCTGGCCGTTCGGGTTGATCTTGCGTCGGTCGCGGATGACGACCCGCTCGGCCCCCTGGCCCTCGTTCTCGTCGTCCGCCCGGCTCACTTCTTGTCGTCCTCGTCCACGATCTCGGCGTCGACGACGTCGTCCGCGCCGCCGGCCGAGCCGGCACCGGTTGCACCCGGCCCAGTCGGGCCACCCGCGCTCGCGCCGGGCGCCTGCGTGCCGTCGGCACCGGGCTCGCCCTGGGTGCCGTCCTGCTGCTGCTGGGTGTAGAGCAGCGAACCGGCCTCCTGGGAGACCTTGGCCAGCTCCTCGTGCGCGGTCTTGATCTTCTCGATGTCGGTGCCACCGAGCGCGGCGCGCAGGTCACCCAGCGCCTCGCCGATCTTCGTCCGGCTCTCCTCGGGCAGCTTGTCGCCACTCTCGGCCAGGAACCGCTCGGTCTGCCACTGCAGCTGCTCAGCCAGGTTGCGGGTCTCCGCGTCCTCTTTGCGCTGCTTGTCCTCGTCGGCGTGGTCCTGAGCGTCGCGCATCATGCGCTCGATGTCGTCCTTCGGCAGCGCCGAGCCGCCGGTGATCGTCATCTTCTGCTCCTTGCCGGTGCCCATGTCCTTGGCGGCCACGTGCACGATGCCGTTCGCGTCGATGTCGAAGGTGACCTCGATCTGCGGCACGTTGCGGGGCGCCGGCGGCAGGCCGGTCAGCTCGAAGGTGCCGAGCTTCTTGTTGTAGGCCGCGATCTCCCGCTCACCCTGGAAGACCTGGATCAGCACCGACGGCTGGTTGTCGTCGGCCGTGGTGAAGACCTCGGAGCGCTTGGTCGGGATGGTGGTGTTGCGCTCGATCAGCTTGGTGAAGATGCCGCCCTTGGTCTCGATGCCCAGCGACAGCGGGGTCACGTCGAGCAGGAGGACGTCCTTGACCTCACCCTTGAGCACACCGGCCTGCAGAGCGGCGCCGACGGCGACGACCTCGTCCGGGTTGACGCCCTTGTTGGGGTCCTTGCCGGTCATGCTCTTGACCAAGTCGGACACCGCGGGCATACGCGTCGAGCCACCGACCAGGATCACGTGGTCGACGTCCGACACCTTGACCCCGGCGTCCTTGATGGCCTGCTCGAACGGCGACTTGGTCCGATCCAGCAGGTCCTGCGTCATGCGCTGGAACTCGGCCCGGCTCAGGTTCATGTCGAGGTGCAGCGGACCGGCCGCGCCGGCCGTGATGTACGGCAGGTTGATGCTCGTGGTGGTGGCCGCCGACAGCTCGATCTTGGCCTTCTCGGCCGCCTCGCGCAGACGCTGGAGCGCCATCTTGTCGGTGCTCAGGTCGATGCCGTGCTCGCCGCGGAACGTCTTCACCAGGTGGTCGATGATCCGCTGGTCCCAGTCGTCGCCGCCGAGGTGGTTGTCACCGGAGGTCGACTTGACCTCGATGACGCCCTCGCCCAGCTCGAGCAGGGACACGTCGAACGTGCCGCCACCGAGGTCGAAGACCAGAACGGTCTGCTCCTTGGAGCCCTTGTCCAGGCCGTACGCCAGGGCGGCGGCGGTGGGCTCGTTGACGATCCGCAGGACGTTGAAGCCCGCGATCTCGCCGGCCTCCTTGGTGGCCTGCCGCTGGGCGTCGTTGAAGTACGCCGGAACGGTGATGACCGCGTCGGTCACCTGCTCGCCGAGGTAGGCCTCGGAGTCGCGCTTGAGCTTCATCAGCACACGCGCCGAGATCTCCTGGGGCGTGTACTTCTTGCCGTCGATGTCGATGGTCCAGGTGGTGCCGATCTCCCGCTTGACCGAACGGATCGTCCGGTCCGGGTTCGTCACCGCCTGGCGCTTGGCGACCTCGCCGACCAGAACCTCGCCGTTACGCGCGAACGCCACGATCGACGGGGTGGTCCGGGAGCCCTCCGCGTTCGCCACGACCGAGGGCTCGCCGCCCTCGAGAACGCTGACGCAGGAGTTCGTGGTGCCGAGGTCGATGCCGACCGCACGTGCCATGTTCGCTTCCTCGCTTCTTGCCTAGCCTGCAGTTGTGTCGCGTCGCCTGACGGCGCGCAAGTCCAAGTTGAGTGAACCGGACTCAATGATGCCACGAGGTCGCCAGTCGTCAACTCCAAGTTGAGCGTACCCGGCGCAAGTTACCGCCGAATGGCACTTCCAGGTACCTGTCCGGTCACGGCCCGGCGTCTCCTGTTGTCTGTCTCGTATCGATCGGGCACGCTTTAGGCGTGACGACGCACGGTGACGCGGTCGGATCGTCGGCCTCCGCCGCACCGTCCCCGCCTACAGACGAGAGCAACAAAATCAGAACTTCTTCTGGTACGGGCGACCCCGAACCCGGAGATGGCGACTCCACGTCCGGGGAGGTCGAGCCCGGTGGTTCCGCGCGAACCGTTCCAGAAGGCAACTCCGTGCCCGTCCTCGACCCGGACGCCCTCGCCACGCCGGCGAAACGGGCCCGGTCCCGATCCCGGAAGTCCGATCCCACTCTCGTGACCAGCACCGACGACGCCCCGCCGGCGACGGAGAACGCGGACCCGGTCGAAGCCTGGCTCAGCGGCCTCAAGGCCGAACCCGATTCGCCGCCCCCGGCCACCGCGCCTGACCCGGGGCCTGCCGAGCCGACGCCGACCATGCGGTTCCGGAGAAAGTCGGCCCCGGTCGAGCCCTCTGCGGTCGAGCCGGCCCCGGTCGAACCGACCCTCGTCGACCCGGCCCCGGCCGAACCAGTTGCCGTCGAGCCGACCCCTGTCGAACCAGTCGCAGTCGAGGCAGTCGCCGTCGAGCCGACCCAAGTCGAGCAGGACGCCGACGAGCCCGAGGCCGTCGCGCCGGAGGCCGACGTCGCTGTCGTCGAAGCTGTCGGGATCGAAGCCGGTCCTTCAGCCGATGACGCCGGAGAATCCGCGACGGACACTGCCGCCGGCTCCGAGCCAGTCACGGCACCCGAGCCAGTCACGGCGTCTGAGGCGTCCGAACCCGTCCCGGCCGCCGAGCCCGTCCCGGCGCCCGAGCCGGCTCCTGCTCCCGAGCCGACGGCCGCGTCCGAGCCGGTTTCGACTGATCTCGAGGTCGTGACGGCCGCCACCGACGAGCCGGGCGCGGTAGCGGCGTCCGCAGTGGACAGTGCCGAACCGGAGACGGCCGCGGCATTCGACGGGCCGCCTACGGAGGAGCCGCCGCAGGCCGTCGGTGAGCTGGCCAACTCGCTGTCCCGGCTGCGGGCGGCGATCGGCGCTGTCACCTACCCGCTCCGGATGCCGTCCGCCGACGACGCCCGCCGGATCGGCGCCTCACTGGTCGCGCAGCTCGACGACTATCTGCTGCCGCGCCTGGCCCGGCTGGACGCCCCACTGCTGGTGGTGGTCGGCGGCTCTACCGGCGCCGGTAAGTCCACTCTGGTCAACAGCATGGTCCGGACGCCCGTCTCGGCCGCCGGCGTACTCCGCCCGACCACCCGCTCCCCGGTGCTGGTCAGCAACGCCGGTGACGAGGCGTGGTTCCGCAAGGGCGAACTGCTGCCCGGCCTCACCCGGACGGCCGAGCCCAGCACGGACCCGAACACGCTGCAACTGGTCCCGGCGGCGGCGCTGCTGCCCGGACTGGCCTTTCTGGACGCTCCGGACATCGACTCGGTGGTCGATCAGAACCGGGCGATGGCGTCCCAACTTCTGGCCGCCGCCGATCTATGGCTGTTCGTGACCACCGCCGCCCGCTACGCCGACGCCGTACCGTGGGAACTACTGACCACGGCCCGGTTGCGCGGCACGGTGATCGCGCTGGTCCTGGACCGCGTGCCGCCCGAGGCCGCCGGCGACATCTCCGCACACCTGGGCGAGATGCTGGCCGGGCACGACATGTCGGCGGTGCCGCTGTTCGTGCTGCCGGAGACCACACTGGACGATCAGGGCATGCTCGACGAGGAGACCATCCGGCCGCTGCACGACTGGTTCGCTCAGCTGGCCTCGGACTCGGACGCGCGGGCGGCGGTCGTCCGGCAGACGCTGGACGGCGCGCTGGCCGCGCTCGGCCCGATGGTGGACGGGCTGGCCGACGCGTCCGACGAGCAGTCCCGCGCGGCCACGCTGCTGGACGAGCGGGTCGCGGTGGCGTTCCGGACGGCCAAGCGAACCGTCCACGAGGGACTGCGCGACGGCCGGCTGTTGCGTGGCGAGGTGCTGGCCCGCTGGCAGGAGTTCGTCGGGACGGGCGAGTTCCTGCGGGCGCTGGAGACCAAGGTCGGGCACCTGCGCGACCGGGTTGTCGCGGCTCTCACCGGCCGCCCGGCGCCCGGGCGCAACCTCCAGACGGCACTCGAGTCGCAACTGGTCACGCTGCTGCGCGGGGTCAGTGCGGACGCGGCCGAACAGGCGTACTCGGCCTGGCAAGCGCTTCCGGCCGGGGCCGAGCTGCTCGAACCGTCCATGCAGAAACCGGCCGCCGACCTGCCGCAGCGGGCCGACCGCCTGGTTCGCGACTGGCAGCAGTGGGTGCTCGACCTGGTTCGCAGCGAAGCCGGCGACAAGCGGTTCGTGGCGCGGGGGGCGGCGTACGCGGTCAACGGGGTGGGTCTGGCCGTGATGATCGCGGTCTTCACGTCGACCGCGTTCATTCCCACCGGCGCCGAGATCGCGGTCGGCGCCGGCACCACCGTGGCGGCGCAGAAGGTACTCGAGGCGATCTTCGGCGACCAGGCCATCCGGACGCTGGCCGAGCGTGCCCGGGAGGAACTGATGTTGCGAGTGGACACTCTGCTCGACGCCGAGGCGGCGCGCTTCACCGACCGTACGGCCGCGGTGGGCCTGGAGATCGAGCCGGGCGCTACGCTGCGCAACGCCGCCGACGACGTGGAGACCGCCCGCGAACAGCTCGCGCTCACCACGGCCGGGTCCGCCCCGTTGCTTCGCGGCAACCCGGGAGGGGACCGGTGAGTCTGGTGGACCGCGTGCGCAACGCGCTGACCCCCGACGACGGCCGGGTGGACGTGCAGCAGCTGGTGGAGCGACTGAACGCGCTGTCGAGGTTCCTGCGGGTGACCGATCCGTACCTGCCGGACAGTGACCTGGTGGCCGCGCACACGCTGGTGGAACGGGCCGGCAGCCGCCTCTCGCTGTCCCTCGACCACACCGTGGTGGCGCTCGCCGGGAGCACCGGCAGCGGCAAGTCGAGCCTGTTCAACGCCCTGGCCCGGCTCAAGCTGTCGCCGGTCGGGGTGCGGCGGCCGACCACCGGCGTCGCCCACGCCTGCGTCTGGGGACCGCTCGAACCGGCCAGCCGGCTGCTGGACTGGATCGGGGTGCTGCCCCGGCACCGGTTCATCCGGGAGAGCGCGCTCGACGGCGACGACGAGGCTGCCCTGCACGGGCTGTTGCTGCTCGACCTGCCCGACTTCGACTCGGTCGAGCAGAGTCACCGGCTCGAGGTGGACCGGCTCCTGGGCCTGGTCGACCAGGTGATCTGGGTGGTCGATCCGCAGAAGTACGGCGACCGGATCCTGCACAACGCGTACCTTCGGCAGTTCCAGGCGCACGGCGACATCACCGTCGTGGTGCTGAACCAGGCCGACCGGTTGTCCACCTCGGACACCGAGCTCGTACTGGGCGACCTCAAGCGGCTGCTCGAGGAGGACGGCCTGGCCACGGCGCCGGTGCTGGCCACCTCGGCCAAGCAGCCGGGCATGCTGACCGAACTCCGCGGGTCGCTGGAGAAGACGGTGGCCGACCGGCAGGCCGCGCTGCGCCGGCTGGCCGGTGACCTCGATCAGGTGACCGGCGAGCTGACCGCGATGATCGGGCCGCCGGCAGCCGAGGACGAGGTCGATCGAGCCACCGTCCGGCAGCTGTCCGAGTCGCTGGCCGCCTCGTCGGGCGTGCCGGCGGTGGCCGCGGCGAGCGCCAACGCGTACCGCCACCGGGCCGCGGCCTCGACCGGCTGGCCGGTCATCCGCGGGTTGCGGCGGCTGCGGCCGGACCCGCTGAAGCGACTGCACCTGTCCGGCACGCCGAGCACCGACGCGGTGTCCACCGAGGTCGTGCCGCGGACCTCGCTGCCCGAGGCCGACGCCGCCCAGAAGTCCGCGGTCGGGCTGACCGTGCGCGCGGTCGCGTCCCGGGCGGCGGCCCCGCTGCCGCCGGTGTGGGCGCCCGCGCTGAACACCGCGGCCCGCTCCCGCTCGGCCGACCTGCCCGACGCCTTGGACCGGGCGATCGCCGGCACCGATCTCGGGATGGAGCGCAAGCCGTTCTGGTGGCGGGTCGTCGGCGGTCTGCAGTGGTTGTTGGTGCTGGCCGCGGTGGGCGGTCTGGTGTGGTTGCTCGCGGGGTACGCCGTACGGCTGCTCAGCCTGCCCGAACTGCGCTACCCGAAGATCGGTCTGGTGCCGCTGCCGACGCTGCTCCTGCTCGGCGGCCTGGTCCTCGGAATCCTGCTCTGGTTGCTGCTCAAGCCGCTGGTCAACTGGGGTGCCCGGCGGGCCGGTCGGCGGGCCGAGCAGCGCCTGCGGACAGCCGTGACCGAGGTCGCCCGGGAACTGGTGGT
Organism: uncultured Actinoplanes sp.; assembly: GCA_964236515.1. Lineage (GTDB taxonomy): Bacteria > Actinomycetota > Actinomycetes > Mycobacteriales > Micromonosporaceae > Actinoplanes. The sequence goes on from CAXSDA010000028.1 coordinate 102,820, forward strand.
GGCGCCGGTCCGCGATGTGCTCCACGCGTACGCCCAGGCTCGCGAGTCATTGACCGCAGCCCGTCCGGAGTAGTTCCGCCGCGGGCCATGCCGGGTACGCTCGCGGCATGCCGGCACCCCAGACTCCGTACGAAGCGGTACTGCACGCAGCCCGCGACGTGGCGAAGCTCGACTGCGCCCTGGACGCGGAGATGCTGGGCACCGCCCTGCTCGGCAGCGTGTACGCGGTGGCCGAAACCGATCGGGCGGACGCCGTCCGGTCCTTCGTCGGCGCCTTCCTCAGCGCGACCACCCGCCGGCGGACCGCGTCGGCCACCACCATCCGGTCGGTGTTCGCGCACCTGGTCCCGGACGCGGCCGGCGCCGCCGAGGTCAACCCCGGACCGCAGGCCCCGGCCTGGTCGGCCCAGCTCGGCAAGGTGCAGCCGACGGCGTGCTACGCGTACGGCGACGTGTTCGGCGACCAGACGTCCTACCTGGTCACCTTCGCCTACGACGACTCCGACGCGGGCGGTCCCGAGCACGCCGTGGTGGCCCTGGTCGACCACAACATCGGCATCACCAAGGACGTCTTCATCGGCACCCCGGCGGCCCGCATCGTCGAGCAGGTGCGGGAGATGTGCGCCTCCGACGACCTGACCTGGTTCCGCGAGGAGGACCCGGGCCGGCTGCGGGGTGAGGTCGATCGGCACCTGGCCATCACCGACGGGCTGAGCGACCTGCCGTCGGAGGGCTCGCTGGCCACCGACCGCGCGCTGGCCGCGGCCCGGCTGGCGCTGCTGCCCACCACCCGCGTGCCGCCGCTGGCCGAGCCGCCCGAGCTCCCGGCGCCGGAGCTGATCCGCGACTTCGTCGCCTCACCCGAGGCGTCGGCGTTCGGGCTGGACCGGGTGACCGCCGACGACGAGCTGGCGTCGCTGCACTTCTGTCTGAGTCTGATCATGGACCACGCGGGCACCCTGCCCGACCCCGATCCGCTGCGCTGGAGCCCGGCCGTGGCCGGCCTCTTCCTGCTGGACTGGGTGCACCGCCGGGCCGTGCTCGACATGGACGATGCGGCGATGCTGCCCCGGGTGGTCCGGGCCTGGTCGACGTACGCGAGCCGCAAGCGTGGCCTGCCGGACGCGGCGGCCGAGCAGACCGACACGGCGGTCGAGGAGATGATCGGAGAGTTCGCTCGGCTGTACGCGACCGGTGAGCGCCGCAGCCCGGCGACCGCGGCGGTGGCTCAGCTGATCTCCGAGGGTGTGGACCCGAACGACCCGGACGCCATCGACGCCTGGATCGAGACCAACCGCCACCGACTGGGCGACGACTGACCCGGTCTCCTGCGGCGTCGCTACCAGCGGTTGCCGGAGCGGTCCTGGCGGTGGTCGGCGTGGTGCCTGCCGACCCGTGAGCTGCGATCGGCGGCCGCGGACCAGTCGGCGCCGGTCTTGGGGTCCACGTTGCGGTAGTCGCCGCCCCGCTGCGGCTCGGCGTTGCGGTGCGGTTCGGCGTTGCGGTGCGGCTCGGCGTTGCGGGTGCCGGGCGGCGGGGCGATGTCGTCGGCGCGGTGCATCCGCTCGGCGCGGTGGCTGCCGCGGTACGCGCGGCTCCGGGCCGGCACCTCGGGCTGCTCGGCGCGGTGCGGCCGGCTGTTGTGGGTGCGCTCGAGCACCGGGCCGGGACGGACGTTCTGCGGACGCTCGATCATCGAGGACCTCCGGTGACGGGTTGTGCCGCGGCGGGTCCGGTCGGCCGTCTGATGCGGGTCGACCGGGTGCTCGCGGATGATCGTGCGCGGACTGTGCCGCCCGGCGGACCGGACGAGGACCAGAACCTGGCGGGTCCGGCCCTGGCGGTGGTGGGACCAGTGGGCGCGGTGGTTGGAATCCTCGGACTGGCGATGCGGCGACCAGTCCGGGCGGTGATGGCGGTACTCGCGGGCGCCGGCCTTGCCGCGTTCGTGGCAGAACGGCCGCGATCCCGGGGACGGCGGTTCGTCCGGATCATGCGGCTTCGGCAACGCCCCTGGCCTGGTCGGTGGTGCCGACGGCCGAGGCTGCTCCGGGCGGGCGGGCGTCGCCGGGCGCGGTTTATGCGGCGACGGGCGGGAGCCCGTACCGCTGGTGCCGCCTCCGTTGTTCCGGCCGCCGCCGGAGTAGCCGGCGCCACTGTTGTTGCCGCCGGCTCCGGCGACCGGCCTCTTCGGCATCCGGCCGCGTTCGAGCGGCGGCTTCGGCGCGACCCCGGCAATGTGGCCGGACCCGGACCCGGACGAGGCCGACCCGGACGAGGCCGACCCGGACGAGGCCGACCCGGACG
>CAXSDA010000029.1:0-103053 GCA_964236515.1 uncultured Actinoplanes sp.
GAGGTCGGCGGCCTCGACCTGGCGCAGCACCAGCTGGATCGAGCGGTCGTCGAGGTTGATGATGTCCTCGAACATGAACATCCGCCGCCGGATCTCCTCGGCGATCTCCGGGCTGCGGGCCTCCAGAGCTTCGAGAATGAGCCGTTCCGTGGTCCGGTCGGCCCGGTTGATGATGTCGACCAGCGGCCCGAGGCCGCCGACGGTGGACAGCTCGTCCGGCTGAAGCACGGTGGACAGCTTGCGCTTCAACGCCAGCTCGACCTGCCGGATGACGTCGGGGGAGGTGCGGTCCATCACCGCGATCCGGTGGGCCACGTCCGACTGCACCTCGGGCGCCAGCCCGGACAGGATCGAGGACGCCAGCGCGGACGGGATGTGGGCCAGCACCAGCGCGATGGTCTGCGGGTGCTCGTACTGCACGTACGACAGGAGCTGCCGCGGGTCGGCGTGGCTGAGGAAGTTGAACGGCATGTCGGTCATCGACGCCTGCAGCCGGTCCAGGATCAGGTTGGCCCGCTCCGGACCGAGCGAAGCCTCCAGCAGTTCCCGGGCGTACGCGAGCCCGCCGGCCCCGGCGTGCTTGGTGGTGGCCAGCGCGTAGAACTCGTCGATGACGTCGCCGACCACCGCTTCCTCGAGCTTGCCGAGCCGGGCGATCTCGGCCGACAGCTCCTCGACCTCGGGCTCGGACAACCCGGCCAGCACCCGGGTGGAGTACACCTTGCCCATCCGGACCAGCAGAATGGCCGCTTTCCGCAGGCCGGTCATCGACGTCGTGGTCAGCGCCGGTGTGCTCAACGCTCGCTCTCCTCAAACCAGGGGGGTGTTCGGTCAGCGACCGGCGCCGAGCCAGCCGCGCAGCAGGGCGGCCATCTCCTCCGGTTGGTCCTCGACCATCTGCTCGATCTCGCGCTGCCGTTCGTCCCGGGCCATCGTCTCGGGGCCGGGGCCCTCGATCGCGGCCGACGGGATCATCGAGTTCAGCTCGGCCAGCCGCTGCTGTTCCAGCGCCGACTGCATGTCCTCGAGGTGCTTGAGCTCGGACGGGCTGAGCGACTTGCGCTTCTTCGCCCGCCGGCTGGCCCGCCAGGCCAGGAAGAGCAGGAACAGCACGACCAGGGCCATCGCGCCGGTCTTGACCAGCGAGCTCTGCTTGGCCGCCTTCTCCGCGGTGGCCTGCGTCGCCAGGTCCTTCTGAGCGGACTGGGCGGCGGCCGTGCTGAACGGCATGGCGCTCACCACGACCCCGTCGCCCCGGGTCGGGTCGATTCCGGCGGCCGTGCTGACCAGCTGCTGGATCTGAGCGGAGTTGACGGCGCCGGCGGTGGTGCTGTCGAGCAGAACGGCCACGTTCAGCCGCTTGATCGCGCCCGGCGCGTTCTGCCGGACCTCCTGCGTCTCGTTGACCGCGTTGTTGCGGACGGCGTTGCTGTTCTCGTATCCCGGGGCGGCGCTGCTGGTGGTGGAGCAACCGGAGCTGCCGTTGGGGACCTGGATGTTGTCCGGGCCGAGCACGCCGCCGCCGCTGGAGGCGCCGCAGCTTCCGGCGTACGCCTCCCGGCTCACGCTCTCCGACAGCGGGGCGGTCGACGGGTCGGACGTGTAGCTCTTGGTGGTCGTCGACGTCTGGTCGTAGTCGAGCTGGGCGGTGGTGGTCACCACGGCATGGCCCGGACCGACCACGTTGTCCAGCATGTTCTGCAGGGACGTGTTCATCCGGTTCTGGAACGTCACGGTCTGCGAGTCGGCGCCGGCGTCACCACCGGTGGCCACCGCCGCCCCGCCGCCGGTGGACAGGATCTTGCCGTCCGCGCCGGCCACGGTCACCTGGGTCGGGTCGAGACCCTCGACGCTGGACGCGACCAGGTGCACGATCGCCTGCACCTGCTGGTTGGACAGCGGTTTGGTCGGCGAGGACTGGACCAGGACGGACGCGGTGGTCTTGCTCTGGTCGTCGGAGAAGACGTCCTTCTGCGGGATGACCAGGTGCACCGTCGCGGCCTCGACGCCGTCGATCGACTTGATGGTGTTGGCCAGTTCGCCTTCCAGCGCCCGCTGGTAGTTCGTGTGCTGCATGAAGTCGCTCGTGGTGATGCCCTGCTTGTCCAGCAGCGCGTACCCGGTATCGGAATCTCCGGGTAGGCCCTCCCCGGACAGCGACAGGCGCAGATTGTTCACCTGGTCCTGCGGCACCATGATGGTCGCGCCGCCGTTGGCCAGTTCGTACTTGGTCCCGGACTTGTCGAGCGAGTCGACGATCGCGCTCGCATCCTTGGTCGACAGATTGTTGAACAGGATGGAGTACGACGGCTTGGCCGCCCACGTGGCGAAGAAGTAGCCGCCGATGACGAGCGCGAGCACCGCGAAAATGGTGACGGCCTTCTGCCCGGGAGTGAATCCCTTGAAGGTGTCGGTGACGCGGCGTACGGGCGCGGGAAGCCGGTCCGACATGCTACGCCTGCATCCTCATGATCTCGTTGAAGGCATCCACGGCTTTGTTCCGGACCGCGGTGGTCAGCTGCAGGCCGAGGGAGGCTTCGGTGGCGGCCATGGTGTACTGCGCCGGGTCCTGCAGGGTGCCGTTGGCGACCTGCGTGGCCAAGTTGTCGGCGTGGGCCGACGAGGCCTGCACGCTCTCCAGGCCCTGCGAGAGCATGCCGGCGAAGTCGCTGTTCGCGCCGCTGGTGGCCGAGGCGCCGCCGGTCGAGTCGAGCGGGCTGACCGCGGACACTCCGGAGAGCCCGCCTACGGCGCCGATCGCGCTGATGGGAGACGACATGATGATCAGCCCTTCCCGAGGTTGATGGCGGCCGTGTAGGAGTCCTTGGCGCGGTCGACGACCGCGAGGTTGGCCTGGTAGGCGCGCTGCGCCATCATCATCTGCGCCATCTGGCTGCCGAGGTCGATGTCCGGGCGGCGGACGTTGCCGTCGGAGTCGGCCAGCGGGTTGTCCGGGTCGTGGGTCACCTGACCCTCGGCGCTGCCGTAGGCGATGCCACCGACCTGGACGCCGTTGCCGTCCGCGGCCTCCTGGGCCACCACGTACCGGGCCTGGAAGGCCTTGTCGGAGGTCCGGCTGACGTCGTCCATGTTCGAGATGTTGTCCGAGACGGCATCCAGCCATTTCCGGTACACGGTGACACCGGTGGCGGCTACGCCGATCGCGTTGAAGGTGGACATCTACCTCACCCCTTGATCGCGTCGCGGATCATGCCGTACTTGCTGTCCAGCGCGCGGAGCGTCAGCTGGTAGCGCATCGTGGTGTCGATGTGGGACAGCGTCTCCTCGTCGAGGTTGACGTTCGAGCCGTTGAGCCGCGCGGGTTCCAGCGACATCTGCGTGGTCGGCGTCACCGAGGACGGCGACTGTCCCTCGTGCAGAGCGTTGGTCAGGGCGCCCTCGAATTCGACCTTACGGGCCTGGTAACCCGGCGTTTCGATGTTGGCGATATTGGAGGCGATGGCAGTCTGGCGAGCCGACAGGCCGGCGACCGCAACTCGGAGCGAGGACGAAGAGACGTCATCGAACACGGCAGCAGTTCCTTTCCCTGCGAGATGTCCGCCGGTCCGTGGCGATCAAGGCGAGCAATCCTTGCTCGTACCCGTTGATTCGGCCCCTTGAGGTATTCGCTGAGAGTCAAACGGTTGCGGGCCGGTTGCACGAAAAGCCCGGAGTCCCGCAACGGCGGGCTCCGGGCTTCGTACTGGGCGTTACATGGCGCAGTCGAGATAGATGGGCCGTTTGACCCGTTCGCCGGTCTCGATCCGGGCGGTGACGATCTGCTGCCGGCGGGTGCTGGTGAGCCGGCGGGCGATTTCCTCGGCCGCGGCCAGCTGCCGGGTGAGGATCTCGTCCGCACGGGGCCGGAGCTCCAGCGGCAGGGCGCCGAGGTCCTGCGGTGGCTGCCACAGGTTCGAGGCCGGCGTCTCGGCCATCCGCCGGCCGTCGGCCAGCATCGTCTCGGTCTCGGTGACGTCCATCTCGAGCTCGTCGAGCGCGGCGGTCCAGGCGTTTCGCCAGTCCTCGCTCATGCCGGCACCCCCTTGCTCGTACGTCGTCGTGGTCGTGGTGGTCAGGCGCTGGCGGCAGCCACGGCGGCCTCGCGCCAGGCGTCGCGCAGCGGCTCGACGATGCCGCGACAGGCGGCGACCTTGACCGCGTCCAGCTTGATGTTGGCTTGGATCAGCTCGGTCAGCAGCCAGCTGTACAGAGCGGCGAGGCCGGCCGCGCCCTCCCACACGTCCACGTCGAGCGTGGTGCGGAGCTCGAGGATGATCTCCTGAGCGTGATTGATCTTGTCGGACGCCGTCTCCCGGTCCCCGGCCTGGACCGCGAGCTCGCCCTGCTGCAGGTCGAGCACCAGCCGGTCATACAGCATGACGAGCAACTTGGCCGGCGACGCGGTGTTGATCGAGTCTTCGAGGTAGCGGTTGCGCATCTGCGGAGAGGTCATCGGATCCCTTGGTCGTCGGGTGGAAGAAGTCGTCGGTGCCGGTCAGGGTCAGCTGGAGAGCTGGCCGGAGAGCCAGCTGGACTGATCCTTGAGCTTGCCGAGTGCGGTTTCCAGGTCGGCGTACTGCTTGGTCAGGGCTTGCTGCTTGGCCGCCAGGCGGACGTCCCAGTCGTCGATCTGCGAGTTGTACGAGTCGATCTGGTTGGTGTTGCTCGTGATGGCCGAGGTGACGTTCAGGCTCTGCTTGTCGGCGAGGCCGTAGAACTGCTCGCCCATCGCCATGCCGGCCTTCTTGATGGCCGTCGGGTCGGCGTTGTAGGCCGCCGTGAACTTGTCCTTGTCGAAGGTCAGCTGCCCGGTCTTGTCGAGCTGGATGCCGAGCTGTGCCAGGCTGCCGAACTTCACGTTGGTCGTGCTGGTCGTGCCGTCCGCGGCGGTGGTCGAGTCGTCGTAGGACAGGCCCTGGCTGACCTGACTCAGGATGCTCTGGCTGAGCTGGCGGACCATGAAGTCACCGGTCAGCGGCGAACTGGTCTTCGTGCCGGGGTCGTACGCGGTCTGGTTGGTGACCTCGGTCAACGCGGCGTTGGCGGCGTCCACGAAGGCCTGGAACTTGCCGGCGATGCCGGAGGAGTCGGTGTCGACGTTGAGCGTGACACCGGACTCCACCTTGCCCACCGTCACGGTCACGCCGTTGATGAGGCCGGTGAACGTGTTCGTGCCGCTGGTGACGCTGTACCCGCCGGCCGAGGCGTCGCCGCCGCCGACCTGGATGGTCGCGTCCTGCGCGGCGACGGCGTTCTGGAAGTTGACCGCGTTGCCGCCGGTGTCGGAGAGGCCGGAGACGGTGAACGAGTTGGCCGCACCGGTCTTGGTTCCGGTGACCTGCAGGACGCTGTCGCCGGCGCTGGTCTGCACGACCGAGGACTTCACGCTGAGGCCGGCCGCGTTGATCGCGTTCGAGACGCCCGCGGCCGTCTTGTCGGTGCCCAGGGCGATGGTGATCGGGTCGGCCGTGCCGATCTGGACCTGGATGGAGTCGGCGGCGGTGATGGCGTCGGTCGACGAGACGCGGGCGGTCGAGGCCTGGGCCCGGGCCAGCTGCGTCACGTCGAAGGTCAGGCTGCCCGTCTGGGTGTTGGTGCCTCCGGTGGCCGTGGCCACGACGTTCGTCGAGCTGCTGGTCGGCTTGACGCTGCGCCATGTGCTCAGCGACTGGAGATCCAGCGCGGCGGTCTTGATCGCGGCGAGCTTGGAGTTGACCGACTGGTAGGAGGTGACCGTGGTCTGCGCGTTGGCGACCTTGGTCTGCAGATTGGTCTTGGGCAGCGACTCGATCTGCATCATCGACGAGATCATGGACGCGGTGTCCATGCCGGAGACGAGTCCGTCGACTGTGTTGCCCATGCGCACCTCCCGGGGGAAAGCGAAAAGCGGGGGCAGTCGGCGTCTGCCGTCTGCCCCCACCTATTCGGTTCACTGAAGCTGTTCGGTTAGAACAACCTGGTTGCGGTTCGGTTAGCGGAGCAGCGACAGTACGTTCTGCGAGGCCTGGTTGGCCTGGGACAGCATCGACGTGCCGGCCTGGGTGAGGATCTGGCTCCGGGTGAACTGCACCATCTCGGACGCCATGTCGGTGTCCCGGATACGCGACTCCGACGCGGACAGGTTCTCCACCGAGACGTTCAGGTTGTTGATGGTGTGCTCGAACCGGTTCTGGTACGCACCGAGCGACGCGCGCTGGTCGGAGATCTTGGTGATCGCCGAGTCCACCGCACCGATCGCCGTGTCCGCCCCGCCCTCGGCGCTGAGGTCGAGGTTGGACGTGCCCAGGGCGGACGCGCTGACCGCCCCGATGGAGATGTTCAACGTCTCGCCCGAGTTGGCGCCGACCTGGAACTGGCCGCTGTTGGCGTTGGCCTTGGCGGCACTCGCGCCGGCGGTGATGCTGTTACCGCTGAGCACGCCGCTGTCATTGGCCAGGGTGAAGCCCTTGGCGCCGTCGATCTTGAAGGTCGCGCCGGTGCCGTCCGAGGCGACATCCGAGCTGACGTGGATCTCGTCGCCGGTAAAGCCCTGGCCGGCGCCCTTGAGCGCGGTGGAGATCGCCGTGTTCATGCCGTCGGCGATGTCCTTGGCGCTCGCGCCGGCGGCTGCCGCGGGTACGGTGACGGTGATGGCGGCGGCCAGCGTCTGGCCGTTGACCTGGGAGATGTCGAACGTACCGGCCGCGCCCGACGGAGTCGTCGTCTTGGTGCCGGCGACCTCCTGAGCCTGGCCGAAGGAGCCGTCCAGCAGCTTCTGCTTGCCGAAGGAGGTGGTCTTGCCGATCCGGTCCAGTTCCTGGTTGAGCTGGCCGAACTCCTTCTGCGCAGCGCCCTTGGCCTCCGTGTCGTTCGAGCCGCCGTTGGCGGCCTGGACCGACAGGTCACGCATGCGCTGCAGGATCGAGGTCGCCTCGTTCATCGCGCCTTCAGCGGTCTGCGCGACGCTGATGCCGTCCTGGGCGTTGCGGACGGCGACCTTCAGGCCGCCGACCTGGGAGCGCAGGCCCTCGGAGATCGAGAGGCCGGCCGCGTCGTCCGCGGCCCGGTTGATGCGGTAACCGCTGGACAACTTTTCCAGCGACTTCGACATCTGCCCGTCGGTGATCGACAGGTTCCGGTAGGCGTTCATGGCGGCGATGTTCTGGTTGATGCGAAGACCCATGGGTGTTTCCTCCTTGAGAGCGGGTCTGTGCCGGCTCATCCGTGAGCCGAGTGGCCCTACCTCCCGATGTTCGGCGGTATCGAGATGGTTATGAGGCGGTTTGCGAAAACATCTCAGACCTTTTTCCGTCCGCGTTTAGCCTGGTTCCGTGCTCAGCCTCTGCATGATCGTCAAGAACGAGGAGGCGGCGCTGCCGCGGTGCCTGGCCTCGGTATCGGCGCTGGCCGGCGAGATCGTCGTGGTCGACACCGGCTCGGGTGACGCGTCGCCCGCCGTGGCCGAGGCGTACGGCGCGGTGGTTCTGCATCACGACTTCGACCCGGTCGACTTCGCCGCCGCCCGCAACGCCGGGCTGGCCCGGGCCACCGGGACGCACGTGCTGGTACTGGACGCGGACGAGACGGTGGAGGAGGCCAGCCGGCCGGTGCTGCAGGCCCTGATCGCCGCCGACGAGGCCGCCGGGTACGTGCTGACCCGCTGCAACCTCCCGGCCGAGGCCGCTGCGAAGTCGTGGCTGGACCACGCGGTCCGGCTGTTCCGCAACGATCCGCGGTTCCGTTACGCCGGGGCGGTGCACGAGACCGTCGACGCCTCGATCCTGGCCGCCGGCGGGCGGCTGCAGCGGACCGGCGCCGTCCTCGAGCATCACCTGCCGGCGGCCGATCGCGTACGGCAAAAGGGTCTGCGTTATCTGGATCTGCTGGAGGCGGAGGCCACCGACGACCCCGACCGGCTGACGTTCCTGGCCGCCGAGTTGCACCGGCTGGAGCGGTACGCCGAGGCCACCCGGGTCGCCGAGCGGATCGCCGAACTCGCGCCGGACGACTTCACCGCGCAGTTCCATGCCGGGCTTTACCACCACTTCTACGCCGGCGACCCGCAGCGGGCGGCCCACGACGTGGCGGCGGCGCTCCGTCTGCGGCCGTCCGACCCGGAGGCGCTCGCGTTACGGGACGAGATCACGGCGGCTGCGGAAAGGTTGCAAACTCCTCAGACCCACGGTTCACATGCCGACCGTTCCGGGTGAATACCGAACCACATCCGACCCCGGAGGCGCGCGTGAGCCTGACCGATCTGTCCAGCGTTCTGTGGCGGTCGCGCGAGCTGCTGGAGCTGCTGCTGTTCAAGCTGGAAGAGGAACAGCTCCTACTGGCCGCCGGGCGCTCGCGCTGGCTGGCGCACGCCACCCGCGAGGTGGAGGTGGTGCTGGAACAGATCCGGCAGACGGAAGTCGCGCGAGCGGCGTATGCGCAGGCCGTGGCGGTCGAGCTCGGCCTGCCGGCGGAAGCCTCGCTGGGCCAGCTCGCGGACGCCGCCCCGGCGCCCTGGTCCGAGCTGCTGCACCAGCACCGCAAGGCGTTCCTGACGCTCACGTCCGAGATCAGCGCGATGGCCGACACGAACCGTGATCTGCTCACGGCCGGGCAGCGGGCAGCTCGCGAAACGATGCTCGCGTTCGCCGGAACCGTGGAAACCTATAGCCCACAAGGCAAAACCGTCTCCGGCGGAGTGCGCCGGCCGAGTTTGGTGGACGAGGCGATCTGATGGGCAGCAGCTTCGGAGGCATCAACACCGCGTTGTCGGCGCTCTACGCGCAACGCCGCGGCCTGGACGTGACCGGTCAGAACATCGCGAACGCCAACACCGACGGCTACACCCGGCAGCGGGCCGAGATGCAGTCGCAGACCGGTGGCATCAGTCCGGCGTTCTACGCCCGGACCGACGGCCTGGGTCAGGGCGTGACGGTTTCCGACGTCCAGCGCCTGAAGGACGAGTTCATGGAGAACCGGGGCCGGACCGAACACGGGAACTCCGCCTACCTGACCACCCAGACCACGTCGTACCAGTCGATCGAGGACGCGTTCGGCGAGCCCTCGGACACCGCACTGCAGTCGCAGATGCACAGTATGTGGGGCGCCTGGAACGACGTGTCCAACAATCCGCAGCTGACCGCGACCCGCTCCACGCTGATCCAGCAGAGCTCGACCGTGGCCGACGGCCTCAACAATGCCTACAACACGCTGGCCGGGCAGTACGACGCCAGCCGGACCCAGCTGGCCGCGTACACCACCGAGGTCAACACCTCGGCCGGTACGGTCGCTCAGCTCAACGACAGTATCGTCCGGGCCAAGGCGACCGGCCAGACCGTGAACGAGCTCGAGGACCAGCGCGACCAGGCGGTCATGCATCTGTCCGAGCTGACCGGCGCCACCGCTTCGCTGCGCAAGAACGGCGCGATGGACGTCTTCGTCGGGAACTCCACATTGGTCAGCGAGTTCACCACGCGCAGCATCGAAGTGACCGGCGCGCCCCGTCTGCAGGACCAGCAGGCGGCGATGAAGGACCCGACCCAGACACAGGCGCTGTCGCTGCAGTGGTCGGACACGAAGTCGGCGACCGGCGCCGGCGGCACCATGGGCGCGGTGTTCGACTCCATGACCAGTGTGCTGCCGGGCATGGCCAACTCGCTCGACTCGGTGGCGAAGAACCTGGCCGACTCGGTGAATGCGGTGCACAAGTCCGGGTACGGCGTGGACGGCACCACCGGGCAGGACTTTTTCGTCAGCAGCGACCCGAGCTCGCCGATCTCCGCGGGCAACATCAAGGTCGGCGTCACCGACCCGGACAAGGTGGCGGTGTCCTCCACCGATCCGACGCAGATCGTGCCGCCGGCCACCGCGGGCGCGCTCGACAACAACGTGGCCGACAAGCTTGCCGATATCGGCGACTCGCCCACCGGCGCGGACCGCGAGTACCAGGGCATGATCGGCCAGCTCGGCGTGAACTCGCAGGCGACCAGCCGGCGCAACGACATCCAGACCAACGTGACCCAGCAGGTGGACGCGTCCCGCGAGGCGACGTCCGGTGTCAACCTCGACGAGGAGATGACCAACCTGCTCACCTACCAGCGCGGTTACGAAGCGGCGGGCCGCGTGCTGACCACCATCGACTCGATGCTCGACCAGCTCATCAACCGCACCGGCCTGGTCGGAAGGTAGGAATCTCCATGTCGTTCGGCAGAGTCACCGAGAGCAGCATCCACACCGCGGTCCTGCAGAACCTGCAGCGCAGCATCTCCAAGGGTCAGAAGATCCAGGAGCAGCTGTCCAGCGGCAAGACCATCAACCGGCCGTCGGACTCGCCGACCGGCACGGTCACATCGATGCAGCTGCGCGGCGAGACCCGGGCCAACGAGCAGTACTCGCGCAACGCCGACGACGGGCTGGGCTGGCTGAACACCCTGCAGTCGTCGCTGGACAGCAGCTCCACCGTGGTGAACCAGGTGCGCGACCTCACCGTCCAGGCCCTCAACGCCGGCTCCAACAACGCCCAGTCCAACGAGGCCATGGCCACGGCGGTCGACCAGTTCAAGGCGACGCTGATCGGCATCTCCAACACCAAGTATCTGGACCGGCCGGTGTTCGGCGGCACGTCGACCAGTGCGGTGGCGTACCACGACGACGGCACGTTCGCCGGCAACTCCACCGCGACGACGCGGACGGTCGGGGCCGGGGCGAAGGTGCGGGTGGACGCCTCCGGGCCGGAAGCCTTCGGCGACGGCGACACCCAGTTGTTCTCGGTACTGACGGACATCTCGGCCAACATCCGGTCCGGAGACAGCGATGCTTTGTCGGCTAGTCTGACAAAGCTAGATAGTGCTGGCGATTTACTGAAAAACACCCTTTCGAATGTAGGCGCCCGATACAATCGGGTTGAGCAGATGAAGCAGTCCGCTCAGGACAGGCTGCTCTCCGTGACGTCGCAGCTGTCCGAAGTGGAGGACGTGGATCTGCCGAAGACGATCATGGACATGCAGTTGCAGCAGACCTCGTATCAAGCAGCTTTGGCCGCCTCGGCCAAGGTGATCCAGCCCTCGCTCATCGACTTCCTGAGGTGACCATGAGTACTCGCACTGCGTACCGACCGATCGAGGACATCATGACCGACTCCGTCACGGAGATGCCAGTCATCGACATGGCCGTGCCGATGCCCGGCTTCCCCGCCCACCGGCGCTTCTGCATGGTCCGGCTGCACGACGAAGGCCTGCTGTACGCCTTCACCTCGATCGACGACCCGAGCCTGCGCTTCCTCGTCGCGCCGCCGGAGCCGTTCTTCCCGGACTACGCGCCGGAGATCGAGAACGAGGTCTTCGCCGCGCTGAACACCAAGGACGCGGACCGTCTGCTGGTCATGGTGGTGATCACCGCCGGCGTGAACGAGACGACGGCCAACCTGCTCGCGCCGATCATCGTCGACCGCGACACCATGCGGGCCATGCAGGTCGTCCTGAACGGCACCGGCATGCCGGTCCGTGCGGTGATGAACCGTACGTACTGAATCTGCCTCGAACAGGCGCGGTCGCGGTGGAAGCGACCGCGCCTGAGCCATGTCCGATCCACGGATGGAGGAGGGCACATGCTCGTGCTGACCCGGCGAGCGGGCGAGAGCGTGATGATCGGCGACGATGTCGTCATCACCGTGCTGGAAGCCCGCGGCGACGTCATCCGCCTCGGCATCCAGGCGCCGCGCAGCGTTCAGGTGCATCGTGAAGAGGTCTTCCGTGAGCTTCAGGCGGCGAACCGGGAGGCGGCCTCGCCGACCGAGGCGGCCGTCCAGGCGGTCAGCGACATGCTTCGCCCGCCCGAATAGGCCCCGTCTTCGCGGGGCGACCGGCAACTACACCGATGCCGACGGCCGGAACCGTTTGCCCACTGCGGCTGTGAGCACGCCGGCCGCCGGGACGGGAGCAGCGACCGCCTGGCTCCGGCGATGGGGTCCGGCTCCATTGCCATCGCCGATGCGCAACGCGACGTCATGGTGGCGCTGGTCCACACCGATGCCGGCGGTGAGATGCGCTGGGCCCGGCGCGTCCTTGGATAGCCGGCTTCAGGAGCCGAAGACCAGGCCGTGGGCGCGCATGAACGGTATCGGGTTCATGCAGTTGGCCCGCGTGGCCGGGGCTCCGGAGTGGACCTCGAAGTGCAGGTGCGGGCCGGACGACGAACCGGACGTGCCGACGAAGCCGATGACCTTTCCCTTGGCCACGACCTGGCCGACCGAGACGGCCGGCCGCCGGACCATGTGGCAGTACCGCGTGACGTAGCCGTCCGGGTGCCGGATCTCCACGTACCAGCCGCATCCGCTGAGCGACGTGCTGCCGTCCACGTCGCAGTTGTGGGTGGACACGTTGCAGACCACCGTGATCACCCGGCCGGCGGCGGCCGCGTGGATCGGCGTGAAACGGGCCGCGCCCAGGTCGACGCCGTCGTGGGTGGGCCGCATCGGGGTGCGGTAACCGCTGACGATCCCGGCCGCGACCGGAAGCATGTACGCGCCCCGGGTGGCCGCCGGCTGCGGCTCGGCGGTCGCGGTCGAGCAGAGGGGCAGCGAGACGGAGCGGACGATGTACGCGTCGGCGACGTAGTGACCGCTGGTCAGCCGGTCCCAGGCCCGGCTGGTGCGGACCGTCCCGGAGATTGTCTGGCCGAAGAAGAAGCAGGCGATCGACACCCGTCCGCCGTTGGCCAGCCGGCCCACCAGGGTGCTGCCGGAAGTGACCCCGGCGCGCACGTTGAGCGGTGTCCCGCCGGTCCGCACGGTGCCGGCGACGGCCGCGTGGGCCCGGCCCGCAGCGGCCACCGCCGGGGCGGTCGTGACACTCAGGAGGCTCGCGGCGACGACAGCCACCGTCAGAGGACGTTTCACAGGGGTCTCCCTTTCCAGGGCGATCCGTTGCCGACGAATCCATCGAAACCATAATCAGAGGACCCGGTCGCGCTGAAGGATGAGTGATGCCGGCGCTTCACTCGCGTCAGCCATCTTCGCCACGGAGGGGACGCGCATGTCGCGATTGGCAGAACTGGGCATCGCCCAGCGGCTGGGGCTTATGGTGACCGCCGCACTGGTGGCGGTGGCGGCGCTTTCGGTGATCAGCGTGTGGGGTCAGTCCGCGCTGGGGAACCAGGCGGAGGATGTGCGCCGGCTCGAGGCCGGGTTGGCCTCCCTGAACCATCTGGACACCCGCCAGAGCGAGCTCAAGGTGGACGCCTACCGGGCCGCCCTCGGTCAGGACGTCACCTCCGACGTGTCCGACGACGTGCAGTCAGCGACCGAGGCCGCGGACGCGGTGATCGCCGCCGGGCTGCCCGCCGGACCGGCCGCCACGTTCGCCGCCAACCGGGCCGACTTCACCGCCTTCGGCCAGTTCATCACCCAGTTCGCGCAGGCCGCCAAGGCCTCACCAGCGTCGGTGCGGAACCGGCTGAACGAGATCTCCGACCGCAACCACGCGACCGACGACGAACTCGGGGCGCTGACCGACCGGGTCGGCGCGGCGGTCCTGCAGGAACGGTCGGACATGAGCGCGACGGTGGGCCGGACCCGCTGGCTGGCCCTGGGGGTCGCGCTCGCCGGCGTGGTGCTGCTGCTGCTGCTGGCGGTGCCGCTGACCCGATCGATCCTCGGCCCGGTCCACAAGCTCGCCGAGGTCATCTCCGCGGTGGCCGCCGGCGACCTCACCCGGCGCAGTGGCATCAAGAGTCGCGACGAACTCGGCCGGATGGCAATCGCCCTGGACGGCGCGCTCGACTCGATCCGGACGTCGATGACCACCATCGGCATCAACGCCGACACGCTGGCTCGATCGGCGTCCCAGCTGTCGGCGGTGGCCGGTCAGATCGCCACCGCGGCGCACAGCACCGACACGCAGAGCTCGTCGGCGTCGATCGAGGCCGAGGAGATCTCCCGCAACGTGCAGACGGTGGCGGCCGGGTCGGAGGAGATGGGCCTGTCCATCCGGGAGATCTCCAGCAACACCAGCGAGGCCGCGCAGATCGCCGCGGTCGCGGTGAACGAGGCCGCCCGGGCCACCGATACCATCCGGCAGCTGGGCGAGTCGTCGGCCGAGATCGGCAACGTGATCAAGCTGATCACCTCGATCGCCGAGCAGACCAACCTGCTGGCCCTGAACGCCACCATCGAGGCGGCCCGCGCCGGGGACGCCGGCAAGGGCTTCGCCGTGGTCGCCAGCGAGGTCAAGGACCTGGCCCAGGAGACCGCCCGCGCCACCGAGGACATCGGCGCCCGGGTCACCGCGATCCAGCAGGACACCAGTGGCGCGGTCGAGGTGATCAGCCGGATCAGCGAGGTCATCGCGAAGATCAACGACTACCAGACGACCATCGCCAGCGCGGTCGAGGAGCAGACCGCGACGACTGGAGAGATGAGTCGCAGCATCGGCGAGGTGGCCTCCGGCAGCAGCCGGATCGCGGCCAGTATCTCGGACGTCTCGCACGCCAGCGCCAGCGCCGTCCAGGGCGTCAACCAGACCCGGGAGGCGAGCACCGAGGTCGCCCGGACCGCCGAGGAGCTGCGCAGCCTGGTCGGGGCCTTCAGAATCTGATACTCGACTGCACCGGCGCCAGTCCTCCCGTCACAACACCCGCGACCGACTCTGACCTGCGACGAGATGAGCTCGTCAGTCAGGAACCGGGGAGCGGATCGTGGGCGCAGAGCAGGAACTGGTCATCGAGTCGACGAACGCCCTCGACCTGACCGTGGACGGGCACGTGCACACCGGCTTCGCGGCCGGCCGGGACAGCGTCGGCGTGGTCGTGTCGGCCGCCGACCGGGCCGGGATGCGCTCGCTGACCTTCGCCGACCAGGTCGGCCCGGACACCACCTGGCTGCCCGCCTACGCCGACGCCATCCGCCGCGCCCGCCGCCGTACGGAGATGACGCTCCGCGTGGCGGCCGAGGTCGAGGTCGTCCAGCCCGACGGCTGGCTGGCCTGGCCGTCCGACCTGGGCCACCTGGAGGTGGTCTCGGTAGCGGTCTCCCGGCTGCCGATGCCGGCCGGCCCGCTCGGCCCCCGCGACGTCCGGTCGATGCTGCTGACCGGCGAGATCACCGCGGACCAGGTGGCCGAGAACCTGGTTCTGGCGACCGTACGCGGCCTGGAGCGCGCGGCCCGCTACGCCCCGACCCAGCTCGCCCGCCCGCTCGGCCTGCTCGGCCAGGTCGGCCTGGACGACAGCGTGGTGACTCCGGACGTCCTGGCCGCGCTGGCCGACGCCTGCCGGGTCACCGGAACCACCGTGGAGATCAGCGAGGCCTGGCGCAGCCCGTCGCCGGCCGTGGTCGAGCGGCTGCGCGCAGCCGGCGTGGCCCTGGTCGCGGCCAGCGACGCCCGGTACGCCGCCGAGGTCGGCCGCTGGCAGTACGTCAAGCGGGTCTGATCAATTTCGGCCGCGGATCGTGCTGATCTTCGTACTCTCGGTGTATGAGCATGGTTCAGCAGGCCATTGAGGTCAGCGCGCCGCTGCATACCGTTTACGAGCAGCTGTCCGCGTTCGAGAACTATCCGCGGTTCATGACCGGCGTCGAGCGGGTCGTGCCGACCGGCCACCAGCAGGCCCATTGGGTGATGGAGCTGGACGGCACCCGGCGCGAATTCGACGCCCAGATCACCGAACTCGCGTACGACCAGCGGGTGGCTTGGGCCTCGGTGGGCGGGCCACGGCTGGCCGAGACGCTGACGCTGCGGCCGCTGGGCGAGACCCGGACGCAGGTGGTGGCTCAGCTCGAGGCGGACGTGGCGGCGCTCATGCCGAGTGACCACCACGGCGAGGAGACGCTGAACCGGCGGCTCAAGGACGACCTGACGGCCTTCAAGGGCCTGATCGAAAACGACACCGCGCTCAAGCGGGCGACCGGCGCCAGCACCAAGCAGCTGGCCGGCCGGTCGGGCACACTCTTCGGCGGCAGCCGCAAGTTCGACCCGGCGTCACCGGCGTCGGTCGCCGCCCGGGTCCGCAACCGGCCCGTACGGCCGCTGATCGACGACCCGGACCTCGGCAACCACGTCGACATCACCTCGGCCCCGGGGATCAAGAACGTGCACGACCTGGACGACGTGCTCGCGCCGGGACGCCGCATCGTCAGCCACGCCCCGTTGCGCGGGAGTGCGGCCGGCGCGGCGTCGATGGGCGGGCGTACGCCGGCGTCGGACGCCTGGGGTGACGGGATGATCAACGAAGAGGACCGCGGCTCCGCCGGGCACTGACCCTCCTCGGGGTGACTGGTCAGGACGCAACGGAGCCGCCAGGTTCGACCGGGTGCAACGCGTCGACCTGGCGGAGATCCGTGAACGGACGTACAAGAAGCGCGACGCGTGGTGGACCGTCCTGCTGGTCGATCCCCTCGCGTCGCGTCGCGTCTCGTCCGCCTGCGGCGCGCGGAATTCCGTACCAACCGCCGCCGGACGATGTCGACGACGACCCGGGAACGGGCGCGTACGCCACGGCGCGCACCTGGCGGCTGCGCCGGCGGATCCGGATGCACCTGGTCAGCGGTATCGAGTTCGAGATGTTCGCATTCGTCGTCGCCCGCTGACCGGCTGGATCGCCGGCGTCACAGTCGTCTCCGGCGTGCTGCTGCTCGTCATGGAGGCCGGGCGGGTGGCCGGGCCACCCGCCGTCATCCACGGGAACTGACCGAGGCTCTCACGCCGCTTCGAAGGTGACGACCAGGCGGGCGCCGCACGGGTCGGCCGGTTCGTACCGGACCGTGCCGCCGTTGGCCTCGACCAGGTGGCGGACGATGAACAGGCCCAGCCCGGCGCCCCGCATGAACCGCCCGAACAGGTTCGGCAGCAGATCGGCCGGGATGCCCGGGCCGTGGTCGGCCACCACCAGCTCGACCGTCTCGCCGGACCGGACGGCTTCGATCTCCACCGGCCCGTCGCCGTACGCGACGGCGTTGCGCAGCAGGTTCAGCACCACCGCGGCGACGTGACCGCGGTCGGCCAGCGCGGACAGCTCCTCGTCGATCCGGACGTCGACCTCGGTGTCGTCGCGGAAGCCGGCGGCGACCGTCTCGACCACCTCGAGCAGCGGCACCGGCGTCCGGCGGGCGGTGACCGACCCGGTGTCCAGCCGGAACAGCAGCTGCAGGTCGTTCATCATCTTGATCAGCCGCTGGGTGTTCTTGTCGATCTTGGAGGCCAGCTCCTGCCGGATGTCGTCGGGCAGATCGGCCCAGTCCGCGCTGAGCAGCTCGGACAGGCTGGCGATGGAGCTGATCGGCTGAGCCACGTCATGGGTCAGCATCGAGGTCAGGTCGTTCTTGAACGCCAGGGCGGTCTCCAGCCGCTGATTGGCCTCGAGCAATGCCTCGTTGCCCAGTTGCAGCTCGGTGGCGTGCCGGCTGAGCGCCTCCTCGGCGTGCTTGCGGTCGGCGATGTCGACGTAGGTGGCCACGTACGCCCGGGGCGACCCGTCGGCGTGCGGGATCGCCGCCATGGTGGCCAGCACCGGCACCTCGCTCCCGTCCACCCGGGGGAGCACCCAGTCGCCGCTACCCGGCGGCGGCACCGGCGGGACCAGGCGCAGCGGCTCCTCGCCGTCGTGCCCGGTGAGTTCGCGCCAGCGCCGGTTGACGTCGAGGATGCGCTGATTGGCGTCCAGCACCATGACCGCCTCGTTCATCGACTGCAGCAGCGTGTCGGCGAACTCCCGGCGCTCGTCCAGCTCGGCCATCAATGCCCGCTGCCCGCGGTCCGCGGCTTCCAGCGAGCGGACCAGGTAGGCGATCAGCGCCAGGACGGCCAGCGCGGCCAGGACGGCGCCGGTGCTGATCGCGGCGGCCGGCCGGTCGATGCCCGTACGGACCGCCAGCGCGCTGGTCAGGGCGGCGATCACCGGCACGGCGACCAGGGCCGGGAGGACCCGGCGGACGGTGGTGCCGGGTCCGGCGGCGGCCGCGGTCCGCAGCAGGCCGGCCTCGGGGCGGGCCAGGATGGCGCCGAGGGCCAGCGTCAGGAGCGCTCCGGCGGCGTACGGCGTCATCACGCTGTCCGGCCCGGCACGGTCGGGGAAGGTGGCCGCGAACATCCGGGGCACGAGCGCGACCAGGGCGATGATGGCGGCCCCGGCGAGGAGCGGGTCGGCCACCCGGAACCCGCCGGCCCGGCGCGACGCGGCCGCGTCGAGGGCGGCCAGGGCCAGGCCGGCCAGCACGGTGGCGACCGCAGCGGCGGGATGGACAGTCAGCGTGGCCAGCCCGACGGCGGTGGCGACGGCGGCCAGCAGATGACCGCAGACCCGGACGGCCGGACCGGAGACCGGCAGCACCCGCAGCACCAGCGCCAGGCCGGCCGGAACGAAAGCGGTCGCCGGGTCGGAGAAGACCGGACCCGGCGACCTGATCAGTACGAAAGCTCCATAAGCGGTGACCGCCACACCCGCACAGGCGGCGATGGCCCGAGCCAGCCGCCCCACATCGTGCGCCGCGATCTGCACGCCCGGTACCCCTCTCAGGGGGCGGAACCCGCCCATAAGTGAGGTATCGAGCATATCGGTCATTCGGCGGACGCGGGGCCTGCCCAGTCGAACCCGTCCTCGACGAGGATCTTCGTCGCTACCGGGGCCAGTCCGTGCGCGTACTTCTTGGCGTGGTGCCCGCAGAACGCCAGCTCGCCGCCGGCGGTCAGGACGACCTGCAGCTTGGCGGCCGCGCCGCAACGGTCGCAGCGCTCGGTCAGCGAGTCGATGGAGATGATCTCGGGCGACAGCGTGATGCTCATATCGTCTCCTTGCTCGGTGCAGCGGTCCTGGCAGCGGGTAAATCGGCGTTGATCGAGTCGGCCTGAGAGGTATCCGGTCGGCTGCAACCCAGGCGCAACGCTCCGAGTCCCGGTGGGGCTCCGCCTGTTCCGCAGTGTTTCCCCCAGACGACCCCGGCATGCATCCGGGGCCTGAGGGGAGGACCACACATGTTCGTACGGAGCGTGCTGACCGCCGGACTGGCCGCCGTGGCCGCGACGACCGGATTGTCCGGCACCGCGCACGCCGCGACCCCAGATGCCCGGCCGACCGGGACGATCGTGGCCACACCGGGCGCCGAGGCCATCCGGGACAGCTACATCGTGGTTCTCCGCTCCGACTCGGACGCGGCCGGCCACGTCACGTCGGCGTCGCAGGCGCTGGTCAAGCGCTACGGCGGCGAGGTGCGGCACAACTATCTGGCGACCGTACGCGGATTCCAGGCCGAGATGACCGCGACCGAGGCCGCCCACCTGGCCGCCGACCCGTCCGTCGACTACGTCCAGCAGGACGCCAGGGTGCGCCTCGACGCCGCCTCCCAGACCGGCGCCACCTGGGGTATCGACCGGCTGGACCAGAAGGCGCTGCCGCTGTCCACCACCTATACCTACGGCACCGCGTCGACCGTCACCGCGTACGTGCTCGACACCGGTATCCGGATCGGCCACGCCGACTTCGGCGGCCGGGCCACGTACGGCTGGAACTTCATCGACGGCAACGCCGACGCGTCGGACTGCAACGGGCACGGCACGCACGTGGCCGGCACCATCGGCGGCCGGACGTACGGCGTGACCAAGGACGTCAGGCTGGTCGCGGTCAAGGTGCTCGACTGCGCCGGCAGCGGCTCGTACTCGGCCATCATGGCCGGCGTCGACTGGGTGACCGCGCACGCGGTCAAGCCGGCGGTCGCCAACATGAGCCTTGGCGGCCCGGTCTACCAGGCGCTGAACGACGCGGTGACCCGCTCGATCGCGTCCGGCGTGACCTACGCCGTCGCCGCCGGCAACGACAACCAGAACGCCTGCCTGCAGTCGCCGGCGGTGACGCCGAACGCGATCACCGTGGGCGCGACGGACAGCACGGACGCCCGGGCCTCGTTCTCCAACTACGGCACGTGCGTCGACCTCTTCGCCCCGGGTGCCCGGATCACCTCGGACTCCAACTCGAGCAACACCGCCACCAAGATGATGAGCGGCACCTCGATGGCTTCCCCGCACGTGGCCGGTGCCGCCGCGCTGGTGCTCGGTGCCCACCCGGCGTGGACTCCGGCGCAGGTCCGGGACGCGCTGGTGACCAACGCCGGCAGCGGCGTGGTGTCCTCGGCCGGCACCGGATCGCCGAACAAGCTCCTCTACACCGGCTGGCTCACCACCACCGCCACCACGCCGGTGGTGGCCAAGACGGCCGCGTGCGCGCCGGTCAGCCACGGCACCGACGTCGCCGTGCGAGCCCGGAGCACCGTGGCCAGCGCGGTCCGGGTGAGCTGCACCGGCACCGCGTCGACGGCCTCGGTCTCGGTGGCGATGAAAACGACCTTCCGGGGCAGCCTGCGGATCACGCTGGTGTCGCCGGCCGGACGGGAGTACGCCGTCAAGGCGATCAACTACTCCGACAAGGCCGGAAGCTTCGCCACCCGGTACGCCGTCGGTGTGACCGGCGCGGTCCGGGCCGGCCTCTGGACCCTGCGGGTGACCGACAAGTACGGCAGCACCGGCACGCTGGACTCGTGGACGCTGCAGGTCTGATCCGCAATGTCGCAAAGCGGGCACCGGGCCGTCCGAAGGCGGATAGCGTGACCGGTGACCTTTGTGATCAGGAGGAAGCGATGACGGACGCTCCGGGCGACCGCCCCACCGTCCTCGTCGTCGATGACGAGGAGGATCTGCGCGACATCATGCGCCGGATGCTCGAGCGCCGCGGCTTCAGCACCCTGGTCGCGGGGGATCCGGACCGGGCCCTCGCGGTCTGCCGGGACCACGACGGTGTGATCGACGTGCTGATCACCGACCTGGGGCTGCCCGGGGTCTCCGGCGGCGAGCTGTCCCGGTCGGCCCGGGAGCTGCGCCCGCACATGGGAGTCGTGTACATCTCGGGGCTGCCCAAGGACATCGCCGTGACCAAGGGCCTGATCGGCGAGAACGCCCTGCTGGTGAAGAAGCCGTTCACCTCCGACCTGCTGATCGAGGCGTTGCGCCTGGTCATCGCCGGGGGCGCTCCGCACTGATCTGCGGCCAGGGCACCGTCAGTTCACCGAGTCGCCAGCGGGCCGGTCCGTCCAGTACGGGCCGGCCGGTTTCGCGTAGGCGGTCCACAGCGGCCAGCCACCGTTGCCGCGGGCCGAACGGCGTAGCCGACGAGTTCCACGCGCTCCCCAGCGCGGACAGTAGTTCGTGGACGGGATGCCCCGGCACGTTGTGGTGGATCAGCGCCTTGGGCAACCGTTCGGCGAACGTGGCCGGATGGTCCAGATCGGACAATCGGGCGGACAGGGTCAGGGTCTGCGGCCCGTCCGCGGTCACGGTGGCCCAGGTGGCGATCCGGCCGAGTTCGTCGCAGGTGCCTTCGACGAGGTACGCCCCGGTTGCGGTCATCGCCGCCCACGCATCCGCGACCTCGGCCTCGTCGTACTGCCGGAGGACGTTGAGGGCCCGGACCACCACCGGGCGCAGGCCGCCCAGCTCGAACCCGCCCCGCCGGAACTCCAGCCCGGGCGGATCGGCGGCGTCCTGGGCGGCGGCGACCCGTACGGGATCGATCTCGAGGCCGACCACCCGGACGTCCGGCCGGACCGTAGTCGCCAGCCGGCGCCGCAACTCGACCGCGGTCACCGCCGTGGCGCCGTAACCCAGGTCGACGACCAGCGGATCGGCGGCCGCGCGCAGGCGGTCCCGGCAGCGGTGGGCGAGGAAGTTGTCCACCCGGCGCAGGCGGTTGGGGTTGGTCGTACCCCGGGTGATCGCGCCGAGCGGTTTCACGAGTCGCGGGCCACCTTGTGCTGCGCCGCCTGGGCGATCGGCCGGACCACCAGCTGATCGATGTTGACGTGCTGGGGGCGGGTTGCGCACCAGGCGATGCAGTCGGCGATGTCGTCGGCCACCAGCGGCTCCTTGACGCCGGCGTAGATCGCGTCGGCTTTGTCCGCGTCGCCGAACCGGTTCAGCGAGAACTCGTCGGTACGCACCATGCCCGGGTCGATCTCGATCACCCGCACCGGGTGTCCCGCCAGCTCCAGCCGCAACGTGCCGACCAGCGCCTTCTGCGCGTGCTTGGCCGCCGCGTACCCGCCGCCGCCCTCGTACGGGGTGAAGCCGGCGGTGGAGACGACCGCGATGATCGTGCCGGCCCCGCTCGCCTCCAGCGCGGGCAGCAGCGCCTGGGTGACCCGCAGCGTGCCGAGCGTGTTCACGTCGAACATCCACTGCCAGTCGGCGACCGAACCGTCGGCCACCGAGTCCATCCCGTGTGCCCCGCCGGCGTTGTTAACCAGTAGCGTCACCGGCAGGTCGAGCTCGGCCACCGCCTGGCGCATCGCGTCCACCGACTCGTCCGAGCTGACGTCGCAGGCCACCGCGGTGGCGTCCGGCCCGATCTCCTTGACCAGCGCCTCCAGCCGGTCGGTGCGGCGGGCGGTGGCGACCACGTGGAAGCCCTCGGCGGCCAGCCGGCGGGCGGTGGCCGCCCCGATCCCGCTGGACGCGCCGGTGACGACGGCGATGTTCTTCATGACAGCGATTATCCCGAGAGTTGCGTCACCCGGCGCGGCCCGGGGCGAGGTTGAGATACGGCATGTGGGGAAGATGAACGACGGTGCAACGGTTGACCGTAACGATTGAGCGCCGCTGAGAGGACATAAAAAGTGGCAAACCCGACGCCGAGGCGGATCGCCACGCTTTCGGTCCACACGTCGCCCCTCGAGCAACCGGGCACCGGCGACGCAGGCGGCATGAACGTTTACATCGTCGAGGTGTCCAAGCGGCTGGCCGAGCGCGGCGTCGAGGTGGAGATCTTCACCCGGGCCACGGCCGGCGACCTGCCCCCGATGGTCGAGATGGCTCCCGGCGTGACCGTCCGGCACATCACCGCCGGGCCGTTCGAAGGACTGGCCAAGGAGGATCTGCCGTCCCAGCTGTGCGCCTTCACCAACGGGGTGCTGCGCACCGAGGCCGCCCGCCCGCCCGGCCACTACGACCTCGTGCACTCGCACTACTGGCTGTCCGGGCACGTCGGCTGGCTGGCCCGCGAACGCTGGGGAGTGCCGCTGGTGCACACCGCGCACACCCTGGCCAAGGTCAAGAACCGCTCGATCGCCGACGGGGACCGTCCCGAGCCCAAGGCCCGGGTGATCGGTGAGGAGCAGGTCATCGCCGAGGCCGACCGGCTGGTGGCCAACACCCGCTTCGAGGCGCAGGACCTGATCAGCGCGTACGACGCCGACCCCGACCGGCTGACCGTGGTCGAACCGGGCGTGGACCTGGACCGGTTCCGTCCCGGCCGCTCCGACCGGGCCCGGTTCGGGCTGCCTGCCCGCGGCCAGGTGGTGGCGTTCGTCGGCCGGATCCAGCCGTTGAAAGGCCCGGACGTGCTCATCGCGGCTCTGGCCGACCTGCGCCGCCGCGACCCGCAGGCGCCGGTCACGGTGGTGATCTGCGGCGGCCCCAGCGGCAGCGGCCTGGACCGCCCGACCTCGCTCATCGAACTGGCCCGCTCGCTGGGCGTGGCCGACGGGGTGGTGTTCCTGCCCCCGCATCGCGGCGACGACCTGGCCGCCCTCTACCGCACCGCCGACCTGGTCGCGGTGCCCTCGCACAACGAGTCGTTCGGCCTGGTCGCGCTGGAGGCCCAGGCCTGCGGTACGCCCGTGGTCGCGGCCGCGGTCGGTGGACTGGTGACAGCCGTCCGTGACGGCGGGAGCGGCGTGCTCGTCGACGGCCACGACCCGGCCGAGTGGGCGCGGGTGCTGGACAAGCTGCTGGCGGCGCCGGATCAGCTGGCCGTGCTGGGCGCCGGCGCGGTCGCGCACGCCCGTCACTTCTCCTGGGACCGGACGGCGTCCGGGCTGCTGGCGGTGTACCGGGCGGCGGCGGTCGAGCACCGGGCGCTGATCGAGTCGAGGCTGGCGGAGTACGCATGGTGACCGAGCTGATCGAGCGGGTCTGCACCGAACGCGAACTCGAGTGGGAGACCACCGGCGACGGTTCCTATGTGGTCACCCTGCCCGGCACGCACAAGCTCAAGACCGCGGTCAACCTGATCGTGGGCGAGCACGCGCTGCGCATCGAGGCGTTCGTGATGCGCCAGCCGGACGAGAACCGCGAAGAGTTGTGGTCCTGGCTGCTGCGGCGCAACGCCCGGATGTACGGGGTGGCGTTCTCCATCGACGGCAACGGCGACGTCTACCTCACCGGCCGGGTGTCGCTCGGCGGGCTGGACGAGGACGAGCTCGACCGGCTGCTGGGTTCGGTGCTGACCTACGCCGACGAGTCGTTCGACTCCATGTTGGAGATCGGCTTCGGGACGGCGATCAAGCGGGAGTGGGACTGGCGGGTCAAGCGCGGCGAGTCGCTGGCCAACCTGCAGGCGTTCGCCGACTTCGCGCAGCGCCGCGACAAGTCCTGAGCGGTCGGTGGGCGAGCCGGGCGGGCGTAGGGGCCGCCCCGGCGGCGCCAGTGGTACGTGACGGTGCCGGGTGCCGTCGTGGTGTACCACTGGAGCGCTCCAGTGGTACGGGATGGTGGTTCGGGTCGGCGTGTCGCGACGCTGCTGTGCCAGTGGTACACCAGGTGTGGACGTCCGAACAGGCCGGCGCGCACCACCGGATCAGCCCGGCGGCCGCGCATCGGCCGGGACCGACGGTCGGATCGCGTTGCGGGCCAGGGGCTTTGGGGCGGCCCGTACCTCGGGATCAACCCAGTTCCGCGCCGACCAGGGCGACCAGGTCGATGTTGGGCAGCAGGCGGCCGTGTTCGTCGGCGCCGATCTTGACCAGCGGACCGCGTTGCAGGACCTTCGCCGGGTCGCCGGCCTCCTTGGGCGCCGGCTCCTCCCAGACCGAGTCCTCGATCGCGTGCAGCGACGGCACGACGAAGCCGGCCAGCTCGCGGGCCGCGGTCTCGATCAGCAGAACCCGGGCGTCGTGCGGATCGACCGGGTCGGGCAGACCGAGCACGGTGGACAGGCACAGCAGCGGCACGCTCATCCCGCGATGGGTGAAGTTGCCCAGCACCGGCGCGGCCTCCAGTCCGATCAACTGCGCGGGGTACGGCAGGATCACGGTGACCTGGTCGGGTGGGGTCGCCGCCTCCGTGCCCACGCTGTAGGTCAGGATCTCGCGACCACGCGCCGCCCGTCCGGCCCCTCACTCGGCGAGTCGTTCCGGTTCGCCACCGGTTGCGGGGACGCCTCGGGATCCAGGGGCATGCCGAGGCCGCCCAGCGTGTCCAGTTCGGCGTCGGCGCGCAGGGCCTCGCCGTCCAGCAGGTCTCCAGGACCTTGCCGGTCAGGTCGAACTCGATGACCGCCTGGGCCCGGTCGACCGCCGCCGTCTTGCCCTTGAGCGCAGCCACCGGTGCCGATCGTTGACGTCGACCACCTCGACGACCTGCTCCAGGTACTCGCCGTCGCGGGCACCGTCGAGCATCCGGTCGACCGCGGTCGCGCTCGTCTGCCAGAGTTCGGCCAGACGGCTGCCGGTCACCTCGTCGACCGTACGGCCGACCAGCTCGGCGAACCGCGCGTTGGACGACATGATGTCGCCGGTGCGGGCGTGGACGGTGGCGATCAAGCGCTCGTGCAACAGCAGGGCGAGCGCGGCGCGCTGCAGCGTCGAATCGTATTCGATCGTGGGGTCGGCCATCGGTGCTCTCCCGGTCGTCGGAGTCTTCACTCACCCGTTCTGCCGGGGGTTCGGGGTCGCTGAGCCACTTCGACCGATTTCGAGGTTTGGGGGTTCAGGTAATCCGACCACCTGCGCCGGGTCGGCCGTTCGGATTGTTGTGACGGTTCAGACAGGTGCCGTACGGCTGAGCGGCTTGTGGGCGTTGACAGGCCCAACTAGCGTGGCCAATGGACACCGAGTCGCCAGTTCGGGGAACGGGTTGACCAGCGATGGTCACCGCGACTGGGTGTTGGGGACGGGTGGCACTAAGCCGTTGGGGGACGGCGCGACCCGAGACCGGCGGTTAGTGCGGGCGGTGCCTATGGGGATGGGTGCCGTCCGCCACCGCCGGTGCTTTTGTTTCCGGGTTTGTTCGGCCCGCTTTCACGGTTTGTTCATCTGTTTCGTCGCTTGCTGCGCTGGGTCGCTGTCGATTACGCGGCATTCGTGGTCGGCGCATGATGCATTCCGCATTTGCGCCACGTCCGGAGGCGGGACATCGCGGCAGCCGGGTGCGTGGGGGTCTGAGGCGCGCCGGTCGGCGTTCCGCTGGTGCGTCGGCTGAGTGAGCTGCGCCGGGGTGGCTGGGTGGCGCAGCGATGTACCACTGGCACACCGGTCGGCGTGGCGCGCGGCGTGTTGCACCGTGGCGTACCAGTGGAGCGCTCCAGTGGTACGCCAGGTGAGTGCGGGGCGCAGTGATGTGCCAGTGGTACGCCACGGGTACCCCCGCCGCCGGCTTAGTCACCTGCCGTACCACTGGAGCGCTCCAGTGGTACAGCAAGGGGTGGGCGGGGCGGCGGGGGCTGAGGTGCCGGTGAGCGGGCGGAGTCCAGCTCGGCCGGTGGGGTGTCGGCGGCGGGTTCGGCGGTGCTGATCGGCGGGATGGCTTCGAACTCGTCGGTCGTCGGCGACCGGGTGGGGACGGCCGTTGAGGCGCGGAGGGCGGCGGCCCGGCGTTCCCAGAGGGGGCCGGCCAGCAGCTGGCCGCCGGCGGTGACCGCGCCCACCAGGGCGCAGCCCAGCCACAGCGCGGAGTTGCCCAGGTGCTGCTGGACCAGGCCGCCGAGGATCGGGGCCAACGCCGACCCGGCCGACCAGGACAATGAGTTCACCCCCGCGTAGCGGCCTCGCAGCGCCACCGGGGACAGGTCGGCGATCAGGGCCGCGTTGGACGGCGACTGCAACATCTCGCCCAGCGTCCAGATCACCACCGTGAGCCCGTAGAAGCCGGCCGTGCCGGCGAACGTGACCAGGCCGAATCCGACCCCGACGACGAGCGTGGCCAGCGCCAGCACCCGCGCCCGGGGGAAGCCGCCGATCAGCCTGGGCACGAACATCTGCCCGGCCACGATCAGGAACCCGTTGAGGGCGATCACCCAGCCGTACGTGGCCGGGCTCAGGCCGTCCGCGGTCATCGCGATCGGCAGCGTCGACTGGTGCTGGAACATGACGAGCACGGCGAACAGGTTGAGCCCGATGAACGTCAGGAAGGCCCGATCGCGCAGCACCGTCCGCAACCCGGCGTCACCGGCCGCCCGGTCACGCGGCGAAGGCGCCGGGCGTACGGGCCGGGTCTCGCGCAGGAACAACAGACCGATTGTCGCGGCGATCAGCGTGGTGCCCGCGTCGATCGCGAAGACCAGCAGGTAGTCGAACTGGGCGGCGAAACCGGCGCCGACCGCGGCCACCGCGAACCCGAGGTTGATCGCCCAGTAGTTGAGGGAGAACGCCCGCAGCCGGTCGCGGTCGGGCACGATGTCGATCATCATCGCCTGGAATGCCGGACGCGCCGCCTCGGCCACCACGCCGAGGGCGAACGCACAGACCATGATCTGCCCGTACGACCGGGCAAAGCCCAGCGTGAGCATCAGCGCGGCCGCCCCGAACTGGGCCACCAGGAGCGTCGGCCGGCGACCCCAGCGGTCGGCCAGCACACCGCCGCCGGTGGTGCCGATCGCGCCACCCACGCCGTACAGGCCGATGACCAGGCCGGTCGCGCTCTGGCTGAAATGTCGTTCGCCGGTCAGGTAGATGGCGAGGAGGATGACCACGAACGAGCCCAGCCGATTGATCAGCGTGCCCGTCCACAGCAGCCAGAACTGCCGGGGGAAGCCCCCGACGGCGGTCCGCCACCAACCCCGCACGCGACCTCCTGTAAGCACCGGCTGGCCTTGATTGCCTTACGAACCTAGCCAGGCGACAAGAACCACGCAGCCGAGTTTCCACGTGGTGGTCGTCACCCCGGGTGCGCGACCGGGGGTTCGGGCAGCTGAGGCAGGATGGTGGCCATGACAGGGACGCTGGTGCTTCTTCGCCACGGCGAGAGCGAATGGAACGCGAAGAACCTCTTCACCGGCTGGGTCGACGTGGACCTCAACGCCAAGGGCGAGACCGAGGCCCGGCGCGGCGGCGAACTGCTCGCCGAGCACGGTCTGCTGCCCGACGTGGTGCACACCAGCGTGCTGCGCCGCGCCATCCGGACCAGCGAGATCGCGCTGCACGAGGCGAACCGGCACTGGATTCCGGTACGCCGGTCGTGGCGGCTGAACGAGCGGCACTACGGCGCGCTGCAGGGCAAGGACAAGAAGCAGACGCTGCAGGAGTTCGGCGAGGAGCAGTTCATGCTCTGGCGCCGGTCGTACGACGTCCCGCCGCCCCCGATCGCCGACGACGACGAGTTCTCGCAGTCCGGCGACCCGCGCTACGCCGGGCTGCCGCCGGAGCTCCGGCCGAGGTCCGAGTGCCTCAAGGACGTGCTCGAGCGGGCGCTGCCGTACTGGTACGACCAGATCGTGCCGGACCTGCGGGCCGGGCGGACGGTGCTGGTCGCGGCGCACGGCAACTCGCTGCGGGCGCTGGTCAAGCACCTGGACGGCGTTTCCGACGAGGCGATCGCCAAGCTGAACATCCCAACCGGCATCCCGCTTCGGTACGACCTGGACGAAAACCTGCGCCCGACCACCCCGGGCGGCGCCTACCTCGACCCGGAACTGGCCAAGGAGTCCGCGGCCGCGGTCGCCAACCAGGGCCGCTGACACCCGGAACGGGCCGGCGTGGCCGGCCCGTTCCTCCGGCATCAGTCCTTGGCGAACTGCACCGTCTCGCCGGTGACCAGGTAGTACACCTGCGCGCCGATGTTCACCGCGTGGTCGGCGTACCGCTCGAAGAACCGGCCCAGCAGCGCGCCGTCGATCGCGGTCTCCGCCCCGTACGGCCAGGAATCGTCGAGCAGCACCTTGAACAGGTCCCGCTCGAGGTCGTCCATCACGTCGTCCTCGGTCTCCAGTTGCTTCGCCGAGTCGACGTCGGGCGTGTGCAGCACCTGGACGATCTTCCCGGCCATCTGGTCGGCGACCTCGCCCATCGCCTGGAACACCGGGCGCAGCTCGGACGGCACGGCCGGCGACGGGTGCCGCCGCTGGGCCGTCTTGGCCACGTGCTCGGCCAGGTCACCCATCCGCTCCAGGTCGGCGGAGATGTGCAGGGCGGTGATCACGGTCCGCAGGTCCGACGCCACCGGCGCCTGGCGGGCGATGGTGTCGGCCACCTTCGCCTCGACCTGGCGGTACAACGCGTCGACGTCGGCGTCGCTTGCCATCACGGTCTCGGCGGCGGCCAGGTCGGCGGTCAGCAGCGCCGTCGTCGCGCCCAGCAACGCGGCGCGTACGGCCTCGGCCATCTCCACCAGCATGCGGTTGACCTCGGCCAGGTCCGTTCGGAACTCCTCGCGCATCATTTCGTCGTCCCAAGGGTTCGGGGCTGTCGCCGAGATCGCGGCGGCAGCCTGGTCCGGCTCACGCTAGGCGCGCCCAGCCTACGGGGCGTGAACGCCGGTGAACTGAGCCGGACGCAGTGGTGAACATTGCTGGAAGTGAGTCCGCTTTGTCGGGATCCACGTTCGTTTCAGGTAAACAATGACCCTACGATCGCAGCGTGGACTGGGTGTACGGCGTCGGCCTCCTCCTTGCCGCGCTCGCCGTCGGCGTCGTGGTGGGCCTTCTGCTCGCCCGTACCCGCCGGTCCGGCCCGTCGAAACCCGCGCCGAAGAGCCCGTCCGACGGCGCGAAGAAGTCGTCCAAGGGAGGCCGCGCCATCGAATCCGACGAAGAGCCCTCTAGCGGTAAGCACGGGATGAAGGGTCTCGGCCGCAAGAGCCTCGACTCGCTCCGCGTCGGCGTGGTGGTGCTCGACGCCGACGACCACCCGGTGCTGGTCAACCCGGCGGCCCGGGCGATGGGCCTGTTGCGCTCGGGCGGCACTCCCGGCAGCATCGCCGCCCACCCGATACTGCGCACGCTGGCCGGCCAGGTGCGCCGTACGGGCGTACGGCGGGAAGTGGAACTTGATCTGCCCCGTGGCCGGGCCGGCGGCGCCTCCGCCCCGCTCGGCTTGCACCTGCGCGCGGTCGCGCTGAACTCCACCCATGTCGCCGTGGAAGCCGCCGACGTCACCGAGTCGCACCGGCTGGCCCGCGTCCGCCGCGACTTCGTGGCCAACGTCAGCCACGAGCTCAAGACCCCCATCGGCGCTCTCCAGCTGCTGGCCGAGGCGCTGCTCGACGCGACCGAGCTGCCGGAGGACGAGCAGCGGTCGGAGGACCTGACGGCGGCCCGCCGGTTCGCCGAGCGGATCCACCACGAGTCCGCCCGGATGGGCCGGCTGGTCAACGAACTGCTCGAACTGACCCGGCTGCAGGGCGCGGAACCGCTGCCCACGCCCGAGCCGGTGGCCGTCGACTGGGTGATCGCCGAGGTGCTCGACCGCACCCGGACCACGTCCTCGGCCAAGAACATCGAGATCATGTACACCGGTCCCAAAGGCGCGATGGTGTACGGCAGTGACAGTCAGGTGGCCACCGCGGTCACCAACCTGGTGGAGAACGCGATCGCCTATTCCGGCGAGGACACCGACGTCGTGCTCACCCTCCGGCAGGGCGAGGAGTGGGTCGAGATCGACGTCACCGACCAGGGCATCGGCATCGCCCCGCACGACGTCGACCGGATCTTCGAACGGTTCTACCGGGCCGACCAGGCCCGGTCCCGGGCCACCGGCGGAACCGGCCTGGGTCTGGCCATCGTCAAGCACATCGCCACCAACCACGGTGGCCGAGTCGACGTCACCAGCACACTCGGTGGTGGCTCGACGTTCACCCTGCGCCTACCGGCGCGACCCCCGGAATCCCCGCTGCCGTTACCGGTGGCGGTTGAGATCGAGTCCGGTGCGGCCGGGCGCTAGCCCGTCCCACAACGGAAAGGAACTGCATTGGCCCGCGTGCTCGTGGTCGAGGATGAGGAGTCGTTCTCCGACGCCCTGTCGTACATGCTGCGCAAAGAAGGCTTCGAGGTGTCGGTCGCCCCGACCGGAACCTCGGCCCTGACGCAGTTCGACCGGACCGGCGCCGACATCGTGCTCCTCGACCTCATGTTGCCCGAGATGTCCGGCACCGAGGTGTGCCGGCAGCTCCGCCAGCGGTCAGCCGTGCCGATCATCATGGTCACCGCACGGGACAGCGAGATCGACAAGGTGGTCGGCCTGGAGATCGGCGCCGACGACTACGTCACCAAGCCGTACTCCCCGCGCGAGCTGGTCGCCCGGATCCGCGCGGTGCTGCGCCGCCAGAGCACGGAGGCGGCCGAGGTGTCCGCGCCGACGCTGGCCGCCGGCCCGGTCCGGATGGACGTGGAACGGCACGTGGTCACCGTCGACGGCGGTTCCGTGCAGTTGCCGCTGAAGGAGTTCGAGCTGCTCGAGCTGCTGCTGCGCAACGCCGGGCGGGTGCTCACCCGCGGCCAGCTGATCGACCGGGTCTGGGGAGCCGACTATGTCGGCGACACCAAGACGCTGGACGTCCACGTCAAGCGGCTGCGCTCCAAGGTCGAGCCCGAACCTTCGACTCCGCGCTACATCGTCACGGTGCGCGGTCTGGGGTACAAGTTCGAGCCGTAGGCTGAACCCCGTGCGGAAGATCGTCTATCGGCTGGAGCCGCGTCAGATCGGGCGGTTGCGCGAGCTGGCGTTGGGGTTCCTGACGCTGACGCTGGTGCTGGACACGGCCTCGCTGGTGTTCGGCGGGCCGTGGTGGATCGTGTCGGTGTTCAGTGGCATCTTCACGATCTGGTACGCGATCAGTTGGCTCGGTCAGCGCGGCGCGTACACCGAGATCGACGACTGGGGCGTCCGGGCGCGCGTCTTCGTCGGCACCTACCGCGAGGCGGAGTGGACGCAGATCGAGGACGTGGTGATCCACCGGCGGGACCGGAACGAGTCGGTGCACATCCAGCTTCGGGCCGGGGGCGGGTTCACCCTGGGCGTTCCGGTGTTCAGCACACTCCTGCCGGACCTGGGATTCCAGCGCAAGTTCGAGCACATCCAGGAGGCGTGGCTGTCGACCCGGTTGTGATCCGCCGCTGCGAACGTGCGGGCACCGCGGTTTGGTCATGCGGCGTACGATCGCCTTTCGGTCATCGGAGAGGCTGACATGGCCAAAGCGCGACGTGAACTCATCTATCACACGCCCACCGAAGCGGACACCGATCCGTGGCCGGACCGGGAGAACGTCGACCGGTCAGATCCGGGCGGCGACCCTACGGGTGTCCGGGAGCCGCGTCATCCGCTACCCCCCGACCCGTCGCTGGCGGGTCAGCAGGAGATTCCACAGTCATCGGACGACGACGACGATGAGTGAGGACGAAGCGGTACTGCGCTCCGCCCCCACTCATTGACCGCGGCGGCTCAGCAGTGCTGCTTCTCCAGGATGTCGTAGGCGGCGGCCTGGTAATCGTGGCCGCCCAGTTCCAGCGCCCCGTTGGTCACGGACTGGAAGTCGTGCGTCCCCGTTCCCGCGCAATTGTATTTGACCGTGAGATGCAGGCTGAAGGTGATGTAGTCATCACTTTCGCCGGTCTTCATGGTCTCCCACTGCCCGAGAACCCGCGACCGGCCGATTCCGCCGAACATCTCCATCGTGTCGGCCAATTGGACGCATGTGGTGAGCGAAGAGTTCTCGATGACGTTTCCGCTTCGGGTCTCGACCACCCACAGACCGCAGCCGCTGGGGTACGCCGCCGCTGCTAGGGCCGTGGTCGCGCCCTTCAGCACATAGTCGGTGTGACCGATCTCGAGGACCTGCGCCCCTTCGGCCTTCAGGCGCGCGACCTCGTCCTTGACGGCCTGCGGTGCGGTCGATTCGACGGTGGTGGTGGCGGCGGTTGACGTCGCGGCGGGAGTGGGTGGTGGAGCGGCCTGCGCCGGCGCGGAAATGAGTCCGATGCCGACTGCGGCACCGACCAGGATGGCGAGTGCTGTTCTGCTTGGTGTCACGGTGATACCTTCCCCCGAAGTGGACACGAATGATTGCCCGTTGACTCCGAAGCGTTGACCTCCAGAGCATCGGCGCCATTCACTGGCGGCAATCCGATCAGCGGGCTGAGTGATTTCTACGCTGATGGAATGGTGCTCGCTGCCCCGTTGCTCACAGCTTTCGTCAAGCCGCTTGCGATCCTGACGCCGGGTGACCGAGGAAGACAGATAATAGGGTCGTTACTCCTCAGTGGAGGGATCGACACCTACCCAAAGTTGTTCATGCGGATGGGCTTCAGTAGTTCCGTAGGTCCTGGACGATCGGCCCGTCCACCGGAATGCGGCGCCACCACCAGGGCCGACCGGTCAGGTCCACGTCGGCGATCTTGGCCATCTTGCCGTCCGGGTCGTCGACGGTGTACGCCCGGAAGTGGTCGTCCACGCCGCTGACCCAGGCGGCGAGGCGCTCCTGGAGCAGCGGCGGCAGCTCGTCGAGGGCGCGCTGCAGGAAGTCGCGCTGGTGCAGGCTGCCGGCCAGGTCGTGCTCGTTCCACACTGTACGGTCGGTCCAGTCCAGCGCCCGGTCGGCGTCGAACTTCGCCACCCGCGCGGCCCACCCCGCCGCCAACCGCGCGGCGTTGGGTCGCCGGCCGTCGCCAGGCGGGATGGTGCGGGCCGCACCGTCTGCGTTGCTCACCAGGTGGCCAGGTCCTGAGCGATCGGGCCGTCGACGGGGATGCGACGCCACCACCAGGGGCGGGTGGACACTTCGACGTGGGCGATCCGCGACATCTTGCGGTCCGGATCGTCGGTCG
Organism: uncultured Actinoplanes sp.; assembly: GCA_964236515.1. Lineage (GTDB taxonomy): Bacteria > Actinomycetota > Actinomycetes > Mycobacteriales > Micromonosporaceae > Actinoplanes. Next base: position 33,757 of record CAXSDA010000029.1, read on the forward strand.
TGAAGGACCGGAAGTGCTCGTCGACGCCGGCGACGACGGATTCGACGCGGGAGCGGACCGGTGGCGGCAGCGCGTCGAGGGCGTTCTGAACGAAGTCCCGCATGAAGAGCGCCGCCGCCAGGTCATGTTCGGTCCACACGGTGTGGTCGTCCCAGGGCAGTGCCCGGTCGGCGTCGATCTTGCGGACGTGCAGGTCCCAGGCGACTGCCAGATCGATCGCATCCGACGTTCCTTCGCCCATGGCAACCGGGTGCGCTGCGATCGTGTCCAGCTCGGCCGGTGTGAACCGGCGGCGGACCTCGTCAACCTTGGACATGCTCAGCTCCCTGGAATGCGCCAGCTCGTGGACCGCCACGGCATGTCGTAGTTGATCACCACGTGTACACCCCGGTAATCCCATTCTTCGGCGTTGCGGCCAGGGATCTTGACCGGGGTACCGCTGTCCAGCGCAGCCTCCACCTCAGTTCGGGAGGGCCGGTTCATGGTGGGGTCTCCGTCGCCGGTGTGGCCGTTGATGAATTCGACGTACTCGTCCTTGGTGTATTCGCTGCCGCGGAAGCCCTCGTCCGGGATGTAGCCGTCGTCGCCGCCGGAACCGGTGTGGTCAGTATTGGCGGGTGACGTGCTGTCGTCACTCCTCGCGTGCATCGTCAGGTCACCGGTGGCACCGGCCACCATGCCGCCGCCGGCCACCACGGCCGCGGTCGAGACGACGTTGAGCGGTACACCGCCGATCGCGCCGATCCCGGTGGCGTCGAGCAGGCCGCCGCCGACGTCGCCGGCGCCGCCGAGCAGCATCAGGCCGGCCCCGGCGGCCATCGTGCCGACGTCACCGGGGTGATGGGCCACCGCGTTGCCGAACGACGCCAGCCCGTTCAGTACGTGACCACCGGCGTTCTCCAGGCCCGCGCCGACGCCGGAGAAGAAGTCCCCGACCTTGCTCCAGAAGCTCGGCTTCTGCGGCGCCCGGTCCCGGACCGTGCCGACCGTTCCCGCGGCCCGGTCGCCGGCCGCCTCGACCGTCTGCCGGGCGGTGTCGAGGAGTTGGTGCGCGGACCGCCGACCGGCTTCGCCCGGATCGGTGAACGGCTCGGTGCCGCCGGCCCGCTGGTACTGCTCGTACTGCGTCTGCGCGCTCCGGGTCGCGTCCTGACCGGTGTTCCATCGGGTGATCGCTTCCGCCGCCTGGAGCTGACCCCAGGTCAGGGTGGCCGAGTAGGAGTCCAGCGTGGCGGCCGCGGTGTGGAAGCAGTCGCCGGCCTCCAGCCACTTGCCGGGCTGCCCGGCGAACTTGGCCCGGAACGCCTCGGCGGCGGCCCCGCTCCACCCGGCAGCCGAGTCGATGCGCTGCAGGCCGGTCCCGGCCCGCAGCAACGCGTCGCCGCGGGCCCGGAGCGCCCGGGCCGAGGCGCCGATCGCGGACGGGTCGCCGTGGACCAGCGCTCGCGGGTCGCTGGTCTCGCCCAGCTCGGCCATCAGTCCGCCGCCGGGTCCGGGCCGTCGGACCGGCCGTAGATGCCGTCCATCCGCCCCTTGGCCGCGGTGTCGGCCCGCATGTACGCCTGAACGGAACGGCTGAGTCGCAGCGCGACCTCCTGGCCGTCGGTGGCCAGGTGCTCGACCCCGATCTCCCAGCGGTCGCAGAAGTCGGAGATGGTGCCGGCCAGGTGGTCGTGCCCGTACGCGGACCTGTCGCCGTCCAGCTGGTCGACCTTCGCCGCCCGGAGCTGGTTCAGTGTCACGGTGATGCCCTCGGCCGCGTCCTCGAGTGCCCCGAGGTCGACCTGGAATCCGTCTGCCATCGCGTTCCCCCCGGTGCACCAGGTTTCTCAGGTCGCGGACGGCTGTCAATGTCACGCTACGGGGTTGACCGCCGCGTTGGTCGGGCCGCTGGTGGCGCTGGTGACGGTGTTCGAGGCGTACATCCCGGAGTCCCGTACCGAGGCCCGGGGTGACGGTCGAGGCCGGCATCGGCGCGGCCCCCGTGGGCCGCGGACAGGATGAGGGCGGTGCGCTGAAGGGAGGGGGCCGTTCAGTAAGTCGATGTAACCGGTCCAGGGGTGTCAGTGAATCTATGCTCAGCCTGAGGTTCAGGGGCGGCGCCGACCCCTTGCGGCGGCCTGGGTGGCGGCGGGCTCGCTGGCGCCCGCCGGGCCACCGGCGGGAACCGTGGCCGCGGCCCGGGCGGCGACGGTGGCCGGATGCTCGGCGACCAGACCGCCGGTGGCGAGGCGCTCCTCGCACAGCGAAGCCAGTCGGCCGTACGCGTCGTTGCCGATCAGCGCGGCCAGTTCCGGCCCGTACGACTTGTACATCGGCTCCGAACCGACGTGCGCGTCCGGCGACGAGGTGCACCACCAGTCCAGCTCGTGCCCGCCCGGACCCCAGCCGCGCCGGTCGAACTCGGTCAGCGTGGACTGCAGGACCTTGGTGCCGTCCGGGCGCTTGATCCAGTCCTGCTCGCGCCGCACCGGCAGTTGCCAGCACACGTCCGGCTTGTAGACCAGTGGGTGGACGCCGTCACGCAACGCCTGGGCGTGCAGCGCGCATCCGCCGCCGCCGGTGAAGTCGGCGTCGTTGAGGAACACGCAGGGGCCGTCCTCGCCGCGGGTGGCGGTGCGCCGGGCGGGGCTGGTGCCGTCCACGGTGTCCATCTCGGTGAAGTTCTTGAACCCGCGCCGGTAGTGCTGCCAGTTCTCCGGGGAGAGCTTGGCCGCGGCCGCCTTGACCCGGTTCTCGTCGTCGGCGTCGGTGAAGAACGCGCCGTGCGAGCAGCAGCCCTCTTCCGCCTTGCCGGCGATGATGCCGTGGCAGGCCGATCCGAACACGCAGGTCCAGCGGGACAGCAGCCAGGTGAGGTCGGCCCGGATCAGATGCTGCTCGTCGGACGGGTCGAGGAACTCGATCCACTCCCGAGGAAAGTCGAGGTCGACCTCGGCGGCGCGGGCGGCGGCCGCCGCGTCCATGACGATGCGGATCTGCGTGCGACGACTCACCCCCGCAGAGTACGCCGCACGTCGTTCACCATCACGTTGCGGTAGGTTTGACGGGTTATATCCATCCTGGGGATCGGCCGGCCGGGACAGCCGGGTCTACCCTGGAAAACGTGACCTCCCGTGTACCTGTGATCCTGTCCAGCTCCTCGGTCTTCCCCGAACCGACCGCGGCCGCGTTCGAGATGGCGGCCACGGTGGGTTACGACGGGCTCGAGGTCATGGTCTGGACCGATGCCGTCAGTCAGGACGCCGGGGCGCTGGCCGGGCTGTCCAGTCACTACGACCTGCCGGTGCTGTCCGTGCACGCGCCCTGCCTGCTGGTCACCCAGCGGGTGTGGAGCCCCGACCCGACCGTACGGCTGGAACGGTCGGCGCAGCTGGCCGAGACGCTGGGCGCGCCGATCGTGGTGGTGCACCCGCCGTTCACGTGGCAGCGGGACTACGCCCGCAACTTCGGCGAGATCCTGGCCACGCTGGGTGCGCGGTACCCGTCGGTGACGTTCGCGGTGGAGAACATGTACCCCGTACGGATGGCCGGGCGCACCTTCGTGCCGTACGTACCCGGGTGGGATCCGACCGAGACCGGTTACGACGCGTACACGCTCGACCTGTCGCACTGTGCGGCCGCGCGGGGCGATTCGCTGGAGATGGCCGGCAAGATGGGCGCCGGTCTGAAGCACGTGCACCTGGGCGACGGGACCGGCGAGGGCCGGGACGAGCACCTGGTGCCGGGGCGGGGCGGGCAGCCGTGCGCGCAGTTGCTGCGGTCGCTGTCCGGCCGTGGGTTCGCCGGCTCGGTGGCGCTGGAGGTGTCGACGCGCAAGGCGGCCAGCCGCGCGGTCCGGGAGGCGGACCTGCGGGAGTCGCTCGAGTTCGCCCGGCGCTACCTGGCCCCGGCGTCCTCGGCGATCGCCCTCGGGAGCAGTTAGGCCGGGGTCAGCGCCGCGCGCTTGCGGGCGCGGTGGGCGGCCACGTGCGACCGGGTGGCGCAGCGCTCGGAGCAGAAGCGCCGGCAGTTGTTGGACGAGGTGTCCAGGTAGACGTTGCCGCAGCGTTCGTCGGCGCAGATGCCGAAGCGGGCGCTGCCGTACTCGCACAGCCACACCGACAGTCCCCACACCGCGCCCGCCAGGTACTCCGCGCTCACCGACGCGCCGCGGCTGGTGACGTGCATGTGCCAGTCCCCGGCGTCGTGGCCGGAGATGCGTGGCTGAACGGGGAACGCCTCCAGCAGCGCGTTCAGCTCGGACACGGTCTCGGTGTCGCGACCGGCGGTGCCGTACTCGAACGCCTCCCGCAGCTTGCGCTGCGCCCGCCGGAAGACCGGCAGATCCTTTTCCACGACCTCGTCGCGCATCCAGCCCAGATCCCCCGTGAACAGAGCCTGGAGCCCGGCGAGATCGTCCAGGTCGCCGTTGACCAGATCAACGGCGGTCCGGGCGTACGCATCGAAGTTCACCCGACCACGGTAACCGCATCCGGTGGGGGACGTAATCGGGCGATACGCTCAGGCCATGCTCCGTTCCGTATTTCTCGCCGCGGCCGGTTCCGGCCGGCTCGAGCGGCTGGTCGAGTCCGCACCCGTCGCCCAGGGCATCGTGCGCCGGTTCGTCGCCGGTAGCGGGACCGACGACGCGCTGCGGGTCGCCCGCGAGCTGGCCGACGACGGCCTGGCGATCAGCCTGGACTACCTGGGTGAGGACACGCTGACCGCGGAGCAGGCGCTGGCCACCCGGGACCAGTACCTCGCGCTGCTGAGCCGGCTGCGGGCGGCGGGGCTGACGCCGGCCGCCGAGCTGAGCGTGAAGCTGTCGGCGCTGGGCCAGAAGGTCGACGAGAAGGTCGCGTTCGAGTACGCGTCGGCCATCTGCGCCGCCGCGGCCGAGGCCGGCACCACGGTCACCCTCGACGCCGAGGACCACACGACCACCGACTCGACGCTGGAGATCCTGGCCGAGCTCCGCAAGGACCATCCGACTACCGGCGCCGTGCTGCAGGCGTACCTGCGGCGGACCGAGGGTGACTGCCGCGAGTTGGCCTCGGCCGGGTCCCGGGTACGGCTGTGCAAGGGCGCCTACGCGGAACCGGAGTCGGTGGCGTTCCAGTCGGCGCTGGACGTGGACAAGTCGTACGTCCGCTGCTTGAACGTTCTGATGTCCGGTGACGGCTACCCGATGGTGGCCACGCACGACCCGCGGCTGATCGCCATCGCCGAGGACCGGGCCCGCTGGTTCGACCGGTCCGCCGACGAGTACGAGTTCCAGATGCTCTACGGCGTGCGCCCGGAGGAGCAGGCGCGGCTGGCCGGCGGCGGGCACACCGTGCGGGTCTACGTGCCGTACGGCGACCAGTGGTACGGCTACCTCATGCGCCGCCTGGCCGAACGTCCGGCCAACATGGCCTTCTTCGGTCGTGCCTTGGCCTCTCGAAAGTAACCATTTCGGGTGTATCGGCCAGGAACGCCGTGTGTCGCCTTGACTTTTTTGTTGCCATTTCACGGAACGTATCGCGCTGGTCACAGATGCATCGATACCGTACTGATGACACGCGCGGAGTGCCCCGTAGCCCGCGCCTGAAGAGAATCGGTGCGAGGAGATGACGGGTCCAGTGCAGACCGACGAACGCCTGTCGGAGGTCCGGTTCCTGACCGTGGCCGAAGTGGCCGCGCTCATGCGGGTCTCCAAGATGACGGTGTACCGGCTGGTGCACGGCGGCGAGTTGACCGCGGTACGGGTCGGCCGGTCCTTCCGCGTGCCGGAGCACGCCGTCCACGCCTACCTCCGCGGAGCGTTCTCGCAGACTGCGTGACGGGGGCCGTGTTGGTCTCGCCCCGGTACGGCCGCTACGCTGGTGCGGTTGGTTCCCGGGTCGTCGAGCGCTTACGCGCCGCGACCGGGCCGCCGTCCAGATCGGATGCGGGCGTGGCCCGGTTCGACCCCGACATGGTTTCGAGAGGCATTTCGTATGGGCTCCGTGGTCAAGAAGCGTCGCAAGCGTATGGCTAAGAAGAAGCACCGTAAGCTGCTGCGCAAGACCCGCGTCCAGCGTCGCCGTCTGGGCAAGTGACCCGCCGCCGGGCGGACGACCGCCCGGCTTGCGCGTCACCTGCCTTCCCCCGTCCGCGGTTCGTGCGAAGGGCTGACCTGTGGTGAACGTTGACACCACTTCGCCCAAAGTCGTTGTGGTCACCGGCGTCAGCCGGTATCTCGGCGCGCGCGTGGCCGCCCGCCTCGCCGCCGACCCCCGGATCGATCATGTGGTCGGTCTGGATCCGCACGCCCCCTCGGCTCGCACCGCCGAGCTGCTCGAGGGCGTCGAACTGATCCAGGCGGACAATCACGCCGCCACCGGGGCCCTGGCCAGTCTGGGCGCCGAGGCGGTGGTGCACCTGGCCGTGACCGGTGCGCCCGATCAGCGGTCCGGCGGCCGTGCGGCGATGAAAGAGCAGAACGTCATCGGCACCATGCAGCTGATGGCCGCGGCTCAGGCCGCCGGCCCGCTGCGCAAGCTGGTGCTGCGCTCGTCGACGGCCGCGTACGGCGCCTCGTTCAAGGACCCGGCCGTGTTCACCGAGGACACCGAGCCCCGCGCCGTACCGCGCGGCGCCTTCGCCCGGGACATCCTCGACATCGAGGGGTACGTCCGGGGCTTCCGTCGTCGCCGGCCGAACGTCGACGCGACCGTGCTGAGGTTCGCGCCGATGATCAGTGCGTCGGCCGAGACCACGCTGACCCGTTACTTCTCCCAACCGGTGGTGCCGACCGTGTGGGGCCGCGACGCCCGGCTGCAGTTCGTCCACGTCGAGGACGCGCTCGAGGTTCTGCACCGCTCGGTGGTCGAGGACCACCCCGGTACCTACAACGTGGCCGGCGCCGGGGTGATCAGTCTGTCCCAGGCGGTCCGCCGGGCCGGGCGGATCTCGGTGCCGCTCTTCGAAGGCACCCTCTCCTCGGTCGCCGGTTTGGCCCGCCAGCTCGGCGTGGGGGAGATCGGACTGGACCAGATCGACCTGTTCGTGCACGGGCGGGTGGTCGACACGACCCGGCTGGTGAAGGAGTTCGGGTTCACCCCGCGGACCACCGAGGCCGCGTTCGCCGAGTTCATCGCAGCCCACCGGACCGGCTCGTCGCTGACTGCGGACCGGCTGTCGGCGGCCGAGAACGCGATCCTCTCCGGCGTCCGCCGGCTGCGGGAGAACACCCCGTGACAACTCCCGACGATCCGGTCGACGTCTGGGACCGGCGGGTGGCGGCCGCGCTCGAGTTCATGCGGCGGCGCCTGGCCGGCGCGTACGAGGTGGACGACTTCGGCTTCGACCCCGAGCTCACCGACACGCTCTTCTACCCGCTGCTGCGGGTGCTCTACCGGGACTGGTTCCGGACCGAGGTGTACGGCGTGGAGAACGTCCCCGAATCCGGGGGCGGCCTGCTCGTCGGCAACCACTCGGGCACGCTCGCGCTGGACGCGCTGATGCTGTCGGTCGCGCTCAACGACCAGACCCCGGACGCCCGGCACCTCCGGCTGCTCGGCGCCGACCTGGTCTTCCGGGTACCGGTGCTGTCCGAGCTGGCGCGCAAGTCCGGAGCCACGGTGGCCTGCAACCCGGACGCGGAACGGCTGATGGCGACGGGCGAGCTGGTCGGCGTCTTCCCCGAGGGGTTCAAGGGCACCGGCAAGCGCTACGCCGACCGGTACAAGCTGCAGCGGTTCGGGCGGGGCGGGTTCGTCTCGGCGGCCCTGCGTACCGGCACGCCGATCATTCCGGTGGCCATCGTCGGGGCCGAGGAGATCTACCCGATGCTCACCGACCTCAAGCCGCTGGCCCGGCTGCTCGGGCTGCCGTACTTCCCGATCACGCCGACGTTCCCCTGGCTCGGGCCGCTGGGTCTGGTGCCGCTCCCGAGCAAGTGGATGATCCAGTTCTGCCCGCCGATCCCGACGGCCCACCTGACCGAGTACGCCGACGACCCGCTGGTCGTGTACAACCTGGCCGATCAGGTCCGCGAGACGATCCAGGCGATGCTGCACACCATGCTGGAAAAGCGGCCGGATCCGTTCGGCCCCTGATTCGCTTACCATGAAAAGTGAGGGGCGGCCCGGTAACTCCCGGCACCGCCCCTCGCCATGGTGCTGTCGTCCTGGCTAGTGGCCCAGGATCCCGCCGAGGATGCCGCCCAGTACGCCCGAGTCGGGCGCCGGGCTGACCGACGGGCTCGGCGACACCGGGTCGTCGTCGTCGCGCAGGGCCCCACCAGGCCCCGCCGGATCCGTGCGCCGTGCGGCCGGTCGAGTCGCGGCCGGGGTGGCGGCCGGCGTGGTGCGCTCCGGGCGTACCGCACCCGTCCCCGGCTTCGACGAACCGCTGGACTTGCTGCCCTGCCGCTCGCCGGTGCCGTGCGACGATCCCGGCGACGTCGTCGAGTCCGACCCGCCGGCACAGCCGCCGAGCGTCGGGCCGAGCGCGTCGGTGCCCTTCTTGACGACGTTGTCGCAGGCCAGGCCGGCGCGCAGGTTCTGCGCCCGGGTCTGCACGGCGTTCAGCAGATTGACCGACTGCTGGGCCCGCTCGGCGTTGGCCGGGCTGAGCTTGGGCATCAGCGGCGCGAACGTGGTGCGCTGACCGGAGACGAAGCTCTCCACCGCACCCAGCGGGGCGGTGTCCTTGCGGGCCACCGCCGACCCGGTCAGCAGCTTGACGCCCTGCCGGGTGTCCGCGTCCATGTCGGCCAGCACCGCGCCGAAGGTGTCAGTGTTACCGAGCAGCGCTCCCGCCTCGGTGAGCCGGGTCTTCGCGAAGTCCAGCGACAGCTGACCCCGGGTCGCATCCGAGCCGGCCATGGCCAGCTGGGCGCGTTCGGTGGACCGCTTGACGCCGTACAGCGCGTCCCCGGGGGATGCGTTCTCGCTCGCCGCGGAGATGCCGGAGACCGCCATCGCGCCGGCGGCGACGCTGATGACGATGGTGCCCCGGATCCGTATCCGGCGGGCACTGCCGGGCCGGAACAGGCCCCGCCCGGGCTCCCGGACCCCGGCGTGGACTCCGGTGTCGATCTCGCCTTCGGCCGCGGCGACGCCGATGCCGTCGCGCTCGGCTGTGGCCAGCAACATCGCCCGCAGACCGGTCCGGAACTCGGTGTCCACGCGGGCCTCGGGCCGCGCCGCGGAGAGGCTGTGCCCGATGGCGACCAGCTCGGCGAGGTCCCCGGAATCAGTCGCGGCATGGCCCCGATGGGACCGGGATTCTCCGTGCCGGGACTCTCCGTGCCGTCCGTGGGACCAGGCATCGGTGGCGGCACTGTCGAGAAGCTCCGCGAAGCGCTCGGCGCCCCGCCGATCCATGAAGTCGAACTTCAACGCGGGCACCTCCCTTCGCTCTTATCAGGTACGCCGGCGACTCCGCCGACGGGCGCGACGGGACGAGGCTCGATGCCCTCGTGTCGCATCCGGTCAAACGCTTGACCGAGACCAGCGGTTACGGGTGGGAGCTGCGGGGAGACCCTCTGCGAGATCGACATGTACGAAACCGCGGTCACCACTGGAACCCGTCGGGAAGCAGACGAGCCAGCGCCCGTACGGCCCGGTATTGCAGCGCCTTGATCGCCCCCTCGTTCTTGCCCATGGTCTTCGCGGTCTCGGCCACCGAGAACCCCTGCAGGAAGCGCAGCACGATGCACTCCTGCTGCTCGGGGTTGAGCTGCTTGACCGCGGTGAGCAGAGCGACGTTGGTGATGTGGTCGACCACGGCGGATTCCGGGCTGCCCTCCGGGCCCCGGTCCTCCCGGTCGGCGTCGAGAACGTCGCCGGTGGTCACCTCGAGCCGGTAGCGGCCCGACTTGAAGTGGTCGGCGACCAGGTTGCGGGCGATGGTGACCAGCCAGGCGCCGAGGTCGCGGCCCTGCCAGGTGAAGCTGCCGATCCGCTTGAGGGCGCGCAGGAACGTGTCCGAGGTCAGGTCCTCGGCCAGCTGCCGGTTGCCGACCCGGAAGTAGACGAACCGGAAGACGGTGTCGATGTACCGGTCGTAGATCAGCCCGAACGCGGCCGAGTCGCCGCCCTGGGCCCGCTCGACCAGCGCCCACACCTCGGCCGCGGGGTCGCCCCGGTCGGGCCGGGCCGGGTACTTCGGAGGTTCCGTCTTCGGCGGCTCGGCCCGGGTCGACTGCTCCGACTCGGTGGCCGGCCCGGTGGTGCTCTGCGTGGGCAGGACCACCGGCGTCTCGGTCTCGGCCTCGGCACTGCGCGGGCCGGGCTGGGTCGGCGGACGACCGGGCGGTCTGACCGGGGCGCCGACCGGCTTGACGTTGCCCGCCGGGGGCAGCCCGTGCCGGCCCGGGGACTCGTTGATGTGCGGGCGGTTGCGGGTGCGTTTAGGACCGTCGCCGCGCAGCGTGTGCACGACCTTCTCCCCGAGCGTCCCGCGCAGGCCGGCGCGTCCGTCGTTCAGGGCGAAGCCGTACGGATCCCCGGCGTACACATCACTCACTGCGCCTCCTCGACCCGGAGGTCTCCATGCCGTCCGTAGGGCCAGGCGTCGGTACCTGCACGGCGGCCGGCAACGGCAGTCGACGCACATCCCGTCCCGCCAGACCGAGGACATGCGTGATTCGGTGCTTGGTGTGGCACTGCGGCCTCCTCGAGGTTGAGGGGTCTCAACTCACAGCAAATCGGGTGAAGAGGCCCGTAAGAACCAGGCCCGTCTCACCCTCGGGTGGGGAGGTCGTAACGTGACGCGAAGTATCACGGCCCCCGAACACACGAAGTCGCACTTCACGTGCGCTGCGCAAATCGACAGGAAGCCGCGCAGACAAGACATCTGGAACGTCTACTACCTTGTCGAACTTCATCCGGTCAGAGACGGACAGACTGTGCGTTGCCCTACGTACGGGTGACGTGTGCCAGACTCATCGGCTGTGCACGACAGTCCGCTTGACCCGGTCCGGACGGCCGCCCGGGCCCGCCCCGGCCACCCCGCCCTGATCACCGGGAAAGTGGTCCTGACCTGGGCCGACCTGGACGCCCGGGTGGACGCGGCGGCCGGTCGGGTGGCCGCGGCGACGTCGGCCGCGGGGGATCGGGTCGCGCTGGTGATGGGGAACACAGCGGACTTCGCCGTCACGTACTTCGGGGTGCTGCGGGCGGGCCGGATCGCGGTGCCGCTCAATCCCGCCTACACCGACGACGAGCGGGGTTACGCACTCTCCGACAGCGGCGTGTCGCTGGTCGTGGACGGTCCGCCACCGGACGGTCCGGTCGGCCCGATTCCCGGCGCCGTCGCGCCCGAGGACGTGGCCGTGCTGCTCTACACGTCCGGGACGTCGGGGCGGCCCAAGGGCGCGATGCTCACCCACCGGGCGCTGGCCGCCAACCACCGCCAGCTCGACCGGATCGAGCCGCCGGTGGTCGGGCCGGACGACGTGGTGCTGCTGGCGGTGCCGTTCTTCCACGCGTACGGGCTGAACACCGGCCTGGGCACGGTCGCCCACCTCGGAGCCACCGGGGTCCTGGCCTCGTCGCTGGACCAGATCGCCGGGCACGGCGTGACCGTGGTGGTCGGAGTGCCCTCGATGTACGCCGCCTGGTCGCGGCAGCCGGCCGCGGCCACCGCGCTGGCCGGCCTGCGGACCGCCGTGTGCGGCGCGGCGCCGCTGGACCCGGCCGACGCCGCCCGGTTCGCCGGGCTGACCGGCCGGAAGATCATCATCGGGTACGGCCTGACCGAGACCGCACCCGTGGTCACCACCACCGCGGTCAGCGACCGGGCCAAGGTGAACGCCATCGGGCGCCCGCTGCCCGGCGTCGAGCTGCTGCTGCGTACGGCCGACGGCACCGTCCTGTGGCGGGACGGCACGGCGTCGCCGGACGACACAGAGCTGGATCAGAACGCGGCCGAGCTGGATCTGGCCGTCGAGGACGTGGCCGGCACCGACCCGGGTGAGATCGTCGTCCGCGGCGACAACCTGTTCTCCGGCTACTGGCCGGACGGCCGCGACGGCCCGGACGCGGACGGCTGGTGGGCGACCGGGGACATCGCGTACGCCGACGCCGACGGCGACCTGGTGCTCGTCGACCGGATCGGCGAGCTTATCCTGGTGCACGGCTTCAACGTCTACCCGGCCGAGATCGAGCGGGTGCTGGACGCGCACCCGGGGGTGGCCGAGGCGGCCGTGATCGGCGCGCCCGACCCGGTGTCCGGCCAGACCCCGCACGCGTACGTGGTGCCGGCCTCCGACCCGCCGCCGACCCCGGCGGAGCTGCGTGACCACTGCGCCACCCGGCTGGCCCGGTTCAAGCTGCCGTCGGTCATCGACGTCGTCGCTGAGCTGCCGCACTCGGCCATCGGCAAGGTCCGCAAGGGGGAGCTGCGATGAGGCTGACGCTGATCACCCGGGCCGGGTGTCACCTGTGCGAGGTGGCCGAGAGCGCGCTGGACGGGATCGGCGAGCCGTGGGAGAAGGTCGACGTGGACGGCTCGACCGAGCTGGAACGCGACTACGGCGACCGGGTGCCGGTGCTGCTGCTGGACGGCCGGGAGCACGGCTACTGGCGGGTCGACGAGGCCCGGCTGCGACGGGATCTCGCCCGGCCGCCCGGTTCGCCCCGTTGGTAGGTTGACCGGCGTGGCTCGTACGCACCTGGTCTGGGACTGGAACGGCACCCTGCTCGACGACCTGACCCTGGTGGTCAGCGCGACCAACGCGGCGTTCGCGGCAGTCGGCGGACGGGACGTGGACGCCGACGAACACCGCCGGCGGTTCCGGCGCCCGGTGGCCGAGTTCTACGCCGAGATGCTGGGCCGCGCGGTCGACGACGAGGAGTTCGGGCGGCTCGACCGGATCTTCCACGACGCGTACCGCCTCGGTCTGACCACGATGACGTTGAAGGCCGACGCGATGACCGCGATCAAGGCGTGGCCGGGCAGCCAGTCCCTGCTCTCCATGTGGTTCCACGAGGAGCTGGTCCCGGCGGTCGACACGTACGGCCTGGCCGGGCTCTTCGCCCGGGTCGACGGATTGCGGACCGAGGTCGGCGGCGACCTGAAGGCCGGTCACCTGGCCGGTCACCTGGAGGCGCTGGGGGTCCGCGGCACCGACGCGGTGCTGATCGGCGACTCGCTCGACGACGGGACCGCGGCCGACTCGGTGGGCGCCGGCTCGGTGCTCTACACGGGGGGCTTCACCGATCCGGCGCGCCTGCGGGCGTCGGGCCGTCCGGTGGCTGACACCCTGGTCGAAGCCGTGCGGATAGCACAAACGGTGTGACCCGCGCCAATTGGCCCGGCGGCCGGTGAGCGCGGCATACTCGATGAAGAGGGTTGCGGACCAGCCCTTCGGTTGATCAAGATCGCGATTTGTGCACGCCTTCACAAGCGCCTACTCTGTGAATCCGGCGAGCCCCGCTACCACAGCAGGTCCCCGACCGCGACCGGGGGGCTCCTTCACAACGGTCCGCCTTCGTCGGCACGGAGTCAGATGAGTCAGCAGCGTCACGCGAGCACGCCGGGAACGCCCGGAGCCGTCAGCGCCTTCCCGGACCTTCCGGAGGCGACGATCGCCCGGCTGCCGGAGTACCTCCGCGCTCTGCACAACCTCAGTGAGACCGGCGCCGAGACCGTGTCCAGCGAAGAACTGTCCGCGGCCGCCGGCGTCAACTCGGCCAAGCTCCGCAAGGACCTCTCGCATCTCGGGTCGTACGGCACCCGCGGCGTCGGCTACGACGTGGCCCTGCTGATCGACCAGATCGAGTACGTCCTCGGCCTCGACCAGCGCCGGGCGGTCTGCCTGGTCGGAGTCGGCAACCTCGGGCACGCGCTGGCCGGCTACGACGGGTTCGCCAGCCGCGGCTTCCGGATCGTCGCGCTCTTCGACGCCGACCCGGCCAAGATCGGCGAGGTGATCAACGGGATGCGCGTCCGGCACATCGAGGAGCTGCCCCGGGTCGCGGTCGACGAGTCGCTGGCCATCGGTGTAATCGCCACTCCGGCGAGCGGCGCCCAGGCGGTCGCGGACGAGCTCGTGGCGGCCGGGGTGACCAGCATCCTGAACTTCGCGCCGTGCGTGCTGACGGTGCCCGCGAACGTCGACGTCCGCAAGGTCGACCTCGCCATCGAGCTGCAGATCCTCTCGTTCCACGAGCACCGGAAGGCGTCGCTGACCGCGTTGCCGGGCGGGCGGGGGACCTCCGGCGACCAGGAGGCGGTCGGATCGTGAACCTGCTCAGCGTCGGGGCGTCGTACCGGACGGCCGATGTCGGCACGCTGGAGCGCCTGGCCATCGCCGCGGAGGCGCTGCCGGCCGTTCTGCAGCGCCTGGTCGCCCAGCCGTACGTCGGCGAGGCCGTGGTCCTGTCGACCTGCAACCGGGTCGAGGTCTACGCGGCCGTGTCCGGCTTCCACGGCGGGCTCGGCGACGTCTGCAACGTGCTCGCCGATCACTCCGGACTACCCGCCGGCGACCTGGCCGGACACCTCTACGTGCACTACGACGAAGCGGCCGTACGGCACGGCTTCCGCGTCTCCGCCGGGCTCGACTCGATGGTGGTCGGCGAGGCGCAGATCCTCGGCCAGCTGCGGGACGCCTACCACGTGGCCACCGAGGCCGACACGGCCGGCCGGCTGCTGCACGAGCTGATGCAGCAGGCGCTGCGGGTGGGCAAGCGGGCGCACGCCGAGACCGGCATCGACAAGGCCGGGCAGAGCGTGGTCACGGCCGCCCTCGAGGTGGCCGCGGACGTGCTCGGCGACCTGGCCGGGAAACCGGCGCTGGTGGTCGGCGCGGGCGCGATGGGCGCGCTGTCGCTGGCCACGCTCAGCCGGGCGGGGGTCGGCCCGATCCGGATCACCAACCGCGGGGCCGAGCGGGCGACGCGGCTGGCCGAGGCGTACGGCGCTACCGCGGTGCCGTTCGCCGAGCTGGACGAGGCGCTGGCCGCAGCCGACCTGGTCGTGTCGGCCACCGCCAGCACCCGGCCGGTGCTGTCCCGCGAACGGCTCGAACACGCCCGGCCGGTGGTGGTCCTGGACCTGGCCGTACCGCGGGACGTGGCGCCGGACGCGACGTCGATCGACGGCGTGACCGTGATCGACATCGACACGCTGGCCGCCGGCCGCCGGACCGGCCCGGCCGCCGCCGAGACGGCCGCGGTCGAGCAGATCGTGGCGGCCGAGGTCGAGCACTTCCTCGGCTGGCTGCGCGGCTCGGACATCGCGCCGACGGTGGCCGCGCTGCGGACCCGGGCCGACGACGTGGTCTCGGCCGAGCTGCGCAAGCTCATGTCCCGGCGGCCGGATTTCACCGCGGAGCAGCGGGCCGACGTTTCCCGTACTCTGCACCGGGTCGTTCAGCAGTTGCTGCACTCGCCGACCGTACGGGTGCGGCAGCTCGCCGCCGAACCGGGCGGTGACCAGTACGCGGCCCTGCTGCGGGAGCTGTTCGATCTGGACATTCCGCACGCCACTCAGGCCGACGCCGTACCCGAGATCGGAGGACTCGCGTGACTCCCGCTGCGCTACGTCTCGGTACCCGGGGGAGCGCCCTCGCCCTGGCCCAGTCCCAGCTGGTCGCCGATTCGGTGACCGCTGCCACCGGGCGCCCGGTGGAGCTGGTCCGGATCGTCACCGCCGGCGACCGCTCGGCCGCGCCCGTCGCCGCGCTCGGCGTCGGCGTCTTCGTGTCCGCGCTGCGCGACGCGCTGCTGGCGAACGACATCGACTTCGCGGTGCACTCCTACAAGGACCTGCCGACCGGGCCGCACCCGCAGTTGCACATCGCCGCCGTGCCGGAACGCGAGGACCCGCGGGACGCGCTCGTCGCCCGGGACGGCCAGATCCTGACCGATCTGCCGCCGGGCGCCACCATCGGTACCGGCGCCGTGCGCCGAATCGCACAATTGCATGCGTTGGGCCTACAGTTGCAGGTCACACCGATCCGCGGGAACGTCGACAGCCGCATCGCGCGGGTGCTCGGCCCGGCGGCCGACCTCGACGCGGTGGTCCTCGCCCGGGCCGGTGTGGCCCGCCTCGGCCGGACCGCCGAGATCACCGAGACGCTCGACCCGATGCTCATGCTGCCCGCCCCGGCCCAGGGTGCGCTGGCGGTCGAGTGCCGGGCCGGCGACACCGACCTGATCGAGCTGCTGGCCGTGCTCGATCACGCACCGTCCCGGGCCGCCGTCGTGGCGGAACGGGCGATGCTGGCCACGCTCGAGGCCGGGTGCTCCGCCCCGGTCGCGGCCCACGCCACGCTCGCCGAAGGCGACGACGGCGACGAGATCTACCTGCGCGGTGCCGTGATCAGCCCGGACGGGGCCCGAGCCGTCCGGCTGTCGCGCACCGGAACGCCCGCCGACGCGGCGGAGATCGGCAAGGCACTCGCCGCCGATCTCCTCGACGCCGGCGCCGATACCCTGATGGGGAGTACAGAATGACCGCCCGCACCGCCCGCAAGCCGGTCGGACGCATCGCGTTCGTCGGCGCCGGACCCGGCGACCCGGGGCTGCTGACCCGCCGCGCCCACGACGCTCTCACCGAGGCCGACCAGGTCGTCTACGACCGCGGCGTGCCCGAGACCCTGCTTACCGCGATCCGGGCCGAGGCCAAGGCGGACGCCCAGTTCAGCCCGGCCGAGGGCCAGCCCGGGGACGTGGCCAAGGTGCTGCTGTCCGCGGCCCGGTCCGGCCTGTCGGCCGTGCACCTGGTGGCCGGCGACCCGTTCGGGCACGAGGCCGTGGTCAAGGAGGTGCAGGCGGTCGCGCGGACCGCGGCGCACTTCGAGGTCGTGCCCGGCCTCGGACAGGCTGAGGGCGTGGCCACGTACGCCGGGGTGCCGTTGCCCGCCGTGCGTACGGTTGCGGACGTCGACGACGTGACCGCGCTCGACTTCGACGCGCTGGCCGCGGCCGCGGTCAAGGGCTCGTTCGCGGTCGCCGTGGACGCCGGTGACCTGGCCGCCGTCCGGGACGGTCTGCTGGCCGCCGGCGTCGAGCCGGGTGTGCCGGTCGCGGTGACCGGTGACGGCACCGGCGAGACGCAGTACACCACCACCTCGACCGTGGACAGCTTCGTCGCGGCCGCGCTCGGTTTCACCGGCCGGGTGGTGCTCACCGTCGGCGGCGACGTCGCCGAGCGGGACGCGCTCAGCTGGTGGGAGAACCGGCCGCTGTACGGCTGGAAGGTGCTCGTCCCGCGGACCAAGGAGCAGGCCGGCGCGATGAGCGCGCGGCTCCGAGCGTACGGCGCCATTCCGTGCGAGGTGCCGACCATCGCGGTCGAGCCGCCGCGCACCCCGGCGCAGATGGAACGCGCGGTCAAGGGCCTGGTCGACGGCCGGTACGCGTGGGTCGTCTTCACCTCGGTCAACGCGGTCCGCGCGGTGTGGGAGAAGTTCGCCGAGCACGGCCTCGACGCCCGGCACTTCGGTGGCGTCAAGATCGCCTGCATCGGCGAGGCGACCGCCGAGGCCGTCCGCGCCTTCGGCATCCAGCCCGAACTGGTCCCGGACGGCGACCAGTCGAGCGAGGGTCTGCTGGCCGAGTTCTCGCCGCACGACGAGATCCTCGACCCGGTCGGCCGGGTGCTGCTGCCGCGCGCCGACATCGCCACCGAGACGCTGGCCGCCGGCCTGATCGAGCGGGGCTGGGAGGTGGACGACGTGACCGCGTACCGGACGGTGCGGGCCGCGCCGCCGCCGGCCGACATCCGCGACGCGATCAAGAGCGGTGGTTTCGACGCGGTGCTGTTCACCTCGTCCAGCACCGTACGCAACCTGGTCGGCATCGCCGGCAAGCCGCACGCCCGTACAGTCGTCGCGGTGATCGGGCCCAAGACCGCCGAGACCGCCGTCGAGTTCGGTCTGCGGGTGGACACCCAGCCGGCCCACGCCTCGGTGCCGGACCTGGTCGAGGCACTGGCCGAGTACGCGACCGAGCTGCGCGAGAAGCTGGCGGCCATGCCGGCCAAGCAGCGCCGCGGCTCCAAGGTGCAGGGGCCGACGGCTCTCCGCTTCCGCTAGGGGTGTTCGATGACGTTCCCGGATGTACGCCCGCGCCGGCTCCGGCGCACCCCGGCCCTCCGCCGCCTGGTGGAGGAGACCCGGGTGTCGCCGGCCGAGCTCGTGCTCCCGATGTTCCTCAAGGAAGGGCTGACCGAGCCGCGGCCGATCAGCTCGTTGCCGGGCGCGGTCCAGCACTCGAGGGACTCGCTGCGCAAGGCCGCGCACGAGGCGGTCACGGCCGGGGTCGGCGGGCTGATGCTCTACGGCGTGCCGGAGAGCGGTCACAAGGACGAGACCGGTTCGGCCGGGATCGACCCGGACGGCATCCTCAACGTCGGCATCCGCGACCTGATCGCCGAGGTCGGCGACGCCACCGTGGTGATGGGCGACCTGTGCCTGGACGAGTTCACCTCGCACGGCCACTGCGGCGTACTGGCCGCTGACGGATCGGTCGACAACGACGCGACGCTCGCCCTGTACGCCCGGATGGCGGTGGCCCAGGCCGACGCCGGCGTCCACATGGTCGGCGCGTCCGGGATGATGGACGGTCAGGTCGGCGTCACTCGCCGGGCGCTGGACGCGGCCGGTTACCAGGACGTGTCGGTGCTGGCCTACGCGGCCAAATACGCCGGCGCGTTCTACGGCCCGTTCCGCCAGGCCGTCGAGTCGACGCTGCAGGGCGACCGCCGGCAGTACCAGCAGGACCCGCCGAACCTGCGCGAGGCGCTGCGCGAGGTCGACCTGGACGTGGCCGAGGGCGCCGACATCGTCATGGTCAAGCCCGCGCTGCCCTATCTCGACGTGATCGCTGCGGTCCGCGACCGGGTGACGATCCCGGTGGCCGCGTACCAGGTCTCCGGCGAGTACGCGATGGTCGAGGCGGCCGCGGCCAACGGCTGGATCGACCGCGAGCGGGCCATGCTGGAGTCGCTGACCTCGATCAAGCGGGCCGGCGCCCAGATCACGCTCACCTACTGGGCCACCGAGGCCGCGACCCTAGTCCGTGGGCTCTAACGCCTGCACCAGCTGGGCCACGTCGGCGCCGTACTCGTACCAGTCCCGGTCGGACTGGTAGCCCAGCTCGGCGTTGACCTTGAGCATCGACTCGTTGTCGAGCGCGTTCCAGGTCTGCACCTCGAGCAGCTCGGGCTCGGCGGTCCGTAGCTCGAACAACATCCGCGCCTTGATCGCCCGGTCGATGCCGTTGCCGCGGTGCGTGCGGACCACGATGGTGTCGTACTGATCGGCCCGCTGCGGGTGCTGCGCCGGCACGACCACTTCGGTCAGGCCGGCGACCACGCCGGTGGGCTCATGGATGGCCAGCACGATGTACGGCTTCAGGCCGCGCTTGTGCAGCGTGGCCAGGCTGTCCTTGAGGCCCTGCGGGTCGGAAGAGCGCGGCGCCAGGTCCAGGTCGTCGCCGTCCTGCGCTTCCAGCTTGGCCTGCGCGTACGCCTCGAGCAGCTCGTCCGGCGGGCCGCCGGGGTAGTACTCGACGCGGTAGTCCTCGCCGATCCCGCCGGCCATCGCGGTGAGCGCGTGCCAATCCACCTTGGACAGCGCGAGCACGCTGCGGGTCTCCGCGTACTCCCGCTCGAAGCCCAGCACCTCGTAGAACCGGGTGGCCGGGGTCGCGCCGATCACCTCGACCCCGATCGTCGAGAAGCCTTCCAGATACGCCCGGCGGGCCGCCACCGCGACCAGTTGCCGGCCCAGACCGCGCCGCCGCAGCTCCGGGTGGACGAACACCTCGAGCACCCCGATGTCGCCCAGCAACAGCATGCTGACGTGCGCGAACACCTGACTCTCGCCCTCGGCCAGGCGATCGTCCTCGGCGACCCAGCTGATCCGGCGCTGACCGGGCATGGTCTCGGCCAGATACTCCCGCACCCCGACGTCCTGCCACGGTGGATCGTCCGGCAGGTCGGCCGCCAGGACCGCGTTCAGCGTCTCGACGAGCGAGGTGATCTCCGCCGGCGCCGCCGCCTGCGGATCCCATTCGCGCACTCTCACCCGTACAGCTTGCCGGTATCGGGTCGGTGTGGGAAGTGCTGCGGGCAAAAGCGTACGGGGCTCGTTACTGTGGGTTGACAGTTACAGACGGCTGCGTTGCCCGTAGAAGTTGGCGTACTGGAAGACCTTGGCCGCGTACGGGCCGACCGCGTTGTACGACAGGATCGCGTCGTACCAGGCATCCGCCTTCGACAGGTCCCGGCCCCCGGCGCACAGATAGTTGCCGGCCGTCAGGGACGCGTCGTCGATGTCGTTGGGATCGACGACGCCGTTGTTGTCCGCGTCGATGCCGTACTTCACCCACGTCGACGGGATGAACTGCAGCGGCCCGACCGCCCGGTCGAACTGGGTGTCGCCGTCGATCGCGCCCCGGTCGGTGTCGGCGATCAGCTGGCGGCCGCCCTTGCCGTCCAGCGGCAGCCCGAAGATCGGCGGCGTCACGGTGCCGTCGGCGTTCAGCACCGAGTTGTTGAAGCTGCCGTGGTCCGACTCGACGTACCCGATGGCCGCGATCGTGGTCCAGCTCAGATGACAGGCCGGGGCCGTCTTGGACAGGACCAGTTCGGCATATCCGTACGCCTCGACCGCGACCACCGGGATGCCGGCGCGGGTGCCGACCTGCTGGGCCCACCCGGCCAGGGCGCCGGCCGGCCGGCCGGCGCCGGTGATCGGCGCGCCCGGCGTCATCGCGGCGCTCGGCAGCACCCCGGCGGGGTCGCCGGCGGTGGGCGCGGGCCCGGGCGGGCCGGCCGCGAGGGGGAAGCCAGGGGAGGCGCTGGGTGCGGGTCCGGCCTTCAGAGCCTTCGGGACGAGAATCGCCCCGGCCGTGCCCGCGCCGACGAGCAGCAGAAGCCCGAGAACGGCGGGCAGGACGACCCGGCCGGCCGGCCGCCGCGCCCACGCCACCGTCTTGCGGGCGGCCGCGACCGGGCTGGCGTGCCGCAGGATTCGCGTGGCCCGCGCCCCGTCGGTCGCTGCGGCCGGCTTGTCCAGATCAATGGTCGTGCCGTCGGCTGCGGTTGCGGCTTTGGCTCCGGGGTTAGTGCTGCCCGCTTTGTCCGTAAAAGGAGTATGGGATTGATCACCTTCTGCTGCCGACGAGGAGGAGATGGACGGGGTGGACCCGGCCGATGTTGTCGCGACGGGGAGAGCGGAGCTGGATTCGGGAAGAGCGCTGGACTCGGCTGAGGGGCTGGAATCGGCCGACTGACCCGAACCGGCCGGCTGACCAGATCGGGCGGACGGCCGGGACTCGGCTGACCGGCCGAGTTCGGTCTGCGGGCCGGGCTCAGCCGCCGGGACGGGCTCAATTGCGGGGTCGGGCTCAATTGCGGGGTCGGGCTCAGTTGCGGGGTCGGGCTCAGTTGCGGGGCCGGGGCCGGGGCCGGGGTCGGGTGGGGTTGGGGGGCCGGGGTCGGCGGGTGGGCCGGGGTTGGTTAGCGCGCCCTCGGGCTGGGGGTCGGGGGAGTCGGGGCGGGCGCCGGACTCGGCCAGCGGACCGCTCAGAGCCCGAGCCGGCGGCCGGGATTCGGTGCCGGGCCTCGGGTTGTCGTGCGCCTCCGCCACCCGCACGACCTTACCCGGCACCCGCGAGCATCGACCGCTGCCCACCGCCGGGAAGAGCCCGCGGCGAACGGGGGCAGCGCGCGGGGGCGACGACGGCCTAGGCTCTGGGTATGCCGCGTTACGACTACCGTTGCCGCGCCTGTGGCGACACCTTCGAGGTCAGCCGCCCGATGAGCGAGGCGGCCACGCCGGCGAGCTGTCCGCAGGGGCACGACGACACGGTCAAGCTGCTGTCCACGGTCGCCATGGTCGGCCGCGGAGCCGGACGCCCGAGTGCCCCATCCGGCGGCGGCGGTGGCGGCGGCGGTTGCTGCGGCGGGGCGTGCGGCTGCGGCTGAGCCCACCAGCCGCTCGAGGTCGAACCGAAGTCACCACCCTCCCGTGTAGAGGGCGTGAACGACTCGTACGGGTACGCCCGAACGGCCGACCGGATCCGTCCGAGCGCCGCGCAACCTGAGGTGAACCATCTCGTTACGTCACGCGTAGTGCCGCGCGCAATCGTCGATGCCGGGCGGGTAGCCGTTCCGGGGTCGGCCGTGGCCGGAACATGGTTACCGACCGTTTCTACGATGTGCGGTACGCATGCGGTGCGACAGCATGAGACGGACATCCCAAACGGGGCGGAGGTACCCACCGTGTCGGGGCGTAAGAAGCTACCGAGCGGGCTCGTGACCTTCATGTTCACCGATATTGAGGGTTCGACCAGGTTGGCCCGCATGCTCGGTGACACATACGGCGCAGTGCTCGGAGCCCATCGCACAGTGTTACGTACTTCTCTGCGTAACCATGGCGGTGCTGAGCTCTTTACTGAGGGTGACTCTTTCTTCGTCGCGTTCAGCGATGCATCGGCGGCCGTCGCCGCCTGCGTAGCGGCCCAGCGGGCCCTGGCGGCGTACGACTGGCCCAGCGCCGAGGTGCGGCCGCGGGTCCGGATGGGACTGCACACCGGCTTCGCGACGCCGTCCGGCGACGAGTACGCCAGCCACGAGGTGCACCGGGCCGCCCGGGTGGCGGCGGCCGCGCACGGCGGCCAGATCCTCTGCTCCGCCGCCACCGCCCTGGCCACCACCATCTTCTCGCCCGAGGCGGCGATGGCGACGACGGCGACGGCCGGCGGGAGCGATGCCGGACGGGGCGGAGCGGGGCCGGTCGACCTGGTGGATCTGGGCACGTTCCGGCTGCGGGGCTTCGACGACGCCGACCGCCTGTTCCAGGTCGTCGCGGCCGGACTGGACCGCGAATTCCCCCGTCCCCGCACCTCGGGCGCGGCCGCCCACAACCTGCCGGCCGCGGTCACCACGTTCGTCGGCCGGTCGGCCGAGGTGGCCGCGCTGACCGAGCTGGTCAGCACCCGCCGCCTGGTGACCGTGGCCGGTCCGGGCGGGGCCGGCAAGACCCGGCTGGCCCTCGAAGTGGCCGGGCGGCTGCTGATCGCGTACCCGGAAGGGGCCTGGATCGTCGACTGCGCGGCCGCCCCGGAAGGCCTGCCGGCGACGCTGGCCGCGGTCCTCGGCCTGCGGCCCGAACCGGGCCGGCCCGTCGTCGACACGTTGGTCGACCGCTGCGCGCCGGGCCGCGTGCTGGTGGTGCTGGACACCGCCGACGCCGCTCCGCGGGCCGCGGCCGCGCTGGCCCGCCGCCTGCTGACCGACTGCCCCCACCTGGACGTCCTGGCCACCGGCCGGGCGCCTCTGGGTATCCACGGTGAACACGTCTGGCGGATCCCGCGCCTCGCCCCGGCCGACGCGTTCACCCTTCTCGCCGAGCGGGTCGAAGCCGCCCGGGGCGGTCCGGTGCCGGAGGCCGAATCCGCCGACCTGGCCCGGGTGGCGTCCGCGCTGGACGGCCTGCCGCTGGCGGTCGAGCTCGCGGCACATCGGATGCGTCTGCTGTCGGCGGCGCAGCTGGCCGCCCGCCTGGACGACCCGCTGGCGGTGCTGGATCCGCCCCGCAACGATGCCCGGCACGACAGCCTCAGCGCGAGTGTGGAGTGGTCGTACCGCACGCTCGACGCCGGCGCGGCGGCCCTGCTGCGCCGGCTGGCGGTCTTCGACGGCCCGGTCGACCTGACCACGGTCGAGTGGTGTGGCGACCACGCGCTGGCCGCTCTGTCCGAACTGGCCGACAAGTCGCTGGTCGAGGTGGTGCCGGGACACCGCTACCGGCTCTCGGCGCCGGTCCGCGGCTTCGCCGTGCGCCGGCTGATCGCGGCGGGCGAGGAGCCGGCCACCCGCGACCGGCACGTCGACTGGTCGCTGCACGAGCTCGACCGGGTCTCGGTGGACACCGACGGCCAGCCGCGGACCGTCTCGCTGACCGAACTCGCGCCGTACGTCGGGGAGTGGCAGGCGGCGCTGCGCTGGACGGCCGAGGCCGGCCGCGTCCGGGACGGATTCCGGCTGGCCGGCGTGCTGGATCCGTGGTGGCGCGAACACGGCGGCGAGCGGGCGGGCCGAGCGCTGATGAGCCGGCTGTACGCCCACCCCGGGGCGCCGCTGGCCGAACTCGCGGCGGCGTACCTGGTCCACGCCGGACTGACCGACGAGCGCGACGAACGCACCTCCTACCTGGACCGGGCCGAGGCCATCGCCCGGCGCATCGAGCACCCGGCGCTGCTGGTCCGGGCGCTCGACGGCCGCCGGGCCGGACTGGTCGGGTCGCGTCGGCTGAGCGACGCCGAGCGACTGTGCCGGGACGTGATCGCCCGGGCGGAACGGTCCGCGGTCCCGGTGGCGGCGCTGCCGGCCGTGATCGCGCTGGCCGAGTTGCTGTGGCGCCGCCAGGCCCTGGACGAGGCGGCCGAACTGCTCGGCGGCGCGCGGCAGCTGGAGGCCCGCCGGCCCGAGGACCGGGGCGGCCGGACCGTGGACTGGCTGCTGGGCATGGTCGCGCTGCGCCGGGGCGACCTGATCGCGGCGCACGACCATCTGGTGGTGGCGCTGCGGTCGCGGCTACGGCACGGCTTCCGAGGGGCGGCCGCGGACGCGGTGGCCGCCATCGCGGTGCGCTGCGCGCTGGGTGGGGACGCAACCTCCGCGGCGACGCTGTTCGGCGGGGCCGAGTCGGTGCGCGGCGCCCGCCGGACCGACGTCTTCGGCGGATTCTGGGCGCAGCAGCAGGCAGCGCTGCGGGCGGTGCTGGGCGATGCCGCGTTCGACACCGCGTACGCCGCGGGGGCGGCTGCCGGTTTCGACCGTACGGTCGCGGCTGCCCTGGCCGTGGAACACCCGGACCTGGAACACGACTCGGTCCGCTTCGCCCAGACGTCGCCGTAACCGGATCAGCCGGCCCGGGCGTCCTGGTTGACCTTGGCTGCCCGCTGCAGGTCGGTCGGCGTCACCGAGGCGAACGAGCCGAAGTAGTGGACCGCCTGGTAGTACGTCCAGGCCAGGCTGTAGCAACCGGGCCGGGTGATCGGGCGGTAGGTCGCGCACTTGCGTTGCAGGTCGGCGTAGAACATGGAGTCGACCCGGTCCTTGTTGGCCGCGAACCGCCCGGCCGCCTTCCAGTTGCGGTACCCGAAGTCGTGGTGCCAGCAGGCCACCCGGAAGTCGAAGCCGAGGGGCTGGTCGGGGCTGTCCGAGCAGTAGTCGGTGGTCCAGTCGAACCCGTACTGCTTCCAGGCGTCCTGGTTCTGCCGGGCCGCGTTCCAGGCGTTGTAACTGGCTGCCGACGTCTTCGTCCAGCTGGTGAGCACGGCCAGCCGGTCGGCGGTGGCGACCGAGGCGGCGCCGGCGGACAGCAGGACGGCGACGGCGGCGACGAGGGCGACGAGCGGGCGGAAGAACCGGGTCATGATCGGACCTCCAGTGGGGTGTCCACAGTCTTCGATCCGGTCCCGGCGTCATACAAGTGTGTCAATGGCTTTTCCTGAACGATGCTTCAACTTACCGACCGGTATTCCCGTACGGCCGGATGTGTGTTGTCCTGGCAGTTGGGCCTGCGCACTGACCGCTATGGTGAACGCGTGCGAGCAGGCGCCCGGTGATTCACCTCCCCTTCGTCCGGCAGGGCCCACTGCGCGCGTTGTCCGTCCGGCTCGCCATGGCCGTGACGCTGGTGCTGGCGACAGTGGCCATCATCTACGCTGACCGGGGCGGTTACCGGGACATCAACAACGACGGCCTGACCCTGCTCGACTGCTTCTACTATGCGGTCGTCTCCCTCTCCACCACCGGGTACGGCGACATCACGCCGGTGACACCGGACGCCCGGCTGATGAACATCCTGCTGATCACCCCGGCACGGGTGCTGTTCCTGATCATCCTGGTCGGCACGACCCTCGAGGTGCTCACCGACCAGTACCGCAACACGCTCCGGGTGAACCGGTGGAGGCGGAAGTTGAAGGACCACACCATCATCTGCGGGTACGGCACCAAGGGCACCGCGGCGGTGAGCGCGCTGCTGGAGACCGGGTACGACAAATCCCGCATCGTCATCGTGGAGAACCGGGAGGCGGCGCTGCGGCAGGCCGCGGCCAACGGCCTGGTCGCCATCGAGGGGAACGCGACCCGGCGCGCGGTGCTGATGGAAGCGGACGTGAAGAACGCCAAGTCGGTGATCATCGCGACCGACAGCGACGAGGCGTCGGTGCTGATCACGCTGACCGTCCGGCAGCTGACCGCCGGGCAGGTCCGGATCATCGCCGCCGTCCGCGAGCAGGAAAACGCCGCCCTGCTCAAGCAGAGTGGCGCCCACCACGTCATCGTGTCGTCGTCCACGGCCGGGCGGCTGCTCGGCCTGACCACCACCGCACCGCCGCTGGTGGACGTGGTGGAGGACCTGCTGACCCCGGGTCAGGGGATGGCGCTGGCGATGCGCTCGGCCGAACGGGACGAGGTCGGTCGCAATCCGCGTCAGCTGGCCACGCTGGTGGTCGCGCTGATCCGCCGGGGCAAGGTTGTGCCGCTGGCCGGCGACCAGGTCGCGACCATCGAGACCGGTGACATGCTGGTCTACATCCGGAATTCCGACTCGGTCGCGCCGGGCGTCAGCGTCTGATACTCACAGGATCGTCCAGGTGTCGCCGGCGTTGAGCAGACCGTCCAGCATCTCCTCGGGCGTCCCGTGGGCGGTCGCCTTGGCGTCGACCAGCTGCTTCTGCACGATGTCGTCGTAACTGGGCCGCTGCACGTTGCGGAACACGCCGATCGGGGTGGTGCTCAGGTCGGAGCCGGAGAGCCGGGACAGGGCGAACGCGTACGCCGGGTCGTCGACCGTCGCGTCGTGCACCAGCGGCGTACCACCCTCGCGGACCTGAAGCCCGAAGCTGCCCTCGGGATGCACCACCGACCACCGACCGTCGGTGCCGAAGGTGATCGGCTGTCCCTGCTCCAGCCGGATCAGGTGCTCGTCCCGGGTGTCCGGGTTCTTCAGCAGCTCGAACGCGTCGTCGTTGAAGATATTGCAGTTCTGGTAGATCTCCACGAACGCGGAACCGTGGTGCTCGGCCGCGGCCCGCAGCACCGACTGCAGGTGCTTGCGGTCCGAGTCGATGGTCCGGGCCACGAACGTCGCCTCCGCGCCCAGCGCCAGCGACAGCGGGTTGAACGGGGAGTCGGCCGAGCCCGCGGGCGTCGACTTGGTGATCTTGCCCAGTTCCGAGGTCGGCGAGTACTGCCCCTTGGTCAGGCCGTAGATCCGGTTGTTGAACAGCAGGATCTTCAGGTTGACGTTGCGGCGT
Organism: uncultured Actinoplanes sp.; assembly: GCA_964236515.1. GTDB lineage: Bacteria > Actinomycetota > Actinomycetes > Mycobacteriales > Micromonosporaceae > Actinoplanes. The sequence goes on from CAXSDA010000029.1 coordinate 61,002, forward strand.
AGCGCATGGATCAGGTGGTTGCCGCCGATCGAGAGCGCGTCGCCGTCGCCGGTGACGACCCACACGCTCAGGTCGGGCCGCGACACGCTCAACCCGGTGGCGATGGCCGGCGCGCGGCCGTGGATGGAGTGCAGGCCGTAGGTGTTCATGTAGTACGGGAACCGCGACGAGCATCCGATCCCGGAGACGAAGACGGTGTTCTCCCGGGCGATGTTCAGCTCCGGCATGAAGCTCTGCACCGCGGCCAGGATGGCGTAGTCGCCGCAGCCCGGGCACCAGCGGACTTCCTGGTCGGACTTGAAGTCCTTGGTCGTCAGCTTCAGGGCCGTCTTGGATGAATTCAGTGTCGGGCTAGCCATTCTTGACCACGTCCTCGAGCATGTTCTCCAGCTTGGCGGCCGTGAACGGCAGGCCGCTGACCTGGTTGAAGGGGATGGCGTCGACCAGGAACTTGGCCCGGATCACGTGCGCCAGCTGACCCAGATTCATTTCCGGGATGACCACCTTGTCGTACGCCCGGAGCACGTCACCCAGGTTGGCCGGCAGCGGGCTCAGGTGCCGCAGATGCGCCTGGGCCACGGGCAGCCCCCGCTGGCGCAGCGCCCGGCAGGCGGCGCCGATCGGCCCGTACGTCGACCCCCAGCCGAGAACCAGGACGCGAGCGTTCTCGTCCGGGTCCTCGATCTCCACGTCCGGCACCGGAATCGACTCGATGCGGGCGGCGCGGGTGCGGACCATGAAATCGTGGTTCGCCGGGTCGTACGAGATGTCGCCGGTCTTGTCGGCCTTCTCCAGGCCGCCGATCCGGTGCTCCAGCCCGGGCGTGCCGGGAACCGCCCACGGGCGGGCCATCGTCTCCGGGTCGCGCAGGTACGGCAGGAACCGGCCGTCCTCGCCGTTCGGCTCGGTGGCGAACTCGACCGACAGGTCGGGCAGGCCGGCGACGTCCGGCAGCAGCCACGGCTCGGACCCGTTGGCCACGTAGTTGTCGGAGAGCAGGATCACCGGGGTGCGGTAGGTCAGTGCGATCCGGGCGGCCTCGATCGCGGCGTGGAAGCAGTCGGACGGCGACTTGGGCGCGATCACCGCCAGCGGGGCCTCGCCGTGCCGGCCGTACAGGGCCATGTTGAGGTCGGCCTGCTCAGTCTTGGTCGGCATGCCGGTGGACGGGCCGGCTCGCTGCACGTCGACGATGACCAGCGGCAGCTCGAGCGCGATGGCCAGCGAGATCGTCTCGCCCTTGAGCGCCACGCCCGGACCCGACGTCGTGGTGAAACCCAGCGCACCGCCGTACGCCGCCCCCAGCGTCGCCCCGATCGCGGCGATCTCGTCCTCGGCCTGCATCGTGGTCACGCCGAACCGCTTGTGCTTGGACAGCTCGTGCAGGATGTCCGAGGCCGGGGTGATCGGGTACGCGCCGAGGAACACCGGCCGCCCGGACCGTACGCCCGCGGCCACGATGCCCAGCGCCAGCGCCGCGTTGCCGGTGATGTTCCGGTAGTTGCCGGGCGCCATCGGGGCGGCCTTGACCTCGTACCGGACGGCGAAGTCCTCGGTCGTCTCGCCGAAGTTCCAGCCCGCCCGGAACGCGGCGATGTTGGCCGCCACCAATTCCGGCCGCTTCGCGAACTTGCGTTCCAGAAACGTGATGGTCGACTCGTACGGCCGGGAGTACATCCAGCTCAGCAGGCCGAGCGCGAACATGTTCTTGGCCCGCTCGGCATCCTTCTTCGACAGGCCGGAACCGGCCAGCGCTCGGACCGTCATCGAGGTCAGCGCCACCGGGTGGACCGAGTACTCGGCCAGCGAACCGTCGTCCAGCGGGCTCACCGCGTACCCGACCTTGGCCAGGTTGCGCTTGGTGAACTCGTCGGTGTTGACGATGACGTCGGCGCCCGCGGGCAGGTCGGAGAGGTTCGCCTTCAGCGCGGCCGGGTTCATCGCGACCAGGACGTCAGGCGCGTCGCCGGGAGTCAGGATGTCGTAGTCGGCGAAGTGCACCTGGAAGCTGGACACGCCGGGCAGCGTGCCGGCCGGCGCGCGAATCTCGGCCGGGAAGTTCGGCAGCGTGGAGATGTCGTTGCCCAGCTGGGCCGTCTCCGACGTGAAACGGTCGCCGGTGAGCTGCATACCGTCACCGGAGTCGCCGGCGAACCGGATCACCACCCGATCGAGCTGCTCCACGCGCTTCTCGGGCGCATCGACCTCGGCCACTGTCTACCTCCTGGGACGTCATCTCCAGCCTACGTCGGTGCCCCTTACGTTCCACCGGCATTGCGGGGTCTCCAGCGACAGGCCGTTGACCACAGTAGCCAGGCAAGGCTTGCCTGATCCAACGGAGTTCATCCTTCGGTCGTACGCTGCTCGCGTGGACGGCTACCTCGGTTCGTACGCCACGCTCGGCCTGCTGCTGATCGTCGGCGTGCTCGTCTTCGTCGGCGCATTCGGGGCGAATCGCCTGCTCCGGCCGTCGAACCCGGCCGAGCCGGCCGGCAAGCGGGTGTCCTACGAGAGCGGCATCGACCCGGTGGGCGGCGACTGGGCGCAGGCGCAGATCCGCTACTACGTCTACGCGTACCTCTACGTTCTGTTCGCCGTCGAGGCGGTCTTCCTCTTCCCGTGGACGGTGATCTTCGCCGCACCCGGCTTCGGTGCCGCCACGGTGGTGGAGATGGCCGTGTTCGTGGCGATTCTGGCGTTGGGCATTCTGTACGCTTGGCGCAAGAAGATCCTGACCTGGACCTGAGCCAACTGTGTCGGTTTTGGGGTGGGGTGGCGCTCGCCACATCGAGCGGCTCGTGCCACGATCGTGCGCATGGGTCAGCTTCTCCTCTTCATCGTCGTAGCGCTCGTCGTCGCGTCGATCCTCTTCGGGGTGACCGTCATGCTCAGCGGCAACGACTCGGGGCTGAATCCGGTCGAGGCGGACGGGCGTTCCGTGTTGCTGCCGAGCGACCGGCCGCTGGGCGAGGAGGACATCGTCCGGACCCGGTTCGACACCGCGCTGCGGGGCTACCGGATGAACCAGGTCGACTCGGCGCTCCAGCGGGCGGCGTACGACATCGGCTACAAGGGCGAGCTCATCGGAGTGCTCGAGGCCGAGGTCACCGCGCTGCGCGACGGGCGGCTGGCCGACGCCGACGTGCTCCGCCGGGCCCGTGAGGCTGCGATCGCGCCACCTGCCCCGCCCGCCGACGCCTCCGTGCCGGCGGTCGCGGCCGAGGGCGAGGTCGTCGAGCTCACCCCCGAGGTCCCGGACGACGACCCCTCTTCTCCTGGCGCTGCTTCTGTCGACCCCGCTTCTGTCGACCCCGCTTCTGTCGACCCCGCTTCTGTCGACCCCGCTTTTGTCGACCCCGCCCTTGTCGACGCCGCCGCGAAAGAGCCGGTTGCCGGGAGCGATGCCGGGGCCCCGGTGGAGCGCCGATGAGCGCCGACGGGCTCGGTGAGGCCGCCCAGCCCGGCACCGGGGAGATCACGGCGACCGTCATTGTGAACGCGTCCGCGCCGCGGGTGTTCGCCGCGTTCATGAACTGGGAACGGCAGGGCGAGTGGATCCCGCTGACCAAGGTGCGGATCGTCGAGGGTGACGGCGGCGAGGGCAGCCTGGTCGAGGCGGTCACCGCGCTCGGTCCGGCCGTGCTGCGGGACAAGCTGAAGGTGGTCCGGGTCAACGCGCCCTACGAGGTGCGGGTCGTGCACTACGGCAAGGTGCTGCAGGGGCCGGGGTCGATGCGGTGCACGCCGATGTCCGGCGACCGGACCCAGGTCGTCATGCACGAGTGGTTCCACCTGCCCAACGGTACGGTCGGCAAGGTCGCCTGGCCGGTGCTGTGGCCGGGCTCGAAGCTGGGCTTCACCGGTGCCCTGAAGAAGTTCGGGCGCCTGGTCGAAGAGGGCCGCCTCGTCTGAGGACTTCTGTCGTACCCGGGCCGTAGGTTGTCGGCCATGGACACTGGCCTGGTCGTGGGCGCTGACGGTAAGGCGCGCTGTTTCTGGGGCGGCAGTACGCCCGACTACCTGCCGTACCACGACGACGAGTGGGGCCGGCCGGTCCGGACCGACGACGCGCTCTTCGAGCGGATGACCCTCGAGGCGTTCCAGTCCGGGTTGTCGTGGATCACCATCCTGCGCAAGCGCGAGTCGTTCCGGGCGGCGTTCGCGGGCTTCTCGATCGAGGCGGTCGCGGAGTTCGACGAGTCCGACGCGACCCGGCTGATGGCCGACGCCCTGCGCCGGCATCGTGCGAAACCGGATGAAGGTGGACGCCTCGCTGCACAACGCGCGGGCCGCCGCCGACCTGCCCGACGGCCTGGCCGCACTTCTCTGGTCGTACGCGCCGTCGCCCCGGCCGCCCCGTCCGCAGACCCGGGCGGACGTGCCGGCCAAGACGCCGGGCTCGGTGGCCATGGCCAAGGACCTGAAGAAACGCGGGTTCAAGTTCGTCGGGCCGACCACGGCGTACGCGCTGATGGAGGCCACCGGCATGGTCGACGACCACCTGGCGGGCTGTTTCGTGCCACTCCTCGCCGCATGATGAGATGGACCGCATGGCGCAGTGGGCGGTGGTCATCCCGGCGGAGCGGTGGGCGCAGGAACGTCTGTTCCAGCACGACTCCCTGACCGTGGCCCCGGCCGACCCGACCGACCCGACCGACCCGGCCGACCCGGCCGACCCGGCCGACCCGGCCGAGGCCGCGGCCGGGGACGACGTGCTGCTGGTCGCCGGGGAACAGGTCGTGGCGGTCGGCCGAGTCGCACTCGTCGCCGACGGCGCGCTGGAGATCGCCTACGAGCGGCGGCGGTGCGAGGGGCCGGTCCCGGTGGGCGGGCTTGGGGTGGGCGGGCTTGGGGTGGGCGGGCTTGGGGTGGGCGGGCTTGGGGTGGGCGGCCTTGAGGCGGGCGCGACGGTCAGGGCGATCGAGCGGGACGCCTACGACCAGGTGGTCGCGCAGATCGGCGGCACGGGAAACCAGACCACGTGGCTGGTGTCGGTGGCTCTGCCGATCGAGGCCACCAACCCGGCCGAAGCGGTCCGGCAGTTCTGGTCGCACGTGCGGGAGCTGGGCCCGGCCGAGTTGCCCGCCTACGTCTGGCCGTCCGGAGACGAGCTGGCCATGCAGGCGTTCGTCCTGGGCGCCGAGGCCAACCAAGACCCGGAGGAGGACGACGAGGGGTGAAGACGCCGGCCAGCTGCCCGTGATGACGAACTCACCGGTCACGTCGGGGCAAGCGGGCGTCACAGCAGGTTGTGGTGCGGCGGCGGCTAGGAGCTGGCGCGGACCGACCCGAGGAACGCAGGGCCGCGGTGCTGATCAGACGCCAGGCGCCGTTACAGGAGCGCGCTGCAGGTAGCCGTCGGGATATTCGGACAATTTGCCTGTTCGTACTCGGGTGATCTAGCTGGTCGTACCCTCGGCATCGCGGTGCCGGAGTACTTCCGCCGGCCACCACACATCGGGCTGCTTCCGCCGGTTGGCTTGCGTAGACGCCGTCTACACCGCCTCCGCCACCCCCACCGGCGACGGCCGCTCGGTTGGCTTGCGCTCGGTTGGCTTGCGCTCGGTTGGCTTGCGCTCGGCCGGCTGTTCCGTTCATGCATGTCGGCGACAGTGGATGGGATTTTCAATCGGTAAGGACCCCCGGGCGAGATGCTGCTTGTCGAAGGTTCCGCATCACTCAGGATCGTGGTCTCCGCGCCGACACACCCCCGACTGAACGGGACGCGCGCGAGCGCATGCCCGGCGAGATTGAGGCGGCTCACGGCCGGAGATGTGTGCTGTTTGCATTGTGGGTCAGGCGTCGCCGTGAAGCGGAATTTCGAATCCTGGATCCGCCGGCTCATCATGGTGAGAAGTTCGTGAAACTAACGGAAATCGCTTCAGAAGGCCGCTGTAAATATTCAGAATTGGCATGATCAAATACTGACGAGAGGCAGCGTCCTGGCGAGAGAATTGACGTATGGGACAGCTTCAATTCTTCACCAAGGCAGAGTTGGCCGACATGCGAGACTGGACGAAGTCCCGTAACTATTCACCGGAGCGTGACCAATTTCGCCGTGAGCATCAACGCCACCGGGAATGGGGATTGGTTCAACGCCACGCCCGGAAGCTGCGTCGGCTGCGCGGCTCCACCGAAGCTACTTCGCCGGCGAGGTAGCTCCCGTCCTGGCCGTCGAGCCGTGTGCGCCGCCGCCGGCGGCGATACGCGAGCCGTCTGCGCCGGCGGCGGAGTTCCGGGCCGTCTGCGCCGGCGGCGGAGTCCGAGCCGCCGGCGGCGGTGTGCGAGCCGTGTGCGCCGGGGGTGGTGTGCGAGCCGCCCGCAGTTTGTGAATCGAGGGGTGCCAGTCGCGTGCGAGGCGGTGGTACCGGCTCTGGCCTGCGGGTCGACCGTGCCCTCTCCGAGGTGGGAGCCAGCATCACCTGCCCTGGTGGGTGGACCGGAGCGGTCGACAAGATACAGATCATTGTCTTCGCAATGGCCTGGGTGCCCCGTCGTGTTCGCCTGTCAGGGCTGGCGATTCGCGTCGGTCGTGGAGTCGCTGTGTTCGACCAAGTGGGCGCTTTCGCGGCCACCGTGCAGGCAAACGACCGAGGTCGGCTGGAGGCGACACCTCGCGGTCAAGGGGAACCGCCCGCTTTTCGGGGGAGGCGCCGCCCGCTTTGCGGGGGAGGCGCCGCCGGGGGCGCGGGAAAGGTGGCGCCGGGGGCGCGGGAAAGGTGGCGCCGGGGCGCGGGAAAGGCGCCGTCACCGCGTCGAAAACGTCGCTCTCCAGGGAAAGGTTTCCCGAGAGGGCTTGCCTCGGAGAAAGTGCCGCTCGCTCGGTGGCGAAAGGCGCTCCAAATGCCCGATCAAGGTCCCGCCCACTCCCGCGGAACACGCAGCATTGGGTCAGATCTAATTGGCCGATCCCGCCGGACGTCCTGTAGAGCCGACGGGCGAAGAATGTGGAAGGACCCAGACTGCTGGGCTTGTCCTCAGGCGCCGGTGAAGGTTGGCCGCTGCTTGTTCACGAACGCATCGACGGCGCTTCGGTGGTCGGAAGTGGCTGCGCACCGGGTCTGGGCCTGGGCCTCGGCGGCCAGCGTGTCGGACAAGGTGCCGCCGTCCCCGATCGACAGTTCCCGCTTGATCTCGCCGTAGGCCACGGTCGGGCCGGCGGCCAGGCGGGCGGCCAGTTCCTGCGCCGCCGGCAGCACCGCCGCGTCGTCGTCGAGCAGCCGGGTCAGCATGCCCAGGGCGTACGCCTGCTCGGCGCGGACCGGCTCGGCCAGCATGAGCAGCTCGATCGCCTTGGCCCGGCCGATGATCCGGGGCAGCGACCACGTCACCCCGGTGTCGCCGGCCAGCCCGACGTTGGCGAACGCCATCAGGAACGTCGCGTGCGGCCCGCCGATCCGGAAGTCGGCCAGCAGCGCCAGCCCGGCCCCGGCGCCGGCGGCGGTGCCGTTGACCGCGGCGATGACCGGTTTCGGCAGGGCGGCCAGCCGCAGCGCGATCGGGTTGTAGTGCACCCGCACGGTGTCCATGTCGGCCACCTCGGAGGCGGCCAGGATCGCGGCGTGCTCGCGCAGGTCCTGGCCGCTGCAGAACGCCCGCCCGGCGCCGGTCAGCACCACCGCCCGGCACGACCGGTCGGTCTCGAGCGCGGTCAGCGTCTCCCGCAACGCCTCCTTGAGGCCGACGTCGAGCGAGTTCATCGCGTCCGGGCGGTTCAGGGTGAGCGTGACGACCGCATCCGTACGGTCGATCAGCAGCGCTTCGGTCATAGATCTGAGAATCCCACACGACCGCCGCGGCTCGCGCCGGCCAGGCACCGTTCCACGTAGCGGTCGGCCGCCGGGCGCAGGCGGGTGGCGTGCTTGTCGAAGAAGGCGGCCGCCACCAGCCCGGGCCACCGCGCCGGGAGCAGCGTCGGCGGCAGCTGCGGGTCGCGGAACAGGAACGAGCGCCAGGCGTGCACGAGCTCGAACCGGACGGCGTACGCGGCTTCGTCGGTGCTCCGCGCGTTAACGGCGGCGACCGCCGGGCGCTGGGCGTCGATGAAGTCCTCGTACGCCTGCCCGATCCCGCGAAGGTCCCAGGCCCGCTGCACGACGTCGGCGGCGGCCGGGGAGCCGCCCGCGTGGCCGGCGGTGAACCGCTCGTACGGCAGCTTCAGATCGGTCAGCAGTCCGTCGACCTCGTCGGCGGCCCGGGGCGCCACCCAGGAGTGCTCGCTCAGCATCCCGTACCCGAGGTAGCTCAGCCGGCGGCGTTCGCGGCGCGGCACCGGGTTGAGCAGGACGACCAGGTCGAAGCGGCCGTCCCAGCCGGAACGGCCGGTGCGGTAGATCCGGGCGTGCGCCTCGTCCAGCCGCCGGGCCGCTTTCGGCGTGAGCAGGTAGCCCGGGCCCGAGACCAGGCGCATCGGATGAAGCCACCCTTGCCGTACCATCCGCGACACCGCGGTCCGTACGGCCGGCGGGGTGATCCCGAGCGGCGCGAGCAGCTTCACCAGGGCGGCCACCGGTGCGCGGCCACCCCGCGGTCGCAGATGGTCGCCGTACAGGTCGAAGAGTGCCGACCGCGCCTGCATGACCGCACATTGTGACAGCCCAAAAGGCGATATGCTAGACGCTGTCACATCCGTCCGGGCTGAGTTTGGGTTCGCCGGTGTTCATCAGGGAAAATGATTGATCGGAACGATGTTTTGATCGGCAGCGCGGGATGGCTTCACGGCCCGCCGGTCGATTTTTGCGGGCGCTGGTGTCGCGCGGGCTAGGCGCGCGGGCCGGCGCCTGGTATTGGAATTGGCAAGTGGCTGTGGGGCAACCCACCACCCTGATGTAAGTCTGAGGGGAGACAAGATGGCGGCGATGAAGCCGCGGACGGGCGATGGTCCGCTGGAGGTCACCAAGGAAGGGCGGGGCATTGTCATGCGCGTTCCGCTCGAAGGTGGTGGCCGTCTCGTCGTTGAGATGACTCCGGACGAGGCCAGTGCCCTTGGTGATGCGTTGAAGACGATCGTCGGCTGACGTTTCAGGTGAGCCCGCCGGTACGGTACCGCCGTACCGGCGGGCTTTCGCTGTGTTGGGGAAAGGTCACCCTCCAGTGTTCGAGATTCGCGCGTCGGCCGTCCGGTCGTCGGCCACCCGGGTGGTCCCGGCCGGTGACTCCGGCCTGCTGGTGGACGCGGAGGACGACGTACGGGCGTTCGCGCAGACCGGCGGCGACGGCCCGGTACGGGTCCTGCCCCGGCCCCTGTCGGCCCCGGCCAAGGTGCTGATCGCCACGGTCGGTGACGGTGCCGAGAGCGGCTGGCGGGCGGCCGGCGCGGCCGTGTCCCGGGTCGCCGGACCGGACGAGGACCTCGAGGTCGCCCTCCCGGCCGACCTGTCCCCGGCCGCGGTGCGGGGGCTGGCCGAGGGGCTGTGGCTGGGCGCCTACCGGTACTGCGACGCTCCCGAGCCCAGTCGTAGGGCACCGGTCACGCTGCTGACCAACGACCCCGGGACGTACGCCCGGGGCCTCGACCGGGCGCGGGCCGTCGCCCGTGCCGCCTACCTGGCCCGCGACCTGACGAACACGCCCAGCTCGACCAAGAACCCGGCCTGGTTCGCCGCCCGGGTGGAGGCCGAGGCGGCAACACGCCCAGACGTGACCGTGACCGTGCGGGACCCCGACCAGCTCGCGGCCGAGGGCTTCGGCGGCATCCTCGCCGTCGGCGGCGGCTCGGCCACCCCGCCGCGCCTGGTCGAGCTGTCCTGGCGGCCGACCGGCGCCACCCGGCACGTGGTGCTGGTCGGGAAGGGCATCACCTTCGACACCGGCGGCATCTCGATCAAGCCCCGCGAGGGCCTGAAGCTGATGAAGAAGGACATGGGGGGCGCCGCGGCGGTCCTGGCGGCCACGCTCGGGGCGGCCGACCTGGGCCTGCCGGTCCGGGTCACCGCCCTGGCCCCGCTGGCCGAGAACGCGGTCAGCGGCTCGGCCTACCGGCCCGGCGACGTGATCACCCACTACGACGGGACCACCAGCGAGACCAACAACTCCGACGCCGAGGGCCGGCTGGTGCTGGCCGACACGCTCGGGTACGCGGTGGCCACGCTGGCCCCGGACGTGGTGATCGACCTGGCCACGCTGACCGGCGCCGCCTCGACCGCGCTGGGCAAACGGACGGCTGCGCTCTACACCCACGACGACGAGCTGGCGGCCGCGCTGACCGCCGCCGGGTCGGGCGTCGGTGAGCGGATGTGGCGGATGCCGCTGTCCGAGGAGTACGCCGATTTCCTGCACAGCGACATCGCCGACCGGGTGAGCTGGTCGCCGAGCGGGGTCGGCTCGATGGCGGCGGCCCTGTTCCTGCGCGAGTTCCTGGGCGACCGGGTCGACCATTGGGCGCACCTGGACATGTCCGCGCCGGCCTGGGTCGACGCGTCGGACGGCGAGCTGACGAAGGGCGCTACCGGCTGGGGCGCCCGGATGCTTCTGGCGTACCTGTCAGCGGCGGACAGCCGCTAGCAGGCCGGCCCCGGACGGGATCAGGGCCGGGATCCACTCCTCGGACTCGCGGACCGTACGGATCGTCTCCCGGATGGTCAGCGTGTCGACGTCCCGGGCGGACGGGTCGCCGATCCGGCCGCCGGCCAGCGCGCCGTTGACGATCAGCACGCCGCCCGGCCGCAGCAACCGCAGCGCGGCGTCGGCGCAGGCCCCGAACTCGGCCGCGTCGGCGTCCACGAAGAGCAGGTCGTACACCCCGTCGGCCAGCCGCGGCAGGACGTCCAGCGCGCGGCCGGTGATGATGCGCGTACGGGACGGGGCGAAGCCGGCCTCGGCGAAGATCCGCCGGGCGATCCGCTGATGCTCGTGCTCCACGTCGATGGTGGTCAGCACGCCGTCCGCCCGCATGCCGCGCAGCAGCCAGACGCCGCTGGCGCCGGTGCCGGTGCCGATCTCCACCACCGACTTGGCGTTTCCGGCCGCGGCGAGCAGGCGCAGCACCGCCCCTGAGCCCGCGCTGACCGAGGTGAGGCCCATCTCCTGGGCGAGGCTGCGCGCGGTCTGCACGACGACGTCCTCGATGCTGTACGCCTCGGCGAAACTCAAGCTGTGATCGGTCGATGGGCCGAGCGGGCGGGCTGCGGTGGCGATGACGACCTCCGGCGGAAAGGTGGATGTGGGCAACCGGACCGGTGCACATCGGGTAAGAGAGTAGATCGGGGCAGACTCGTCGCGCACCGGGACGTCGATGGGCCGCCGGATGCGTACACGGGATCCGTGTCATTCTGGGACGGGGGGCCTCGGGCTGCCCCGGGGACGAGTGGAGGCACCGACGTGACCGACGGCTGGAACGTGCGCCGGCCCCAACCGCCGACGCCCGCCGGGCCACCGGTGCCGCCGGCCGGTTCGCCGTGGTGGTCGGACGCTCTGGCCGACCCCTGGCGGGACCCGTACGCCCCGGCCGCAGTGGTCGTGCCGACCGGTCCGGCCGGCTCCGGGCCGTCCCCGGAACCGGTGGTCGACCCGGACGCACCCCGTCGCTCACTCGGCCCGATCCTGGTCATCTGCCTGGTCACCGCGCTGCTCGCGGGCGGCCTGGGTGGCACCCTGGGCTACCTCTTCGCGGTCAAGGGCGGCGTCCGTACGGGCGGGTCGGCCCTCGGCGCCGCCCCCGCCGAATCGGCTCCGGCCGCCGCCAACCGCGCCCCCGACTCGCTGGCCGGCGTGGCCAAGGCGGTCCTGCCCAGCGTGGTCACCGTCCGGGTGACCGGCGCGATCGGGTCCGGGTTCGTCATCGCCGGCGACCGCAGCTACGTCGTCACCAACGACCACGTGATCGAGGGGGCCAAGGGCGGCCCGATGTCGGTCATGTTCAACGACGGCAGCATCGCCGCGGCCACCCTGGTCGGCACCGACCAGGAGTCGGACATCGCCGTCATCAAGGTGGACCGGTCCAACCTGACCGCGGTCCATCTCGGCAACTCCGACACCATCGCCGTCGGCGACCCGGTGCTCGCCTTCGGTTCCCCGCTGGCCCTGGCCAACACGGTCACCGCCGGTATCGTCAGCGCGCTCGACCGCACCATCCAGGTCGGCGAGGGCGGCACCACCCGGTACTACGCCGCCATCCAGACCGACGCCGCGGTGAACCAGGGCAACTCCGGTGGCCCGCTGGTCGACGCGGCCGGCCGGGTCGTCGGGATGAACTCGGTGATCCGCTCGATCGGCTCCTCGGACACCGAGGCGGGCAACATCGGCCTCGCCTTCGCCATCCCGATCAACCAGGTCAAGCGGATCTCCAGCGACATCATCGACACCGGCAAGCCCCGCCGTACGGTCATCGGGGCCGAGGTGTCCAACGCCGGTTCCGGTGCGGGCAGCGCGGCCGGCGGCCCGGGGGCGAAGCTGAGCTCGGTCGAGCCGGCCGGCCCGGCCGCCAACGCCGGGCTCAAGGCCGGTGACACCGTGACCCGCTTCGACGGGCACGTGCTGGACGACGGCACCGACCTGATCGCGCTGGTACGCAAGTACGCTCCTGACACCACCGTGCCGATTCAGTACGTACGTGGGTCACAAACCCATACCGCCTCCGTGACGCTGGCCGCCGACGCGAAGTAGCCTCAGGGGAGATCCGTGACACCGGAGGAGACCGCATGTTCGAGAACCTGAACTGGTGGGAGATCGGCGCTCTTCTCATGCTGGCGTTGCTGATCTTCGGCGAGCGCCTGCCCAAGGTTCTCGGGGACGGCCTGAAGATGCTGCGCGGGCTGCGGGCGATGGCGCAGAACGCGACCAGCGACCTGAGCCGCGAGCTCGGCACCGACATTCAGCTGCAGGACCTGCACCCCAAGGCGTTCATCCGCAAGCACCTGCTCAGCGAGGAGGACGAGGCGGCGATCCGCAAGCCCCTCCAGGGCCTCTTCGACGAGGTGAAGCAGGACCTCAACGGCGTCAAGAACAACCTCTCCGAGGTGGCCACGGCGGCCGACGTGCGCACGGCGGCGAGCGTGCCGGCGCCGAAGCCGGCCGTCCGGGCGATCGACTTCGACGCGACCTGACGCCTTACCGCTTGGTCACGCTCAGGCTGAGCGGCTTGCCGACCAGCGACTCCCGGCGTACGGCGAGACGGTCGGCGACCGCGTTCAGGGCCTTGGCGGCGGGCGCGTCCGGGTCGGTGAGCACGATCGGCGTACCGCTGTCACCGGATTCGCGGACCCGGGTGTCCAGCGGGACCTGGCCGAGCAGCGGGACCGACGCCCCGACCGTACGGGAAAGCGAGTCCGCCACCGTCTGACCGCCGCCCGCGCCGAAGACCTCCATGCGCGAGCCGTCCGGCAGCTCCAGCCACGACATGTTCTCGATGACACCGACCAGGCGCTGGTGGGTCTGCATGGCGATCGCGCCGGCCCGTTCGGCCACCTCGGCCGCGGCCTGCTGCGGTGTGGTCACCACCAGGATCTCCGCGTTCGGCAGCAGCTGGGCCAGCGAGATGGCCACGTCCCCGGTGCCCGGCGGCAGGTCCAGCAGCAGCACGTCCAGGTCGCCCCAGTACACGTCGGCCAGGAACTGCTGCAGGGCCCGGTGCAGCATCGGGCCGCGCCACACCACCGCCGCGTTGCCGGAGGTGAACATGCCGATCGAAATCACCTTCACGCCGTGCGACTGCGGCGGCATGATCATGTCTTCCACCCGGGTGGGCCGGGCCTCGACGCCCAGCATCCGCGGCACCGAGTGCCCGTAGATGTCGGCGTCGACCACGCCCACCGACAGCCCCCGCCGGGCCAGCGCCGCCGCCAGGTTCACGGTCACGCTCGACTTGCCCACGCCGCCCTTGCCGCTGGCCACCGCGTACACCCGGGTCCGGGAGCCCGGCTGGGCGAACGGGATGACCGGCTCGGCCGCCTGACCACCGCGCAGGCTGACCTGCAGCGCCTTGCGCTGTTCCTCGCTCATCACGCCGAAGTCGATCTCGACCGTGCTGATCCCGGGGATCTGCGTCACCGCCGCGGTGATGTCGTTCTGCAGCTTGTCCCGCAGCGGGCAGCCGGACACGGTCAGCAGCAGCTCGACCCGGACGCGGCCGCCGGTCACGGTGAAACCCTGGACCATGCCCAGCTCGGTGATCGGCCGGCGGATCTCCGGGTCGTCGACGGTGGCGAGGGCGGTCTGGACCGCTTCCTCGACGGTGGGGGCAGGAGCGGACATGCCGCCATGCTACGTCGCGGGTCAGGTCCGCTCGTCCTCCCACTCCTTGCGGTCCAGCTTGTACCGGCGGTTGGCCGCCTCGTCCAGTTCGTCGGCCAGGCGGGCCAGCTCGTTGCGCAGGAAGTCGCGGGTGGCGACCTCACCCAGGGCGATCCGCAGCGAGGCGATCTCGCGGGCCAGGAACTCCGTGTCGGCCTTCTGCATGGCCGCCCGGCGGCGGTCCTCCTCCATGGCCAGACGGTCCCGGTCGGCCTGCCGGTTCTGCGCCAGCAGGATCAGCGGAGCGGCGTAGGAGGCCTGCAGGGACAGGATCAGGGTCAGGAACGTGAACGTGTACGGGTCGAAGCGGAACGCCCTCGGCGCGAGCGTGTTCCAGCCGAACCAGGCCGCGATCACCAGCGTCATCCAGACGATGAACTGGGCCGTGCCCATGTACCGGGCGATGTTCTCTGACCAGCGGCCGAACGCGTCCGGGTTGAACTTGGGCAGCCGGACGCGGCCGGGTTCGACCGGCTGATCCAGGCGGTCCGGACGCCGCGGCTCGGTCATGCTTCTTGGCCCTCGGCTTCATGCTCGGCGGCTTCGTGCTCGGCGGCCTCGGTGTCGGCGGCGGCGCGGTCACGCCAGTCGCGGGGCAGGGAATGGTCGAGCACGTCGTCGACCGTGACCGCGCCGACCAGCCGCCGCGACGAGTCCACCACCGGCATGGCCACCATGTCGTACGTGGCCATCCGCTTGGTGATCTCGGCCAGATCGGTCTCCGGGCGCAGCGGCTCGAGATCGTCGTCGACCAGGCCCCCCAGGAGCTGCGCCGGAGGTTCCCGCAGGAGACGCTGGAAGTGGACCATGCCCAGATACTTCCCGCTCGGGGTGGACGTCGGCGCCCGGGCCACGAACACCTGGGCGGCCACCACCGGGGCCAGCTCCGGTTCGCGGATCCGGGCCAGCGCCTCGGCCACCGTGGAGTCCGGAGTCAGGATCACCGGCTCCGAGGTCATCACACTGCCGGCCGTACCCGGCGAGTAGCTCAGCAGCTGCCGTACCGGAGTGGCCTCGTCCGGCTCCATCAGGTCCAGCAGCAGCGCCTGCTCCGACTTGGGTAGCTCGGCCAGCAGGTCGGCGGCGTCGTCGGGGTCCATCCGCTCGAGCACGTCGGCGGCCCGTTCCCGGTCGAGGCGGGCCAGGATCTCGACCTGGTCGTGCTCGGGCAACTCCTCGAGGACGTCGGCGAGCGTACGGTCGGTCAGTGCCGCCGCGACCTCGTTGCGGCGGGCGTCCGGCAGGTCCTGCAGCGCGTTGGCCATGTCCGCCGGGCGCATCTGCTCGAGCAGCGCCACCAGGTTCGACGTGCCCTGCGTGTCGGTCGCGCCGAACAGGTTCCGGATCCGGTCGTACTCGATCTGGTAGACGTGCGCCCGCCGGGTCAGCCGCCCGGAATGCTCGCGGACCGCGACCCGGGTGATCAGCCACTCGCCGTTGCGGTTGAGTTCCATCGCCAGATCGACGACGTTGCCGATCATCTGGTCCGGCTCGATGGTGACCCGCCGGTCCAGCAGGTCCTCCAGCACCAGCAGCTCGTTCGGCCGCTTCTCGAACCGGCGCAGATTCAGCGTGCCCGTGCCGAGCACCACCGCCTCGGCGTCCATGCTGGTGATCCGGCCGATGTTGAGGAAGATCCGCCGGCGCAGCGCCATCTCGGCGACCAGCCCGACCACCTGCGGCGGCCGGTTGGTGGTCCGCAGCCGGAGGACGGCGTCACGCACCCGGCCGACCCGGTCGCCGTTCGGATCGAAAACGGGCAGCCCGGCCAGCCGGGCCAGATACACCCGCGAAGCACTGGTCACGCAGTCAGCCTAAGTTAGGGTCCCGGCATGTCCACCGTGCCGTACGAGATCGTCGACGTATTCACCACCCGGCCGTTCGCCGGGAACCCGCTCGCGGTCGTGTTCGACGCCGCCGGACTGGCCGCCGACCAGATGCAGGCGCTGGCGCGCGAGTTCAACCTGTCCGAGACGGTGTTCGTCCTCCCGTCGACGGCGGCCACCTACCGGGCGCGGATCTTCACCCCCGACTCCGAGCTGCCGTTCGCCGGGCACCCGAGCGTGGGGGCGGCCGTGACTGCGGTGCGCCGGGGGCTGGCCGAGCCCGGGCCGCTGGTCCAGGAGTGCGGCGCCGGGCTGCTGCCGATCGAGGTGACGGCGGCGGGGTCGGCCACGCTGACCGGCGGCAAGCCGTCGGTCGGGCCGCCGGTCGATCCGGCGCCGCTGCTGGCCATGGCCGGTCTCGGGGCCGAGGATCTGGACCCGGCGGCGGCACCCCGGTCGGCCGGGTGCGGTCTGGAGTTCGCCTTCCTGGCCGTACGGCGTTCCGCGCTGGCCCACGCATCGGGGGACGCCGCGGTGGCCGCGCGGATCGGGGTGCCGCAGATCAGCGTGTTCGCCTGGGACGCCGAGACCCGGTCGGCGCACGCCCGGGTGTTCTGCCCCGGGGTGTCGGTGCCGGAAGATCCGGCGACCGGTTCGGCGGCGCTGGGCCTGGGCGTCCACCTGGTCGAATCGGGGCTGCTGCCGGGGGACGGGACCAGCTCGTACACGGTGCATCAGGGCCTCGAGATGCACCGTCCGTCGCTGCTGGAGTGCACGGTGACGGCGGCGCACGGTACGGCGGTCTCGGCCACGGTGACCGGCCACGTCGTGCCGGTGGGGCGCGGCGAGATCTCCGTGCCGCCCTTCATCGGCTGACCCGGGCCGCCGGCCTCCTATCGCCGGCGGATGAGCTATCGCCGGCGGACGCGGTGCAGCTTGAACGGGCGGCGGGTCTCGACGCGGGCGGTGGTCTCGCGGGGCGGCGCGGCGACCGAGGCGTCCGGCAGGTCGGGCGCGCCGACCACTCCGGTCTCGGCCGGCGTGAGCCGCACGATCGCGCAGCCGGTCGTCACCCACCGGTCCACCAGTTGCTCGGCGGTGCCCGAGGCGTTCAGCCGCTTGTTCGCCAGCTGCGGCGCGATCGTGGTCCACTCCTCGCTGCCGGGGATGAGCCGCGCCACGGCGGCGTCGGCGACGACGATCAGGCCGCCGTTGTCCCCCCGCAGCCGTACGGTCGCCGTGGTCGCCGCCGCCAGCCCCGGCGCAGCCTGCTCGCCCGGACCACTGACAAGGACCAGGCTGTTCTCGAAGGGCATGCACCACAGGCCCAGCGCCGGCCCGTCGCCGACCGAGACCCAGGCGATCGCCGCCTTCTTGATCGCCTCATCCACCAGCGCAACAGTCACGCCGGCCATCGTCGCACGGGTCGCTACGCGAAGGCTGGGACCCGGTCGACGAACGTGAGCACCTCGGTCAGCGACCGCACGCTCGGCCCGGCGAACTCGTCGTCGGTGTCGAACACCAGGTGATCGACCAGGTCAGGCGCCGCCAGCCGGACCGCCGTCATCCCGACCGCGGCCGCACCCGTCAGCTCGCGGCTCCCACCGTCCCCGACGTACAGGCACTCCGACGGCTCCACGCCCAGCCGGTCGCAGGCGGCGAGGTAGATGGCCGGCTCGGGTTTGCACACGCCCAGCTCGACCGAGAAGACCCGTGCGTCGAGCAGCGGCGCCATCGGCAGGCGGGGCAGGAACGCGGGCAGCTCGTGCGTGCAGTCGCTGATCAGCCCGGTACGCAACCCGCGGCTCCGGATGGCGGTCAGGGTGCTCATCGCGTCCGGACGCAGCCGGGTGTCGGCCCGTAACGCGTCGACCCGGGCCGGTACCGCGGCCCGCAACTGCGAGGCCTGCGGATGGCCGCCGGCCTGCTCGGTGACCCACCGCAGGGTGGCCTCGGCCGAGCCGAATGTGCCGCGCGCCCGGGAGTGGAACGTACGATCGAGGACTCCGCGCACCACTTCGGGGTCGCAGCCCAGGGTGCGGGCAATGTCCGCGTGCTGGGGACCCCGTCGGACCGAGAGCGTCAGAGTTCCGAAAAAGTCAAAAATGACCGCACGGTATGCGGACAACGTCAACAGCCTCCCGGCACATGAGGGGGAAGAAACGGGCGAGAGCCGACGGAAAGCGTAGCCACTGCATCACTTTCCGTTCAACCGAGGTCCACAAACTGTGGCGCAAGCATCTGCAAGAAGCGACGGCGGGGGATGAATATGCGTTCAAACCGCCAATTGCTCACGGCCGGAGCGCTCGCGGTGGCGGTGATCGCCATTTCGTCGTCCGCGCCATTGATCGCCTTCGCCGCCGCACCCGCCCTGGCGATCGCGTTCTGGCGCAACGGCCTGGCCGCATTCGCATTGACGCCGGTCACACTCGGTCCTCGTCGCGCCGAACTGCGCACCGCCCGCCGCCGTGATCTCGTCCTGGCCGTGCTGGCCGGGGTAGCGCTGGCCGCCCACTTCGGCACCTGGATGCCGAGCGTGCAACTCGGCCCGGTGGCCACGGCCACCGCGCTGGTCGCCACTCAGCCGGTCTGGCAGGGCGTGATCGCCGCCGGTCAGGGTCGCCGACCGCCGTTGGTCGTTTGGATCGGCATCGCGTTCGCGGTGGCCGGCGCCGCCTGGGCCACCGGCGCCGACGTCGGCGCGTCCGGCCGGGCCGTGCTGGCCGACGGTCTGGCGCTGCTCGGCGGGATGGCGGCCGCCGTCTACACCGCGCTCGGCGAGCAAGCCCGGGTACGCCTGCGCACCACGACGTACACCTGGATCTGTTACGGCGTGTGCGCGGTGGTCCTGCTGATCGTCTGCGTCGCGGCCGGCCTGCCCCTCGGCGGGTACGCCCGGACGACGTGGCTGGCCATCCTGGCGATCGTGGCCGGCGCGCAGCTGCTCGGGCACTCGATGTTCAACTACGCGCTGCAGCACGTCTCGGCCACGACGGTCAGTGTGCTGATCCTGCTCGAGACGCCCGGCGCCGCGACGATCGCCTGGCTCTGGCTGCACCAGACGCCGCGCGCGGACACCGTGCCCGGGCTGGTCCTGCTGCTAGCGGGGGTCGGGGTGGTCGTCATCGGAGGCGGTACGCGCATCCGTACGGCCGACGCCTCCCGCACCGACCCGACCCCGCCCTGACCCCTGCACTGAGCCGACTCCTTCCGGCACCGCCGGAGCCCTGCCTCGTTGGTCTCGGCGGGTCGCTCGCACTGGCGGCGCGCCCGCTCCGGCGGTAGATAAGGGGGATGCGATGCGTCACTCGATCGTTCCGCTGTTGCTGGCGGTGGTGTTCGTGACCGCCGGTTGCGATCCGCCCGAGCTTCCCGGTCAGTCGCCCGAGCCCGGACTCGTCGGCGGCTGGTCGACCGCAGGGTGCGCGGTGCCCCGCGAGCCGATGAGCGTGACCGTGGGCCGGACCACCATGCCGGTGACGCCGCCGGAGCTGGACGCCGCCATCGCCCGGATCGATCGCGCCGGCCGGGAGCAGCACCGGGACAGCTACGCGGGGCTGGAGGTGGACCAGGCGCAGGTCCGTGCGGTCGTCCACCGCGTCCCGTCGGCCGCGTTCGACGACGTCATCCGGTACGCCGCGGCCGACACCTGCGTGGTCGTCCGCGACGCGCCGCACGCGCTGACCGAGCTGACCGCCTGGCACGACCGGCTGGTGGCCGACCTGCCCTACTGGGCCGGCCGCGGCATCCGCATCGTCACGGTCGGCGCCCGCCACGACGGAGTCGGCGTCGAGGTCGGCACCCGGGACCCGGCGCTCGCCCGGGTCGAGTTCCCGCTGCGTTACGGCCGCTCGGCGCCGCTGGTCCTGGTCGAGTCGGGCCCGGTGACGCCGCTGAACTCGACCGAGCCGCCCCGCTCGGGCGGTTAGCTGCCCGAGCGGGGCGGTCAGCCGCCCGAGCGGGGCGGTCAGCCGCCCGAGCGGGGCGGTTAGCTGCCCGAGCCGAACTCGTTCGTCGCGACGAAGACGATCAGGAAGGCGATGCTGAGCAACCCGATGGTCGTGGTGATCCAGCCGACGATGATGCCGGCCAGCGCCATCCCGTCGCCCTGGGCGCCGCTCTGCCGGATCCGGCGCCGGGCCACGTGCCCGAGGATCGCGCCGACCGCGCCGACGAGGCCGCCCACTCCGTACCCGCACAGCGTCAGCACGGACATGCAGGACACGATCAGCGAGGCGATCGCCATGCCGTCGGTCGGGCGCTGCGGCGGCCCGTATGGCAAGTATCCGTACTGGTACGGCGCCACCGGATACACCTGTTCGGGCATGGGCGCGCCGTAGTAGTCCGGATAGACCGGCCCTGCGTAGCCCGGTTGGGGTTGGCTCAGGTAACCGGGTGCGGGTTGATCTTGGTAGCCAGGTACGGCCGGGTTCGGGTAGCCGGGCGCGGGCGGGACCGGGTAGCCGGGTGCGGCCGGGACCGGGTAGCCGGGTGCGGCCGGGACCGGGTAGCCGGGCGCGGACGGGAAGGCCGGCGGCGGCGTATACGGCCGGACCGGCGGATCCGGCGGCGGCGTCGGGTCGGTCATCCCGTGAGAATAATCATCGCTGTCACCACCGCGGACCGTTTCGCTCCGTCACACGTGAGGTGCGCCACGGACGCTCGATGTTTGCCCCCGCCCGCGCGACCGGGCAGGATCGCCGCATGGTCTTCGACGCCCGATCCGATCGCGGCAGCCGGTCGAGGCGGGACGCCACCCGCCCGGCGTCCGGCCGCCGCCCCCGTACGACAGCGCCCGGCGGCGACCCCGACGCACCGGACGCCGACGACGCCGACACCGACATCGAGGTGGAGGAGGGTCCCGTGACTCTGCGCCTGGACGGCAAGGTCGCGCTGGTCACCGGCGCCGGCAGCCCCGACGGCATCGGCTACGCGACCGCGCGCCGCCTGCGCGACCTGGGGGCCCGGGTGGCGATCGTGTCGACCACCCGCCGCATTCACGAGCGGGCCACCGAGCTCGGCGCGATCGGCTTCGTCGCCGACCTGACCGACGAGTCCGAGGTGGGCGCGCTGGCCGACGCGATCTCCGAACAGCTCGGCGACGTCGAGGTGCTGGTCAACAACGCCGGCCTGGCCAGCCGGGCCAGCCCCGAGGTGCTGCGGCCGGTGGCTCAGCTGACGTACGACGAGTGGCGGGCCGAGATCGACCGCAACTTGGGTACGGCGTTCCTGGTCAGCCGCGCGTTCGTGGGCGGCATGGCCGAGCAGGGCTGGGGCCGGATCGTGAACCTCGCGGCGACGGCCGGCCCGGTCAACGCGCTGCCGACCGAAGCCGCGTACGCCGCGGCCAAGGCCGGCGTGGTCGGCCTGACCCGGGCGCTGGCGATGGAGCTGGTGGCCGACGGCATCAACGTCAACTGTGTCGCGCCCGGGACGATCTACACCGCCGCCTCCACGGTGACCGAGATCAAGCAAGGCCTGGGTACGCCCATCGGGAGGCCAGGCACACCGGACGAGGTCGCGGCCGCGATCACGTTCCTGTGCTCCCCGGCCGCGTCGTACATCACCGGCCAGATGCTGGTGGTCGACGGCGGCAACAGCGTCCGCGAGGCCGAGTTCCGCTGACTCCGTGCCGAGGCCGGGCGTTCGCGCCCGGCCCCCACCGGATCAGCCGCCGTTGTGGTTGAGCGCGTAGATAGCGAACGCCAGCCAGGCCAGCAGCACCAGGACGCCGACGAAGGTGAAGATGTAGCCGACCCACAGCGCGGCGGTGACCATGCCCTCGCCCTGCTCGCCGGTCTGCCGGATCTGCCGCCGGGCGACGTGCCCGAGAACGACGCCCACCGGTGCGCTGATGCAGGTGATCAGGCCGCCGAGGGCACACGCGAGCGCGGCGATGGCCAGCGGATTGGTCCGCCCCTGTGACCCGACGTAGCCGTATCCGGGCACGCCGCCATATCCCGGCGGCGCGGAGTACGGCTGCGGCCCGCCCTGATACGGCGGCGGGTAACCGCCGACGGCCTGGCTCCCACCCGGATACGGCGAGAACTCCGGCGGCGGCTGTCCATCAGCGGGAAAGCCGGAACCCGGCTGCGCGCCGATCGGGTATCCCGAAGCCGGCTGGCCGTCGGCCGGGTAGCCGGAGGTCGGCGGCGCGCTCGTCGGGAATTCCGGAGCCGGCTGTTCGGCAGCGGGCCGCCAGCCGGCGGGGTCACCGGACGCCGGATCGGCCTCCGGGCTCGGCGACGTGGTCGGATAAGGCACGGTCGGGTCCGGCGCCGGGCCGTAGGGATGTGGCGGCTGATACGGATCCGGCGTACCACCGGACGACGGATTCGTCATGCGTCCTCCTCTATCCCGCGCACCGTACTAGCCCGGCGCCGACGCGGGCACATCCCATCCGAAGCATCGACTCCCACAGCCGGCCCGAAGCACAGCCGGCCCGAAGTGCAGCCGGCCCGAAGTGCAGCCGGCCCGCAGCGCGGCCGGCCCGCAGCGCGACCGAGCGCGTCAGGGAAGTCGGGTGAGCTGTCCGACCGCCCGCTCCACGGCGAGGCAGCGGTCCTCGACGTAGTCGATCCCGGCCTCCTCGGCGATCCGCCGCGCCTCGGCCGAGACGATCCCGCTCTGCAACCACACCGCCGGCGCCTTGATCGCGACCGCCTGCCGGACGACCTCGACCGCGTCCGCCGCCGGCCGGAAGACGTCCACCAGGTCAACCGGCACGGGGATGTCGGCCAGCGTCTTGTACGCATGCTCCCCGAACACCTCGTCGACGAACGGATTGACCGGAATGATCCGCCACCCGTAGCGCTTCATCTGCGCAGGCACCGAATGCGACGGCTTCATCGGATCGCGCGATGCGCCGACGACCGCGATCACCTTCGCCTCGGCCAGAATTTCCTGAGCGCTCCTCATCATTCGACTCTAGCGACGCATCCGCCGCCCGCCCCGGTGAATCCGGCTACTACAGCAGGGTCAGCTGCGTGCCCTGATCGGCCTGCTCGCGGCGGTCGTCGGCGCCGTCCGCGTCGGCCATGCGCGCGGTCCGTGGCTCGCCGAAGGCGCTGCGGTGGAGGCCGTGCCGGCGCGCGGCCATCCGCACCTTGGCCGCCAGCTCGTCCTGATAGGGCTGCGGCAGGTAGGAACCACGCCGGTAGAGCGTGCGGTAACGGTCGGCCAGCTGCGGATGGGTACGGGTGAGCCAGGCCGCGTACCACTCCCGCGCGCCCGGCCGTAGGTGCAGGGCCAGTGGCATCACCCCGGCGGCGCCGGCGGCGGCGATCGCGGCCACCGTCTCCTCGATGGACTCGTCGGAGTCGGTGAGCCCGGGCAGGATCGGCGCCATCAGCACGCTGACGGGGAAGCCGGCGTCGGTCAACCGGCGGACCGCGTCCAGTCGCCGCCGCGGACTGGGCGTGCCCGACTCGACCGACCGCCACATCGACTCGTCGACGAAGCCAATCGACATGGACAGGCTGACGTCGGTGACCGCCGCCGCCTGTTTCAGCAGCTCGAGGTCGCGCAGGATCAGCGTGCCCTTGGTCAGGATCGAGAACGGGTTGGCGAAGTCGCGCAGCGCCGCCAGGATCTGGGGCATCAACCGGTACCGCCCCTCGGCCCGCTGATAGACGTCCACGTTCGTCCCCATGGCGATGGGTGCCCCGGTCCACTTCGGTGCGGCCAACTCGCGCCGGACCAGGTCGCCCGCGTTCACCTTGACCACGACCTTGGTGTCGAAGTCACGCCCGGAGTCGAGGTCCAGATAGGTGTGCGTGTTCCGCGCGAAGCAGTTGTGGCTGACCACGCCGTCGGCGATGAAGTCGCCGGTGCCGGTGCTGATGTCGAACATCGGCAGGGTCAGCTCGAGCGGCGCGATGTCCACCACGGTCAGCTGCTTGTCGTTGCGGACGCCGATACCGGAGGCGTCCAGCGGCGCGTGGGTCACCCCGGTCAGGTGCCGGAAGCGCAGCGCCGCCCACAGGTCACGGGAGATCTCGACGCTGAACCGGGCGCCCGGGCGGACACCGAGCGGACGCCGGCTGGGCAGCCCCAGGTGGGTGAGCGCGTCGGTGACCCGGCTCAGGAAGCCGTCGTCGTTGCTGGTGAAGCTGATCGCCAGGCGGTCGGCCCGGCCGGTGGAGCCGAACGCGCCGGCCAGGAAACCGCGATACCACCCGCCGGACGGCAACTCGGGCCAGCGCAGCGCTTCGTGCAGCGGCACGTCCTCCAAGTATCCGTCGGCGCGCACCCAGGCGTCGCCCTCGCGCGGCGACCCGGTCGGCCGGGAGGCGTCCCCGCGCACCAGGCCGCACAGGAACCCGGCCTGGTAGTCGGGCGACTCCTTGGGCGACTCGGCGAAGTGGCCGACGCCGGCCAGCAGGTCGCCGACGGCCAGCGCGGGCAGTCCGGGCTCGGCCGGGCTGACATACCGCCACCCGCGGCCGGTCAGGAAGCGATGGTCACCACTGGACACGAGCCGCGTGCCGTCGGCCAGCGTCACCCGATAGCCCACCTTGGTGGTGGACCAGTGGTCGAGGACGGTGGTCGGCACGTACCGCCGGTGCGGGCCCGCGCCCATGGTGCCCAGCACCGCATCACCCGGCCGGACCTCGGCCAGCGGCCGGGTCGTGCCGTCGGCCATGAGGATCGGGGTGTCTCCGGCCAGGCAGTAGGCGCAGGCGTGGGAGCAGCCCCGATACGGGTTGATGGTCCATTCGAACGGCACGCGGGAGGCACCCGGCACCCGGTTGATGATGGATTTCGCCCGCACCTCGTAGAACGTCATGCCGGCGAAACCGGGTGTATCGAATGTGCGCACAGTGGCGCCGGGCAGCGCCAGCGGCAGGGGTGGAGTCGCCGGCGCTGCCCTGTTCAGGAGCGAGTCGTCGTCGGGCTGGACCGACAGGTTGGACCATCGCATGGGGAAGATTCGAACACATGTTCGACTCTGCTGTCCACCCCACCGCACGAGCCGGCAAGGGTGAAACTCCAAGGGCAGAAAGAAGCCGCGGACCGGATCCGGTCCGCGGCTGCGAGGGCGTCCGCCCAGCTCAGTGGTTGTGGGCCGCGAGCTGCTTCTTGACGTCCTCCATGTCGAGCTTCTCGACCTGGTCGATCAGGGACTCGAGCGCCGACTCGGGAAGGGCGCCGGGCTGCGCGAAGACCATCACGCCGTCGCGGATCGCCATGATCGTCGGGATCGAGCGGATGTCGAACTTCGCGGCGAGCTCCTGCTGCGCCTCGGTGTCGACCTTGCCGAAGGTGATCTCCTCGTGCTTCTCCGACGAACGCTCGTACGTCGGGGCGAAGCGCACACAAGGGCCACACCAGCTGGCCCAGAAATCGACCAGCACGATGCCGTCCTTGCTGGTCAACTCGTCAAAGTTCTCAGTGGTCAGGGCAACGGTGGCCATGATCTCTCCGTCCACGGGAAACGACTTACGTGGTCTGCAACCCCGTCTTACCTCTCAACATTCCCGCAGGCCAACCGCCGAATCGTGGCCTGAAGCACCTTCCGCGGGACAAGAATGCGTAGCACATCGTCACCCTCGGTGAGAATGGTGTTGTCGATCTCCAACGCTACTAGTGACCAGGAGATTGCGTCGCGTAGTCGGGCATGAACGCGGCATTCACGTGCTCGAGCAGGCCGTCACGCATCGCATGGGATCACATCGAAATAGGTAACAAAGTTAAATGTGACTTGGGTCACCGTTGAAATCCCTTCACATCGATACGGAGGGTAAGGCAAACTCCTCCCCAACAGAGCGTGGGCGGCGGGTGCCGGGGAGGGCCCCGCCGCTCATTGCGTCTCCCCTCAGGTCGTAGCGTGTTGCGCATGACGGAGCCCGTGACGGTGCCCGGCGAACTCCAGGTCGGCGTCGGTCCCTGGGCCGGTGGGTGGCCGACCGATGAGCGGTTCGATCCGGAACTCCTTGCGCACGGCGACCGCCGCAACGTCGTCGACCGGTACCGCTACTGGCGTCTCGAGGCCATCGTCGCGGATCTCGATCAGCACCGGCACGACTTCCACGTGGCCATCGAGAACTGGAAGCACGACCTGAACATCGGCACCGTCGTCCGCAACGCCAACGCCTTCCAGGCCGCCGTCGTGCACATCGTCGGCCGCCGGCAGTGGAACCGCCGAGGTGCCATGGTCACCGACCGGTACCAGCACGTGCAGTACCACCAGACGATCGAGGACTTCGTGGCGTGGGCCACGGGGGCCGGCCTTACGGTGATCGGCATCGACAACCTTCCCGGCTCCCGCCCGGTGGAGACGGTGACTCTGCCCCGCCGGTGCGTCCTGCTCTTCGGCCAGGAGGGTCCGGGGCTCTCCGATCCCGCGCGGGCCGCCTGCGACGCCCTCTTCTCCATCGCCCAGTACGGGTCGACCCGCTCGATCAACGCCGGCGTCGCCAGCGGTATCGCCATGCACGCCTGGATCCGGTCCCACGCCGGACCACCGCCCGCATGAGTGAACGACGGCTACCGCACGGGTGACCTCGCGGGGATGAATCCGCAGCTGACGATCGGGTTCTGCCGAAGCGCTTGACGGGGGCCCCGGGGGCACGCACCGTAGACGAGTGGGTGTCATCGTGAGCTGCCCTCGCTGCGGAGATCGGATCCGGCCGCCGGATCTGATGCACTCCGACTGGCGCTGTGACAACTGTGGCGACGTCATTCCGTTCCACGCGGCCAAGCACATCGGCGCCGACATCGTCGAGATGGTGCTGCGGCAGCCCGCGCCCACGGTCGAGCACATGCCACTCTGGTGCCCCTGGCCCCTTCCGCCGGGCTGGACGGTCACCGGGGTCGGCTGGGCCGGCGACGATCGTACGGGCGTACGGGCGACTGCTCTTGCCTGCAGTGGCCCGGAACCGCTCAGCGGCGGCCCGGCCGATCTGATGTTCATCGCCGAGCAACCGGGCGTCGGACTCGGCACGCGGTACGCCGGCATCCCCGGCATCGACCCCGGCTACCTGATCTCCGAGGCGCTGGCGGACAGCGCCAGTCACGCCGGGTCGCACGCGAAGATACGCGCCGGTGGCCACCCGACTCCACTGTGGTGTGTCAAGTCCCCCGGAGATCGATCCGCGTACGTGTCGGAGGCCAAAGGCATGTGGCTTTATGCGGTAGCGTGGCCGGCAAGCGCGGGTTACTTCCTGGCCGAACACGTCGAACTCCACGACTTGTCGGACGGGGTGCCGCCCGAGCTCGTATTCGGAGCGCCGTCCCCCCATCTACTCGGTCAGGCTGGTTAGATCCACTCTGAGCAGCGGTAAGTGGTATCGGCAATTTGGCCACATTGTTCACACCGAGCTACGAAGCTGATACCGTCAGTGGTGCCGAGGCTGACCGACACCCGCACCGGAGGAGAAGGCCACCATGGTCAAGAAGGTCCTCACCTGGCTTGGCATCGCGTTTTTGATCTTCTTCATTGCCTTCAACCCCAGGTCCGCCGCGCAGGTCTTCTCCTCGCTCGGCGGAACCATCGGCGATATTGCCCGGGGCTTCGGCACGTTCTTCACCAGCCTCGTCGCATAGCATCACGCAATGGGCCCTGACGAGCCGCGACGACCTGATGGCGAGCCTCGACGCCGTGCCTCGGACGACGATGAGGCATTCGGCTTCGACGATCCCGCCTTCGACAACGGCCCCGGGTACTCGCCGGACGCCGCCTATTCGGACGGTCCGTCGTACAGTCCGGACGCTGGTTTCAGTCCGGACGCCGATTACGCCGGGTCCCGCCGGGCCGAGTACTCCGACGAATATCCGGAGGAGTACGAGGCGCCGCAGTTCACCGCGGAGGAGCAGGAAGAGCTGGCCGGCCTGGGCAACGCCGTCGGTCCACGACGGGTGCTGCCCCTCGAGGACGAGCCGACCAGCCTCGTCGCCCGCTATCTGTTCCCGACCGAGCGTTACCGCGGCGAGTGGAAGCGGCACTGGATCCATCTGTCCACTCCGCTCAGCATCGGCGCCGGTGCCACCCTGCTGATCGGATACCTGGCGGGCTTCCTGACCCGGCAGAAGATCGACGGTCTGGTGACCGCAGCCGTTCTGGTCTGGCTGGCCGTCATCGCGTGGGTCGCATGGCAGGTCTTCGACTGGTATTACGACCGGTTCATTCTCACCAACAAGCGGGTGATGGTGGTCAACGGCCTGGTCACCCGCAACGTCGCCATGATGCCGCTGCTGCGGGTCACCGACATGAAGTACGAGCAGTCCGCGCTCGGCCGACTGCTCAACTACGGCACGTTCATTCTCGAATCCGCCGGTCAGGAACAGGCTCTGCGGGAGGTCAAGCACCTGCCGAATCCCAACGAGCTGTATCTGCGCGTGGTCGAGGAGATGTACGAGCCGCAGGCGGTCGAGGCCCGGCTGGGCAAGGACGGCGACTCGGGCGACGACGGCGCCTGACCGGCCCGTACGGACCCGGTAGCGTCGTCAGGTGACCCGAATCGACCTGCACTGCCATTCCACGGCCAGCGACGGCACGCTGACGCCGGCCGAACTGGTCACTGCCGGGTCCGACGCCGGTCTCGACATCATGGCGATCACCGACCACGACACCACCGGCGGCTGGGCCGAGGCCGCCGCGGCCCGGCCGGACGGCCTGCGCCTGGTGCGCGGGGCCGAGCTGTCCTGCAAGTGGTACGGCGCCGGCCTCGAATGGCCGATCGCCCTGCACATGCTGGCCTACCTGTTCGACCCGGCCGAGCCGAACCTGGCCGCCGAACTCGCCCGCATCCGCTCCGACCGGGAGCGCCGGGGCGAGCGCATCGTCGAACTCCTGCGCGCCGATGGAGTCGACATCTCCTGGCCTGAGGTTCTCGCGTACGCCCGGGGTGGCTCGGTGGGTCGTCCGCACGTCGCGCAGGCGCTGATCCGGGCCGGGCTGGTGCGGACCACGGACGAGGCGTTCGCCTCGAAGTGGCTGGGCGCGCGCTACTTCGTACCGAAGGAAGATCTTGACGTCTTCGAGGCCGTACGCCTGGTCAACGCGGCCGGCGGGGTCACCGTGTTCGCGCATCCGCGCGCCACCCGCCGCGGGCGGGTAGTGACCGACCAGCTGATCGTCGAACTGGCCGGCGAGGGACTGTTCGGGCTCGAGGCCGACCACGAGGACCATTCGCCGCGGGAGCGGGCGCACGTCCGTCGCCTGGCCGAGCGACTGGGCCTGGCCGTGACCGGGTCGTCGGACTTCCACGGGCGGCACAAGACAGTGATGCTCGGCGCATTCCTGACGGATCTGTCCGCGTACGAGAAGATCGTCACCGCCGCGGTGGGCGTACCCGTCCTGGGCTGACCTCCGCGCGGCCTATCTTGATCGCGTGGATCTGAAGCTGCTCGGCGAAGTCTTCGTGACGCTGCTGGTGATCGTCGACCCGCCCGGTATGGTCCCGGTCTTCCTCGCCCTGACCGGCGCGATGAGCGCCCGGCAGCGGATGGTGGCCGGCACCCAGGCCGTCGGGCTGGCGCTCGGCGTGATCGTGGTGTTCGCGGTGGCCGGCCAGACACTGCTCGACTACCTGCACGTCAAGCTGCCGGCTCTGCAGGGCGCCGGTGGTCTGCTGCTCGTCCTGGTCGCGTTGCAGCTGCTCACCGGTCAGACCGACGAGTCGCAGGAGCAGGGCCGGACGAGCAACGTGGCGCTGGTCCCGATCGGCACGCCGCTGCTGGCCGGCCCGGGCGCGATCGTCGCCACCATGCTGTTCGTGCGACGCGCCGACGGGCTGAGGGACTACCTGGTGATCGGGCTCGGGATCCTGGCCGTGATGCTCACCGTCTGGCTGGTGCTCCGGTACTCCGGCCTGATCGTCCGGCTGCTGCGCCCGGCCGGCATCGACGTGCTCACCCGGATCGCCGGTCTTCTGCTGGCCGCCATCGCGGTGCAGCTCATCGCGGATGCGGTGGCCGCCTTCGTGCGGTTGTACACCTCCGGTGGCTGAATTCTTGTCGTACCGTGCTGGCAGGATTACCGCGTGCCTTCCTCCCCGCCCCCGGTCCAGCTCGGTTTCGCCGGTATGCCCGAGCGGCTGTTCGTGTGCACGCCCAGCAAGCTGGGGTCGTTCGCCGACTGCCCCCGGCGGTACCGGTATACCTACATCGATCGCCCGGTCCCGCCCAAGGGACCGCCGTGGGCGCACAACTCGCTCGGCGCGAGCGTGCACACCGCGCTGAAGAACTGGTACGGGATCGCGCCCGACCGCCGCGCCCCCGACGCCGCACCGGCGCTGCTCAAGGCGACCTGGGTCCGCGAGGGGTATCGCGACGCCGATCAGGAACGGCTGGTCTACCGGGCGGCGCTGGGCTGGCTGGAGACGTATGTGTCCGGCTTGGACGCCGACCACGAGCCGCTCGGCGTGGAGCGGGTGGTCGCCACCAAGACGTCGATGCTGGCGTTCAACGGCCGGGCCGACCGCATCGACTCCCGGCCCGGTCCGTCGGGGCCGGAAGCCGTCATCGTCGACTACAAGACCGGACGGTCCGGATTGGACGCCGACGACGCCCGCGGTTCGCAGGCGCTGGCGCTGTACGCGTACGCGGCCCAGCGGGTGTTCCGCCGGCCGTGTCGCCGGGTCGAGCTGCACCATCTGCCGACCGGGACGGTGGCCGCCCACGAGCACACCGAGGAGTCACTGCAGCGTCAGCTCGGCCGGGCCGAGGACACCGCGCGCGACATCGTGGCGGCAGAGAAGGCGGTGGCGGCCGGTGGCGACCCGGACGCCGAGTTCCCCACCAACCCGGGCACGATCTGCAGCTGGTGCGACTTCCGCCGGGCCTGCCCGGCCGGTGCGCAGGTGGCGGCGAAGGACCCCTGGGAGGCCGTGGACCACCTGACCCGCTGAGGCGCGCCGCAGTTGCATCGGTGCGCTTCGGCCGGCGGCGCCGGCGGCGGCCCGATTCCGGCGATCAGCGCCCGGTTCCCGGCGATCAGCCGCCCCGCTTCGGCGAGGCGGGCGCGGCCTCAGCCGGCGAGGCGGGCGCGGCCTCAGCCGGCGAGGCCGGCGCGGCCTCAGCCGGTGAGGCCGGCGCGTTCGAGGGCGGCCTGGCGCATGGGAGCGACCTTGTAGCGGCGGGGGACGGTGGCGATCACCGTTTTCAGCAGCAGCCGCATGCTGCGGACGGAGAGGTCCGCGGTCAGGTCGGTGGTCGGCCAGCCGAGGCCGCCGTACATCTTGCGGGCCCAGGGCGGGAGCAGCGCGAGCGCGGTCCCGGCGACGCCGAAGTACGCCCATCGCGTCGGACCCAGCGTCAGTCCGAGCCGGAGCGAGCGGCCGCCCCAGTTGTCCGGCACGGGCGGCACGGTCAGGAACAGTGCGGTCTCGGCCGCCGCCCGGGTCACGCCGAGTTCGGGCCGCATCGTCTCGTAGTACGCCTCGACCTCGGCCGCGGTGGCGGGCACGGTCGCCGGGTCGAGTCCGACAAGCTCGGCCGCGGCCAGCTGCTCGGTGTAGTAGGTGTCGACCTCGTCGTCGGTGAGCGTCAGCCCGGCCCGGCGCGCCGTGGTCAGGAACGATTCGACCTCGGCCACGTGAACCCAGCGCAGCAGCTCGGGCTCGTCGATCCGGAACCGCTTGCCGGTCCGCGGGTCGGTCGCGGTCATCCGCGAGTGCAGTCGCCGGAGCCGGCTGGACGCCGTCTCGACCTCCTCGGTGCTGCCGTAGACAACCGTGCCCACGTAGTCGGACGTGCGGAGCAGCCGGCCCCACGGATCGTTGCGGAAGCTCGAGTTCTGCGACACCCCGGCCACCGCCCGCGGGTGCAGGGCCTGCAGGTAGAGCGACCGGAGGCCGCCGAGCAACAGGATCGGCTCCTGATGAAGTTTCCAGGTGACCGAGCCGGGGCCGAAGAGTCCTACGTCGTCGCGCACACCACCCAGCGTACGGCGGAGATTTGAACTTGTTCAGGTTCGGCGGCTCAGGCGGCGCTCTCCTCGGCCCGCTTGGCCTGGCAGTCCGGGCACAGTCCCCAGAACGTGACCTCGGCCTCGTCCACCGCGAAGCCGTGCGCCGACCCCGGTTCGAGGCACGGGCGCTCCCCGACCACGCAGTCGACGTCCTCGATGGCCCCGCACCCGCGGCACACGATGTGGTGATGGTTGTCGCCGGCTCGGGCCTCGTAGCGGGCCGCGCTGCCGGCCGGTTCGATGCGCCGGGCCAGGCCGGCCCGCGACAGCGCGCCCAGCACGTCGTACACCCCTTGGACCGAGACCGAGTCGAGGCGCCCCCGCACCTGCCGGACGATGTCGTCGACCTCGGGGTGGCCGCCCCGGGTGAGCACCTCCAGCACGGCCAGCCGGGGCCGCGTCACCCGCAGGCCATGCGTGCGCAGCAGGTTCTCACCGGTCATCGGTCCATGACAGCACGCGCTGGGGCCTACCTCCAACATCGTGATCGTTCGGTCCCGATTGGAAGGCCATCGGACACGATTTATCAACATGTCGGTATCGGCTGAACCGGAACTGTCCACGGCGCGTACGCGCAAGCGGAAGAATAGTTGCGGGTTCAAATACCTGCGGACCGGCTCGTGAAGCTGTGCCGTTCGTGAAGCTGTGCCGTTCGTGAAGTTGTGATCCTCGTGTAGTTGTGATCAAGGAGGCGCCCGTGTTCGACCAGATAAGTGGCTTACCGGTGCACGTGCTGATTCTGCACGTGACGGTGGTCTTCGTCCCGCTGCTGGCCGTGGGCGCGATCGTCTACGGCGTGGTGCCGCGCTGGCGGCCGCGGATCGGGTGGGCCGTCCTTCTGCTGTCGATCATCACGCCGATCGTCTGCATCGTGACGAAGGAATCGGGCGAGAAGCTCTACGACCGGATCTTCCCGAACAGCAGCCCGGCCGGGAAGGCGATGCTCAACACCCACATGCACTACGGCTCGATCACCCCGTGGTGGGTGCTCGCGCTCGGCGTCGTCACCCTCGTGACGGTCCTTCTGACCAGCCGAAAGAACAGTTCCCTGCCCCGAGTCGCCGATGCGGGTCTGGCCGTAGTGATGATCGTGCTGGCGGCGTTCTCCGGATATTACGTCTACAAGACAGGTGACTCCGGAGCGCACGTGGTCTGGGGCACCTACTAGTCAGGCCGGAGTCCGGCCCTCATTGTGGGGTGCGGGCCGGACTCCTGCCCTGACCGTTCGTCAGAAGATCACGCGGGCGCAGAGCAAAAACATCAGAATCAGGCCGATCGCGGCCGCGACCATGCCCACGCCGTACGTCACGGTGCGCGCCGACCCTTCGGCCTCGTCCAGCCGGCCGATGTTCTGGGCCGGCAGTTCGCGCGGCGGTGGCGGCTGCGGGACGACCGGCGGCCGCCAGCCCCGCGGTGGCGGGCTGGTGCGTGGCGGCCCGGCGTAGGTCGGCCCCGGCGGCGGTGCCGGCGCGACCGGGCGGGGCGGTTCCCGATCGGGATCGGGGCGCTGCCAGTACGCGTCGTCGGGGGGGACACCGGTCGGGGAGCTCACGTTCACCGACGGTACAGCGGAAGGCTGACGACGGTACGCGCGGCGCGGCATACTCTCGTACCCGTGGATATCCTCCAGGACCCCGAACGGGACCCCGACGCCGAGCGCACCGTCGACTTCGAGGCCGAGGAGGCGCCGCCGATCCTCCCCGAGCAGACGGTGGACGACACCGACGAGGGCTGGGGCGAGCGCGAGGGCTCGAACGACGACCGCCTGCTCGAGGACCGCCCGCCGCACTGGTCCTGACAGGCCCCCGCTCGGCCGGGAAGGCGGCGCGCTCAGCCCGGGCGCGCTCAGCCCAGGCGGGCTCAGCCCGGGCGCGCTCAACGCGGCCGGCGGCCACGCGGGCGCGCTCAGCCGGGGCGGATCAGGACGGCGAAGCCGCGGCCGGGCGACCCGACCGCGAGCTGGGCCTCGGCCGGTGTGAGAGCGAGCAACAGGCCACCGGTGGCGGGATCGTCGGCGCCGGTCACCTTCAGGACGAGGGCCGCCGCGGCCACCGGCCGGGAGTCGCCGTCGCCGACGCTGAGCAGGTCGACCCGGTCGCCCGGGTGCACCAGGGACAGCGCGGTGGGCTCGGCCAGCCGTACCGGCACGCCCACGTTTCCGCGCGGCACTCCCGGCGGCGGCGCCGACGCCGCGGCCGACCGGGCCGGGCGAGCCTGAGCCACCGGTGCCGGCGCGCAGCCGGACGGCCGTGACCAGATCAGGGCGGCTGCCGTGGTCAGCAATGCGGCCACGGCGACGAGCCGGATCAGCGTGCCGCGCGCGAGCCGCCGCCGCACCGGATCAAGGCGCGGCTCTCCCCGCAGCCGACCGAACACCCCCATGATCGCCCCCTCCGCTTCCCGGCGGATGCCGGTCGGGGAGGGACGGTAGGCGCAAACGCAGGTCCGTGCCGACTGCCTGTGGATAACCCGGAACTGTGGATAACTCCAGCGACCCGCGGCGGGTCTGGTTGGCTACGACGACTTGGCTACGACGACGAAGTAGCGCCGGCCTTGGTGCTTCCGCCGGACGTACTGCTGGACGAGCTGGAGGTGGTCGACGTGCTGGACGAACCGCTGGTCGAGGAACTGCTGTCGGAGGAGGAACTCTTCGACTCGCTGCTCTTCGACTCGCCGCCCTTGGAGTCGCCCCCTTTGGAGTCGCTGCTCTTCGACTCGGACTTGGTCTCGTTGGGTGTGTCCGAGGCGGAGGCGGCGGCGGCCCGGGAGTCATTGCGGTAGAAGCCGGAGCCCTTGAACACGACGCCCACGGAGTTGAAGACCTTGCGGAGCTTCCCGTGGCAGTTGGGGCACTCCGACAGCGCCGCGTCGGAGAAGGACTGAACGGCTTCGAGCCGCTCGCCGCATTCGGTGCACGCGTACTGGTAGGTGGGCACGAGTCCTCCGGTTTGCCTCGGCTGCTGGCACTCGCCAACCCCGAGTGCCAATGGTGCGCCATCGGAGGTCAATTCGTCCACTCACGCGCTGACCTGAGGCGCTCTCATCTCGGGACGAGACCGCCACGCGGGGTGACGGTTGCGTCGACGGGGCGGTCGTGAGGTTCGGCCGGTACGGCGTCGATCAGTTCGCCGTCGTGCAGCAGCGCCACGACGAGTGCGCGGCCAAGGATCAGCCGGGCCAGGGCGCGGTCGTACGAGCCGCCGCCACGGCCGAGGCGGTGTCCGGCCGGGTCGGCCCCCAGTGCCGGCACGATCACCAGGTCGGCGTCGGTGATCGCCTGCGGCCCCAGGCGCGGTCCGGGCGGCTGGAACAGTCCGCGCGGTCCGGGCACCAAGTCACCGTCGAACACGGACCAATCGAGATCGTTGTCGTTGAGCAGGACAGGAAGCAGCAATCGGCCGCCATGCGGCCGCAGCGCATCGGCGAGGACGGCGGGCAGATCAGGTCCGCCGGGTTCGGGGCCGACCGGGACATAGGCGGTGACGGTGGACGGCAGGCGAGTGCGGATGAGGTCGCGTAAGGCGGCCTGGACCGGTCGGGCCGCGATCAGGGCGGCTTCGGCGCCGATTTCTCTACGCTGCGCGAGGAGGCGATGCCGGAGAGCGATCTTGGCCGCCCGAGGGTTTTCGGCGTCAACGGAGAAATCAGGCATGCGACACCCCCTTTCAAAAAGCGGCAAACGGTGCACATCATGTCAGCATCGCTGCAGAGACGGCCATCCGCGGGAGGATGCGTGACGTTACGTGGCCGACTAACCACGGCCTTCCTGGCGATGGTTCTGGGTCCGGTCCTGCTGGGCTCCCTCTTCGTGGGCATGACGGTGGCCACCGTGAGCCGCGACCGTACGGTCGATCGGCTCGATCATGCCGCGACCACGGTCCGGACGGCGATCGGCGCCCAGTGCCGCCAGTTGCAGGCCGTCGCCGATTCGGTGGCGGTGCTGCCGGCCGGCAGCCGGGGTGTGGCGGCGGAGCAGCTTCAGAGGCGGGGACTGGCCTCGGCCGTACGGGTCGGTGAGGCCGGCGATCCGGGCTGGCGGGACTGCGGCGCTCCGGTCGACGCGGGCGTGACCGCGATCGTGGCCCGGGCCCGGTCGGGTTCGGTGACGGTCTACGCCGCGCAGTCGCTCGACGCCGACTTCGTGTCCCGGCTCGCCGCGTCCAGCGGCGCCGAGGTGACGCTGCTGGCGGGTGACGCCCGCGGGGCCGGGATCGCACAGAGCACCGTGCGCCCGCGGGACCGGGATGCGGTCGTCTGGGCGGCCACCCGCGGCCGGCCGGGCACCCGCTCCAACGCGACCGGATCGGAGACTGCGACCGGGTCGGAGAGCGGGACCGGGTCGGAGACCGCGACCGGGTCGGAGACCGCGACCGGGTCGGAGACCGCGACCGGGTCGGAGAGCGGGACCGGGCCGGCCGGAGCGGCGGAGTCCGGCGCCGTGCGGACGCGAGGCGGTGAGCGCTACGTGCGCCGGCTGCCCACCGCGCCCGGGCAGCCGCTGCCGCTGGTCGTGTCGCTGCGGGGCGGCGATCCGGTCGGGCTCTACGTCACGCTGGTGATCGCAGTGCTGCTGGTCGCGGCGGCCGCGATCGTGGTGGCGCGCCGGCTGGCCCGCTCGACCACCCGCCCGCTGGCCGCGCTGGCCGAGGCCGCCGACCGGGTCGCCGACGGGGACCTGGACACCCGGGTGCCGGTGCACCGGCACGACGAGGTCGGCCGCCTGGCCGGCTCGTTCAACCGGATGACGCGGGAGCTCCAGGCGTACGTGCAGGCGCTGACCGCCGGCCGGGACCAGCTCCGCGGGCACCTGGCGATCCTCGGCGACACCCTGTCCAGCACCCACGATCTGCAACGGATCCTGCAGGTGATTCTGCAGACGGCCCGCTCGGCGACCAGTGCCCGGGCCGGCGCCGTGCTTCTCATCGACCCGGCCGCCGGGGTGCTGGTCCCGCGGTGCGCCGAGGGCCTGTCCGACCTGCCGGCCCGGGTGCCGCTGGCCGACGGGGTGCTCGGGGCGGTCGCCGCCACCGGCCAGCCGCAGCGCGGTTCACACTCGGACGGCAGCCCCCGGACGTACGTCGCGGTGCCGATCTGCGCGCCCGCGATGGTCGCCGACCCGCTGGCCGGCGAGGGGCCGCCGGCCGGTCCGGGCGCCGGCGCCGCCACCACCCCGGCCGTACTCGGGGTCCTGGCCCTGTACGACCGTCTCGGCGCGGACGAGTTCGACGACACCGACCTGCTCACCCTGCGTACGTTCGCCGGGCAGGCCGGGGTGGCCGTGCACAACGTCCGAATGCACGAGGAGGCCCAGCGGCTGTCCTTCACCGACCCGCTGACCGGGCTGTGGAACTACCGTTACCTGCGCGAATCGTTGCGCCGGGAGGTGGAGCGGGCCAGCCGGTTCGGGCGCATGCTCGCGGTCCTGGCGCTCGACCTCGACCACTTCAAGGACGTGAACGACACCTACGGTCACGCCGCCGGCGACACCGTGCTCGCCGAGTTCGCCCGGCGGGTCCGGGGGTGCCTGCGGGAGGTCGACGTGGCGTTCCGGCAGGGCGGGGAGGAGTTCGTGGTGGTGCTGCCGGAGACCGACGGGTTCGGCGCCGCCATCGTCGCCGAGCGTCTCGGAGCCGCCATCCGCGGCACGCCGGTGCTGATCAGCTCGCGCCGCCAGGACCCGGAACTGGTGCCGGTCACCGTGTCCATCGGCATCGCCGTCTACCCCGAGCACGGTCCGACCGTGGCCGAGGTGCTCGCCGCCGCCGACGACGCTCTGTACGTGGCCAAGAACGCCGGACGCGACACGTACCGGCTGGCTGAGGTGATGCCCGTACGGGTGCCGGAAAGCCCGGCCACGGCGCTGCCCGGCGGGACTCAGCCTCCGCGGCAGGTCCGCGGCCGATAGTCTCGCGGAATGTCCGGCCCGACTACCCGAAAGGTGCGGTGACCTCTCTGATGTCCACCAACGCGCGCGTGACCGGCCGCCGAGCGGTGAAGGCCGTCATTCCGGCGGCCGGCCTGGCGACCCGGTTCTTGCCCGCCACCAAGGCCGTGCCGAAGGAACTGCTTCCGGTCGTCGACCGCCCGGTGCTGCAGTACATCGTCGAGGAGGCGGCCGCGGCCGGCATCACCGACGTCCTGCTGGTCACCGGTCGCGGCAAGACGTCGATGGTCGACCACTTCGACCGCCGGCCGGACGTCGAGGCGCGGCTGGAGGAGAAGGGGGACCTCGAGCGGCTGGCCGAAGTGCGCCGGACCAGCGAGATCGCCGACATCTACACCTGCCGTCAGGGGGAGCCGCTCGGACTCGGGCACGCCGTCGGCATGGCCGCCTCGCATGTGGGTGACAACGCCTTCGCCGTACTGCTGGGGGACGAGTTCGTCGACACCGAGGATCCGCTGCTGCCGTCGATGCTCGAGCTGCAGGCGCGTACGGGCGGAATCGTCCTGGCGTTCGTCGAGGTCCGGCCGGACGAGACCAACCGGTACGGGATCGCGTCGGTCGGCGAGGGCGGGTCCGAGCTCGGCGCCGACGTCGTCGTGGTCACCGGCCTGGTCGAGAAGCCGGCCCCGGAGGACGCGCCCAGCAACCTGGCCGTGCTCGGCCGGTACATCCTGCCGCCGACGATCTTCGACGCGATCGCCAACACCAAGCCCGGCAGCGGCGGCGAAATCCAGCTCACCGACGCGATGGCCGCGCTGCTGGCGGACGGCACCCCGGTGCACGGGATCATCTACCGAGGGTTGCGATACGACACCGGTATGCCACTGGGCTACCTCCAGGCGGTGGTTCAACTCGCCGTGAAGCGCCCGGACCTGGGTAATGAGTTCCGTCAGTGGTTGAGTGAGTTCGTGGGGAGCACGAAGGGATGACCGCGACGGCCGATGCCGAGGCGGCCGCCAATGAGCTGATGCCTCTCGCCGAGTACCTGGGCAGCGTGCTGCGCAGGCTCCGCGTGCTGCCTCCGCTCGACCTCGACCTCACCCAGGCGCACGGCAACGTGCTGGCCGGAGACGTGCTCGCGCCGCACCCGTTCCCGGCGTTCGACCAGGCCGCGATCGACGGGTACGCCGCCCGCTGGGAAGACCTCGCGTCGGCCGGCCGGGTCGGATCGCACCCGTCCTTCGGCACGTTCGAAGGTGGTCCGCGGCCCGTCCGGCTCAACGTGGTCGGCGACCTCGGCGCGGCCAGCTGGCGCCCGGTCCGGCTCACCCCGGGCACGTGTTTCTCGGTGGCGGCCGGGGCGCCGCTGCCGGCCGGGGCGGACGTGGTCGTCCCCGTGCACTGGACCGATCAGGGCATGGCCGCGGTGGAGATCCTGCACGCGCCCAAGCGCGGTTCGGGGGTCCGGCGGACCGGGGACGAACTGGCCGTCGGGCAGCTGCTGGCCCAGGCCGGCGCGTACGTGACGCCGGCCATGGTCGCGGTGTTCGCCGCGTCCGGGATCGGGCACGTGGTGGTCCGGCCCAGTCCACGGGTCGTCGTGGTGGCCACCGGTGACGAACTGGTCGACGTCGGGCGGCCCAGCCAGCCGGGGCAGGTGGTGGACGCCAACTCGCACGCCCTCACCGCCGCTGCGGTCGAGGCGGGGGCCCTCGCGTACCGCATCGGGATCTGCGACGACGACCCGGAAGGCCTGCGCGGCTTGCTGGAGGACCAGACGCTGCGGGCCGACCTGATCATCACCACCGGCGGCACCGGCACCGGGCCCGGCGACATGCTGCGCCGGGTGCTCTCCCGCCGGGACAACGGGCGCGGCGCCGTCGAGTTCACCGACGTCGCGCTCTCACCCGGCACCGCCCTCGGTTTCGGCACGGTCGGCGGCGAGGAAGTGCCGGTGGTGTGCCTGCCGGGGGAGCCCGGCGCCGCCCTGATCGGCTTCGAGGTGCTGGCCCGGCCGGTGATCCAGCTGCTGGCCGGCGCCGAACCGGTGTTCCGCCGCAGCGTCAAGGCGCACCTTCTGGAGACCGTGTCGTCGCCCGGCGGCCTGCGCGAGTTCCGGCCCGCGCACGTGGCCGAACGGCGCGGCGGCGGGCACACGGTGCAGCCGCTGGCCGGCGGGCCGTACACTCTCTCGGGCCTGGCCGAAGCCAACGGCCTGCTGGTCCTCGGCGAGCGGGTCACCTCGGCCGCCGCCGGGTCCACTGTCGACGTGCTTCTGCTCGACCGGAGGCGATGATGCTGGGGTCCACACCCGGGTGGCCCGCCGTGCTGGCGGACGGCCCGGTCGTGCTGCGACCCTACAAACGCAGCGACGCCAAGGCCTGGTCCGATGTGCGGGTCAGCAACCAGAAGTGGCTCGCGCCGTGGGAGTCGTCCCCTCCCGGCCCCTGGTCCGAGATGAACTCGACCCGCGCGTACATGTACGTCTACCGCGACATGAAGCGGGCCGCCCGCCGCGGCGACAGCATGCCGTTCGCCGTCTGCCTGCGTGACGAAGCCGGCCAGGAGCAACTGGTCGGGCACATCAACCTCGGCAACATCGTGCGGCGGGCGTTCAGTTCGGCGTACGTCGGCTACTGGGTCGACTCGCGTGTTGCCGGGCGCGGTGTGATCCCGACGGCGCTGGCGCTGGCGGTCGACCACGCATTCGGGCCGGGCGGACTGCACCGGGTCGAAGTCAACATCCGGCCGGAGAACGGCCCGAGCCGCCGCGTGGTCGAGAAACTGGGCTTCCGCGAGGAGGCCTACCACCCGCGGTACATGCACATCGACGGGACCTGGCGGGACCACCTGGGGTATGCGATGACCAGCGAGGAAGTAGCCGGCGAGGGTGGCCTGCTGGCGCGCTGGCGGAGGCTACGCACCTCGACCAATTGATCATCGCGACGGCACCGTCCCGGCGCGCCGCACCCATGTGCGCAGCTCCCGCCCGTAACCTCGGGGAGATTGGGGAGTCGCGGTACTCCGTCGTGCCTGCTCAGGGGCTCGGTACGGAGCCGCTCAGGGTTGACGGGAGGGGTGAGGGTGCCGACCTCGGTGCTCCTCGCTGTCCTCGCCGCGGCCGGGTTGCTCGCCCTCGCACCGGCGCTGGTCCGCCGGTACGACGCGACCGAGCGCCTGGCGGCGGAGCGGGCGCTGTCGACGGCGCGGGTGCTCTCCCGCGACCGGCGGCGCCGCACCGTGCCCGGACGCCGCCCGCTCAACCCGCCCCGCCAGGTCACGGTTACGGTCCCCGCCCCAACGAGTGACAAGCCGCGTCCGCTGCGCCTGGTCACCGGCCGCCGCCCGCCCCGCCGCGCGGTGATGCCCAGGCACACCCCGGCGGTGATCCGGCGCCGGCGCGTGTTCGCCGCCCTGCTGCTGCTCAACGTGATCGAGCTGGTCGGGGTACTGGCGGTCGGTCCCGGATTCTGGATCAGCTTCGCGGTCACCGGCGCGCTCCTCGGCGTGTACCTGGTCCACCTGCGCAACCACGCCCTGGCCGACCGCCGGCGCCAGCACGTCGAGGCCCGCGAGGCGGCGTGGCTGGCTGCCCGCCAAGCCGAGGTGCGCCGGGCCCAGGCCCGCCGGGCGGCCGCGCGGCGGGAGGCTCAACGCCGCCTGGCTGCGCAGAAGGAGTCGGTCCGCCGGGCCGCGATGGGACTCGACCGCG
This sequence comes from uncultured Actinoplanes sp., assembly GCA_964236515.1. GTDB lineage: Bacteria > Actinomycetota > Actinomycetes > Mycobacteriales > Micromonosporaceae > Actinoplanes. The sequence goes on from CAXSDA010000029.1 coordinate 102,566, forward strand.
ACCCCACCGACCTCCCGGCCGCGGCCGGCGGCGGCACGGTGTCCTACCGCCGGGCGGGCGGTCTGCGGGGCCGGGCGTACGAGGCGGGCGGCCGCGGAGCGTCCCACTCGGCGTGACGCGCCCAGGGGTATCCGGTCCGCCGACCGGATACCCGACCTGTTAACCTTACGACGGTCCTGCGGGACCGGGGGGCTGTGGCGCAGTCTGGTAGCGCACCTCGTTCGCATCGAGGGGGTCAGGAGTTCAAATCTCCTCAGCTCCACATAAGTAAGGCCCTGACCAGCAAGAACGCCGGTCAGGGCCTTAACGTTTGTCTATGTGATTTTGAACCACCCCCCGAAAACTCCCCACAACGCCTGGGGGCGACCACGTTCAGCGGGCGGGCCTGTCCGCGCTGCGGGTGTCAGATGATCGAATATGTCGGGGGCCGCTAAGCCTCGATCCGTGGATCGGCTTCGGGCTGATTGTGTGGTTGGTTGAGGTTGGTG
>CAXSDA010000030.1:0-1765 GCA_964236515.1 uncultured Actinoplanes sp.
GGCCGGGAGCAGCGAAGGCACCAGACGGCGGCGGACAGCGGCCCGGCGTCAAGGGCGGTGAGATACCGCTGCCGCCTCGCCGGGGGAGCGGCGGGGCGGCAGCGGGGTCCAGGAGCCGGGGTGAGTTACGAGCGGGCGCCCCGGGTCAGCAGGCGGCGGGGGCTGAAGCGGGCCGTCGACTCGCGGAATCGGCCCATCACGCCCACCCAGTGGGCCGACGCGTCGCCCAGGGCCAGACGCCAATGCAGCAGGACCGACGGGGGCAGCAGAACCGCGGCCAGCCGGGTCCGCAGCGTCGCCTGGTGCGCCAGGCCTTTGCGGACCTGGGACAGCGCTTCGGTCAGCTCGACCCCCTGCATCGGCCGGCGGGCGTACCGGGCCCGCTCCTCGGCCGTGCCCAGCAGGACCGTGCCCTCGGCGGTCCGGTCCCGCAGGTCGGCCTCGCGGACCAGGCGCGCGGCAGTGTGCCGGGGCGTCTCGGTCGGGTCGACCGGCACGCGGTAGTCGATCATCGTGTCGATCAGCTCGTCCCAGGCGGCGTGGGCGTCCTCACGGGCCTGCACGGTCTCGACCGTCACCGTCACCTCCGGCCGGCCCGGCGGGGAACCGCCGGGCAGGACCGCCGCCGGTGTGATGCGCGGGACGGTGGCGTGATGGCGGTGGCGTCGCAGCAGGGTGCGCCGGAGCATCGGGACCAGCAGCAGCACCAGCAGGACGGCGCCGATCACGATGCCGATGATCGCGTTGCGGGACAGCCCGGTGCTTCCGCCGGCGCCGAGCGCCGTCGAGCCGCCGTTGTCGCCGCCGCGCTCCGGCTTGTCCGCGCCGCCGGGGGCGGCCGACGCGCCGGTGGCGCCGCCGGGTGCGGCCGAGCCCGACGTCGTCGGGGTGACGGCCGGGCGGTCGGTGTCCGGCGCCCAGCCCGAGCGGGCCGAGCCGACCACACTCGCGGCCGGGGTGGCGTCGAACGGCACCCAGCCGAACCCGCTGAAGTAAACCTCGGCCCAAGCGTGTGCGTTGCGGTTGGTGATGACGTAGGTATTGCCGTCCTTCGTCCCGCCTCGGGTGAACCCGAACGCCACCCGGGCCGGGATGCCGGCGTCACGGACCATCCAGGCCAGGGCCGCCGCGTACTGCTGGCAGAAACCGACCTTGTTCTTCAGGAAGTTGGCGATGTCCGAGCCGGTGGTCCCGGTCTGGGTCTGCAGGCTGTACGAGAATCCGCGGTCACGGGAGAAGTAGTTGTAGATCGCCCGGACCTTGTCGTATTCCGTCTTCTGGTTCTTGACCAGGCCGGCGACGATCCCGTCGACGTATGCGTCCTTGGGCACCGAGGTCAGCGTGGTCTGCAACTGGTTGTTGCGGGGCAGCGGCTGCGCCGTCCGCAACTGCTCCGCCGTGTAGCTGGCCCGGACGTAGTTGATCTTGTACTTCTTGCCCTTGGTGGTGGTCCGCGGCGAGTAGACGTCCTGCGCCTGCGAGTCGTAGTACCAATTCCCGTCGAGGTTGCTCACGCCGACCACCGACGAGTAGACCGGCGCCAGCGCCTGGTCGAGCCCGGTGGACTGGATGGTGGCGTGGTACTCGGTATAGCCGGCCCCGTCGGTGGCCGGGTCGTTCCGCGGGTCGGGCAGGCCCTGCGAGATGGCCCGTCCGCTGCTCGACCGGCTGGAGAAGCCCTGGCCGCTCACCGCGTCGGCGATGCCGACCCGCAGGTAGAACGGATTCGGCTCGTCGGTGGTGACCCGGAGCAGTTCCCGCTGCT
>CAXSDA010000030.1:1775-36568 GCA_964236515.1 uncultured Actinoplanes sp.
GCGCGGGCGTGCACCGCTTCGTGCAGGGACTGGAGCCGGCCGCTGAGCGACGCGAACAGGTTGATCCGCCCGCCGCCGGTGCCCCCGATCCCGGTGCCGTTCACGCCCTCGCCGCTCTGCGTCAGCCGGGACAGCAGGCCGGTGGAGATGCCGGGGACGATCAGCGGGAGCAGCACCGCCGCGGCCACGCCGACGACCGCCAGCCGACGACCGGCCGCGGCCAGTGGGGACGGTTCCCACACGTCGACGTCGCGGCCGTCACCGGTGAACCGGCGCCCGAACCGGCGCACCCGGTCCACGTTGTCCGCGACCAGCAGCCACAGGTAGCCGACGGCGGCGACGATGAACGGCAGCACCGGCACGCTGTCCACGTACACGGCCACCGGCACCGAGTAGATCGCCAGCATCGGCAGCCCGGCGAGGGCCGGCCGGCGTAGCACCACGGTCAGCAGGTCGACGGCGATGGCCACCGCGCCGATTCCGAGCACCGCGATGAACAACAGGCCGTCGCGGTCGGGCACGGGGACGCCGTACGCCCGGGTGTCCTGCCCGGCCTGCCCGACCAGCTGGCCGAAGTGGGTGAACGTGGCCGGCGACGGGATCAGCGCGAGCAGTTCCGAGCCGCTGGGGAACATCCAGGTCAGCACCAGCAGCAGTACGGCGACCATGCTCACCGTCTGGGCCCACACCGGGAACCGCAGCGTCCGGGCCAGCACCGCGGCGCCGGCGATCAGGCCGACGGCGAGGATGCACTCCATCAGCCAGGTCCAGCTGGCGAAGATCGCCGACAGTGGCGCCGCCGCCAGCAGGGTCGCACTGGCCGCGACCAGTCCCAGCCGTCGCCGGCCCGTCATCGCCGACCCCCTCCGGCCACCGTCTCGGCCATCGCCGCCCGCCAGGCGAACCCGGACGAACCGCGGGCCGCGGCCGGCCACAGCACCGGCAGCGAGTCACCGTGCACCACCGGCACCGACCGCCACCCGCTGCGCACCAGCGACAGCGCCGACGCGGCGTGCTGCCGGTCGGCCACCTGCCGGTCGCTCGCGCTCATGGTCGTCCAGGTGGAGGTGTCGATGGCGAAGCCGATGCAGGTCGCGCCGTTGCCGCGCAGCCCGCTGAGCACCTCCGCCTCGCTCACCGTGAGCGCGCCGAACAGCCCGATCACCAGGCCGCCGTCAGAACGCCGGCGCACGTGCTCGACCAGCACCGAGACGTCGCCGTTCTGCGCCGTCTGGACGTCGGCCAGGGTGTCCAGGATGACGCCCTCGCCACCGATCTCGGTCGCGTCCACATCCGTCCCGGAGCCGGTGACCAGGCGAAGCTTGTAACCGGCGGCGCGCAGGTGCATGGAGATGCTGGCAGCCGCGGACACCGCCCACTCGAAGCTGGCGGCCGGGCCTTCACCCCGGTGCGCGTACGTCCGGGTGTCCAGCACCACGGTCGCCCGGCTCTCCCAGGGCTGTTCCTCCCGGCGGACCATCAGTTCCCCGGTACGGGCGGTGGAGCGCCAGTGCACCCGGCGCAGGTCGTCGCCGCGCCGGTACTCGCGGGTGGCGGCGTCGTCCTCGCCGTGCACGGCCACCGACCGGGCGCGGCTGTCGCCGGTGCCCGCGTACTCGCCCGCCAGCCGGACCGCCGGCAGCGGCACCACCTGCGGGATCACGGTCAGCGAGTCGACGCTGGGGAAGGACCGGTTCAGCTCGCACAGGCCGAACGGGTCGGTCAGCTTGATCACCAGCGGCCCGACCGGGTACCGGCCGCGAACGTCGGCCCGCACGGTGTAGGCGACGGAACTCGCCTGGTGCGCGCCCAGCCGTTCCAGTACCACCCGGGGGCGGCTGCCCAGCGCGTACGGCAGGCGGTCTTCGAGAAGCAGCGTCCCGGTGGGCAGCCGGGACATGTTCTGCAGGCGCAGGATCACCCGGGCGCTGGACCCGACCGGCGCCCGGGCCGGGTCGAGCGAGCGGGTGCAGGCCAGTTTGTACCGGCTGCGGCCGACGTACGCGGCGGCCAGCAGCGGCAACGCGGCCAGCAGGACGGCCACCCGGAGCAGATCGCGTTCGCCCAGTACCAGGGCCGAGATGGCGGCGGCCGCCGCCGCGGCCAGGAACGAGCGACCGCGCGTGGTCAGGCCCCGCATGGCCTCCCGCATCGTCAGCGACCCCCGTACTGCCCGCGCAGGTCGGAGTTACCGGCCCGGGTGTCGTACGGCGACCGGCTGCGCTCGTGCGGCAGCGGCAGGCGGTGCACGATCTCCGACACGATGGCGTCGGTGGTGCGCCGGTTCAGCTGCGCGTCGGCGGTCGGGATGATGCGGTGGGCGAGCACCGGGACGGCCAGCGTCTGCAGGTCGTCCGGCAGCACGTAGTCACGGCCTTCGAGGGCGGCCACCGCCTTGGCCGTGCGGATCAGCTGCAGCGTCGCCCGCGGGGACGCGCCGAGCCGGATCTCCGGGGCCTCGCGGGTGGCGGTGACCAGGGCGATCGCGTACTGCTGGACGGCGTCGGCGGCGTGCACGCTGCGGACCGAGGTGATCAGCCGGCGGACCAGGGCGGCGTCGGCGACCGAGCGCAGGTCGTTCAGCGGGTCGTGGGCGCCGTGCCCGGCGAGCATGGCCAGCTCGGCCCGCGGGTCCGGGTACCCCATCGCGATCCGGGCGGTGAACCGGTCGCGCTGGGCCTCGGGCAGCGGGTACGTGCCCTCCATCTCGATCGGATTCTGCGTCGCGATCACCATGAACGGCGGCTGCAGCTCGTAGGTGGTGCCGTCGACCGTGACCTGGCGCTCTTCCATGCACTCGAGCAGCGCGGACTGCGTCTTGGGCGACGCCCGGTTGATCTCGTCGCCGACCACCAGGTTGGCGAACACCGCGCCCGGCTTGAACTCGAAGTCGCGGGTCTCCTGGTTGTAGACCGAAACTCCGGTGACGTCACTCGGCAACAGGTCGGGCGTGAACTGGATGCGGCGGACGGAGCAGTCGATGGACCGGGCGAGCGCCTTGGCCAGCTTGGTCTTGCCGACGCCGGGCACGTCCTCGATCAGGAGGTGACCCTCAGCGAGCAGCACCGCCAGGGCGAGGCGCACGGTCGCGCCCTTGCCCTCGATGACCTGCTCGATGTTGGCCATGATGGCCTCGGTCGCAACGCGGAACTCCTCGGCCGTCATCAGACCGGCGGGCTGGTCCCAGGTGGGGGTTGTCACGGGCCTCCTCCAAGTTTCTGTCGCCCTCTGCAGGTATGTACACCGGAAGAGGGCGGAAGGTTCGCGGGCGGCCGGCGGTCCGTGGGCCTCCGGCGCTCGCCGCCCGTCCTGACAGGTTAACCCGGTCACATCAAACCGCCGAGCCCACCTGGTCGGTCCGTCATGACCCGGATGATCCGGACTCGCGTAACGGATCGGTAAAGAACCGGACATCGCTCTAGGCAGATATTTCGATCACTTAGAGCATCAGCCATCGACGAGCCACATACGGGCGCCATCCGCGCCCGAGGCGAGAGGGGCTGAAGTGAGACCGTTATCCGTACCGTCCGCGACCCGGCGGTTGGGGGCGGCGGCTGCTGGATTGGCGCTGGTCGCGGGCATCGCGCCCGCCGCCGCGCAGGCAGCGCCGACGACGAAGGCCGGCACATCCGCGACGCCGGCCGCGCGACCCGCGAACTACGACAGCCGCACCGGCCTGGCCGCGGCCTCGGCGGCGGCCGCGCCCAACGTGCGCCGGGCCGACATCGCCGCGCCGTCCGCGTCCGCGGTGCGCAAGCTGCGCGACGCGCTGGGAATCCAGGGTGTGGTGGACATCGACCGGGCGACGGGTACTCCCCGCCGGGTCGCCCGGCTGGACGGCTATCTCTCACGGGCCAGCTCGGCCAAACCCGTTGACATCGCACTCAACTACATCAAAGCCCACTCGGACGTCTTCGGCCTCGACGCGGCCGCGGTGACCGGCCTGACCCTGCGGCAGGACTACCGGGATGTCGCCGGCACCCATCACCTGAGCTTCCAGCAGACCGCCACCGGGGTGCCGGTGTTCGGCAACGGCGTCAAGGCGCACGTTGCCAAGGACGGCCGGCTGATCCAGGTCGACGGCGCGCCGCTGGCCGCGCTCCCGTCGGCCGCGGCCGGCCCGGCGCTGTCCGCCGCCGCCGCCCGCGCCGACGCGGTGAAGGACGTCGGCGGCACCTCGGCGGCGACGGTCACCGCGACGGCCACCGGCGCGACCCGGACGACCACCTTCAGCGACGGCGGCAACGCCAAGCTGGTCTGGTTCCAGACCGGGTCGGGCCCGGTGCTGGCCTGGCAGACGATCGCCGTCGACCAGGGGTACGTGCACGTCGTCGACGCCCGCACCGGCCGGGTGCTGTACCGGCAGGACACCGTCGACAACGACACCGCCTCGCCCTGGGCCAACTACCCGGGCGCGCCCGTCGGCGGCACCCAGCGGCAGGTCAGCCTGACCAAGTGGCTGCCGAACAACTCACCCCGGCTGGCCGGCAACGTCGCCCACGTCTACTCCGACGTCAACGACAACGACGTCGCCGACCCTACCGAGGAGGTGCTGCCGGCCGCGCGGCGCAGCTTCGACTTCCCGTTCACCGATTTCACCGCGACCGACGGCGGCCTCTGCTCGGCCGCCGCGAAGTGCTCGTGGGACCCGGCGACGCCGAACTCCTGGCAGGTCAACCGGGCCCAGAACGCCGCCCAGATGTTCTACTTCCTGGGCACCTGGCACGACCACCTGGCCGCGAACCCGATCGGCTTCACCCGGTCGGCCGGCAACTTCGAGGCGGTCGACGGCGACGCCGTGCAGGGTCAGAACGACGACGGCGCGAACACCGCGAACGGACTGCCGGACGCGGCCCACGTCGACAACGCCAACATGAACACCCCGCCCGACGGCATCCCGCCGAGGATGCAGATGTACCTGTTCGAGCCGGACGCCCGGTTCCTGGCCGGGAACTCCGGGGACGAGTCCGATGTGGTCTTCCACGAGTACACCCACGGCCTGTCCAACCGCCTCGTGGTGGACGCCGACGGGTTGTCCACGCTGGGTGACATCCAGGCCGGCGCGATGGGCGAGGCCTGGAGCGACTGGTACGCCATGGACTACCTGGTCGACCAGGGGCTGGAGAAGGACACGGCCACGGTCGGCGACGTCCGCGTCGGCCGGTACGTGACCGGTGGCGGGACCATCCGCAGCGAGCCGCTGGACTGCCCGGTCGGTTCCACCGCCACGATCTGTGGCGGCACCGCGGGCGCCGGTTCCGGCGGGTACACCTACGGCGACTACGGACGGGTGTCCGCCCGCGGGGTCGAGGTGCACGCGGACGGCGAGATCTGGGCCCAGACGCTCTGGGACCTGCGGGCCGCGATCGGCAGCAAGAAGGCCGAGTCGCTGGTCACCCGGGCGATGGAACTGTCCCCGTCCGACCCGTCGTTCCTGGACGAGCGCAACTCGATCCTCCAGGCCGACCTGGTCGTCGACGGCGGGAAGCTGCAGAAGAAGATCTGGACGGTGTTCGCGCACCGCGGCATGGGCTACTTCGCCGGCGCGGTGAACGGCGACGACACCCAGCCGGTCGAGGACTTCTCGACGCCGCCGGCCGCCGGTACCCCGCGGGGCACGCTCACCGGCACGGTCACCGACCAGGACAGCGGCGCACCGGTCAACGGGATCGAGGTCGGCTTCGGCGGGCACGCCTCCGGCTTCGCCGGTGACTACGAGGCCCGTACGGCCGCCGACGGGACGTACACGATCAGCGGGATCATCCCCGGGACGTACCCGAAGGTCTTCGTCCAGGGCGCCGGGTACGACCCGGCGGTCAAGACGCTGTCCATCGCCGCCCGCAGTCAGCGGGTCGACTGGCAGGTCCGCCGGGACTGGGCCGCGTTCAGCGGCGGCGCCTCGGTGGTCTCGTTCACCGGGCCCGACTTCACCCCCGACTGCGGCCCGCGGGGGCTGATCGACCAGTCGCAGACCAGCGGGTGGGGATCGGTCGTCGGCGCGCAGAGCATCGTGGTCAAGCTGCCGGCCGCGGTGAACCTCGGCCAGGTGCTGATCAACCCGTCCGCCACCTGCGGCGACGACGCCAGCGCCTCGACCGGTGGTTACCGGGTGGAGACCTCGGCCGACGGCACCACCTGGGCCGTCGCCGCCACCGGGACCTTCCCGTCGGGCACCCGCACGGCCACCGCGGTGCCGTTGACCGCCGGCGCCGCCGGTGTTCAGTTCATCCGCTACTCGATGCTGACCACGCAGGGTCAGGATGCGGGCATCTGCCCATCGGCCACGGCCGCGGGTTGCACGTTCATGGACTCGACCGAGCTGGCTGTGTACGGCGCGGCGAGCTGACCGGAGTGATACCGGTCGCCGCCACCCGGCGGCGACCGGTATCATGCCTACATGGCCCGGTGGACCCTGCTCCTTACGCGGCCGTGCTAGTCATCTGACCAGCACGGCGACCCCTCCTGCGTGAGGGGCTTTTTTGTGTCCCGAGGCCGATGAAACTTGAGCGAGATGGTGACGATGAGCGAGTCCGAGACCCCGCGATTCCGCTACACGGCGGCGATGGCGAACGAGATCGAGCCGCGCTGGCAGGAGTACTGGTCGCAGCACGGCACCTTCCACGCCCCCAACCCGGTGGGTGAGCTGGCCGACGCCGCCCACCCGCGGGCCGGCGCGCCGAAACTGCACGTGCAGGACATGTTCCCGTACCCGTCCGGCGCCGGGCTGCACGTCGGCCACCCGCTGGGCTACATCGGCACCGACTGCTACACCCGGTACAAGCGGCAGGCCGGCTTCAACGTGCTGCATCCGATGGGCTTCGACGCCTTCGGCCTGCCCGCCGAGCAGTACGCGGTGCAGACCGGCACCCACCCGCGGACCACCACCGAGGCCAACGTCGAGCGGTACCGCATGCAGCTGCGGAAGCTGGGCCTGGCCTACGACGAGCGCCGGACGTTCGCCACCACCGACCCGGACTACTACCGCTGGACACAGTGGATCTTCCTGCAGATCTTCAACTCCTGGTTCGACCCGCAGCGGAACCGGGCGCGCCCGATCGACGAGCTGATCGCCGAGTACGAGTCGGGGGAGCGCCCCACCCCCGGCGAGCCCTGGACCGCGCTGTCGCCGGTCGAGCGCCGCAAGATCGTCGACTCCCACCGGCTGGCCTACATGAGCGAGGCCCCGGTGAACTGGTGCCCGGGTCTGGGCACCGTGCTGGCCAACGAGGAGGTCACCCCGGACGGCCGCAGCGAGCGCGGCAACTTCCCCGTCTTCCAGCGCAGCCTGAAGCAGTGGATGATGCGGATCACCGCCTACGCGGACCGCCTGGTCGACGATCTGGACGTGCTGGACTGGCCCGAGGCGGTCAAGCTGATGCAGCGCAACTGGATCGGCCGATCCCGGGGCGCCCACGTCGACTTCGCCGTCGAAGACGGCGTGATCCAGGTGTTCACCACCCGGCCGGACACCCTGTTCGGCGCCACCTACATGGTGCTGGCGCCGGAGCACGAACTGGTCTCGGCGGTCCTGCCGGCCACCTGGCCGGCAGGCACCAAGGAGGTCTGGACAGGCGGCTACGGCACCCCGGCGGAGGCGGTCGCGGCCTACCGGGCCGACGCGGCGGCCAAGACCGACCAGGAACGGACTGCCGACAGCAAGGTCAAGACGGGCGTGTTCACCGGGGCGTACGCGACCAACCCGGTGAACGGCGCGAGCGTCCCGGTGTTCATCGCCGACTACGTGCTGGCCGGTTACGGCACCGGCGCGATCATGGCGGTGCCCGGCCAGGACGAGCGGGACTGGGCCTTCGCCGAGGTCTTCGACCTGCCCATCATCCGCACCGTCGCGGCGCCCACGGATTTTGCGGGGGCCTTCACCGGCGACGGGCCGGCGATCAACAGCGAGTGGCTGGACGGCCTGGGCGTCACCGAGGCCAAGGCCCGGATGATCACCTGGCTGGAGCAGAAAGGCCACGGCCGGGGCGCCACCACCTACCGGCTGCGCGACTGGCTGTTCAGCCGGCAGCGCTACTGGGGCGAGCCGTTCCCGATCGTCTACGACGAGACCGGCCTGCCGATCGCGCTGCCCGACTCGATGCTGCCGGTGGTGCTGCCCGACGTCGACGACTTCTCGCCGCGCACCTTCGACCCGGACGACGCCGACAGCGAGCCCGAGACGCCGCTGTCGCGCAAGAAGGACTGGGTCGCCGTCGAGCTGGACCTGGGCGACGGCCCCCGGCCGTACACCCGCGAGACCAACACCATGCCCCAGTGGGCCGGATCCTGCTGGTACGAGCTGCGCTACCTGGACCCGCACAACGAGAAGGTGCTGGTCGACCCCGAGAACGAGGCCTACTGGATGGGCCCCCGCAGTGAGGGCGCCTCCGGCGGCGTCGACCTGTACGTCGGCGGGGTCGAGCACGCCGTCCTGCACCTGCTGTACGCCCGCTTCTGGCACAAGGTGCTGTACGACCTGGGCCACGTGTCGTCGTTCGAGCCGTTCCACAAGCTGTTCAACCAGGGCTACATCCAGGCGTACGCGTACCGGGACGCGCGCGGCTTCCCGGTGCCGGCCGAGGACGTCGCCGAGCGCGACGGCAGGTACTTCTACGGCGACCAGGAGGTCACCCGGGAGTACGGCAAGATGGGCAAGTCGCTGAAGAACGTGGTCACGCCGGACGAGATGAGCGAGCGGTACGGCGCCGACACGTTCCGGGTGTACGAGATGGCGATGGGCCCGCTGGACGTCTCCCGCCCGTGGGAGACCCGCGCCGTGATCGGCTCGCAGCGGTTCCTGCAGCGGGTGTGGCGCCTGGTCGTGGACGAGGAGACGGGGCGGACCCGGGTCTCCGACACCCCGCTGGACCCGGCCGTCCGCAAGGCGCTGCACCGGACCGTCGACGGTGTCCGCACCGACCTGGACGAGCTGCGGTTCAACACCGCCATCGCCAAGCTGATCGAGCTGACGAACACTCTGACCCCGCTGCCGGTCGCCGCCCGCGAGGCGGTCGAGCCGATGGTGCTGATGCTGTCGCCGTTCGCGCCGCACATGGCCGAGGAGCTGTGGCGCCGGCTGGGCCACGACGGCTCGCTGGCCTATGTGGACTTCCCCGTCGCCGACCCGGAGCAGCTGGTGGCCGACTCGGTCACCTATCCGGTGCAGGTTAACGGCAAGGTCCGCGGGCGCATCGCGGTCAGCCCGGACACCGGTGAGGCGGCGGTCCGGGAGGCGGCGCTGGCCGAGGTGGACGAGGCGCTGGCCGGGCGTACGCCCAAGAAGGTCATCGTCGTGCCGGGACGGATGGTGAGCGTCGTCGTCTGAGGACGAGCAGCATCAGCGCAGTCACCAGCAGCCCGGTGGTGCCGGCGGCGACGCCCAGCCGGCGGCATCGCCCTGCGTGGTGACGAGAAGGATGTCGCCGGACCGCTCGACCACGGTGACCCGGTGCGTGCGGGGCCGGCTGGGCGGTTCCGGGTCGGAGAACGAGACACGTCCCCGACCCGACCGCGCAGGTGTTCTGGCACGACGCCACTGACGCCCAGCCGGTCGCGAACGGCGCCGTGGTCTGAGTCGGTGTGGTGTGGTGCCGAGCTCGCCGTCGCCCCAGCACCTCAGGAAGGCGCGCGTGGGGCCCGGACCTCACCCGGTTCCCATCGGGCCCGGGCGGCCCTACTTGAGTGTCAGGCGGTGGCAGTGGTGGCAGCGACGACATCGACTGCAGCAGCAGCAGCAACAGCGTTGCGGGCCGAGCGGCGCCAGCGGACCACGATGGTCGTGGTCAGGGCGATGCCGATCAGCGCGGGCGCCAGCGTCAGCGGGCTCATGCCGTGCGGCGAGGCGACGGCGTGACCGATGATCGCGTACGACACGGCGGACGGGATCGCGGCCAGCGTGGTGCCCAGCAGGTACCGCTTGCGGCAGACGCTGGTGGTGCCGTACGCGTAGCCGATCAGCCCGAACGGGGCGAGCGGCAGGAACCGGACGAGCAGGACCGCGGACAGGCCGCGGTGGTTCAGCCAGCCGTCCAGACGCGCCATCCGGCCGCCGGCCCTGGCCGACAGGACGCCGCGCCCGGCCCAGCGGCCGGCGTAGTAGGTGGCGATGGCGGCGATGACGGCCGCGGCCAGGGCGGTGGCCGCACCTGTGGCCGGTCCGAGCAGCGCGCCGCAGATCAGCGTAACCATGGTCCGGGGGACCATCACCGAGAGCAGCAGCCCGCCGATGACGGCGATGGCGACGGCGGCCGCCGGGCCGAGCCCGGCCAGGGTGGCGGCGATGTCGCGCAGCGGAAGCACGGTGGACACGCCGGCGACGCCGGCGACCACCGCAGCGAGAACGACAATCCGGACGAGGCGGCGCTTCCAGCCCATCCGGGCCGGAAGTGTACCGATGGTCGCGTCGAGCTGGCTGTCCTGAGGGTCCGCGGAGTTGATGCCCCGCGGGGCGATCAGGGTGTCAGTCATGCAGGCGTACCGCCCCAACTGTCGTCGGTCAAGGTCTGTCATTGCCGGTCAGGCGCTTGCGGCGGCGAGCCGCTCGGCCCGCAGTTTGGCCGGCCACGTGTCGTCCAGATCGCCAAGGCTATCCGCACCCGTGGCCCAACGCAGTAGCAGATCGGCTATCGCTGGGTTGCGGGCGAGGGCCGGCCCGTGGGCGTACGTGCCGAGAATCTTGCCGTGCCAGGCGCCCTCGGTCTGCCCGTCGTTGCCCACTCCGGCGGTCACCCGGGCCAGCGGCGCGACCGACGATCCCAGGTGCGTACGGCCGCCGTGGTTCTCGAAACCGGTCAGCGGCGGCAGCCCCAGCCGCTGGTCGATGTCGCCGCGGACCTCGCCGACCGCCCGCGACTCGCCGCGGTCGCTGGTGATGTCGAGCAGGCCCAGGCCCTGGCAGCGGGCGCCCTTGGCGAAGAAGGAACCGCCGAACAACTGGTACCCGGCGCACACCGCGAGCACCGCCGCACCCTGGTTGACCGCCCGGTGCAGGCCGCCGTCGGCGAGCAGGCGTTGCGCCGCGAGCGCCTGCGGCCCGTCCTCGCCGCCGCCGATCAGGTAGATGTCGGCGGTCGACGGCATCGGCTGGTCCGAGCGCACCTCGATGGTCTCCACCGGGATGCCCCGGCGGGCCGCCCGGTGGGCCAGGATCAGCATGTTGCCCCGGTCGCCGTAGGTGGACAGCAGATCGGGGTAGATCCAGACGATCCGCAAGGTGCTGTCACTCATGGTCCGGCCTCGATTCTGCGCCGCGGGCGGGCTCAGTTGACACGGTTCAGCTCCGCCCGGATGTCCTGGAACGCGGTGTAGTTCGCGATCACCTCGAGGCGGCCGGGCGGGCTGGCCGCGACGGCCTCGTCGAAGGACTGCACGTGCCGGAACGCCACCTCGTTCACCTCCAGCCGGACGGCCAGGTCGAAGGCGCGGTCACCGGTGATCAGCACCGGCCGCCCGCGCAGGGGGGAGAAGTCCACGTCGTAGAGCCAGGAGGTGTCGAATCCGTCAGGGTCACGGGCGTTGACCGAGAGCAGGGTCGGGGCGTCCTCGGCCATGTCGAACGCCTCGAGCCAGCTTGCCGGATTCTTGGCCAGGAGCAGTCGGACATTTCGTCCGTCCCGCTCAACCTGCGCATAACGACCGGCGACCGAGGTGACCGAGGCGAGCCGGGGGATCGCCTCCAGCGGGCGGACGCCGAACTCGGCTGCCACGGCCAGCGCCGTCGCCGCGTTGCCGAGGTTCACCCGGCCCGGCAGCATCAGCTTGACCAGGTGCCAGTCGCCCTTGGGGTCGACCACGCCCTCGTCCTCGACCGTCCACTGCGCGGCCGGCCGGCGTAGCGGGCAGCCGGTGCACCACCATTCGCCGCCGGACCGCTCGATGGCCGACCCGCACTCCGGGCAGACCCAGGAGTCGTCGTGCCAGCGCTGGCCGGCACTGAACCAGGACACGTGCGCGACGTGCTGGGCGGCCCAGACGACCATCGGGTCGTCGGCGTTGCCGACCACGGCCACGTCCGGGTGGGCGGCGAGCGCGGTCCGCCACAGTTGCGCCATCATTGCCACCTCCTTGGCCCGGTCGAGCTGATCGCGGGAGAGGTTGAGCAGAGCGACCACTCGCGGCTCGGTCGCGTCGATCACCCGGGCCAAGTAGTGCTCGTCCACTTCGAGCACGGCGAACGGGGTGGCGCCGGCCCGGGCCAGCGCCGACGTGTGCCCGGTGGGCATGTTGGCGCCGTAGCCGTTGGTGGCGACCGGGCCGAGCACGCCGAGGGCGGCCGTGGCCAGCCGGGTGGTGGTGGTCTTGCCGTTGGTGCCGGACACCAGCGCGATGGCGCGGCCGGACGAGAGATGGGCCAGCAGGTCGGGATCGATCTTGAGCCCGATCCACCCGCCGATCACCGATCCGTCACCGCGCCCGGCGCGTCGAGACAACGCCGCTGCCGTCCGCGACACCGAACTCGCGACCTTCGCCCTGATGGGCATCTTCCCGTCCGTCACGCAGGCGAGGGTACCGGAACCGCTTGTCGCGTCGAGTCGCCGCGGCGGCGGGTGTGGACAGAGGCCGCTGTCCCCCGAACGGATGATCAGTGGATGCCCAGGTGAGTAGGGCCGAGCGCGATCCGGGTAGGCCGGACCGACGTGTAGATCGGAATCGATAGGACTTTTTCTGTGGCGTAACTCACTCGTTATCTTCGACGATTCGTGATTGCCCATACACGTACCGCTATGGCATTTGATTATCGAAATTTACAAATCGGACAGTGGTGAATGTGCCAACTACGGAGAGTGGTCGGCGTGCCCGGTGCAGACTTCAACTTTTTCGGTTAGGAAGGTCCCGCCGGTGAGCACCCGCTCGCCGGTCGTGACGATCTGGCCAACGCCGAGCCCTGCCCCGGGTCGATCGCACGACCACACGTTCGTCAACACCCACAAAGGCATACGGGGGCAGGGACGGGGGACCCAGAACGACGGTCCACCACCGCGTCGATCGCCCGCTCCGGCGGCGTCGCGGAGGACCTTGGGGTGAAGCCGCCATCCAGCGGCCGGGCAGCCTTCCCGCCCGAACCCGACAGCTAACCTCGCAGGCGTGCCGGAGGGACAACTCCACCGTGCACGGACAACGTCTGGGCCGCCACCGAAGCTTGCCTTCGGCCGGAACCGGCAAAATCGCTACGAAGCTCGGTCTCTGCCTTTGCGCCGGAACGCTCATCGCCGGTCCGCTGATGGCATCGGCCGCCGAAGCCGCCCCGGTGGCGGTCTCGTCCAAGCTCTCCCCGTCGGTGACCCCCACCGTCCAGGAGAGTGCCAACACCACCAAGGCCAAGGCGGGAACGCTGGTCCGGGTGCATGCGAAGGTCATCGACCCTCGCACGGGCGTCGGCCTCAGGAATCAGACCGTACGGCTGCAGTACCGGGCGAACGCCGCCTGGCACCTGTACGCCAAGGCCAAGACGAACTCGTCCGGGATGGCCAACTTCCCGATCCACCCGAGCAAGAGTCTCAGTCTGCGCTCGCTCTACGGCGGAAGTGCCAAGTACCGGCAGGCCAACAGCAAGCAGATCACCATCAACGTCACCCGGTCCAGCAAGGGTGCGGCGATCCTGGCCGAGGCCAAGAAGCACACCGGCGCGCTGTACCTGTACGCCGCCGCCGGTCCGAGCCGTTTCGACTGCTCGGGCTTCACGATGTACGTCTACCGCAAGTCGGTGGGCAAGAATCTGCCGCACAAGGCCAACTCGCAGCAGGGCTACGGCACCGCCGTCAGCAAGAGCAAGGCCCAGGTCGGTGACCTGATCATCTTCCGCACCGGCTCCTACGGGTACCACGCCGCCATCTACGCCGGCGGCGGCTACATGTACGACTCGCCGCACACGGGTGCCCGGGTCGGCAAGCACAAGATCTTCAGCAGCAACTACGTGGTGCGCCGCCTCGCCTGACGGCTCACCGAGAATCAACGCCAGTGGGGCGTGACCCGAATCGGGTCACGCCCCACTGGCGTTTGTGCTCCACTTCCCTCCACGAGTGCCTGCCGCCGGTGTTCCGGGCTGTGCTTCCTGCCCGTCTGGGCGGGTTGTCGGATAGCGGACGGGCCTTCCGAGCGCGGATCCCCTCCACTTCCGCCCCACCATCGTTGACGTGCGGTTTCATCCGCGAAAAGCCTTCACGGACCCGGCCAATCCGGTTGCGGGTGGAGGGAAGTGGAGTAGAGTGGAGCGCAGTGGCAGGGCCGAGTGAGGGCCTGCCGGCCCGAGCAGACGGTGGCACCGCGAAGCGCCTCCACTGCTCTCGAGCGGGCGGGGGGTTGGGCCGATGTTTCTCGGCACTCATACCCCACGCCTGGACGACAAGGGCCGGCTGATCCTTCCGGCGAAGTTCCGGGACGAGCTGGCGGGGGGTGTTGTGATCACCAAGGGGCAGGAACGTTGCCTGTACGTGTTCGGAATGCCGGAGTTCCAGCGCATCGCGGGGCAACTGCGCGAGACACCGGTCACCAACAAGGCCGCCCGGGCGTACAGCCGGGTGTTCTTCGCCAGCGCGCACGACGAGGTTCCCGACAAGCAGGGCCGGGTCACCATCCCGGGTCACTTGCGGGAGTACGCGGGACTGGACCGTGAACTCGTCGTGATCGGGGCGAGCACCCGGGTGGAGATCTGGGACAAGCAGTCGTGGGAGCAGTACCTCGAGGCGAGTGAGGACGACTTCGCCGACATCGAGGAGGGGGTGCTGCCCGGCGGACTGTAGGCGCGCAACACGACGGGCCGTGCCTGGCCCGGACGTCGCTGCCGCCGTACTGCGAGATCTCCAGCCGCTCCCGCTCCTGGCGCCTCTTCCCCGGTGCCAGGCGCGTGTCCGGCCATAGGGCGCGCCCGAACGGCACCGGGCACGAGCGGATGGGGATCTGGCGGTACGGACCGACGGTCCGGCCGGGTAGGGCCCGCTGAATTCTCGGCGGGTCGGCATCGGGAGGCGCGGTCGTGGGGCGATGGGGGTCGGACGATGTCGGAGCCACGCGGCACGCATGTGCCGGTGCTGCTCGAGCGATGCCTCGAGCTGCTCGCTCCCGCGTGCGACGTCCCGGGTGCCGTCCACGTCGACTTCACACTGGGTCTCGGCGGGCACGCCGAGGCAGTGCTGGAGCGCTTCGGCAAGGTGAGACTGGTCGGGCTCGACCGGGATCCGGAGGCGCTGGAGCACGCCCGGCGGCGCCTGGCGCCGTTCGCCGGCCGTATTCACCTGGTTCATGCCGTGTACGACCAGCTCCCGGCCGTCCTGTCCGATCTGGGCATCCCGGCTATCCACAGTGGGCTGTTCGACCTCGGGGTGTCTTCCCTGCAACTGGACGAGCCGGACCGCGGTTTCGCCTATGCGCAGGACGCGCCGCTGGACATGCGGATGGACCAGTCCGCCGGCATCACGGCGGAGGAGGTCGTCAACTCGTACGAGCCGGGCGACCTGGTCCGGATCCTGCGGGCGTACGGCGAGGAGAAGTTCGCCACCCGGGTCGTCTCGGCGATCGTGCGGGAACGGGGGCGGACCCGGATCACCTCGACGGCCCGGCTGGCCGAGCTCGTTCGCGACTCGATCCCGGCCGCCGCGCGCCGAACGGGTGGTAATCCCGCCAAAAGGACGTTTCAGGCACTACGTATTGAGGTAAATGGCGAACTCGCCGCATTGGAGTCGGCACTGCCGGCCGCTTTGGAAGCCCTCGCACCCAAAGGGCGTCTTGTGGTCATGAGTTACCAATCGTTGGAAGACCGGATCGTCAAGCGCGCCTTCGCCACGGGAGCGCGCAGCACGGCTCCGATCGACCTGCCGGTCGAACCGCCCGGCACGGGACCGACGCTGCGGTTGCTCACCCGCGGAGCGGAACAGGCCACACCGGACGAGACCGCCGCCAACCCGCGGGCGGCCTCGGTTCGCCTGCGGGCGGTGGAACGGCGACAGGACGAGACGGACGGGGCCGACCGCGAACGGCCCCGGATGTCAACGCACGGGGGACGCGGGCGGTTACGCCCGGGGGGAACGCAGGAGGGGGAGGGCAAAACATGAGCGAGCGTACGAGCACGCCGCGGTCGGGGGGCCGGACCGCGGAAGCACGTTCCTACCGCACCGAGGGGTCGGCGGCACTGAAGCCGGAGACCGTCACCATCGAGAAGGCGCCGCGGTTGCGGGTCGCCCCGCCGGCGCCGATCCAGGCGCCGCGGGCACCGTTCATCGCGGTGGTCCTCCTGCTGGTGGTGGCGGGCGTGGTCGGCATCCTGCTGATCAACACCCGGACGAACGAGAACTCGTTCAAGCTCAGCCGGCTGCAGGATCAGCAGGCGGCGCTGGACAACCAGCAGCAGAACCTGGACAACCAGATCGCCGGCTACGAGAGCACCGGCAATCTGGACGCCGCGGCGCGTCGCCTGGGCCTGGTCAAGGCGGACACCCCGGCGTACATCCGGCTGCCCGACGGCCGGGTGATCGGGGTGCCCCGGCCGGGGCAGGGCCCAACTGCGGTGACCGCCCAGGACCCGGCGGCGGCGCCGTCGGGGGCGGCCGCCACGCCGCCGGACGGCGACGCCGCCAACGGCGTGACCGCCAACGGCGCCACCGCCGCCAACGGCACCACCGCCGGCAGCACGGCGGCCGTCGGCACCACGGCCGACGGCACCACGGCCAACGGCACCACGGCCAACGGCAGTACCGGGCAGGCGTCGGTGGAGAACGGGGCGGTCCTGAACGGGACCGTCCAGGGTGGCCAGATTCCGGCCGGTCAGACCCAGGTTCCGCAGATCGCGGGTCAGTGACATGTCGCCGCGTGCCGACCAGCCGCCGCGCCGGGGCTCCGAGCCCCGGCGCGGCGCGTCTCGTGACGACGCTCCGCGCGGCGCGTCCCGCGACGAGACCTCGCGGGGGGCGTCCCGCGAGGAGACCTCCCGGAGGGTGTCCCGGGATGAGACCTCCCGGGGGGCGTCCCGGGACGTGACCGCGCGGGGGGCGTCCCGGGAGGACGGCCCGCGCGGCGGGTCCCGCGAGCTTGCGCCGGAACTGGCCGACGGGGACCGGCGCCGGGGCTTCGGCGGGATCGGTGAGGCCCGCGCGTACACCCCGCGGGGCCGGACCGTCGCCGAACGCGATCAGCGCACCCGCTCACCCCGGGCCGGCCGCACCGCCGACCCGTTCCGCCCGGCGCTGCAGGTGCTCGACGGCGGCCGCCCGCGGGCCCGCCGCCGCGGCGGTCCTGCGACGGACGAGCCCGCGGAGGACGAGAACCGTCCCGCCGAAGACTTCAGCGAGCCCGCGCGCCGCGCCACGTCCGCCCGCGAGACCGGTCGCCGCGCCGAACCCGCGCGCGAGACCAATCGCCGCGTCGAGCAACGCCGCCGGGCCGCCGAGGAGGAACTCGAGGTCGCGGCCGGCCGCGAACGCACCTCGTCGCGCCGCTCCGCCCCGTCCCGCCCGGCCGAGCGCACCAAGCCGTCCCGCCGGACCACCGCGGGCGCCAAGGACCGCAAGACCGCCGTCACCCCGGCGCCGCGCCGGACCGCCTCCGGCAGCGACGGCCGCGGCCTGCGGACCGAACCGCGCCCGGTCAGCCGCCGCCCCGTACCCGTGCCCCCGCCCGAGCCGCCCCGGCTGGCCAACAGCACCCGCCGGCTGCGGCTGGGCACGGTGGTGGCGCTGGCCATGTTCGCCACCATCGGCATCCGCCTGGTCGTGATGCAGGTGGTCGAGTCGCCGGCCGAGGCCCAGAGCCTGCTCGAGCAGCGGCAGAACCGGCTCACCGAGGTCGTGCTGCCGGCGCCGCGGGGCAGCATCCTCGACCGGTCCGGTGCGGTGCTCGCGCACAGCGTCGAGGCCCGCTACATCTACGCCGACCCGGTGCTGGTCAAGGACCCGAGGGGCGAGGCGGCGAAGCTGTCACCGCTGCTCGGCGTGGCCCCGTCGCAGCTCGTCGCGCTGATGGCCCCGCAGAAGCGGCCCGGCGGCGGTGAGTCGCGGTTCGAGTACCTGGCCCGCGGCATCGACGTCGGCGCGGCCGACAAGATCTCCGGCCTGAACCTGGCCGGCATCGGCGAGGGCCGGGACGAGCGGCGGGACGTCCCGGGCGCCGACCTGGCGGCCAACCTGATCGGCTTCACCGGCGAGGACCACACCGGCCTGGAAGGTCTCGAGGCCCGGTACGACGACCTGCTGCGCGGCACCGACGGCGAGCGCGTCTACGAGACCGGCAACCCGAACGTCGAGAACGGCAAGCTGGCCAAGGAGATCCCCGGCGGCTACCACCGGGAGACACCGGCTCAGCCGGGCACTTCGCTCGAGCTGACCATCGACCGGGACCTGCAGTTCGAGGTGCAGCGGTACCTCGGCGACGACATGACCCGGGTGAAGGCGATCATCGGCGCCGCCGTGGTGCTCGACACGAGGACCGGCGAGGTGCTGGCCCAGGCGAGCTACCCGACGTACAACGCGGCCAAGCCGTTCGATGCCAAGCCGATCGACCGGGACGACGTGGCCAGCAGCGTGGTCTCCGACCCGGGGTCGACGCACAAGGCGTTCACCATCGGCGCCGCCCTGCAGGAGGGCCTCATCACCCCGCAGTCCGCGATCACCGTGGGCCCGGCGCTGAGCCGCGGCGGGTACACGTTTGCCGACACCCACCCGCAGAAGAAGGGCACCAAGCTCACCATCCCGGGTGTGCTCGCCTACTCGTCCAACGTCGGCACCATCCGGATCGCCGACATGCTCGGCCCCCAGCGGCTGTACGCGTTCCAGCAGAAGTTCGGACTCGGCCAGGCCACCGGCGAGGGCATGCCGGGTGAGGCCACCGGCCGGCTGCTGGCGCCGGACGAGTGGAGCGGGTCGGCCTCGGGTTCGGTGCCGATCGGGATGAGCGTGGACGCCACCCTGATGCAGATGGCCGCCGGCTACGCCACCATCGCCAACGACGGCACGTTCGTCCAGCCGCACCTGATCAAGTCGACGATCGACGCCCAGGGCGACGTCACCCCCGCCCCGGCGCCGGAGACGCACCCGGTGCTGAGCCCGAACGTGGCCCAGGAACTGCGCACCATGATGGAGGCGGTGGTCGACGTGAAGGGCGCCACCGGCACCCAGGCGGCGATCGACGGCTACCGCGTGGCCGGCAAGACCGGCACCGGCAAGCGCCTGGTCGACGGCCAGTACACGCGGTACAACGCGGGCTCGTTCGTGGGCATGGCGCCGGCCGACAATCCGCGGTTCGTGGTGGCCGTGTTCGCCGACGTGCCCAACGGCACCGGCGGCGACGTGGCCGCGCCCGCGTTCCGCAACATGATGTCGTTCGCGCTCGCCCACTACCGGGTGCCGCCGTCCGGCAGCAAGCCGCCCAAGTTCAAGATCTATCCGTAGTAGCGGGTAGGGTCTGACGCCGTGTCCGGCATTCCCCGTCCCCAGTCCGTTCCGCCGTATCCGTTACCCGGCATCGGCGTCCAGGTCACCGGGGTCACGCACGCCAGCGGCGAGGTCCGGCCGGGCGATCTGTACGCCGCGCTGCCGGGTGCGCGGCGGCACGGGGCCGAGTTCGCCGCGGCCGCCGTCGCGGCCGGCGCGGTGGCCGTTCTGACCGACCCCGCCGGGCAGCCCGCGGCCGCCGCCGTCGGGGTGCCGGTGCTGGTCGTCGACGACCCGCGGGAGGAACTGGGCGCGATCGCCTCGGCGATCTACGGGAATCCGACGGCCGATCTGGTCATGATCGGCATCACCGGTACGGCCGGCAAGACGTCCACGGCGTACCTGATCGAGGCCGGGTTCCGCGCCGCCGGGCTGTCCACCGGCCTGATCGGCACGGTCGAGACGCGCCTCGGCGACCTGGTGATCGACAGCGTCCGGACCACGCCCGAGGCCACCGACCTGCACGCGATGCTGGCCGTGGCCCGCGAGCGCGGCATCCGGGCGGTGGTGATGGAGGTGTCCAGCCACGCGCTGGTGATGGGCCGGGTCGGCGGGGTCCGGTTCGACGTCGGCGGCTACACCAACTTCGGCCTCGACCACCTCGACTTCCACCCGACCGTGGAGGATTACTTCGCGGCCAAGGCCCGGCTGTTCGACGGCCGCTGCCGGTACGAGGTGCTCAATTTCGACGACCCGGCGCTGCGGCCCCTGTTCAAGCCGGCCACGATCAGCTACTCCGCGGCCGGCGCG
This sequence comes from uncultured Actinoplanes sp., assembly GCA_964236515.1. Taxonomy (GTDB): domain Bacteria; phylum Actinomycetota; class Actinomycetes; order Mycobacteriales; family Micromonosporaceae; genus Actinoplanes. Next base: position 21,938 of record CAXSDA010000030.1, read on the forward strand.
GCCGAGGCCACCTGGCGGGCCGGCCACGTCCGGCCGTCGGCGTTCGGCCAGCGGTTCACCGCCATCGGCCCGGACGCGACGGTCGAGTCCGGGGTGTCCCTGCCCGGGCGGCACAACGTGGCCAACGCGCTGCTCGCCATCGCCGCGCTGACCGCGGCCGGGGTGCCGGCGGCGACGGCCGCCCGCGGGGTCGCCGGGTGCGCGGGCGTGCCCGGCCGGCTGGAACGGGTGGACGCGCCGGGCGAGATCCTGGGCGTGGTCGACTACGCCCACAAGCCGGACGCGATCGTGGCCGTGCTGGCCGCGCTGCGCGAGCTGGCTACCGGTCGCGGCGGCCGGCTGATCGCCGTGATCGGGGCCGGCGGGGACCGGGACACGGGCAAGCGGCCGTTGATGGGCGCGGCCGCCGCCCGCGGCGCCGACCTGGTCATCGTCACCGACGACAACCCGCGCACCGAGGACCCGGCGCTGATCCGGGCCGCGGTCCGGGCCGGGGCCGAGGGCGCGGGAGCGGCGGCGAAGATCATCGAGGTGGCCGGCCGCCGGGCCGCGGTCGACGAGGCGGTCCGGCTGGCCGCCCCCGGCGATGTGGTCGCGCTGCTGGGCAAGGGACACGAGCGGGGCCAGGAGGTGAACGGCGAGGTGCTCCCGTTCGACGACCGGATCGAGTTGCGGAAGGCCCTGGAGGCGCCGGCCCCACCGGGGCCCGGATTCTCCGCGCCGTCCGAAGGACCCGGAGCCGGGGGGCCACAGTGATCCGGATGACGCTGGACGAGATCGCCGCGATCACCGGGGGGACCCTGGTGCACGCCGACCCGGCCGCGGTCGTCACCGGCGCGGTCGAGTACGACTCCCGGCTGATCGGCCCGGGCGGCCTGTTCGTGGCGTTCGCGGGCGAGAAGGTCGACGGTCACGACTACGCCGCCATCGCGATCGCCGCCGGAGCGGCCGCGGTGCTCGGCACCCGCGACACCGGGCAGTCCGGCGTGATCGTCGCCGACCCGCTGCTCGCGCTGGCCCGGCTGGCCCGGGTGGTGCTCGGCCGGCTGCCGCACCTGACCGTGGTCGGGCTGACCGGCTCGTCCGGCAAGACCACGACCAAGGATTACATCGGCCAGCTGTTGTCCCGGCTGGGTCCGGCGGTGGCGCCGCCCGGGTCGCTGAACAACGAGCTCGGCCACCCGTATACCGTCCTGAAGGCGACGCCGGAGACCCGGTACCTCGTGCTCGAAATGGGCGCCCGCGGTCTCGGCCACATCCGGCACCTGGCCGAGGTCGCGCCACCGCAGGTGGGCCTGGTGCTCAACATCGGCGCCGCCCACATCGGCGAGTTCGGCTCGATGGAGGGCACCGCCCGGGCCAAGGGCGAGCTGGTCGAGGCGCTGCCGGAGTCCGGTGTGGCCGTGCTCAACGCGGACGATCCGCTGGTCGCCGCCATGGCGCCCCGGACGGAGGCCCGGGTGGTGACCTTCGGCGAGAGCGCGGGTGCGGATGTCCGGGCCACGGACGTACGGCTGGACGAGCGTGGGCGGGCCTCGTACCTCCTCAACACCCACCCGGTCCGCCTGCCCGTGGTCGGCCGCCACCAGGTCAGCAACACGCTGGCCGCGGCCGCCGTCGCGATCGAGCTGGGGATGGCGCCGGACGCCGCCGCCGAGGCGCTGGGCGGGATCGGCATCCTGTCCACCCGCCGGATGGACGTGTTCGACCGGTCCGACGGCGTGACGGTCATCGACGACTCGTACAACGCCAACCCGTCGTCGACGGCGGCGGCCTTGCGGGCGCTGGTCACGATCGGGACGGGCCGCCGTACGGTGGCCGTGCTCGGCTACATGGCCGAGCTCGGCGACCAGGAGGAGGCCGGGCACCGGGAGGTCGGCCGGTTGGCGGCCGAGCTCGGCGTGGACCGGCTGCTCGCGGTCGGCGACGCCGCGCCCGTGCTGGACGGCGCGGGCGAGGTGGCGGGCTGGGCCGGGGAACCGGTCGCGGTCAAGGATCAGGCGGCGGCCATCGCGGCCCTGGATCTGCACCCCGGCGATGTGGTGCTGGTGAAGGGTTCGCGGTACCGGACGTGGGAGGTCGTGGATTCTCTGCGACCTGAGGAGGTTCGCCCGTGAGGGCAGTCATCGTCGCGGCCGCGGTCGCCTTCATCATTTCGTTGTTCGGCACCCCGATCGCCATCCGGGCGTTCACCGCGCTCAAGGCCGGGCAGCCGATCCGCGCCATCGGGCCGCAGTCGCACCTGGGCAAGAAGGGCACGCCGACGATGGGCGGCGTGGGCTTCATCGTGGCCACCGTGGTCGCGTACGTCGCCGGGCACGCCGCGCTGACCACGCTGCCGGAACGGCAGATCGCGCAGGAGAGCCCGACGATGACCGCCCTGGTCCTGCTCGGGCTGTTCGTGTTCTGCGGCGCGGTCGGCTTCCTGGACGACTTCCTGAAGGTCCGTAAGCGCAACTCGGACGGCCTGAGCGCCAAGGGCAAGCTGCTCGGCCAGCTGATCGTCGGCGCCGGGTTCGGCATCGCGGCGCTCTACGTGCCCAGCACCAACGGCCAGACGGTGGCCAGCGAGCACATCTCGTTCATCCGCGACATCAGCTTCCTGGACGTGGGCAAGGTCGGCTCGGTGCTGATCTTCGTCTTCGTGATCATGGCGATGTCCAACGGCGTCAACCTCACCGACGGCCTCGACGGGCTGGCCACCGGCGCGTCCATCCTGGTGCTGGGCGCGTACTCGCTGATCGGCCTGTGGCAGTACCGGCACTGGTGCGGTGACCTGGCCTACGCCACCCCCGGCAAGTACTGCTACGAGGTCCGCGACCCGCTTGAGGTGGCGATGATCGCCGGGGCGGCCGCGGCCGCGTGCGTCGGCTTCCTGTGGTGGAACACCTCACCGGCCCGGATCTTCATGGGTGACACCGGGGCGCTCGGCCTCGGCGGCCTGATCGGCGGGCTGGCCATGGCCACCCGTACGACCCTGCTGTCGATCATCATCGGTGGCCTGTTCGTGATCATCACGATGTCCGTGGTGATCCAGATCATCTCGTTCAAGACCACCGGTAAACGGGTGTTCCGGATGTCGCCGCTGCAGCACCACTTCGAGCTGGCCGGGTGGAGCGAGGTCAACATCGTGGTCCGGTTCTGGATCGTGGCCGGCATCTGCGTGGCCATCGGCCTCGGCCTCTTCTACAGCGACTTCCTCACGGCGATGGGTTAACCCGAGCGCGACACGCGGCTCACGTTCCCGGGGTTGAAACCCGGGGCCACGATGATGGTCGGCATGGCCACTACCGCGTCAAGTCCGCCGAAGGCGCCGCGGCCGTCGCTGAGCCGGCAGCTGTTGCCCGCGGTGCACGGGTTGCTGGCCCGTCCGCTGTCGTCGTACTACCTGCTGATCGCCAGCGCCGGCCTGCTCCTGCTGATCGGGCTGACGATGGTCTTCTCGGCGACCAGCGTCCAGGCGTACGCGGCCGACGGCAACGCGTTCTCCGGCATCGGCAACCAGGTGACGTTCGCGCTGCTCGGCCTGCTCGGCTTCTGGATCTGCCAGCGGCTGCCGGCCCGGACGCTGCGAGCCCTCGGCAAGTACATCCTGGGCGCCGCCGTCGCCTTGCTGGCGCTGCTCGATCTGCTCGGCGCGCTGGAGTCGATCGGCCTGCTGAGGAGCGCCCGGATCGGCCCGGTGCACGCCGAGCTCCTCTGGCTGTACATCGGCCCGATCGCTATCCAGCCCTCGGAGCTGGCCAAGCTGGGCGTGGTGCTGTGGGCCGCCGACGTGATCGCCCGCAAGGGACCCGCCCTGGGCCTGTGGCGGGAGCTGACCAAGCCGCTGTTCCTGGTCATCGGCCTGCTGTTCGTCCTGGTCGGCTACAACGACCTGGGCACCATGCTGGTGCTGCTGGCCCTGGTGGTCGGCCTGCTGTTCGCCGCCGGGCTGCGGCTGCGGATGTTCGCGCCGCTCGGCGTGCTCGGACTGGCCGGCGTCGGCCTGCTCATCGCGGCCGCCTCCCGCGGCGCCGGGTCGGGCGCCGTCGGTCAGAAGAACTACCGGCTGGAACGACTGACCAGCTTCCTCACGCCGCTGGACAAGTGCGACCTGAACGGGCCCTGCTACCAGCTGATGCAGGCCCGGTCGGCGATCTACGAGGGTGGCTGGTTCGGCGTCGGCCTGGGCAAGGGCACGCTGAAGTGGAACTGGCTGCCCGAGGCGGACAACGACTTCATCTACGCGGTGGTGTCCGAGGAACTCGGCGTGGTCGGCTGCGTGCTCGTGCTGCTGCTGTTCGGGGTGCTGGCCTACACCGGCTTCCGGATCGCCCGGCGCAGCGCCGACCCGTTCCGCCGGCTGGCCGCTACCGGGATCACCGTCTGGCTGGTCGCCCAGGCTGTGATCAACATCGGCGGCGTGGTCGGGCTGCTGCCGATCACCGGCCTGCCGCTGCCGTTCATCTCCGCCGGTGGCAGCGCCCTCGTGGTGACGATGGCGGCGGTCGGCATGCTGGCCTCGTTCGCCCGCGCCGAGCCGGACGCGGCCCAGGCCCTGAACGCCCGTCCGCCCGCTCGATGGGTACGGCTAGTCTGGGCCCCGCTGCCGCCGCTTCCCCCGCAACGGCGCCCGGCCGGCGAACGTACGGAATCGCCCAGGACCGCGGGGGGCGAGAGGAGACGGTGATGCCCCCGCTGCGGTCGGTCGTGCTCGCCGGAGGAGGCACCGGCGGTCACATCTATCCGCTGCTCGCCTTCGCTGACGCGTTGCGACGGCATTACCCCGACGTCCGGATCACCGCCGTGGGCGGCGAGAAGGGCATGGAACGCGAGATCATCCCGGCCGCCGGGTACGACCTGCGCGTCATCGGAGTCCACCAGCTGCCCCGGAAACTGAACCTCGACCTGGTCCGTACGCCCGACCGGATGTGGAAGTCGGCGCACGACGCGGGCAAGGTGATCGACGAGGTGCAGGCCGACGTGGTCGTCGGCTTCGGCGGGTACGTCTCGGTGCCGGTCTACCTGGCCGCGTGGCGCCGTGAGCTGCCGATCGTGGTGCACGAGGTCAACGTGCCCCCGGGCGTGGCCAACAAGCTGGGCATGCGGTTCACCAAGAACGTCGCGGTCGGCTTCCCGCACCAGCCGGTGCAGTCCGAGGCGCTGCGCTCGGCCCGGGTGGTGGGTGTGCCGCTGCGCACCTCGATCACCCGGCTGGACCGGGCGGCGATGCGGCCCCAGGCGCTGGCGCAGTTCGGGTTGCGCCCCGATCTGCCGGTGCTGTTCGTGTTCGGCGCCTCCCAGGGCGCGCGGACCATCAACCTGGCCGTCTCCGGGGCGGCCAAGGCGCTCACCCACGCCGGCATCCAGGTGCTGCACGTACAGGGCGGCCGCAACGACCCTTTCGAGGTCCCGGCTGGCCTCCCGGTTCCGTACGTCGTGGTGCCGTACCTGTCCGAGATGCAGCTCGGGTACGCCGTCGCCGACCTGGTGATCTCCCGGGGCGGTGCGATCACGGTGGCCGAGATGACCGCGGTCGGGCTGCCGGCCATCTACGTGCCGCTGCCGTTCGGCAACGGCGAGCAGCGCCGCAACGCCCTGCCGGTGGTCGAGGCCGGAGGCGGCCTGATCATCGACAACGCCGACCTGACCCCTGAGTGGATCGAGCGCAACGTCGTCCCGCTGGCCCGCGATCCCCAGCGGCTGCACCGGATGGGGTCGGCGGCCGCCGCGTACGGGCGGCGAGACGGTGACGAAGCGCTGCTCACCTTCGTTGTGGAAGCCGTGGCCAATCAATGACCGACTTATTCGTGACTGACTTCGGAGTGCGACTGTGAACACGGCGGAGCTGACCCCGGCCGGCGAGCTGACCGCGGAAGACCTGGGCAGTGTGCACCTGATCGGCATCGGCGGGGTGGGCATGGGCGGCCTGGCCCGGCTGCTGCTCACCCGCGGCGTCCCGGTCAGTGGCAGCGAGCTGCGCGAGTGGCCGGCGCTGGCCGCGCTGCGCGCGCTGGGTGGGACCATCCACATGTCGCACGAGACGTCCAACCTGGACGGCGTGGACACCGTTGTCTACTCGACGGCGATCCCGCAGGACCACCTCGAGCTGGTCGAGGCGCGCCGGCGCGGGCTGCGGGTGATGCACCGGTCGGAGGCGCTGGCCGCGGCGATGACCGGCCGGGCGACCATCGCGGTGGCCGGCACCCACGGCAAGACCACCACCACCTCGATCATGACGGTGATCCTGCAGCACGCCGGGCAGGACCCGTCGTTCGTGATCGGCGGCGAGATCTCCGAGGCGGGCTCGAACGGCCACCACGGTACCGGTCCGTACTTCGTGGCCGAGGCCGACGAGAGCGACAAGTCCTTCCTGATCTACCGGCCGCACGTCGCGATCATCACCAACATCGAGGGCGACCACCTCAACAACTGGGTCGACCTGGACGGGCTCAAGGCCGGTTTCCGGCAGTTCGCCGAGCTCACCGACGACGACGGGTTCGTGGTCACCTGCCACGACGACCCGGGTGTGCAGGAGCTCATCGCGGCGCTGCGGGCCGAGGGCCGGACCGTCTGGACGTACGGCGAGGGGGAGGGCGCGGACCTGCGCATCTCCGGCGTGGTGTCGTCCGTCCAGGGTGTCCGGTACTCGGCTGTGCTGCACGGTGAGCCGCTGGGCGAGTTCCGGCTGGCGCTGCCCGGGCACCACATGGGGCTGAACAGTTCGGCCGCGGTGCTGACCGCGCTCAAGCTGGGCGTGCCGCGCGAGCAGATCGGCGAGGCGCTGGCGTCGTTCCCGGGCGTACGGCGGCGGTTCGAGCGCAAGGGCCTGGCCGCCGGGGTGCGGGTGTACGACGAGTACGCGTACCACCCGACCTCGGTCAAGGCGGCGCTGCGGACGCTGCGCGAGGTGGCCGGGGACGGCCGCCTGGTGGTGGTGTTCCAGCCGTACCGCGTCTACCGCACCCGCGACCTGCAGGCCGAGCTGGCCGAGGGCCTGGCCATCGCCGACGAGGTGATCGTCATGGAGGTCTTCGGGCCGGGCGAGGTCCGGGCCCCGGGGGAGGGCGGCGTCGCGCTGACCGCGGCCGTGGCCCTGCCGGACGACAAGAAGGTGTTCGTGCCGTCCTGGGAGGACGTGCCGGCCGAGGTGGTCCGGCGCAGCCGCCCGGGCGACGTGGTGGTGACCATGGGCGCCCCGCCGATCTCGCTGATGGGCGACGAGCTGCTGGACGCGCTGGCCGAGTCGGACGCGAAGTAGAAGACGGAGGCAGCCGGTGTCGAGCGGGGGCGGACGGAACTGGCGGTTGGTCCGGGCGGACACCGATGCGGTGCCGTCCTCGGTGCGCCGGTTCATGGCGCGCGCCCGGCAGCGCAAGCTGCGGGCCGTGGTGCCCTGGGCCGTGACCGCCGGCATTCTCCTGGTCGCCGGGGCCCTGATCTGGACGGTGTACGGCACGTCGGTGCTCGGCGTGCGCGCCGTCCGGGTCGACGGCACCGGTGTGGTGTCTCCGCTGGAGGTGGAACGGACGGCGGCGGTGACCATGCGGGCGCCGCTGGCCCGGGTCGACCTGGACGCGATCCGCGCCCGGATCGAGGCGTTGCCGCCGGTCCGCCGGGCGGTCGTGTCGCGGGGCTGGCCGTCCACCGTGGTCATCACGGTGACCGAGCGGACCGCGGTGGCCGCCGTGCCCGCCGGGAAGCAGTTCACGCTGATCGACGACGGCGGCGTGGCCTACCGGACGGTCGAGGACGTCCCGGCCGGCCTGCCGCTGGCCCGGCTGGCCGCACCGTCGCCGGCCGACCTGAACACCCGGGCCGCGCTGACCGTGCTGGCCGCGCTCACCCCCGACATCCGCAGGCAGCTGACCGCCATCTCGGTGGCGGCGCCCGCGCGGATCCGGCTGGAGTTGCGCTCCGACCGGACCGTGGTCTGGGGCGACGACACCGACAGCGGCACCAAGGCTCAGGTGGCGACCGCGTTGCTGCGCCGGAAAGGGGACACTATCGACGTGAGTGCCCCCGGTGTCGTAACCATCAAGTAACCGGACAGGACGCCGGAAAGGGCGTATTCCGGCGGAGGTTACGGGTCAGTCGGATGTTCCCCACGCAACGGGACGCCGACACGCCGCGCCGGTCCTTGGATGTGAGTAGACGGCCGCTTACGTTGCGTCGAGAGACTTCAGTGGTTGACATAACTCTGAGCCTCTAGTAGAGGGTGAGGGTTTCCTCGCCCTCCCTTGGACGGCAGCGAATGACGAGGTGCGGCTGAACCGGCCGCAGGGGCCCTCGTCGTGTCGCCAACCCCGGAAGGGAAGGCTGAGCCCGATGACACCTCCGCACAATTGCCTCGCGGTGATCAAGGTCGTCGGCATCGGTGGCGGCGGCGTCAACGCCGTGAACCGGATGATCGAGGTCGGGCTCAAAGGCGTTGAGTTCATCGCGATCAACACCGATGCCCAGGCGTTGCTGATGAGTGACGCCGACGTGAAGCTCGACGTGGGCCGCGAACTGACCCGCGGCCTCGGCGCCGGTGCGCAGCCCGAGGTCGGCAAGAACGCCGCCGAGGACCACCGCGACGAGATCGAAGAAGTGCTCAAGGGCGCCGACATGGTGTTCGTGACCTGCGGCGAGGGCGGTGGTACGGGCACCGGCGGCGCGCCGGTGGTGGCCAACATCGCCCGCAAGCTCGGCGCCCTGACCATCGGCGTGGTGACCCGGCCGTTCTCGTTCGAGGGCAAGCGCCGCCAGGTGCAGGCCGAGTCCGGCATCGACGAGCTGCGCAACCAGTGCGACACATTGATCGTGATCCCGAACGACCGGCTGCTCGCGCTGGGCGACCGCGGGATCAGCATGATGGACGCCTTCCGGCAGGCCGACCAGGTGCTGCTGTCCGGCGTCCAGGGCATCACCGACCTGATCACCACGCCCGGTCTGATCAACCTCGACTTCGCCGACGTGAAGAGCGTGATGAGCGGCGCCGGCAGCGCGCTCATGGGTATCGGCAGCGCGCGCGGCGACAACCGCGCGGTCGAGGCGGCGGAGAAGGCGATCTCCAGCCCGCTGCTGGAGCAGAGCATGGACGGCGCGCGGGGCGTGCTGCTGTCCATCGCGGGCGGATCCGACCTGGGTCTGTTCGAAATCAACGACGCGGCCCAGCTGGTCACCGACGCGGCCCACCCGGACGCCAACATCATCTTCGGCGCGGTCATCGACGACGCGCTCGGCGACGAGGTCCGGGTCACCGTGATAGCAGCCGGGTTCGACGGGGGTACCCCCTCGTACAAGCCGGCCGAGCCGTCCCGCCGGGTCGTGCACCAGCCGTCGGTTCCGTCGGCTCCGGCGTCGGCTCCGGCCGTCCCGATGTCGGCGCCGGCCACCCCGACGCCGCGCCGGGTGCTGTTCGACGACGTGGACGTGCCGGATTTTCTGAAGAACGGTTCCTGATGTTGTGACGGCGGCTGCGCTACCAGCAGACAGGCGTGCTCAGCTCGCCGCCTCCCTGGTGGAGGTGCGGGAGCGGATCGAGCACGCCTGTGCGTCGGCCGGGCGGACGGCGGACGCGGTCACGCTGGTGGCGGTGACCAAGACCTACCCGGCGAGCGACGTCGAGTTGCTCGCCGGGCTGGGTGTCATCGACGTGGGGGAGAACAAGGACCAGGAGGCGGCGGCGAAGGCCGCCGAGGTTCGCGCGGCCGGCGCGGACCTGCGCTGGCACTTCGTCGGGCAACTGCAGAGGAACAAGGTCCGGTCGGTGGTGACCTACGCCGACGTCGTGGAGTCGGTCGATTCCGTACGCCTGGCGCAAGCGCTGGACGGCGCCTCGGAGCGGCTCCGCAACCGGCCGCTGGACGTGCTGATCCAGATCAGCCTGGACGGCGACCCGGCCCGCGGCGGGGTGGTGGACGTCCCGCCGGTCGCGGACGCGGTCGCCTCGTCGGCCCGGCTGCGTCTGCGCGGGGTCATGGCGGTGGCTCCGCCGGAGTGGGATCCGGACACCGCGTTCGAGAAGCTGGCGGATGTGTCGTCGCGGCTCGTGGCCGGTCATCCGGGGGCGACCGTGATGTCCGCCGGGATGAGTGGCGATCTCGAACAAGCGGTCAGACACGGTGCGACACACGTACGGATCGGTACTTCTTTACTCGGAAGGCGAAACCCGCTGCGGTAGCGTTGCGGGGGGCAGCAAACTACATAGGTGTTGTTTACGCGCGACGTGCCCGGCCGGCCGGCGCGCTCGACGGCACAGCGTCGCGGCGGGTCCCCACCGGGCCTGCCACCAGGGGGGACGCGGCCTGCCAGAGGGGGCGGGGGCCGCAGAAACACGGAGGTGGGGGGCATGGACGGGCGGTTGCACACCGTGCGGGGCGAGGGAGGCCGGGCATGAGCGCATTGCGGAAGGCCGGCGTGTGGCTCGGTCTCGTCGAGGAGGACGAGGAGCGGGCGTACGACGACCGTGGGTATCGGGAGAGCGGTTACCGAGAGCGTGACCGGGATCGTGATCGCGACCGTGATCGGGACTCCGGTTACCGGTACACCGACGAGTTCGCGGACGAGGACGACGACGTCGACGACGCGCCGGCTCCGCTGCCGCGGGCGCGGCCGTCCGAGCGCGTGCGGCTGAGCGAGCGCTCGTCCGCCCGGACCGCGGCTGCCGATCACGACGAGGACGAGCACGAGCGCCCCGAGCGGGGCCGGGTCCGGTCGATCACCCGGCCGTCGACCACGGGGAGTGACTCCTCGGAAGCTCTGCGCTATTCGTCCCGGGACAATCTGGCGCTCGCGCCGCAGGCCCAGGTGCATCAGCGGGCGGCCGAGGAGGAGCAGCGGTACCAGATCACCACTCTCCACCCGACTACGTACCGTGAGGCCCGCACTATCGGTGAACACTTCCGTGACGGCGTACCCGTGATCATCAATCTCACCGAAATGGATGAGGGCGATGCCCGCCGATTGGTTGATTTCGCTGCCGGGCTGGCATTTGGCCTACGCGGTACGATCGAGCGCGTGACCAACCGGGTTTTCCTGCTCTCACCGGCAAATGTCCAGGTCACGGCCGAGGACAAAGCCAAGATCGCCGAGGGCGGGTTCTTCCCCCAGAGCTGACCCCTAACGAGGGACCCGTCCGACGTGTTGTCGATTGTGTTCCAGGTGCTCTACCTGGCGCTCTATGTCTTCTTCCTGACCCTGCTGGCCCGATTCGTGCTGGGTGCGGTGCTGCAGTACGGGCGCCGCTGGCAGCCCCGACGAGGCTCCGCCGCGGCCCTGGAGTCGGTGTGGAGCGTCACTGATCCACCCCTGAAGGCGTTGAGGCGTGTGATCCCACCCCTTCGAATTGGTAACGTGAGCTTGGACCTGGCGTCGCTGGTCCTGCTGGTTATCCTGTTCGTGCTCATGTACTTCGTGTTAGCGCCTCTGATCCACCGGTACGCGTAGTGACAACGCACCGGTCCACGATCTGACGGCGCCCCACGCGGCCGCAACTGACCCGAGGAGTTTCGATGCCGCTGACCCCGGCCGACGTGCACAACGTCGCCTTCAAGAAGCCCCCGATCGGCAAGCGGGGGTACGACGAGGAGGAGGTTGACGCTTTCCTTGATGAGGTAGAGCGCGAACTCGCCCGTCTGATCGAGGAGAACAACGAGCTGCGCGCCCAGGTGGAGCGCGGCGGCCGGGGTGGCGCGCCAGCCGTCTCGGGCGCCGACCCGCGTCTGGCCGCCGAGCTCAACGACATCAAGGCCCAGCTCGACCGGGTCCAGCGTGACAAGGCCGCGGCCGAGCAGGCTGCGCGTTCCATGCAGGCCGAGCTCGAGCAGGTCCGGGCCCAGGGCCCGGGCGTCGGTGCCGGGTCCCCCTCGTCCAGTGGCGACGGCGAGCAGCAGGCGCTGCGGGTCCTGATGATGGCTCAGCGGACCGCCGACGACCATGTGTCGGACGCGCGCCGCGAGGCCGACAAGCTTCTCTCCGACGCCCGTTCCAAGGCGGAGGAGGTCACTCGCGAGGCGCGGGCCAAGGCCGACGCCCTCGAGCGGGACGCACGCCAGCGGCACCAGGAGGCCATGGGCGGCCTGGATGCCAAGCGCTCGGCGCTGCAGAAGCACATCGAGGAGCTCAAGCAGTTCGAGCGGGAGTACCGCACCCGCCTGAAGGCGTACCTGGAGAGCCAGCTGCGCGACCTCGACGGCCGAGGCCAGGGCCTCGAAGCCGAGATGTCGCGGGCCGACGCCAGCCGCGCTGTCGGCGGTTCCGGTGGCCTGGCCACCGCGGGGCTGGCCGGCTCGTACGGCGGTCGTACCAACTCCATCGAAACCGGACGCTGACGCCGAGCACCGCCGGCGGCGCCTCGACGAGGATGAGCCATGATCGTAGCTAGCCTTCTGCTCATTCTCGTCGCGGTGACGCTGCTGGTGCTGGGCCTCACCGGTGGGTCGAGCGCTCTCCTCATCGCGTCGATCGCGGCCAGCCTGCTGGCCGCGATCGCGTTGGTGGTGGGGGCGCGGTCGGCCGCGTCGGCACGCCGGTCGGCTGCCGTCCGCGACGATCCGGCGCTCGATGCCCAGTCCGATTTCTCCACGTCCGGACGATCTTCCGCCCGGCCGTCCGACTACGCCGAACCGGTTCCGGACGAGTTCGACTACGCCACCCCGGCGGGCGGCTACGCCGAGCCACCGTTCGGCCATGCCGAGACACCGCGCGTGAACGATCCCGGCTCGATGATGGATGACCCGTCCGCGCCGGAGGAGGGCCTGGCCAGCCCCGGGTCGATGCACGCGCGGGGCGCCAGCCAGGAGGACGCGGAGTCCGCGCTACGGGCCGACGCCGCTTACCAGAAGGCCTGGGGCGCTCCCGGCCCCGACCGCGACGAGCCCGGCCGATCCGATCCGAGCCTTGCCGATCCGAGCCTTGCCGATCCGGACCTTGACGATCCGGGCCGCGACGACCCGGGCCGCGACGACCCGAACCTTGACGATCCGGGCCGCGACGACCCGGGACTCGTGTACAACGACGCGGTGCTCACCGACGAGGACGCCTACGAGCGGGAGCGGGCCGCCCGCGCCGGCGGTCAGGACTACGACCAGGCGTCGTCCTACAGCGGCGGCGCGCGCAGCGGGACCCCCGGCGCCGACGCGTGGCAGCGCGAAGCCGCCCGGTCCCCCGAAGCCGCCCGGTCCCCGGAAGCCGCCCGGTCCCCGGAAGCCGCCCGGTCCCCGGAAGCCGCCCGTGACGCCGCGGCGGGCGGCCCGGGCTTGTCCGGCCCGTCCTCCGAGTTCGCCGAGCCGGACGCCGAGGACCCCAACGATGAACCGTTGCCCCAGGCGGTCAAGCCGGCCGACGCCGTACGCGTCGCGCAGCTGGACGACGAGGTGATGGTGGTGGACGGCCGGCCGCGCTACCACATGGCCGACTGCGCGCACCTGGCCGGCAAGCTGACCGATCCGCTGCCGGTGTCCGAGGCGGTCGAACTCGGCTTCAGCCCGTGCGGCCTCTGCCGCCCGGTCGACCGTCTGGTGGCCCAGGCCGCGCACCGCTGAGCCGGAGACCCCGCGCCGACTCAGCCCGGACCCGTGCACCGCTGGCCCCGGCCGCCTCCTCCGGCACAATGAGGCATGGCTGACCGGGGCATGGCTGAGCGGTACGCGCCTTGACCGGCCACCTGGACGTGGCGCTGCTGATCGGCGCGGCCGTGCTGCTCGTCGCCGTGGCCGCGGTCCGGCTCTCCGTCCGGCTCGGCTTGCCCAGCCTGCTGGTCTACCTGCTGATCGGGATGGTGCTGGGCGAGGCCGGGCTCGGCATCCGGTTCGACGACGCCGAGCTCACCCGTACGCTCGGCTTCTGCGCGCTGATCGTGATCATCGCCGAGGGTGGCCTGACCGCACGCTGGACCACCCTGCGCCCGGTCCTGGGCCTGGCGGCGACGCTGGCCACGCTCGGGGTGGCGATCAGCATCGCGGTCGTCGGCGTGGCCGTGCATCTGATCCTCGGGCTCGGGTGGCGGCTGTCGTTCCTCTACGGCGCGGTGCTGTCCTCGACCGACGCCGCCGCCGTGTTCGCCACGCTGCGCCGCCTGCGGCTGCCGTCGCGCCTGGTGGCGACGCTGGAAGCCGAGTCCGGCATGAACGACGCCCCGGTGGTCATCCTGGTCGTGCTGCTCTCGGCGACCGTCCCGGACGGCCGTGCCTGGTGGTACGAGCTGCTGCTGGTCGCGTACGAGCTGGCTGCCGGCGCGGCGATCGGGGTGCTGGTCGGCATGGCCGGGCGCTGGCTGCTGCGCCACGCGGCGCTGCCGTCGGCCGGGCTGTACCCGATCGCCGCGGTCGGGCTCACCGTCCTCGCCTACGCCGGGGGCGCCGTCGCGCACGCGTCCGGGTTCCTGGCGGTGTACGCGGCCGGTGTCGTCCTCGGCAACGGCCGGTTGCCGCACCGCAGAGCCGTCCTGGGGTTCGCCGACGGGCTCGCCTGGGTCGCCCAGATCGGCCTGTTCGTGCTGCTCGGGCTGCTGGTCGCGCCACAGCGGCTGCCGGCCGCGCTGATCCCGGCGATCGTCACCGGGGTGGCGCTGGTGCTGCTGGCCCGGCCGCTGTCGGTGGTGGTCTCGGCGGTCGCCGCCCGGCCCGTCCGCGGCCCGCGCCGCCCGTCGATGCGGATCGGGTG